>CAWEIN010000001.1:0-70817 GCA_963809065.1 Blastocatellia bacterium
ATCTTTATTCCGCGTGCCTTTGGTTCAGTTGCGTCTTGTTCCCGAAGGACAAGAACAACTTTGCGCCGACCCTTGGTTTCGCCTGGGACGTGGCTGGCAACGGTCGTACGGTCGTTCGGGCTGGTGCCGGCATATACTATGACAACACGATCGACAACCTGAGGCTTTTTGAGCGCGCTGACCTCGGCCTCCAGGAGCGGAATTGTTCCTCGTCGGCCCGATCTCGTTAGCCCCTTCTTCCCCGGTGGCGACGGTCGCTTCACTCGGGGCAGAATATAACCCTTGCGCAAGCCCTGGCATTTATCGGCCGGCGCGAGCTGACATCGAATCGCACGCCTTCAACTGTGCACTGCCGACCTCAAGTCCGAGTGTTTCGTATTCATATCCGGTCCCCATGATTTCTCTCGAGTGATGGAGTTCCAGATACCCTATTCCCTCCAATACTCGATCGGCATCCAGCGCGAGCTACCTGGGGGTTTGTCTTCCAGGGCGACTTAAACTATCGCAGAGGCGTGCATGAAGTAATCGTCTACAACGTGAACCACTTCGGTTCCGAATTCGGCGAAAAGACCGCCTTCGGAAACGCCATACCGTACGCCGATTCGTCGGGCTTCTCGACCTACATGGCTGGTCTCTTCCGGTGTAATATTGTCGTTTCTCCAACGGATTTCAAATGACGGCGAGCTACGCCCTTTCGCGCTTCAAGGCATTCGGCAGCGACGCGTTGGGCCTGGGCGCGACCGTTACGGATTTGAACAACATCCGCAAGGAGTTTGGTCCGGCAGGGCTCGACCGTACCCATCGCTTTGTGTTGAGTGGGATTTACGATGTGCCGTTCTTCCGGAAGAGCAGAGGAACAAATTTAAGCGTGACGTGCTGGGCCGGCTGGCAGGTCTCGCTCTATTCGACTGGCTTTTTGCGGTCGTCCCGCAGAGCGTCTTCCTGCCCAACTTCGTTGATCTCTCCAGGACCGGCACTTTCCAAAGCTACCTGCCTGGCACTGGAGAAGGCTCGCTCGGACGAACCTTAAGAGCGTTAGTTCGGTCAACGCGATAATTCCACTTTTAAAAACCAAGCATCCCGAATCTTGGTGATGATTGCGGTGCGGATAGTCCAACTCGGGCGTTGCGACAAGCAATTTCCCGGATTTTGGGACCGACATTGTCCGCTGGCTCAGAGAAGGGAAGGTACAGATTGGCACCGACTCGGTAATCTCGCAGGACATTCGCCTAACTAAGACTTTCAGCTTCAGCGAAAGGCTGGGAACTCGATCTTATCGGTGAAGTCTTTAATGTTTTCAACATAGCTAATCTTACTTACCCAACGGCCATTACTCTCTCGGAGGAGGGTACATCGCCAGACGAAATTAAGAATGTCATCCACGGACACACCGCCCGCGCACTACCAGCGTCTTCGGCACTCGGCGGTCCGCGGGCTTTCAATTCGAGCGAAGTTTCGTTTCTAGGAACCGGACCTTCAATAGCCGCCTCCCCTGGTGGAGTCCGGAATAAGGGACTCCACCTTTTTCTAGATTCATCGCCTAAGGATAAAATTCAAACCTCGCGCAATCATTCCGAAGCTTAATTCCGGAGCATTGAAATGAAATATCGCTTCTTCCACTTGACATGCACATTCGCCTTGATTCTCCTCGGCAGTTTCGCCTCCAGCACCTATGCGCAGGGTCACACAATTCGCGGCAAATACAAATTCGCTGGGTACAAACGTTGGCCGATTTCTGTCAGCCTGGAAAGGAATGGCGCCCTGATCGATCAGACAGTCTCAAACAATGAAGGCGACTTCACTTTCACCGCACTCACGGACACGAGCTACACCCTCGTAATCTCCGCCCCGACTACAACCCGGCAAGCGAGTCTGTCGAATTCTGAGACACTGCCGCCAACCACCCTGGTAGACTCGGACCATAGAAATACTTCTGGTAGCGAAGGGTGGGGTGCGTCCGGCGCGCCCAGGTCTCACTTTTGTGCAGGATATCCCGAAGTCCGCTCGCGCCGCCTTTGAATCCGGAATCAAGGCGGCTCGTAGAGAATCGCGTTCCCGAAGCGGTGTCCGCTTACGAGAGCGCGATTGGAATTTTCCCAGCTTACTTTGATGCGCGTCTTGTCCTGGCCAACGAATTAGCCAAGCAACGCAAGTTTCAGGAGGCCATTAAACATCTCGATGAAGCTCGGCGGGTTAATCCGAATAACGATCGGATTTTCGATTTGTTCGCGCGTATAATGATGCAACAGCACAAATATGCCGTGGCCGCGCGTATCTACGCTGAGGCGCGCGTCTGAATCCTGCGGATTCGCAATACCTGCTGGCTGAAGGCACGGCACTCGTCGAACAAGCGTCAAGCATGGACGCGTCACAATCGAAAGCAGCCGCAGACGAGCGGACCTTCGTCTTCACTGAAGCGAAAAGGTGTTGCTGGAGGCTGTGCGTTTGAACAAGCAACTGGCTGATGTCCATCTTCAACTGGCACGCGTTTATGAGAAGAGAGGCGAGCGCCCACGTGCTGCGGTTGAACTCGAGCAGTATCTGAAAAAAGCGCAAAACGTAAAGAACGCAGAAGCTATTAGGCAGGCGATCAAAACTCTCCGGGGAACGCCGGCGAAGAGTTAGATCAATTTGAAAATAAGCGACTTCGTAAACCTCGCTGAACGGAGGTCAGGTCTTTTTCAGAAAGCGCGCGATTCCCTCCTGGCAATCCTCTGTCATGCGGGCAATCACGTTCACGTCAACACCGGTGTGCAATGCATCGCCAAATGACATCCCATCCATCTGGTATAGCAGCGTCTTGGTTAGCGCCACCGCAGACTTACTCACGGTTGTAAATCCGTTTACATAAGCCGTCACCGCTGAGTCAAATTCTTCCTCCGGGAAAACCTGATTCACAAGGCCAAATTGTTTTGCCTCTGCGGCGCTAATTTGCTCACCGCGAGTAATCAATTCGAAAGCGCGTTTTTCAGATACGTTCCGACGTAGTATCGCCATCACCATCGCCGGAACAAAACCAATCTTAACTTCAGGATAACCAAACTGTGCTTCGGCGGAGGCGAGTACAATGTCGCACGCGCTCGCCAGACCACACCCGCCCGCCAGTGCCTTCCCACGAACCGCAGCCACGACTGGAACCCCAACCTGACGCATTAGTACAAAGAGCTCCATTAAAGAACGCGCGTCAGCGGTATTCTCGGTAACTGAGCCATCCGCAATCTTCTGCAACGATGCCAGGTCGGCGCCAGAACAGAAGTCATTGCCGGCTCCGGAGATTACGACCACGCGGACCGACGCATCGTCACTGGCCCTGCGCAAGGAACTCTTGAGGCCATCGATCAGCGCTTCATTCAGCGCGTTTCGCTTCTCCGGCCGGTTGAGCGTTACACGCGCCACCGCTCCTTCGATCTGGTACAAGACTGCCTCGCCGGCTTCACCCATTCTCTGCTCCTGTGACTACCACTTTGCCTTTAGCGGTGATCTCTGTGGTCAAGAATTCAAGCAGTGCGGCGTTCACTTCCGCCGCCGCTTCATTTTGCACCCAGTGGCCGCTATTCGGAATACGCACTTCGCGATAATACGCATCGATGTACTTTTCCAACCCCCGAACACTCGCGGGGATAATAGCGAAATCCTGTTCGCCAAAAATAAATAAAGTGGGAACCCGGACCCGGCTGGTGCTCTGGTTCACATTGTCCTTACGCCTGCGCGGGAAGAGCCGGTCAAAAACATTTGCCCGATAGTAGTTTATGGCTCCCGTAAGTGCGCCGGGCTGGCGGGCTGCCTCCTTATAAAGCTCGACTTCTTCGGCTGTAAAAGTATTTTTTCTGAAGATCTTTTTTGTGAAGGTATCCTCGATTGCGCGAAAATTCTGCTGTCTGATCAACCATTCAGGCAAGCGAGGGATTTGAAAAAAGAACATGTACCAACTTCGCAGAAATTGTTTGAAGGTAAGATTGGCCCGAAATACCGCCTGGAGTGGGACCTGCAATACCGCGAGTTTCGAGACTCGTTCAGGATGTTTTTGGGCAAGTAACCAGGCCACACCGGCGCCCCAATCATGACCAACAACCGCTGCTTGTTCGGCGCCAAAATGATCGATGAGGCCAACCACGTCTTCAGCTACTCTGTCTATTTTATAGTCTTCAACTCGCGGCGGCTTATCACTCAGATTGTAGCCCCGTAAGTCTGGCGCAATCACGTGGAAGCTTCCGCTCAACGCGTCCAACTGTTTTCGCCAGGAATACCAAAACTCTGGGAAGCCGTGCAGAAGGATTACGAGATTGTCGCCGCTGCCTGCCTCGGCGTAATGCAAGCGAATGCCGTTAACTGAGGCATAGCCATGGAGTATGGATGAAGGTGAACTTTCTGTATCGGCCATCTTGTGATCGGCGTTTGATAAGAGCGGGTGCAAGCCCACCTTCCTCACCTGTGAGACTGCTGACTTGTCGAGTTATCCCAACTTGAAAGCCGTTCCAGCAGCGATCAGCGAATACGCGAAATAAGCTCGGGTAAGGAAGGTGGGCTTGCCCCCGCTCGCCTTTATGAGCTTCTCTAAATTAAACCTAACTCAAGGCTGCTGGCCTCAGCGTCAGAGATTTCAATCTCCATCCTAACAGCGCCGTAGAGAATGTTTTCCCCTGTGCGTCGGTCATCAAAGACAGGGTGCCGCCACCACCGAGACTTTCGTGCAACAAAAAGTTCAGCGCGCCGAGATTCGGGAGTTCAAATCGTTCGACTTCACCTTTGCAGATACCCTGGAAGTGTTGCTTCACGCGCTCCGCTGTAACCTCGCGGACCAGAATCGGATAGATTTCATCACGCAACGCAATCAGGCCGACATTAGCTGTGTCGCCCTTATCGCCTGAGCGAGCGTGTGCAAGTTTTACAAGCTGAACCTTCATTTGTAGCGTGACTCTCTCTTAATCATTGATGCAGAACCGCGAGCGGTAGCGAGCAAATGCAACTATTCAAATTTGAATCCGCCCGAACGCTCTATTGACTGTTTACCACACTGGAAAATGTCTCTTTACACCTCAATCACTGAAACAACCGGCACAATCTCACGCTTCGGAATAAGCGCCGGCCAGTACGCCACAATCTCTTCCACCTTTGGACGACCCCCAGCAAAGCCAGTCACTCCTGGCGGGCCAGTTAGGACCAGCGGCGCAATCTCTTTTGTAAATCTCTCCACTACAGCTCGATCCTCACTCCGCACTCCCACGCGCAGTTGAACTTCAGGTAAGTCAGCTGAAGGCTTGCCCGCTAGCGGTCCATGGGTCGCGTTGGCGCCGACGAACTCCGTCAGCATATGGTCAAACTTCAATCCCAGTCGATCGAGTCTTGTCCGAAGAATTCTGTCCGCAGCTTGAGCTTTGTCATAGGCGTCGGGCCATGAATAAACCAGCGTGCCGACGGCTTTGTAACCGGCTGAATAACTAATCGAAACTTTGAAAGTGTCAGTCGCGGGTCGACCCTCGATCCCAAAGACGCGAACGCGATCACGGCCCTCGTATTCGAGACGTATGGTGCTGAAATCGGCGATGCAGTCCGGTGTGATGTATTCGTGTGGATCGCCCATTTCATAGACAAGCTGTTCCTTGACGGAAGGAATCGTCACCCAACCGCCCGTACGATCGTGCTTTGTAATCACGAAGGTGCCGTCGGGAGTTGCTTCAACAATCGGGAACCCCACATCCGCGAGGTTGGGGATGCTGCGCCACTCATATTGGCAGTTACCGCCGGAACACTGTGCGCCACACTCAATAATGTGACCGGCAATCGTACCGGCCGCGATGCGGTTCCAATCGTCAGAGAGCCCAGCCAAACTCGTGCATGAGCGGCGCCAGGGTCAACCCCGTGTCGGTTGCCCGGCCGGTGATTACAACCTGCGCTCCGCGATCAAGCGCCTCGAGCATCGGCGCAGCGCCCAGATAGACATTGGCGCTTTGAATCCGATCGCGAACCGTTGAGAGGGGCGCGCCGGTGTCCATGTTACGCAACTCGATGCCGCGCGAAAGAAACTCATCAAGCTGCGGCATGATATCGTCGCCGGTCACTAATCCGAGACGAAGTCTGCCGGCAAGACCAAGTTCAAGCGCGACTTCCTTCACCGCGGCCGCACAACCTGCAACGTTTACGCCACCGGCGTTTGCCGTCACACGAATATTCCGCTCCACACAAGCAGGCAGAATACGCTTCATCAGGGGAACAAAGTCCTTCGCATAACCGGCGGCCGAATCGCGTGAGCGTTGTTTCTGCATGATCGACATCGTGACTTCCGCTAGATAGTCGAGCATCAGATAGTCAATTGGACCACCTTCAACCTGTCGCACCGGCGCCTCGGGAAGGTCTCCCCAAAAACCCTGACCGGCGGCAATGCGAATTTTTTGTTTCATTTGGACTCTTCGTACGCCTTGAAGTCAGTACCACCGACTTTTTGAGATGGCAGATGGTTGTGATCGAATACGCTTTCAGATGCTCCGCCCGAAAATGAACTCACGTGGACAGGCAATGTAATTGGTTTATTTCGGACATGCAATGCGGGCGGCTTGGTTTGTGAAAACCGCACCGCCCGCGTTGTGTGTTGAAAACACTGTCGAGGCAAGAAGAGCCGCAGTAAATCGGGAGCGTCAGCTCGGAGGAGTAGCAGGCGTCGGCTTTGGCTTCGCGGTCCCTCTGCGGCCACGAGGAGCTGGCTTTGGTGCAGCGGGTGGCATCGGTCCTGCCTCGGCCCCTGGTTCTGCGGGGGTAACTGGCGCCGCAGTAGGTTCTGCCGGTGTAACTGGCGCCGCAACCGGTTCGGCAACGGGCGCAGGTTTTGCAGGTTCCGGTGCCGCAGGTGGAGCCGCTGGCATACGACGATTACGCGCAGTGCGCTTTGTGCCGGCGGGCGTAAATGAACAGACATGCGTCGCTCCCGGAACACTCGTTAGCGTTAGTCGATCGCGTAATTTTTTTGCACGCAACGAAACGATGGTCGGTGCGATAGCCGGTTGTCCGTTCGTCGCCAGGAGTAAATTCGCCAAACTGCATCGCAACCCCGGTATAGCCCTGTGTAGTTGCCGCCGTGATACGGCCGGACTTGCCATCTGAGGTGGTGAATTGATTGCCGTTAATAGTCAAGGTGGTGTCGCCCGTCAGTCCAGCATCTGCACAATCAAAAGTGCCCGCATAGGTTCCTGACAAATCAGTCTGCTCAGTCGTGGCTACTGGAGCGACTGTCGCTGCAGCTTCTGTGGCGGGAACAGCAGTAGTGCCTGCGGCTGGCGGGGCGGGTGTGCGTCGACGACCTCGTCTGCGACGGGTTGTGCCGGCGTTGGAATTTTCAGTCATCGTGGTGGAGGAATTTGCGTTTTGACCCATTGCGCTTCCGGAAACACTTCGAGATTCAAAGCAAAAAGCCCCCGCTGCGAATGCAATTGCCAGCAGGAAATTACTCAACCGAAAGATTTTCATGTTCATGGATTGCCCTCCCATCTCGTTTGCGCACAGGCAGGCGTCTGCGCGAACAATGATCAAGATCCTTGGGGGAAATCACTTTTTAGAGGGGGAATTTGTAGTCGGGAAAGGGTCAGCGTTATCTTTTTTAACACCAACTGATCAAGATCGCAAATCGCGAGTAAGGATTCAGTTTGGCCCAGTGAAGTAGTGCCCACCAACATACGCCTGCACAAAATCAGAACTGGGAGCGACAGCGACCAGCCGATCGCTCGACCGACAAGTTCCGGAATTGGAGCGGCTCTCCAGTGCAAGTTTCATGAGTTGAGTTTCCGGCTGGTCGCTATCGCTCCCAGTTCTGATTTTGTGTGGCGATCTTGAGTGATGAGCGAATTGCAAAAACCTCCGGCTGTAAGGCAGTGGTTCGACAGATTTTCCTGGGTTGACTAGACCAGCGTCGGTGGCAGAACAAACTGGCCAATGTGAGGCCCGCTGTAGTTCAGGCTGGTTCTTAGCGCGAGCTCCAACGCATCACGCGTGTTATCGGGGTGGATCACCGCATCGACAAACCCGCGCGCAGCCGCATATTTCGCATCCAGTTCCGTGTCGTAAGTCTCGCGCACCTGATCCATCTCCGCCTCAAGCTTCTCATCGGGTTTCAAATCGTTGCGCTTCAACTTTTCAAGCTGACTACCAAACACAGCTTGCACGGCCGAATCACCCTCCATAACGCCCATGCGTCCGGTCGGCCAGGTGAAGATGAAGTCCGGATCGAATCCCTGACCAGCCATCGCGTAATAGCCTGCACCCGATGCATGGTTGACAGTCAAAACGATCTTGGGGACGACAGCAGTAGCCATCGCTTCCACAAAGCGCGCACCCGCGCGAATGATTCCGGAATGTTCTGCCTCCGGGCCTACCATGAAACCTGAAACGTCCTGAATGAATAGCAGCGGCGTCCGCCGGCGATTGCAGGTTTCGATGAAGTAGGCCACCTTCTCCGCGGATTCGGTATAGATGATGCCACCAAAGCGTGGTGGACCACCGCCAGGCGGACGAATCATGCCGCGGTTGTTCGCAATCACGCCGACCTGTATGCCGCGAACCCGCGCGTGCCCGGTAACCATTTCCTTCGCGTAGTCAGCCTGGAATTCATCCAGATGTCCGTCGTCCAGCAGACACTCGAGCAGATGCCGTGCGTTGTAAGGCTGCTTGTGATCTGCGGGTATGATGTCGTAAAGCTCATCAGCCGGGCGCGCGGCTTCCACAGCGGGCAGGATTGGTACCGGGCTGACCGGCATCAGCGGTAGTTCAGAAACAAATTCTCGAATTCTTTCGATACATTCCTCGTCATTCTTCACCCGATAGTGCGCTACACCAGAAAGTTCGTTGTGCGCTCGAGCGCCGCCAAGAGCTTCGTTGTCGATTGTTTGCCCCGTTGCCCCTTTCACCAGATTCGCTCCCCCGAGGCCCATGAAGGAGGTTCCCTCCACCATCACGATCACGTCTGAGAGCGCAGGTAGGTATGCGCCTCCGGCAATGCAGGGGCCCATCACTGCTGAGATCTGCGGAATCCTCAAATATCGCCGCATGATTGAGTTGTAATAAAAAATTCTTGAAGCGCCATACTGGCCCGGAAATACGCCCCCCTGATACGGCAGGTTTACCCCGGCAGAATCAACCAGGTAGATAATCGGCACATGAGAACGCATTGCGATCTCCTGCGCTCTGAGAATCTTTTTAATCGTCTCCGGCCACCATGATCCCGCCTTGACCGTGGCATCGTTGGCAACAACTACTACTTCGCGATCATGTACCCGACCTACAACTGTAACGACACCAGCGCCCGGCGCGCCGCCAATGTCTTCCGCGCTTAGCCCTTCCCTTTCCCCTTTTCCCCTTTTTCTCTGTACTGATCGTAAGCGACAAGCAGTCCTATCTCCTGAGCGTAGGAGTCCTTGTCGAGGAGTAAATCAATACGCTCACGCGCGGTGAGTTTTCCCTGCGCATGTTGGCGTTCGATCTTATCCGGTCCACCACCGAGACGCAGACGTGCTTCGAACTCCTGCAACTCGGCAGTTAATTCCCGCAGTCGTTGACTGGATTGCTTGTGAGCCGGCGGGGCGTCAGAAATTTTCATGATTCAGACCGGCCATCTTTGGTGTGCTGGATAAGCCAACTCAAATTAACACAGCCAAGTCGCCGGTACAATTTAAGCCTTTGATCCGCAATCCGAGCTCATGGAAGGGGGACAGTAAGACCGAAATTCCTTCATGAGGGTACTCGGCTCAACAGCTTCCGGCACGCCCTCCAGGATGGTTACACGTAGGCCGTGCAGTTCGATAACGACCACTCCCTCGTTGGTCTGCCATGAGTAAGAAAGGCTATTTTCAAATTTGGGGTTTCGGGTTTCCGCCTGCGAAGCGGCTGAATCAATTCGCTTCGCGCCGGGATAGCGCAATTCCGTGCGCTTAACGTAAGCATCGAAAAACTCGCGCGCATCGTTCTCCGTATCCCAGACGGCAAGTTGCGACAAAAATAGCTGGCCGTTGGGCCCTTCATACAACCCGTAACGATCGCCAGCCCAGCCGGCCGCAGCGCGCTTCGACTCTGCCGGTGCGCTCAGAAACTGATCGAGGATTAAGTAGTAAGTCCATTCGCCGTTGACGTCGGACTCGATACGATGCCAGGCGGTCGTGGGCTGCGGGCTGTTGGCAGGGGGTAGTGAGGGGGGTTTGCCTCCGAGAAGCCCTGGCCCGCCTTGAGGCGGGCGGGAAGCCTGCGGTTCCAGAACCTCTGCTGTCTTCGTATCTGCGACTGTTGAATGTTGCCGGCTGTTTGCTGAATCGTACCGTTGAGCAGATTCGTGACGTCAGGCAACACGATCTTTATCGGGCGTTCATAGTTGAAGTATTTTTCCGCGTGCAGAATCTGTTCAGACGAAAGTGGCAATCGAGTAAAGGCGTTAGAGACCATGTTCCAACCGCCCTTGCGATAGATCTGCGTGGCCCACTCTGAACCCTGCAGGTAAGGAAAGATGAGCGATTCGCGCATCGCTCGCGGGGCCTTGTCATACTGTTCGGTCGCTACCCCGGTCGTCAGCGACCGGCCGAAGGCCAGTGCTACCAAGGGGTTCTTGGCCATGTAAACCATCATTGCCAAAGTGGCGTCGCCTTCAATCAGCGCGTGAGCTGCCAGCTCCGCATCCGAATCGCCATGAGGCCACTTTTCAAAACGTCGCAAGTTGAAGTGCTGATCTTGCAGCGCGTGGGTCAATTCGTGCGCCATCACGGGCTTTTGCCCTTCGAGCTCCAACCAGTCTGCCAGGTGGAATTCCTGCGCTTTCGGATCGTAGTAACCGGCAACCTGCTCGGTCAGCAGCTTGATCATGAAGGAACGGTAATCGAAGTCGGCGGGCGCCAGACCAAACTTCCGCAGGGAGACTTCCGCGGCATGCATCTCGGCCGGGGTCATCTGCTCGTTGAGGTTTTTGATCAGCATGTGCTCAATCTCTGAACGAGACTGCGCTCCGCTTCTCACTGGTCTCAGGATGGCCAACTCTCGAATTTCGCTGGTTTCCTTAAGGACTTCGGCGGTAGTCGTCACGATCGCGGCATTTCGCGCGTTGCTGCCGGCGACATTGGCCCGCTGCGCAGAGACGTTGCCGTCGTGCTTTACCAGCACGACCGCCATCCCGAGCGCCAGAAGAAAAACCAGGGCTTTGAATCGGTGGATTCGCTTTGACATCATTGGGGGTTCGCTCTTATAGTCCGCTAAACGTTTTAAGAACTTTCGGCCCCGGGCTGATTAGGACCGCTTTCAATAGAGTTTGAAGGCATGACGCTAATATGACAAGTCCTGCTCCAGAGATGACCTTGGGAGAATGGCACGAAACCCTGTTGCGTGTCCGCTATGCGGAAACGGACAAGATGGGGATTGTGTATTACGCAAACTACCTCATTTGGTTTGAGTTGGGTCGCACGGAGTTTTGCCGGGCCCGCGGTTTTTCTTATCGGGACATGGAAGAGAATGAAGACGCGTTCCTGGTCGTCGCTGAAAGCTACGCCCGCTACAAGGCGCCTGCTTATTATGACGACGAACTGCTGGTGCGCACTCATATCACTGAGATGCGTAAACGTTCGCTGCGGTTTGGCTACGAGATTGTCCGTGCGGCCGATGGTCAAATAATTGCCGAGGGCGAAACCGGACATGTGGTAACCGATGCCAACGGTCGCGTACGCTCCTTTCCCGAAGGATACGCGCAGCGTTTGCTGGCCCCGCCAATCATTAAGTCCCAATCATCTGGCGCGATCGTCCCCGCGGAAGAAGGACCCGCATAGTGGTCAGTGACCAGTGGCCAGTGGCCAGTTTGGTACCCGCCTAACAAGAACACTTTCATTAGACAAGAAGGCCTACCGCAAGTAGATCACTTGTAACTTTCCATCCGATTCTGAACACTTAGTTCATAGCGTTGAAGTGAGGTGAACCCCATGAAGGTAAAACACTACCAGCAACTGATAGTGTGGCAAAAAGCGATGAACTTAGCTGAGGAGGTCTACAAGGTATCCAGAAGTTTTCCCCGCGAAGAGATCTACGGACTTACCAGCCAGCTTAGGAGAGCTGCTGTCTCGATCCCATCGAATGTGGCAGAGGGACAAGGCAGGCGTACGACCCAAGCCTTTCTGAATCACTTGTCAATTGCGTACGGATCCTTGCTGGAACTTGAAACCCAAGTGCTAATTGCAGCTCGATTGAGTTATTTGACCAAGGCGAAAGTCTCAAGAGGTTCTGAACCTGGCTGCCGAAGTCGGACGACTACTAAATGGATTGATGACCTCACTAGCAAGGTGAAGCTCCCCACTGGCCACTGACCACTGGCCACTGGCCACTTTTTTACTGCTCATGCGCTAGATTCAAGCGCACAATCCCACGCGCCTTCCCAGTCCCCTCATCCACATCCAAAACGGCCGCGCAAATCCGCGCTTGCTGAGTTGAGTGCTCTGCCCTTCTGGCAATTGCCGAGGTGAAACGCTCGATCACGTCCTCTTTATTCATGCCAATCACGCCGGAATAGCTCCCCGTCATTCCCAGATCCGTAAGGTAAGCGGTTCCCTGGGGCAGCAGTCTCTCATCCGCTGTTTGCACATGGGTGTGCGTGCCGACAACGGCCGAAACCCGACCGTCGAGATACCATCCCATCGCCACCTTTTCCGAGGTGGCCTCAGCATGCAAGTCAACAACGCGCACCTTAGTCTCGGCGGGAAGTGATTTCAGTAAATGATCGGCAGTCCGAAACGGATCATCTGAAGGTGGCATGAAAACACGCCCCATTAGATTGATTACCGCCACCGGCGTCTGGTTGATTACCCCGGTCCACATACCGCTTCCCGGCGTATTGGGGGGATAGTTGGCAGGCCGAAGCAAGCGCGGCTGCTTCCCGATGTAGGGGATGGCTTCTTTTTTGTCGAAGATATGGTTTCCGGAAGTCATGACATCGATGCCGGCATTAAAAAGCTGCTCACAGAGAGAAGGCGTTACAGAAAAACCGCCCGCCAGGTTTTCAGCATTCATCACGGCGAGCTCGATTTTGTATTGTTCACGCAGATCCTGGATGCGCTCCAGCACCGCCAACCGGCCCGGTTTCGCAACCACGTCACCTATCATCAGAATATTCATAGAGGGTTTACGACTGTCTAAAAGCAAATGTCCAAAGTCCAACGTCCGTTAGGGCGCAATGACATTGGACTTTGGACATTGGACTTTGGACTTATATCGAGCTGGTTACAGGAGGAGGGAAATCCGCAATGGTCGTTCCGAAGCCGTAATTGAACCTGCTTTTACAGGTGGGTGACCTTTAAGAGCCGTAGCCTCTGGCAGTTCTTAACGCTGAAGAAGTGCACTGGCAAGCGGCATCGGTCTCCCATTTTAACGGCGTTGGCTCAATCATCGTACACTCGGTGACGGGCCCCGCAGATTAATTCCCTCCGCCGCGGGGGATACTAGCACAAGACAACTCTGAAAAGTAAATTTGCCGTCAGTGGGTAGAGTTCCGTCAGTGTGCTGCTAACAATGCGAGAGGTCGGAGGTGATGAGGTCAGTACCACCACGCGGTAGCGGGTGGGTCATTTTCCGAATAAGATCGCTGGGCAAGATTAACGGATGCTGCCAATTCCTAGCTGCTCGATCGTCAACCCACCCGCTACCGTGTGGTGGTACTGACTTCATCGCTCGCAGTTGCACGCAAGACAAACCGGCGTTTCCTTCTCGGAAACACGCTAATGGAGTATCACCCGGTTATTTAACCGACTTTGGCTTGAACGAGGCAAGGATAAGCCTTAACTGAAGGCGATCGTCTCGCGTTCGCCTTTTTCCTGTTCAATATTGCTTCTGACTTTCAGCAGGCGGTCGAGCATTTCGGCGCATTCTGCGCTGCGAGTGGCGAGTTGGGCATCAGCCTGTTCGTGAGTTTGCTTGAGACGATGAAGCTCGTCGGCGATGTGCAGGGCCGCCAGGATTGCCACCTTCAGGGAATCCACCGTCAAGGTACCAGAGGAAATTTCACGCATACGGCCATCAACAAAATCAGCGAGCCTGGTGAGGTATTCAGAGTCGCCGTCGGAGCGAATGTTGTAGGTCTGGTTGTAAATTTCTACCCTGATAGTGGGCGCGGCTGTCGTTGTAGTTTCCATACTTCTATCATCAAGGACCGGGGTCGATACCGTAGTCATCGCAGCTCCTCCGCCATCTCGGGATCCAGGACCGCCACCGCGTCAAGCATTGCCTCAACCTTCGCACGTATAACGTCGCGTTCAGCCAGCAGAACCTCTACCTGTTTTTCAAGCCGCTGTTGTTCGAACGGAATGCTTCCTCCGCGGTTTCGTCGCATGAGAGAAAGCTCCTTCTCCAAACTTTCCTTCTCCTGGCGCAGCGATTTGGTGAGTTCGATCGTGCGATAGATTTTGTCTTCCAAGTGCGAAAACTTTTCCAGTCCGGATAGCGCGACCATCAGTCTTTTTCTCTCCACTAAGCTAAACGATCCAATCCGCCTCGGATTATGCGACTTCACGCGTGCAAGCGCAAGACTCTTTACGCGGTTGTGTGCGATTTATTTTCTCAATGCAACTTTGCACTGAATTTATGCAATAGCGAATCTATCAATTCACGATGTCGCTCTTCGACTTCCTCATCGCGCAGAGTTCGTTCATCCGAACGATACTCCGTCCGCAAGGTTATCGATCGCTTGTCTTCGGGAATGTTTTTTCCTTCGTAGATGCCGACTAACTTCACTCCGGCATAGTTGGCAATTTGTTCTGAGTCGATGAAACGGACCAGCTCGGCGAAGTTTACGTCGCGACTGACCAGCAGAGTTACGTCGCGCACTACTGCAGGAAACCGCGGCAGTGGCGCGTACTGCGCGGGCCTGCGTTCAGCGTCGAGCAGCGCTGTTAGATCAAGCTCAGCGACATACACTGGCTGGCGGAATTTATACGACGCAGCGAGCGACTCTGCTAACCTGCCGACGCTGCCAACGGCAGTACCATCAGGTAACCTGATGCTCGCGGCCTGACCGTCTCGTAAGTGTTTTACGGAGCCGCGGGTGAAGCTAAGTGGCTCAAGCTTCATCGCGTCGCAGGCCGCTTCGAGGGCGCCTTTGAGTTCGTAAAAATCAATCTCCCGGCTCGCTTGCGCGCGCCCTTCCTCCGTTGCGCCTCCGGTCGCAATCAGGCCAAGCGACTCGCGTTCGACCGGCAGCTCCCGGGCCGGAGAAGCTGCAAAAATCCGCCCAATTTCAAACAATCGCACGTCCCGGTTGCCATGGTTCAGATTGTGGCGAACGGATTCGAGCAGCCCCGGAAGCAACGTAGGTCGCATGCGCGTGGCGTCGTCAAGGATAGGGTTGTTAAGCCTGACAAGCGACGTTTCAGCTTGAGCGTTGGAGGCAATCTTCAAGGCCGGCAGGAACTCAAATTGGCGATCGTGCGCGGCGTCAATAAAGCTGAAGTTTATCGCTTCGTCAAATCCCTGATTCGCGAGCGTGCGACGCAAGGCACGTCGCTTTCTCTCGGCTGGTTGATATTCACCGGCGAAGTTTGAGGGCGGCAGCTCAGAGGCGATCTTGTCGTAACCAACGTGTCGCGCAACTTCCTCAATCAGGTCTTCTTCCAGGCCGACGTCAATACGCCAGCTGGGCGCGACAAAGGTCAGGGCGCCGTTTGACTGAGCCTCATCCTCTTGGAAACCCAGGGCTGCGAGAATTCGCGTCATCTCGGCAGGTTCAACGCAGAGTGAAGTGAGACTCTCAACCAGCGCAGGACGAAATGCAATTGAACGGGCCGGCAGCGGGTTCGGATAAACATCGATCGCATCCTCGCTGGCAAGGCCACCGGCGATCTCACAAATCAGTTCGACACACCTTGCTTGTGCATTCAGCACATTTTCGCAGTCGGCCCCTCTTTCGAAACGTCTTGACGCTTCCGTATCCATGGCGAGCTGCCGCGCTGTCCGGCGAACTGAATCGGGATTGAAGTAAGCGCTTTCAATCAAGACGTCAATAGTCGTCGAGGAGATTTCTGAATCAAGTCCTCCCATGATTCCGGCAAGCGCCACCGGCTGCACAGCGTCGGCGATAACCAGCATCTGTGAATTTAATTTGCGCTCGACGCCGTCGAGGGTCGTTAGGTTTTCGCCGGCGTTCGCGCGTCTGACAATGATCCGTTGCCCGGTCAGCTTAGCCAAATCAAACGCATGCAGCGGCTGACCAAATTCGTGGAGCACGTAGTTGGTGATATCAGCGACATTATTGATAGGCCTTTGACCAATTTCGCCCAGACGTTTGGCTAACCAGGGCGGAGATGGAGCGATCTTAACTCCGCGAACAATCCGCGCGGCATAACGGGGACAAAGCGCCTCATCGTTAATTTCGACGGCGGTAAAATCGGCCGTGCGCCCCTCCGTGGCGAAGACTTTTGACTTTGGAGTTTGGACTTTGGACTTTTCAATAACGGAGACTTCACGAGCAATCCCGATATGCGAGAGACAGTCAGGGCGATTTGAGGGCACCTCAACATCGATCACGAAGTCTCCTTGGATCTCTTCGACCGCATCGATTGCGAGGCCAACCATAGTGAGCCTCTCCCGCAACTCCAGCGGAGTCAGGGCGGTGTCGGTAAGCTCGCGCAGCCAGTTGTAGCTAATTAACATAAGAGGAACTTTGAACTTGGAGCTTTGGGCTTGGGTCTTTGGACTTTGGTCTCGGTTTTCTGACCTCAGGTGACTATGCCAAGAGCAAATTTCAACGGCCGCAAGAAGACCAAAGTCCAAAGACCAAAGTACAGACCTAAGACCTAAGACCTAAGACCTAAGACCAATTTTTTTAATCAAACTGCTCCAGAAACCTAACATCATTCTCAAAAAGCAGGCGAATGTCATCCAGGCCGTACATCAACCCAACCATGCGGTCTATCCCCAGGCCGAAAGCGAATCCGGAAAATTCCTCCGGGTCGACTCCAGCTCCGCGTAACACATTGGGATGAACCATGCCCGAGCCCCCGAGTTCGATCCAGCCTGAATTCTTGCAGATCCGACAACCTGCCCCACCGCATTTGAAACAACTAAAGTCAAACTCCGCGCTCGGTTCAGTGAACGGAAAATATGACGGCCGAAAACGTGTAACGGTCTGCTCGCCAAACATGCGCCGCAAGAACTCAGCCACGGTCCCCTTGAGGTGGGCCATACTGATGCCGCGATCGACGCATAAGCCCTCAACCTGAAAAAACATCGGATTGTGCGTCGGGTCAGGCGTGTCGCGACGGAAAACTCGACCGGGTGCAATCATGCGAACCGGCGCACCGCGACGTTGCATTGCGTGAATCTGTACGGTAGATGTTTGCGAGCGCAAGGCGTAACCGTCGCTGGTGTAGAAGGTATCCTGGGAAGCCCGCGCCGGATGGTTTTCGGGAATATTCAGCGCGTCGAAATTATAGAAGTCTGTTTCAATCTCGCGACCGTCTTCAATCGCATACCCCAGCGAAACAAAAATGTCTTCGATTTTTTCCCTGACAACAGTAATCGGATGAAGGTGTCCGCGGCGCGGACGCCGGCCGGGCAGCGTGACGTCAATTGCTTCGCGTGCGGTTCGCAGGTTTTCCGTGACTTTATCAAGATTAATCCTGGCTCGCTCAAGACGATCGGTCATTCCAACTTCAATAGCGAGTAAGTACTGACCAGCCCGTCCGCGCTCATCAGGATCCATTCGACCCACCGTCTTCTTCGCCGCCGCCCATTCACTTTTCTTACCCGTAAACCTGGTTCGTAGCTCGCTCAATTCACGGGAAAGACCCTCGGAGTCTGTAAGCGAAAATTTCTCTCGCTCAAGCTCCTTAATGGTGTTCTGAACGAAGAACGGATCCTGGTTGTCTCCAGCAAAACGTTCGAAGCGTTTGAACTCTCGCCCAAACGCTTCGAATATGCGATCCGCTCCGGACCTTAGCTCTTCAAACGTCACGCCATCCGCCATCTTCCGAGGGTCCTCCGATCAGACAGCCGCCATATCTCCAAGCCGCAGAGCGGCAGAATGTTTATAGAACATTGGGTTATTACGTATCGAAGCTCCGCTAGAAGCGAAATGGTCATCTGCCGCCCATCGAAACCAGCTCAGAGCAATTTGGGAAAAGATGGAGTCTAAAAACATTTCGTCCCGCTGGGACTTTCAAACTCAAAAACCTCAGGCAGCCACTTTTTCTTTCTGCGACTCGAGTGCATTCTTCGCTTGCACTGCCACGGCCGCAAAAGCTTCAGGCTGGTTGACGGCGAGGTCCGCGAGAACCTTTCTATCCAGCTCCACGCCGGCGACTTTCAGCCCATGCATAAGCTGGGAATAGTTGATGCCGTTCAGTCGCGCGGCAGCGCCGATACGCACAATCCACAAACTGCGAAAATCTCGCTTTTTAAGCTTTCGTCCCGTATAGGCGAAGTTCAGGCCACGCTCTACCGACTCCTTTGCCGAGCGATAAAGCTTCGACTTGGTGCCGCGGTAACCTTTCGCCAGTTTCAATATCTTCTTGCGCCGTTCGAGACGCTTGTTTCCACGTTTTGCTCTAGGCATTGTCGTTTCTCCTTAAAACGATGAACGCTGAATTATGAATGATGAACCAGACCAACCCGTCTTCGTTCATCCTTCCGCATTCATCCTTCATAATTGCTTTTAGTCTCTTCCGTACGGCAGCATTGCCTCAACTCGCTTTAGGTCCGATTTTGATACCAGTCCATCAATGTCGAGCAACCGTTTCCGCTTATTGGTCTTCTTGGTCAGAATGTGGCGAGCGTGCGAGTGGCCGCGTTTGACCTTGCCGGTCGCGGTCAAGCGAAAGCGTTTTGCTGCACCCTTGTGTGTTTTTAACTTAGGCATAATCTCTCCGTTTTAAATTTGAAATTTGAGATCTCAGATCTCAGATTCTGATCTAACTCTTGGCCTCTTCCTCACTTGAGGTCGCTACCGCTGCTGCCGGTTGAGTCTGCGCTGCTTCAGCTGGCGGAGCAGGCTGAGCCGCGGGCGCAGCCGCCGAGGGCGCTGCCGCCTGCGTACCAGCTGATCGCGGCCCTGCTGGCTGACTAGCTGGTGGCGCCGGATGATCTGTCTTGACGCCCTTATGTCGCTTGGGCCCCAGGATAATAAACATCTGGTTCCCTTCCATGCGCGGCCGCGCCTCTACTTCGCCAACTTCGATCAGATCCTTTTCCAACTTCTCAAGAATTCGCGCGCCCAACTCCCGGTGCGTCATCTCACGACCACGAAACCAGATGGTGGCCTTTACTTTATCGCCGCCTTCCAGCCACTCACGCGCATGCTTCATGCGATAGTCATAATCGTGATCGTCCGTGCCCGGTCGAAACTTAACTTCCTTAACAGTGATCGTTACCTGCTTCTTCTTCGCCTCGTTGGCCTTCTTTTTGGCTTCGTACTGAAATTTGCCGAAGTCAATAATTCGACAAACCGGCGGGTCGGCGGTAGCAGCGACCTCGACGAGATCCAGGCCTTTTTCCCGGGCGGCGCGAATCGCGTCTCGAATATCGAGTACGCCGAGTTGTTCACCCTCCTCGCCGATGACTCTCACCTGGGGAACACGAATTCTCTCGTTAATGCGAGCAATGGGCAGGCGCCGGTTATCCGGACGCTGGCCGCGACCTCGAAAGCCTGTAGCTATATCTCACCTCCTTAAGTCTAGAAGTTTCAAGTCTCAAGTTTCAGGTCTCAAGTTACAAGTCAACTTGGGACTTGGAACTTGAAACCTGGGACTAGTCGTTATTCAATGCACGCCGCTCGACGAGCTTGCGCGCCATCTCAACAAAGTCGTTAGTAGACATCACACCGATGTCACCCTTTAAGCGTTCGCGAACCGCAACGTTACCCTCTTCCATTTCGCGGTCGCCCATCACGAGCATAAACGGGACTTTCTGCATTTGCGCGTCCCGAATCTTCGCGCCAATCTTTTCACTTTTGAGGTTGCTCTCTACTCGCAGGCCCGCGCTCCGCAATTCGGCCGCAACCTTCTCCGCGTATTCGTTCACTCGATCAGTAATCGGCAAGACACTAACCTGAACCGGCGCCAGCCACATCGGAAACGCGCCGGCATAGTGTTCGATAAGAACGCCGAAAAATCTTTCGATTGAACCGAAGAGCGCGCGATGCACCATCACCGGACGGTGCGGTTTGTTGTCTTCGGCCGTGTACTCAAGCTCAAAACGCTCCGGCAAATTAAAGTCATACTGCACTGTGCCGAGCTGCCAAAGCCGACCAATAGCATCTTCGATCTTGAAATCGATCTTCGGACCGTAGAAAGCGGCTTCGCCTTCGATGCGCTCATACTTAATCTGGCGAGCATCAAGAGCTGCGGCCAAAACGGCTTCCGCCTTTACCCAATCATCCTCATTGCCAAACCATTGCTTTGAGGTATCGCTTCCCTTCACCGACAACTCAAACTTGATCTTCTCGAAGCCAAACGTCTTGAGAACCTGGTATGCAAAATCAACACAATCGTCGATTTCTTTCCGAACCTGCTCGGGAGTGCAGAACAAATGAGCGTCGTCAACCGTGAAACCACGTACGCGCATTAAGCCATGGAGGGTGCCTGAAAGTTCGGCGCGATAGACGGTTCCCATCTCCGCATAGCGTTGTGGCAAATCGCGGTAAGAGCGCTGCTGCGATTTATAGATTGCGATATGGAACGGGCAATTCATCGGCTTGAGCCGAAACTCCGTCTCTTCGAGCGTGGTGGGCGCGAACATCGAGTCGGCATAGTTCTGTTCATGTCCACTTATCTGCCACAGTTCGCGCTTGGCGATGTGTGGCGTATAAACAAAACTATAGTGGCGCCGCACTAACTCCTCACGCAGGTAGTCCTCCATTTGCTGACGGATGATGCCGCCCTTCGGATGCCAGAAGATCAGTCCCTGCCCGTACTGTTCCTGAATCGAAAAAAGATCGAGTTCTTTGCCGAGACGTCGATGATCTCGCTTCTCCGCCTCTTCGCGTTGCTTGAGCCAGGCGTCAAGTTGTTCCTGCGTGAAGAACGCCGTGCCGTATATGCGCTGCATCTGCGGCAACGTTGCATCGCCCTTCCAGTAAGCGCCGGCCAGCGAAAGCAGTTTGAAGGCGCGCAGCTTATTGGTGTTTGGCACGTGCGGGCCAAGACAGAAATCAATGAACGGGGAGTTATCGATGTAATAGACGCTGACCGATTCGCCTGCCTTCTCATCAATCAGTTCGCGCTTCAAGGGCTCTTCGCGCTCTTCGAAGATTCGCAACGCTTCGGCCTTCGAAATCTCGTCGCGACGGTAGGACAGGTTGCGACTGGCAATATGGCGCATGCGCTTTTCGATTGCGGCCAGATCCGCCTCCGTTAAGGGTTGCGGGGTAATCACGTCATAGAAAAAGCCGTAACGCGGATCGTCCAGCAACGCCGGCCCAATTCCCAACTTAGTTCCCGGAAACAGATCGAGGACTGCGGCGGCGAGGAGATGTGCCGTCGAATGACGTAAGACGTCCAGGCCTTCGAGGGTTTCCGGCAAAACCGGCTCGATGACTATGGCCTCACCGTTTTGCTGTTCCGGAAGGGTATAGGCGAGGTCAACTTCACGGCCATTCACGCGCGCCGCGAGTGCTTGTTTGGCCAGATCACGGTCGAGCTGCTTCAGCGCTTCGCCGACAGTGATCGGCCCTGCCAAGACTGCAGCCGGTCCGCTATTAAGTTGTACGTTAAGCTCGCTCATTCAAATCTGGTAAATGGTGAATGGTAAATCGTAAATGGAACTCTGACGCTGAAGTCAGCGACTGACCACGTTCCGACAAAGGACAGCAGAGCCCTCGAGTCGTGGCTCCGGCACTTCCTATTCACGATTTACGATTCACTATTTATTGCTACTTCAACTGATCGGATCTGATAGGAGCGCCTTCACCGCAAGCCGCCACCGGGGTGGCTGGGCAATCAAAAACTAAAGAATCGTGTGTATGTTCGATTCATGGCGAAGGTCTTCTGGAGCATCCCATCAAAAATTAGAAACTGTAACGCCAGTGCTCTTTTGAACGTCTAGAATCTAAACAAACAGGCCGAATATGTCAATTCAACAGGCCCTGGAAGTGGCAGAGCGGGGGCAGGCCCGCCTTCCTGACCCCGCGACTACTCAACTTGACGCTAACTTCAACCTTGGAAGGCAATCAATCGACAAGGACCACGCAAAATCGATCAGCTCGGTGTCGGGAAGGCGGGCTTGCCCCCGCTCGTCTGCCTTCTTCCTTCTACCTACTGCCCCGGCCCGTGCTTCGTCTCTGTCCCGGAGAAGCCACGCTTCTTCATCAGCGCCTCGGTCCGCGGATCGCGCCCACGGAAGCTGCGGTAAGCCTCAGCCGGATCCACAGTGTTACCTACAGAGAAGATGTACTTGCGCAGCCGCTCCGCTACCTTGTGATCGTAAGGTCCGCCGGCTTCGACAAACGCGCCATACGCGTCGGCAGTCAGCACATCTGACCAAAGATAACTGTAGTAGCCCGCCGAGTATCCATCGCTCGCAAACACGTGCAGGAACTGCGGCGTGCGATGGCGCATCACAATCTCGTCCGGCATTCCCAGCTCAGCCAGCGTCGCCTTCTCAAAGGCTTCGGCATCGATCTTCTTATCACCCGCCAGGTGCAGCTTCATGTCGACCAAAGCTGCCGACAGATATTCAACTGTTATAAAGCCTTCGTTGAAAGTCGCGGCCCGCTTGATTCTTTCAACCAGGCTCTGCGGAATCGGCTTCCCTGTTTGATAGTGGACAGCAAAGCGTTGCAGAACTTCAGGTGTCGACAGCCAATGCTCAAGCAACTGCGAGGGAAACTCAACGTAATCCCGCGCGACTGCCGTGCCTGACAACGACGGATAGGTCACGTTTGAATTCAGTCCGTGCAACGCGTGACCAAACTCATGGAACATGGTCTGCGCATCGTCCCAGGAAATAAGCAGAGGCTCACCTGGTTTTCCCTTTACGAAGTTTGCGTTGTTGGAAACGATCGTGGTGATCTCGCCGTCCACCCGTTCCTGACTACGATATGCGTTCATCCACGCGCCTGAGCGTTTGCCGGCGCGAGCGTAAGGATCGAAGTACCACAGCCCGATGTGCCGCTTGGTCGTTTTATCTGTTACTTCCCAAACGCGAACATCAGGATGAACTACGGGAACATTAGTCGCCGGAGTGAAATTGAAATTGAAGAGTTCGCCGGCAACCCAAAAAATGCCCTCGCGCAATTTCTCGAGCTGTAAGTACTGTTTCACTTCGTTCTGATCGAGATCGTAACGTGCGCTGCGCACCTTCTCCGCATAGTAGCGATAGTCCCAGGGCTCGATTTTGATCTTTGCGCCTTCCTTGTCGGCCAGCGCCTGCATGTCGGCAACCTCCTCGTGCACCCGCGCCACAGCCGGCTTCCAAACCTGCATCATCAGTTCCATCGCATTCTCGGGTGTCTTGGCCATCGCATTCTCGAGTCGCCAATGCGCGTGAGTCGGGTAACCAAGCAACTTGGCCCGTTCGGCGCGCAGCTGCAGAATCTCAGTGATGGTTGCGTTGTTGTCGTGCTCGTCGCCGTTGTCGCCGCGGTTAATGAACATGCGCCACGCTTTCTCGCGCAGTTCACGGTTGCTGGAATACGTCAGGAAAGGATCAATCGAAGAACGCGTATTAGAGATGATCCACACGCCCGGCTGTTTTCGGGTTACGGCTTCGGCGGCGGCGGCATCGCGCACTGACTGCGGCAGACCCGCCAATTCTGCTTCACTCTTGAGGACGATGGTCTGGCCACCCTCCTCTGCCAAAACGTTTTGACTAAACCTGGTATAAAGCCCGGCTAGTTTCTGATTGATCTCCGAAAGTCGTGCCTTGGCTTCCGGACTCAAGCGCGCCCCGGCGCGAACGAAGTTTGTGTAATAGAGCCAGGTTAGCCGCTGTTGCTCCGGCGTGAGCTTCGTTTTCTCGGGAGATTTGTAAACTGCTTCGATTCGCTTAAACAGTTCCGCGTTTTGCGTGATCTGATCGTTGAAAGCGGCAAGCCGCGGCGCCATCTCGCGCTGGACCACCTGAAACTCCGGACCATTCATAGTCGAACCGAAGACTCCATAGATAGTCTGAACGCGATCGAGAGTCTGCCCTGCACGTTCCATTGCAGCGATGGTGTTCTCAAAGGTTGGGGCGGCCGGATCCTTCGCGATTCGGTCAACATCAGCAAGGTTCTCGGACATAGCGGCTTCGAGCGCGGGCTTAAAATCAGCCACCTTCACGCGATCGAAGGGAGGCACACCACCATAAGGCCCTTCCCATTTTGCAAGCAGTGGATTCGGAGGCGTAACAGACTCGGCAACATTAGCTATCAGCATTGGCTTGGCACCCACTCTGGTAGTGAATTTCAAATTATAAGCAATGACCAACGCGGTCAGTACGGGGACAAGTAGCAGCACGCGGCTGCGAGTGGTTAAGTCGCGCATAAACAACATTTTCCTTCTCTTGCAAGTGTTTGAGAGACAACTAAGCGTTAAAGCGCGCAGGAAAGAGACTTTCTAAGAGGGTTTAGTATATTGGCCGTGAGGAAAGGTTGTAAACCAAGGCTGAAGACAGGACTGCGCGGAACCCAGGACATTTTCCAAATTGGAAAATGTCCTGGTTTCCTGTCAGTGCTCGCTGCCATCCCCTTTATCGCGCAGCATTCAGCGGCGGAAGGTAACCCATGTTGGGGCTCGCGTAATAGAAGCTCCCCTGCATTTCCCAACGTCCCACGTTAAACTTGCGGCTGGCCCCACAATTGAGGCAGGTCCGGTAGGCCTGACCCTTGTTAGAAAATGGCCGGCTCATCTCCTTGTGCCGACACCCCAACAGCCGCGTTACCAGGTTGCCGATCCCGCCCCCCGACGGAATGTTTTGTAAGACGTTTGAATTGTTTGCCATGATTGCCTGTTTCCTCCGCACCGCTTGCAACCCTTCTAAAGTGCTTATTTCCTGTTCACCAAGCTAACGCGCAGAAGATCACGAAATAGGGCCACGCTGGAGTGAAATATTCTTTTGGAGTGGGGTGACTTCAATCGTGGGTCGACAAAATACAGAACCGGGAGCGGTAGCGACGGGTCATGGACTCAGCGTAAGACTTCAAACGGGGTAAAAACTGTAGTCAAACGCAGTCCCCTGAGTGTTCTACCCGGTCGCTACCGCTCCTGGTTTGTATTTCTCACCCACAACTGCGGGTCACGCACTCCAAAGCGGCGCGATTCAAAGTCAGTCCGCTTTGTACTAGAATGCTGCATCAAATTACCTGACCAGGAAGCGCAACAACCTCTTGAGCGAACAGCCGTCCGACAACGTCACACAGCTACTCATCGAGCTATCAAAAGGCGATGGAGATGCGGTTGATCTTTTATTACCCGTAATTTACGATGAACTGCGCAAGCTTGCAGCGAATTATCTGCGTCGCGAACGTCCTGATCACACCTTGCAGCCGACCGCCCTGGTGCATGAGGCTTACCTACGACTGGTTGATCAGACGCGGGTTAACTGGCAGAACCGGGCCCATTTTTTTGGCGTGGCTGCTCAGATAATGCGTCGCCTACTGGTGGATCACGCGCGCAAGCACAATGCTGAAAAGCGCGGTCAGGATTTCCAGAAGCTCTCCCTTGATGAAAACATCGATCGCGCGGTAGAACGCAGCGCTGAACTCATTGCGCTTGATGATGCTTTGAAGGCTTTGGCTATTCTCGACGAACAGAAGGCGCGCATGGTCGAACTGCGGTATTTCGGAGGCCTTTCGATTGAAGAAACAGCAGACGTTTTGGGCGTTGCCCCCACGACGGTGAAACGGCAATGGCGCTTCGCCAAAGCCTGGCTGCTTGGTGAAATGCAAAAGAAGTAAGACAGACGTTCTTGTCTGTCGTTAGACACTCGAAACGTTTAAACAAACTGGTATGTCTCTCCCACCGGACAGACAGGAATTTCGTCCCGCGGTGTATGACCCCCGAACGCTACCAACAAGTTGAAGCTATTTTTCAGGCGGCCCTCGATCTCGTTCCGGAGGAACGCGGGCGCTACCTGGCAGAGGCTTGCGCTCACGACGCTTCTTTAAGAAGCGACGTTGAGAGCTTGCTTTCCCAGCACGATAGCGCCGGAGACATGTTTGAACAACCGTTGTATGGCGAGACGGAGCTAAACGCTCTCGGCTCTTTGGAGTCGCTCACTGACCCGGACGAAGGAGATCCAATGATCGGGCGTCGTCTGGGCGCCTATCAAATTGAGCGCGAGATAGGACGCGGCGGGATGGGTGCGGTCTACGAGGCAGTACGCGCGGACCGGGAATTCAAAATGCGCGTCGCGATAAAGCTCGTTAAGCGCGGCATGGATACCGATTTTATTCTTCGCCGTTTTCGGACTGAACGCCAAATCCTGGCTGCACTCGACCATCCACACATCGCCCGCCTGCTCGACGGCGGTACAACCGACGACGGCTTGCCCTATTTCGTTATGGAATTTATCGAAGGGCAGCCCTTATATCACTATTCCGACGCGCATCAATTGAACATCTCGGAACGGCTCAAGCTTTTCATGTCGATCTGCGATGCGCTCCACTACGCACACCAGAAACAGGTAGTACATCGAGACATAAAACCGTCAAACGTTTTAGTCACTTCTGAGGGTGTGCCGAAGCTTCTCGATTTCGGCATCGCTAAGCTGCTTGACCCTGGCCTGGTTGGGGACATCACTCACGATCCGACCGCGACCGCGATGCGTCTAATGACGCCGGAATACGCATCGCCGGAGCAAGTACAAGGCGCGCCAACTTCTCCCACGACCGACGTTTATTCGCTCGGGGTTTTGCTGTATGAACTGCTGACGGGTCATCGTCCCTACCGCCTGAGCAATCGCGCGCCGCATGAAATGGCGAGAGTGATATGCGAAGAAGCGCCCGCGCCACCCAGTTTCATCATTACCAGAACCGAAGATCTGCTCCCGAAGTTTGCTTCGGCCGGCGACGAGGCAACTACTCTCAAGCAACTCTACTCGACGAGAAGCTCAACTGGTGAATCACTGCGCCGGGATCTTTCAGGCGCGCTCGACAGCATTGTCATGCGGGCACTGCGCAAAGAACCCGAATGGCGCTACCAATCCGCCGAACAGTTGCGAGACGACATCGCGCGCTATCTGGCTGGCTTACCGATTTCGGTGTGGCCCGATTCACCTTTCAGTGGGCCAATGCGGCAGTCTCAGCCTATTGCCACGGAGAATTCGCTGGCTGTCCTGCCTCTAAAACTACTTGACCTTCAAAACGGTTCCGACTCCGGACCGGATTACCTCGGCACCGGACTCGCCGACGCCCTGATAACTCGCCTTAGTGCCGTGCGGCGTTTTGCAGTTCGTCCTACCAATAGCGTGCTGCGCTATCGCGGCGACTCTGACCCGATTGTGGCCGGACGTGAACTGGGTGTTGCTTTCGTACTCGACGGCCGGGTTAGACGCGCTGACGACCGCATTCGCGTGACTGTTCAGCTATTGAGCGTGCTGGATGGAACGGCGCTCTGGGCTGGACAGTTTGACGAGAAGTTTACTGACGTACTCAGCCTGGAAGATGCAATCTCGTCGAACGTTGCCGAAGCAATCATTCCCCATCTGACCGGCGACGAGCGCGTCAGGCTTGCCAAGCGCGGCACAAACAACGCACAAGCTCACGAGGCTTACCTGCGCGGGCGCTTCTACTGGAACACTTTTACGGAAGACGGTTTCGCGAGGGCCATTGTGTGCTATCACCAGGCCATCGCACTTGATCCTAACTATGCACTCGCCTACGCGGGCATCGCAGCCTACTACAACTGGCTCGGCAGTTTTACCGTGCTGCCGTTCGCGGAATGCTCGGCTGCGGCATACGAAGCGGCGTCGAAGGCAGTTGCCCTCGAGCCAACGCTCGCAGAAGGATACGCCGCAGTGGGCCAGGCTATCCTCTGCCGCGACTTCGCCTGGGCCAGCGCTGAGCGGACGCTGCTGCATTCAATTGAACTCAATCCGAATTATTCTGCGGCTCGCATTTACTACGCGCTGCAACTCGCCATGGAAGGCCGCTTCGATGAGTCTGTGCACGAGGCAGAACTCGCACGCGATCTTGATCCACTGGCAATCATCTCGCGATTCACGGTGATCTGGTGTCTCTATCACGCCAGACGCTTTGACGAGGCCTGGAAAGCATGTGAGCAAACTCTGGCGGCCGAACCGAATAACCTCATGATGCTTTATGCGTCGAGTTTCCTCTTGAGCCGTATTGGCCGGCATGAAGAGTCAATCGCGAACGCGCAAAAATGTGTTGATGCGATGGGTAAAGCTTCGCATACGCTGGCCCGGCTGGGATCTGCAAACGCGATAGCCGGAAAGGTTGAGGCCACCGAAGCAATACTATCTGAGATGCAAGGTATCTCCTCGCGCCGGCACATTTCTCCCTATCATTTGGCGCTGGTGAATTGTGGTCTCGGGCGAACCGAGGAAGCACTCGATCTGTTGGAGCGCGCCCATGAAATCCGAGACGCGAAAGTTCTCTGGATGGGCGTTGATCCGGAACTCGACTCGTTGCACGGTCATCCACGCTTTAACGACCTGCTAAGGAAACTAAACCATCGCCTGGGCGCGTTGCCTACCCTGCCCGCGCGTTCGCTTTCGGGTGAAGAGTCTATTGCGGTACTACCGTTCAAGATACTTAGCTCGCCTGTCGAGAATACCGGTGATGAGTATCTGGGCATTGGACTCACGGATGCCTTAATCACTCGCCTCAGCAATGTACAACGTTTGATCGTGCGTCCCACCAGCAGTGTGCTCCGCTATCGCGGCGCCGGTATCGATCCACTGTTGGCTGGCCGCGACCTGAGCGTTAACTACATTGTCGAGGGCAGTCTGCAGCGCACCGGTGATCGCCTGCAGGTTAAGGCCCAGCTCTTAAACGTCGGTGCCGGTGCCGTTCTTTGGTCGGAACAGTTTGATGAAGACTCAACGGACGTACTGCACATCGAAGACTCGATTTCGGAACAGGTAGCAAATGCCATCCTGCCGCAACTAACCCGTGACGAGCAGCGCCAGCTATCAAAGCGGGGCACGAATAGCGTTGCTGCGTTTGAATCGTATTTGCGCGGACGCTATTACTGGAATAGCTACACCGAATCTGGACTAGCCAAGGCCCTCGAGTGCTACAACTACGCCATCGAGCTGGATCCAAAATATTCGCTGGCCTACACCGGCATCGCTGATTACTACAACTGGCTCGGCGTCTTCGGGATCCGGCCGTTTTCCGAGACTTCTCCGGCAGCCAAAGAGGCAGCGACCAAAGCAGTTGAGTTGGATGAGAGTTCGGCTGAAGCCTACAGCGCGCTTGGGTTTGCCACCGTCTGTCACGATTTTGATTGGGCCGTCGCAGACGGGCAGCATCGTCTCGCCATCAGTCTGAATCCAAACTATGCAACCGGTCACAACTGGTATGGATTCCATCTCCTGATGACCGCGCGCTTCGACGAGGCGATCCGAGAGATGCTGCGAGCGCGTGAATTGGATCCCTTGTCACCGAGCATCATGCAAAGTCTCGGCTGGGCCTACTATCAAGCGCGTCGTTTTGATGAAGCGCTGGCAACCTATGAAAAGATGCTCGAAGTCGCACCGAATATGGCGTATGGATTGGCCACTTATGCGTGGACGCTGAGTCACCTTGGCAACGGCGCAGAGGCGGTTCAAAAAGCGGAACAAGCTCTGCAACTATCCAGCGGCGGTCAGTTTTACGTAGCGGTACTCGGAGTCGCGTACGCGGCGGCGGGACGCAGCAGCGACGCCAGAGCGGCACTGCAACGGCTCGATGAAATGTCCGCCAGCGGTTACGTGTCTCCCTATCATCGCGCTCTGATTCATGTTGGTCTTGGAGAACGCAAACGAGCGCTCGAGCTTTTGCAAGAGGCCCGCTCCATCAACGAAGGTTGGCTTGCCTGGCTGGCTGTAGAGCCGCACCTCGATCCGCTGCGAGCTGAACCAGCCTTCTCGGAGCTTTTGAACAGCACCAGGAACCCGGCCGTCGTCAGCGTTGCACAAAAGGCACGAGCATCCGCAGCAGCGCGACCCTTTTACTACTCTGAACGTACCGCGATTACTTCGCCGGTGCCGAGTCCGGCGCCACAAACGCTGGACAGTGCGAACGAGGAGGCACGACAGCTTTACACCGCCGGTCGTTATTACGCCACTCGACGCACCGCGGAAGGTATGCGGCAGGCGATCGAACGACTGAAACGCGCTGTGGAGCTGGACCCTGGCTTTGCTCTGGCTTATGCCGAGTTGGCTGACTGCTATTCGCTCCTAAACTGGTACGTCGAACCACCACCTTCCGGCTCCTGGGAACTTGCGAAGCAGGCTGCGCTCAAAGCGGTCGAAGCGGATCCGGAATTGGCTGAGGCCCATGCCTCCCTGGGATTTGTCAGGCTTCATCACGACCGCGACTGGGACGATGCCGAGCGGGAGTTACGAAAAGCGATCATGTTGAAGCCGGGTATTCAGGTGGCGCATCGTTGGTACGCCTTCAGTCTCTCGGCGATGGGTCGTCATGAAGAAGCCTTCGCCGAAATTGAACGCGCGCGCCAAATTTCACCGCAGTCTCCCGTGCTCGCAACCGCAGTCGCTAACGTGCTGTTTCTGGCAGGCAGGTATGACGAGGCCATCCAGCAGTGCCATAAAGCACTGGAGCTGGATTCGGGAGCAGTCTCCGCTCATACCGTGCTCCGCTGGGCCTATGAGAAAAAGGGCATGCACAACGAAGCACTCTCGGCTTTTGAACAGGAACGGGTATTTGCAGGCGACACTCCAACAACACACATAAAGCGAGCCTCGGTTCTCGCCTCTGTTGGCAGGCGTGAAGAAGCGCGTGTCATTCTGGACGAGATTCTGGCGCACAGATCTGAGCACTGGGTTTCTGCTTATGAGATTGCGATTGTCTTTAGCTTGCTCGGCAAGGCGGACGACGCTTTCCACTGGCTCGCAATAGCTGAGCGCGAACATGCAGTCGGCTTCACCTTTGTGCGTGTCGATCCTCGTCTGGAAGGCCTCAGATCCGATCCGCGTTTCGAGGGGCTGCTGATTGGCCTCGATCGAACCATTCCCTAGACATAACAAACAACCGTTCAAGTGATTGTCTGGGACCGCGGGCGCCCTCGCCCGCAATGAGCGCGAAGCGCGAAAACGAATTCTGCCATTCCGAAAAAACCTGCGCGCCTACGGCGGGTCTGCGGGCGAGGGCGCCCGCGGTCCCAGACAATCACTTGATGCTTGGACCAAGCTTGATGAGCGGCTCTATTCGAACCTGAACCAATCGAAATCGGCGTAACCAGTCTCGCGAACTCGGCCGGTTCTCACTGCAAACAAACCAACCTTGGCGCCAATCCACTTCCCTTTTCGCGCTAGGAACGGTTCACCTACCATTGTGAAAGTTCTTCCATCGTCGCTGTAGCTGAAGGTGCAGCTCCCATCTCGCGAGACCTTCACTCGCAGGTAAAATGTATTTCCTTTAAGCGCGATGCCGGGACTCTCTTTTTCCCTCGCACCACTTTCTGCGTCCCTGGTGATGGTCTGTGAGATGAAGAGTCGGTCTGACTTTTTCTTTGCCGAAATGTAAGCGTAGTCGAGGCCCATAACTATTAGGCCCGTCTGTTCGTCATCGGTGCGTGCGGTAAAGGTGAGTTTAGTGGTAGCGATAAACTCCGGAGCCGGAAATTTTTGCAGGAGCAGGTTCGGCACGTCCCAAAAGTTTTTGAAGCCATCAGGCGCCGGCACATTAAACATTCTAAGAAAACCTAAACCGCCGGCGGGAAAAGCCCAGTTGGGTTGCGGGTTGGCTTGCCATTGCCATTGCAGCCCCAAGGCATTGCCGTCGAATTCATCGGAGTCTGCCGGTGTCACTATTGGCCAACTTCTACCGACGTTTGGTTTTCTGAATGTCAGAACAGGTTCACCGGTTCCGTCGCCGTCCGGGTCGCTGCCGATGATGGGCCAGTCATCAATCCAACGCAGCGGTTGCAGATGAACGACGCGACCGTAAGCGTCCTTGTCCTGAAAATGCATGAACCAATGCTCGCCCGTTTGGGTCTCAACCCAGGCGCCCTGATGCGGACCGTTAATGCGAGTCTTCCCCTGGGCCAACACGATCTTCTCCTGGTAAGGACCATAGACGTTCTTCGAACGCAGCACTAATTGCCAACCCTCTTCGACTCCGCCAGCCGGCGCAAAGATGTAGTAGTGACCATTGCGCTGGTAGAACTTTGGGCCTTCGACGGTCGGATGCTTGTCGTGTCCATCGAACACCAATGCACCCTCGTCCACTAGTTTCGTTCCATCCGCACTCATTCGGCTGACGACAAGAATGCTCTTCACTCCGGAGCGGCTGGCGGCCATCGCGTTGATGAGGTAACTGTTGCCGTCCGCGGCCCACAACGGACAGGGATCGATCCAACCTTTCGCTTGCTTGACCAGAAGTGGTTCCGACCACGGTCCCAACGGGTCCCGGGCTTTCACCAGATAGATTCCGTAGTCGGGATCGGAGTAGTAGATATAAAACTCGCCTTCGTGATAACGAATCGACGGCGCCCAAACACCGTTTCCATGTTGCGGCTTGTTGTAGATCTCTAAAGGTTGCTGGTGGGTGAAAACATGATTAACGATTCTCCAGTTAACCAGATCCTTCGATTGCAGAATGGGTAAACCCGGAGCGGCGTTGAAGCTCGAGGCAGTCAGGTAATAATCGTCGCCAACGCGGATAACATCAGGATCGGAATAGTCAGCATGGAGGACAGGGTTTTTATAGGTACCGTCACCACGATCCGCTACCCAAACCTTCGATACAGAGCCGGCGTGCGGCTGACCCCACGACAAAGAAGCCAACGCGAGCAGGAAAAGGAGACTCGTTAGACTGCGAGATTGGAAGTTAATTGCCACTGATTTTTTGGAGTGCGGTGACCCTGTCACCGCTTTTGTCTGCGGCGGCCTGACGCCGCGTTCTAATGCGTCGGTTGGCCAAAACCCCGGCTGCGACAGTTCGCAGCCGAAACAAAGCGCCGACAGGTCGGCGTACTCCAAAAGAGATCTATCTTGCTTCGAGGAAGTCTTCGCGCAGCGGAGTGAAGATGTCGATTATCACTACTTCCTCGTCCATCATCGTCGCGCCGTGCAGGCTGTTTGAGGGAAAGTGAAGCACATCGCCGGGCAGTGCCAGGCGTTCTTCACCTTCAACAAAGAATCGCACCCTACCGCTAATTACCATCGACATCTGTTCGTGGGGATGGGTGTGCTCAGGCGTCACAAGGAAAGGCGCGAAGCGGAAACGACAGATCATCAATTCCTCCCCAACCACCATCTGTCGTTCGATACCTTCGGCAGGATGCTCGACTGGAATGTTAGCCCAATTGAGATGTTGCGCGGCGCCAATCAAAGATGAACCCGCCGCCGCAACCTCCTGATTTGAAGTTGAAATCATTTATTTTTAATCTATTTCGCGGCGGCAGCTTCAAGTCCGGAACCACCCGCCGCGTATTCGGGCTGCACATTTACGACACCAAACTGCCGATCCTCGCCTTCTCGTACCGCTGCCATCATCCATAAAAAGTTTATCTGACCACCGGGCGCCGCCACGTTGGGGTGATAGCCTTTGGGCATCAACACGCAATCGCCTTCGCGCACCACCTGCATCAATTCGGGCTCTGCCGGATTAGTGTAAACAAACTGTACGCCCCAAGCAGGCGCGGGCATGTCTATGTAGAGATAAGCTTCTTCGAGCATGCGCGAATGTTCGTGTGGGGGCCAGGAAGTCCAGTTCCCCGGCGTGGAGAAGGTAACGCCTGCCATAATTCGTCCCGCCTCGACATTTGCGCCGATCAGCACATTGAGATCACGCTCAGCTGGGGGTTTCCCGGCCGCGACGTGCAGTTTAGGATCCTTGCGCACTTCGGCGAAGGCCACGAACTTTAAGGGGTAATGGTTCGCGACCGGAGCGGAGATCTCAGCCAGATCGCAACCGTTAGCATCTATGGCCCGCACGTTAATCTCAGAGTCGCGCGGAATGTATAAGGCGTCGTAGCGGGCGAGTTGAAAGCTTTGGCCACCAGTTGTCACTTGTGCTACCCCGCCGAGACAGACCAGACCAGTTTCGTGATCATCGTTCTCGAAAGTAATCGCGCCATCGACCGCGTCCAGAGTGATGCGTCCATAATGCAGATAACGCGCTGCCGAGCTTCCCGGTGCAACCGCGCTGCGACGGCCCTTACCCTCGTGCGTAGCCGGAACGAAACAGGTCTCACGTTTGATTTCTGCCGACATCAATTGATCGCTCATTCGAATCTCCTGGAAACTTCTCCTGACGAGTGCCAGGATTACGATATAGGTTCAGAGTCGTGGAAATTACTGGCCGCTTCGTCTAGAGAGAAACTGTTTGTTCAGCCCAGAATTGAAACTCGCGATGTTTATGCTCTTCAGCTTTTGCTAACGCTTCACCGCTGGCTACTTTTCTGACTTGCTCAAAAACACGCGCGCCCACATCATCAATCGTTTCAGTCCCGTCAATCACTCCGCCGGCCGAGAGATCAAGATCGCGCGACATTCGCTCGAAGACAGCGGTGTTTGAGGCTAGTTTGATCACCGGTGTAATCGCATTGCCGATGGTCGTGCCACGTCCGGTGGTAAATACCACTACCGTTGCACCTGCACCGACAAGTCCCGGCGTCGACTCCTGATCGTAGCCGGGCCCCTGCATCAAGTGCAGCCCGTGACACTTAGGAGTCTCGGCATACTCGATGGTGCCTTCAACCCGCGTAGTACCAGCCTTGGACATCGCGCCCAGGCTCTTGACCGTAAGGTTAAGCAACCCGCCGGCGATGTTGCCGGGGCTCGGATTCTGATTGAGTACGGCTCCAAACTTCGATGCGTATTCCTTGTACCAATCCACCAGGCGATAAATTGCTCGACCCACTTTCGCGTCCTTGGCTCGATTAGCCAGAATGTGTTCAGCGCCACAAAACTCCGGCACCTCCGTAATCAGGACCGTACCGCCGGAGCGAACTAAAGTGTCCGCCGCTCGTCCCAGCGAAGGATTCGCCGAAATGCCGGAAAAACCATCAGACCCGCCGCACTTAACTCCCAGCACCAATTCGCTGACAGATACTTCCTCGCGCACAGCGTGATTGACCTCCGGTAGCATGCGCTCAACTTCTTCGAGTCCTAACTTGATAGCGGCTTCAGTGCCGCCGACTTCCTGAATACCTATCTTGGCGACGGGTTTGTCAAAAGATTTCTCGCGCTTGAATAGATAACGCTCAACGAAAGCGAGGTTAGTTTTTTCACAGCCTAAATCCATCAGAATTACGCCGCCGACGTTCGGGTGATCTGCGTAATTCGAAAGCGTGCGCAACATCACATCAAGCGTGGATCCATCCTGGCAGCCGCAACCTTTGTTGTGCGGAATCGCCACTACGCCATCGACATTGGGATACTTCTCGCGGTTGTAGAGCATGAACTCAGCCATCATCGAGATCTGCTGGGCCTCGTGGCTCGCACACATACTCGTCGGCACAATCAGCACATAATTGCGAGTTCCGACGCGACCGTCCCCTCGCCGAAAGCCCCGGAAAGTTGCGCGTTGCGCCTCGGGAATGTAGTCCGGCGCGGGCGTGGACAGATCCTCGGGCAACTCGCGAATAACCGGCACCTCGTTGGACATATTGTCCTGCGTGATTTGGCTACCTTCGTTAATGCCGAGGGATGTTCCAATGGGCTGGCCGTACTGCAAAACGAATTCGCCGGCAGGAATTGTGCGAATGGCGAAGCGGTGGCCCGGAGGAATTACGGCGGTAACGCGCACCACTCGATTGTCGGCAAGCGTCACCTCCAAACCAGGCTGCGTTTCTTTCTTAACCACAGCCAGATTGTCTCTGGGATCGACAACGATCGCGTATTCGGTTATGGGCGTAGCGATGTAAGTAGTCGACATAACGTCACAACCTCGCAAATTCGCATTCCAGCTTCACAACACATCCGCCAGGATTAACGATCGGACGTTGCCATGAAGGCGCAACCATAGCCCGGGGTTCTCATCGAGTTGCGCCGCTCGTTGAACCGGATCGTTCGAAATATCGGTTTCCAGCACGCGCCGGTAACTTTCCCGCTTGCCGGGGGCCGTGCTCGCATCTACGATCGATTGGACGATTCTTTTTGCCTTCAGAATAGCTGCTGGCCCCAGGGTCAAAATATGCGTCGCGGATCGGCATTCCTTTTCATCAGCCTCGGTAACTGTACTCCCTCCGACCTTGAACTTGTTGATGTGGTGTTCAAGAATGCTGGAAGAAATCGGAATCACTCCCGCCAGGTCTTCAGCGGTCGCCCCTGACCCCGGTTTGATGTATGCGAGATGAGATGCCGCCCCAACCTCCGGCCCCAGGCCCAGAAAAAAAATATCAACGCCGCCCACCGACTCGAGCGTTTCCAAATATCGCTCCAGTTCTCCTTCGAGATCGGTTGAGTCGGTTTGCATTGGCGTAAAACTCTTTATCTTTTTAAAAAAAGAATTGCCAAGCAGCCGTTCGAAATCGCGCACGAAGCTCAAACCATTATCCATTCGCATCGGCGCCAGTGCGTCCTGAGTGAAAACATGAAGACGACCAAGCAGATGATCGATGCTATCCGTTTGCGCCAGTTCACCCAGCAATCGATACAAGGCTTGCGCGCCACGACCGCCGAGAAGAATGATAACCAGGTCGCCTTCCTTGTTTTCTGCTACCTGTTTAATTTCCTCAAACTGCGCGCGACCGACTGCTTCCTCAGACTCGAGTACCTCATATTTGAGATCTCGAACCGCCAACTGAGTGTGATCGCGAGTACCTGACGGACGCAGCCAGACGTTGTTTCCAACCACGCGACGCCTCATCCTTTCCAAGACAATCGTTGACAAGATTTCTTCTTCCTATTTCTGCCAGGCCGTTTCGGGAATCCAGTCTGACCTAAGCCCTGATTCATAATTCAGAATTGTTGAACTGGTCAAACCATTCTCAATTTAGCAAGCGAACTATTTACCATATACCTGGTTCCAAGGCAAGGATAATTCAAACGCCGGCGCAGTAGAACACTCTCGATAAACCCGCGACTGTTTTGAAGAAAAGAACTTGACGTCGCCCCTCCATGGGTGTTACACAGTGCTACCTGCTAACGGTGATTGGTAAGACCTTTGGGCTTTGTGGCTCGAATCTAAAGCTTTTAAGAAGGACCGGGGATCGATGAACTACCCTCCTTTGGATCTCGATGGCAAGGTAGCCGTCGTAATTGGGGGCACGTCCGGTATCGGTCGTGCAATCGCACATGGCTTAGCCCAGGCAGGGGCCGACGTCATACCTACATCTCGCCGAGCGGAACAGGTGGAAAAAGCCGCTGGTGAAATCGAAGCGCTGGGCCGGAGGACGCTGCGCCTCACGTCCGATGTTTCCGATCGTTCCTCTTTGCAGAGTGTGTTGACAGAAACCGTTAGGGCTTTCGAGAGGGTCGATATACTTGTTAACTCGGCCGGCCGCACCAAGCGCGCGCCTACAATCGACTTCTTAGATGAGGAATGGAACGCCATCTTGGACACGAATCTAACGGGCACGTTACGCGCCTGTCAGATTTTTGGCCGTCATATGATCGAGCGCCAGTATGGACGAATCATCAACATAGCTTCCCTTTCAAGCTTCGTTGCCCTTTACGAAGTCGCCGCCTATTCGGCTAGTAAGGCCGCGGTCGCATCACTGACCAAGTCGTTGGCAGTGGAATGGGCGTCGTACGGAGTTTGTGTTAACGCCATCGCGCCGGGTGTCTTCCGCACCGCCCTCAATCAAAAGTTGTTGGACGAGTCGGAACGCGGCGGCGAGTTTCTTTTGCGCACACCAATGAAGCGGTTCGGCAAAGTGGAGGAGCTCGCAGGAGCTGCGGTTTTTCTCGCGTCCGACGCGGCCAGCTTCGTGACCGGCGAGATTCTTACAGTGGATGGCGGCTTTTTGGCGAGCGGAGTAAATCAGTAGGTCAGTGGCGTTACCCGTGATTTCCCAGTGAACAAGAGCGAAGAGATAAGCGCGAAGACGGCCAGACTTATAGATATGCTCGCCGCGAATAGACTCGGCGGAGTCCTGATTAGTTCACAACCGAATTTTTCATGGTTGACTGCCGGGGGCACGAACGGTGTGGACTTAAGCCGTGAAGCTGGGAATGGCGCGCTGCTGGTCAGGAGCGACGGAAAACGTTTCGTGCTCGCCAACCGAATTGAGATGCCACGGCTGCTGAGTGAAGAACTTGCAGCCGAAGAGTTTGAGCCAGTTGAATTCCCCTGGGAAGAGGAAAAGGCTTCTCCGGATTTTCTGCCGGCGCTGGCCATGAGGTTACTCGGCAAGGACAAGGGGCTTGCTTCCGACATTGGCCCTGGGCCAGGCAGTGTGACAACCGAAGCTGCTGTCGCGCGCTGCCGTTACCGACTTATTAGTTCCGAGGTTGAAAGATTCCGCGTCGCTAGCAAGCGATGCGGCAGAAGCGATCGGAAACCTGGCGCGAAATCTCACGCCGGGAGAAACGGAACGTCAGGTAGCACGACGCACCGCAGATGCTCTTGCAGCGCATGACATTCGAGCCGTGGTAAACCTTGTCGCCGCCGATGATCGAATACAGCAATACCGTCATCCGGTTCCGACCGACCATCGGTGGAAAAAAATAATAATGATCGTAGTCTGCGCCCAACGTGGTGGGCTGATCGCTTCCCTTACTCGCATCGTCTCGAGCGCCGCCATTCCCGATGAGCTGCGCCGCCGCATGCTGGCCGCGGCAGAGGTCAACGCTCAATTGCTGGCCGCAACACAGCCAAACGCCAGCGGCGCCGACCTGTATCGACTAGCTGCTCGAACCTACGCTGAAGCAGGTTTTAAAAACGAGGAGCGATTGCATCACCAGGGTGGCGCAGCAGGCTATCGAACTCGTGACTGGGTCGCACATCCAGCGTGCACAGAACGTGTTCAAGCAAACCAGGCATTTGCCTGGAACCCTTCAGTGACCGGGACAAAAGTTGAGGAGACTTGCATTGCCTTTCCCGATGGTGTCGAGGTTCTGACTAGTACAGCCGATTGGCCGCAGGTAGCTGTTCGGGTTCACGGACAGGAATATCTTTCACCCGACATACTTTTGCTTTAGCGAACGGTGCCACAATGAGGTAACGAAATGCCTGATGCGAGTAAGGCTTCGCTGGAACCAACTACACAAGTCCTGCCGCCGCCAGCCGGCGTTCCACCCGCGATCCCTATCAGCAACATCGGCGCGGTCATCGGCCGTTATCGCTGGGCAATTTGCGCGCTTCTTTTTTTCGCCACCACCATCAACTACATCGATCGCCAGGTGCTGGGCATACTTGCAACTGATGAAACATTCAAGCAGACCATCGGTTGGAACGATGCTCAGTACGGCTTCATCCAGACGGCATTCCAGGCCGCCTATGCTGTTGGACTGTTAGTAGTGGGCGGCTTGATGGACAGGTTTGGGACTCGGAAGGGTTTTTCATTTGCGGTGGGCTTCTGGTCGGTGGCCGCGATGGCTCACGCTTTGGCGCGTTCCATCCTTGGCTTTGGCGTAGCGCGCTTCGCACTGGGCCTGGGAGAAGCAGGCAACTTTCCCGCTGCGATAAAGACGGTGGCAGAGTGGTTCCCGAAAAAAGAACGAGCGCTGGCTACTGGGATTTTCAATAGTGGTTCAAACGTCGGCGCCATTGTTGGTCCGCTGGCCGTGCCGTTCATTGCCGTCAGATACGGATGGCAATGGGCTTTTATCCTCACCGGGTTACTGGGCTTTGTTTGGCTCGGCTTCTGGCTGGCAATGTACCGGCGACCCGAGGAGCATCCCAAGTTATCAAGTGCCGAATTAGCACACATTCAGTCAGATCCTGCAGAGCCCACTACGAAGATAAAATGGTCGCGTCTGATTCCCCATCGCCAGACGTGGGCGTTTGCGGTCGGCAAGTTCATGACAGATCCGATCTGGTGGGTTTACCTTTTTTGGTTGCCAAAGTTTCTGAATACCAACTACGGTCTAAACATTACGCAGATCGGTTTGCCTCTGGTTGTGATCTACGTGGCGGCAGACTTCGGCTCGATTGGGGGCGGTTGGCTTTCGTCGTCGCTCATAAAACGTGGTTGGAGCGTTAATAAATCTCGCAAAGCCGCGATGCTCGTTTGCGCGGTAGCGGTCATCCCGATTATTTTCGCCGCGAACGCTTCCAGCATGTGGGTTGCCGTTGCTTTCGTTTCGCTGGCGGCGTCAGCGCATCAAGGTTGGAGCGCAAATATGTTTACGATGGCTTCCGACATGTTCCCGCGCAGGGCGGTTGGTTCGGTGGTGGGCATAGGCGGGATGGCCGGTTCGATTGGCGGAATGCTCATACAGACGACCGTCGGTTTGATACTGTTCTATACAGGCTCTTACCTGCCGATTTTTATTATTGCCGGAAGCACTTATCTGGTCGCGCTCGGAATCATTCACCTGCTGGCTCCGCGTCTCGAACCGGCCAATGTTGAAACCGTTGAGGCCCATGTTTAGACTTCGCCCGGCTGAATTTCAGATGACCGTACCAATGAAGATTAAACCAAAGAAAGATTGTCGCTGGGACTGTGTGGCACTCGGTGAAGTAATGCTGAGGCTGGATCCCGGCGACGATCGAATTCACACCACACGCGAATTTCGCGTCTGGGAAGGCGGCGGTGAGTATAACGTCGCGCGGGGGTTGAAACGCTGCTTCGGGCTCGACACTGCTGTGGTTACGGCGCTGGCAGATAACCCCGTGGGCTGTTTAGTGCAGGACCTGATCTACCAGGGAGGCGTGGACCAGTCGCATATTCGCTGGGTGAAGTTCGATGGTGTCGGTCGCGAGGTACGCAATGGTTTGAACTTCACGGAACGCGGATTCGGCGTGCGCGCTGCACTAGGTTGTTCTGATCGGGGTCATACGGCAGTCTCACAACTTCGTCCGGGTGACCTTGACTGGGAAAAGATTTTCGGAGAGCAAGGCGCCCGCTGGTTTCACACCGGCGGCATTTTTTGCGCATTATCCGAAACCACTCAGGACGTCGCCAGAGAAGCAATGGAGGCAGCCCGACGTCACGGCACGATCATTTCTTTCGATCTGAATTATCGCGACAGTCTGTGGCAATCCATAGGTGGCAAGGCTCGCGCGCGTGAAGTTAATCGCGAACTCGCAACACTCGTGGACGTAATGATTGGCAATGAGGAGGACTTCACGGCGTGCCTCGGTTTCGAAGTCGCCGGCTTAGACGAAAACTTCTCAAAGCTTAATGCAACCAACTTTCGCAGCATGATCGAGCGGGCTGTTGCCGAGTTTAGCAACCTTAAAATAGTTGCCACGACACTGCGAAACGCAACCACCGCGACTCTGAACGACTGGGGCGCAGTCTGTTACGTTGACCGCAAACTCTACCAGGCGCCAACTCGCGAGAATTTGGAGATCTACGATCGCATCGGTGGCGGCGATAGCTTCGCCTCCGGATTGATTTACGGATTTCTGATGAACAAGGGCCCGCAATGGGCAGTTGAATGCGGGGCCGCGCACGGCGCGTTGGCTATGACCACACCTGGAGATACGACGATGGCCACGTTGTCGGAAGTTGAGCGCGTAATGAAGGGCGGCAACGCGCGCGTGGCAAGGTAAGAATTAATAGACCAAGCCCGAAACAAGCGGGAGCATAATGCCGACCCTTTTGGAGTGCGGTGACCTGTCACCGCTTTGGTCGGTCGCGGCCTGGCGCGACCACGATTAGCAGGAATCAACTTTGGACTCTCGGCGTCAAGCCGCCGAGACCAAAGCGGTGACAGGTCACCGCACTCCAAAAGGGTCTATATGAACAAGGTCGCCGTTCTAAAACGCATCCATGACATCGGCTTGATACCGGTCGTGCGGGCCGAGTCGTCAGACCTGGCCATGCGCGCAGTTGCGGCGCTGAAGACGGGCGGCCTCGATGTGCTCGAAGTGACCATGACTGTTCCGGGCGCAATCGACGTAATTCGTGCTTTGGCCCAGGAGTACGGCAACGATGCGTTGATCGGCGCCGGCACTGTGCTCGATTCTGAGACCGCCGACAGATGCATTCAAGCGGGGGCGCAATTCATAGTAAGCCCCGCGCTCAACGAAGATACGATTGCCTTCTGTCGTGCAAACGACGTGGCTGTCTTCCCTGGCGCGCTGACACCAACGGAAGTTGTAAGGGCCTGGAACGCGGGGGCGGATGCGGTGAAAATTTTTCCTGCCAGTGCAGTAGGCGGTGCAAGCTATCTGAAATCGCTTAAAGCACCGTTGCCGCAGATTGAGATGATTCCAACCGGCGGCGTTTCACTGGCAACCGCGGCAGGCTTCATCGCCGCCGGCGCGTTCGCGCTGGGCGTGGGCGCCGACCTTGTCGATGTGAAGGCAATTCGTTCTGGAGAGACGGAAAAGGTCACGCAGGCAGCGAGTGCGTACCTTGCGGCAGTCAAGGAAGCTCGAAACTCGTTATCGTAACCTGCTAACTCAGCGTTTTTGCGAGTTAAGTTGAGGGTCCAGCATTATCAGTTGAGGTAAGTGGATCCGGGCCATCAGCTTCTTCAGCTTCCTGTGCTTTTTGCGCCAGCATCAGATGGTCGCGCATCGCGTTGCGAGCAGCTTCGGAATCACGCTCGCGGATGGCCCGGTAAATGTGGCGATGCATCTCGGCTGATTCTTTCAGGTCTTTGGCGCGCTTAACTGTTTTTCTTCGCACGTCAAAAAGAATTGTCGCAACCATATTCATCAGCGAGGTGAGAATGCGATTGCGCGAGGCCGAAGCGACTGCCTGGTGAAAGCGCATATCGTGGACCAGAAACTGCTCGGGATCATCAAGGGAAGCGTACATGCCCGCAATCTCTTCCGACAACAAAGCCATATGCTCGCTGGTAGCACGCTCGGCGGCGAGCCCGGCAACCGCCATCTCGAGCGATCGCCTTGCTTCAAACATTTCGGTAGACGTAAACCCATGCAACGAAGCCATCAATCGTAGCGGGCTGCTGTCGAGCGCCGGCGGACCGTCCGACTTAACTACGAAAGTTCCGGCTCCCTGTCGCGACTCCAGCACGCCCACCGCAGCCAGCGAGCGAATTCCGCCGCGAAGTGTAGGACGGCTGACCCCCAGGATTTTGGCCAGGTCGCGCTCCGGCGGCAGCCGATCCCCCGGGCGCAACTCTCCCCGATGGATCATTTCTCGAAGCTGGGAGATGACCTCTTCGGCGGTGGTGCCGGTACGTGCAGGGTCGATTGTTTTGAACTTCTTGCCGTTGGAATCGGTCATACCATTCATGCCTTCGTGGAAACTCAGTTTACCACAAAGGTCAACCACTCGAACAAAGAGTTTCGCTCTGGATGGCGGTATTAGGCCCTAAGGCGCAGTCTCAAGAGTTTTTGAGTCCTTCTTTAAATCTGTTTGCCTATCAAGATTAATCGAAAGGTATGACCATTCAATGCTTCTGTCACTTGTAAGCGGTGGTTCTTCAAAAACAGTCGGCCGCCGTGTTGCGCGAACACTGCTTTCGTTTTCAGTTGCCGCTCCGCTGCTCCTGCTACTTGCCAGCGGGTCGTCAACTCAAGGACACCAGTCACGGTTCTCCGAGGAGATCGCCAACACCGTCATGACGCGCTGGAAGGATTCGTGGGAACTTCAACCGGGCAGAAATGAGAAGTGGAGTTACGATCAGGGCGTCGTGCTCAAGGGATTGGAAGGTCTTTGGCTGAACACGGGTGACGGCAAGTATTTCCGATTTATTCAACAGAGCATCGACCGCTTTGTTAAAGACGATGGAACGATTCGCACGTACGAGATCGACGAGTACAACATTGACCACATTAATAACGGCCGCATCCTGCTCCTGCTTTACAACGTCACCAGTCAGGAAAAATATCGGAAGGCAGCGGCGCTGCTGCGCGAACAGTTGAAGACCCATCCGCGCACGTCCGAAGGGGGCTTCTGGCATAAGAAGATCTACCCATATCAGATGTGGTTGGACGGCCTCTACATGGGTGAGCCGTTCTATGCCGAATACGCGGCAATGTTTCATGACGACGACGCCTTCGACGACATTGCGAAGCAGTTTGTACTCATGGAACTGCATTCAAGAGATGTGAAGACCGGACTGCTCTATCATGCCTGGGATGAATCGCGAAAGCAGCGCTGGTCTGATCCGACCACTGGACGTTCACCTCATTTTTGGGGACGCGCTATGGGTTGGTACGCCATGGCGTTGGTCGACACTCTGGACTACTTCCCGCAAGACCATCCCAAGCGTAACGAGCTGATTGCGATCCTCAACCGACTGGCAATTGCGGTCGCAAGATATCAGGAACCGAAATCCGGTCTTTGGTATGAAGTGCTGGATAAGGGTAGTGCGAAGGGAAACTATCTCGAAGCATCAGTCTCCTGCATGTTCACCTACGCTCTGGCAAAAGGCGTTCGCAAAGGTTATCTGCCGGTTGCGAATCTTGGGGTGGCGCAAAAAGGTTATGTGGGGGTTGTCAAAAGGTTCATCAAAACCGATCCGGGTGGACAGATGAATCTCGCGGGCACGGTCAGTGTCGGCGGCTTAGGCGGCAATCCATATCGCGACGGCAGCTATGAATATTATCTGAGCGAGAAAGTGGTGACTAATGATCCGAAGGGCATCGGCGCCTTTCTGATGGCCAGTAACGAAATGGAGATTGCCGACCTGCGCATGACCCGTGGCAAGACCGTGACCCTCGATTATTTCTTCAATAACGAAGTCAAGAAAGACGCATCTGGTCAAATGGCTCCCTGGCACTACAAGTGGGATGAAATGCCAAACAGCGGCTTCTTTTTCTGGGGAAATTTATTCAGGAACCTCGGGGCCAGAACTCAATCATTAACGACTGGCCCAACGCTCGACAATCTGAGGAATTCCGACATCTACATCATCGTTGACCCGGACACGAAGTCGGAAACCGAGACGCCAAACTTTATCGAGTCGAGCCATGTTAAGGCGATCACGCAATGGGTGAAAGGTGGCGGGGTTCTCGTGCTGATGGGTAACGATGCTGGGAATGCCGAATTCGAGCACTTCAATCAGTTGGCGAAGCAGTTTGGCATAAAGTTCAACCAGGACAGCAAGAACCGCGTCGAGGGAACGAATTTCGCGATGGGCAGCGTGATGGTGAACGAGGGAAACCCGGTTTTCAAAAACCCAAAACAGCTTTACCTGAAAGAGATTTCCACTCTCACGCTCACGCCGCCGGCCCGGCCGCTTATGCAACATAAAGGCGATGTGATTATGGCTACCGCGAAATTCGGGCGCGGCACCGTGTTCGCGGTGGGGGATCCGTGGCTATACAACGAGTATGTCGATGGCCGGAAACTACCGGCGGAATTCGAGAACTATAAAGCCGCGCAAGATCTTTCGCGGTGGTTGCTGCAGCAGTCCGCGGCGAGAAGGAGATGACGGTAGTGACCTGATTTCAGTTCCTCTCGTGCATCCTCGGTGTTTTACTGTGCCTCTGTGGTGAATTTTTACTCCGCAAACCCTGACCATTGAGCACAGAACACCTAGGGTGCAGAGAGATTTTGAAAATGTATTTGGGAAGAAACGAGAAGAACATGAAGCAAACAGTTTTGAGCATGAGATACGTGCCGGCGATGGCCTGCCTCATTTTTATTTTAGCGACTTGTTCGTTTGGCCAGGCCCAAACCGCGGCCCAACATGCGCCCAGTAGTCCGACGCGTCCCTTCGTAGTTATGCCGGCACAGTCACTTTCCGATCTGGAGCGAAAATTACAAACCGAGAACAAGGCCGAGGATTTGATCGGCGGCGAGGGGATGCAAACCCGTGTAGCCATTCAACATGACAAAAGCAGGCCCACCGCCGCTGCCGAGCTACATGACGCATCCGATGATGTTTACTATGTTTTGGAGGGGACTGCCACGCTCACGCTTGGCGGCAGACTGGACGCGCCCAACGAGATCGAACCTGGCGAGTGGCGTAGTCCGCGCATCAACGGCGGTCAGACATTTCAAATCAGCAAAGGCGATCTCATCGTGGTGCCGCGCGGCACCCCGCACCAGCGCACCGGAAAAGATTTTTCCATGATCCTGATAAAGATATATGCCTTACCCCTTCCAGCCCCTAAACCGGCCGCACCAAAGGAACCGGCACCGGTGAAACCATAGCGTCGTTTTGAAAACCTGCGCGGAGGGTCAAACAGTTTAGAGTTCAAGCTTCAGCTTGCTGCAACGCAAAACAGCAACCTGAAGGTTGAACTCTGAACTGCTTGAACTTGTCGCACGTTCCAAGTTTCTTTTCAGAAATTTGCTAAGGCGCTGACTGCGGTGAGTTATTACTGCGGCCCTTATGTGCCGGTTCGATCATCACATTCCTAAACGAAACTGAGCCGGCGTGATTCATCACCTCAGCAGACTCAACGCCGCGGAAGATACAATCTCTGAAACGCACGTCGTCGATCGTGACGCCCGGGAAACCTACTACCCACATCACTCTCGGGCTGGAGATGCTGTGCACGCGCTCGAGCGATACATTACGCAGCACCGGTTTATAGGATCCGGTAGCGCCGGTGTCATACAGAAAATCAACAGTAAGCACGGCCTCCGAGACGCGTCCGATGAAGACGTCGCGCATGAAAACATTTTCGATCACGCCACCACGCCGGGCGTTCGACTTGAAGCGCAGCGCTCGATCGAGATTGGGGCTATCCATGCGGCAGTCTTCGACGAAGACATTACGACAGTCTCCCGAAATTTCACTTCCGATAACCACCCCGCCATGTCCATCTTTCATGGTGCAGCCGCGCACGATTATGTTTTCCGACGGAACGTGTACCCGTCGTCCGTCAGCGTCCCGGCCGCTCTTGATGGCGATGCAGTCATCGCCGGTATCGAAGACGCAATTCTCAATCAGCACATCGCGGCTCGACTCTGGATCGCAACCATCGTTGTTGGGACCGTGACTGACTACCGTTACGCCGCGCACGGTGACGTTACTGGAAAGCACCGGATGGATTTCCCACATCGGCGAGTTAATAATCCGCACGCCCTCGATCAGAATGTTCTTACTACGGTAGGGTTGAATGAAACTATTTCGCAGGTAATGGCCGTCGCCAAACACGCGTTCCTTTACAGGCACACCGCGGTCGCCCATCTCGCGCAGCTTCATGATGTCGGTACGTGCGGGCGGGTCGCCGCCGCCAGATGTTCGGCGCGCCCACTTCCACCAGTTATCGTTTGACGCCGAGCCGTCGAGTACGCCACTGCCGGTGACCGCGATGTTTTGCTGCTCAAAGGCGTAAATCAGCGGCGAGTAGTTCAAACATTCGGTTCCCTCGAAACGCGTGTAAACAACCGGCAGATACTTCGCTGGATCAGCGCTGAATTTCAGCGTGGAGCCTTCAGATAAGTGAAGATTGACGTTGCTCTTGAGATGGATGGCGCCGGTTTGAAAAACGCCGGGCGGCACCACCACGCGTCCGCCGCCGGAAGCGTGGCAGGCGTCGATCGCTTTGCGAACCGCGTCAGTGTTATCTGCGTCGCCGGAACGCGCGCCGTAGTCAGTTATCTTGAAATCTCGTTTGGGAAATCTCGGGACCTTGATGCGCGCGAGAATCGCCGGCAACGGTTTGCCAGCCAACTATAGCGTTACGTTGGGCCACCACCGGCCGCGCTGCCTGAGCCTGACTCATGTAAGCTTCGGGAAGCCCTACAACCAGACAGGCCAAAAACAGGACGAGGAAACCCTTAAGCAGTTGGCGCATCTTGTTTGTTCCTTTCAGCAACCCGTAGTTCGGACTGCGGCTACAAAATTTCCACGTGGACCTCGCAAAATCAGAACTGGGAGCGCAGCGACCAGTTAAAAGCGGAATTGACGAAGAACACCGCCTACGTTGTTTCACAATTTCTTGAAATGGGTAACTTGGCTGGTCGCTATCGCTCCCAGTTCTGATTTTGTCCCACCATTGGCGAGTTTCAATTGCGTAGTTAAGTCTGCATTCCGCCCAACAATTTGTTGACTTATCATCAGGGATGGTTTAGAAAATTTCATCCCTTTTAGCAGGCCCCCCTTTTCTTTGAGAGACAATTGCACCGTCAGCATTAGAGGGTTGCCAAATGCGCCTATTGAAATCGCCACGTCTTGCTTTCAGTTTCGTCCTGCTCGCCTCGCTCTCGTTTCTATTAACTCCAGCAGGCCGGACGGCTTCACCAGTTAATAGGGAGCGTCAGCCCGAATTGGCACGCGCGAGGCTGATGCCCGAAGCATGTTCTGCTTTGATTGCCCAGTATCACGGCAAAACGTCTGCCATCGACAACTCTATCGGCAGATTGCCGGCAAAGGATCAAGGCGGAATTCGCGAAGACATTCCCGAAAAATACCTGGCCCGTTACCAGCAATGGAAGAAAGAATTCCTGGCCACCGAAACGGCTCGCCAGCAATGGGCTGTCTATCAAAACAATCCCAACTTTACCTTGACGATAGTTGTGTCTCGTGACAACCCTGAAGGCGGAACCACCAGCAACTACCGTTGGAACGATGCCGGACGTTTAGTGGCGGCGACCATTACGCTTGGATACCGCCTTGATGCAGGTTTTCCAAATCCCGTCTACTTCCCGGTGATGAATTCGTTGCTGCCTACGGACACAACTCGCAAGATCGATGGTCAAACTCTGGCGGCGACAAAGATGGCCCACGAGTTTGGTCACGTAAACCGCACTGCCGCCGGTGACTCAGCGCTCTATCAACTTCAGAGCGAATTAATGCCTCAATACAATCAGATCTTTTTGAGCAATGGTCGCGACTTGAACGACCCGCGCTTGATCGAACTGGCACGAAAAGATGGGCGGCACACCGGTTGAGATCTGGGAAGATCGTGAATACTGGGGCGAAACCAACGCCATGCTCTACCTGCGCGACCGGTTTGCTGAAGACGCCTTCCGCTGCCTGCTTTTTAGCAGGATTAAGAGGAGCGTCGATTTGTACGCCCCGAGCTATGAAGAACGCTTCCTTAACATCGCTCAATCGATACCTTCGGGCCGCCATTGCGCCTGGTAGCGAAGGGCGACGCATAGCGTCCCGTGACTTTAGCCCGGCCTTTCAAGGGTGACAATATACTTGACTCATCAATGTGAATCTCGGTCCAGATTGAAACCGCCGTAGATGCATAAGCGCATGATGGACGTCTTCAAAGCGATATTGACCAGACAAAATTCAAAGTGGCCCACCGAAAATCAGAACTGGGAGCGTAGCGACCAGCCCAAAGCTCAACTCTCGAAGAACTGCAGCCTTAGCCGTTTCAACCCTAACCTTTTGAAGGTGAATTCTTTGGCTGGTCGCTATCGCTCCCAGTTCTGATTTTGTCCAACCATTGGTGACGGGACCGGGCCCCAAAAGACCGCGCTCAAATCATCTCGACGCTACGCGTCGACGTCCTCACCTTGTTACTTTGCGAAGCCCCTCGCATTCAGTTTTTCTGAGATCCACTTCACTACTTTGTCTTTGTATGCCGGATCGTTGGCTTCCCACCGCGCCATACCATGGACACCATCAGCGATCGTTATCAGATCACACGATACGCCAGCGGCTTTAAGTCTGGCCCGAAACTCGAGCGATTGACTGTAAGGCACACTCATGTCGGCCGTGCCGTGGACGAGCAGGAACGGTGGCAAGCCCGGATGGACATGATTAATCGGCGAAGCTTCGCGCATTAGCTGAGTCACCGCGTCATCAACAGCAGAGCGGCCGAAAAGATCTCTTAACGACAAACTGAGGCCGCCGCGTCGCTCGGTGTCAGTTTCCAGATTCATCGGCGCATAAAACGGAATCGCCGCCGCGACGCGTGTATCCTCCGTGGCACGCACCACAGCCAAAACCACCAGTTGCCCGCCTGCCGACTCGCCCAACAAGGCCACGCGCTGCGGATCGATATAAAACTCCGCAGCATGTTGCTTCACCCAAAGAACTGCCGTCTGAACATCTTGAACCGAGGCTGGATAATGATACTTAGGTGCCAGCCGGTAATTAATGGAAAACCAGGCCAAACCAGCCTTCGACACGGGCCCAAAGAGAGGACTAACACCCTGTGTCTTGTCACCGCTGGTCCAGCCTCCTCCGTGCACCATGATAACCGCTGGAAAGGGACCCTTACCGTCAGGCACGCAAGCATCTAAGCGCAAACTCTCACCGCCTGCGTGGCTGTACTCGAGATCTTTCCTGATTCCGATTTTGGCGGTGCAGTCATCACGTAAACTTTTGTTTCTCTTCCCCAGAGTGGTGTCGCTGGTGGTCGGAGCCTTGGATGCCTTGCTGCCGGTCAGTGGCTTCAGCGGATTCCACCCGTCGGTTCCCCGCAGAACCTTTTGCAAAGTGATGTCTCGCGCTTCCTTTGCTGACAATTGTCTTGACCACAACACGCGAGTCTCTTTCTGGGCCCCGGGACCAATGCTCTGGTACTCAGCGTAGCGCGCACTCTTTTCTCGTGCCGGCTTGTCCCAGTTCTGCCAGCCAACGGGCCGCACCACGCCGGACATTTCGGTGTTCAGGAAAATGACGCTGGCGAAATCGCGCCAAGGACGGCCGAGGTACGTTCTTACTTCATCGGTCTCGCCCGTGATCTTGCAGTGCGAAAAAACAAAACCGAAAGGCTGTTCGATAGGGGTTGAGGCCGCGGTGATGTAGCCGTTGCGCAAGCAATGGATGTGACACCGTTCGAAGAACGCGGTCGCACCGCCAAAAATGAAATCCACGTGACCGGCAATGTAACAGTCCAGGAAATAGTGACGGCCGCGATTGGCAAGGATCGTGTCCTGCCAACCAAGGAACCGGCAATTGCGAAATGCCACACGGTCGCCCTCGATGCGAATGGCAAGCGCCTGGCCTACCGGGCCCGCGGAGTTTTCAAAGGTCAGGTTCTCGGCCGTAAAGTCGTCAGCGTCGATGGTGGTTGAGGGAGTGCGAAAGGTGCCGATGGCTTTGCCGTCAGGTCCCAGCATGTTCGCATTCAGGTTGTAGGTCAGGATCGTCTTCTCAGCATCGTCGCCCACCAGGCTGATGAAGCGCTTCTCGCGCTGTACATAAATCAGTTCCTTGTAAATGCCCGGCTTGATATGTATCACCCACGGTTTTGTACGGCTGGTAGTTTGCGGCGCGGCGTTGATTGCGTCCTGGACCGACTTGAACTGACCGTCACCATTCGGCGCGACCGTGGCGTCGGCGGCATTCGCCCGACCCGCGCAGAGGGCAAATGTAATAAAGCCTAAAACAACTAGATATCGGATCGGCCTTATGGTTGATCGTTTTCGCATGGGCTTCATCGGTGTTGTATTTCTCTCGTGCTGATGTGTAGCGATGCGGCTTTGCCACCGCACAGTGCGGAAAGGCTGGGCCTTTCCTACGTCGCACTCAATTTACTTCCTCCGAGGCTACGCCCCAGACAATTGGAGGCGTAGCCTCATTTAGGGGAAACGTATGCGGTAAGGCAGAGCCTTACCGCACTGTGCGGCGGCAGAGCCGCTGTCGCTTCTGATAATTTGTGTTTACGACGTGCGAACGTTCTTCATACTGACTTTGTGTTTACATCAGCGCGGTTCAAATACTCCTCGACGTTAGTGTAGCCATCTGAATCCTTATCCTTTGCGCCATCTCGGGCGTCATGCGGATTCAAACCATGGCGATGCTCCCATGAGTCCGGCATGCCGTCGTCATCGCTGTCAACCGGCGCCACTTTAGATTTTAGCTCCGGCCATCCTCCTACTTGCGCTTGTGAATCGATGATTGAACCTTTTCGGCGGCGCACCTCAGCTACGATTCGTGAGTCGACCGAATCCCGTCGTGGCAGCGAGGCGCCGACATTTCTGAGGACCGCTTCATAAGCACTTTGAGCACTAATAGTGGTAACCGGCTGAGAGTTGAATGGTTCCGACACAGTTTGCACTTGTCTCTTCCCATTGATCACGACTGGTTCAAAAAACTGCGAATTGTCAGCAGTTGCAGCCGTGTTTCCTTCGAAGACGTTATCGCGAATGTAGAAGCTCAAATCGGAGGGTCCGCCGATATGAATCGGCGTCGATGCCTTGCTGTCGGGGCCGGGCCGAATATAGTTCGCGACATAGTTTATCTTCAGAATTCCCTGAGTTAACCCGGAAGCAATTTCACCGTAGTTGTAAATCACATTGTTACGAACATCGAAGGTGGGATAGGGCGGGCGGCCATAGTTGTCACCGAGGCGCGGGTTGCGCGCGTTGTTGTGGGCCCAGAGATTGTGATGCCAGGTAACCGCTCCGTTTGCCCGTGAGAGCGAGCCGTAGCCGTGAGGTCCTTTCGTGTGCTTGCTGTGGTTTAGGCCTTCGGCGATCAGACACCATTGAACCGTCACATTCGAAACATTGCCGGCCAGCGAGAGCGCTTCGTCTACAGACCAGGTGGCCGAGCAGTGATCGACAATCACATTCTCAGCTCCCGCCGCCAGGGTGATGCTGTCCGCTTCCTGCCGGCTCAAATCGCCCAAACGGCTGCGCAGGTAACGCACAATCACATCGTGTGTAGCGATCACGAAGGTATAGTTGCGAAGGCAAATGCCGTCTCCCGGTGCAGTCTGGCCCGCGATAGTGATGTAGGGCTGCTTTATAACAATAGGACTCGCGAGCGTGATCAGGCCGGAGACGCGGAAGATGACAATGCGCGGGCCTTCGGCGTCGCAAGCCGCGCGAAAACTGCCCGGCCCCGCATCGTCGAGATTCGTAACAAAGATTACTCTGCCTCCCCTGCCGCCGGGAGTCGTCGAGCCGAATCCTTCAGCCCCTGGAAACGATGGGACCACGCGCGAGTCGCTTGCGGCCAGGGACATCGTTGGCCCAGTGGGTAAGGCAAACGAAAACCCTAAGATAACCAAACCGAGAACAATTCTGGGCGTGTTGTTCGTCATGGGTACTGATGCAGTTTCAGGCAAGCAGTTCTAGAGTTCAGCCTTTAGGCTGCGGGATTCGTTGCCGCTCGAAGACACAAACTAGGGTTTGAACTCTAAAGTGCGTGCGTGCCTCGTTCATGAGCTTTCGGGGGACGTTAGTCGTTCCGCGCACGTTTCAACTTCTCGCTTCCTCTTTTTACCTGTTTACTAACTTCAATGATCTTCATCAGGTCCCGCTGTGCCTGTGACGACAGCGTTGCGTCGATTACTTCTACGTGCTCAAAGACAGGGTTCTCAACGAACGCAGCAATCGATTTGCTCAACACCGAGAGGGCCTCCCGTAGTTGTTCAACTGCCATCTCAACTCTTAAATCAGGAAAGCTCTGGCGTTCTTTGATTCCCGGCAAAGCCAGGTTGGCCTTGAGTCGCTCAGCGCTTTTCGCGATCTCGGAAGCAGATTTTGCTATCGCCTTCAGATCAGGCTGGACAGCCCGTGACTCGGACTGCAGGTCGTCGTTAACAATTTGTATGCGCAGAAAATCGATCCTTATTTGCAACAGCACCATTCGTCGCTCATGCTCAGCGCGGCGGCTTGGAGTCGGCGCCAAAGCCTTCGCGATAGCCTCCGATTCGAAGCGCCGCTGCAGCTCTTGTTGCACTGGATCAAGTCGCGCTCTGGTGCCCTGTGCGTAAGCAGAAGTAAACGAAAGCACAACGACAACGCCAATTACTCCGGCACATGGAACGTGAGTGAACAATTTCATACTGCGCAACGGATGAAACTTTATTTGGCGAGTTGCTCAGTCCGCAGAAGCGGACCGAATGAGTAGCTAGATCCTGCTGGGCGAAAAGACTGACTATCGCTCCAGCGGAGTCCGAACATGCTGAGGTTCGAGACGTATTCATCTACCATCACGGCTGAGCTCCGTGGAGCGCACATACAGTGGTTGGCTGCTGAGCTTCTATCAGTCGTCTGCTCTGCGGACTACATCACAACGCCACTCGATTGTTGAGTCGCGTAATCTCCTTCATCTTCGCATCGGGATCGATCACGATGCTACAGCCGTCGATCCGTAGTCCCGCCGGCACGACGACCGTAATCGTCGTTGTCCGCGGCAGAAGATCAGCGGGCGCTTCAAGCTGTGGCACAGGCGCTGATAAGAGCACCTTCCCGCTCTGATCCACGAGCACCAGTGTTGTCGGCAAAGAACTCACCCCGCCAAGACTGTGTATTGTCACCGACAATTTTTTGTCGCGCAGATGAACATCGTCTTTTGAGATCCCGAGGTCCGGGCGCTCCCAGTATGGGATTCCTCGTGCTACCAATCTGAGGTTGAGCACGGTGGTTGCGCCTGGTGGAAAAGTGACTTCGATCGCGCCGCTGCGTTCGAGTTCCATCATAGTAGTCATGCCGGCGCCGTCAATCACATCATCGCCATTGGCATCGACGCCCTGCACCATTTCCCACTGACCCGGGTCAACGTCCCAGACTGACATGTTTGATTTTACGGTCGTCCGACTTAGATTGTAGACAACGACCTTCAATGACTGCTGCGTGGCGTGAGGCACCAGGATCGCTGCGCTTTCTTCGCTAGCCGGCGATTGAAATGTCCAACTGACAGCCTGACCGGGATAGAGTGAATTCCTGGTCAAGGCCACTCCGCCCAGCCGTGCGCGTTGCAGTTCGCCGTAAGGCACGTCGATACGATCGATCCACATGCTGCCTTCTGTGTTCATATACTCTCGTATCGCTGACGCCTCAATTTGTGACGCATAGAGTGTCTCAAGAAACTGTTTGTTTCCGGTCATCTGCCACGCGAGATGACTAAACGCATAATTGTTTGGCGGTGGAACGTTAAGACGTTGGCTATTTGGATTCGGCGTATTAGGCGTAGCAAAGCCGACGCGTTGACGGCCGGCGCCGACTCTCGTCAGGGTGACGATCTCGCTGCCCCACGTCGCTCGCAGGTCCAATTGATCGAGCGCGTTCGAGGGTATGCTTTCCAGCGCCCGGGCTCCCTGGTCGCGAAAGGGCTGCAGATACTTCTGGTCGCCAGTCCATTTCCAGGCCGCCCAAAAAACCGGACTGACATTGCCGCGATTATTCGGGGCTTCCTGGTCGTCTGAAAATCTAATGGCAATGGATTGTCTGATCGGGCCACCCGGCGTTTTCTGTCGATGAGCCAGAAAACCATCGGCGAGTTCGGTGATAATTCTCTTCATCTGCGCATTGCCGTTGTAGTCCACCAGCATCATTGCCGGATGGAGTGCCAGGATAGAGCTCGGCTTCGACCAGCCCCAGGGTTCTTCTTCGGCCATCTTGTTACCGCTGTAATAGGACGATCTGAAGTGCCTGTGTCCGGCGCTGTTGACTCCGGTAACTTTCAACAGCGCGCGGGAAGTTTCCATTGCCCGTTCCAATTGCTTCGGATCACCATAATCAAGCAGTAGCGATTGGCCCAGCACCTGAATTCCCTCTTCGTAACTATGTAGTTCGTCCGCCTGAATGGTTGGCAACCCGTTCGTGAACATGCCTTCGCGATAGAAAGCATCCAACTCCTTCATTAGCGATTGTTTGATCTTTTCAGGTTCGACGCCCATTAGCGCTGTCGCCGGCCAATAGTTTGTCAGGTCGCCGTCATCGGATAAGCCGCCTCCAAACTCGCCGTTATCGATTTGCCGTCGATCTATGTACCAGAGGACCACCCGCTTGAGATTCTTTAGTTGTTCGACCTGCCGAAAGGCCCACAACGGCACACCTTCGGGCGGGACTGGTTGGGCAAAACTCGGTCTCGCGTGGCTGCGATTGCTGTCGTACCAGTAAGTCTGTGCCAGCCAGTGATTCGGATTCACGCGCAAGAGGTCGGTAACATCGGCAGCGAATCGATTGTAGAGATTGAGTCGCGGATTATTGGTGTGCTCCTCGATAAGCATGGCGTAACTGTCGCGCGCCTGTGTGAAGCGATCGAGCTCGTGTTCTTTTGCGGCTTCAGCTCGCGCTTTGAAGATCAAGCGAACCCGCGCGCCCGCAAGAGACGCCGATCCGAAATCATTGCTGGCGCCGGCGATAGTCAAGTACAAAGCTTTGCCGACCGGCAGGATGCGGTCTCGCGTGTCGAGCCAGAGCGTGCGCGCTTCGTCAGGCTTAACGGAAAAACTGAAGTCGAGCAGGTTTCGCTGCAGCCAGAGCGGATCCTTAACCTGGATATTCAAAGGAAAATACTCTCCATGTGTCGGCTTAACATGCAGCGGCGGCAAATCGATTGCGATCCCGTCCAGACCATCACTGAGGTTTTGCCAACCTCTGGCGGGTATCAGGACATGAACCAATGGCAGGGATCCGCTTGATCTTTTCTTGCCAGCCGAGCTCGAATCAGGCGTCCTGGCATCGGCAACCGCAAATTCTGTCGCGCGTTCATCAGCCGCGTATCGACCTTTGATAAATTTCTCTACGGGCTCAAGACTTTCGTCATTCGACTTCAGCGAATTGCCAAGCGTGTAGCTAAGGCTGGCGGTACCTTTCGGCTCGGTGCCTGACGACACGTAATATGCCGACAACTCGCCGATCGGTTCTTCCTGCTCGACGTTTTCGAAGCGAATCTTCTGGCCGCGGATCGCCGACGGTAAGCGATGAAAAGTTTTCTCTTGAGCCCTGGGGCGCTCAAACAGAGGCTGTGAAGGCGCACTCTCCAAATAAAGTTTGCCCCAGGCAGATCCGGAAATCTCCAGTTGGTTCCAGGGCTCGTCCGGCATGGTGAAGGTTACAGATTTCCCCGACAGGGAATAGCAATCCCAATCGGGCAGTTGAAAGTAGTCGTTCCGGCCCGGCAGACGCGAGCGATTGTAAACGCCGGGCCACGTTGTTTCGCGAATCCCGTCATTCGCCTTCCACCACCAACGCTTGAGATCGTAAACGTCGTGAATCTCAACTTTGCGCACAGAGGTTTCGCCTGAACTCAAGTACGCGGGCGCATCTCCCTTGCGATTCCAGCCATAACGCAGCCACCACTCGTTCTGCCACTTCTGCTCAGACAGATTGCGCGCCAGCGCTGGAATTTTTCCCGGAGCGTTTCCTCGTGCGAGCAAAGCAACGTTCGCATCCGAGAGCATTCGGTCGTAAATACGAAGTTCGTCGATATCGCCGCCGCGAGTAAAGTTGTAGTCGCTTTGCACTTGCATCGGACCGATCGTCCGCGAGTGTGGACCAAACTGATCCAGGCCTGCGTAGAGCACCGCTTGCTGATCTTGTTGGGCAGCCAGGGCGCCGTTCACATAGAAGCGGATGCCGCGCGTCTCATCCCAGGCCAGTGTGAGATTCACCCATTCATTCGGTTTTGGAAATGAAGGCATGACATAGGAAACCCTGATGCGCGCCAGATTGATATCAGTGACAAACGCGTCGAAGCCGCCGCGGCCGTTATAGTCAATCCGCAGCCAGACCATGTCCCAGCTGGAATGATCGGCATAGCCAACGCGAAAGATCGGAAACGCCGTTGGGCCCACGGGATAACGCGAACGCCAGGCGAAACTCAGCGTGCCGCGCTCGGCGTAAATGTTGCCCGGCGCCCAGTAAGACATCAATTGCGAGTTGGCACATTCGAAGCCAGGACCTCTTGCACCGTCGGAAATTATTTTTACGTCGCGCAGGAAGTTTGGTTGCGGGTCTCCGCCGGCTGCGTAGTCGGCAGTGAATTCGTGATCCCCGGACAAATAGAAGAGCAATCCCGGTTCGGCCGGCGAGGCAAAGCAGGAGCAGAAGATGCCAAGAACCAGAAGAAGGATTGCGGTCTTCATAAGGTCAGTGGTCAGTGGCCAGTGGGCAGTGGCCAGTCAAGACAAGTCTGTTAACGAAAGGTCGAGTAACTTGGGACTATGACGGTTAATCACAGAATCAATGCGCTGTTTCTCGCTCATTGGTCACCGGTGACGGCCGCTACTAGCAAACCACTGGCCCTGGCCACTGGTCACTGGTCACTGACCACTGCTGGCTGCGCCAATTCCAACGCCTGAATGGTGGTGTAGTACTTCGCGATCGTGTTGGGCGTTTCCCAGCGAGGCAGCTTTCCTTCGGCGAGAAACGTCAAAAACTTTTCCATGACCTGACCGAAGTGCGCCTCATGATCAGTGCGATGCTGATCGGGAATCAGGATCTGCCAACGTCTGCCATCGCTTTTCAGATCCAAACCGGCGTAGGTCGCTGAAAGCTTTCTAACCGCCTTCCGCAAGGCTGCACCCAACGCGCTCAGGTTCAGCGCCGCCCGCTGCCTCGACGTAGAGTTCTGGCCGGTAGTCCTCTTCTTTGCCCTGACGAATAATTACATTCGCGTTGCTTCCTCTCATGATTGAGAAGTGGGTGTCGCCAGTCCCTGCCGGGGCTTCAAAGTTCCAAATCACTGAGACCCTGGCGTGCACGCCCTTCAAGGTGTAATTCAATTCACCGTTCGCGTAATCGAGCAGAGCGCCCTCATCGTTCAGCATCCCGCGCAGGTAATCAGGAAAATCTTTCAGTCCAGTGACCTGTGCAAACTGTTCGCGAGTCACAATCGTGGGCCAACGTCTGGCTTGCAGCACCTTAATATCGCTAAGCGCGATTGTTTGTTCAGGAAAACTCTCCCACTGAATCAGGTCCACCAGGTGCGTCGTGATATCAACAATGCCTTCGCCTTGCTGTGCCGTATCAAAGAACCAGGCTGGTCGACGCAACGGTTTTCCTGAGACGTATTTGAAGAAATGATGGACGCTTTCTTTTGTTACCGCCGGTTCAGCAACGCTACCTTTCACCAGTTGACCAAACACCGCGCGATCGTTCACCAGCGCCTTCTGCAGAATCGTCGTGATTTCATAACGCTCGGTCATGATGTCGTAAAGCAGAACGTGTTTCCGTTCCGCCACCTCGAAACTAGTCTTGAGTTTTTCGAATCCGGCGGCGTCGATACACATGGGTTTGTCGGCAAGTACATTGAGACCAGCCTGTAAACTACCGGCGATGTAATCTATTTTCTCCCGGTTATTGCCGGCGATTACCACTGCATTACCTGGTCTCTCCGCCAACATCCTCTGAAAGAAATCAGCACCGGTGTAAAGCTGCTGTTGCCAGCGGGTCGGATCATTCGTTCGCGTGTTGTAGGCCTCTATCCGCTTCAAATGTTCGTCCAGCTCCGCACCAGGCGGAGCGTAAACCCAGACGGTTGGCGCAACTTGCGGATACATCACCTTCTGCACCAGCGAGGCGTGGAAATGACCCGGTGCGAGCGTGATCAAGCGGACGCTGTCGCGCGTCACCATGGAATTCTGTTTTGTCTGCCGCATCGGACGCGAGCGCTTTTGTACCACTGCCATTGAACTGCCCAAGACGAGAAGCGTAGCTATTAGGACGGAAGAAATACGCAACATAACCTGCACGAAATCGGTAGTAGCCTGCGGAGCAGGCGATAGCGTAAAGCCTGGGGTGGAGCGAAGCGTAAGCCCAGGTCACGATTACAAACAACGATAAAGTCCGCGGAACGGCCGACAGCGCTCCGCATACAGCTATCTCCCGCTTCGCGGGCTCTGGCACTTTTCAATTCACGATCCTGGGGTTGCGCTTCGCTCCGCCCCAGGCTTTACGCTTTCGCCTGCTCCGCAGGCTGTGTGCAGTGGCTCAGTCCTCAGTTTCTAGGTGCCCGGTTGCACGTAAGGCACCTTGGCAAACAACCGCCGCTCGGCTCCGCGCGGGTCGTCCTCAAGATGCGACGGCACATTAAACACCATCGTCTGGCGCCGCGGCAGAGTGTAGTGCTCCCAGCGCGGAATCAGTTTGTTGTTGGGGTTGCCGCTGCGCGCGAAGGCGAGGAACGTCTCACTCATCTGGTCGGCCATTGGCTGAGCCTGTGGGCCGATCGCATTGGCACCCGGCTTATTAATGTTGTCGAAAACTAACTGAATGTCTGACCCGTGTGGCGCGCCAAACTTGCCGCCGTCTTTCGGAGTGGCCCAATCGAGTTGATAGGCATAGGCCGGCGATCCCGACTTGGCGCGTTCTTCTGCTTCGATAACTGCGCCGCGCCATGATCGTCCCGCGGTAGTAGCTGCAAAGAAAACTTCACTCGGCGAAAATTTTGGATACAGCCTCCGGTATTCGGAAATCACCACCGCAGGTTGGATGTCGACGCGCATGTTCGGCGCCAGCTTCTCCGGGAGTTGGTCCCAGGTCAGTTTGAAATTGCTTTCGTCGTTGCTGAGAAACGCCCGGGTCTCGTCGTGCGTGTTGCCGATGATCATGGGAATATGCGCTGACTGTGCGGGCGCATCCGGATAAAACGGATGTCGCCGGAGCGATCGCTCATCGAGCACCGGCGCGAACGATATGCCACCGAACGGCAGAACCGGATCACGCGTGTTGATTGCTTCCAACAATCGTTCCACCGGCAGAGTGCGGATTTCGCTGATTCGCTCCGGTGACAGCTTGAGTGCATCAAGCACGGCGCGAGTGCGCAGCGTTGCGTTCAAAGGGCCGGAAGCCGTGACTTGTTGTCCGCTCATGGTGGCCGCGCGGTGGAAAAGTCTTTGTGCCAGCGGCGTGGCCATCAGGGTCGCGATCTTGGCGCCGCCGCCGGACTGCCCGAAGACCATAATCTTGTTTGGGTCGCCACCAAATTCCGTGATGTTGTCGCGCACCCATTGCAAGGCCAGAATCAGATCAAGCTGGCCGGCGTTACCGGAGTCGGCAAACTCGGGACCTCCGAAAGGCGCCAGATAGAGATAACCTAAGGCATTCAGGCGGTGGTTTACTGACATCACCACCACGTCGCCGCGCCGGCACAAACGCACGCCATCGTAGAGCGGGCTCGATCCCGAACCGTTGTTATAAGCTCCGCCATGAATGTAGAACATCACCGGCCGCTTCCGTCCATCGCGCAGGCCCGGGGTCCAAACATTCAGGAACAGACAATCTTCATTTGGCTTGTCGCTGGCGCGCGATGTCTGCGGCGCTGCCGGTCCATACGCGATCGCCTCGCGCACTTCAGACCATGGCTCGGGCGGTAGCGGCGGCATGAACCGACGCCCCGAAGTATCAGCTCCGTAACGAATGCCTTTGAATACTTTAATGCCGTTATCGAGGTAGCCACGTACTTTGCCGGAACGCGTCGCAGCAATAGGAGATTCCGTATCCAGAGCGGCGGCAAGAGACGAAATGCTGACGAGCCTGGACGCGGCTACACTTCCCGCAACAACGGCCGATTGGTGCAAAAACGATCGGCGATTCAACTTTTCGCTGTCGGCGCGAGCGGTCACTATTTCTTCTCCATAAACTCTGTTGGCGACAACGCGCGCCTCGTAAAACGTGCTTTACGGACCATGCCTTTGAACCAAAAGACTCGGTTCATTCTCACGCCGATTGAAGTGCTGCCCTCACCTAACGGTTGTATCGTGAGCGGACCTGACAATTCCTCTTTCCCGTCCACGAAATGATGCATAGACACACCATCGTAAACCAGCGCCACGTGATACCACTCGCCAGTTTTATGTTTGAAGTTTTCGGAATAAAGCGTGCGCTTATCTTCACCGGATTTGATGAATGAGTCGAGGAACCACTGATCGCCGTTAAGTCGAATCTCGAGCAGGATACGGTTGTCGTTAGCGTCTTCCTGAATGTGCAACCAGCGCTGCTCAGCGACGCCCCCGGCGTCGGGACGGAAAACAGCCTCGACCGTGAACGCGGATGTGGCAGCAACTGGATTTCCCTTAATGAGCAGCCCGTCATCAACACCATCGAACAGAAGGGCCTTTCCAGTTGAGGTACTGATGACCTGAGGATTGCCGATTATTGTTACGGATTGTCCGCCGATGTGGTCCAACCTATTGATGTCCCAGGTGAGTGGCGCTGCCACCGGCTCAAGGTGTTTGCCCAAAGAGAACTGTTGGCGGCGAATTGCCTCAACAACTAAACCAGCCACCAGTCCCGCGCCCAGAGGGGAGAAATGAGTGTTGTCTTCGATGCCTTTCGGGTAATTGGGATTTTCACCCGCGGCTAGTTGCAGAAACAGTTTCTTTGAGGCTTCCGGGCCGTAGCGCCTGATCAGTTTTTCAGTCTCGCGGTGCATATCGAGCAACACCACTTTGTTCTCGGCAGCAACCGCGCGAACGATGTCGGGATATTCACCGTGCGTATCAAAAAAATTACCCTGCTCGTCGAAGCGCCGCCGCATGACGGGCGTCAGTAAAACCGGAATAGCCTTCTTTTCTCTAACTTCGCTGATGAACTTGATCAGGTTCTGCCGGTAGTCTGCCGGTGGGGTGTAGCGATCGACTTTTCTCTTTCGATTCGTCGTTATGTCCAAACTGGATAAAGACGTAGTCGCCTTTTTTCAACTTGTCGACGATGGCCTGCCAGCGTTTCTCTGTGATGAACGTCCGCGTACTGCGGCCGTTTTGTGCGTGATTTTCAATTCGCACCTGGTCTTCTTTGAAAAACTTCTGCAACGCTTCCCCCCAGCCAGTTTCAGGTCGCTTCTCGGGAAGTTTCTGCGCCATGGTCGAATCGCCGGCGAGGTAGACAGTGATCCGCTGCTTGCCTTCGACGTTTCCGGAAATCAGGAGCAGCAGGAGAAGAATGTTTGTGTATCGCATCAAACTTGTAAGCGAATACCAGTTTTCTCGGTGCAACCTCTGTGAGGGGGCACAGAGTGTTTTAAATTCCGGAATCACACCGTTCCCTGATCCAGCAAACAAAGAAGGGCGCATGAAGCGCCCCTCTCTAACAGTCAACGCCTACGATTGGCAGACTTAGAAGCGCAGCCGCAAACCGTACTGAACCTCACGCCCGTTGTAGGCCACCAACTTTGTAGTTACCTTGCCAAAATTCGCGCTGGTGAAATCCACGATCGGGTTAGCAAGGTTGATGTGATTGAACACGTTGTATGACTCGACGCGCGCCTCCAGCGAAAAGCGTTCGGTTAGATGGAACGACTTGCTCAGAGTCATATCTGTCTGCGCTATGCCGGGGCCCTCGACACCCGGATACGTCCACGGGTTGTCCCGCTTATGGAGATTGGGAGGGAGAGTGGGGTCGGTTGATGTCGGCAACGGATGAAACTTGCTCGTGTCGAACCAACGGTCTTGAGTCGGATTATCAAGCTTCGGATTTCCGTCTACGATTAAGTTTTGCGTGAAGAACAGCGGTCGGCCGGAGTACAGACGCGTAAACGTGGTAAACGTCCAACCGCCAACGATCAGATCAACTCCCTTGGGTGCATCTTTAAACAGCGAGCGCCCCTTGCCGATGGGAATGTCCCAGCTTATGGCGCTGGTTAAGCGACGTCGCGGCGTATCAGTGTCGCGCCACTCAAACCGGCGCGCGAACGTAGCGAGGTCGTCGAAAAATTCCTGCGTCTGCTCACGTTGATAGGCAAACGCGACCAGCACGCTGAGGCCCTTACCGTAAGCGCGCTGTGCTTGAATCTCGAAGGAGTGCAAGTGCTCTTTCTTACCAGGAGTGTTTGTCTGGTTGATCACGCCATACTGTGGATAGGGCCGGAGCAACGCACCTTGCGTTATCGTACTCTGCGTGCGCAAAGTGCCGGGAAACTTGTCCGGCGTCAGATAGTTCAAGAAGGGATTGGGCACCGAAAGATTGAAAATAGATTTCGGTATCTCGTAAGAAAACGACGGATCCGCCATGTTCAGGTCGACAGCATAAGGCACGTTGATTTCGCGATTGAGGAAGTACTCAAAGTCAAGCACTATGCGGCCCCATATCTCGCGTTGATAGGAGAAACTGAATCGATCGTTAATCGCCGGCTTCACATCAAATGGGTCGATGCCGTTCGTGGCGTTTCCCGCAGCTCCAATGGAATTACCCAGATTCGTATAACGCCCGAGCGATTGGCCCAGCGGCTGTTGCACTCCGGACGGGAATGGGTTGGACAGGGTTGCTCGCGGAACCGGGCCGGTCTGGCCATTTCCGGGCACAACGGAAATCGAGGGAGCAGGCGTGCTCGTGGAAAATCCGGAGTACTGATTGACGAAATCGCCCAGGGGATCGCGGACCCGCGACGACGGCGAGATGTAGCGACCCCAGCCAAACCGGACGACCGACTTATCATCAATCCGAAACGCCCCACCGAGCCGGGGTAGAAAAGTAAACTTGCTTCGGCGCCAGGCGTGACGATTGTCTTCGGAAGTAAAAATCCAGGCACCGTTGAAGAGTTGTTTCTCTCCCTTGCTGGAGAGCAAGTTCGTAACTGCTGCAGGGATCGCGGGTGGCGTATTTATCATCTCCGGAATCTGTTGCGTTAGATCGAGCCGTTGCGATAAGCGATTTTGCGCGTCCACCGGTCCCGGCTCGTACTCATAACGCAGACCAACATTAAGCGTAAGTCGATTGCTGACTTTGAAATCGTCCATGAAGTAAGCCGCGTAGCCCTTTGTAACCACCTCCTGCAGGGGCACGCGTGCCGCAATGGAAGATGGATCAATGTAACCCAGCAGGAACGTGGCCCATTCGCTGCCCGAGGTATTTAAATTGGGGCTGGAATTGGCGTTCGCGGTGAGTGCTTGCTTGATACTGAAGGTGAGAGGTTCAAAGCGGGCTCCACTCCCTTTATCAACGCGATACTCACCACCAACCTTCAGCGAGTGCTTGCCGGCGTAATAGTTTAGTCGCGCGGACCCGCCGAAGCCCTGCGGATGTTGCGAGAACTCACGACCGGGACGCCCGAGGCGATAGGTGGTGGAACCCTGGACTAGATCGAACGCCGGATAGAAGTACTGGTCAATCGTGTAAAGCGAAGGCCAGAAGTTCGTCGGAAATAGGTTCGCAATGCCGTCCTTTCCAATCAAGGCCGGATCGGCTGCATACTCATCCGTCAGCTTGTGATAGTTCGCGCGAACGTTGAGCACCATCTTGGGCGAGATCGTGTAGACAGAGTCAGCCGCGATACTCAGGCCATAACGGTTACTACCATTGACCGGCAACAACAACTTGTCTGTGGGGTTCGATTCCAGCAGGTGGGCTTTAAACTGACCGTAGCGAACAAACGTGCGCCACTTGTCCGAGAACACCCAGTCGATGCGCTCAGAAAGGTTCCAGTAAGTAGTCTGGTTGACCTTGAAGCCCTGAAGGTTGTCCTGGCTGCCTGGAAGATTTGGCAAAGGAATTTCAGCTAATAACTTCACCGCCGTGGGATCGAATCTGCTGGGATCGATCTTGTTGCCTGGAAATGCCACGCGTGTGCCACTGGTGCCTGTCGATTTCGTGGGGTCGAAGATAGTACGGAGGACACCATTACGAAACGACTGGCTGAAATCGCCCATTCGCTCGAGCGCCGTCGGTACAGTCAGAGTAAACGGCAAAGGCTGCGCATCATTCCAATGTTCATAGGACGTGAACGTGAAGAGCTTGTTTTTGAAGATGGGGCCGCCGAGTGTGCCACCGTAGATCTTCATGTTCGTTCCACGGAAATTTTTTTCATCGGCGCCCGCTACTCGTTTGATTGTCGGATCGGTTACGGCGTTGAAGCGAGGATTGCGCCAGTTAGCTATGGCACTGCCATGAAAGGCGTTGGTTCCGGCCTTCATGTTCAAAACGATTACGCCGCCGGCGCTGTAGCCGAATTCCGAATCGATGGCATTCTTCTGAAATGTGACTTCTTGTACCGCGTCAACAGCGGGTGTGTATGAACTCTTGTAGCTCGAGGTGAGAGGCACGCCGTCAAGCAGAACATCATTCGCTCGTATGGTGCCGCCGCCCGCGTCGAAATCGCTGGCATAGGCGTGGTGATACGGCCGGTTTTCGTTGGACGTCGAACCTGTACCCGGGGAAACCGTGGGATCGAGCGTAGCCACGTTATAAGGATTGCGACCGCGGATCGGGAGTTGATCGATCACTTTGTTTTCAACTGTTAACAGCGTGCTGCTCGAACCAAACTGGACCGCGATAGGCGGCGATTCGACGGTAACTGTTTCGGTAACACCACCGACAGCCAGTTTCAGATTAACTGTGATGTCGGCACGATTTCTGACAATCACGTTTTCCTGAACGGCCTTCTTAAAGCCAGTCTGCTCGATGACAATGATGTATTCGCCAGGCTCCACGAAGTCGAAGATGTAGTGCCCATCCTCGTCAGACTGGCGTGTCACATCAACGCCCGTCTGGGTATTACGCAGCACTACCTGAGCTCCGGGTACTGAGGCCCCGGCTTCATCGGTAACACTTCCCTGTACCTTGCCGCGATAATCCTGCGCCGCGACTGACGATACGAGTAACAAGAGCACCCCAATCACCGCGATGCCAGACCGATAGTTCAAAGAAGTCATTTCAACCTCCACAACTTGAAGACAAGAAGTTAATTCCTCGATGTTTGCGAATAAGAGAGTGGAGCCAGTGTTGGCCCCGCGTTATCTTGCGACCCAGCGAGACTTCCAGCGTGATTCCCAGCTTGATTCTTAGCCTGACGCTCAGAACCTAAGCGTCAAGAACCAAAAGCTCTGTTAGGTGATGCTGCGCTAAAGCCCGAGTAAAAATGCAGCTTGGTCTTACCAATCGCCTTGTTCCCTTTGATTCCGTTCTAATTACAAACGAGCTGGATCTTAACTTTACTCATTTCGAGAAATGAGTCCCTGCTGGTTCAAAAAGTCAACGGAGAACAGTAACAACCTAGGTTTTGAAAGCGGAATGAAAGTATTGCGTGTTCACGATAACGATATTTTGAAACTGGCGTATTCTCTGTCAGGACATTTATTCTGTCAAGCTCTTTTCTGACCAATTCACCTCGACCTCAAACTTGGGTCTTACCAGTGAACATCAGTTCAGTTCTGTAGATCGGTGTCCCAAGCCGGTTGCGTTCATCCTCATCGTGCGTTTTCAATGAATACAACGCAGACTTCGGTCACCGCGCTCGCCTATTAATCTCGACGGCTCTTGAGACCTCACGAATACAGGCTCCAATTTGGCAGCATTATTGTTTTATTTGCCTCGGGTTCTGACTTAATATGCGGTCGCCACACCAGAGTCAATCCGGAGGTCCCGATGGCATCGAGAAGAGCTTATAGCAAATATTCCGAAGACCATTGCAATCCCCTTAATGTGGATTTGAATGCCCCGCCAATAAATCCGGAGATTGACAATATTGTACTTGAGCTGACCAATCCTAAGGGCCACAAGCGAGTACCCGGCGTAGCTGTAATGGTCAGGAAGGACGATGAAATCGTACACCTGAACTGCTATGGCTATGCGAATCTGGAAACGGGAGCGAAAGTAGGACTGGATACGATTTTTGATCTTGGTTCGTTGTCAAAGCAGTTTACTGCGGTTGCAATTCTCGATCTCGTCATCAACAACAAGCTCTGCCTTACGGATCATCTTTCAAAGTTTTTCAAAGGATTCCCACGCTATGCCGACGCCATTACGATTGAGGACTTGATCCATCACACGTCCGGACTACCCGACTACGTCGAAATCTATGTGCAATCAAGGCGAGCTGAAAAAGACTGGTACGACAAGGCCATGGCCAAGGAAGATGATTGGTATCCACTAATGCTGCGGGGCGAAAAAGAAATTTCCAACAAGGACGTGTTGAAATGGATAGCTACACAGACACTATTGCCCCGCCCTCCAGACACTGAATATGAATATTGCAACTCAGGCTATGTCGTACTGGCAGAATTGGTGGCTAAAGCAACTAAGAAGAGGCTCGGACCCTACCTCAGGGAATTCTTATTTGAGGGTCTTGGGATGCGCGACACCTATGTGTTTGATGAGACCTCCTCCTTCCCTCCTGACGCTCGGGAGATAGTCAATCATGCCAGGTGCTACAACCGGGTGAGCGGCCGCTTTGTCCCGGTCGGTTACACTCCGCTGAACTTTATCAATGGTGACGGCAACTTTCACTCGACGATTGTGGACCTCGCGAAATGGGAGCGAAACCTGCACGAGTTAGAGTTCAACCCGATTAGTGAACTCTTGTGGAAGCCGGTCAAGGTCAAGAGTCGCAAGAAACAGAACTATGGCGCAGGCTGGAAGTTGCTTAGCGATAAGCATGAAACCCAAGTCGAAGAAGATGGGAAGCCGGTTACCAGGAAATATGAACGTCGTGCGGAATACCATCGCGGAACCTGGCTAGGCTGGCGCAGTTTTATCGCCCGGGCCTCGAGATGGCCCATTCCGGAAGCAGGTGCGCGGGCGCGCAAAAATATTGACCCGAAGACAGTGGAGAGCCTGGGAATTGTGGTATTGAGTAATGCGATCTTTAGTCACGAACAGTTCACTACCTGCCGCATCGCGCAGGAAATTTCCAAGGTGTACTGGAAGAAAAACAACATCATGAAGCAGCTTAACTGTGGGATCTGACTACAAGCATCGCGCCCCTCGCTTCAGCATCGTCTTGACTTCGGGGCGGCTCAAACGCTCAGCGCGCCAGGCGTAGTTACGCAAGCCGTCAATGGCTGTCCAGGTCGTATGGCAACGCCTGCGAATATTCTCCTCGTCGGGATCACCCCAGCTGCCATCCTCGTTTTGTGCCGCCAGCAAGTATTTGGTGCCGCGAATTATCAGCGGGTGACTGTCGCGCAGACCAAAAGCTTTCAGCGAATCGAGCAGCTCGCCGAGCAACTCGGGATCTCTTCGCTCGCAGGCAGGGGCCACGTTCTTCTTCAAGAATTCAAACTCCTGTGGCAGCCATCCAGGGCGCAGCCGGTAAGTACCGTAATCATTCAGGCTATAGACAACGTGTGTGACCGCATAAACCGCGTCGCGCACGAGTTCAATGTCTTCGTCCGTTCCCATGGGATAAGGTCGCATCGCGGGTAGCCAACCAAGCACGTCCGGATAGCCAGCTCCGAAGACTATTCCGCAGCGATCGCTGATGTAGGTGCTGGCTAACGCTCCCATCCAAACCCTATAGTGGCTGTAAATTTCCAAACGTTTACGACATTGCTTACAGAAAATTCGCCCGCGCTGATTCTGCAGGCCACAGTCGCACCGGTGCGTTAGATCATTCGCAGGGGGCTCGCTGACCGGGTTAAAGCCCAGCAAGTCTTCAGCTGAAAAGCGCTTGACAGCGGCGCGTATTTCCGCGTTGACGGCGGCATCCCGCAGACCAATGCGGCTTAAAGCGTAGCGGACCAGCACAAATTTCGGGATTAGATCGAGGCCGGCACCCTTTGGCAAATGCGGGTGCAAACGGCGCCAGCGACGGGCGAGTTTTTGTGCTCGTGCTCTCCCCAGTTGCCGGAGGCTGACATCACGCGAAGTAGCACCCACCAGAGCGAAGCAGCAGATCAACAAACTTCCATAACTGTCAAAGCCACCCGCTGTGCTAGCTATCCGATAAATGAAATCTAATCCACGCTTGATCGATGTCTCGCGGACGGAAATGTCATCAGGTACTTTGGGCATGGCTAAGTCTGGAAGCGATTTGAAAAAAACCTCTAGTTTCAGGCGTCGCTACGCGACGATGACGAGCACCACACAATCGCCCCAACACCCGATATTGAAGTTATTGACACCTCTAAAGAAAAGCTATATACAGTGCCTCTAGTTGAAGCTGATCCGACGGTTAGTGTTCTCGGATCTTGCCCAGGTACAAACTCAACAAAAGGAGAACTCAAATGGGTGCAGACATACTTAAAGGCGACGACCCCAAGAAGAAAAAGAAGGGCGGCAAAAAGAAAGCTGCTCCTAAAAAAGCCGCTAAGAAAAAGGCTGCGAAAAAGAAATAGTTAAGCTTTAAGCCCAGGGAATTCCCCTATTCAAGACCGCGAAGGTGACCAGTTCACTTTCGCGGTCTTCAGTTTTGTAAGTCATCGTGAATTTGCTGCAGAATTGGGAACGGTAGCTACCCCACGCTCGACACAATCGTTAAGATTGCTCTCACTTCTGCAGTTGAATGCCGTTCTCGGAGGAAATCTTTAGCATCCGCTCGCTACCGCTCGCGGTTCTGCAAAAATTTCATTGTGACAGTTTAATCTTCTGCAAGAGCTCAACTATTCGCGGGTCTTTTCGTAACTCAGCAAAGCGTGGATCCGTATTAACTTCCGCAACTGGGAGATAGTGGTTCTCAGCAGCTTTTTGCAGGATCGCGACCGCTTGTTCTTTGTCACCCAGCAGAGCATAAAGGTAAGCCTCTTCTTTCGGCAGAAACACGTTTTGCTGCGCAGGCTGATTCAAATCATTTGCTATCTTCAGTGCCTCGTTTTTCTTGCCCACAAAGGCGTACGCCTGTCCGAGTCCATAGGTGACCTCGTATCTTTCGGATCCGCCGCATGAGCCTTTTCCAGTTCGGCGACCGCCTGGGGATATTTCTGCTGCAGTTCATAGATCTGGGCAATGTAAGTCGACATAGCACCAAAGTGAGGATCAATATCCAGAGTCTGCCGGCATTGTTCCAGCGCTTTGTCGTAATCGCCGGCATAAAGAAGAATAACTGAGAAATCCTTATTGATACCAAGGGAAAGGGGATCCAGTTGCTGCGCTTTCTTGATCTCCTGAAGCGCCTGGTCCAGCCGGCCTTGTAATAATAACTGGGCGGCATACCAATGGTGGGCGGTGGCATACTTTGGATTCAACTCAATCGCCCTGCGATACTCGTTTTCCGCTCCCTGCCAATCCCAATCCGTAACAGCCTTGATTGAGGCAAGCGAAGTGTGGCGTTCAAGGCTGTTACGGATTGGGATTGGCGGGGAGCAAAACGAGTATCGCAGGGCGATTGAGTTGAATCCAAAGTATGCAGCCGCCCACTGGTTGTGCCGCCGGTTGGTAACCGCCACTGCGACCCATTCAGGAGATCCGAGAAAGCGCAGCTTCCCTTGGTATCAATAAGGATTTTATTAGTTATTCTTATCCAGCGATTACGACAAAGCGCTG
>CAWEIN010000002.1:0-191195 GCA_963809065.1 Blastocatellia bacterium
GTAGCTGCCAGGGGTCCCGATGCCCAGCACCAGCTGTCCGTCACGCGTGACGATGCACGGCGACATCGGCATGTCGCGCTGCTGCTGACCGGCTTGCAGCAAATTTGGACTGCGCGGGTCCAGGTCGGTCCAGTACAGGAAGTTGTTGAGCACGATGCCCGTGTCGCCGTAGACGAAACCGCTGCCGAAGGGCGCGCCGTTGCTCTGGGTGACCGAGACCAGGTTGCCCCAGCGGTCGGCGACTTCAAAGTGCGTGGTGTGCTCGGAGTGCGCGCGGGCTGCCCGGTTCGACGGCGCCGTTCTTTGTGGGCGACGAAGCGCTCGCCTTCGCTCCTGGCGGCGTGGCGGGATCGACCAGTGGCGCCGCTCGGCGGCGTAGTCCTTGCTGAGCAGGGCGGCCAGTCCCGGTCGGCGCGGAGGCGTAACGCGTGCGATCGGCGCTGGCCAGTTTGATCGTCTCGAGCAGCAGGTGCAGGTAGTCGGCCGAGTTGTGGTCGAGTGCGCCCAGGTCAGAGGCTTCGAGCATCTGCAGGCATTCGAGGTACTGGAAGCCGGTCGAGGGCGGCGGCGAGGTGTGGACCGTAGCCGCGGTAGTCGTCTCAGGGGCGCTTGCCAGCGGGCGCGTAGCTGGCCAGGTCGACTCGGTGAGCCAACCGCCGGCGGCGTGGACGGAGCGACGAGGCGTCGACCGAGACTGCCGCGATAGAAGGAGTCGGGGCCGTCACTGGCGACTGGCGGTAGCTCTGGCCAGGTCAGGCTGGGAGACATCTCGCCGGCGCTCGGCGGCTCGCCCTCGGGCAGCAAGTTGCACTTCGGGTGCGTGTCGACGCAGGCGAAAGGCATAGTCGCGGAAGATGTCTGGCGCCCACGGGCTGACCGGCCAGCCGCGCTCGGCCAGCTCGATCGCGGGCTGGAACAGGGCGGCGCGATCGAGTCGACCGAAACGTTCGTGGGCGGCCAGCCAGCCGGCCAGGATGCTCGGGACGGTTGCCGAGCGGACGTCGGCGTCGATGTCGTCGAGGGTCTGGAACGGCGTCGGGGGCGGCGCCGGGCGCGGTGCCCAGGTAGTCGAGCGCATGCACGGTGCGCGTCGCGGCCTCGTAGATGAGCATGCAGCCGCCGCCGCCGCCGATGCCGGACATGAACGGCTCGACGACGCCCAACGCCGCGCCGACGGCGACCGCGGCGTCGACAGCCGTGCCGCCCTCGAAGAGCACGCGCAAGCCAGCGGTCGAGCCAGGCCATGCGCCGCGCGACGACGCCATTGCGCCCGACCGCGGGCGAGCGATACGCGCCAGCGTGTGGACCGTCGAGGATTCGGGGTGCGGCGCTGACGGTGTGCATAGTGCGTTGATTCAACACCACCCACGGCGATGGGCCGTGTTGACGGCCGCCAGGCGCGTGGTGACCTGCAGCTTGGAGAAAACATTCTCGAGGTGGTGCGCCACCGTTTTCGGGCTCAGGTGGAGCGTGTCCGCGATCTCTCGGTTCGTCTTGCCCTGGGCCAGTAACTGGAGCACCTCCCGCTCGCGCGGCGTCAGCACGTCGGCTGCGCCTGGTTCCTGGGGCATGCGATCGTCCGAACGTTGAGTCAGCCCGGTCAGGTGGTCGAAGGCGGCTAACACGGCACTATCCAGCGAGTTGACCGCCACAGCAGTCGACTCCGGATCGGTCCTCTGCAGTGCGACCCGCTCGCTGGTGGGACGGCGATGCCGAAGCTCGATCGCAGGTTCCATTCGGCCTCAGCCAACGACCGGGCCAGGGCATGTTCTGAGCGGAGCTCGGCCACGCGTGAGACGCCGCTCAGGGCGCGCGCAATGTCATCGATACCCGTGCCGCTCGGCGCCCTTCAGCACCTCCCAGAAGTGGCGGCCGGCGGAGAGAACATCGCCCTGCTGCAGGTCGATGAAGCCGAGATCGCCAAGCACCCACAGCCTTCCCCCGCCGTCGCCCCGCTCGCGGTAAGCCTCGAGGGCCGACTGATGGGCCGCGCGCGCATCGTCACAGCGGCCCTGGAGAAAGTGCACCCAGCCGGGCAGGTGCACGGCCTCGTCGAGGGACTGCTGGTCCATGGCTGTCCACGCAATCGCGTCGATGCTGAACGCCGCCCACAGGTCGTCGCCCAATTCCTGATACAGGTCGCGTGCTTCGGCATGGATCTCGGCGCGCTTCCGTGTACTGCCCGTGAAAGCGCGCGATCTGGCCGAGCTCGTTCAAGGCGAAAGCGAGCTCGCGCTTGTCAGCGGTCGTGCGGCTGATCGCGACGGCCTGTTGTCCGAGTGGCCAGCCGGTGACGTAGTCGCACTCTTCCTTGAGCATCGAAAAGGACGCGACCAGCGCTTGCGCACGCGCCGCGGAGGGCTCCGGGTCCGACGGCATCGCCAGCACCCGGTCCAGCCAGGCCTTACCTTCACGGGCACGTCCGCACAGGCCCCAGAACCGAGTCATGACTGCCGCCAGACGTTGCGCGTTATCACTGTCTCCGCTGGCCAGGAACCACTCCAGTGCGGCACGGATGTTGTCGAGCTCCAATTCGACACGAGTTGCAGGTGGCATCGCCGGGTCGAGCGTGCGATGCCGGGCCTGGTCGACGACCGCCAGGAAGTACTGCGCGGGCCAAGTCGGCCTGCTCGCTGGCGCCTCGTTCGTAGAGCTTCCGCCGCGCGAACTGGCGCACGGTCTCCAGCAACCGGTAGCGGTGACCGGATGCCCATGACATATCGGCCACCACGCAGCGACCGGTTGACGAGACGCGTCAACAGACGAGCCACATCCGTCGCTGCAAGAGTGTTGGACGAGGAGCAGACCGCGGCAGCGGCATCGAGACTCCACTCCCGCCTGTGAACACTGACAGGTGTTCGAACACGAGCTGCTCCGGTCGGCTGAGGAGGTCATAGCTGGATGTGAGCATCGCCACCAGACTGGTGTAGCGGGCGCCCTCAGCTCCAATGCCGTCCAGCAAGTGGAGTCCGCCGTGGAGTCGCGCGGCCAGATTGTCAGCGAGATCGATCTCACGCGCGCGGCGGCGAGCTCGATGGCAAGTGGTAAGCCGTCGATGCGTCGACTGATTTCGGCGATCAGCGCGAGACTGGCCGGAGTCGGCAGGAACTCCCGATGGACGCGCTGGGCGCGGTCCACAAACAGCCGAATGGCCGCGGAGAGCTCGATGTCCTCGCTGCTCGCACCCGCCGGCAGGCACGTCCAGCGGTGGGAGCAGCCACGTTGTCTCACCGGACAGCCGAGCGGTTCACGACTGGTAGCCAGAATGTGCACATTCGCGCAGGAGTTTCGAATCGCCACCGCAGTGCCGCACACGCTGGCCAGGTGCTCGCAGTTGTCGAGGATGACCAGAGCGCGAGCGTCTTTCAGCTCGCGCCTGATGACAGTAAGCGGCTGGTGATGCGCCGACTCGACAATGCCCAGGGCGGCGCGGACCGCGTCAGGAACGAGCCTGGCATTGCTGAGCGGAGCCAACTCGGCCAGCCAGATGCCGTCCGGATAGTGGTCCTGCAGCTGGTCAGCAAACTCGCTGGCGATGCGCGACTTGCCAACGCCGCCCGGCCCGTGTGATGGTGACCTGCCGCTCCGAGGACAGCAGACGTTCGATGGCCGCGAGCTCCCGTTCGCGGCCAAAGAATCTGGTTTGAAGACGCGGCAAATTGTGGCGCGCCACGCGTCTGCTGGCTCCGCAAGGAGGGTTGAGGGCCTGCTGAGAGTACTACCGCGCAGGGGCGTAGTCAGGATCAGCACGCCGTCCGGTCCGACGGGCTTGTGCTCGACGAGTCGCAGCACCGCGTGTGCGCTCCCATCGTCGAAGAGTCGCTTTCCGGAGCCGAGCACGATGGGAAACACCATGAGTCGGTACTCGTCGACCAGGTCGAGCTCAGCCAGGCTCCGAACAAGCTGGCGCTGCCCGGCGACGAGGATGTCGCCACTCACCTGACCCTTGATCTCGCGACCTGGCCAGCGAGGTCGCTGCCGATCACGGTCGATTGGTCCACGTCGCGTCGGCTGCAGTCAGCGTGCGCGAAGCGACATATTTCGGCATGCTGTTCATTTCTCGCCGAAGTCGCCGGGTCGCCGGTGATCGTCGGCCAGGCCAGGGCGAAACCCTGTAGGTCACTCGCCCGAGGAGCTGCGCGTCCGAGGCCATCAGCTCGTCGTACTTGAAGCGGTCGCCTTCGTCGCCGCGATTGAACTTGAAGGACCAGCCGGCGTGCGCGTAGCCTTCGCCGCCACCCGGCGCCTCGATCACACCGTCCAGTGAAATGAACTCGGTCACGACTAGCTTGCCCACGAGGTTCCTCCCTTTCGATCGGCGGCGGTCAGCATCGGCACAATGACGACGGCCGCGACGACATGCATCAGACCAGGATCGCGGTCTGGCCGTACGACGCGCCTGGCACGGTCGGGATGTAGGTGAAGTCCGGGATCAGCGTGACCACGAAGACCACGGCCGAGATGACATTGAAGATCGCCACGGGGTGGCGGGTGAAGCGTCGCAGCGCGGCGTACAGCAGCACCGCGACAATCGCGGCGGCGAGCGTGAAGACGACCGCGCCACCGACATCGGCGAGGACGATGAACTCCGGGTCGTAGCCGACGACCAGGCTACCGATGAAGTAGAGCAGCACATTCGCGGCAACAGCCACGGCGATGGTGCCAAGACCGCGGATCGAAATCGAACGGACGAACCTGTGCGTCGATAGGGGCTGCTGGGACAGCGATACGGGGACGGACGACATGAGTCTGGTCTCTCTCCCTCGTCTGGGTTGGTGCACCTCGATAATCGACCTGCTACAAGAGGGGCAATGCGCACCGATTGCGCCAGAGATGCGCAAATCTGAAACCGCGCTCCTGACCTCAGGCGACAACGCGCTGCGCTGGAGTGCCGTGCTGCGCGCGCTACGCGAGGCGGCCGGGCGTGAGTCAGGAGGGCTGGGCAGCCCGCCTCGGCTATGGCCGGCGAACGATCCAGCACTGGGAGCACGGAGAATTCCCACCGGACGCCGAGGCGACCGAGTCGTTGCTGCGACTGTGTCAGGAGCTGCGGTTGTTTCGGGAGTACCGAGCAGGCGCGCTGGCTGGTCTGCAGGTCACGGCCGAGTGGCTGCGCACGCTGGTCACCGAAGCGCGGCTGGCGCACCGGAGTCCGCCGACGCAGCTCGACACGCTCACTCCAACTCCGCCGGTCGTGTCGTCCTATCGCAGCCTCCCACTCCACTGACTCCGTTCATCGGGCGCCAGCGTGAGGTGGCGGAGCTGCTCCGGTTGCTGGGTCGCCCGGATGTCCGCCTGCTGACACTGACCGGACCCGGTGGTGTCGGCAAGACACGCCTGGCGCTGCACACCGCCGAACAACGCGGTGCAGCGCTCGTCGACCGGGTGGTGTTTGTCGCGCTCGCGGCGATCACCGAACCACTGCAGTCGGCCGGCCATTGCTCAGGTACTCGGGCTCAGGAGCGCCCGGGCCAGGCGTTGCTGCCCACCATCGCGGCCCGTCTGCGGGGAGCGCCGCACGCTGCTGATTCTCGACAACTTCGAGCACGTGATCGACGCGGCCGTTTCCAGTGCCGGAGTTGCTTGCGGAGTGCCCGGACCTGAAGCTGCTCGTCACCAGTCGCATAGCGCTGCGGCTGTACGGTGAACGCGAATACCCGGTCAAGCCGCTGGACATGCCCGCGACCAGGTGGGCGACGTGGACGTTGCTGGCCAGCTACGACGCCGTTCGGCTGTTCATCGACCGAGCGCAGGGCGTGCAGCGGCGTTCGCGCTCAACACCGAGAAGCTCTGTCCATCGCGGCGATCTGTCAGCGCCTCGATGGATTGCCACTCGCGCTCGAACTGGCAGCGGCACGGGTGCGGGTCCTGACACCCAATGCGCTCGTCCAACATCTGGAGCAACCACTGCGCGCGCTCACGGGCGGCGCGCGCGATCTTCCCTGGCGCCAGCAAACGCTGCGGGCGACGATCGCCTGGAGCCACGACCTGTTTCGCCCGCGGAACAGGTGCTCTTTCGGCGCCAGGTTGTTCTTGTCTTTCGGACTCGGGGCCGTCCCTTTGCCAAAGACAGCAGCAATAATCGCCGGATGCCCCTGGTCGTGATTCCACAGATTTGAATCAACGCGGTAAGAGAGACCGTAATTCAGCGTGAACGTCTTGGCCAGTTTCCAGGTATCCTTGCCGTAAAACGAGATGCGATTGTTATTGGTTGCTGTCCGTTATTAAACGGCAGGATGTCGTTGCCAACACCCATTGAGATATCACGTACTGGGTAATTGAGGAAGTCGGCCTCAGTCTGCGGAATTGGTAGCTCGTTCGCTATTGGATCGAAGAGCCGGATCCTGGCGGGCTTAGCAAAAGCGAACTGGCCATTGATAGAAGTCCGTTCGAAGTTGCCGCCGAAGCGGATGGTGTGGTCGCCGCGGACCATAGTCAGGTCGTCGCGGAATTGGTAGCGTTCCTGGAACGTGGTTTGTGGGGTGATGTAGTTGGTGCCCGATCTCCATAGTTGAGATCCGAGAATGTTAATCTGCGGAGCTCCTTCGGTCTGAGGGAGAATCACGTTTGAGAAATCGCTTAGGTTAAAGACGAAGTTATTGGTCACCGTGGGGCTGAAGGTATGAGTTGTACCAATGACGATGTTGTGGGAACGGTTGGTCACGAGTTGGTTGTTCGATTCAAAAATTCGGGACGCGGACTGACGCGGAACGATGCCGGATCCCGGCGGGAACGGCACGTCTTGCTTATTGTCGTCGAATGAATACCGACCCTGAACATTTGTCGAGTTGCTCACCACCCAATCGACTTTCGCAGTGAGTAGCTTTTCGTCAAACGGGTTGGACGTAAAACCGGCGAAGCTGGGAGACTCCGTCGGATTATGTAGCGCCGAGCCGTCCTGGTTATTACCCTCATAGTTGAAAAAGAAAAAGAGTTTGTCGTGCACGATGGGGCCACCGAGCGTGCCGCCATACTGTTCACGGTCAAACGGGATTCGGTCCGCCTGTGCGCTTAGTGGAATGCCGTTCGCAGAGTCGAGCCGTGAGAGCGAAGGGAATGCTGCCCAGCGATCATCGCGCACGTAAAAATATCCGTTGCCATGAAAGTCGTTGGTACCGGACTTGGAAATTATATTCACGGATCCGGTTGAAGAAGCTCCCGTTGAAAGATCGAAGTTCGAGATACCGAGCTGGAACTCTTGCACTATCTCTTGCGAGAAATTTTGCACGGTAGTACCGACGACGTTATCCACCACCGAGCCGCCGTCGACTGCGATCTGTGCGGAGCGACCAGCCTGTCCGGCTATGGAAACTCCCGTATAGTTTGCCTTGGTTGGGTCGAAGTTGCCGCCTTCGACTTTTTCGACGCCCGGCTGAAGCTGGGCCAGATCAAGGAAGTTCCGACCGTTCAGTGGCAGATTCTGGATCTGTCGCGTATTGATGACGCCCGAGACGGTATTGTCTGTCCGGTCTATCTGCACGTCGCCTCCTCCCACGACCGTCACGATCTCGCTGGCGCCTCCAATTTCAAGGTGAACATCGAGTGGAAGAGTCTGACCTACGGCCACGACTACGTCTGAAACGACAGAGGTCTTGAAGTTGGTCCCACTAACTTTCACCTCATACGTTCCCGGTGGCAGCTGGGAAATTCGATAATGCCCACTGTCATCCGAAGTGGTTGAGCGAGCGAAATTGGTCGCTGCGTTGCGCACTGTGAGCGCGGCGCCTTGTACTATTGCGCCCTGAGGATCAGTTACGGTTCCTTCGATGGCTCCGGTCGGTTCTTGTGCCAAAACAGCCATCGAAAACAAAGCAAAGCAGACGAGAGTGACGAACCTTACTAGGGTTTTCATCTGGAATCCTTTCTTGAAGGTAAATGCGGCATGCGAGTCTCGCAAAGCACCTGGTTGTAGCCAACCCTCGGATATTCAGTTACCCGGAAGGGCGCTAAGGGGATGTGACGTGCCAATTCGCAATTTCCATGCCTACTGAGATCGTTTGCGGGAGACCAAGTATTTTTCGTGTTTGCAGAGGATTTAGGGCTCGGGTAGTCGGTCTGGATATCCAAAAATCAGCATTCTTTCCAAAAATCCAGATGCCAGAAATCGCTAAGTCAGGGCTGAAAGCCAATGGACATGGCGTACTCGAGGGGAGAGTCCGATACCCTGCTAACCAGTCCCATTTCCAGCGCTTCGGCTGATGTAATGCGGCGGGCTGTCAGAAATAATTCCAGCGCCCGTACTTTTTGAATTATCCGGGGTAGTCTCTGTGTGCCGCCCCAGCCAGTAATGATTCCAAGCCGCGCGCCAGGATGGGCGAAGCTTGCATCGATTGATGCTACTCGGACGTCGCAGGCGAGCGCGAGATCCAGTGCACCGCCGATGCAGTAGCCGTTTATGGCAGCAACTGTTCTTTGTGGAGCATCGGCAATTCTCTGGAAGACGCGCTGGCCAAGTTGTGAGAACTGAAGAGCAGAAGTCGAGTCCAAGTTTGCCAGCTCGCGGATATTCGCACCGGAGGCGAATACGTCCGCAGTGCCCGTGAAGATCAGAACCTTCACGTCGTCACGGGGTATCAATGTCGACAAAACCTTTTCGAGATCGTGAAGTGTGGAGATAGAAAGGGAATTGCGAAGAGCAGGTCTATTGAAACGAATTACGGCGATCGCACCATCAAGTTTTATGACTATCGGAGGGGAGTCTTCCGCCATTGACTACTCACGCGGCTTAACGTTTTCACGAAGAAACTTGACGATGTTTTCAGTCGAGGTGCCGGGAAGAAAAACTTCGGCAACGCCGTTTGCCTTGAGTTTGGCGATGTCATCCTGAGGAACGATGCCGCCCAGCAGTACGAGACAATCGTCCATGCCCTGGTCCTGAAGTAGTTTCACGATACGCGGGCAGAGCGTGTTATGCGCCCCGCTGAGTATTGAAACGCCGACGGCGTCCACGTCTTCCTGCAGCGCGGCCGCGGCAATCATCTCGGGTGTTTGACGCAGACCGGTGTAGATAACTTCCATGCCGGCGTCGCGTAACGCACGGGCGATCACTTTGGCGCCACGATCGTGGCCGTCAAGTCCCGGCTTTGCAACCAGGACACGAATTTTTCTGTCGCTCATGTTGAGCATTGTAGACCTTACTGTACGAATTGCCCCAACGGCCCCTCGCGCTTGATGAAAGGTTTTAGTTCTGAGTAGCTGAAAAAATAACGCCCGCTTGGTTCAAACGCCTGTATTACATGTGGGTAACCAGCGTCATAGAGAAATGTAATCCCCTTGGCTCCGACTTCGAAGTCGTCCAGATTTTCGATCGTGTAGCCCAGTGGCTCCTGTGCTTCTGTAGCGATCCTTACGATCCTCAGGATCGCTCTTCGAGTCTTTCAGACTTACCAAAATCTCTTTTAGTTCACTCATGCAACTTTCCATCCAGCTTGGTGCGGAGCGTCGGCAGGCTGCTGGTGATAAAAGCGTCGGACGCTTTGATAACATTTCCATTCTTGAGATTGATTGCGAAGTGCCTGGTTTGCGTGTCGGGATATGCGCCTGAGCCGTCCTGGGTAAACGTAATATCCAGAATACTGTTCTTGTTGTAGTTCACTTTGTAACTAAATTCCTCACAGCCAGTAGATATCACGATAATCAGCAATCGACGAGTCGAATACATTCTTAACCTGGAGGATTGCCTGGACGCGACGCAGGACCTGCGGGTCCTTCAAGCCGCTGATGATGGGGTAGGTGACGGTCGCTCGTTTCTTGTCGGGAAAGTCTTTTATCAGAGCGCCGCGGCGAATGATCACCACCGTTCGCGGTCTGACGATTGCTCGGTCTGTGCCAGTCTGAGCGGCGACTTGTCGAACTTGAGAAGGTTTGACCGGGGCGCTGACTAACAGGAGGAGAAGCCCTATTGAGAGGAAGCGCATGGTTTCGTTTGCGAGGCGCAGAATCTGGAGAAGAAATTGGGTCCTTAGAAAGCAGGTTCCTCGTAGACGCCGTAGACATCCCGCAAAGCAGAACAAATCTCGCCAAGGGTGGCATACGCTCGTACAGCTTCAATGGTGGCAGGCATAGTGTTTTCCATTTTCTGTGCAGCGCGTTTGAGTTTCTCGAGAGCGTTTTGAACTGCACCGCCGTCTCGTTTTGCACGCGCCGCGTCGAGACGTTCTATTTGGTGGGCCCGAACTGATTCATTAATAGCCAAAATCGGAATTGACGAATTCTCGTCCATTTCGTACTTGTTCACGCCCACGATAACCTGATCGCCTCGCTCTACTGCCTTTTGATAGTGATAAGCAGAATCCTGAATCTCGCGTTGCGGAAATCCCTTTTCAATCGCGGCTACCATCCCGCCCATCGCGTCTATTTTTCGGAAATAGTCGAGTGCACCTTGCTCCATCTTGTTGGTAAGGGCCTCGACAAAGTAAGAACCACCGAGTGGATCGACCGTGTTTGCGACGCCAGTTTCTTCGGCGATTATTTGTTGGGTGCGCAATGCGATTAAGGCGGCTTGATCCGTGGGCAAAGCCAGCGCTTCGTCGTAAGCGTCAGTATGCAAACTTTGTGTGCCGCCAAAAACGCCAGCCAGCGCCTGGATCGCCACACGCACAATGTTGTTGAGCGGTTGCTGGACCGTTAGTGAAACTCCCGCAGTCTGAGTGTGGAAACGAAGCTTGAGCGTGCGTTCGTTTGTCGAACCAAAGCGCTCGCGCATCTCTCTCGCCCATATACGACGCGCTGCTCGATACTTGGCAACCTCCTCGAAGAAATCGTTGTGAGCGTTGAAGAAGAAAGAAATTCGCGGAACGAATTCGTCTACATTCAGCCCAGCTTTCAGGCCCCATTCGACATATTCCAGGCCATCGCGCAACGTGAAGGCGAGTTCCTGTACCGCAGTCGCTCCCGCTTCACGAATGTGATAACCACTCACAGAGATGGGATTGTAGCGAGGCACATGTTGAGTGCAGAACTCAAAGGTGTCCACCACCAGCTTCATCGCCGGTTGGATGGGATAAATCCATTCCTTCTGAGCGATGTACTCCTTGAGAATATCGTTTTGCAGAGTTCCGGAGATTTTTTTCCAATCAGCGCCTTGCTGCTCTGCAACGACCAGATACATCGCCAACAAAACGGAGGCCGGTGCATTGATTGTCTGGGAAACGGTAACTTGCTCAAGTGGAATCTGATCGAACAGGACCTCCATGTCAGCGAGTGACGAAACTGCTACGCCACACTTGCCGACCTCACCTTCGGAAAGCGGAGAGTCTGCGTCATAACCCATTAAGGTTGGAAGGTCGTAGGCTACGGAAAGTCCTGTCTGTCCTTGTTCCAGTAAATATCGGAAGCGGGAATTCGTTTCCTCCGGAGTGCTAAACCCGGCAAACTGGCGCATCGTCCACATCTTGCCGCGATAACCTGTCGGATGTATTCCGCGGGTGTAGGGAAACTCTCCAGGAAAAGAAATGTCGCGAGAGAAGTCTAGCTCAGCAACGTCGGCGGGCGTGTAGAGCCGGTCCACTTCCTCGAGTGAGACAGTCTCAAAACGTACCTTCGCTTCAGGATGCTTTCTGAGCGCTGGTCCAAGCGTTTCTGTTTCCCAGCGCTCAACTTCTTCTTCAGTTGGAGTATTGATCTCTTTGGTTTCAGACATACTTCTCGCGATTACCTTGCTGAATTGGAGAGCTCGATATTAGTTGAGCACAATTCGACTGTCAACGCAGGTAACCCGCGTACTTTATTTCGTTTAGAGGAAGGGAGCGCGGTTGTGATGGCAGTCACAACCGCGCAGTCGGGCAGGCACTCGCGATGCGTGGCTTTCAAGCAGGGAACTAGCGGGCAGTCGGCAGGGGAAAAGAAATTCTTTGCCGAATGAGCGTTCCCATTGACTCATTCGATAGGTACCACAATCTCATTAGCTCTAACCATATTCAGGCGGCTTCGTGCCGCCGCTTCGATAGTGCGCGGCTCGGAGTTCAGTCGCTGAATCTCCAACCGCAAAGATTGGTTTGCATTTCGAAGTTCCTCGACGTCATCTTGCATGCGGACATATTGCTGAGATGCCAACGACATTCTGGTTCTGGTCCTCACCGTGACTGCGACACAAATTGCAAAAGTCCCGAGAATCACCATTCCAAAAATCACCCACGCAGGAATGACTCCACCACGCCGGCGAACTTCGGCAGGAGTCCCGATGATGTCCAGCGAGATTTCCCTAACAGATGCAAACGTTGAACTCGCTCTCGGCGCAACACGCTGCGCCCGAATTCGCTCATCAACCCAGTAAGAATTTATGACCCTGCTCAAGAAGCACCTCCAAGTCCGTTGCTGATTCTGATTCCGCGTAAATGCGAACAACTGGTTCTGTCCCTGAAGGCCGCATCAACAGCCATGACCCGTCCGCAAAAATAAACTTAACTCCATCCATTCGATTGGTTCGCTCAACACGACGCCCACCAATCTCATGAGGATCTTCCGCCAACTTGTCGCCGAGCGATTGCATCAGCTCCGGGGTTAGACGAATACCAACCCGACCCGATTCCAGTTTGCCGACGCGTCCATACAAGTCGTTCAACTGGTCAGTCAGGCTCGCGCCGCGCGCCGCAACTGCCTCCGCTGCGAGCAAACACGCAAGGATGCCATCTTTCTCCGGATAGTGACCTTTGATCGATAGTCCCGCCGACTCCTCGCCACCGATGACAATCTTGTTTTCATTGATTAATTCTCCGATATACTTGAAACCAACAGGCGTTTCATAAACTGGCAGTCCACGGGCCTGCTGCGACGCGATCCACCAGATGGGAAGTAGCTACTGAACGAGCGGCACCGCCATCCCATTTTCTCGACTCCACCAAATAATCGAAGAGAAGAGCAATCAATTGATTGGGGGTTATGAATGAACCATTTGAATCAATGACTCCAAAGCGATCGGCATCACCGTCAGTTGCCAGCCCTAACACGCAGCCTTGCGACATCACTACATGTCTTAACTCATCCAGATGACTGGCTTCCGGTTCCGGCGAGCGTCCTCCAAAAAGCACGTCACGCCAGTCGTGAATCGTCTCCACTTCCAGTCCGTGATTGCGTAAGATTTCATCAAGGTATCCTCGCCCAGTCCCCCACAAAGGATCGTATGCATAGCTGGCCTCCGGCTCGACTGATTGCCTCAAAGTTAATTTTTTTGGCCAAGTCTTCGAGATAGCCTGGACGTGCGGCGAATGTTTGTACCTCGCCAGCTTTTAGTGCGTCCACTGGCGCAGCGGTAGGAACTGAAGCTTGAATGATCTGCTCAACATTGCGCGTTATTTCGGGCAAGGCAGGCGCACCATCGCTGGTTGAGAGTTTCATTTCGTTGTACTGAGGCGGATTGTGGGAGGCGGTGAAGTTAATTCCACAGATTGTCCCTTTGCTCCTAATAACGTGCGAAATCGTAGGGGTCGGTACAGGTTCATCGGAGAGGAGAACCCGAAATGCGTTCCGGGAAATACATGTTTGCGCATTCTTCGGAAAACTGCTCACCCAGAAATCTGGTATCGTATCCAACGACCATGAGGTCGCCGACAGCGCTAGCCGGTTCGAAATGAGAACAAATGGCACTAGTTACGGAACTCACACCCGCAAACTTGAATTCGTCTGCGATGACTGCCCGCCAACCAGATGTTCCTAATTTGATAGCCATTGTCTCTGATTAAGAGCCTGCTTAACCCAGATGTGCGTTTAACCACAAGATAATAGGTACAGCGTCGGTTCCAACCCCAATGGAATGTGCTTGTGTTATTGCCAATCCGTTGCCAGTCAACAGTTTAGGGCAAGATTCGCGGAATGTAGCATCGGTGCTTAAGGGTGTAAAGCAATATCTTTGCAATGCTTCCGCGACGTAACTTCAACGTCTACTTGAACTAAGCGCGCTTAATGGCCCACAAAGGCGTACGCATGGCGTACACGAAAATAACGGCTTTTTTGGAAATGTTGTGTCGTTTGAAGGGATTGACAGTAGATTCGTGCGAAGCTAGACTTCGTAGTTGAAGCCGCTGAATGTATTTCAGCTAAGGGCTCTCAACCGTACTCTCGTTCTGACCCCATCTTGCCTCAGATTTCACGAACATAGTGGCCCGTTTCGGAAGCGGTAACAGCACCGTTCCATCCCGCTTTCAAGAAGCAGAGAGGCTCCATGCCAGAATTGACCAGTTCTTACCCGGATTCCCAGGTACATTTGAATACTAGTCCACTTCCCTTAGGCTCAATTGTTAGGGCGCTCTGCCAAGCGGCTAACGCTGGCCCGGAGTTGCTCTATGAAGTGATGCTCAAACTGAGCCTTCTAGTCGAAGCAACGGCGCCGATGTACGGCCTTTCCATGTGGAGCGTCGATGGAGCGCAGAGGCCGAGACTTAACTGGGCCGAAGGGCTCGACGAAGCAGAACTCGCCAGAGGACAGGAAACAGTTGCTGAGTCGCTGGCGGCGAGCGCGTCCTGGCCTGATATAAAGGAAGGCGACTCTTCGGTTTGTTTTGTGTTGACCTCATCCAGGGCTGGGCGCCCCGGTGCGGCTCTATATGGTTTATGCGTTCGCCCGTTATCTCTCCAGCAGGCTCGAGATCTTGGAGTGATAGTGGATGTGACCCGTCTGGCCCACTCGCGCGTTTCAGCTGCACAACCAATAAATGGTGCAGGGATTAGCGGGGAAAAGCCGGGAAAAACTCTCCTGCCGGGGATGATATTTGCGAGTAGGGCCATGAACGAGGTGGCTCACACCATTGATCGAATCAAGGATTCAAATTCAACAGTTCTAATTACGGGAGAATCAGGCACGGGCAAGGAACTGGTTGCGCATGCGATTCACAGGCTCAGCAAGCGTTCCGAAGAGGACTTTATTCCATTCAACTGTTCAGCTGTTCCGCCTGACCTCATTGAGAGCATGCTCTTCGGCCATCGCCGCGGAAGTTTCACGGGGGCGCTTCAAAGTCACGAAGGTCTAATTCGAGCGGCGGAAAACGGAACTTTATTTCTTGATGAGATTGGCGATCTGCCCTTAGCCCTCCAGCCGAAGCTTCTTCGCTTTCTGCAGGAAGGTGAGATTCACCCGCTTGGGCTGAGTACTCCACAAAAAGTCAACGTGAGGGTGATCGCGGCGACGCACAAGGACCTTGACAGACTGGTGCGGGAAGGATTGTTCAGAGAGGATCTCTACTACCGCATCGCAACATTGACGGTGAAGATTCCGCCGCTACGTGACCGGCCGGAGGATATATCGGCGTTAATCTCTCATTACCTTTCTCATTTCGCCCGACGCAACGATAGAACGATCGCCGGAATTACATGGGAAGCCATTCACGCGCTAGAAAATTATTCCTGGCCTGGTAACGTGCGCGAACTCGCCGGCGAAATGGAACGGCTTGTTTTGTATGCCGAAGAGAATAGTCATATTACGCCGGAACAAATCAGTCGCCACATCTTTTCTCCCTCCGATCCGCTGCAGTCTGAAAAAAGATCCGGGGAAAACCTCGAGCTCCTCCTGGAAGACTACGAAAGACGCGTTATTACCGAGACGCTGAAGCGAAATGATTGCAACGTCGCACGTACTAGTGAAGCGTTAGGACTAGGTTCACGCCAAACCTTGTATAAGAAGATCAAGCGGTTAGCGATCGACATCACAGACTTTCTCCAAGAAGACACCGAACCCGGGCTGCAGTTACGCGCGTCAGATCAATAGTCGCTTCAGATTTTCCGGCTGTCGTGGCTCCCACACCCCCCTGCACCTGTACGCTGACAAACTGCATGACGCTTTTACGTTATATTCCCTACTTTGTTTTAGCGCTATTGATACATGAAATATGTCACAGCATTGCAGCTTACGCCTGTCGGATCTCAATAAGCGAATTTGGCATCGGTTGGGGCCCTAGAATATATGGCACGCGTGTCCGCAATATTGATTTCATTTTGAGAGTCCTGCCATTGGGTGCCTATGTTCGTTTTGACGTTGGTGAGCTGCAAACACGACAGCTAAGACAGCAGGTTCTTGTCTTGATGGCAGGCATTATCGGAAACCTTGTTGTGGCGAGCTTGTCACCCGGCACTCCGTTTAGCCTCATTAATTACCTGCTCGCTGCCACCAATATTCTGCCCTTGTATCAACAAGACGGTTGGAAGTGCGGGATGGTGATGCTGCGCGGGATATTGGGCCGTAAGAGCTCGACAGTGGAATGGACATTTACCATCGCTGGTTCAATTTTGAGTTTTGCAGTTCTGGCTACAGCGGTTTTACGACGATTCCAGTAGTCGACCACGGACAAGACTTATATGAGTCACTCATCGGCAGCAATTACTCCGGCGCAAGAGGTAGAAGTCGCAACTACTGAAATAGAGTGGCGCTGGGGCTTACTAGCCGCGTCGTTGCTGGCGCTGCTGAGTGTCTATCCACAGTTTCACCTGTGGTTAAACCGCGGAGAGTATTCGCAGTTTGCGGTCGCTTATAACCAGGGACTTGGTGATGAAGTTGCTTATGCAGCTTACGTAAAAGCACTCATTGATGGTCGGCCGCGGCGGAACGATCCGTATACCGGACGAGACGAACGTTCGGATATGCGTTTGTCCGAATCACTGTTCTCTATTCAGTTCGTTCCCGCTTATGCCGTAGCTTTGCCGGCTCGTGCGCTTGGCGTCTCGGCTACAACTGCCTTCATGTTTCTTACACCCCTGGTAGCATTTACTTCCGGGCTTGCGGTGTTTTTTTTGATTTTTCTGGGAACCCGTAATAATCACGTTGCAGCGTGTGGCGTGCTGGTTGTTCTATGTCTTGGAACACTAGCTGCAGCGGAGGGTACCTTTAGCAGCCTTGTAGGAGGCGAAAGACACTTCGATTACTTTCCGTTTCTTCGTCGATATCAGCCGGCTGCATCGTTCCCTATCTTCCTGTTATTTTTGATCCTTGTTTGGCAATCCCTGACAAAACTTACGCGACCCATATTGTCAGGACTCTCGGTGGGAGCAGTTCTGGCCCTGCTGGTCTTTTCCTACTTTTATCTCTGGACCGGGGCCATGGCCTGGCTCGTTATACTGGCGCTACTGTGGCTAATCGGTCGACCAGAAGATCGGAATTCCGTTGTCCGATTTTCGGCGGCAGTCGCAATCATGGCACTTGCTGCGCTTATTCCGTATTTCCTACTGATTTTTCAAGGGTCCGAAACTACGGGGAGCGTTCAGTTGCTGGCTAGCTCGCGCCGCCCGGATCTTTTTGCTGCGGCAGAAATACTTGGAGGCTTGCTGCTGTTAATACTCGCAGTCGGTATTCATCGAAGAAGCATCGATTATCACGATCGTCGCGTCATTCTAACTGCCTCATTCGCGCTGCTGCCTTTTGTAGTCTTAAATCAACAGCTCCTAACTGGCCGCGTCATGCAGCCGATTCACTACAAAGGTTTTGTGACTAGCTACGCCGTTTTGATCGGTTTCGTCCTGGCTTCAGGTCTCGAATGGCGCAGGCGCGCGGGTGGACGTTGGCAGCTTTCGAAACGTGCGCTGGTTTGGATCGCCATCGCGGCTCTTGATTGGGGCGCTCTTGAAGCGAATCAAGCTGCGAAGCGAAGTGCAGAGGGCAATCGCAAAGCTGCCGAAGAGATGAGCGTATACGTTCGTCTTGCCGAGCAAACTCAAACCAATACGACGATCGTGGATAAAAAGGTCGTTCTGTTCGACGACCTTCACATGGCTGATGGCGCGCCAGCTGCTTGCCCACTTGCAGTGCTGTGGGCGCCCCACATGATGGTATATCCCGGAGTCACCGCTGTAGAGAACAAGGAAAGGCTTTACCGACATCTCTATTACACAGGTGTGGGCGTGAAGGAACTCGATGCATATCTGCATGGACAGAATGTTTATTACGGTTGTGCGGTTGGTTTGTTTGGCTTCGATCGCTTGATCGATGGCCTCAACCCAAATGCTAAGCCCATAACTGCCGAAGAAAAAGAAGCGGAATTGATCTCATATGGTCGGTACATCCAAACTTTTGATAAGCAGCGAGCCGCCAACCCGAGACTTTCATACCTGATCACGCAAACAGTCGGCGGGACGGATCTAAGGAATCTTGAACGTTGGTATCACCGCGATGCGGGTGAACAAGTAGGGAAGTTTACTATTTACAAACTTCAATTGAGGGACGATGTTGAGAGTCAGTCGCCGCAGAATCTCCTCCACCGATAACAAAAATCTGACACCCCCGGCAATCGCGAAAGGACTGTAAGATGTCAGAACAAATAGGAACAAACTTTCCTCCATTTATCCGCGCTAGTGAAACGCTTGACGCAACAAAGCAGGGCAATCGTCTGCTGGATACGATTAAGTCAAGCCGACGGTTATTGGTCGTCGTGTTCATGTTAGTGATTTTCGCGGCAGCGTCACGGCCAATTAAAGATCCCGACTTCTACTGGCACCTGAAGACAGGTCAATATCTACTTGAAACCAGGAGCATTCCCACCACGGACATATTTTCCAACTCGAAGTTTGGCAGCGAGTGGGTGACCCATGAATGGTTGTCCGAACTCTTCATGTTTTCCATCTTTCGTATGTTTGGTTATGCAGGATTAATAGCAGCATTCGCAGCTATTATTACGGCCAGCTTTAACCTTGCTTACCGCCGTTGCAAAGAGGTTGCCCCGCATCCTTATATTGCCGGCTTCGCTTTAATAGTTGGAGCCGCGGCGACGATGCCGACGTGGGGAGTTCGACCACAGATGTTGTCTATGTTGTTTGCCAGCATCTTCCTGTTGGTGTTGGGCGATTATTGTCGCAACGTTCGTACTCAGGCGATCTGGTCATTGATACCTTTAACAGTTCTATGGGTAAACATGCACGCCGGATTCGCAATGGGTCTAGCCCTCATCGTACTAACCATGGGGAGCTTGTTTACTGATGCATTGTTGTTGCCCGATGAAACGATAAAGAAGACATGGCCGCGCATACGTACTCTTTGCCTTTTGTTGGTTGGTTGCATTGGAGCCGTATGCCTCAATCCGAGCGGCGCCCGCATGTACTCCTACCCATTTGAAACGCTCAACTCAAGCGCGATGATGCAGTACATACAGGAGTGGAAGTCGCCGAATTTCCACGAACCGATGTTCCAGGCATTGGCTCTGCTATTCCTGGTGACATTTGCAGCGCTGACATTATCAGGAAAGAGAGCTCGGCCCGGTGAATTGTTAATGCTTCTCGTAACTGCCCTTGCAACCTTGCGCTCAAGTCGGAATGTTCCGTTCTTCGCCTTGCTGGCAATACCCCTCTTAGCTGAACACTTATGGCACTGGGTTACGGCGCAGCGTTGGGGTAAATGGTTTACGAAACCTGAGGCACGCGAAACGGGAAAAGCTGCAGGGTTGAAGGTGGCGCTAAATGTTTTGTTGCTACTGATAACGCCAATGACTGTGATCGCCTTCCGGATTGGAGACAGCGTCAGAAACCAGTCCAAGACTGAAGCTGAAAATTATCCAGCCGCGGCTGTGAACTTCATGCTCAAAGAAAAACCGCCGCAGCCTATTTATAACGAATACGTGTGGGGTGGCTATCTAATCTGGCGTCTGTATCCGGAATACAGAGTAAACATGGACGGTCGCGCCGACGTCTATGGCGATGCGCTCATAGAAGAATTCCTGGCCGTGCACGATGGTGAAACGAAATGGCGCGATTCTCTGGACAAACAGGGAACTCGGACCGTCCTGGTAAAACCCGACGCACCTCTTGCGAGCTTGCTTCGCCAGGACGCGGGATGGGAAAGGATTTTCGAAGATCAGGGATCAGCCATTTTTGTTCGAAGATAGTTTGTCGCTTCTCTTCGGGTATCCTAGTTCCGCACAGAATAAAACAGCTAATTCTGTTCACGGATCAGGCTCTCCCCCGACTACTGTGTACATTTGTGTCGGGTTGCATTAGCTTGTTCCTCTCCCAGACGAACTAAAAAATCTCTGATAAATCTTCTGTAAACCTCCTGTACAGCTTCGCTCGCCTAATCACCGCAGACGTTCGGCCGTGGCGTCGCGAAAAACATTTCCTCTAGAGCAAGCGATGAAGTTGCTAGTGCATAAGGCCGACCATTTACTTGGCAAAGCCCCCACAGTTCGTCGGGCAGAGGCACTTGCCGGTGCCCAATACCAACCCAAGGTTCAAGCATGACGCCTCGAACAAGACATCTTCCCACGACGTCAGTCGTACCTTCGGGTTGAATCGAGCCCCAAGTCTTGTCAACGGCAGGCTACAATTGAAAAGGCCAACCAGCTCCTGCTAATTCAACCTACTTTCGGACCGTGAGTTCACAAGTCGGAATGAACTCTGTAAACGCTGGGCGACACGCATCACGACTTCCGCGCGCAAAACCTGCAAAAAACGCCTCTTACTTGAAAGACCCGGTGCGGCATAGCGCTTGTTATAGGACAGACGTCCGCTAGGCGAGACCAAGTTTCAAGATTCACTTCTAGTTTAGCGGGCTGGATAAGACTAATGAAAAGTGTAAATCACAAAATCCTTGTTCCGAGTTTGATTGGAGTGGTGCTGGTAGCACCCTTCCTGGTGATTGCAGCGATCGTCGGCATTCATGCTGCAACGCTGGCCGCTAACGCCGCGCCTGAAGTGTTTTGTGTACTTCTTGCGCTGGCCAGCATTGCCGCGAGAGTTTCCGGTAGTCAGCTTGCACTCACTGATACTGCGGAAGACGGAAGCCGTGTTAGCGAACCTGGGCAAACACTTATCTGCGAGTCGTCCACCATGCGCTACTAATTCTCGCAAACTGGTCCTTCCTCCAAGCCGAAGATGCATGGTGGGTAAGGGCGCGATGCTTAACTCTTAACCCAAATCTAAGGAGCAAAAAAATGATTAAGAATTTTCTTCGGGATGAAACGGGCCTTGAACTTTCAGAGTACGCGGTTGCCGCAGCTTTGATAGCACTGGCGGTAGTTGGCATCTTTGGCACTCTCGGTAACAACATCAATGGTGTTATCGGAAACCTCGCCAACAAGATCAAGTAGGAACACAGAATTGCGAGAGAGAAGAGCGCGTCAAGCGGCAAGCCGGTAGGCGCGCCTTCTTCTCAGCTAAGGGAGAATTGATGATTAGAAAATTTCTAAAAGACGAAACCGGTCTGGAACTTTCAGAATATGCCGTGGCTGCCGCGTTGATAGCGCTGGCAGTTGTCGGTGTCTTTGGCACTCTCGGTAACAGCATCAATGGTGTTATCGGCAACCTGGCTAACAAGATCAAATAACCGCTGTCCAGTTTCCGCGGGGCGGTGCGCGCGCCTCCATTCCTAGAGGATAAACCCGCTATGCGAAGATTTCTTAAAGATGAATCGGGTCTCGAGCTCTCCGAATATGCCGTAGCCGCCGCCCTGGTGACTCTCGCCGTGATCGTAGCTTTCACGAGTCTCGGCACCAACATCAACGGTGTGATCGGCAACTTGGCAAGCAAGATCAAATAAGAATCACAGCTTACGAACGCGCTGTCGCGATACCGCTGTTTCAGATTACTCAAAGGACAATAGAAGTCGGAGGCAAGAGTCCATGGCTGGCTCGTTAAGCATTATCAGTGCTGCGTTTCTCATTCCGCTGGCCGTCATCATCTCTTACTACGATGTGTGCTACCGCCGGATACCCAATGCGTTTGTGCTGGCCACATTAGTCGCGGGGATTCTAATAAACGCCTTTTTCGGGGGTGTTCAAGGAGCGCTGACGAGCTTAGGCGGTTGTTTTATTGGATTTACGTTGATGTTTGTATTGCACGTTTTCGGTGCGATGGGCGCGGGCGATGTAAAACTGTTCGCGGCCATCGGCGCTTTAACAGGCGCTAACCTGGTCTTACCAACGTTCCTTATCGTCACTCTAACTGGGGGCGTGCTTGGCGTGGCTTCGATGTTACGAGCCGGCCAATTGAAATTCACCATGATGCGAGTCTTTCAAATTCTGATCGGACTCTTACCGGGTTGCAAGCTGCCTCGCTTTCCCGTCCCAGTGGATCGTCGCTACACCATCCCCTACGGAGTCGCGATTACGTTCGGAAGCCTTATTTCGTTAGTCCTCTTCCGCAGCTAGCGGAAGTTCAATTGCGAGTTAGGAAGCTCGCCTCAACACGGAGAGTAAAGCGATGCGCAACAAACGATTCTTTGTCGTACTGGCAGGAGCCCTGGTATTCGGATTATTAGCAGCGGTTTCCGTCAATCGTTACTTATCAAACGCCCAGGCGTTCTCGAAGGACATGACCAAGGTCGCTGTCGCCAAGGTCGCGATACCACTGGGCACCAAAATCGTAGCTGAGCAGGTGATGATGACCCAGTTTCCGAAAGAATCGATGCCGGATGGCACTTTCGAAAGCGCAGAGAAACTCGTGGGACGAGTTGCGGTGGTCAATATCGCTGCGCGCGAGCCGATCACCGATGCTCGTTTGGCGCCAGAAGGAACTGCGGGCGGTTTGTCAGCAGTCATTCCTGAAGGTTATCGAGCGATGACTGTAAAGGTCGACGATGTGGTTGGCATCTCTGGCTTCATCATGCCGGGCACGCTTGTGGACGTGGTAGTTGTTATTACGCCCGAAGACGCTTCGCGTGGTGCTGGTCCAATCTCCAAGATCGTCTTGCAGAACATCAAGGTTCTGGCAAATGGCCAGAACATCGACAAGCCTGAAAATCAGCGTGATGTGAATAGTGTTAAGGCGGTAACGCTTCAAGTGACACCCGAGCAAGCCGAGAAACTTGCACTCGCTTCTTCGGAAGGCAGGTTGCAACTTGTCATGCGCAACTCAATCGATCAGGGAGACGAGCAGACGACTGGTGTCAACAAACAAAAGTTGCTCGGTGGCGAACACGCTGCGCCAGCTCCCGATCCGGGTTCACTGAAAAGCGAGCAACCAAAAGAAACGAGGCCCCAGCCCGTGCGAAGGGTGAGTGTTGAACCTGAAGTCAAGCGCGCCGCTCCTCCGGCCCCGCCGCGCGCCTCGGTCGAAGTAATTGAAGGAGCAAAGAAACGAAACGTCGATTTTCCGTAAACGGCCTCAGGCCCTGGAATCGATAAACGAAGCCGGCAGTCAACATTACATTGGCTGTTTAGACCATTCGATCAGCAAGTAGCAAAAGGAGCACAGATCATGCAGAGCCCTTCCCCGGTCACACGCCAACTAAGCTTGTTAATGGCGTCTTTGATCACCGTTCTCGTTAGTTCCACCGCATTCGCCCAGAACTTCTTACAAGGCGTCGTTTTCTCAGGCAAAAGAAACCTTTGCCGTCAACGTTCTAGTCGGGCAATCGCGCGTGATCAATTTCGACAAACCGGTGGGCCGTTTTTCGGTCTCGAATCCGGAAATCGCCGAAGCTGTGCTTGTAACGCCAGACCAGGTGCTGGTGAACGGTAAGGCATTCGGTCAGGTCAACTTCATTGCCTGGGAACAGTCGGGCAAAGAGTATCTCGTGTTCGATGTCTACGTGAGAACTAATCTCTCGCTGATCGATTCGCAGATACGAGTCTTGTTTCCAAAGGACGACATTAGATTGAGCCAGGCGAATGGTTCGGTGGTGATGTCTGGGAGTGTTTCAGATCCGGCTAAGGCGGCACAGGCGCAGGCTGTTGTCGAAGCAGCGGGTTTCAAAACAGTTAACATGCTTGCATCGCCAGTTGAGAACATGACGCAGGTTCAGCTGCAGGTTCGTGTTGCTGAAGTCAGTCGCAGCAAAATGCGTGACCTCGGTTCCTCTTATGCATCGGTTAACGGCGGCACTTCAGCCTATGCGAGCGGCGGCGGACCAGCGAATTTGACAAGCTCAGTATTGCCGGCCCTCGGAACCACTTTCGCTGGCTCAGCCTTAAATCTATTTCTTTTCAATAGCGGAATTGGGACTGCGGCTTACATCAGGGCGTTGCAGACGTCTGGAGCATTGCGCGAGCTTGCGGAGCCGAACCTGATTGCCATGAATGGCCAGCAAGCCAGTTTTCTTGCTGGCGGTGAATTTCCGGTCCCTATCGTTCAAGGCGGCGGAGATAAGAGCACTGTTTCCGTGATCTTCAAGGAATACGGCGTTAGGCTTAATTTTAAGCCAACCATCATCGACGAGGACCACATCCGCCTGGAGTTGGAGCCTGAAGTTTCAACGATTGACTTTGCCAACGGCGTTAAGTTTGACGGCTTTCTGATTCCTGCTTTGCGCACTCGACGGGCGAAGACAGGCGTGGAATTGCGCGATGGTCAGTCGTTCGCACTCGCCGGTCTACTCGACAACAACGAAAGCCGATCACTGTCGAAGGTTCCCGTACTGGGTGACATCCCGGTACTGGGCGCGCTCTTCAAGTCGAAGTCATACCAGAAGAACGAAACCGAGTTGATGTTTATCGTGACGGCCAGTCTGGTCAAGCCAGTTAATCGCGACGACTTGCCGCAGATGCGTGGCATCGACGGTCTGAAGAATGGTTCGCCCCTGGGCCTCGAACCAAAAGGCGAAGCTATTGAAGGCCAAAGTGGCTATAAGATCTCCGGTCAGAACACCGACAGCACTCCAGCCACGACCCCCAAAGTCACAGATGCTCCGAAAGCAGCTGAACCGAAGGCGACAACGGGAACGACCACCAGCACGGGCACTACGATGGGCGCAACTAACGCGCCCAAAGACAGTGCGCCAACCGTGAACCAACCCCTTCCTCCGGCAAAGGCCATCGCTGTCAGTCTTGCGGACATGCCGAAGCCTGAATAGCGCTGCTAGCTTTAGTGGCGGACTGAAAGACTGGTTAAAAGGAGGACGCATCATGAACAAGCAGCAACGTAACCGCAACAGCAAAGATCAGAGAGGTTCAGTCCTGGTCATGTCCTCGGTCGCAATGCTGGCAATTCTTCTCGCGGTCGGTCTGGGCGTCGATATCAGCCACTTCTATTTAGCGAAAACGGAATTGCAAAATGCGTCTGACGCTGCTGCTTTGGCGGCAGCGTCAGCCATCAATTCGAATCCAAGTGGGATCATCGATGGGGCTTGGCGAGCAACTCAAGTAGTAAACAAATACGAGTTCAATAAGGACAATGTTCAATTTACGAGCGACGACGCGATTCTTTGGTCAGCGAATCTCGATGGACCATATTTAAAGACAAACGCGGCGTCTGCCAGCAAGGAAATTGCCGAAACTATCCGCTTCGTCAAAGTTACCACTGAGCAAAGTCCAGTCTCGATTTCATTTGCATCGGTGGTTTTGGGCAACAACAAGAACATGTCGGCGACCGCAACTGCCGGTCTTTCAGTGCCACTTAATACCTTTTGCGGCTTTATTCCCCTGGCCGTATTGATCTAACGACGATCTTGACCAATTGATACCGGGTTTGAGTGATACACAATTCGCGCTCCCGCCGGTACCAGTGTTTCTCCCGGTGACTATCAGATTCTCTCCATAGCGGTCCTGGTGGCAATGACGTTGGAATTGGGATTGGGGCGGGAGTGGATGCCTGCGCTTAAACTTGGCGAGACGTATAAACGGTTGATTGCAAGCCAGGTCTGACAGCTGGAAAAGTTCGCACGGCCTCAACTCCCGTTTTGACGATTACGGCGGCAGCCAGTTGGATCCGATGCTTGAGCCACCTGATACAAACATCAAGGAGGACATCACCTGGAGGATTACGCCAAGTATTTGGGCTGTGGACTGACCAGAAGCCATATCGCTTGCGATACAATGGTGCGTAACCCCTCCATCGCATGCAGGCGTCGAGAGCGTCGGGTAGTTTTAATCCCTCTCGTCAAAGTAAGCGAATTTGAACAGGGGCGCTGTGAAGTCAAGTTTACCCGGTTCGGCGCATTTTTCCTGATAAACAAACCGCCCAATGGCAGCGGCGGTGAAATGAAGGCGGAGTACATTAGCAATGTGAAGCTACTGGCAAAGGAACATACGACCCGAATGGTGGTGTCGGCGATCCTTTATTGGCTGTCCCCGTTCTTTACCGGTGAAGCTTAAGGTTGTCTAATGTGTCCCCGCATCCGAAAAATTCGCTTGTTGCGAAGGGTCCGCCGCAGATTAGCCAGCATTGGTCACAACGAACGCGGCGTTCAATTGGTGGAACTGGCGATTGTCTTACCGCTCTTCATGATTCTGTTTGCCGCTACAGCAGAATTTGGTCGGTACTTCTACGAATACACAACGCTTTCAAAAGCGGCGCGTGTCGGGGCCCGGTACTTGGTTACACAGAAGGTGGACTGCGCTCAGGCCGACTTGGCGAGGAATCTGGTGGTGTATGGGAATACCGCAGGCACCGGTTCGCCAATTCTTCCAGGCTTGTTAACCAGCAACGTCTCGATTACGCCAAACGATCTTGCTTGCGCTGGAACACCTCAGGGGGTGCCCCCAAGCTATTACGGTCACGATCTCGGGTTTCAAACACCAGTCGTTATTCGACCTCGGTGGGTTGCTGAACAATGCTGCCATTTCAATGGACATCGACGTCAAGCCGAGTGTCTCGATGCGCTATATGTTGAGCACGCCCCTCGTGTAGGAGACTGGAAATGATTCGCGACCGCAAACAGAACAAGAAAAGAGAACGTGGGGCATCACTAGTGGAGTTCGCTATTGCTGCCACAGTGTTTTTGACGGTCGATGTTTGCGGTAGTCGAGTTTGGCCGGGCGCTGTGGGTACACAACGCGTTGAGCGATGCCGCTCGGCGAGGAGCACGTTACGCCGTGTTACATAAGGCGACTGACATTGACGATGTGAAAAAGATCGTGGTCTATGGGGATTTAACGGAAACAACTCCTTTGCTGGACAATCTCACTACCGGAAATGTGGATGTCGTCTACAGCGGCTTCAATCTGGATGGGGGCACTGTCTCTGTTTCAGTACATGATTATGACTTTCAGCTAATCCTGCCACTTCTGGTTTCTACCATCCGTATGCCGAATTACACCACGACCCTTACCGGTGAAAGTGCCGGATTGATCCCGAATTGAACTGTGAACGTGCCCTGGTAAAAACAAATGACACAACCATTAACCTTAGTAGTTCTTAGTACAGCGCTTGATAGCTTCAAAGAAATCCGCTCTGCTCTGACGAGCGATAGCCGCTTACAACTTCTCGCCGGCGGTAACGATGCCGAACAAGTTTATGAGGAGATCGTGCGGCTCAAACCATCGGCAGCCATCATCGCGTTGGGTGAGGTGCCGGACCAGTCGATCAAGCTGATTCAAAAACTGCACACGGAATGTCCCGGTACCGCATTGGTCTCGGCGGCGCAAAACGCTTCTGGTGATCTAATACTGCAAAGCCTGCGAGCCGGTGCCCGAGAGTTTCTACATCTGCCGGTCAAAGCCGAAGAACTAAAAACAGTATTTGACCGCATTACGGATATTCCGACACCGCAGGTAGAAGCGCCGAAGAAAAGAGGAAGAATGATAGCGGTCTTCTCAAGCAAGGGTGGATGTGGCACCTCTTTTATCGCCACTAACCTCGCGGCCGCAAACTCAAGGCCCACCGTGCTTGTCGATTTGAATCTGCAGGCGGGGGACTTGCCTCTCTACCTTGGCGTTGACCCGAAATACTCGATTGCCGACATCGTTGAGAACCACTCTCGCTTGGATGAGGCCCTAATCCAGAGCTTCGTTACACCCTGTACGTCCACACTATCGTTACTGGCTGCTCCCAAACAGGCGGACTCCGCTGATGAAATTGAACCGGAGCACGTTTTTGAGGTTCTACAGCGGCTGCGACAATCCTTTGATTACGTCATTTTGGATCCACAACACACGTTTGACTCAATTACCCTGGCGGCACTGGATCAATCCGATGAAATTGTGTTGGTCCTTTCTTTGGACATCCCCGCAATTCGAAGTACGCAAAGAGCTCTTGAGATATTCGACCGGCTCGGATACCCGAGAAAGAAAGTTCGGATCGTAGTGAATCGTTGGAGTAAACAGATCGACCTTGAACTGCGTGAGGTAGAAAAATTCCTGGGTGAGCCAGTGGTTGGATTTGTGCCCAGCGATTATCAAATAGCCGTGAATTCGATCAACCTCGGTACACCGGTTGTCCAGTCTGATCCTGGTTCGAAGATTGCCCAGGAGATCAAACGTATTGCGCAAAAGCTCAACGATGGCGCCGCCGAAGTTGTGGAAGAAGAGCCGCAACCGCGAAAGAGTTTATGGAATACGTTTTTGAAACGAGGGAAAACACCGTCCTCTTTCAAACTGCAAACGTCGATGGAACGAGTTAGTTCATAAAACCTGAACAGGATTTCCAAAAAAAAACATCATGGCCCTACGAGAACGATTAATTAAAGAACCCGGTTTTCCAGGAACCGGAAACGGCAACGGAAATGGGACCGAGCATGCTCCTCATAGTTTTCAGGAGATCAAGTCTCGCCTGCACCGAACGCTTATCAACCGCATGGACCTGTCGAAGCTGTCTTCACTCACACCGGAACAAGTGCACGCCGAAGTCTCTCGGCTTGCCGAAAATGTTCTGGCCCAGGAAGCCCTGCCGCTGTCTGCTTCTGAAAAAGAACGCCTGGTTGGCGATGTTCAGCACGAACTGTTCGGCTTGGGTCCGCTGGAGCCTCTGTTGGCTGATCACACCATCTCGGACATTCTCGTTAATTCTCACAGCACCATCTACATCGAGCGACACGGAAAGTTGGAAAGAAGCGACGTAGCGTTCAAAGACGACGAGCATTTGATGCGTGTCATTGAACGTATTGTATCTACGGTTGGTCGACGAATAGACGAGTCATCACCGATGGTGGATGCGCGTTTGCGGGACGGTTCTCGTGTTAACGCAATCATTCCGCCACTATCGATTGATGGGCCCGTTCTTTCCATCCGCCGTTTCGGCGCCGAGCCGTTAAAGATGGCGAAGCTGATCGAGCATAAAGCGCTTACAAAAGACATCGCTGACATGCTTCAAATGTGCGTCACCGCGAGGTTGAACACGTTGATTTCGGGTGGCACCGGCGCTGGCAAAACTACTTTGCTGAATGCCCTGTCAGCTTACATTCCCGAATATGAGCGAATCGTTACCATCGAAGATTCGGCTGAACTGCAACTGCAGCAACCCCATGTGGTCCGCTTGGAGACCCGTCCGCCAAACATTGAAGGAAAGGGCGAGGTCACCCAACGCGATTTAGTGCGAAACGCCTTGCGCATGCGGCCCGATCGCATCGTTATCGGAGAGGTCCGCGGAGGAGAAGCTATCGATATGTTGCAGGCGATGAATACAGGTCACGATGGCAGTCTAACAACCATTCACGCCAATACTACGCGCGATGCTTTAGCACGGTTGGAAACGATGATTCAAATGACCGGGATGCGCATGTCTGAGCGCGCAATGCGACAGCAGGTAGCCTCGGCGATCGATCTGGTGCTGCAGGTTGCACGGCTGTCAGACGGCACCCGCCGAGTGACTTCAATTTCCGAAATCACAGGTATGGAAGGCGAAACGATAACAATGCAGGAGGTCTTCCAGTTTGAACGAACAGGTCTCACCGCGCAGGGTGAGGTGATTGGTCGCTTCCGCCCGACGGGAATCAGGCCGCGGTTTGCTGAGAAATTGAAATCTTGCGGGATGCAACTGCCCCGCGTCTTCTTTGAGGAAATGTGAAACGATGCTGATTTCCTTCCTAGTATTTCTCTTAGGTCTGTTTCTGGTGCTCGGCGCCTACCTGCTCGCCACGGTGGGAACCGACAACAAGCGCGCCCGCCTTCGGCACCGGCTATCTGAGGCTTTACTTCATTCCGCGCACACTGAGGATATCGAGGTAATTCTTGCTCGTAACGAACTCATGAGCGAAATACCCGCGCTAAACCGGGCATTGCTCCGACTGCAGACAGCGCTCCAGTTGAAGCGCATGCTCGACCAGGCAGATCTTCACATTACACCGTCCCGCCTGGTCATGTTTTCCAGCATGGCTGGCATACTCGCGGCACTCGCTGTGTCAGTCATTTCGATTTCAATGCCGTTAATTATATTGAGCGGCATAGTCGCTGCGGCGTTGCCATTTCTCCACGTCTGGTGGAAACGCAAACGACGTTTCGATCAATTTCTGGAACTTCTGCCGGATGCGCTCGAATTAATGAGCCGAGCATTGAGCGCGGGACACGCGTTTTCCGAAGCTTTGCACATGGTGGCGGAAGAGATGCCGGAGCCTATCGCGGGTGAATTTCGAAAGACCTATGAGGAACAAAATCTTGGACTTTCTCTGAAGTTGGCCCTGGAAAACCTCATGGAGCGCATTCCCCTGCTTGATTTGAGAATGTGCGTCACGGCCGTCCTGGTCCAGAAGGAAACAGGCGGCAACCTTGGCGAAATACTCGAAAAAGTTGCCTACACGATACGCGAACGGTTCCGCATTATGGGGGATCTCAAAACGTTGACTACGAGTTCGCGTCTGTCCGCATGGCTACTCTGCGCTTTACCGATATTTGTGGCTATCGCAGTGACTTTCATGAACCCGGACTACATGGCCGTCCTCTGGAAGGACCAGCGAGGCCACTATTTGATCGCTGCAGCGATAACAATGCAGTTCACCGGCATGCTGATCGTGAAGAAGATATTGAACATAAAAATTTGAAAATGTCAGCAGTTAGTGGTCAGTGGTCCGTCTCAGAATCCAACCTGAAACCCACTCCCGCAAACGTGCTGGCTACGGGCCCCCTAATCAAAACTATGACCGACCATAACGACGGACCACTGACCATTAACTACCGACAGGACTGAAAACGACAATGCTTCTGATCATCGTCATCTCAACTTTTATTTGTATTACGCTCGGAATGGTAGGCGTTTACTGGTTGTTCATGCGACCGCAGAGCGCGTCCACAGAGCGGTTGAAGAAACTTGCCAGCATGACCGGCGGTGGCGCCTCGGTCTCAGTGTCGCTTGATGAAGAGCACGCAGGCGAAAAATTTGCGGAACGAATCGCCACTCCCCTTAATCGTTTAGTCCCAGCCTCTGCAGCCGAGGTTCAAAAGCTACAAAAGAAACTGATGCAGGCTGGTTTTAGGTCGAACCATGCGCCAATCATCTACCGGACGATTCAGCTATTGACGATGGCTACCCTGCCAACGCTGATTGCCTTGACATGCGCGATCCTCGCCCGTCCCTTGAGCAGCGCACTGTTTTGGATCCTCGCGGCTTTTATCGTGGGCTTCTTCGCACCTCGGTATATTCTCGGCCGCCTGATTCGTTCTCGGCAACTGCGCGTACGCTGGGGACTGGCTGACGCGCTCGACTTAATGGTGATCTCGATTGAAGCAGGGCTTGGTTTAAATGCCGCGATGGTAAAGGTCAGCACCGAGTTGAAGCAGGTACACCCGGACATAAGCGAGGAATTTGAGCTTGCAAATCTGGAAATCCGAGTGGGGCGCGAGAGGGACGAAGCGTTACGAAACCTGGCGGAGCGAACCGGCGTCGATGACTTGCGCAGTTTGGTCGCGATGCTGATCCAGACCGACCGATTTGGAACTTCCATCGCGAGGGCTATTAGAGTGTTTTCTGATTCGCTGCGCACAAAACGCCGGCAACGGGCTGAGCAGGCAGCTCAAAAAGCCGCGGTAAAGCTGTTATTCCCGCTGGCCTGTTTCCTGTTTCCAACATTGTTCATCGCAATCCTGGGCCCCGCTCTCCTCCAATTGATGGATACCCTCGGCAAGATGTAAGGAGCTGAATCATGAACAAACGCAGACTGATCGCAATCTTGATAGCGTTTATCCTAACTGTAGCTGCGACGGCCGTGTGGAGTGCGGCCACCATAGAGCGGGAAGGAGATCCGGACGCAAATGTCCTTGAGGACTCTGGTTCGGAAACCGGAGCTGTTGACCAGCAAAAAAAGGGTGGCAATAAAGTAGTACGCGTTCTTGCTGCACCCTTCAAAGCGTTCGGCAGGCTGTTTCGACATAAGGACCGAATTGAACGCATGAGTGAAACAGATGGCGAGAAGTTTGTGAGCGTAGGAGTCTCTCGGACGGAGGATGGCCGCTATCCTGAGACCGATAAGGTAAGTACTTTGGCAAGTGCTAAGGAACACCTCGCGGCAGGCCGCGAATTTCTCTTGGCCGGTCGTCTCAACGAGGCCATCACTGAACTTTCAACTTCTGCTTCTCTCGATCCTAAGCTAAGCGAAGCTCACAATCTTTTGGGCGTGGCCTACGACAAGAAAGGATTCGCGGATCGTGCGAAAGAGTCGTATCAGAAAGCAGTCAAGGTTCAACCTGAAGATCCGGAAACGCTTAACAACCTCGGATTCTCGCTGTACCAAAGTGGCAATTATCGCGCGGCCGTCGATCGTCTGAAACGAGCTGCCAAAATAGCGCCGACCGATGAACGAATTCTTAATAACCTGGGTCTCGCCTTGTGCAGACTGGGAAAGTTTGACGAAGCTTACAAGCACTTTGCGCGCGCGGCTGGTGCCTATACCGGGAATTTGAACACTGCGCGGATGCTCGAACGGTTCGGTCGGGATGACGACGCAATCAAGTACTACGAGGCCGCGCGCAATATCGAACCAAATTCGACACTGGCGCTGAAACGTCTCGCCGATCTCTACAAACGCACCGGCAGGGTTGACCAGTCGCAATCACCTAATAATTCAGTCAGCGCTTCTACGGCGGTCAATACGGCGAAGTAATGGCAACAACTTGTTAGCATCGATTGTAAGCTGGGACCTAAGAATTAGAGTTGAGTACCAAAAGGCAACCGGCAATTGAAAAGCGACAATTACCATGACCCAAACAACAATACTTTCTCGCGTTGAACTCGAATCGATGGGCCCCCCCCTAGCGGAGGAGATTGCCGATCTTGGCATTGGCGAAGCTTTTCTTTGCGATCTGGCCCTCAAACACGTTGCGATGCTGCCTGAGCCGACAACCTCTTCTGTTGCTGACCGTTTGCATTTGCCGCGCGCTCTTACCGAAGAAATCCTTGAGAAACTTTATCGCGAGAAGTTGATTGAAGTGCGCCTGCAAACGGCAATAGGTTCGACGCGCTATAGCATGTTGGATCGGGGCTGGGACCGCCTGCAGCGATTGCTGTCGATTTGCGGCTATAGTGGGGCTACTCCCGTTTCTCTTAACGACTACGCTCACATGATGCGTTTGCAGTCTATCCCTTCGCATCCCGCTTCGCTGGAGACAGTGCGTGCCGCTTTCCATGATCTGATCCTGCCTGACTCGCTCTTGCAAACTCTTGGTTGCGTCATCAATTCCCGGCGCTCTCTCTTTCTAACAGGTCTTCCTGGCACCGGAAAAACTGCCGTTGCTGAGCGCATTAACAATGCTTTGCCTGGCGCGATTTGGATTCCTTATGCAGTGGAGATCGACGGCCAGATTATTCGGGTCTTTGATTCCCACTGTCACCGGATTGCTTCGGTTGATGACACTCCCTTCGAATATGACCGCCGCTGGGTATTGATCAAACGACCGCTGGTCGTTGTTGGTGGCGAACTGACTCTCGAAAACGCAGACCTAACCTGGAGCGAGGCGGCAAAGTTTTATGAAGCGCCGTTCCAGATGAAATCAAACGGCGGCACACTGGTGATAGATGACTTTGGCCGTCAGCGCGTCGCACCCCAGGACTTGCTTAACCGCTGGATAGTGCCTCTCGAAAGACGGGTCGACTACCTTGCCTTGCATACTGGTAAGAAGATCGAGGTACCGTTTGAGCAACTAGTGGTCTTCTCAACCAACCTTGAGGAAGACGATCTCGCCGATCAAGCTTTTCTGCGGAGGATGGGATATCGTGCCCGAGTGGAACCTCCCACACCGGCAGCCTATTCCGAGATCTTCAAGCGCCAGGCACACACGCGCGGCATTCGTTATCAACAGTCAGTGTTAGACCATGTGCTTAACAAATACAGAGTTGAGCATCGTGAATTGAAGGGTTGCGAGCCCCGCGATCTGCTCGATCGCGCAACTGACATTTGCATGTTTGAGGGTAACTCACCCGAGCTGACAACGCAGATTCTTGACGTTGCGTGGCGCAACTATTTTGGCACCTCGCACAGCTTCGACAGTGCCTACAGGTTTGCACCGGGCGCTGCGGATGACGCGGTGATGGATAGTAAGTTGGCTGATCCACTCGAACTGTAAACAATGAGAAACTTCGCGAAGGCATTCCAAACCCTGGGTCTCGCTGCGCTTGTCACTTTGGTGGCTCCGGGATCTTATGCACAAAAGCATCCTAAACCAGGCCCCACAGCTAGCTTGGCAAGCGAAACTTCTTCGCAAGCGCGCTTGAAACTCAGCGACGGTAGTAGTCTCGATGCAGATGAAGTCTGGGAGAGCGAGCAGGGAATTTGGTACCGGCTTGGTGGGATGAGTCACCTGATAGCCAAGGATCGCGTAAAGCGGATTGAGCGTGGCTCAACTGCCAAGCCTAACACTGATTCTCCCGCAGCGAAGATCGCGGTCCCGGAGGACAATGAAAGTAACGATAGCGGGCAGGCTTCTCCCGCTGCCGGTGATCAGCCGGTTTGGATATACCTGGTGGGTGGCGCTCGCTTCGAGGCCGACAACGTTACGGAATCGGCTGCAGGAGCGTGGTACCGACGCGGTTCGCTATCAGTTTTCGTTGAACGCTCTCGAATAGACCATATCGAACGTGAGGAAGTGGCTAAGTCTGACCCTTCCAAAAGATTTCGGGGCTGGACCACAGGAAACTCCAGGATTGATGGATTGATCAAGCAAAATGGTGCGAAATACGGTGTCGATCCTTACCTTATCTTTTGTGTGATGGAGCAGGAGTCGCATTTCAACACCCGCGCTCTGTCGCCTAAAGGGGCTAGCGGGTTAATGCAGCTGATGCCCGGAACAGCAGCGCGGTTTGGTATCAGACGGCCGTCCGATCCGGCGCAAAACATCGCGGGTGGGACGCGCTATCTAAAGCAGCTTATGGGACAGTTTAATGGCCGGATTGACCTTGTGCTCGCGAGCTACAACGCCGGCGAGGGTGCCGTTATGAAGTTTGGCCGCAAGGTGCCGCCGTACAAAGAAACGCGAGATTACGTGAAACGAATCAGTTATCGATATCGTCGCGCCAAGCCGGCAACGTCTCCCAAAAATGAGGTGGCTGTCGTCGGAGCCGGACTGTGAGCTTTGTTTGAGTCGAATGCGGGTGAACCGAGTATCAATGAAACCTAACGTCATAAGACTGGCGATAGCGTCACTCATAGTTTGCGCGACGGCCTTGCCAGTTCCAGCTCAGCAAGCTGAAGCTCCACTCACAAACGCTGCGATCGTCAAACTTGTTCGTGCAGGATTCAAAGAGAAGACTGTCGTTGCACTCATTCACAGCCGCCCGAATCGGTTCAACCTGAATCCCGATAAATTAATTGAGTTAAAACGAAGTGGAGTGAATGAGAACATCATTCTTGCCATGTTGTCGTTGAACGATTCGTTCGTAGTGGCCGATGACGAGTGGATGGACAACTCCGGATTCCGAGGCAGCAGCAGCGCAGAAGACGGCAACTCAAAAGGAAAGCCAGGGGAATCTGACATTTTTGGCAGCAGCTCTGGCTCGAGAAGTCAGAGCAGCGGACGCGGAGTGAACGGGGAGCAAAGCGGGGAGACTGCCACGACTGGGAGCGCAACGGTTCGAATCATACGCCCGCCTGCTGAAGCCGGCGGCGCACCGATGAAGATGGAGAAGACTCCGACTTTAACAAACGACTCCGTGATTAGGCTAGTTGAAGCAGGTTTTTCTGAAGGAACTATCATTAAGAGAATTGAAGACTCACCGGCGGAATTCGATCTCTCCAGCGCGAAGCTGGAAGAACTGCGAAGGCGACGAGTCACGGAAGCAATTATCCTCGCAATGACAGCAGCTATGGGCGGTGATCCCATCGGGAGTGCAACCAGGAAAGGGAACTAGCTCCATGCACTCCGGCCGACAAATGCGTTTGCCCGGACTCGCCCGGACTTTTCTTTTGTCGTTCTTGCTTATCGGACTTGCGTTCTCCATTCAGGCGCAGTCGAACGCGCACACGCCGACCCCAACTCCGACTCCAGACCTTCAGGAAGTAGATCCCGATGATGTGATATCGGTTAATACTGCCGAAGTGTCGTTGCCCGTTACTGTGCGCGACAGCGCAGGCTTTCTTGTCAATGAGCTAACGCGCAAAGACTTCCGGGTCTTCGAAGACGGCGTGGAGCAACCCCTAAGCGACTTTAGTTTGCGAAAAGTTCCGGTGGACGTAGCTCTAATCGTGGACGCTTCATCCTCCGTTGCAAACAACCTTGATGATTTCCGCGTCGCCGCCGAAGGGTTTGCGTCGCATCTCGCGACCGATGATCGCGTTAGCCTAATTCAGTTTGATGATCGCGTTGTTATGCTCCAGGACTGGACCGGCAGTCTGGTCCAATTGCGCCGAGCTCTAAGACGAATCGTTCCCGGAATGTTCACGAGGTTTCATGACGCTATGCTCCTGGCAGCGCGTGATCAAGCACCTCGACCGAATTCTCGGCACGCCATCATCGTCCTTACTGACGGCATCGACAGCGGTCGCGGTTCAACCTTCGATGCCGCACTGCGAGCGGCGCTTCAGGGTCAAACTACCGTCTACGTGGTCAGTAACACTGAGATCGAGAGGAACCGAAAGCAACAGGAATTGTCCGCTCTATTATCCGGTTCGGAGTCAGCGGTGCGCTTCAATCAGCTTCGCATTGACGATGTGCGCCTGGGACTCGCTGCCTTGAAAGAAAGCGAGCGTAATCTCGAACAATTGACGGCGGCAACGGGCGGCCGACTCTACAAGCCGGCGAGTTTCAACGATCTGGAACGAACTTACGCCGAAGTTGCCGATGAGTTGCGCCATCAATATACACTCTACTATTCCCCTCTTAACACCAAACGTGACGGACAATTCCGCAGGGTTCGTGTTAAGACCACGATTCCTACGCATCAGGTGGCAGCTCGAATCGGATACTACGCGCCGAAGCACTGACCGCGGCCGAATGGCTTCAGTCACCTGCCGAATCCTTTCCGCATCTCAATTAGCGCCAAACTCCGGCCCTTGGCCAAAATGCCACGCCAAGTGCGCTTCAGCCCAACCTGGGCCGTGTTGACACGCGGCAGGAGATGCTGTAACCTGCCGGCGCCGTCCTGTCATTAAACCTAAGTCCAATTATACATTCGGTTAGGGTTTGTTAGTTGAGGGCGGCATGGTCATTGCCATGGGGAAGTACAGTTTGTGGGGCTACGTGTGCGTTCGCCGCCTTGCGAGCAGCAATTCTTAAAATAAGAAGATATTTACAGGAGAGAGCATGCGACTAATCAAGCGCGCCGAAAAGGGCCTAACGATGGCAGCCGGCGGCCTACACGATGTTATTCAGTCAGTTAACAAGTACAAGCCTAATCCGTCCTTTACCCCCAAGTGGTCAGACAAACCGCTGCTGAAATCCTGGCAGAAGAGCAAGCCGACCCTGGGTTGGCCGCGAACCACGGATTCACTTTGTCCTAACTGCGTGATCGAGGCCAGGGAATCGATTATCAGCGGCAAGCAGGACGTTAGCGTTTTGATTAACGAAAAAGTCGGCGAGATTAAGGCGCAAATCATCGAGCGTGATGGCGAAGTTTGGATGGTCAAGGATTGTCCTATTCACGGGCACTTCGAAGACATGATGGCCATCGACGTTAAATTCCTGACGCACATCGAAAAGATGTTTCCCGGTCGCGACATCGATGCTCACAATGACGAGAAACTCCATAACCACGGAACCAGCACCATCAAGTATGGCCGTGGCGCAGTGCTCACGGTTGACCTGACGAACCGCTGCAACATGATGTGTGATCCCTGCTTCATGGACGCCAACCAGGTTGGCTTTGTTCATGAGTTAAGCATGGATGAGATTCGTGAGATTCTTGATAACGCAATCTCGATCAAGCCGCGTCGCCAGATGTCGGTGCAGTTCTCCGGTGGAGAGCCCTCTATTTCACCGCACTTCATCGAGTCGATTAAGTATGCCCGCAAGGTTGGATACAACAGCGTCCAGGCAGCGACCAATGGAATCGAGTTCGCCAAGAGCAAAGATTTCTGTCGCGAAGCCGCTGAGGCAGGTCTGCGCTACGTTTATCTGCAGTTTGACGGCGTAGGCAACGACGCCAACAGTCATCGCCAGGTTGGCAATTTGTTCGACGTAAAGATGCGGGCGATCAACAACCTGCATGAGGCTGGTGTTGAGATTGTGCTGGTGACCACACTGGTTAACGGCATCAACAACGACCAGGTGGGCTCGATTATTAGATTCGCCCTGGACAACCCCAAGAAGATTGCTTTCCTGTCGTTCCAGCCAGTTTCTTTTACAGGTCGCGACGAAGAGATTACGCCCCAGCGCCGCCTGCAACAGCGCTATACGCTGTCGCACCTCGCGCATGACGTTAAGGATCAGGTGGGCATCACCGAGCCGACGCGCGATTGGTTCCCGTTATCACTGATGGGAGCCTTTGCCGATTTCGCTGATCTGGTGCACGGACCTGATGCTGATTGGGGCCAGGTTTCATGCGGATGCCACCCAAACTGCGGCGTCGGTACTGCGGTTATGGTCGATAAAGAAACCCGCGAAATGCGTCCAGTGCCGGAGTTCCTGAACATTCCTGGCCTGGTCAAGGACATGCAGAAGATTACGGACGCAGCGCGTGGCAAGTGGATGTCAAACTTGATGATGGGGCTGGCGTTGCTGAAGCACTACAATCCTTACAAGTCGCCATCACAGTTTACGCTTTATGAGCTCTTCAAGAAGTTTGACAAGTCCTTTGGTTTGACTGGGAAGGATTATGGCAAGGTTACCGGCGACCGTTCTGCCGACGACATTGAGAAGCGTCGTGCCGATCGCTGGAATTTCCTGTTTATCGCCGGCATGTGGTTCCAGGATCTTTTCAACTACGATTTCCGACGCACCGAAATGTGCATTATCCCTTACGGAACTCAAGAGGGTGAAATCTCCTTCTGTGCCTACAACACAGGCATTGGATGGAGAAACATCATTGAGAACATGCACCAGAATGCGACCGTGGCAAAGTGGTATGAAGATCACGGCCGCCACGAAATTTTTGCGCGCGGTAAAGAGGTCGAACTCACTGACAAGGCGCATGACATGGTGCTGAACCCGATTGACCTGACGCGCCCGAACAAGCCTGAAATGGAAGGGCCGAAGACGGCGCACGAAGAAGCTGTGCTGATGCGCAAGCTTTATCAGGAAATCGTGCTCAAGAAGCAGATCGATATCAAGGAAGCGGACAAGCCGGTTCAGATTAAAGGTCTAAGCCGTAAGAAGCAGGAGACTGCCGAACCTGCATTGGTTTAGTTAGCTTGCTCCTAGTTCTCAGGAGAGCCCCGCGAACGCCACATGTTCGCGGGGTTCATTGCGTAAAAACGGTGAACGGTACCATTAAAGAGTGTGTGATTTACTTCGCCCGTACTTGACCGCTGGTGTTTGCGGCGTGTTAAATAGCTGGGCAACAAAGAGAAATCAACTTAAGGAAAGACGAGAAGCGAATGGCTATAGTTACTATTAATCAGGGTGAGTCGATCGAAAGCGCTCTGCGGCGTTTCAAACGTAAGGTGATGACCGAAGAAATCATCAAGGACGCTAAAAAACATGCGTTCTTCATTCCTCCCGGCCAAAAGGCCAAGCTCAAATCAGCCCTTGCTCGCAAGCGGAACAAGAAGAAGGGTCGCATGCGTACCAGCCCTCCTCGAGACTAGTGACCAGTTTTTGCGCCCGGAGCTCGAGCGTCCTCCCTCCAGTTGTTCCCGAGTTAACCTATAGTCATTGACAGTTCAGGACTGAGTGCTGGAATAGTGAGAGCATTAGTGAGATCGGGGGAGCAAAGCTGGTGGCGAAGAAGGTGTGTCTCGGATGACGAGAATACTGCTCACAAACGACGACGGAATTCACTCGAATGGCCTGATCAAGCTTGAAGAAGCGTTAAGGGAAGTCGGGGATGTTTTTGTTATCGCTCCGGCATCTGAAATGAGCGGCGCTTCGCATAGTCTTACCTTGGCGCGACCCCTGCGCATCCGCCAGATTGATGACAGACATTGGACAGTTGATGGCACGCCAACGGATTGCGTCACGCTCGCCCTTAACAAAATTCTCTCGCCAGACAATTTGCCTGATGTTTGCGCTTCAGGAATAAATCATGGTGGCAATCTCGGTGACGACGCTACCTATTCCGGCACCGTTGCCGGCGCCCTCGAGGCTACTATTCTCGGCGTTCCAGGCCTGGCCTTTAGTCTGGTTGCGCGAGAACGATTCGACTTTCGTGAGGCGGCGCAGTTCGCTGTGGTCGCAGTGCGAAAAGTACTGGCGGAAGGATTACCTGAAGGCAGCTTGCTGAATATCAACATCCCGGCTAAAGAGATCAAAGGCGTTCGCGTCACGCGACAGGGAATCAAAAACGCCCGTCCAGTCATAAGCGAACATATTGATCCTCGCGGGAAGCCGTATTTCTGGATCGGCGAAGAATACTTCAACAACAGCGCCGCAGCCGGCACTGACTACAACGCAATCGATCAGGGCTTTATCTCGGTTACTCCCTTGAAAAGTGATATGACGGACCATCAGGCGCTAACAGCGATCGAGAGCTGGGGTTACTTAAAAGATACCGAGCTGCTTTCCAAAGCGTGAGCAACGCGGTGTCTGAGATATTTTTGATCCCGAACTGAGTCTCGTGCAAACCTCCAGTCAACCATCCGCGAACAGAAGCCAGGATTATTCCATCCCTCGCGAGCGCATGTTCGAACGGCTTCGCGACCACTATCAAATCCACGATGTCAGAGTTCTCGAGGCGATGCGATCGGTACCGCGTCATGCATTTGTGCCTGAGGCACTGCAGGGCCGAGCCTACGGGGACCATGCACTTCCGATCAGCGGTAGCCAGACAATTTCCCAGCCTTATATTGTGGCGCGGATGAGCGAACTGCTCGAGATTAACTCGGAGAGTCGAGTGTTGGAGATAGGGGCCGGTTCCGGCTATCAGACGGCAATCCTTGCGAAGGTAGCAGGTCAGGTCTATTCAATCGAACGCATTGCGAGTCTGGCGCGCGATGCCCAGAATCGAATCAGGCAATTAAACATCTATAACGCCACCGTGAAATGTTTTGATGGCACACTCGGATGGGCGGCAAACGCTCCTTACGACGCGATACTCGTAGCGGCAGGCGGCCCAACGGTTCCTGGTCCCCTGGTGGCCCAGTTAAAAGTTGGTGGCCGGCTGGTTGTGCCCGTCGGTGAGACGCGCGAGTCTCAGCGGCTGATCCGAGTCATCAAAACTGAAACCAGTTTCAAGCAGGAAGATCATGGAGCCTGCGCTTTTGTTCCACTGATTGGCCAACATGGATGGTCAACTTGAAACAGTTTCAAGTTTTAAGTTTCAGGTTTCAAGCTTTAGAGACTGGCTCATGCGAGCCTTTTGTTTTGTGAGCCCTGGCAAACCTTGAACATGAACCTGAAGCTAAACTAACTTGCCACTCCTAAACTTGGAACTTGAAACTCGGAACTTAGTTAACCAATGATTGCAAAAATAATTGAATTCTTATCGGGCATTATCGTTGCCACAATCTCCTTATTAGGTTACTCAGGAATTGTTTTGCTGATGGCGATTGAGTCGGCCTGTATTCCTTTGCCTTCAGAAATCATCATGCCGTTTTCCGGTTACCTGGTGTCCACGGGCCAGATGAACCTTTGGCTTGTGGGTCTCGCCGGCGCCGTCGGATGCGTGCTTGGCTCATTGGTAGCTTATTGGGTGGGCAGCAAAGGCGGGCGTCCACTAATCGAGAAGTACGGACGCTATGTTTTGGTTTCTCCTCACGACCTCGATCTGGCGGACCGTTGGTTTGCAAACTACGGCGAGATCATCGTCTTTGTCAGCCGTTTGCTCCCGGCGATCCGCACCTTCATTGCGTTTCCTGCGGGTGTGGCGCGCATGAACCTAAAGCGGTTCATCTTTTATACATTTGCCGGCTCATTGCCCTGGTGTCTCGGACTGGCCTACGTGGGTCAGAAACTCGGCGAGAAGTGGAACCAGGACGATACTCTAAAGACCTGGTTTCATCGCTTCGACTTCGTTATTGGAATTGTCGGAGTGCTTCTGGCGGCCTGGTGGATTTGGCGCCATATCAAACACCTCCGTATAGTGAAGCAAGCGTAAACAAACCGCATCTGAAAAACCGAGAGGCCGGGTTTAGGCCCGGCCTCAATCGGTGGCGTGAGACATTCAGCCTCAATAGGTCACTGTCCTCACCCCAGCAACCCCTCGCCAATTACTTCGCATTCTACAAATAATCTTAGATTCGTCAAGACGCGAACACTGTCCGGGCCTGACTCGCTGGTGCGCGACCGTTTACATTGTTGAACAACTCAAGAATTCCTCAAGGTTATTGCAATAGAAGTACACGTGAAGCCAAGAAACTACAATGACGCTGCTAAACCCTATCGAATCTCAAATAAATCCTCGCCCGGACGGTGACTTGATCACGGACATGCATTTAGTATTCGACAAAATCATTAGACCCTTTCAAACCTCCCTGGCGCGCACAAGATTGCTGGCAATGCTCGAAAGAAGTCTTGAATCGGGCATGTGCACGATCATCAGCGGGCGGGCGGGGACCGGCAAGACCACATTAGCGGCCGACTTTGCCGCCTCCTGCAACCGGCGGGTGGCCTGGTACAAAGTTGACGCTCCCGATGGCGACTTCGGTATTTTCATAAATTACCTTGCTGCCAGCATTGGGCAACAGAGACCGCGCTTTAACGAACAAGCCATTCGCTCGGCAGCAGCCAAAGTGAAATCCGGTGACATCCCGCTTTTCTCCGAAAGATTCGTCTTCGAATTAATCGACGACGATAGCGAGTCGCTCCTAGTCGTCATCGAAGATCTTCATTTGGTTTGTGATACGGATTGGCTCGTGCCTTTCCTCGACCGCTTCCTGCAACTGGCGCCGCCTAATGTGCACATAATTATTACCAGCAGGACATTGCCGCCTGCGCCGCTCTGGCGGATGCGCTCAAAGCAGACGTTGGCAGTGATTGATGAGTTGTCACTCGCGTTCACTCGCGAAGAAACGGTCGACCTGTTTGAGACGTACGGCTTGTCACGCCAGCTGGCCTACCTCGCTTTCGATCGTACAAGCGGACGTGCAGGTGCTCTAGCAAAATATGCCGACAGGCTGGGCGATCTACCAATTGAGGTGTCGAGGGCGGCTCCCGCGCTGAACCAGCTTGACGTAGGAGAAACCTGATTATCAGTTGTTAATGAGAACGGAATGAACGCCAGTCAACCACCCCCCGCTGTGACTCCTGATCCTTGTGCTCTGGAGCAGATTGCATTTCGCGGCAACCATGGAAAGCTGCTGCAGCACTGTGATAGGCTCCCAGCAATCCACATTGCTCAGAGGCAAAACTCGATGGCCCCAAGCTCCCGTCAGGGGAAGCCAGGAAAGACACCTGCGCCAACAGCGAGTGAGCGGTCAAGCGGACAGCGCGGCCTTTTTCTGCGGACGAAAATGCTGCCGCCGCGGCCTGCTCCGGAACTGTTGTCTCGCCCGCGTCTGACCGAACGTCTGCTCGCAAATTTGTCGCGGCCCATGACGCTCGTCACGGCCAATGCTGGTTCGGGTAAGACAACGTTAGTTGCCGATGTACTGCGTAACCACGGGCATCCATTTGTTTGGTATCAGCTCGATCATACAGATGCCGACCCCTGGGTTTTCCTCAGTTACCTGACTCATGGAATCCGGCAAATTATACCGGGCTTTGGCGATGCGATGTTTGCCTACCTGCAGGAGTCGGCCAGCGAACTTGCCCGGCACCCCGAGCGCGCTGTGGATGTGTTGCTCAATGAAGTTTTAGAGCAGGTTGAGCAGCAGCTGGTAGTGGTGCTCGATGATTATCATCATCTTGGCGCGGACACTTCGGTGCACGCCGTGTTGGATCGCCTGGTGGCTTATCTGCCCGATGTACTCCACGTTATTGTCGTGTCCCGAGAGATGCCTCCGCTTTCACTGGCCCGCTTGCGGGCCCAAACGCCGCACTCGATCATCGATCGCGGCGACCTGTTATTTACAGACGAAGAGACACGGCTACTCTTTCGCAAAATCTTCGATCTGGAGCTCACCACCGAACAACTGGCGGAATACCGCGAGCGCACGCACGGGTGGATCACCGCTTTGCAGCTAGTTAGACAGCTCGCCCAGCGAGCTTCAGCGGGCGCGCATGCTAATGGCCGGGATCAGATTCCTGACATGGTCGATATTCTGCGGCAATCCGAGCGCGATATCTTCGACTACTTCGCAGAGGAAGTCTTCGCCTCTGAGGATGAGAAAACGCAGCAACTGCTTTTGCATATTTCGTTGCTTGAGCGCCTCGAGCTCGAAGATTGCGCAACGCTTTATCAGGACATGAACTGTGGTCGCGCTTTACCGTCGTTGGTACGACGCAATGTTTTCATCACCGTGGCCAGCGATGGTCGCGGTGAGGAATACCGACTGCACCCCTTATTTCAGAGTTTTCTGCGCCGCCGGTTGCGGACCGAAATTGGGCGCAGCTGGCGTGGCGACCGAACACCTGCGCTGCGCTCAGTATTTCGCGGAACGCCAGCTCTGGGAACCAGCCGCACACCACTATCTCGCGGCTGAAGATTTTGATCAGGCTGCAAAATTGATCGCCGAACGCGGCGGGAAGTGGATTGCCTCGGGTGCGCTTGGCTCGTTGGCTTCGTTGGCGGACGTAGTTCCGATGACGGCGATGGACAATCATCCTCGTGCTCTGGCCCACCGCGCGGAAGTCGCGAGACTGCGTGGCGAGTATGACGAGGCCAAGGCGCTGTTTCGACGCAGCGTAAGCCTCTTGCAAGTGCAGGAAGACGCTGAAGGGGAAGCCGAAGCACTTCACTCACTCGCCGCAATCGCCAGGAGTCAGCGTGATTTTCCGCTCGCGTTTACTTATCTCGATCGCGCCGTTCAACTTACAGACGAACATTCGACCGTCAGAATGAAGTGTGGCAACACGCGTGGGCTGTGCCTGGTGGCGATGGGGGAATGGACTACGGCCGAGCGAGAGTTTCGCATGGCGCTACAGCTTGCCGAGGAACGCGACGACGAGTACTACGCCCGGCTGATTACTCATAACCTCGGTACACCGGCCGGAATTCGGGGAGATTTTGGCGAAGCTTTGCGCTGGCTCAGCCGAATGCTGAAGACCGCCGGTCAAAGGCCACCTGTCCCACAGGAAGCAATTGCCCACCTTAACATTGCGCGCTGTTACCTTTACCGTGGAGACTTTCCCGCGTGTGAAGAGCACCTCAGCAAAGCGCTTGAACGCTGTCAACTTTTCAATCTTGTCGCCCTACGTGGTGAGATTTTTGAAGCGCAGGGCAATCTCTATCGTGAACTGGGCGAAGTTGAGCGGGCTACTGAATTTTATGAACGAGCGGCCCGTGCCTATGACGACGCGGGAATTAATCCTGAACAAGTAGAGCTTCTCGAAGAGCGCGCCCTGCTTAGTCTAAAAATCGGCGATCTGGCCACCGCGCGCGCGCAATTGGATCGGCTAATTCAGTCTCGGCCCATCGATAAGGACGAGCTGCGTTTCTACACAGTCTCGCTTTCGCGGGCCCGCGTCATGAGCGCGCAGGGTGAACACGCAGCGGCTCACACGGAACTGACCAGCGCCGTTAACTACTTCCGTGCTCAGGGACTCTACTACTACGAAGCGCAAGGGTGCCTGGCATTGGCGAACTGTGAACTAAGCCTGGTTAGAGAGCCTGAGATGCTTGAGCACTTGCGTCGAGTGCTCGATCTGGCCCTACGGTACGATTATGAATATTGGTTGCAACGCGAACTAACAAACAACCCGGAGCTGTTTGCTACGGAAGAAGCCGCAGAAATGCTGCCGGCTGACCTGCGCGCTCACCTGGCAACCGCGCGAAAAGAAATTTCGCCACCGGCCATAACAACAGAAATCGTTAGCCTGACTGTCAAGCCATTAGTCGATCTCACCATTAATATGCTCGGACCAATCGAGATTGTGCGCGATCCCACCCGGCCGCTGGCCGCAGACGCCTGGGTCACACGCAGGGCGCGCGACATCTTGTGCTTCATAGCTTCTCGCAGACATCGTCGCGCCGGAAAAGATTTGATCATCGATACTTTTTGGGGTGAAACCGACTCGACGGTAGTCGAACGAAATTTTCACCCAACCGTTTCGCACGTCCGAAAAGCGCTCAACAGTAACCAGTCGCTCAAACAGAACCTGCTGCTATATCGCGAAGGTGACTATCTCTTAAATCCGGAGTTTGCCTATCAAATCGATATCGATGAGTTTGATCGTCTGCTGACTGAGGGAGAGACTGCGCGCCGGGCGCGCCAGTTTGACAAATGCGTGGAATGTTATGAAGCCGCCGTGGCACTTTACCGCGGCGAGTTCATGCAAGGCAGTTACGACTCCTGGGTTGATGAACAAAGGTCTTATTATCGCTTGCAATACCTTCAATTGCTTGAATCCCTGGCAGCTATCGCACAAAAAACGGAAAACTGGTTCAAAGCGACGCAGTTGGCTCAACAGATTCTGCGTGATGACCCGTTCCGCGAAGACATTCATTGTTTGTTGATGCGCTCCCTTGCCGCCCAGGGAAATAAAGGAGCGATAAAGGAGCACTTCGAAGGTCTGATGCGGTTGTTAACAGCCGAATTAGGCGTCGAACCAAGCAGCGAAACGCGCAAGGTTTACCAGGAATTGGTCGGACCGCCGAGCGCTTAATTGATTGCTATTGTTGGGAAATCGTAACGCCAGCGCAACACACTGAATCCAGGCGGCCAATAAAATGTACCACTGTTCCACAGCACTGAATGGTTGTTCGGCGAGCGCAGCGGCAATACTACCCTCGCCTCCAAATATTATTAGCAACTGGCGCCGATATTCCCGACTGAGGTGATTAGTCTGCTAAACAGTGTCCTTCCAAATAATTACTGCCTGGCGGCGAGATGTGTGGCGCTGTCTTTGGTAGTTCTTCTGGTGGCGACTCCAGCCCTCGCAGGCGTCACAATATCCGGCACAAATGGAATCGTCATGACGGGCGCCGATGGCGTTACGTTTGATCAGACTAACGGTATCGTCATGACCGGCGCTGATAGCATTCTTAACTATCGGGCAAACGGAATCGTCATGACCGGCGCCGACGGCATCGTAATGACAGGCGCCGATGGCTGGTCGTATCCAAATAGCGTGCGCACCGGAAGTGCCGACGGCATTGTGATGACCGGCGCTGATGGCATCGTGATGACCGGCGCTGACGGTATTGTGATGACCGGTGCTGACGGTACGACGTACACGGCCACCTCGGTCACGATTACCAACGCCAACGGCATCGTGATGACCGGCGCCGACGGTATTGTGATGACCGGCGCTGATGGGCTGCAGCGGACTTCATCAACCGGGATCGTAATGACAGGCGCCGATGGCATTGTGATGACCGGCGCCGATGGAATCGTGATGACTGGGGCGGACGGCATCGTGATGACTGGCGCTGATGGCACGATTTCCTCGATTACGCCAAACGGTATCAGGTTCAACGGCGTAACCGGAATCGTGATGACCGGAGCGGATGGAATTGTGATGACAGGCGCCGACAGCATCCTTATGACAGATGCGTATGGTTTGCCTGTTGTTGAAGGCAGCCCGGCGGTTACCGGTTTACAGAGTGTAGAGCCGGAGTTGGCGTTACAGTTAGATCAGTTAACCGATGACAGCAGCGTAAACGCTGTGATTGTCTACCATCAGATGCCGACCGACGCCGACCTCACCAGCTTGCAACAAATCGGAGTTGTCGGAGGTACGCGCTATCGCATGCTCCCGATGATCACTATTACGGCAACACGCGATCAGATAGTTGCGATCTCGCATCTGTCGTCGGTCCGATCGATCTATGGCAACCGCACGCTGAACCTGAACGCGGAGCCCGAAGTGTCTGCTCAGACGGGAGTCGATCGTGTCAGACGTGATGTTGAAATAATTAATCACAACAACGGCCTTTCAGTAAGCGGACGCGGTGTAACTGTCGCTGTGTTGGACACGGGAATAGATGGAACGCATGGCGATCTCTCGGGACGCGTTGCGCAAAACGTGAAGCTGGCCGGGACACAAAGCGCGAGTGTTGGCTTTGGCTATCCAGTTAATGCGGAGAATCTGCCGAACACCGATCAACTGTATGGACACGGCACCTTCGTAGCCGGACTGATTGCCGGGAGTGGCATGCAGTCTGGAGGCAAATACACTGGAGTTGCGCCTGGCGCTCGCGTGCTGGGGCTGAGTGCCGGCGATCTCAGTTTAGTTTATGTTCTAGAAGGTTTTGATTACCTGCTTGCTCGCGGTGACGATCTTGGCGTTCGCGTCGTAAATTGCAGTTTTTCCGCTAACACAGTTTTTGACGCTAACGATCCGGTTAATGTGGCGACGCGGATGCTGACTGATCATGGCATCAATGTGGTCTTTTCCGCGGGCAACACCGGACCGGGTTTGCACACGCTGAATCCATATGCGGTTGCGCCTTGGGTTATCAGCGTCGGCGCGACCGATACTCCGGGTCACCTTGCAAGTTTTTCTTCTCGCGGAGATTTTGCCAGCGGGTTGTTTCATCCTAGCCTGGTTGCGCCCGGCGTGAATGTGGTTAGTCTACGTGGCTCGGGGATCGTAAACGTAACCGGTGCCGAAGGCCTCGTCGGCGCAGATACACAACGCCTCAACGCTTCCGAGCTCCCGTATTACACGACTTCGAGTGGCACCAGTTTCTCCTCGCCGCAGGTAGCCGGCGCGATCGCGCTGATGCTTGAAGCAAATCCTAATCTCACTCCGGCGCAAGTTAAGGAAATCCTGCAGCGTACCGCTACGCCGCTACCTCCTTATTATCAGCACGAGGTTGGCACTGGGATGCTTAACGTACATGCAGCTGTTTTGCAGGCTGCATTTCCAGAGCGACTATTGGGCACGTGGCGCGGGACTCTCGATCGCGGACAAGTGCAGTTCATCAATGATCCGGCCAGCACCTTCTCCGGTCTGGTTCAACCAGGCGGGACTTCCACATCAACCTTAGCGATTCCGAGCAATGCGCTGATGGCGTCGGTGCAGATTTCCTGGGGACCTCTTTCAAGCCTGAACGATCTGGGCTTGAAGGTCTACGCTCCCACAGGCCAGCTTAATTCACAGTCGAACAGCATCAATCTGCCGGGACTTACAGGCAAACGCGAGCGGGTCGCGATCAGCGCGCCAGTTGCCGGATCATGGCAGGCTAATATTGCTAACACTCTCGGCGTTGGCATCGGTCCGCAAGAATATGTTGGCGTCCTGGAGGTCAGTCGAGCGAACTATGCGTCTATGTCTGACGTTTCAACCCTGGATCAGGCGTCGCGCAACGAAATCTATCAGAGCCTTCGGACTTACACGATGTGGCCGATAGGAAGCAAGTTTCGCAGTGACTTAGCAATCACACGCACCGACCTGGCGACATCGTTGGTGCTGGGTGGTCGCGTGCCGCAGTACTTGCCCGGCCAGCCCAGTTTTTCAGATGCCCGGGATTCTTTAACGATGCCCTTCGTCGAAAGTGTCCAGGCAGCCCCGGGCGGTCCACTCTTTATCAACACTACCGCTGGCGGAAAATTCAGACCCTATGATTCAGTCGAGCGTTTGACGGCGGCAGTGGCGCTGATCCGCGCCGCCGGTTTGCGGGCGCAGGCTGAGAGCCAGTCCACGGCTCCGCTTGCTGTGCTCGACGCGCTCTCCATACCCAGCAACCTGCGCGGTTATGTCTCGCTGGCACTCTCGAAAGGCATTCTCACCAGCGGCAACTATTTCTATCCACAAAGACCACTGACGCGGGGAGAGCTGGCCCACGCCATGGCTGCGTTACAGAAACTGGCCACGCAATAGAAATAAAGCCCGCTCGGACTGGAAATTCTTAGAGTCCGTTTTCGCGCTTCGCGCTCATTTGCGGGCGGGACGCCCGCGGTCCCAGACAATCACTTGACGCATCCATCCGAAAATTTGAAATACCCGCTCTGAAACTACTATTAGCCTTTTCTGGTTACTCGTCTTATATTGTCTCTCCAAATAGTCACCTGAACTATTGTTAACGGCTTTCCCTAAGTTAAGTCTCGTACGACTTGCAAGAAATTTTAAGGAAAACATGAAGCGAACCCTCCTCGTCATTGCTGTCATAGCGCTCTATTTCCTGCACCAGGATTTTTGGTTCTGGCGTACCGCCCATCCCCTCGTCTTTGGTTTTGTTCCGATCGGGCTCTTCTATCAAGGCTGCTTTTCCGTGGCGGCCGCATTGCTCATGTGGTTACTGGTAAAGTTTGCCTGGCCTCAACATCTGGAGCAGGAGATCGAACAACAAAAGACTGAGGAGGGAACCGCACGTTGATCCCAGCAATCTTCGTATTCGTCTACTTAGCGGCGGTTCTCTACATCGGCATCTTTGCTTTCCGAAAGGCAAGGGGCCGCGAAAAACCCGAGGACTATTTTTTGGCCAGTCGTTCGCTTGGTCCTTTCGTCTTTCTGTTCTCGCTCTTTGGAACAAACATGACTGCGTTTGCGATCCTGGGTTCCTCAGGTCATGCGTTTTCAAACGGTATCGTCACCTTTGGTTTGATGGCCTCTTCTTCGGGACTGGTTATCCCCCTGACAATTTTCCTGATGGGCACGCGTGTCTGGGCGCTCGGCAAGAAGTTTGGGTTCATGACGCCGGTACAGATGTTTCGTGATCGTTGGGAATGTGGACACATCGGCACCGTAATCTTCGTGGTGCAAGCGGTGTTGCTCGTTCCCTACATCATCATCGGCATTATGGGAGGCGGCACCACGCTGAACGTAATTAGCGGTGGCTTCGTGCCGTACTGGTTTGGCGGAGCAATCGTCGCACTGGTCGTCATGAGCTACGTCTTTTTTGGCGGCATGAGAGGCACAGCGTGGGTCAACACCTTTCAGACTATTCTCTTTCTGACTTTCGGTGTCATTGCCATCGTGGTAATTGGAGTGGGTATGGGCGGATTTCGCAGCGCTGCCAACGCTATGCTTGCGTCTCCCGCGTTGGCCCCATTGCTAACACGCGAACGAATCTCGCCGTTGTATTTCTTCAGTTACACTTTTATTCCGTTATCGGCCATAGCTTTTCCACACATCCTCATCTTTTGCCTGACAGCAGAGAAGATGAACCATTTTAAGAAGACGGTGATCTTCTATCCCCTCTGCATCCTGGCCATCTGGCTGCCATGCGTTTTTCTTGGGGTGATGGCTAATCGTGTTACCGACGTTCCGCAGATTAAAGAAAGACAGGAAGCGCGGCGAGTTTTGGCAACACAGGGAAAAACAATGACTCCGGAAGCGCGCGACGAATTGCGCGAAAAGGCCGCTGGAGACGACGTAATCATGCTGCTGCTGCAGCGTTACGCGCCCCTCTGGCTGGCGGGACTGCTGGGGGCCGGCATCATGGCCGCAGTCATGGCAAGCGATTCACAAATCCTGGCGCTGTCGACGATGTTCACAGAGGATGTGTTTGCCTTCTATGGAGGCAAACGGCGATTCGGCGAAGCTGTGCAAGTTCATACCGGACGGATATTCATCGTGATCATCACCATTGTCGCTTACGCGGTCGCGCTTCGGGCTCCGGAGACGATCTTCGAATTGGCAATCCAATATGCCTTCTCAGGTTTCGCGGCTCTTTCGCCGTTGCTGATGGCGGCGCTGTTCTGGAAGGGAAGCACGAAGTGGGGCGCGTTGGCGGTGACGTTATGGACCGCAACGGCCGTAGTTGCAGTTGCTGTTTTTCAGCACGCCGTACCCGCGCCTGCCCCGGGACCACCACTCGTGGCCTGGGCTATCGGCGGGACGGAAGTTCTGTCTCGCACTCCCGGCGGCACAGCAGTTTTTGGCTTTATGCCGGTTGTGCCAATGGTGCTTGTGTCGGGACTCCTGATGGTGGTTGTTTCGCTGCTGACCGGGAAACCCAGGCAGTCGACCATCGCGAAATATTTTTAGGCGCTTCGATAAAATAATTTGCCGCGGATTTACGCGGACGAACGCGGATAAGAAGAAACCAAACGCGGAACTGAAATCAGCTGGATAGAGCTGGCTAGAAAACAAACGATACGTTCTTGTCGTTCCTGAGTTGCTGTGGTTTTCTTCTGATCCGCGTTCGTCCCGCAAATCCGCGGCTAATTTATCCGAAGCAATAGAGCCGGCCATCTTGTGAGCCGATGACGATCCGGCCTCTGGCAATCGCGGGTGAAGCGGAAAGCGGTGCGCCGGCGTTGAACTCCCAAAGCTTGACGCCGGTGTCGAGATTAAGAACATAGAACCGTCCATCATTCGAACCGACAAAAACTCTTCCCACGGCAATAGCAGGCGAAGACTCTACTCGCGCGTTGGTGGCGAAAGTCCACGCGGCCTTACCGTTTGGGTTCAGACCATGAACCATTTTGTCGCGCCCGCCCACCACAATCCGGTTGCGACCTACGGCCGCAGATGAATAAAAAGGAAAGTGTCGCTGCGGGTGTTGATAGCGCCAGACAACGCGATGCTCCTTGAGACTCACCATCAATACTTCGTTATCGAAAGTTCCATAGTAAGCGGAGTCGCCGCTGACTGCCGGTGAGGCCCCGGTGTAGGCCCCTGACGATACATTGAACATTTCTTGCCCGTCAGAAACCCGTATGGCGCGAAAGAGTTCATCGCACCCGGCGATGAAAGCCACCCCCGCTGAGATACTCGGCGTTGAATGGACCGGACCATTGGTCCGAACCTTCCAGATTACCGAGCCGTTGCGAGTGGATAGGCAGTAGAGATGTTGGTCATACGAACCAATCAGAACCCGATCACCGACGACCACGGGAGACGACTTGATTTCGCTTCCGGCTTTGAAGGCCCACAGCTTCTTGCCATTAGTTGCATTGACGGCATGGAACCAACCGCCCAGGTCGCCGATGTAAACAACGCCATCGCTATAAGCCGGTGAAGATTCCCCGATTGGCGAGTCAACGTGATATTTCCAGTAGACCGCCCCATTGTCCAGATTGAGAGAGATGAGCTCGCCTTTCTGTGAGCCCACAAAAACGGTGTTGCCGACGATTGCCGCCGAAGACTCGATCGACTCGCCGGCTTCGTAAGTCCACAGGAGTTTCAGTTCATTGGGAACGTTGGCATTAGAGACGCCGGTAAGGCGGTGGTTACCGCGAAACTGCGACCAGTTGTCCGCCGGTGTGTCTTGCGCTTTAAGTGTCAGAGGCTGCCAGCAGAGCGAAAGTAGGATGAGAGCTAGAGACCCGAGGCAATGACCACTCAAGCTCTTCCCTGGGACAGCGGGCGTCCCGCCCGCCCGGAAACAGCAGGCGGAACCATCGGCAGTCGGGGTCAAGGTAACTTGGGGCGGGCGGGACGCCCAAGGTCCCAGGGAAGAGCTTGAAGGGAGGAAACGTCGCTTGAGTTTCATCAAAAAGCGCACTGATAGACCTCCAACGCGCCTTTGGAATCGAATGGCCGAGGATTGAATCGACCGGTCCACTGTTCAGCCGCCTCTTCTGCCAGCATCGAGAGATCCGAGAGCGGCACGCCCACGCCACCAAGAGTGTGGTGAAGTCCTCCCGCTCTCGCGAGTTCTTCCAGTCGCTGAGCCAGGCTTTCGGCTGAATCACCGGCTGCCGGCGCGTTTAGGTCGGCGAGTTTCAAAAGCTCTGCATATCGTGCCGACGCCACCGGCGCGTTCCAGCGCACCACCGAAGGCAGCAACATTGCTATCGACGCTCCGTGTGCGGTTCCGTAGTGCGCAGTCAGAGGATTGGCGCAGGCATGCGTGGCACCCAGCATTGAATTCTCGATCGCCACTCCAGCGAAGTAGGCCCCCATCTGCATCGCGCCACGCGCTTCGATATCGCCTGGCTGCACCAACACGCGTTCATAATTGCTTTCCAGCAGACGCCAGGCCTCACGCGAAAAGACTTCGGAGAACGCATTCCGCCCGGTAGTCACAAAAGTTTCCACCGCGTGTGCGATCGCATCAAAACCTGACGTCGCGGTAACCTCAGTTGGTTGAGACACGGTCAAGGCGGGATCGAGTAACGCAACGCGAAAGGCAGCCTGTGGATCACCGCAGGCGAGCTTGACGTGAGTTTGCGCGTCGGAGATCAAGGCGTAAGTTTGCGCTTCGCTTCCGGTTCCGGCAGTAGTGGGAATTCCGATCATGGGCAGCAAAGGTCGCGCGGCTTTGCCGTAGCCGTGGTAGTCCTGCATTCGCCCGCCGTTGGTCAGTAGAAAATTGATTCCCTTAGCGCAGTCAAGCGAACTCCCTCCGCCGAGCGCGATGATGGAGTCAATATTTAGTGAGGCGGAAAAGTCACGCCCCCCTTCGATCATTCGCGTATCAGGATTAACATCGAAATCGTGAAACTCAACGACTTCGATTCCGGCCGCACGCAGGGGAGTCACAGCTTCTGCAACATGGCCAGAGTCAACCAGGCCTCGATCGGCTACCAGCAGCGTCCGGCGGAAGTTTAATTCACCTGACAACTCACCGAGGCGGCTAATGGCGCCGGCTCCGAAGACGACACGAGTCCGAGGTTGATAATCGAAAGATTCCATTATTCGCGCAGTTGTTCCGCTTTAGGGCACTTGAATACCAGAAGGTTTTGCAATCGGCGCTATCTGCAGCGAGCGCATAAATGAAATTCTCTGCGCGCACAATCAACACGCCATCTGACAGTGCGGGTGTTGCCATCACCGCCTTGCCCATTGAATTTGTTGCTAACAGCTCATACTTCGGACCAGCTTTGACTACAAATACATCGCCATCCTCACTGGCCAGATAAAGCCGGCCGTCAGCGGCAACGGGCGAAGCACTGAATGAGCTTGGCAGCCGCTCCTGATAGATCCGCGTTCCGGTTTTTGCGTCGTAGGCACTCAGCACACCATTGTCAGCGCAAGTGTAAAAAACGTCGCCATATACTAACGGCGTGGGCGTGTAAGGGCTCCCTTTGGTCGCACTCCAGGCGATAAATTCATTCGTCGCCTGACCAGCTTTGAGAGAAATGTCACCTGACGCGCCAGACTTGAAGGCATACATCGGACGTCCGGGAGGATAGCCACCGGTTATATAGATGAGGTCATTCGCAATAAGCGGGGCCTGCATCTTGACCTCAGTATTGTTGTCGGCGAAGCGCCAAAGCTCTTTGCCAGTTAGCGGGTCATAACTGCGAATGTAGCGTCCGCCATTGGCAATCAGTTCGGTGCGTTTGGCGGCAGCATTAATTGTTGGCGTACTCCACGAAGTGATTTCGCCCCGCTCCACGCGCCAGACCTGCTTGCCGCTCTTCAGGTCAAACGCCGCAATGAACGATTGTGCGTGCCCATCCGCCTGAACAATCACCAGGTCGCGATATATGACGGGTGAGCTTGCGTGGCCCCACGACGACGAGGGATCGTCCCAGAGGCCAGGATTAAGGACCCCGAGATCTCTACTCCAAAGCAGTTTGCCATCGACGTCGTAGCAGCTTAGTCCTTCGGAGCCGAACAGTGCGACAACATACTTGCCATCAGTCACCGGTGTTGAATTGGCTTGCGTAGCTTTGAGGTGTCTCTTTGCTCTGGGCACGCCTTCGTAAGCTGTCTTGTCCCAAATTATTCGACCTGTCTCTTTTTCTAAACAGTAAATCCGCCAGGTGTGTTTCACATCATCATTAGCTAAATCGATTCCACGATCCTTGGCATTGAAACTCGATTTAGAGTCGCTGCTGATTGCAGTGATTACAAATACTTTCTTACCCCAGACGATCGGGCTGGCGTGCGAAAGCCCGGGAATGGCCGTCTTCCAGCGGACATTCTGCCCTTTTTCAACGTTCCAGGTTGTTGGTGGATGCCCAGCGTCAGCGATTCCTGACGCATTTGTGCCGCGAAATCCAGGCCAGTTTTGCGCTTGAGCGCCTGCTGTCAGCTGAGATAGAAGTATAGCGAGAGCAAGAACCTTCATGGTTACTTCTCCAACCACTCACCACCGAATTCGCTTAAGAGGGGAGACGATGAACTCGATAACAGATACTCCAGGCCACGCTACGAAGTCATTTCAGCGTCCCGGCAGGTTTCGCTGCTGCAGCTGCTGGCGGCGTCGTTGCCGGGCTCGCCGCCAATGCGTAAAGCTGGTTACGATTCGTAATGTAGAGAACGCCATTTGCCGGCACGGCCGTAGAGTAGACGGAACTACCCATGTTGATTTCTGCAATGACCTTTTTCGTCTTACCCTCCTGCATAATCAAGACGTCGCCGTCCTCATCGCCGATGTAGATTTTTCCGTCTACCAACATGGGCGATCCCCAAACCGCCGCGAAGAGGTCATGAGTCCAGTAAACCTGCCCGGTCTTTGCGTCCAATGCGTGCAGAAACCCGCTAAAGTCAGATTCATAAACGACGCCATCTTTGATGGCTGGTGTGGAGATTGAGCGGCGAATCTTGTCGTAGTGCCAGACCAGTCCTGTCGTTGTTATATCGCCGCGCTTGGTGGCGTCGATGCAGTACATATGGCCGACGCCCTCGCCATGTTCCGGATCCTGACCATTCGCGATGTAAACCTTGTCTTCATAAACAACCGGCGTGCTGATCAGCTCGTTGCGTGTTTTGGGCCACACAGAGTCTGCCGGGTTGGTATTAAACTCCCAGAGCTTTTTGCCGGTTAGCGCTTCATAGCCACGAATCCACCCGTCGCCCTGCGCATGGATCACCATGTCAACGCCGCCAATCTTTCCGACAGTCGGCGACGACCACTGGCCGTGCAAGATCTTGTCGAACACGGAGTTGTCTTCCCAGACAAGTTTTCCAGTCTTCTTGTTGACGGCGATGATGGCCGGTGCTTTTGGCGAAGGAATGTTGACGTGACTTTCATCCTGTCCGTTTGAAGTACTGACGTAAACCAGATCGCCAAAGGACACAGGGGAAGAATTCGCGAGATTATGCGGCAGGGAACCAACCTCTTCGATCATATCGAAGCGCCAGACAACGTCGGCATTAAACTCGCCCGTCAACTTCTCGTCGGTTACGGGACCGTCGTTTTCTTTGTCGCGAAAGCCTTCGGTATCGAGGCACATCAATTCGGCGCGATTGGACACGTAGTAAACACGATTGCCTTCGACTAGTGGCGATGAGGCGACGCCCTGGTAAGGCCAGTCGTTCACGCGGCCGGCGATGAGCTTATCGTGTACCATCTGCCACATGAACTGACCATCCGACTCGCGGAAGGCCATCAGCACGCCCTTGTCACCCGTAATCTTCGGGTCGCGCAGCCCTTCGTTGTTCGTGCCTAGAAAAATCATGCCGCCGGATACGACTGCATTGCCGTAGGTTTGGGATCCAAGTTGGGCCACCCACTTGACGTTCTTCTTCGTCTTTACGTCCCAGTCGATCGGCAGGCCCTTCATGTTCGAAGTCATGTTGCGATCGGGCGTTCCACCCCACATTGGCCAATCCCCGCTGCCGGGGTCGGAAGCGGAAACAGTAGGCAGTGTGCAGTGGGCAGTGAGCAGCAGACCGACTGCTAACGCGCCGAGTACAAGTGTTACGAGCCTCTTATTAAATGTCTTGATATGATTATTCTTGTTACTTCTCATTTTTATCACTGCATTCCTTCCGAGAATTGTTAGTACTATCTGCCCACTGCCCACTGCCCACTGCCCACTGCCCACTGCCTACTGCCACTCCTTATTTGCATAAACCTTGAGATTGTCGAAATAAAGTTCAGCGAGCGCGCTGCCGAAGATACCTGGCGCTCCCTGCCGATTGGGAATTGGGTCAATGCGCTCGATCATCCAGGCGGAGGGTTCTGTTTCGCTCGCCGGCCAGACCTTGCCGCGCGCCCGCGTTTTTCCGTCAGGTAGATTTTCAACCTGAAGTTTCATTCGATACCAGGTGTCAGGCTTCCAGGCGAAGGGAATAGTGGCGGTGCGTCTTATCTCAGGTTGCCATGGTTCCAGGTGAAGCATCTGGCTATTGCCGAAGAGAACGAGGGCATATCGTTGCGCGATCACGCCCGCGTCACCCTGCTGTCGGCGTTTTTGTGTCGCATTCACGTCTGCTTCAACGGTGTAATTTGACCAGTCCGACGGTCCGAAGTAAGCACGAGCACGGCTCAACAACGAAGAGCCCTCGGTTGTTTTGACCAGCACCTTGTTGCCGTTCAGATCGCGCACGACAAACTTGAGCGTCGAATTCACCCAGGTTGCCGGAACGCTGTTGAGCGCCATCGCTTCAAAATCTTCGCTCCACGGCAAAGGCGGAAAGACACGTACGCTGGCTGAGCCGGTGATGCCGGCTACAGTTGCCTTAACCAGACCGGCTTGCGCAATCGCATCCGAGGCAGCAACAAACTCACCGTTTGTTACAGTACCCTTTAATTGATCGAGTGCCCAGGTGGCCGAAGGTTCTTCGCGAATGAAGGTACCGGTCTCATCGAAAAGACGAACACGAAAATTCACCTTGTCGCCAGGCTTGAGGATTAGTTCAGTAGGAACAACCTGTACGTGCGTTGCCACTTGAGTACTTGGGTTTGCGTTGAAGGCATATGGACCTCCTGCCGTGGCGGGAGTTCTCGAATTCGATTTCTTGCCGATGGCATAGAGATTCGAGTCACTGACGACAAACACTCTGCCGTTTGCGATTGCTACTGAAGCAATGATCGCTTCGGGAAGTGCTTCCGTTCCGAGTTGATCCTCATCGAGAATCTCGCAGCCGGTAGCAGAGGGCTTGAGGATATAAAACTTTCCGTTCTCAGTTCCTACATAAAGTTTCCCATCGCCGAGAACCGGCGAAGCCTTCTGAATAGCGCCGAGGTTTTTCAGCCACAATTGCTTGCCAGTGTTTACGTCAAACGCCGCCAGGTTGGCGCTGTTATCCAACTGATACATGCGGTCGCCATCAAGGACCGGGGAAGAGAAGCCACCCTGCCAGCCGTAGGTGCGCCACTTCACTTGATCTTTCTTGATTTCACCCTTAGCCGTAGCGTCGACCGCTACCATCATCCCCATCTCGCTGGAGTCGAGGTTTTCTTCACTATGCGTCAAGATCGCGGTTGTCCCATGGACGACTGTGCCGGTGTTCAGACCGCGCTTACTGATCTCATACTTCCAAACGGGTTCACCAGTTTGTGGCTTAATCGCATGAACCACTCCGTCGCTCGCACCTTGAATCAGCAATCGAGTCCCGTTCATGTTGACGATAATCGGTGCCGCGTAGGTTGTATCGTAAGGTCGACCACCCGGTGCGCTGACCCAAACGGTCTGGCCGGTTCGTTTGTCAAAAGCAATGAAACGGTGAGCGCCGCGGGCATGTTGGCCCCACTGAAATGTAACACCGCTTATGATCACGAGGTCGCCGTCAATCAGCGGAGAGACTGTTCGTCCGCCGTGAGTTGTTAATAAGCCAAAGTCTTCTCCGAGCGAGCGTTCCCAAACGACCTTGCCATCTCGCGAGAGTGCCAGCAGAGTTCCACCAACTCCGAATGCGTAGACATTACCCGTGGCCGGATCGCCGACAGGTGAAGCCCAACCGACGCGATGAGGCGGGACGTCGCTCAGGTAAACGTTGAAGCGGTGCTCCCAGAGAAGTTTTCCGGTATCGGCGTTGAAGCACATAACACGTTCCTGCTCCAGCTCGCCTTTATCGGCGGTGTTTTGCAGGTAAACTCGATCATCCATCACGATTGGAGCCGACCGTCCGCCATAGGGAACTTTCCAGGCCAGATTTTGGCCGGCAGGCGACCAGGCGGTGGGCAAACCCTTTTCGGGAGAGATTCCGTCGCGCGCTGGTCCGCGCCATTCAGTCCAGTCGTTTACCGGGGGCGGTGCCAGCAAGAACAGAGCAAGGCTGAAATTCAAGATTATGGAATAGATGCTCATTTTCGGATTCCGTTCCGACCTCTTGATCAAGAGGTCGTTCGCTATGATAAAAGGTACTAAAAGTCTGCGCCGCTGCAACCCTAAGGATGTACAATACGTAAACTTCAGTTGCAGTGATTCAGTTTTTCTTGTCTCAACTACTTGAATTTAACATTCAAACATGAACTCCTAAAAGCGTGGAGACGCCTTATGAAGGTCAGACAGCAATTCTTCCTAGCGTTCTTTTTGTTGTTTGGTTCGATCTCGGCCCTTGGGCAAGCTTCCAAGCAAGAGCTAAACGATAAGTTTTGGGAGGCGGTTCGCCGGGGCGATCTGGCTGCCACGACGGCCCTGCTTGACCAGGGCGCTGACGTGAATGCGAAGTTTCGCTATGGCACAACGGCGCTCTTTAAAGCCGCTGAAAGAGGGCACCTCGACATCGTCAAGCTTCTGTTAGCTCGCGGAGCAGATGTCACAGTCAAAGATACTTTTTACGGTGCAACGGCCATGTCATGGGCGCTTGACAACGATCACCTGGACATTGTGGCGGTAATTCTCGAGAAGAATCCCGGCAGCGCCGGCGAAGTGCTCATGACCGGCGTGAGGGAAGGAAAGCCGGCAATGGTAAAGATTGCTTTAGCCAGCGGCAACTTAAAAGCGGAGACACTGACGCCGGCGCTGGTGCTTGCAACTGATGACAAAGACAAAGCTGAGATCGCCCAGATGCTGAAGGGCGCAGGGGCGGTAATGCCACCGCCAGTCGATGCAACGATGCTGCAGTCTTATGTCGGAAAATATAAGGATGAAGCTGGCACAGAGATCACGATCACGCTCGCTGACGGGCGGCTCTCTGCCCTCCCAACGGGTCAAAGGCCATTCACTTTAATGGCCATCGACAAGAACAGTTTCAGGCCGGTGGCTTTCGAAGGCATTGTCATTACCTTCAAACCTGATGCAGGAAACGCCATGGCAATGGAGTTGAAGCGAGGACCAAATACGAGCCAACTGAAGCGGGTGGTGGGGGTCAAACCTTAGATCCCTGGTTCAGGAAAACAGCGGGGGCAGGCCCGCCTTCCTGACCTGAGAGGTTACGTTACTGCGCGACACCCAACCATGAAAGTCTTTCAATCAAAGATTACAGCTCAACTTTAGTCAGCTCGAGGTAGGGAAGGTGGGCTTGCCCCCGCCGTCGCTCACAAGAATTATCTGAGGATTCGGAGGAGATATTTGATGAAGCGTCTCGCATTTTTCTTCTCATGTTTGTGTTTAAGTGCTGTTAGCGTGCACGCGCAAAACTGGCCGCAGTTTCGTGGTCCGGGCGCTGCGGGTGTTGTCGAAGGTTCGCCTGCGGTCGTCGCCTGGGATGCGGAGAAGTCACTTAACACTCGCTGGAAGACTGCAATACCAGGCTTGGGCCATTCGAGTCCCGTCGTTTGGGGCAATAAGATTTTTGTCACTACTGCCGTGACCAGCGGAGCAAAGGACGAGACTCGCTACGGACTCTACGGCGACGTTGCTCCGGTGAAGGACGATCCTAAACATACCTGGAAGGTCTACGCGCTCGACAAGCAGACCGGCAAGATTCTTTGGGAACGAATTGCTTACGAGGGTGTGCCTAAGGTCAAGCGACATCCAAAGTCGACTCACTCGGATTCCACACCGGTCACTAATGGCAAGTATCTCGTGGCCTTGTTTGGTTCTCACGGTCTTTATGCCTATGACCTGAATGGCAAACTGCTTTGGAAGCAGGACATCGGCATGCTTGATTCCGGTTGGTTCTACGATGCTGATTACCAATGGGAACATGGCAGTTCCCCGGTCATCTATCGCGACCTGGTGATCGTCCAGGCAGACATACAGAAAGACTCTTTTATCGCGGCCTACAGTTTAAAGAACGGGAAACTTGTTTGGAAAACGCCGCGCGAGGAGATTTCTTCGTGGGGCACACCAACGATCTATGAAGGCAAGACGCGGGCTGAACTGATCACTAACGGCTCAAAAGCCATCCGAGGTTATGACCCTCTGACGGGAAAAGAATTGTGGCGCCTTACGCCCAATTCCGAAGTCACCACGCCGACGCCTTTCGTAGCGCGCGAACTGATCTATGTCACCAGCGGCTACGCTCCCATCCAGCCGATCTACGCTATCAGACCCGGTGCGACGGGCGATATATCCCTCAAGGAAGGGACAACCTCCAACAACTTCATCGCCTGGAGCAAACAGCGCGGCGGTCCTTATATGCCCACCCCTTTGGTTTACAACGACACGCTCTACACCTGTTCGAACCAGGGCGTGGTAACGGCCTATAACGCGGACAACGGCGAGCGACTTTATCAGGAGCGTCTCGGCGGCAAGGGCGGGGCATTCACAGCCTCTCCAGTAGCGTCTGACGGCAAGCTGTATCTCGCCAGCGAAGACGGCGATGTTTTCGTCGTGAAGACTGGGGCGAAATATGAACTGCTTGCCACCAATAAGGTTGGCGAAGTAATGATGGCCAGTCCGGCCATCTCAGACGGCTTAATCATAGTGCGTGGACTCAACCACATCTTCGCCTTCGGCAACGCGGTGACGGCGAAGTCCAAAGCCGGCAATTAAGTAAAATGAAACTCCCGGTCCGAAATGCCTAAGATCGGACCCATTAAAAGGAAGCGCAAAATGAAACTTTCAGGACGTCTCGGTATCGCATTTATGACCGCTATGCTCTCGAGCCTGGTTTTTGTCAGTTCTGCCGGCAGCGGCCGGCAACGCGAGCTGGCCCCAATGGCGTGGGCCATCGGGCCAGGGAACTTCCGATGAGAAGAATCTGCCAACGGAGTGGAGCACTACCAAAAATATCAAGTGGAAGACACCGATCGCGGGGCGCGGACATTCGTCACCTATTGTTTGGGGCAACAAGATCTTTCTTACGACTGCGATCGAGGGCCCGCTGGTGCCGGGAGCAAAAGCCGTCAAGCACATGTACCCCGAAGGTGAATTTCTGCATCCGGACAGTGTCGGCGCCGATCACAAACATCAGTTCAAAGTTATTTGCCTCAACCGTGAGACGGGCAAAATTCTATGGGAGCAGACGGCTTTCGAGGGCACGCCCTACGACGACCGTCATCGCAAGAGTTCCTTTGCCGCTGCCACGCCTGCCACTGACGGCAAGTATGTTTACGCCTACTTCGGAACGGAAGGTCTCTATGCCTACGATATGAAAGGCAAACTCGCCTGGAAAGCTGATTTGGGCAAAATTGGGACTGTCGGGATGGGCACCGGCACTTCGCCAATACTTTACGAAAACCTGGTTATCGTCCAGGCCGATGAAGAATTTGGTGAGCGGTCGTTTATTGTCGGAGTTGATAAGAAAACCGGCAAAGAAGTTTGGCGGACGCCTCGAAAGACCATAGAAGTTAGTTGGTCGACGCCGCTCCTCGTTCGCACGGCCAAGCGCGCTGAACTCATCACCACCGGCAACGAAGCGATTGTTGCTTATGATCCGGCAACCGGGAAGGAGTTGTGGCGACACAAGGGCGTCGATAGCAATGCTATTCCGTCGCCTGTAGCCAATAGTGAGTTGGTTTTTGTCTCTGCCGGCTTCCCGGAGAAAATCGCAATGGCGATAGCGATGGGAGGCTCGGGCGATCTCACTGACAAGGTTGTTTGGAAATATGCCAAGGGCACAGCATACGTTCCTTCTCCGATTCTCTATGGCGACTATCTCTACCTGACCACAGACCGTGGAATTCTGACCTGCCTCGATGCTCGCACCGGGGAAGTGAAGTATGAAGGCGGCCGCGTGCCGGTACCCGCGACATTTACTGCATCGCCCATCGCCTTTGAAGGAAAGATTCTAATGACCAGTGAGGACGGTGACACCTTCGTGATAAAAGCAGGCCCGAAGCATGAAATAATCGGGACGAATACAGTGGGTGAACCGGTTTATGCATCTCCTGCAGTCGCTGATGGAAACATATTTATCCGCGGCGAGAAGAGTCTTTACTGTATCGGTGACTGATTTACGTAACGCAAACTGTTAGTTTGCGGGTTGCTGTCGGTAGCCTAACGCATCGCAAACTAACAGTTTGCGTTACAAAGCGTTGGAACAATTTGCCCTCTCGAAACGTCTAATGTTAATAACATTCAGTGTGACGCGTTAACAGATTAGAAATCGTCATGTCAGAGCTGCGCCCCCGCCAATAGCGAAACCGAAACAAGTCGAGAGGAGTTAGTATGTTCGAACCTCAGGAATCGACCCCATGGTACCGGTCGAGAGTGTTTTTGGTTGCTGCCTCATTTTTACTGCTCATTCTTCTTGGTACGGGTTACTTCTTCATCTGGAGAAGATCCAGCGCAAATGAAGCGCACTACGCAGCGCTGGAACAACAGCGGGCACAGCAACGGGCACAGGCGCTGGCGGAGGCTAATAGCCAGGCGCCGGCTGGTACTGCCGCTCAACCGGCCGCTCCTGGGCAGCCTGGAGCTTCGCCTGTTGCCGGAACTTCAAACGAAACGGCTTCGGCACACGCGATGCGAAACTATTGGACAAACTTTCGCGGACCCAATCGAGACGGCCGTTACGATGAGATGGCAGTGTTGACGCAGTGGCCGGCGCAGGGTTTGTCAGTACTCTGGAAGCAGCCGGCCGGACTCGGTTATGCCTCGTTTACAATTGCGGACGGGCGAGCTTACACGATCGAACAGCGTCGCAAGCAGGAGGTTGTGGCAGCCTATGACGTCAATACCGGCCGCGAGCTTTGGCTGCAAGGTTGGAACGCCGAGTACACAGACTCTACCGGCGATGGACCACGAACAACTCCGACCTGGGACGATGGCCGGCTTTATGCGCTTGGCGCTACTGGCGAGTTGCGCTGTCTCGACGCAAAGACTGGAGCGGTAAGCTGGGGCAAAAACATCCTCACGGATAATCAGGCCCAGAATCTAAGCTGGGCCATGGCGGCCTCGCCACTCGTTGTTGACGACAAGGTGATCGTGATTCCAGGGGGATCAGGCGGCAAGTCAGTGGTTGCATATAACAAGTTAACGGGTGCACCGGTATGGCGGTCACAGGACGACCGGGCAGCTTATGTCTCACCAATGCTTGTCACCTTAGCGGGCCGCCGGCAAATTCTGGTAGTGAGCGCGAGTCGCGTTTTCGGTCTGGCGCCTGAAAACGGCGCGTTGCTATGGAGTCAAGCCTGGGATACAGACATGGGTATCAATGTTTCGCAGCCCATCGTGGTCGACAAGAATCGATTCTTTATTTCCTCAGGATACGGAAAGGGCGCGTCGCTGGTGGAAGTGACCGGAGCCGGTAACAGTTTCACGGCTCGCAACGTTTGGGAAAACATCAACATGAAGAACAAGTTTAACAGCTCGGTGCTTCATGAGGGTTATGTCTATGGATTGGACGAAGGGATCCTCACCTGCCTTGATGTAAACACGGGTGCACGCAAGTGGAAGGGCGGGCGTTACGGTTATGGCCAGGTAATCTTAGCAAGTGGTCACCTGATTGTGATGAGTGATACCGGCGAACTTGCGCTTGTGAAAGCCTCGCCCACGGAGTACTCGGAGGTCGCTCGCTTTTCAGCGCTGCAGGGTCAGACCTGGAACTATCCGGCCATCGCCGGCGGGCGCTTGTTCGTTCGTAACGCGAACGAAATGGCTGCTTATAAGATCGCCGCGGAATAACCTGCCTCCAAGTGGGTCGACAAATACAGAACCGGCAGCCGTAGTGACCGGCTGAGACGGTCGCCGCACAAAATCAGAACTGGGAGCGTTAGCGACCAGCCAAGGAATCAAGTTCTAAGAACGCGATTGTTCTACACATTCTGATCAGTTGAGTCTCCGGCTGGTCGCTAACGCTCCCAGTTCTGATTTTGTGTGCCGACTGTAACCGTCAGTCATCCGGTACTGTCTCTCAGTTGTTGTCCCTACTTCCTGAGAAAGATTCGCTTAGCCTCATACGACCCTCGCGGTCCATCCACGAACGTTGTAATCGTCAGTTCATTCTCACTTGTGAATACCCACTTTCTCACCATCTGAGTAGTGACCGCGCCCTGTGGAGTCTCGTTCGTGATGAGTTCGGTCAACAGAAGTCCTTTGCCATCCGGCAGCCAGGCGGCGGTCCGTTTGCCTTTCGGCTTCGGCGCGTCGGCCGGTGCATTCGGCGGCGCTGGCGGATTGAACTCGTGCTCCTTGCCGTCGAATAAGAAGGTGTCCTTGAGGATTCGTTCGCTTCCAGTTTGGATGAGTTTGGTTTCCACTTCAATCTTATCTTCCGCTTGGGTGACGGTCATCGTCGATTCCAGGTCGCGTGGTATGCCGAAGCTCCGATTGCGATCCATAACCCAGCCGCCAGTGAAGTCGGCTTTCGTCATGGCCGAGGCTAACAAGCAAACTGCCAGTACTGTTGCGACCGCGCTGATAGTTTTAGTCATCTTACTTCTCCTTCGCTTTCTTAGACGCGTTTCAAAGAAAATCTAACGGTTACTGAATGCTGAGTGATCTGAGCGTCGTCTCATCCTTAATCAGAATACGATTGCCGAGCATGACCGGGTGTGCCCAGGTAGGACTATTGGCCACCGTGTATTGCACCGAAGGCGCATATTCTTTCGCGTTCACAGGGACCACGATCAGGTTGGCTTCATTCGTAAGCGCCAGGAAAGAAGAACCACCAAGGTTCAGTAGCGCCGCGTTTTCACCCATGCGTCCCGGACCTTGCCAGAGCGTTTTGCCGGTGTCGGCATCAAGCGCAAAGAACTGACCCTTCTTCATAGCAGAAAAGCCAAATAGCGTGTTGCCCTGCAAGACAGGCGTGCTCATATACATCATTACTTCTTTATTGTTCCACACTTCCTGGGGCACGATCTGACCACCCTGGTTCGCCAGACGAATCGCAATCAACCCCTGCTTTTCCCGCGCAAAAATAAGCATGTCCTTGAACGAAAGAGCAGTCACGTTGTTTTCGTCGTATTCCGTCTTCGAGGGCAATTTCCAAAGCAGCTTGCCATTAGTTGGATCTACTCCTACAAGATTCTGCTGCATGAAAGTCACTATCTGACGCACGCCCGCTAGCTTAACGAGAATTGGTGAGGCATAGGCAGGACCGTCCATGTCGTTAGTCCACTTCACCGCACCGGTTTCCGCGTCGAAAGCGATGAGCGCGCCCTTGTTATCGCCGCCAACATGGGCAATGACCAGACCGTGATCTACGATTGGCGACATGGCGGTGCCATAGGCAGGCCAGGTCTTTGGATACTGTTTGGAAAACTCATGTCTCCACTTTAGCTTTCCAGTGCGAGCGTCGTGAGCGGAAAGCACGCCACTGATACCCAATGTGTAGACGGTGCCATTACTAACGACCGGCGTAGACTTCGGTCCTTTGCCGTGGGCCGTCGCCGCCGGGTGCATTTCAAACGATACTGGTTGACTGGATCGCCAAAGCTCTTTTCCCGTAGCTGCGTCGAGAGCGAGCAGCGTTTCTTCTTCACCCTGGCGGGCGAAAACATAAATCTTGCCGCCGGCTACGACGGGCGAAGAATGTCCCAGCCCAACGGTAACCTTCCATTCCTCTTTCAAAGTTTTGGGCCACTGCGAAGAAAACCCTGGAGCGCTGCCGTCACGATTGGGGCCGCGCCATTGCGGCCAATCCTGTGCGTAGCAGGTCCCTGTAAAAAGAAGGGTTGTGAACATTGCCAGAACTGTCGATCGGAACCGAACTGCGTTCATGATCGAGAACCTCCCGGAGCTAATGTCAGTATCATTATCATTTGCGCGGGAATTAACTCGCATTACCACTACACTTGCGCTGCTTTTTCCCTCCCCGTCAGCGGGAAGTGGGTGAAAGTTTATTAATCCCAAACGAAAGGACCTGCGAGACCACGCCGAACGTTACATCCCGACCAGACTCATGCCGGTTTTTTCAAACTTACCAACCTAAGCAGTGGCCCCGTCATAAACGTCGTGGCGAGGGCCATGATCACCATCATTACAAAAATTCGACCGGACAAAATTCCTAGATCATAACCAATATTCAAGACAACTAACTCTACCAGTCCACGCGTGTTCATCAGGACCCCGAGTGAGAACGAGTCGCGCCAATTCATTTTGGTCCAGCGAGCCATCAGCATGCTGCCGCCCAGTTTCCCGGTTACCGCTACCACAATTATTCCGATGCATGTCAGCCAGCCAAACCAATCGTTGAGCAAAGTTATCTGTGTTCGTAAGCCTGTAAACACAAAGAACAGCGGCAGGAGAGCGGCTGAACTAAAAGTCTCAAGCCGGTCCCTGAGAAAAACGCGGAAGCTGGAAACGTTGGGCATTACGACTCCGGCCAGAAACCCTCCAAACAACGCGTGGATACCGATACCTTCAGTAACCCATGCGGAAGCCAATACAAAAGCCAAAATGCCGGCCAGTAAGCCGCGGGCGTGCTTTCGTTCTGCGACGCGTTTCTCAATCAAGGGCGTGAGCCGCGGCTTAATGAGAAAAAGCATCACGCCAATAAATACCAGTGTGAAAGCAATCGTGGCCACCGATGAAAGGAGGTCGCTGGATTTCGCGATCGCAATTACAAAAGCAAGCAGGCACCAGGCTGAAACATCATCGATTGCTGCACAGGCAAGTGCGATGCTTCCCAAACGTGATTGCGACATTCCCCGGTCTTCCAGTATTCGCGCCAATACTGGGAAGGCCGTGATGCTCATCGCGATTCCCATAAAAAGAGCAAAAGCGACGAAAGAGGTACCGGCCGGCGCAAGCGAAGGATAGAGAAGCAGCGCCAGGGCCGCTCCCAAAAGAAAGGGGACGATGATACTGGCATGACTGACCATGATAGCGGCGGAAGCCTTCTCGCGCAGGTGTTCGATGTCTACTTCCATGCCCACCACAAACATGAATAGTACGACGCCAATCTGACTCAACACGCCAAGGGTAGGTAGCGAAAAAGAGGGAAACAGAAAATCCATTGCGACTGGAGAGAGCAAGCCCAGCACCGACGGACCCAATGCAATTCCGGCAATCATTTCACCCATCACGGGTGGCTGTCCGATTCTGCGAAACACAGCGCCAAACAGGCGCGCCGCAATAATGATTACGATGATTTGGAGAAGCAAAATGGCGAGCGCACTTCTGAGGTTTCCGCGCAGGATCTTACCCAGAAGCGTCCCCTCAGCCTGAGCGGTGGGAGGCGGATTCACTGTTGCGACCGTCGGCGCTGATTGTCCCGCTGGCTTCACCACAGACTCTCCCTGGTTCAAACGAGACCCGGTTGCCAATATGAACCACATCCCCGCGCCAAACACGACGAGCAGGATGGGGTAGTAGAGAAAGCTTCGCGAATTTTGAGGTCTGGGGTGACTCAATTAGGGTTTGCTCGCTGGCTCTCGGACGATTTTGGCTTTCCTTAAACTATTACCTGGCTGAAACGTATTACTTCCATCGGGTTCAAATAGTTTCCGATACAACGCTCCGGAATTGTCAGGCAACTTAACGAACGCGGCGCGAGGGTATTTCGACAACGCACATTTCAGTTCTTGAAACTAGAGATTGTAGCCGGAAAGCGACGTTTGATCCGCAGTCCTTTAGATGTTACTTTCGTTGACCAGTTGGATGATAAACGATCTTGCGAAACTTATTTTACTTAAGAAATAACCTCGAGGATCATAATCCAAAATCTCGCAGAAATTCCGAATTTTGGTACAGGAACAAGGCGTTCGTAGAAAAGCGTAATGACGACTAATACGACTGGAACAGGCACGGAAGTCGGTAATTATTTTGTTTCCAATTACCCACCGTTTTCGCAGTGGAAACCGGAGTACGTCGGGGAAGCGATCGAGGCCCTCGATCGAGCGCCGCGCACGGAAGATCCATTCGGCCTTTACCTCCACATACCGTTCTGCCGCAAGCGCTGCAAGTTTTGTTACTTCAAAGTCTATACCGACAAGAATGCAGGCGAAATCGAACTGTATCTTGATGCGCTCATCAAAGAGGCAGCGCTCTACGGCCGCAGACGCGCGCTGCAGGGACGGCAACTTCGCTTCACTTACTTTGGTGGCGGGACGCCCTCTTATATCAGCGAAAAGCAGCTTCATTATTTGGTCGAAGGTTTGAACCGTCACGTGAGTTGGGACAACGCGGAAGAGGTGACCTTCGAATGCGAACCCGGCACTTTGAGAAAATCCAAGTTAGAAACTTTGAAGGAAATCGGTGTCACGCGCCTGAGCCTGGGAGCCGAACATTTCGATGATGAGATTCTCGTAGCCAACGGTCGCGCGCACTTGTCCGCTGAGATTTACGACGTCTATGACCTCGCTCGCAAAGTTGACTTTCCGCAAATCAACCTCGACCTGATCGCCGGCATGGTAGGCGAGACCGAAGCGAAGTGGCGCGACACGGTCCGTCGTGCCGTTGAATTGCAGCCAGACTCAGTCACCATCTATCAGATGGAGTTGCCTTACAACACGGTGATCTCGCAGGAGATTCTCAAGCAGGGCGCCGAGTCACCCATCGCCGACTGGGATACAAAACGCCGCTGGTTGGACTTCGCTTTTGATGAGTTCCAGGCGCGTGGTTATCGGATTGCGAGCGCGTACACTGTGGCAACTACCGCCAAGCCCTGCAGGTTCATCTACACCGATGCTCTCTGGCACGGCGGCGATATGATAGGTCTTGGCGTTTCATCTTTTTCACACTTCGATGGGGTCCATTTCCAGAACGCCCATAGCTTCGAGGAATATTTGGCGTTGCTCGACAAGGGCCAATTGCCGTTGCTGCGAGCGCTGACCTTGACTGCAAAACAGAAGCTCATTCGCGAAATGATTCTGCAATTGAAGACCGGAGCGATTGAGCTCGAGTATTTTCGCGGCAAGTTTGGCGTCGATGTCTGGAACGAATTCAAGCCAGTCTACGAACGTCTGGACACTGAGAACCTGGTGGAGCGTAATAATGGGTCGATCAATCTCACCCGCAACGGTCTGCTACAGGTCGACCATTTTCTGTCTGAATTCTTTGAACCTGAACTAAAAGCAGTGCGATACGTCTAGAAAAGTGACGAGTGAAAGGTAAAAAGTGAAAAGCAAGAAGTAAGAAAATAGAAGGGTTTTACTTTTCACGTTTCACTCTTTACTTTTCACGCTTAAATAATGGATATGAAGACTAAATACGATGTGATTGTGATTGGTGGCGGACCCGCCGGCAGCACCGTTGCCAGCATCCTTGCGCGCGAGGGCCGCAGCGTGGTGCTCTTTGAAAAGGAGCGGTTTCCGCGACACCACATCGGCGAATCATTAATGACCGATACTTACTTCACCTTCCAGCGCATGGGTTTACTGGAGAAGTTAAAGGCAAGTCCGTTCGTACGGAAATACAGCGTCCAGTTTGCCAATCCGGCGGGCAAAGAATCGCGTCCGTTCTATTTCTTTGAAGCCAATCATCATGAGTGTGCTGTGACCTGGCAGGTGACGCGCGCGCAGTTTGACTTAATGCTCATCGAGCACGCAGCCGAGCAAGGCGCGCAGGTCTATCAGGAAACGCAGATCAAGCGGGTGCTGTTTGACGGCGAGCGCGCTTACGGCGTCGAAGCGCGCCTGACTGACGATTCGCTGCAGGAGTTTCACGCGCCAGTTGTAGTAGATGCGACTGGGCAGACGGCAATGCTGTCAAATAAGTTTGGTTGGCGAGTGCGCGATCCAAAACTCAAGAAGGCCGTGCTCTATTCCTACTTCAAGAACGCACACCGCGAACCGGATCTCAACGGCGGCGCCACGCTTGTGTTGCGTACTCCAAAGGGAAGCAATGGCTGGTTCTGGTATATACCGCTCGAGAACGATATCACCAGTGTCGGCGTAGTAGCGGATCCCGAATACCTGGTCCAGGGTCGCGGTCAGGATCTGGCAAAAATTTTCCACGAGGAGATTGAGAAGGTTGAAGCGTGCCGCAAGCGTGTGGCGGGCGCGACTCGCGTCGATAAGATCTATTCGATTCTGGATTATTCGTATCGTTCAAAGAGTTGCGCCGGCGACGGGTTTATTCTGATCGGCGATGCTTATGGTTTTCTCGATCCAATCTATTCATCGGGCGTTTTGCTGGCGTTAAAGATGGCCGAACTGGCTGCTGACAGCATTCACGAGGCATTCAGGAACGACGATTTTTCCGGCGCGAGCCTCGGTCGCTATCAGGCGAAGCTCGATCAAGGAATCGAATCGATGCGCAAGCTAGTTTATGCTTTTTACAATGAGGGCTTCAGCTTCGCGCAGTTTCTGCAGAAGTATCCTGAACAGCGCGTTAACATCATCAGCCTCTTAATGGGCGACGTGTTCAAGGAGGGAGTGGACAATATCTACGAGCCGATGGCCGACTTCGCCGTCATTCCGCCTCCGCTTTACGAACAGCTCGATGGTTCTCCGGTACAACTCAAGGAACCAGCCGGGGAAGTGTTGTCAGCGAAGTATCAGGAGTATGACGATGCTGTGTTACAGGAAGCAGGGGAATGAAGCTATCAGCCGGGCAGATGAACGCGGATTCACGCGGATCTGACGCAAAACAAGATTAATAACGCGGTTAACGTCCTCTTTAACCTCTTTTCTAGATTCGCGTTTTTCCGCGTTCATCCGCGGCAAAAAATCTGTTAGAACAGCAGCTTCACGCCAAACTGAACATGTCTGGGATCTCGCGCGGAAGTAATGCGACCAAACGTCGGCGACCCCAGAAAATTGTCCGGCAGGTTGAAGTTGGGATGATTCAGGAGATTGAAAAACTCCGCGCGCAGTTGCAAGTTGATATCTTCACCCAGTCTCGTATTCTTCAACAACGACACATTCACGTTCTGATATCCCGGACCATCGAGGATATTTCGTCCCGCGTTCCCAAAAGTGCCCGGCGGTGCAAAACTGAATGCAGCCGTATTGAACCAGCGTTCCGGCGAGCGATTACCAAGCGCCGGATCTCCCACCACGTTGGGCCGGTCGTTTGCCCCGAATCCAAGAATTGATCGACCCGTGCCGCTGTTGTCGATGTCAGACAGCAACGCCACCGTGAATGGCCTTCCGGACTGAAAAGTGAGAATGCCGAAACTCTGCCAGCCGCTTAGCAGCCAGCCAGAGTTTGCGAAATACTTCCGCCCTTTGCCGAAAGGCAGATCATACGAATAACTAACCGACAAACGCTGACGAACATCGAAGTTCGAACGCCCGCGCTCAGCCCTCAGGTCGAAGCCGTTCTGAGGGAAGTTTGGATCACCGGCGCTGCTAAAGAAGTTTGAAGCATCATCGATCGATTTCGACCAGGTATAGGAAACGAGCGAGGCGAGCCCACGCGAGAGTCGTTGCTGATAGCGCGCCTGCAGACTGTGATAATTCGAGTTCGCGCGCGACTCGAGCAGGTCGATGTCGTCAAATCGGAAGTCGGGTCGCGGTACGAAGGGTAAGCCGGGAGGAAGAGCGCTGGGTGGTGGTTGATTTATGTCCCGCGCCGTCAGTAGCTTCGTCCCCTTTGAACCCACATAGGCAATTTCCAAAACGCTGTTTGCGCCAAACTGTTGTTGGACGTTGAGATTCCAATGCTGCATGTAAGCAGTGCGCAAGTCCCGCTGGATTGCAAGCGCTGAGTCAGGTAAGGGAAACGGGAAAAACTGTGGGAAGGGATTGTCCAGAGTTAAGGGCAAGCCCGGCAGCGAGAAGAAAATATTGTTGTCGAAGTAAGGTGAATTGAAATACAGCGCCTCGCCAGGGGCCAGCGGCGACTGATCGTAGTAAACACCGTAACCCGCGCGCAGCACCGTCTGTTCCTTGGCACCTAATGTCCAGGCCAAGCCAACTCGCGGCGCGAAATTGTTCTTATCAGCGTCAAATCCTCCGCGAGGCACTCCATTAGTGCCGACCCGCACCAGATTGCGCGAAGCAACATCAAAAACGTTGGCGCGATCCTCCGCGTCGACCGGAGGGGAGTTGTATTCATAACGAATGCCGGCGTTAAGAGTCAGGCGCGGCCTCACGCGGAAGCTGTCATTGAAAAACAAGTTATAGCTATGCGTGCGCAGGTGTTGCGCGTTATCAACGCGAGCGATGCTCGTCAGCAAAGGAAAGCCGAGGAGCAAATCTGCGAGTGCGTTGCCGGATATTTGGGCAAACGGCGAAAACTGCATACGTCCACGTGACTCAACATCGCGAAAGGCATTCTGCTGGGCGAAACGAATATCCGCGCCGACTTTGATCAGATGACTACCATGAACGTAGCTCACAGTGTCGAGAACCTGGTAGACGTTCGTCACGCTGTTTTGAGGATTGTTCCCTTCATCACCGAGCGGTGACAGGCCAGTAACCGTGATGAAACTTAAGCCCGCATCTCGTGCGTTGGGAGAAATTACCGGAAGTCCGAGCTGTGCATTCGTGCTGCTCGCCTGCTGAGTTACTGAAGCGGCTACCCGACTCAAGGCCAGCCGCGTTTCATTCACCAGGTTCGGACTAATAACATTAGTCAGCGCTGCCATGACATTTTGACTGCGTCGTTTGACGGTATCGCCAAAGCCCGGCACGAGTGCGAGGTTCGGACCGGTAAAAGGCTCGAACAAATTGCGATCGCCGAAACTATAACGGAAGGTCAAGTCCGCGTTTTGTTTCAAGCGGTGATCGAGTCGGCCGTCAAAGCTATCGTTACGATCACGCTGGGTTGGAGACGACACAAAATTCTGCAGCGGCACATTCCGATTGGGCAGCGGATAAAGCGCCGCGATCGCGCGTCCGACGGCGTTGATGCGTATCTCCGGAATTATTCCGCCGGAGAAGGGCATGCCGGTAAATGGATCTATCGGAGCGCCCAACAAACTCTGGGAGAAGTTACCTGCTCGTTCCAGCGCGGTGGGGACATTTGTGATGCGCGTGATGCCTTCCCGAGCGCGCGTGCCTTCGTAATCGCCAAAGAAAAATGTGCGATCATGTTTGATGGGTCCGCCAAAGGAACCGCCAAACTGGTTGCGCAGGTATTTGGGTTTAGGCTCATTGGCAGGCGCGAAAAAATTTCGCGCATCGAGGGCGCCGTTGCGGTAGAACTCAAACAGCGAGCCATGAACGCGATTCCCACCAGACTTGAGTACGACGTTCACCTGTGCTCCCGGCGCGCGTCCGAAAGCGGCGTCGTAGCCACTCGTCAGCATTTCAAATTCGTGGATGGCATCGACCGATGGGCGCACGCCAAACGTATTCAGCTTTGGATCGACGTTGTAGACGCCGTCGAGCAGAAAGTTGTTGGCATCTTCGCGCGCCCCATTAACGCTGAAAGCGAAGTCGCCACGGACCGAACCAGCCGAGCCCGGCGCTGCTGGAGCGGCACCGGGAACGAGCAGAGTTAACTCGTAAAAGTTTCGGCCGTCGAGCGGCAGGCCAACCACCTGGCGGTTTTCGATAACGGCGCCAAGGGATGCGGAATCGTTCTTGGTAGTGGGCCCATAAACCGTCTCCATCAAATCCGGACCGGCAGGGCTGAGAGTAATGTCACGCCTTTGTTCCTGATTAACCAACATTTCGACTTGCTCGGCCCGCTTCTGGAAATTCTGCAACTCAACTTCCAGCCGGTACGATCCGGGCGAGAGAGACGAAATTGTATACTCCCCGTCAGAACCGCTGACCGTCGTCCTTGTGGTACCCGTGGCGGTGTTAGTGAGATGGATCTGTGCTCCAGTAATGACCGCTCCACTTTGATCGTTGATCGTCCCGCGTAATGAGGCACGATAAGTTTGTGCGGATAGGGACGAAGAAAGTAACAGCAGCACAACCAGCGGAAAGAGCTTGCGAAATATCGACATCATGGGTTCCTCGTTACACATTTTTGGATTGCAGACGAATTTCCGGACGATTCAGTAGACCTTGAACATTATGACGAAATCCTTTTGGGATTGCTTGTGGAAAACAACCGCGCTCGAACAACCCATGCCGTGTTTTGTCTATCAAAGTCGAAAACTTAACTGGTAGAATGCGGTCAGTCATTAAAACGGCAAGAAGCTGACTTTGGTTTCACGGTAGTTGAGTATCGACGGGTTTTTCAACAACCAATCTCAAAGTTTTGGGTTAATTGCGGACTTTGATCCGTTAGTTCAATCTACGTCCTGGAGGTCTCCCTGATGCTTTGGATCCTTTTTGCTCTTGGCGCCGCACTCTCGTGGGGATTATACGGACCGGTGCTTCATCGCGGACAGTCTGAACTGGGAGGAAGCGGGATGCGCGCCTTACTATGCGTCGGCATTGCTTACTTTCTGATTGGTGTTTTAGTTCCAGTGGCGAACCTTGGGTATCAGGGCCAGTTGCATAGTTTCACGATGAAGGGGTCTATCTGGGCGACGCTCGGAGGCGCACTGGGGGCCATCGGCGCGGTCTGCATCATCTACGCATTTAGAACCGGTGGGCTGCCGACCTACGTTATGCCGCTCGTCTTCGGAGGCGCACCGCTCGTGAACGTACTCTTTTCTATGTGGCTGCATCCGCCCAAGACATCGCCGAATCCGTTGTTGTATTTAGGCTTCGTGCTGGCGGCAACCGGGGCTGGATTAGTTTTGTATTTTAAGCCTTCGTCTTAGTTTTTGGAGTGCGCTGACCTGTCGGCGCTTTGGTCCGGGGCGGCTTGACGCCCCGTTCTTTCGTTAATTTCATTGTGGTGGTCGCGACAGGTCGCGACCGGCAAAAGCGCTGACAGGTCAGCGCACTCCAAAAAAGGGGAGATCGATCATGAAGAACTTGAATCCAAAGACTGCCATCGCTTCTGCCATCATTCTGCTGGGCTTGTCTGCAGAGATCGCCGCACAGGCGGGAGGCAACTGGCCGCAGTGGCGCGGGCCTAACCGCGATGGCATATCCACTGAAACCGGTCTACTAAAACAGTGGCCTACCGACGGGCCGCCGCTGGTATGGAAGGCTGCCGGTGCGGGCACCGGCTACTCATCGCTCGCTGTCGCCAATGGCCGGATTTATACCCTGGGCCTTAAAGGCGATCGTGAATACGTCATTGCCTTCGACGTAGCAACGGGAAAGCAATCATGGGCAACGGCGCACGGCGGGGCTTATCGCGATGATCGCGGTGATGGCCCGCGCGGAACTCCAACAGTGGATGGCGACACACTCTATGCATTGGGCGGTAATGGCGACCTCTCATCACTGGACGCCAAGACTGGCCGCATCATCTGGACAATGAACATCCTGCAAAAGTTTGGCGGCTCAAATCTCCAATGGGGGATAAGTGAGTCGCCGCTCGTGATTGGCGACAAAGTCTTAGTGAACGCAGGCGGTCCCGGGGCTTCGGTGATCGCTCTCAATAAGAAAGACGGTTCATTGATTTGGAAAAGCCAGAGCGACAAGGCCGGCTATTCTTCGGCCATGCCGGTGAAGGTGAACAATGGCACTCAGGTAGTCTTTTTTACTAATAGTCGCGCGTTGGGTCTCGACCTGAATACCGGAAAACTCCTCTGGGAATATCAACGCGCCTCTAACGATGTCGCCAATGTTGCCACACCAGTCGTGCGTGGCAATCGCATCTTCGTCTCTTCCGACTACGGGACCGGGGCGGCATTAGTCGAAGTTAAGGCGGACGGTAGCGCGAGTGAGGTCTACTTCACTAAAGAGATGCGCAACCATCACAGCACCTCGATTCTAATCGGGGATTACCTTTACGGGTTTTCCAGCGGCATCTTAACGGCCATGCGTTTTGATACCGGGGAAGTTGCCTGGCGTGATCGCAGCGTAGGCAAGGGATCGCTGGTGTTTGCCGACGGTAACCTCTATGCGTTTAGTGAAAACGGGGTAGTGGGACTCGTTGAAGCAACGCCTACAGGCTACAAAGAAAAAGGTCGCTTTCGCATTCAGCAGGGTTCACTGCCGACCTGGACGCACCCGATCATTGCGGGTGGACGACTGTATTTACGCGACCAGGACAACATCTACGCCTACGATGTTCGCGAGAAGAGATAGCTAGCAGTTAATTGAAAACGATGAGCGGGGCAAGCCCCATTCCCAACCTGAGAGCTTGTGAACGGAATTTCAGGTGAGGACGGGGGCTTGCCCCGCTGCCTATTCCTTTGCTTTATTGCCGATGCAATAGAGGTGCTGCGCGGTTCGAATGAATATCTGACCATTTGAAATGGCCGGCGAACTAAGGCAGTAGTCGTTCAACGCATTCTCCGCTAACACTTCAAACTTCGGTCCGGCCTTAACGACAGTCGTCAGTCCATCTTCATTTGTCACATAGATCTTGTCATCAGCCAGCACCGGCGAGGAACTGTAAGTTCCCGGCTTGAGGCGCTGTTGACCGTATATCTCAACGCCCGTTTTCGCATCCAGGCACCACATAATTCCCCGGTCATTCACCATGTAGAAATACTTGCCATCCGTGACCGGTGTCGGCACATCGGGACCGTTTGACGTTGACCAAAGCAGATGCGAGCTGGTGACATCTCCGCGTCCGCCGGCCTTGAGCGCAAGCAACGGTCGGACTCTGGTGGGCGCGTAGATGATCTCATTAAAGATCACCGGAGAAGCCACGATACGATAAAAGGGATCGTTATCGGGATTGAGACCGTTCGCGCGCCAGAGCTCCTTGCCAGTGGCCGGGTCGTGGCCCGTCACACAATCGCCGCCCGTGATCACGATCTCCGTCGTCTTGCCATAACGAAGCAGCGCCGGCGTTGTGTATGAGTCAGGCGATTCGCGGATGGCGGCAGTCGATCGCTCTACCTTCCATTGGGTCTTGCCGGTCTTCTTGTCTATGCGGAGAACGTAAGATGGATCGTCCGTCTTCATCCCGTGCAGGACTTGAACGTAGAGCGAGTCGTCGAATAGCAACGGCGAAGAGGCATAGCCCCAGTTCAATCCAAACGCTCCGTAATCCTTCTGGATATCGCGCGCCCACAGCTCCTTGCCGTCGAAATCAAAGCCTTTGAGAATGCCGGTGCCGGTCATAACGAAAACGCTTTTGCCGTCCGTAACCGGAGAAGGCGACGACATGTTTTGCTTTCGCATTTTGACGTTGCCGCTGCCTAGCATTCTTTTCCAGACGAGGTTGCCTTTGTTTCGGTCGACACACCAAAGGTAAAGGTCGTTGCCATCGGCGACATTCAGAAAGATGCGCTCGTTCCAGATGATAGGGGTGGCGCCGCTCCAACCGGGCATCGCCAGCTTCCAGCTAACGTTTTCGTCGGCGGTCCAGCGGATCGGCAGATTTTTCTCACTGCTAACTCCATTCAACGTAGGGCCGCGCCATTGCGGCCAGTTCTCGGCGCGGGCGACGGAGGTGACCAGTATCAGCAGGGCAAAGAATTGAGCGATCCGGCGATTCATCTCGTTCCCTCCAGTTCTTCCATGAGAGTTGCACTCATGCTCTTACCTGGGATCGCGGGCGTCCCGCCCGCCTCAAGATGGGTTGACTTTGACTTTCAATGGTTGCCGCTCCCGTACGCGAACGGGCGGGACGCCCGCGGTCCCAGGGAAGAGCTTGAATTTTACTCGGCTCGCAACGCCGGCAACAGTGGTGAGCGTAAGGCAGCCCACGTCGCCACGACAGATGCGGTTAACCCGATACTAATACTCCCAAAAGCAACAGGCCCAGGGCAACACTCGGTAGTTGCGCATGACGCGTGAAGAACACCGGTGCAATAGCGAGCAGCGCGCAGACCGCGCCCGTTGCTAACCCACCGCAAAGAAGCAAAGCATTCTCCGCTATCACCATCAGCGCGAAATGCGACGAGTTGTAACCCACCACACGCAACAGCGCCAACTCACGACGACGTTCCAGCACGTTGCGTAACAACACCGCGGCCATTCCGAGAGTGCCCAGCACAAGTCCCAGGCCGCCCAGCATCTGGAAAGTGGAGAGGTAGGTATTTTCCACGCGATGAAACCCTGCCAGCCTTTCGGAAGTTGACTGCACATCCAATCCGAAATCAGAAAGCCGATCTTCCAAATGTGTCGCAATCGCATTTGACTGTTCGGGCGTCGGAGTATCGATGAGAAAGAAGCGATAACCTTGCTGATCGGGAAAGAGACGAATGAAGTTTGCCTCACCCATGAGCAATTCACTTTGGAACACACTGTCAGCGAGACTGCCAACCAGACGCAGTCGAATCGAACCATTGCCCGTCTCTAAATTCAGATCGTCACCAAGTTTGAGATGAAGCACGTAAGTCAGTGAATTTGCATCGGCGATTACGGGAACAGCGCCATCAGGAAATTCGTGATTCAGGAGCAGCCACGGGTTGTTCTTTTCCTCATCATTAGTAGCCAGCGAATTCTGAAATGTGAAACGGTTGCTGCGGAGGAACTCCTCGGTCGGGGCGATGATTTTAGGATTACGCGGTTGATACAGATTCAGGCAACTGGCATCGTCTCCCGGGCGCACGCGGAAAGGCGTAAAGTTAATGCCTGACAGAGGAGACTTCTCGTCATTCTCGTTCAGGTTCAATGCCTCACGCCCTTCTCTTGTGTTTGGATTGTGAACTACCGGCAGCAGAGACTCAGCCAGCAAAGGAAAGCCGCCGCTTCCAGACTTTTCTATCGGTGGGTTCGAGGCCCGCCACGATGCCGGAACGAATCTACCGCGACAATAATGAATGCAGCCGAAGCAATCAGGGCGATGCAGAACACACTACGTCCCGGACGAGAAGTAGCGTTTCTAAATCCGAGTCGTGTGACTGACCACCAGCCGGTGCCGGCAATAGGTTTTGCGCCTGGACGCCGCAACCAGGCGGATTGGTAGCAAAGAGCCGCTGCCAGCACCAACGTCCCGCCTCCAAAAAAACCAGCGACCTGATTAACGCGTTGCAATGCTGCCGCTATCAACAAGTCCGAGGGCCAGGATAACCAGCACCGTTCCCACTCTCTGGCTTGAGAAGTTCAGCAGTTGCGACAGTCGACCGGTCGTTCCACGTCTTCCGTCTCCATGTTTGACCGCCTGACTGGCATTCCCTCGAATTCCCGACAACAGCGTGCGGGTCGACTCCTTACCCAGGCCCCTTAAAGTCCAGACTATGCATATCAGCGCGGCAATTATGCCGCCGGCTGCACCGAGTCCCAGCGAGAGGGGAGAGACATGCAGCCGGAGCATCGTGGTTCCAACCGCGTCAACCCACCAGGTTCGCAGGCCCACGATTACAAATTGTCCATAGCCAACCGCGCCTGCCAATCCCAGCAGGCTTCCAATGATCGCGAGCAGTAATCCTTCGGCGAGAAAGAGCTTGCGAATCTTTGCAGCTGGAAAACCAACGGCTTGCAATAACCCGATTTCGCGCAGACGCTGTTCGATACCGAGTCTGAAGAAGAGTGCCGCCAACATGAGCGCGGAGATCACCAGGAAGAAACTGAAGTACAGAAAGTACTCGCCAAAGTCAGTTGCACCGCGCGAGGCTTCCAACGCCTGCGTGCGCACGGGTAGCACCGTGAAGCCCATCGTCGCCGGGTCCAATGCTGCTCTTAGTCTTTGTTGGAAAGAGTCGAGCGTCGCTTCAGGAGAGGAGTTACCCGCGGCGATGAGGCGCAGTGAAGTCAACTTGCCGAACCGCGTCTGCCAAAGTTCTTGTGCTGTGGCGAGAGGAATGAAGGCCTTTGGTGTGGTGCGATATTGGTCCCAGTAATCTTCGTCTTGTTTCCTTATTCGCTTGAGGTCGACTGGAAACGGTGGATCCCAATCGGCAAGGTGTTCCGAGCCCGTGATTCCCGGATATTCGGGAACCAGGTCTTTATCCGCAGCCAGGCCATTTATAGGAACCACGGCAGCGAGATGAAACCTGGCCGTTTTCGTTTCAAGCTCGCCAGCTTCATGCCAAACGTAATAGTCCAGCGAAACTGGATCACCCGGACGCGCGCCGAGCTCACGCGCCGCCCACTCGTTGAGAATAATGTCATCGGGTTTTCTTGCTTGTCCGGGCGCCAACAATTCCAGACCTGATTCATCCAACCCGGTTACGAGCGAATAGGGAATCGAGCGCTCACCGGCGCTGATGCTGTTGGCGAGATATGAAAGGACTGGCAGGCGATGCAGCGACAACGCGTTTGCCGTTTCATCCGCCACCTTTGACAGGGGGCCACTGATGACTTTGCTGTCTTGTTCAAGCGAGATGCTTGGCAGAGGCAGGCGGTCCGACGGTTCGCAATTTGATTCCATAGTCATCCAGTGAGGTTCGCGCTTTCAGAATTCTTATGAGGGCTTCGTCTTTTGCCGCCACTGCGGCTGGCGCAGCCACATCGCGCGATGATTCGGAAATAAGAATCAGGTTGGCTTTGCCCGGCTGATCAATACCTCTTTGCAATGACGATAAGGCAACAAAAACAGCGCGAACGTCACCTTGCTGAGGTTGCAGCGAAAACTCGCCAACCGAGTCGGGAGGCAGGGTCTCCTGCACTGTTAGTCGCAAGGTGCTTCCGAGATCCTCTTTACGGCTATGCAACGACTCAACCGGAATTGCTGAAGGCTTCTCGACTCGCAATACAAGTGCATCACCAGTAGTCGCACTCAGTTCGCGCGCCAGCCCTGAGCTTAGAAATACTTCTCGATTTCGCGGCGGCTGCTTGCCGAGCAGGTGGTGAAATTTCCAGAAACGCTCATCAACGCCGTAGACCTTAATCCGGGAAGCTACTCGTTTGCTTGGCTCATGAGTCACAGTCCCTTCAAGCGCGATAAGGGGGCACGTTTCAGCGAAACCGGCAATCGCAAACTGCGAATCGCTTTGCAGATCATTGGCCAGTTGGTCGCGAAAAAACCCGGTTCGATGTAATTACCCGATCCGTTTGCCCGAGTCTTTGCAGAGCGAGTTCGCGCAAGCTGGCGCGCACGGAATCGCCCACAAGTAATGCCCCCGCCAGCACCGCGACCGCTGTTGCCACACCAAGCACGACGGCCAGATTGGTGCGCCAATAGTGGACCAGGCTTCGTTTCAGTAGTTGGGCGGTACGCATCGCAAACTTAAGACGGCTGGAGTTGTTGATCGATGAGTTCGTAGCGCTTGGGAAAACGAGCTGCAAGTTCTGCACTATGAGTGACGACAACCAGGATGTTCTGCTGCTGTTGATGCAGATCCAGCAGCAGGGAAGCCACGACTTCTGCCGACTTGTGATCCAGATTTCCGGTTGGTTCGTCACACAACAGCAATTGCGGCTTCATGATCAATGCGCGGGCCAGGGCAACGCGCTGCTTCTCCCCACCCGAAAGTTGCGCCGGCCGGTGATCGAGACGATCAGCGAGGCCAACGGCGTTGAGCAGGACACGCGCTCGATCTTCGCTGCCATCATCAGTTGTCGATACCAGAGTGGGAGTTAATACGTTCTCGAGAACTGAACATTGTGGCAGCAGGCAGTGGTCCTGGAAGATGAAGCCAATTTCCTTGTTGCGAAATCCGGCCAGTTCTTTCTCTCTCAGTTGAAATGGATTCTGCCCGTCAAGGCTGATGGTTCCGCTGGTGGGCGGTTCGAGTGCGCCCATGAGATAAAGCAGTGTGCTCTTGCCGCTTCCCGATGGACCCATGATGGATACGGCGTCGCCGCGAGCAAGCGACAGTGAAACATCGGAGACGATTTGTAGTGGCCCGTTGGGAGCCGGGTATTCCTTTGAGACATGATCAACTTTGAGCATAGGCAGTTTGGATTATCAGTAACGGATCGGAGCGGGGGCAAGCAGTGCAAAGTTCAACGTCGCTAAGCAAAATCAGAACTGGGAGCGATAGCGACCAGCCGAAGAGTCTTCCGTCAAAGCCTTCGATTTTAAAAACGCAGCTATCCTACACTTTTTGCTCGGTTGACTACCTTGGCTGGCCGCTATCGCTCCCAGTTCTGATTTTGTGTGGCGCCGTTGAACCTTTGAGCGCTTGTCCCTGCCTCTCATTCAGCAACACTCAATACACTTTCATAAGCCTCAAGCGCACAATCAGCCATCCGCGCCACGCTATAGTATTCACGAACTTTTTCAAAACCGCTTTGTCCCAGTCTTACACCGAGAGCGGGATCGCGCTGGATTCGCAGAATACCTTCAGCAAGGCTGTCCGCATCATCTGGTTCAACCAATTCACCGCCACCAGTTGTCTCGACGATTTCAGTAAATCCACCGCGCCGTGGTTGCACGACCGGAACACCGCAGGCCATCGCCTCAAGCAGAAACATTCCCTTCGGTTCATCGTAAGTTGCCGGCACTGAGAGCACATCGAGCGTTTGCAGAAACGAGATTTTCTGTTCGCGGTCGAGTACGCCACGATAATGAAACTCCTCGCCAAAGCCTGACTGCTTCATCTCTTTTTTGATGTCGCGTAGATAAGGCTCATGTTCAGGCGCCAGATAGCCTGCGGCTTCCAGGCGTGCATTGGACAACTCGCCGCGCCCGCGCAATCGCCGGTAGGAGTCGGCGAGAACATGTAGTCCTTTCTCAGGAGCAATGCGCGCGAAGAAGCCGACGGTGAATGGTCCGGAGCGTTTGGGATTTCGCTGGTTGTAACCGTGGAGGTTGATGCCAAGAGGCACGACGCGAATCTTCTCCGCCGGTATGTCCAGGTAACCCGGCATGAATTCCGCGTAGTATTCGCTTACGGCGATAAACGCGTCGACGTGCTTGATATTAGCGCGAATGAGTGCTTTTGATTCGCTGCGATAGGGTTCTTCCAAACCTTCAAGGAAAAGATCTTCACCCTGCAGCGTGCAGCAGATGGGGCGTCCCAGGGCCTCCTTAATTGGTTGGGCCAGGCCGAGCAAAAGAGTGTAGGGCAGACTAATAACGTCCGGCGGACCTTCGTCCTTTAACCATTCGAGCAGTTTCAAAATCTCTTTGCGTTGGAAGCCGTCCTCGCCCTTTAACATGGAAACAGTCAGTTCACCGAGCATCTTCGGGCTGGTTGAAATCGAACGGCGCGACGCTAGCTTCAACATCAGACTCGAATCCCACAAGCTATCTATCCATTTCGGCGAGCGGCGGAAAAACGGCACATACTGCTCGAGGTAAACGCTGATGCCTCCAAAAAAAACTTTGTCGCCGCTGACATTAGTTTCGTCCGTCAGCGTGGGAGTGTAGACCGGAAGGAGCATTACGTCGTGGCCACGCGAGATGAGCTCGGTTGCCAGTGCGTTGTCACGCAGACAACTACCGCAGTACATCTGTCCTGCCCCGCCGGTAAGATAAAGAATTTTCACAAGAGTCTGGTAGGAGGCGTTCCCGCCTGCTCATAACGTAATTAGCGGAAGGACAGCAAAAGAACGTCTGTCCAACTCAGCCCGCCAGGGCGTGCTGGAAAGCTCGACGCGCGTAAAGATGTTCGAACAGGTTGCCCTCGTGTGGTTGGTCCCAGTTGATTTGATTCGTGGGCACCGCTCCGATGTTCAGGCGATCGACATTTGGGGAGGTAACAAGGCGATTAATCAGATCCGGGTCGGAAGTGATTGCTGTAACGACAAGGCTCGGCCCCAGAGCTTGCGGAATTTGTTTCTCAGTTACTTTGACGACGCTGGCAAAGGGAAACATAAACTCCTTATTCGCCATTACGTGCTCGGCGTTTTCGCAGAGAACTACTGTCGGCAGCAAATAAGAACAGCCGTTGCGGATAGCAAGCCGTCCGCCGTCACGATGCGAGGCCGTGATTTCCGTCGCGCCTGGTTCGTTGAGGCCTTGATCAATCAACTGCGAAATTCGCTGCGCCACGTTGGCATCGACAAAGGGTGCCAACTGCGCCTGTGGATCATCAGCCGGGCGTGGAAGTATTTTCGCCAGGCGTTCGGCCAACGCTTCACTGATCTTCTCCGCGTGCTTCGTAACCCAGATGCTCGACGCGTTGATACACGAGCGCCCACCATTGTCTGCAATAGAACCCACCATCAAATCGAGGTACTTCTCCCAGTCGTCAATACAGTCTTCACCAATTACGATTTTGCTGAAGCCGGGACCGTGAATTTCTATGCGGGGATCATTAGTCCAGAGACTGGTTGAACTCGAGTCGCCAAAAACGATCCCTCGTTGACACTGCCTGAGAATCTCACCACTGCCCGAGTGATCGGTAGGATAAAAACTGAAGGCTTCACGCGGCGCCCCGGCGCGAATGAACGATTGAATGATCCGGTAGGGACTCCAGGGCTCGGCACTGCCCGGTTTAAGGACCAGGGGAATCTTCAAAGGAAGTGCTGGAATCCAAAGCGAGTGAACGCCTGGGGAATTGTTTGGCAGCACAACCCCCAGCGACTCAGTGCGCGGATAAAAACTCAACGAGCGGCCCTCGATCTGGCCGAAGCCGCGGTCGAGAATTTCCCAATCGATGTTTCTGGTGAGCCCATCGATCACATTACTGGCTTCAGAAAGAACGCCGTGAATCTTCGTCATATTTCTGCGAGCCAGCGAGTGCGGCATTCCTGTGGTTGCCGAAATCTGTCGCACATAATCCTCGGGCGTTTGCGTGGCATCGCCCAGTGGAAGCGAGTCGTTAAGAAAGTGTTCGGCGGCACGTTTGCAAATATCGACGAGGTCGGCGGTGGAGAAAGCTGCTAGTTTGGCGCGAGCTGCAGTTTGATTTAGCAGATCGCGTCTGATCAGTCCGTTGTTCGCCTGACTAATTTCGACGAACAACTCGCGCGTCTCGTGATGCGGTACACGAGCGACGTCGAGACTCTTGTAAGGCTCACCCTGGCGAAGAATTGGAATATGCAGCATATACGATTTCTCGATTGACGGAAATTTCATGACTGCGGATTAACGCGGATACTCGCGGATGTTGAAAAGAGTCCCTAAACGTGTTGCGCACAATGCAAAATTCCCGCATATTTTTCGAAATCCGCGAATCGCGAAATGCGGCTAATAAACTCCCTCAACCACACCAGCCTGCAATCGCGAGAACGGCCGGACATTGCGCACTCCATCCCAGGGATAGAGTTCGCAGGGTGGCTCTCTCTCCGCCTCGTCACGTTCGAGGAAGCGCGGCATGAAGAATTCCTTCGTCAGTGTCGTCAAGCGAACTCGGCCAGTTTCACCATACTCGACAACCCGATTGGGTTCGTCAGGATCGACTATTTCGATCACCGCTCGCGGCACTGGCGGATAATAGATGACCGCGAAATTGTCCGCTTCTTCACGCGGTTTGTGCACGGCCAGACCCATCAGTGTGTTCCCGTAGGTAGGCGCAAAGTAAGCGCCTTCGAGTAGTTCTTCGACTGCAAAGCGATGAAACTGAGGCGTCATCTCAGTGCCGCCACAGAAGACACCGGTGATACCCAGCTTCTTAAGTGAAACCTTTTCGCAAAGTGCTTCCAGAAGTTTCGGCGTGGTGAACAGGCAATGGATGTTGTCGTGCGCGCGCAGCAAGGTCAAGCCCTGTTCGATCACGTGCTGCTTGTACTGCTCTGCCATTTTGGGCTGCCCCATCTTGAGCAGTTTGATTACCCAACGCGGATCGAGATCGATCATGAAGCAGATGCCGCCACGATACTGAGTCAGATGCTCCACAGCCAGCCGTAGACGACGCGGCCCGGTGGGACCAAGAGACAACCAGTCGGCGCCTTTCGGAAAAAATTCTTCCGGGAGCGTGTCGCTGAAAGCTTCATAGTCGAGTCGAAAATCTTCAATGTTGATCCGAGATTTTGGAACACCGGTGCTGCCGCCCGTCTCGAAGGTGTAGACCGGACGTCCGGCATAACCGCGCGGCACCCAACGCCGCACTGGTCCGCCACGAAGCCATTCGTCCTGGAAGGCTCCAAGTTGATCAAGATCCTGATAGGAGTGAATTCGTTCGCGTGGATCCCAACCGAGCTTTTGCGCGTAGTCTAACCAAAATGGGCAACCGGTTGCGGGGTCGAAGTGCCATTGAACGACTTCACGGACCCACGCGTCGAGAGTTTCCTGTGTTGTTTTGATTTTTGTTGGCAACGCTACTTCAGCGGTAGACATAGGTTTTCGCTAATTACCTGGCTGCGACTTCTAATAGCAACGTAAAAATACCAGAGCAGGTTTCAAAAGATAACTACGCCGGAGTGATTACCTCATCACCCGCAAGCGCGGCGCGCAACGTGGTAGGAATCTCCGCCGGCTTGCCGTCCTTTAAGACCACCACCGTCATTGTGCCTTCGATCGCCAGTTCATCATCGGCGGCGAAGACCTGGTAGTCATAACGGATTGACGTGCGACCCAGTTTCCCGACTGCGAAGCGAAGGCGAAACTGCGCGTCGAGTTCTATTACGCGGAGAAATCGGCATTCTACGTGCACGCGGGGAAAATCGTATCCCATGCTCCGGTTCATTGGCCATTGTATGGTGCGCACCAGTTCGCTTTCAGCTTCCTCCACAAGTTCGAAGATACGGGGAAAGTGCAGTCGTCCGGCAGCGTCTGAGTCAGCCCAACGCAAACGTCTTTGAAGTTCTATCGAGGCAGGCATGTGGTTGCGGACCTTTCTGTTCCCAGGGTTGGATTCATTACCGTTAGCGGCCCGGTCTCAAGTAAGGACTCACCTTAAACGGCGAACTTAGTTTACTCAATTCAGTGGCGGCTAACATTGGCGCAGTTAGCGCGCCTATAGATATGGCGTTTAATGGCAGTCGCTTTTCGTACCGCACGGCCGCTGGTCCCTAAGCCATTGCGGCGTTCCGCGTGGAAACCGCTGGAAGTTTGCACCTAATAGGTCCTCAACTATACTTGCCACGATCGATGTCAATTGGAACAGGGTAAAATAGCATGCATTGTCCGATTACCATTTCAGGAAAATCACGACCATGCCCTGCCCTTCCGCTACTGGCTCTGAGACTGTCCAGTGTAGGCGCGCTGCTTCTCCTGCTCGCGGTTCCACCGGTACGAACTCAGACCCCGAATAGTCCCGATACAAACCTCACCCGTTTAACCGAAGCGGCCAAGGCAATCAGCCAGGGTGATCTTTCAACTGCGGAAAGTCTCCTGAATTCTGTGCTCGCCGCGTCTCCAAGAGATGCCGACGCCCTCAATCTGCTTGGCGTTGTGCGCGCCCAGGAACACAAAACTTTGGAGGCTGAGAGGATGTTTCGCCTTGCCCGCGAGGCCGCGCCCACTCATGTGGGAGTTCAGCTCAATCTCGGCAAGCTCCTTTTGAGTTCGAATCGAATGTCTGAGGCCTTGCAGATATTGCTGTCCGCACACCGTTTGGCGCCGGAACGAACCGACATCAAACTACAGCTGGCGACGCTACATGCCAACGCCGGTGAATACCAAAGGGCGCTCCAGTATCTGCGAACCATTCCACGTTCTGCTGCCACCGACGACTACTTTGCTCTATTGCTGAGGTCGTTGATGGGTCTTAATCAAATCGAGGAGGCGCGCGAGCTCGCCCGCGAGTTTAGCCAGTTCAGTCTCAGCAAACCGGAAGCCCAGGCAGAATTTGGTTTACTGCTTGCCAAAGGCGGGTTGAGTGATGAAGCGCTCACCTTGCTGGAGGCTGCTCGCCGGAAAACGCCCGAATCGTTTCCGGTGCTGTACGGGTTGGGCATAATCAATGCTTCGCTAAAGCGTTATGATAAGGCTGAGTTGTATCTGTCGGAAGCCTTGAAAATAAAGCCTGATGAGGTAACGACATTGCGCGCCCTGGCAAATGTCTCTCGCGTCACAGGCAATCTGGAAAAATCGCTTGCTCTTCTCGTACAAGCACGTCGTATTGCTCCGAATCTTCCCCAAGTGCTTTATGATTTTGGCGTGACTGCCTTGCAGATGGATCTGCTTCTCGATGCCTTACCTGCCTTCGAACAGCTGCACCGCTCTTACCCTGATCAGCCCGCTTATCTCTATGCGCTAGCGGCGGTACGCTGGAGAAAGGGCGAGACAGCTGAGACAGCACGTCTAATGAGTAGCTACGTCGTCTTGCAACCGCGGGATCCTTCAGGCTTCTATTTGCTCGGCGCGGCGTTGCTCCGGCAAGAATTAATTGTTGAGGCACGGGCGGCGCTGCAACGCAGTCTCAGCCTCAAAGCAGATCCCGACACGGAGTATCTGATTGGCGTAAGTTTCGAGAAAGCTGGGGACCGCGCCGCCGCTGTCGATACGTTTAGGCGAGTCGTTCAGTCAAATCCTAACCACGCCGCGGCCCATGCGGCGCTTGGAGCGGCATATCGAGAAGCGGGAAATTACACCGAGGCCCGAAGAGAACTTGAACGCGCCATTGAACTTGACTCCAACGACCTGCGGGCGAATTATCAGCTTGGCTTGGTCTACGCGAAGGCCGGTGAAAAGGACGCGGCCCAGCGAATGTTTGCCCGCGCCGACGAGCTGCGCAGTCGGCAGCGCAATCAGGAAAGTGTAATCATGAAATTAGTCGAGGCCCCGCAACCCTAAATGCCAGAAGAATCGTCTGCTACAGACCGACGCGCTCAGTTGATTCTGCAGGAACTGCTGCGCGCGGGGAAGGTGTCCGTCCGTCCGCTGGCTAAACGCCTGAAGGTCTCGACGGCAACTATCCGCCGCGATCTCGGCGAACTGGAGCAACGAGGGTTGTTGCTTCGAAATCACGGCGGCGCCGTCCCCGTCCAGCCAATGCTCTACGAGCCCTTTCGTCATACCTCCTACTACCACGAGCAGGAACGACAGCGGGGTGCGGAGAAGCGACGCATTGGTCTGGTCGCCGCTGAACTCATAAGTGACGGTGATATTCTGGCCATCGGTGCTGGGACGACGGCGACGCAAGTTGCCCGAAGCGTTTGCCTCCACAAGGGAATAACCGTTCTGACAAATGCGGTGAATGTGGCGATGGAGCTAAGTCACCGCGACGACCTGAAAGTTATCGTTACGGGTGGGTTCCTAAGTGGAGATTGGTTTGCGCTGGTTGGGCCGGCATCTATTGAGAGTGTTCGCGAAATCTTTGTCGATAAGGTGTTCATCGGGGTGGACGGAATTCATCTCGAACATGGCCTGACAACCAACTACCCTGATCAGGCAACCATTCATCGCGCCATGATGCGTCAGGCACGTCAAAAAATCGTCGTTGCTGACCACCGGAAAATCGGGGCTATCGGCACCGCTTTAATCTGCCCGACAGAAGATATAGACATACTCATCACTGACAAGGGCGCCACGGACGAAGCCATCGCGCCTTTCCTTGCCAAGGGCATCGTCGTTCGGCGAGCTTAATCTTGCGACACTAAAGTTCAATGTCTGGGCCAACCTTCCGGGTCCCAAAGAAGGCGGGAAATCCGAAGAGTTGGGATACCACGCCACTCTGTATCGTAAGCGTGATAGACAAGCGTATCGCCATCCTTGTTTTGCAAGACCGCACAGTGTCCCGGCCCAGCCCACCGGCCACTGCCAGTCACGACCGGCGTCCCACCGCCCTCCATCATCAGTTTGCCGTCTCGATCCAGGTAGGGCCCAGTGAGATGCTGCGCACGGCCAACGCGAATGTTGTATGTGCTGTCCTTCCCGCGACAACAAAGATCGAAAGAAACGAAGAGGTAGTAGTAGCTATTCTTCCGAATGATGAACGGAGCTTCAATTGCACCTGGCGAGTTTGCTGTTCGTGGGCGGCTGGCGAGGGAATATAAGGTTTGGTCGGACGATGAAAGTTTGCCGGTCACCTGATCGAGCTTGCGGAGTTTTATGCCTCCCCAAAAGCTTCCGAACGAAAGCCAGGGTTGATTCCTCTCATCAAGCACGACGTTAGGATCGATCGCATTCCAGTCATCCGAAGCGGCTGAGCTGATCACTTTCCCCTGGTCCACCCACCTATATTTGTCGCTTGCCGGATCGAGCGTGCGATTCGTAGCCAGGCCTATGCTGGAACGGTTGCTGCCGAAAGTGGAGACCGAATAATAGAGGTGATACTCACCACTGAAGTAAGAGACGTCCGGGGCCCACAGGCCTCTGAGACCCGGCACATCCTTTACGGCCCACTCCGGGAGGTGAGCGAATACATCGCCGCACAGGCGCCAGCTGATGAGATCGTTCGAACAGCGGATGGAAATGCCCGCCCTCGTCGAAAAAAGATAGTAGGTGTCACCTTCCTTGATGATGGTCGGATCATGAACTTGACGAATATCCCCTTGGAGCTCGAAGGCCTGTTGCGATCCATTAGCCTGACCGTAACTTTGAGAGCGACTTGCGAGCAACACAAAAGACATGACAACGAACAGTAAACAAGTGGCACCATAATTCATGAATTCAGCTGTCTCGCGCAAAAGCTTTTCCCAGTGCGGATTTTTCCTGACCTTTATCACAGTGGCGCATCGTTATCTTAACGCACAGGTTTGGGTGCCCGAGGGTGAATTCTGATCATTACGGGGAAAATTGTCTTGACACCGTGCTCGTTTGTGGTGTAAATGAGCAAATCAATTAGCAGGCGATCGAGTATCCAGGGCCGATCCCGGATAGTGCAACGCTGGTTCGCCTTCAAGCCGTAAAGAATTCAAAGAACGCAAGCTTTCGCTTTGGCTCGTTAGTTGTCGAAGGTTAGATAGTAGTCTTCTCCCCCTTATAAGCAACGCCCCCCGGGAACGATCGAGAAGCAAGCGAGAAACAGGTATTGAGAGTATGTCTCTCCGGGTCGACAACCTCCGGGCGTGGTTTGTAAATACTTGCGTTCCGTCCTTCGTTTTCTCGTACCCAAACTTTTTGTACGTCACCAGTCTGAGAGGAAGCCATGACATCCCATAAGTATTGCCTTTGTTACTTTGCTCGTGCTCTTGTTGGTATCCGGCATCATCCGTTTGGGCTCAAAGCGATCGTGGTGCCATTACCGGCCGGGTAACAGATCCGGCGGGTGCGGTTGTCCCTCAGGCGAAAGTGACTGTGACGAATCTTGAGACCAACGAGAGCCGTGATGCAGTTACCAGCGATGAAGGTAATTTCACCGTGCCTCAACTGCCGGCAGCGATGTACAAGATTACCGTTGAAGCCCCAGGCTTTAAAACGGCGACCCTGGACAACATTAAAGTCGCGGTGCAAATTACTCGCACGGCCGATATCAAGCTTGAGGTTGGCGCAGTGGGCGAGGTGGTTAACGTTTCTGGTGAGGCAGCCCCAGTGCTTCAAACCGACACGCCAGTGCAGCAACTTAACGTCAGCGAACGACAGGTCAGGGAACTGCCGTTGCTCGTTGCGGCAGAGAGCGGTGGGCGCTCGCCTCTCTCGTTCATCTTCCTCGACAGCAGTATCGTCTCTAACGATACACCGGGCGGTACGGGTACGACCTCCGGGAAGTACGGGCACCAACGCTACCAACTTCCGCATTAACGGCGGTCAGGGGTTAGGCGCGGACATTCTGATCGATGGGGCGCAGACGCGGCGCGGAGAGAACGGCACCTTCTTTTCGGAGGTCGCGCCCGGACCGAACGCCTTTCAGGAGTTCACGGTCTCTACCAGTAGCTACTCGGCTGAGTTCGGCAACTCGACGGGCGGCATTATTAACTTCACCATCAAGACTGGTGGCAACGATTTCCATGGCGAGGCTTATCTCTTCCATATCAACGATGCCCTCAATGCCAACATCGACCGCAATCGCATCTTGAATGCAAACAATTCGGCGTGTCGTCTGCAGAACGTAGGCTGCCTCGATAAACCGCTTGACCGACAGTTCGACTATGGCTTTTCCGTCGGTGGCCCAGTGTACCTGCCGCGATTCGGTGAAGGCGGCGACCTGGTCTGGAGCGGCAAGAACAAGACCTTCTTCTTTTTTAACTATGGCGCCTACCGGACATTTCAGTCTGAATCGGTGGAGTTGACGGTGCCGACGGCAAGAATGCGCAACGGGGATTTCGGGGAACTACTAACTGACCCATATGTTCTTAATTTCTTCGGTGGGCCGGTTCAAATTTTTGACCCGTCTCAGCCCGTCGGAGCGCGCACTGCCATCCCCGGTAACCGGCTGGATCAGTATCTCGGTGGCGCGAGGATCTCAACCATCGGCCGTAACTTCCTTAACCTTTTCCCGTTGCCGAACCAGACGGGGCCAAACGGCTCCACAGTCTTCCGCAACTTCCGAGCTAATACGACCGCTACCTCGAGGACGGACTACTATGTGACGAAGATCACGCACAACCTTACGGACCGACAATCGCTGAACTTCAGCTACACGTTCCGCAAGTTACCGAGCGTTAAGGGCGGCTTCCCGCGCTTCGCCGAACCCTTCGTCGCCCAGGGTGTATGGGATCAGTTGTTCAAGTCTTACTACGCGCGCTTGCAGCACGACTGGACGTTGACGGGCAATATGATCAACCACTTCAACGCCGGCTTTTCGCGCTCCGACGTCTCGAATAGGAATTTCTCGTCCGGTATCGCAAAGGCGAGCGACCTAGGTTTAAGTCCGACCGCGACGCAGGATCGCGGCCTGCCGTTAATCGGGTTCCCAGGTTATGGCGACCCGGTTAATTCTACAGACCCGCGCGCGTACCAAGCTGGGGGTTCGACCTTTTTTGACAACCGCGTCCGCGACAACTCAGTTCACCTGAGCGACGTCTTTACGCTCATCAGCGGCCGCCACACCATGAAGTTCGGCGGCGAGCTCCGGCTTCAGCAGTTGAACAACGCGGCGCACTTCGATATCGGGGGCAATTTCAACTTCAGAAGCAACCAGACTGCCAACACCAATGACTTCAATCAGGGCTGGCCCATCGCCAGCCTGATCACCGGGCAGACCGGAGTTCTCGTTTAACTCGAACCAAACGATTGACCCCGGTCACCGCTTCTTGTCATACGCTGCGTTCTATCAGGACGATTTCAAGGTTACGTCGAAGCTGACGGTGAATCTCGGTTTCCGCTATGATTTCGGTCGTCCACGCGAGGAGGCGCGCGGCAAGTTCCGTGGATTCGATCCCAGCGTGCCGAATCCCGATGCGGGCGGGCGCCTTGGCGCGTTCGTTGGAGCGACAGGTCAGGGAGGACTGAAGGCGGAGAACTTTGGGCTCGTCAATCCTGATAGGACTAACTTTGGGCCACGCTTCGGCTTCGCTTACTCGCTAAACGAGAAGACGGTCATTCGCGGCGGCTACGGTATTTACTATGCGCCGATCATCTACAACGACTTTGGAAACGCCGGCGCGCTCGGTTACAGCCCTGGTGCCGTGAACATCAATGGTGGGCTCGACGCATTCATTACCCTCGAAAACTATCCACACATTCCGTTAGCCGATCCTAACTCTCAGGTCGTGGGCGATCTGAACCGAACTGACCTTGACTACTTTACCAAGGACTTCAAGACCGGTCGGACCGTGCAGTATACGCTCGACATCCAGAGACAGCTTCCTGCGAACTTCGCAATCCAGGTTGGCTACATCGGTAGCAAGGGAACCCGGCTGCGCTCAAACTTTGACCAGGTCAACAAGCTGCCGCTGAATGCGCTCAAGCTCGGGCTTCCGCTACTTAGTAAGCGGTTGGCCGACGTGACTGCTTCAGATCGGGCCTACGCAACGAGTGTTGGAGTTCCGCTTCCGGCCAGCCCAGACGCCGTGTATCCCGGCTTTGACAGCCAGTTCGGGGACTTTTCCCGCTCCGTTTCTCAGGCGCTGAGGCCGTTCCCTCAATACGGGAACATCACCAACCGCCTTGAGAGCCAGGGGCAGAGCTTTTACAACGCGGGTAAGGTCGACCTAACCCGGCGCTTCGCGCAGGGCATACAGGCTGGACTCTCTTACACCTTCGCGAAGCTGATCACGGACGCGGCGGAAGATGTCTTTGGCAACTCTCCGCTGAACGGCGTAGTGCAAAACCCCTACGACCGCCAATCCTTGCGAACGATTTCGCCGAGCGTTCCCCCGCACTCGCTGGTCTTCAATTACATTATCGAGTTGCCGTTCGGGAAGGGCCGCCGCTTTCTGAATCGCGGCGGCTTCGTCGACCGGCTGGTTGGAGGCTTCCAGGTTACCGGCATCCACCGTTACCGCAGTGGCCCGGCTTTGTTGCCGTTCGTCGCCGGGGGCCAGCGGGACTTTCTCCAGCGCGTCGGTTTCCTCGGCAACCTACGTCCCAACGTTACCGGGCAGTCGTTCTTCACTGGCAACCCGTCTGGCGGTATTGACTACCGCTACCTGAATCCGGCGGCATTTTCGCGCCCGCTCGACTACCGCAATGCACCGGGTCCGATTGGGAGTCCGGAATACGCTGCGTACTACGCGGACCCGAACCGGTTCTTCGGTAATTCTGCGCCCACCTACGGCAGTCTGCGCGCGCCGCCATTTTTTACCGAGGACTTCAGCGTAATGAAGAAGACGCGAGTCACCGAAACGACTTACTTCGAGATCCGCATGGAGATCTTCAACCTGTTCAACCGCGGGCGCTATGGCCTGCCAAACTTGAACGTCGACGACGGTAACTTCGGAATTACGTCGCGCAACGCCGACATCTTCCAGCCGCGGCGCATTCAAGTTGGCGGAAGATTTGTGTTCTAGCTTTCCTCCATCAGAGCCTGAGGGCGCTGAAAGTGGTCAGACTTTCGCGCCCTCTTGGCTTCTTCTAGTCTCAACACCTGGCGGGGGCCATGGTCATCGCAAACACCTTCAACCTCGGTCGTCCAGTCCTGCTTCTTGTCGCTCTTGGCTGGTTGAGCGCGGTGCCAGGCGTCAGCTGCGCGCAGGCTGCGGTCACCTCTACTAGAAATAAAAATGTTTCCCGTGCGGAACAGGCAGAACGCCTCGTCGCCGAAGGCGAAGCCGCGTTCGAACGCGGCGAGATGACGGTCGCACGCGACTTTTTCCAAAAGGCCCTCGTGATAAATCCTGCGAGCGAGGTGGCACACACTCATCTAGGCATGCTCGCTGACCAAGCGGGTGATCTGGAGGAGGCCGCGCGTCATTTTGGCCGAGCCGCGCGCCTCAAACCATCATCTTCGTCGGCACGAAACAACTACGGTGTGATTCTGCAACGTCTCGGTCGCACGCGCGAAGCGGCTGCCGAGTTCGAGGCGTCGCTTCGGGTAGACGCGCGACAAGTAAACGCGCTCGTCAACCTTGCGCAGATTCGCTTTACGGCCGGAACGCCCGCGGACCTGCGCGCGTCGGCCGATTTGTTCGCGCGGGCTTATCAGATCGCTCCGGACGCAGGAATCGCGCGCGCGGAGACTGTCGTCGCCCTACGCCTCAAAGACCCGTCTGCTGCGGCCGTTCACTATCGTAACTATGCGACTCTTCTGGGTAAGGAAGGCGCTCCGGGTGAAGGTTCGGGCGCACGCTCCGAACTTGGAGGCGCGTTACTGGAAGCCGGACTCATAGCGGAAGCTGAATCCGAATTGACCGCCGCTTTAAAACTCGACCTATCAAATGCCGAGGTGATCGTTCAGTTGGCGCGCGTCTACCTTGCGCGTAAGGATCTCCCGGCAGCCGGTCGTTTGCTTGAAGCGGCGGTTGCGCGTGGCCTGGAGTCCGCGCCGGTTTACGCGCTGCTTGCGGACGTCTATGAGCGCAGCGGTCACCTGGAGAACGCGATCCCGGCGCTGCGTCTGGCAATTCAGCGTGACCCGCAATCAGAAAAATATCGTTTCGCCTATGGCATATTGCTGACCGATGCCTACGCTCCCGCCGCTGCCGTGATCAGGCTTGAAGAGGCACTCAAATCATTCCCTAATTCAGCTCCGTTATGGTTCGCGCTTGGCTTGGCCCATTTCAAAAATGAGGACCACGAAAAAGCAGAGGAAGCGTTCAAGCACTCCCTCGAGTTGAATCCTAACTTTGCTTCCGCACTCGCCTATCGCGGCATGATACGGGTTCAGACGGGAGCTGCCGCGGAAGGCATCACACTTTACGAGAAGGCGTTACAAGTTGATCCCAAAATCACAGTGGTCCACTACTTGATCGCAGACGCACTACTTAAACAAGTTGATGCCGAATCTGTCGCGTGTCGAAACTCATCTGAGACGTGCCGTTGAAGCGGATGCGACGTTCACGCCGGCGCGGATCGCGCTCGGCAAACTCTTTATGCGCACCAATCGTTGGGATAAGGCTGCCGCCCAGTTTGAGCAAATCATAAAACTAGACCCGAACCTGCCCGATGCCTACTACCAGCTTGGACGAACTTACATGCGCCTCAAGCGCACCGCGGAGGCACAGTCCACGCTGGCTACTTTTAAGCGTCTGAGCGAAACACAGAAAGAGCAAGAGTCGAAAGAGTTGCGGGAAGTCGTGAAAAGGCTGGCCGATGTGCGCTTCTGAGCGGCGCCCGCCGCTTTTGGACTGCTGTCCAGCCGAGGGTCGGAGAGCGCAGGTTGCCCAAGGTAAGTAGGGCGAAGAAGATGATGCAAAACAATCTAAAAGGTGAACGCAGTTTAAAGTACCGGTTCTTCTCTTAGTTGCAACGCTCTCAGTTGTGATCGCTACGACAAGCCGCCCGGTCGTGTCACAGGAAAATCAAAACCAGGCAGCGACGCAAACCGCGCAGCCGGCGGTGGAAGAGTGGACTGCCGATTTCGATGGTAACCAGCTCGACGAGAGTAAGTGGGAACCATACACCTTCGAGGGCGGAGGCGGCGGCAAGATCGAAGTTAAGGATAAGCAGCTGAGGATGCGTGGTTCGGGAGGTTCGCGCTCCGGCATACGAAGCAAACAGTCGTTCCACGGTGAACGATTTTACGTGGAAGCAGCGTTGGCAAAGGTAGGGCCACGTATGCCGGAACCTGGTGAAGGAGCGTTTCCCCCTGGCTTCGCGATCGTGGCCGTGCTCTTCGATGGTAACCCGGCTAACCGCATCGAATGGCTCCTGAGAAGTGATGGCATCTTCGAGGCATGGCAGAGCGTCGATGGGCGGATGATTCGCGTTGACAACGGAAAGCTGGCGACTAAAGAGAAGAGTCCAAAGCTGGGTATTGCACGGCGCGGCGATAAGGTTTTCTTCATGCTCAACCGCGAAGTTGGTCTCGCAAAGCACCATCCGCGGCGTGTCCCCAAACTTCAAGATTATGCTTTACGGCTTTGGTACTTCGGAGAATAACTGGGACTCGGTAGCCGTGCAGACATTGAAACAGTGATAGCTGCGATTCACGCTGGACGAGGCAAAAGATGATAGTGAAGAGACGCGAATTCTTAAGTGGCGCGATCGCGCTCAGTGCCGGGCTGGTCGCTTTGCGCAAGGGCGGCTTCGCGCAGTCGTCGCGAGCAGCAGATTCGCGCGTCGAAGTTTTAGTCGAAGAAGAGATCGGCACGATAAACCCGGACATCTACGGACACTTTGCCGAACATCTCGGTGGCGTCGTCTACGACGGCATCTGGGTCGGCGAGAACTCGAAAGTTCCCAATACCGCCGGCATCCGCACCTCACTTGTTAATGCGTTGAAGCGCATCAAGGCCCCCGTGGTCCGCTGGCCCGGCGGCTGCTTCGCCGATAGTTACGACTGGCGCGATGGCACGGGCCCCGCGAAAAGCGCCCGCGTCGCACAAACTTCTGGGTAGACGCGCCGGAGTGGCCGGCGGATAAGCCCGATGGCCCCTGGAAGTATGAGCCGAACCAGTTCGGGATCAACGAATTCATGCGCTTCTGCCAGTTGAGCGGCGCCGAGGCTTATCTGGCCACCAATGTGCGAGGTCTGCCTGCGCAGAAATTCTACGAGTGGGTCGAGTACGTCAACTCGCCGGCGGGCACCACCACCGGAGCTGAACTCGCGCGAGTGGTCCCGCGGGCAGCCGCGACCCCTTCAAGGTGCGATTCTGGGGCATCGGCAACGAGTCGTGGGGCTGCGGCGGCAACTTCACGCCTGAAGAATACGCAGCCGAGTACCGTCGGTTCACGGCTGCCGTTCCGCGTTACGGCGTCGATCTTAAGTTCATTGCTTCGGGCGCCAACGTCGACGACTTCAACTGGACGCGCGGGTTCTTCTCGAAGATAGCTGAAAAAGGCCCAGGACTCTTCAACGGCATCTATGGTTTTGGCCTGCATCATTACGCCTGGAATCTTGGACTCGGCCGGACCAACGACTGGTTTGCTGCAAAGGGGGACGCGCTCAATTTTGACACCGCCGAGTACTATGAATTGCTTCGTGAAGCTGACCGCATGGAGTCGCTCATCAACCAGCATTGGACCGTCATGGGCCAGTACGACAGGCAACACCGCGTCAAGCTGGTCGTCGATGAGTGGGGCGCGTGGTACAAGAAGGGATCCGAGCTGCATCCGTCTCATTTGCTCGGTCAGCAGTCTACTATGCGCGACGCGGTGCTTGCCGGACTGACCCTCGACACCTTCAATCGACACGCCGACAAAGTCGCGATGGCGAACGTAGCGCAGCTTATCAACTCGCTTCACTCGCTCTTTCTCGCGCACGAGGACAAGTTCATCGTGACGCCAACCTTTCACGTCTTCGAGATGTTTATGCCGCACATGGGAGGGCGGGCTGTTCGCGCCCTCTTCAGCGCGCCGGAGGCGCGATACACGCGCGTGGACAAGCCGGCTGAGTTCTGGGGCCTCGGAGGATCTGCATCGGTGAACGGCAAGCAGCTGACGTTGACCGTGACGAACCCGCATGCGAGCGAGGCACGCGAAACCGAGATTGTTGTCCGCGGCGCACGTGCCGGCTCCGCGCAGGCGCGTGTTGGCGCATCTCGACGTTCATGCGCACAACACTTTCGAAAAACCAAACGTGGTGGAACCGCGCAACGAGCAGGTCACGGTTACCGCCGGCGTCGTTTCGTTCCGCTTCCCACCCGCTTCGGTGACGCGCTTACAAATAGCGTTGGTGTGAGGAGAATCGGCATCGGTGGTTTCGCTCTCGACCCTCCTCACGGTCGGGCTACTGCCCCGGCACACATTGGGTGGTTTAGTCCGTCTGTCTCTGACTGAGCAGGACCAGCGGGCAGTAGACTCACTGTTCGGGAGACCTGCGTAATGGCCCTGCAATCTGGAGTCGTTTTGGATGTTGGAACAAACTATGTACTGGGAAGAGCGTTGGCATCCATTGCGGGAAGAGTGGGTAATCGTAGCGGCTCACAGGCAGGATCGCCCGTGGAGCGGCGAGACCATTCAACACGGTGAAGGTGCCTTACCCGAATATCTTCCGGATTGTTATCTATGTCCGCGCAACCTGCGCGTGAGCGGCAAGCGAAACGATAATTACACTGGCACGTTTGTATTTGACAACGATCACCCGAGCGTCGGCTTCGATGCTCCGGAAAAACTCCAGCGGCCGCCGGGCATTTACCGAAATCAATCAGCACGTGGCATCGCCCGGGTCGTGTGTTACAGCCCAAATCATAGTCTTGCGCTTGCCGAGCTTGAACACTTCGAGATCAAGAATCTGCTCAGCGTGTGGCAGGAGCAATACCGTGAGCTTGGTAACCACAAAGAAATTAACCATGTGCTGATCTTTGAAAATAAAGGCGAGGCGGTCGGTGTCTCAAATCCTCATCCCCACTGCCAGATTTACGCGACGAATTTTGTCTTCAAAACGATCGAGACGGAAGCACGTGCCGGTCAACGCCATCTGGCGGAAACGGGACGTATTCTTTTTCAGGATGTGATCAAAGCCGAGATTGAAGATGGACGACGCGTCATCTGCGAGAACGACTCGGCGATTGCCTTTCTGCCCTACTTCGCGCGCTATGCTTACGAAGTCTTCGTGGCGCCAAAGGCCACGCATCCCAGTGTCGCCAGTCTCTCGTCTGATGAACTTGGCGACTTTGCAGCCTTGCTGAAACAAGTTCTGGTAAAGTTCGATAACCTCTGGCAAATGCCTTTCCCCTACGTAATGCCGCTGCATCAGGCGCCAACCGATGGCGGCGACTACGCGAGCTTCCACTTCCATATTGAGTTTCATCCGCCCCTGCGTCGACCGAATCTGCTTAAGTACCTGGCAGGACCCGAAATTGGCGGCGGCAACTTCCTATCCGACACGGCACCGGAAGAAAAGGCGGTAGAGCTGCGATCACTGCCGGACATCCATTACAAGCACGTCCTCCAGGAGCAGCTATGATCAAGGCCGCCCTCGATCCCAGTCAGCTACTCGAACCGCTTCGACGTATTCACGAGCGGGTGCGTGAGGCTGTGGTTGCGGAGTGTGAAAAGGCGGCGGTGGAACAACTGGCTGAAGTTTCTGACGATGAGTCGGAGGGCGATACCATTTATGCCGTTGATCGGGTCAGCGAGGAATTGCTTGTTGAATTATTCGAGCACGAGCTGACGACTTTTGCTCCCCTCGTGCTGGTTGCTGAAGGCATCGAGGGTGGGGAGTTGGTGCTGCCAAGAGGTACTGCAGAGAGCGATGCCGTTTGGCGCATCGTCGTTGATCCGATCGACGGAACTCGCGGTCTCATGTATCAGAAAAGGAGCGCGTGGGTCTTAACAGGAGTAGCTGAAAATCGTGGCTCTGAGACGAATCTGCAGGAGATAGTGCTGGCAATCCAGACCGAGATACCGCTGGTCAAACAACACCTCTGCGATACGTTGTGGGCGGTCCGCGGGGAAGGTGCCCACGCCGAACGATTCAATCGTCTTTCGAATGAACGTCAGGCCCTTGCTTTGCGCCCGTCTCGCGCCACCAGCATTCGGCACGGCTTCGCCATGATCGCTCGCTTCTTTCCCGGCGCTCGCGATGAACTCGCGGCGATTGATGAGGAGATTGTGCGCGGCGCCCTGGGTCCCGTCGAACCGGGCAAGGCGCATTGCTTCGAGGACCAGTATCTCTCCTCCGGCGGTCAACTTTACGAGCTGATGATGGGCCACGACCGGTTCGTGGCGGATTTGCGCCCCCTGGTTGAAACGCTCCTTAATCGGCGCGGACTCTCCCTTGGAATTTGTTGTCATCCTTATGATATGTGCACGGAACTGATTGCGCGTGAAGCCGGCGTCATCGTAACTGACCAGCACGGCGAGCTATTGCGTGCTCCTCTAAGAGTCGAGCCCGATATCGCCTGGGCCGGATATGCAAACGACGCGATCCGCCGGGAAATAGAACCGTTGTTGCAGGATGCTTTGAAGCGGCGAGGCCTGTAGCGATTCATACGCTGGTAAGATGACAAGCATGGAGGGACAACGCGAGAGGTCGGCCTACGAAATCATTCGCGGCGACGCCCGTCATCTTCCGGACGTGGCAGCTTTTATAGAGACACTCAGTAAGCTCGAAGTTCACCCGGCGTTGGAAGCGCGCACGCTCTTTGACACACAGCAGGAACTCACCATCGCTCGGGCACCAGGCAGGCTCGACGTGATGGGGGGCATCGCAGACTACTCTGGCTCGATCGTGCTTGAGTTGCCCATCGCTGAAGCGACCCTGGTTGCATTGCAAAAGGATGATACAAGGCGCCTACGCGTCGTCAGTCTCATGGAGAACGAAACGCGAGCTGTGAGTTTCGAGATGTCCCTGGCGGACCTGGAACGTGACGGTAAGCCGATCGAATACAATGAAGCGCTCAGGTTTTTCAGAAGCGACACGATGCCGCATTGGGCTGCTTACGTGGCCGGTGTCTTTGTGGTGTTGATGCATGAACTCGGAGCGCGCTTCAATCAGGGAGCTCGGCTGCTCATCTCGTCGCGGGTACCCGAAGGCAAAGGGGTAAGCTCCTCCGCCGCGCTCGAAGTTGGCACGATGAGCGCGGTAGTCGCAGCGTTTGACATTGAAATTGCGCCGAGGAAACTCGCAGTCTTATGCCAGCTGGTTGAGAACCTGGTCGTCGGAGCGCCGTGCGGTGTCATGGACCAGATGACTTCCGCCTGCGGCGAGGAGAATCAGCTGCTCGAACTGCTCTGTCAACCGGCAGAACTGCTGGGAACAATCTCGTTGCCTAAAGACCTGGCGGTGTGGGGACTTGATTCAGGCGTACGTCATTCTGTCGGCGGCGGCGATTATGGGGCAGTGCGTATTGGCGCATTCATGGGCTACAGAATAATCGCCGAGCTCTCTGGGCTGGAGGTAAAACAGATCGGCGATAGGGTGGTAATTACCGACCCTCGCTGGCATGGCTATCTGGCCAACCTCGGCGCTTTGGAGTTTAAGGAAAAATTCGCAACCAGGCTGCCCGACAAACTTCTGGGAGCAGACTTCCTTCAGCGCTACGGAGGAACAACAGACATCGTGACGAACATCGATCCCGGAATCACGCTATGCGGTGCGAGCTCCAACGGCCCACGCAGTTTACGAGAGTGACCGAGTCCGGAAGTTTGCGGAGCTGTTGCGTCAGCAGTTGGCGGATCGGGGCAAATTGCTGGAGGAGTCATTAGGTGAATTGATGTATGAGTCGCACGCGAGCTACTCCGCATGCGGGCTGGGTTCTGAAGGCACCGATGAGCTGGTCGAACTGGTGAGACGGGCGGGAGTAAGTAGCGGACTATACGGTGCAAAGATTACCGGGGGCGGCAGCGGCGGCACGGTCGCGGTCCTTGGAAGACGTGACGCCGCGGGCGCAGTCGCGCAGGTGGCCCATAGCTTTGCGGATAAAACTGGACACCAGCCTTATGTCTTTAACGGCTCATCACCAGGGAGCGCGGCGTTTGGACACTTGATACTGCGGCGAACCTGAAAGCTTTAGAGCAGCCTCCAGCGCGGATATTTGGTACTGGTTAATTGGAGTCAAAAAGTTCAGAGTTCAAGCATTAGCTTGTGTCTTCCGAAGCGCGCAACCTAAAGGTTGAACTCTAAACTACTAGCGTGGCTACATGCAGGTTCGGAGAGTGTATGGCGATTCTGGTAACTGGCGGCGCGGGATATATAGGAAGCGTCACTACTGAGTTATTGCGCGCGCGCGGCGAGCAGGTAGTGGTCCTGGATAATTTATCGCGCGGGCACCGGGTCGCAGTTGCCTCCCAGGTGCCGTTTTACGAAGGGAATGTCGGCGACCGCCAGCTGGTCAAACGCATCACGAGTGAACACGACATCGATGCATGCATCCACTTCGCAGCATTCGCCTACGTCGGCGAGTCTGTCATGCAGCCCACGCTCTATTACGAGAATAATGTGGAGCAGGGCATTCGATTGCTTGGAGGGCTGGTCGACGCGGGAGTCCGCCGCGTAGTGTTCTCTTCGACCTGCGCCACTTATGGCGAACCGCAGCGGATTCCGATCGACGAAGGGCACCAGCAAGTGCCGACGAATCCTTACGGCTGGTCAAAACTTTTCGTCGAGCGCATCATGGCGGACTACGACCGCGCATATGATTTAAGGTTCGTCGCGCTGCGCTACTTTAACGCTTCGGGCGCGACGCCGGACCGTGGCGAACACCACGAGCCGGAAACGCACCTGATCCCGCTTGTGCTGAAAGCAGCCCAGGGAGAAATTGAGCGCGTCAGCGTCTTCGGCAGCGACTATGCAACCACTGACGGCACTTGTGTGCGCGACTATATTCACGTTAGCGACCTGGCGGCGGCCCATGCCCTTTCGCTCGAATATCTGCGCTCGGATAATGAGTCTACCGCCATCAACCTTGGTAACGGGCAAGGCTATTCGGTGTTGGAAGTGATCGAAGCCGCGCGCCAGGTAACCGGAAAAGATATTGCAGTTGAGATGCAGGGACGCCGCGCAGGTGATCCGTCTCATCTGGTGGCCGACGCTGCTCGTGCTCGTGAAGTGCTCGGTTGGCAACCGCAGCTACCAGATCTTGCGGCGATTATCGGTTCAGCGTGGGAATGGCATGTCGAAACATCCGCGAGGATACGCCGAAGTTTAAGAATCTAATCGGAGGAAACTATGAAAATAACATTTCGCAGCGCGCTCATTTGTGCGTGTTTGCTGGTAGTGGCGTCGTGTCAACGAGGTGGTGGTCCCAGCGGGGGTGGAGAAGCGTCAAAAAATCTTCGGCTCGCTTTCGTTACCAACAATGCTTCTGATTTCTGGACCATTGCGCGCAAAGGAACCGAGAAAGCCGACGCGGAACTGGACGATACCACGGTGGAGTTTAGGATCCCCTCGGAGGGAACCGCCGCTGACCAAAAAAGGCAGATTGATGACCTGTTGGCAAAGGGTGTGGATGGTATCGCCCTCAGCCCGGTTGATCCCGATAACCAGACCCAATTAATTAATGACACGGCGAAGCGAGTGCTGGTGGTAACGCAGGATTCGGATGCTCCCAAAAGCGATCGCGCTTTTTATGTGGGCACCGATAACGTGGCTGCGGGACGCCAGGCGGGAGGCCTGATCAAGGAAGCTTTGCCCCAGGGTGGCAAGATTATGATCTTCGTGGGCAAGCTGGACGCGCGTAATGCTCAGGAACGTTTGCAGGGAATCAAAGAGACGTTGCAGGGTTCGAACATCGAGATTATTGACGTCAGAACCGACGACACCGATCGCGTGCGTGCCAAGTCAAACGTGTCGGACACGCTGGTGCGTTACCCGGAAGTGGTAGGACTCGTCGGTCTCTGGAGCTATAACGGCCCAGCCATTCTCAATGCGGTAAAAGAGTCAAATAAGGCCGGGCAGGTAAAAATCATCGCCTTCGACGAAGAAGATGAAACGCTCGGCGGGGTGAAACAGGGGGCAATATTTGCGACCGTCGTGCAGCAGCCCTACGAATTCGGTTACCAGGCCATCAAGCTTATGCACCAGTATCTAAGGGGTGACAAGTCGGCAGCTCCTGCGAGCAAACAGGTGTTTGTGCCGACACTGGTAATCAAGCAAGACAGTGTCGACGCGTTCACTCAGAAGATTAATCAGCTGCGCGGTCGCTAGTCGCAGGATGAAGGATGAAGGCGGAAGGATGACAGTTCCTATTCTGCAGATGCGAGGGGTCGAGAAACGCTTCGGTGGCGTGCGCGCTCTCAAGGGCGTTGACTTGGAAATTAGCGCGGGTGAAGTGGTTGCCCTCGCTGGTGAGAATGGCGCCGGCAAATCGACCCTGATGAAAATCCTCGGCGGCGTGTATCAACCCGACGCCGGGGAAATCCTCATTAACGATGAGCCAGTTTCGATTCACTCGGTCGCCGACGCCACCCGTTACGGCATCAGTTTCATCCATCAGGAACTGAACGTGCTCGATAATTTGGATGTGGCTGCGAATGTCTTTCTCGGCCGCGAGCCCTTGCGCTGGGGAATGCTGCGACTCGTTGACCGCAAGCGAATGCACCGGGAAGCGGCCGTCTACCTTAAGCGCCTGGGTTTGGAAGTTCCGACGGACACACTCGTGTCGCGTCTTTCGATCGCGCGTCAACAGATGGTGGAAATTGCCAAGGCTCTCTCGCTCAACGCCCGCATCCTCATCATGGACGAGCCGACCTCGAGTCTGACGCTCACGGAAACGGCGCGCTTGCTCGAAGTCGTCAACGATTTGCGTACTCAGGGCGTCGCCATCATTTACATCTCGCACCGCCTGAACGAAATTGAACAAATCGCCGATCGCGTGGTGGTGTTGCGCGATGGCGCAAACGTCGGCGCGCTCGCGCGTGAAGAGATCACCCACGAGCAAATGGTGAAAATGATGGTAGGCCGGGATCTCGAAAAGTTTTACCAGCACCCTGAGACCGAAAAAGTTCCGGACTATTTTGAAATCGAAGAGCTGCACACAAACCGTTATCCCGATCAAAAGGTTTCTTTTGGCGTTGGCAGAGGCGAGATCGTCGGACTCGCCGGACTCGTCGGGGCAGGGCGCACGGAAGTCGCTCAAGCGCTTTTCGGCATCGATGGCGCGATTGAAGCGAAGATCAAACTCGATCGTCAGGTGTTGCAAATCGGCTCGCCGCAGGACGCTATCAAGCATGGTATTTATCTCGTCCCCGAAGACCGGCGCAACGCCGGGTTAATCATTGAAATCCCGATTCGAGAAAACGTTACTCTGCCCTCATTGGAGCGTTATTCGCGAGGCGGGCTCATCGCTTTCGAACGTGAACGTGCTGGCCGCGACGGACATATGTAAGAAGATGAACGTCAAAGCTCCGTCGGTCGAGGAGCGCGTCGTCAATTTGAGCGGCGGCAATCAACAAAAAGTCGTCCTGGCAAAGTGGCTTTCGCTCGAACCGAAGGTTTTAATCTTCGACGAACCGACGCGCGGCGTAGATGTGGGCGCGAAGGCAGAGATTTATGCGCTGATGCGGGAGTTGGCGAAAAACGGCGTGGCCATTCTGATGATCTCTTCCGACATGGAAGAAGTGTTACACATTAGTGACCGCGTAGCGGTAATGCATGAAGGTGTACTGACTGGGATACTTGAGCGCTCGGAGTGCGCCGAAGAAAACATTATGCGCCTGGCGGTCGGTAAACGCGCCGCTAGCGTGATAGGAGCGAACTGAGTGATCGGCAGGAATCTTTTGCTAGGAAGCGTCCCGCGCAGCCTCGCCCTGTTGTTTGTGATGGGTGTAGGCCTCTCGGGTCCGTTACTCGCCCGCACAACTCAACGAACAAAAGCTCGTATCGACAAACGTGCTTTCGGCAAATTAGATGACGGAACACTCATAGACATCTACACGCTAAAAAATCGCAACGGATTGCAAGTGGAGATCACCACTTATGGCGGGGCTGTCGTCACCATCAAGACACCGGATCGTCATGGTCGGATGGCGGACATCGTGCTGGGCTACGGAGACGCCAGCTGGCTACGTTTCCGATAGCTCCTATTTTGGAGCGCTCATCGGTCGCTACGCGAACCGCATCGCGCGAGGACGATTTACCCTAAACGGTGTCGAGTATCAACTGCCGCAGAACAACGGCGTCAATCATCTGCACGGAGGCGTGCGCGGCTTCCATAAGGTTGTCTGGCAGGCGCTTGAGAAGACGCGTGCCGATGGCGTGGCGCTGGAGCTTACCTATCTCAGCCGGGACAAAGAGGAAGGGTATCCAGGCAATCTTGCGGTGACCGCGACCTATGTACTTACTAACGCGAACGAATTGCGGATTGAATACACCGCAACTACTGACAAGGAAACGGTCATCAATCTCACGCACCACTCTTATTTCAATCTCGCCGGCGCGGGCGCGGGCGACATTCTTGGACACGAGCTGAAGATCAATGCGGACAGATTCACCCCTGTCGATGAGACCCTGATCCCGACCGGAGAATTGAGAGCGGTGAAGGGGACTCCGTTCGACTTCAACCGGGCCACTGCGATCGGCAGCCGCATCAATCAAGCTGACGAGCAATTGGTCTTCGGTAAGGGGTATGATCACAACTTCGTTCTCAACAAGAAGGGCCAGGAGTTATCGCTGGCGGCTACGGTATACGAACCTACGAGTGGCCGTGCACTGGAGATGTGGACCACCGAGCCCGGAGTGCAACTCTATTCCGGAAATTTCCTCGATAAGGTTCGCGGTAAGGCCGGCAAGGTTTACAACTTCCGTGGCGGGTTTTGTCTTGAGGCGCAGCATTTCCCCGACTCGCCGAATCATCCCGCGTTCCCCTCGACGGTCCTCAAACCCGGCGAGCGTTATACGCAAACGACCGTATACAAATTCATGGTCAGAAGAGCCAAGGAGAAGCCTTGAAAAAAGAACTCGGCACTTTCATCCTGCTCGTTGTGCTATGCGTGGTGGTTGCAATACTGCAACCGCAGTTTCTGTCGGCAGCTAATTTGCAAAACATGGCGCGACAAATCGGTATGTACGGCGTCTTCAGCCTCGGTATCGGTATTGTCATCATCACCGGTGGCATCGATCTCTCAGTTGGTTCGGTCTTTGCTCTTCTGGGCGTGCTGCTCTCGATGATGTTGACGGAGTGGATGTGGCCGGCGGCGTTAGTCGTGTTGCTAATTATCGTTATCGCAATGGCAATTGGAACGCTCCACGGCCTATTGATCACCAAGCTTCGCATTCAACCGTTCATTGTCACGCTCTGCGGGCTGCTTTTTTACAGAGGCCTGGCGCGCTTCATCGCTAATGACGAGACCAAAGGCCTCGGGGGCGCCGGGAGATTTGATTGGCTACGCGAGCTTGCCACCGGTGTTGTGTTCGGAGTGCCAATGCCCTTCGTTCTGCTCATCGTCATCAGTGCCGGCATGTGGGTTCTGCTGCATCGCTCCGTCTATGGTCGCTATCTTTACGCCGTAGGACGCAACGAAATGGCGGCGCGTTATTCCGGCATCAACTCGGCGCGAATCATAGCCAGTGCCTACATTATCCTGGGTGTGTTAGCCGGCATCTCGGCTATCCTTTTCGCTTTTTACACAAACTCAATTTCGCCTTCATCACACGGCAATTCATACGAACTGTACGGCATCGCGGCGGCGGTGCTGGGTGGATGTTCACTGCGCGGAGGCGAAGGCTCAATCATCGGTATCCTGATTGGCGCGGCGCTGCTTCAGGTCCTGCAGAATCTTGTTAACCTGCTGGGCATCCCGAGTTCACTGAACTTTGCAGTGATGGGCACAGTAATTCTGCTGGGTGTCATAGCAGACCAGCTATTGCAACGTCGATCGGCACGTGCGGCCTAACCGATTGAGATTTGCAGTGGATGAAGTCAGTAACACCTCGCGGTAGCGGGTGGGTAAGCGATGCGCATCTCGGTTCTTACGGACCCACCCGCTACCGCGAGGTGGTACTGACCTCCTACACGCGCGATGTCATTCTCGGCGCCAATGGTCTAGACACGTAAGGTTTATCCCCCCGCGGCAAAAAGGATTTGGATGAAACTGTTGGGCATTGATGTCGGCACCGGCGGAACGCGCGCAGTTGTCGTCGACTCGAACGGCAGCGTGGTCGCTTCCGCAACCGCGGAACATGCTCCCTTCGCGTCTCCGCAAACGGGCTGGGCCGAACAGGAACCGGCAGACTGGTGGCGCGCGACTACTGAAGCTGTTCGTGGCGTGCTGTCACACGATGACGTTACTGTTGATGAAATTGCTTGCGTCGGTTTCTCTGGCCAAATGCACGGCGCTGTCTTGCTTGACGAAGAGGAAAATGTTTTACGGCCAGCGCTAATCTGGTGCGATCAGCGAACCGACGGGCAGGTTAAAGCGATCACGACTCAGGTTGGCGCAGCGCGCCTGATTGAATTAACTGCAAATCCGGCACTGACAAATTTCACGGTAACGAAATTGCTTTGGGTGCGGGAGCACGAACCGGAGTTGTGGTCGCGCTTCCGATACTTCCTGTTGCCGAAAGATTATGTTCGGCTGCGGCTTACCGGAGCGCGCGCAACTGACGTCGCTGACGCTTCCGGCACGCTTCTGTTGGATGTCGTTAATCGGCGTTGGTCCGACGCGATGCTGGAGGCACTTGAGATAAACAAGAACTGTCTACCGGCACTCTTCGAATCTTCTGAAATCACCGCTCGCGTATCTGCTGACGGAGCGGCCGCTACGGGATTGCGCGAGGGCACGCCGGTTGTTGCCGGCGCCGGAGATCAGGCGGCAGGAGCGATCGGCATGGGCATCGTGCGACCGGGCGCCGTAAGCGCAACGATCGGCACATCCGGCGTCGTTTTTGCGGCAACTGATCGACCGGCGCTTGATAAGAAAGGTCGGGTTCACACCTTCTGTCATGCCATCCCCGGCCGCTGGCATGTGATGGGTGTGACCCAGGCCGCCGGGCTTTCGTTACGCTGGTTCCGTGATCGGTTCGGCTTGAAAGACGATGGCGTAACAATGGGAGTTGAGGATGACCCTTATGAGCTGTTGTGTAACGAGGCTGCCCAGGCGCCATCAGGATCAGATGGCGTGCTGTGGGCCCCTTACCTGATGGGTGAGCGAACTCCGCACCTGGATCCTAATGCGCGGGCGGCGCTGGTCGGTCTCGCCGCAAACCACACGCGCGCGCACGTCATCCGCGCGATCCTCGAAGGTGTGGCGTTCTCACTGCGCGACACGCTGACAATCTTTGCGGAAATGGAAGTGCCTGTCGATACCATCCGGCTTGGTGGCGGCGGATCGCGTGGGCCGCTGTGGCGACAGATACAGGCGGACACTTATGGACGTGAGGTTGAGATTCTCGCGGCGGATGAAGGGGCAGCGTACGGAGCGGCGCTGCTGGCCGGCGTCGGGGTGGGCGCCTGGTCGTCTGTCGATGAAGCGTGTGCGCAGTCCGTTCGCGTTGCTGCCCGGGTCACACCCGACCAGTCGGTGTCGGCTTTAATGAACAGAGGCTACTCGGCGTATCGCGCGCTTTATCCTGCATTGCGCAGCGTGAGGGAAGCCACAATTTAAATTTGGTCGGATATCAGTGAAATGAGGTTGGATAATGACACAAGACAAATTCAAACCACGCCCTGAACATAAGTTCACGTTCGGCTTATGGACTGTTGGGAACCGTGGGCGCGATCCCTTTGGCGATGCCGTGCGCCCAACGCTGCGTCCGGTGGACGCCGTGAAAATGTTGGGCGAGATAGGTGCGTATGGCGTCAACTTCCATGACAACGACCTCGTGCCGATTGATGCTTCACCACAGGAGCGTGATCGGATCGTGGCTGAGTTTCGCAGTGCCTGCGAAGAGCACAACATTGTGGTGCCGATGGCTACCGTTAATCTTTTCTACGACGCCGTGTTCCGTGATGGTGCGTTCACTGCCAATGATAAATCCGTGCGCGCCTATGCTTTGCAGAAAACCATGCGGGCGATGGATCTCGGGGCTGAGTTTGGGGCGAAAATTTTTGTCCTGTGGGGCGGCCGTGAAGGAGTCGAAACGGATGCTTGTCGCCGTCCTGATGAGGCAGTGAAACGACTTAGAGAAGCAATTAATTACCTCTGCGAATATTCGCTGGACCAGAATTACGGTTACAAGTTCGCGCTGGAAGCAAAGCCGAATGAACCGCGTGCAGATATTTATATGCCGACTACCGGCGCTTACCTGGGATTTATCTCAACGCTCGAACGGCCCGAGATGGTGGGTGTCAATCCTGAGGTAGCTCATGAGCATATGTCTGGACTCAACATGACACACTCGGTGGCCCAGGCCTGGGAGGTTGGTAAGCTTTTTCATATCGACCTTAACGATCAGGTGCCCGGACGCTACGATCAGGATTTGCGTTTTGGCTCCGCCAACCCGAGGGCAGCGTTCTGGCTGGTGAAATTTTTGGAGGACGTCGGCTACGAGGGACCGCGCGCCTTCGATGCGCATGCGTATCGCACCGAGGATTACGACGGCGTCAAGGAATTCGCGCGCGGCTGCATACGTACTTATTTGATTCTGAAAGAGAAGGGCGCCCAATGGAACGCCGATCCGGAAATCAAAGCATTGCTGGCTGAAATTGCGGAGACTGGCGGCGATGGTGGCGGTGCAAAATTTTCGAAGAAACAGGCCGGCGAATTACTCTCTGCAAATTTTGACCGCGCCGGCTTAGCCGCACGCGGCTTGAAATATGAGCGACTGGACCAACTGACAATAGACATTCTGCTTGGGGTTAGATGAGAAGGGGCTCGGGTTCTTATCATTCACACCGGGGCTTTAGCCCGGTGACACAACCGGCAAATCTCTGATGAACGGTTTTAACGGTAAACATACTTGACTCATCAACGTGGATAGTGCAATTGAAGTAGATGCCCGCCGGCTCAGCGGAATCAAGACTTTACTGAGCAATTGAGCACTCAATGATGGTTGGACAAAATCAGAACTGGGAGCGATAACGACCAGCCAAAAGCGCAACTGATGAAGAGCCGCAGTCCTAAGGGTTTCAACCCCAAGCTTTGAAGTGAATCATTGACTGGTCGCTATCGCTCCCAGTTCTGATTTTGCGTGGGCCCCGTTGAACCTTTGTCTAGAGGACCTTCCTCGTTGCTCCAGGATCTACGAAGGTTTCAAAAAAAACTGAGATCTACGTTGATGAGTTCAAGTATGTTAATTACCGTTTCAACGGTTTCTCATGGGAAGGTGACCAGCGATATTGGGGCAAAAAGATGAATCCAGAGCGAAGCAAACCGTTGAAGCCGGTTCGCCTGTTTCTGGCGCGGCCCAGAGCACCGGTCTGAAGCCACGGTGTGAATGAGAGGTCTCCCGGCTTACAAGTTATGAGAACACGGCGGCACATCCTCTTCATCAGTGCTCAGCCTGCTGCTGTTTCCTTTGTGGACCAGCGCAGACGCGAAAGAGCGTGTTCCTGATCGGATTCCGCGCGAGGCCAGCGCCTTCGATCTCGCGGACGTACGTTTGCTCGACGGGCCTTTCAAAAAGGCCATGCTGCTCGACGCGAATTATCTTCTACGGCTTGAGCCCGACAGGTTGCTGAGCTGGTTTAGGAAGGAAGCGGGACTCGAACCGAAAGGCGAAGTCTACGGCGGTTGGGAAAAGCAGGGAGTTGCGGGACACTCGCTCGGGCCACTATCTGTCCGCTTGCGCAATGATGTTTGCCTCAACCGGTGACCCGCGTTTTCGCCAAAGAGTTAATTACGTTGTTAATGAGCTTGAACTTTGCCAGCGAGCGAACGGCAACGGCTACGTCGCTGCAATTCCGAACGGCAAAAGGATATTCAGGGAAATAGCTGCCGGCGACATTCGTTCCCAGGGCTTTGACCTCAACGGTGGCTGGGTCCCCTGGTACACACTACACAAACTCTTCGCCGGTTTGCTTGACGCCAATGAGTTCTGCGGAAACGCCAAAGCCCTAACAGTTGCCGTAAAGCTGGCTGATTGGGCTGATAACATTCTGGCCAATCTTACAGAGGAACAATTCCAGCGCATGCTCGCCTGCGAACATGGCGGGATGAACGAGTCCCTGGCCGAACTCTACGCCCGCACCGGGAACGAAAAATATCTAAGACTCTCGCGCCGCTTCCATCACCAGGCGGTGCTCGAACCATTGAGCAGGCGCGAAGACCACCTGCAAGGCTTGCACGCAAACACGCAGATTCCGAAATTGATCGGGCTCGCGCGCCTTTACGAACTTACGCAGAATGCCACTGACAAGACCGCGGTCGAATTCTTCTGGGATCGCGTGGTCCACCATCACTCTTACGTCACCGGCGGCAATAGCGAAGCAGAACACTTCGGCCCACCAGATAAGCTCAACGATCGCTTGACCGAAAATACAACCGAAACTTGTAACACTCATAACATGCTAAAGCTGACGCGGCACCTTTTCGAGTGGCACGCGTCAGCCGAGTACGCAGACTATTACGAACGCGCGCTTTATAACCACATCCTTGCTTCCCAGAACCCTGATGACGGGATGGTCTGTTATTTCGTGCCGCTCAAGGCCGGTGCGCGCAAGACTTACTCGACGCCGTTCAAGAGCTTCACCTGCTGTCTCGGCACCGGAATGGAGAATCATACAAAGTACGGCGACAGTATCTACTTTCATAGTGAGGATGCGCTCTGGGTCAATCTCTTTATCGCATCGGAACTCAATTGGCGGGAAAAAGGACTATCGCTAAAGCAGGAGACGAGTTATCCGGACGCAGACACGATGCGGTTCACTTTCAAGACCAGGAAGCCGCTGACTCTGGCTGTGAGGCTTCGCTATCCGGCCTGGGCGACGAAAGGGCTTTCGGTTTGGATCAACGACCGGCCGCAGAGTGTCAACGCGAAGCCAGGAAGTTTTGTAGAGCTTCGACGGACCTGGAAAACCGGCGACCGGATATCGCTCAAGATTCCTATGTCACTCAGACTCGAAGCCTTGCCGGACAATCCTCATCGCGTGGCAATTCTTTACGGCCCAACAGTACTGGCCGGAGACCTTGGTTCGGACGAGCAGACAGGAGTTAATCATCCCGTCCTCGCCCCCGCACTGATTACCGAAGACAAACCGCTGGGGGACTGGATCAGGATAGTGGCTGGAGAGCCTTCAACGTTTGAAACGGCGGGCGTCGGCAGGCCAGTTGACGTGAAACTCTATCCTTTTTACCGGATGCACAACCGGAACTACGCGGTGTACTGGGATCAGTTCACGCCGCAACAGTGGGTTGTGCGTGAGGCCAGCTACAAAGCGGAACTGGAAGCGGCACGAAGGCTGGAGGAGATGACCGTCGATTTCGCCCAGCCCGGGGCGATGCAGCCTGAGCGCGATCACAATATGCAGGGTGAACACACGGAAGCGGGCGAGCATTCGAGTCGTAAGTGGCGGCACGCGCGGGATGGCGGGTGGGTGTCGTTCGATCTGAAAGTGTTGCCGGACAAACCCGTTTCTTTGGTTTGCACTTACTGGGGAGGGGAAACGGGAGCGCGCAGGTTTGACATCCTGGCGGACGGCGTAAAGATCGCCACGCAGTCGCTACATAACGACAAGCCAGGCGAGTTTTTCGAAGTGACCTACGCAATCCCCGAAGCATTGACTCGCGGCAAAACAAAAATAACCATTCGTTTCGAGGCGCAACCCAACAACACCGCGGGCGGATTTTACGGGCTACGCGTGGTTCACGGGCTCTAGAACGGTTCTACTATTTGACACAGCAAAACGGAGGTCTGGGTTCATGTCACTAATTCGAAAAACGGCGCAGTTAATCGTTGGTATTGTTTTCCTTTCAATTGCAGCTGTAGCCGCGCCTTCGGTGAAATGGACGGACCAGCAGGCGAATGACTGGTACGAGAAACAGCCCTGGCTGGTCGGGAGTAATTTCAATCCGGCAAGTGCGATCAATGAACTGGAGATGTGGCAAGCCGACTCGTTCGATCCGAGGAGGATTGATCTTGAATTAGGCTGGGCTGAGAGTTTGGGAATGAACACCATGCGTGTTTACCTTCACGATCTGCTGTGGCAGCAGGATGCGGAAGGTTTCAAGCGGCGCCTGGACAAGTTTCTGAGCATCGCCGCGAAGCACCGCATCAGGCCAATCTTCGTGCTGTTCGATTCCTGTTGGGATCCAGATCCGAAACTGGGTAAGCAACGTGCCCCGCGTCCTGGCGTACACAACTCGGGCTGGATGCAGAGTCCGGGTAGAACGGCGTTGCAAAACGCAGCCGAGTATCCGCGGCTCGAGGCTTATGTGAAAGGCGTTGTTGGCGCACTCGCTAATGACAAGCGAGTGCTGGCCTGGGACATCTGGAATGAACCCGACAATACAAACGGAGGCAGCTACGGACATTTGGAACCTAAGAACAAGGTCGAGCTCGTGCTGGCGCTGTTGCCGAAGGCCTTCGCCTGGGCACGCGAAGCGGGCCCACAGCAGCCTCTTACCAGCGCAGTCTGGAAGGGCGACTGGTCGAGTCCTGAGAAGATGACCGAGATGGATCGCTTACAGATCAAATCTGTCCGACGTCATCACCTTTCACAACTACGATTCGCCCACCGAACTTGAGAAGCGCATCAAGTGGCTCAAGCGTTACAACCGTCCACTTATCTGCAGCGAATACATGGCGCGCGGCAATGGCAGTTTCTTTATGGGTGGGTTGCTGGTCGGCAAGGTCTACAACGTCGGGATGATCAATTGGGGACTGGTACAGGGCAAGTCGCAAACCCACCTGCCCTGGGATTCATGGGAGCATCCCTACGTTGACCGCGAGCCCAGCATCTGGTTTCACGAGGTCTTTCGCACCGACGGAAAGCCTTACATCCCGGAAGAAGCAGCCTTTATCAAGCGCATGACGGGCGCGAGTAAACGACCCGTCAATCGTCGCCGGGGCCTGTAGCGAGATAGGAACGACCCAAGCTCCTAACTGGGACCGCGGGCGTCCGCCCACAACAAGCACCGAAAGGTGCGAGGCAGAGTCTGCAATGGAGTGAACTTGAAACAATCGTTCGCGCTGCGCGCTCATTGCGGGCGGGACGCCCGCGGTCCCAGAGAAGAGCTTGAGTGGACAAGCGCAAGTCGCTACTAAAGAGTTACACGAATTAAGACCAGCAATTGAAATGCATAAAGGGCAATAGCTATGAAAGTATTTGGAATGACACGGACTTTTTCAATCAGACTGCTGGCGTTCGCGTGCGCTCTTGGATTAGTCGCTATCCAACCGCAATTCGCCTTCGCGCAAACCGGCAACATCACTGTTCAGGTAGACAAGCCGGGCGCAGCTATTCCTAAAACACTCTTCGGGCTCTTTTTCGAAGACATCAACTTTGGCGCCGACGGCGGACTCTACCCTGAACGCGTGAAGAACCGTTCTTTCGAGTTCCCGGATCCGATGATGGGCTGGAAGCGGCTGGATCGCGGTGATACAAAGGGAGAACTTTACGTTTTCGATCATGGATCGATTAACGATACGCCGAACTCCCACTACCTGCGGATTAAGGTGGCGACCCGCGGGAAAGGGCTTCGGCGTTATGAACGAGGGCTTTCGCGGTATCGGCGTGCAGAAAGGCGCAGAATACATGTTCTCCGTCAGCGCGCGGCGGATCGATGGCGCGCCGGCAGCTTTGCGTGTCGAACTCGAAGATGGGGACGGGCACTCGCTGGGCCAGGCGAAAGTCTCAGGCTTTACCACGGAATGGAAAACCTACACCGCCAGCGTGCGCGCCACAGACACGAATAACAAAGCACATCTGAATGTCCTGTTGGAGGGAAGCGGAACACTCGACGTTGACCTCGTTTCGCTGTATCCGAAGGACACCTGGCAGAATCGCGAGAACGGCTTGCGTTACGATCTGGTCAAGCTCTTAAAGGAGATGAAACCCGGCTTTCTGCGCTTTCCCGGCGGCTGCATCGTCGAGGGCAGATATCTCGACCAACGTTACCAGTGGAAAACAACAATCGGAGACCTGGACGACCGCCGGCTCATCATCAACCGCTGGAACACGGAATTCAACTGGCGCTCGACGCCTGACTACTACCAGTCTTTCGGCCTCGGCTATTTTGAATACTTTCTGCTGAGCGAAGACATCGGCGCCGAGCCACTGCCGATTCTGAATTGCGGCATGGCCTGCCAGTTTAATTCCAGTGAACTCGCCCCCCTCGAAGACCTCGATCATTACATTCAGGATGCAATCGATCTAATCGAATTCGCCAACGCGCCCGTAAACACCGAATGGGGGAAGAAGCGTGCCGAGATGGGCCATCCGGCGCCGTTCAACTTAAAGATGATTGGCGTCGGCAACGAACAGTGGGGTCCGCAATACATCGAGCGATACGAGATATTCGCCAGAGCTATCAAGCAGAAGTATCCCAACATAGCTCTGGTCTCTAGCGCCGGCCCGTCTCCGGATGGCGAGCGCTTCGACTTCTTATGGTCTAAATTGCGCGAACTAAAAGCGGATCTAATTGACGAACACTATTACATGGCCCCGAAATGGTTCCGCGATAACGCCGGGCGTTACGACAATTACCCTCGCACCGGTCCGAAAGTTTTTGCGGGTGAATACGCGGCGCAGAGTGTCGGTATTGCCAGTCCTGACAATCGCAACAACTGGGAGTGTGCGCTGTCTGAAGCTGCCTTCGTTACCGGCCTGGACCGCAACGCCGACGTAGTCCGAATGTCTTCGTACGCGCCGCTCTTCGGGCATCTGGAGGCCTGGCAATGGACGCCGAACATGATCTGGTTCGACAATCTGCGCTCCTACGCCACGCCAAATTACTACGTACAAAAATTGTTCAGCGTGAACCGAGGCACAAAGATCTTGCCGGTCCTGCTGGACGGGTCTGCGAAAAACGGACAGGGTGAACTCTTCACCAGCGCGTCGCTGGACGAACCCGCCGGTGAAGTCATTCTGAAAGTCGTTAATGCTGCTCCGTCGTCAAGGGAGGTCCACATAAATCTCGCTGGCGCGAGAAGACTCGGCAAGGTTGGAAAGGTAATCATCCTGGAGAGCTCTGATTTAAAGGCCGAGAACAGTTTGGATAACCCGATGAAGGTTGCTCCAATCGAACGGCAGTTACCAATTCCGGAAGGTGATTTTGCGTACACCCTTACGCCCAATTCGCTCACCGTGATCCGGGTCGGAGTTAAGTAAGCAGCCCTTTGGAGGCGCTCTAACCTTTGGAGTGCGCTGACCTGTCAGCGCTTTGGTCGGCTGCGACCTGTCGCAGCCTTCTGTTTCCCGATAATCCGCGAATGAATACAAGTCGATTAAGACAAACCTACTCAGTTGTGTTAGCGGCCCTCTTGTCAGCCGCTACTGTTGCGCAGGTTTCTACCGTCGGCGCACAAACAAACCAGACAGCAACCATAACGATCGACACGCGCAGGGTCGAGAACCGCATTAGCCCATTACTCTACGGTCAGTTCCTCGAATTTATGTTCGAAGGAATGAAAGGAGGCTTGCACGCCGAACTAATCCGCAATCGCAGTTTCGAAGAGGCGCCAAATGTTATCGGCCTGCCACGGAATTGGGACCGCTATCCGGACGACCGCAACGATGACTATGCCTTGACCTTCCTTTGGGATGAATCAGTTGCTTACCCAGAACAGCGGCAGTTGAAGATTGATACCGGTGAACATGAGGCAAAAGAACACTCGGTGCGTGTCGACGCTCGCGACGCAGCGATTCAACGCCACGGGTTTTACCAACCTCGCCTTCCGATCCGCGCAGGCCTCGAGTACAGAGGGTACCTATGGCTCAAGGCGAGTGATTACACCGGAGCCGTCACGGTCGCGCTGGAATCGGACGTGAACGAGGGTGAGATCTACGCCTCGGCGCAGCTAAACGCAGGAGGTGCTGGGTGGCGTAAACATGAATTTACTTTGAGGCCAACAAAGAACGATCCACTCGCACGGTTCGCCATCCTTTTCCCGGGACGTGGCCGCGTGTGGGTGGACCAGGTCTCGCTAATGCCCGGCGATGTCATGCCCGGTGGCGTGCGCCGTGACGTCTTTGAAAAAATCAAAGCTCTTAAGCCCGCCTTTATCCGCTGGCCTGGCGGTAACGTCGCTCAGGACTACCGCTGGCGTTGGGCCGTCGGGCCGCGCGATGACAGATTTACGTGGACTAACCTCTCCTGGAAAAACGAGCCGGAGCCGAGTGACTTCGGTACTGATGAGTTTATTCTTTTCGCTCGTGCCGCCGGAGCTGAGCCTTCAATCACAGTCAATGTCGAAGGACGCGGTGCGAGTGTTGAAGAGGCGGCGGCGTGGGTTGAGTACTGCAATGGACCGGTCACTTCGAAGTATGGCGCGATGCGCGCAGCGAATGGACATGCTGCGCCGTTCGCGGTCAAGTTTTGGGAGGTGGGCAACGAGATCTGGGGCGACTGGGTCCGTGGCCATTCCGACGCCGCTACTTATGCTCGCAATTACATGCGCTACGCCAGGGCGATGCGCGCGGTTGACCCTTCGATCAAGCTCATAGCCGTCGGAGACAACAACATGAACTGGAACCGCACCGTCCTGCGCGCGGCGGGTGAGAACATTGACTACCTCGCGATTCATCATTACTACGGCCGCAGGGAGATGGCCGGCGATCCGTTGAACCTGATGGCGCGGCCACTATTTCTCGAACACTTCTACGGACAGGTGGAACAATTGCTCCGTGAGATCGTTCCAGGCGGTCGTATCAAACTGGCAATCAATGAGTGGGGCCTGGACCTTCCAGTTGAACGACAGTATTCATTAGAGTCTGCTCTTTATGGCGCGCGGTTGATGAACGTTTTTGAGCGGCAGGGAGAGTTGATCCAGATGAGCGCCGTCTCCGATCTTGTTAACGGTTGGCCCGGCGGAATCATTCAGGCAAACCGGCAGGGAGTTTTCGTCTCTCCGATCTATCTGGTTAATCAGCTTTACAGTGAGAACCGCGGAGATGAACGACTGGCCGCCAGCGTCAGCAGTCCGACCTTTGATACGAGCAGGGAAGGAAAGAACGTGCCTTACCTCGACGCGGTAGTGAGTCGCACTGCTGATGGCAGAAATATCTTCATCAAAGCGGTTAACAGTAGCCCGACTAGCCTTTTAACAACTACAGTTACGATGCAAGGAGCGAGTCCCGTGGGCCAGGTGGAAATAGAAACTGTCACTGCTGCTTCGCTCACAGCTTCGAATGACTTCCTGCGGCCTAATGCAGTGTTCATTAAGAAGACAACGAGTCGGGGCGGGCGCACCTTTGTGGTGACGTTACCGAAACAGTCGGTGTCTGTAATCAGCGTTGATCTAAGGTAAAGATTTAGCCCGGATTTTCGCGGACGAACGCGGATCAGAAGTGAAATGAGGTTGTTTGGGGACAGACAAATCCTTGCGCGAATTCGTAAAGTTGTTTCTTGTTCAGATCCGCGTTCGTTCGCGAACATCCGCGGCTAATACCCTTACCACACTGAGACCACCCCACAGAATCATGAGTCGCTGACCAGCTCGCGCAGCCTTTGCGCGGCCGACTCTGCTGTGATGTCGCGCTGTGGCATCGCCAACAGCTCATAGCCCACCATAAACTTACGAATCGTCGCTGAACGCAGCAACGGGGGATAAAAATGCCCGTGAAAATGCCATTCAGGATGCGCCCTGCCGTCGGTTGGGCGTTGGTGAAAACCCATCGAGTAAGGAAAAGAAACTTGAAATAGCTTGTCGTAGCTCCCGGTCAGGCGCTTGAGAATATCGGCAAACGCGCTACGTTCTGCCTCATTGAAGTCATCCATACCGGTCGTATGTCTTTTGCTTATTATCATCGTCTCGAAGGGCCAGACAGCCCAGAACGGAACCAACGCAGAGAACGAATCGTTGGCGCAGATCAGCCGTTCACCCGACTCTATTTCCAGGGTGAGGTAATCGCATAGCAAACAACTACCGTGCTCGGTATGGTATTCACGCTGGGCCCGGTCTTCTTTTATTGATTCGTTAGGCGCATTGGCGTTGGCCCAAATCTGACCATGGGGATGCGGGTTGCTGGCCCCCATTTGCGCTCCGCGATTTTCAAAAATTTGCACCCAATTAACAAATGAGAGCAAACCCAGCTCAACGTATTGATCTCTCCAAGTATCAACAACCCGGCGCAGTGCGGCGACCTCCATTCCCGCGATAGTGAGATCGTGGCGCGGAGAGAAGCACACGACCCGAGAGATTCCCTGTTCAGCCTGGGCCACTAACAGTCCGCCCTCGTCCAACTTGCCTTCCGGCGTGTCCGGCCGTAGGGCAGCAAAGTCATTCTCGAAAACAAAGGTGTTGGTGTATGACGGATTGCGCACGCCGCCGAAGCGCGAGTTTCCTGGACACAAGTAACACTCGGGATCGTACTCGGGCTGATGCTCCTGATTCACATCCTCCAGCTGGCCCTGCCAGGGGCGATTCGTGCGCTGTGGGGAAACGAGCACCCACTCTCGCGTGAGCGGATTATAGCGGCGATGTGGGTGACGCATTAGATCGAACATTTTTGGTTATTTCCAATTGGCGATTGCCGTTGATGATAGCGCGAGGGGGTTCACAGTTCGCCCTCAAGTTGAATTAGACCTGGAATCGGCACTCATCGCTGGCAGTCAAAAATCCGCATTGACTTCCCCCACCCCTTCTGTGGCGGTGCAAATGTAGATCTCTGGAGTTAGCCCCGTCGCATCTTCATAACCACGGGCAACAGTTTGCTTAAACTCATCAACGCTTTCGGCCGCGATAAGATTCACAGTGGAACCACCAAACCCGCCGCCGGTCATTCGTGCACCGTAAACACCTGGAACCGCCTGCGCAAGCTCCACCATCAGGTCCAGTTCCCTGCAGCTGACGTCGTAATCATCGCGCAGGCTTAGGTGCGAGCGGTTCATTAGCTGGCCAAAGGCTGCGAGATCAACCTGCTCCAGAGCTGTTCCCGCCGCGAGCACCCGCGCATTCTCTGTAATCACATGGCGGGCGCGGCGATAAATCACTGCCGGTAATTCGCCCCCGAATAATTTCAAGTCAGTTTCGGTTACGTCACGTAGCGCTCGCACGTTGGATCGGCGTTGAGCGAAATGACGCACAGCAGTTTCGCACTCCACGCGGCGCGCGTTGTACTGGCTAGTTGCCAGTGAATGTTTCACCTTGGTGTTGCAAATAGCTAGTCGCGCATTCTCCGGCAGAGGCAGTAATTTGTACTCAAGCGAGCGACAATCCAATAGTAAAGCTTTTCCTGCCTGGCCATGACAGGAAACGAACTGATCCATGATCCCGCAGCGGATTCCTACAAACTCGTTTTCCGCCCGCTGACAAAGTTCCGCTAAGTCCCTGCGAACTACCGTCAGCCCCGAGTTTGTCAGCAGTGCGAAGCCGCTGGCTACTTCCAACGCTGCGGACGAACTCAAGCCCGAACCAATCGGCACCTCACCCCGAATCCGCAGATCAGCGCCGCGCAGACGATGACCAGCGCGCTCTAGTGTCACTGCAACTCCCCTTACGTAATCGCTCCAATGATCCCGGGCGTGCGGGCTTTCTTCGTCAAGATCAAATTCTATTTGCTCGGAAAAATTCTCGGAGAAGACCGAGACGGTGCGATCATCACGAGGCGCACTGCTGACCCAGGTCGAGAAACCAATCGCCGCGGGCAAAACGAAGCCATCGTTGTAATCGGTGTGTTCGCCGATCAGGTTGACCCGGCCCGGAGCGCGAAACATGCGCTGGCTTTGGTTTGGGAGCTCGCTTTTAGCTTCGCTTGTATGCGCCATGTTTCGATGCTATGGATATGCTGAAAGCTTTTTCGAGAGCAGCTGATCCAAGTCTGGTCATGATACAACTTGCGTCTCCTGCTTAAAACCACTAGGCGCCGTAGACAGAGAGGAACAGTGCGAAATGCTCTCTGATTCAATTAGACGAGTCGCTACGATCACAGCAGTCATCATAGGTTATGGAGTTGCCGCTGCGGCTCAGGAGTCGAGAGCGATGCGGGTCGCCAGTCCTGACGGAAGTCTTGTGGTTAGCTTCCGTCTCGACGAGGCCGGTGCCCCGCGCTACGTTATCAGGCTCAATGACAAGCCGGTGCTTCAGGAATCTCGCCTCGGCCTCATCCGCAGCGACGCCGATTTCTCTCATGGCCTGCGGTTGATCTCAACGTCTCCAGTTGCACCCGTGCGTGACCGTTACGAAATCCTTACTGCCAAACGGCGTCTGAATGACTACCGTGCGAACCGGAGACTGTTCCACTTGCAGACAGGCGCCGGGCAGCAAATGGATATCATCTTCCAGGTGTCCAACGACGGCGTCGCCTTTCGGTATTTCTTCCCCGAGCGAAGCGCGGAGACCTATCGTCTTACTGACGAGGTCTCTTCCTTCAAGTTTTTGCCCGGTACACATGCATGGTTGCAACCGATGTCGGTGGCGAAGTCTGGTTGGAAGGAGGTGAACCCTTGCTACGAGGAATTTTATGAAAAGGAGATCGCTGTCGGAACGCCCTCGCCAACCGGCGCCGGCTGGGTTTATCCAGGACTCTTTCAATCCGGCGACACCTGGCTGCTGGTGAGCGAAAGCGCCCTGTCGCGCAACTACAGCGGAACACGGTTGAAATCCGAGTCACCGGCAGGTGAATACTCGGTCGGGTTCCCAGACCCGCGTGAAAATTTTCAGGGCGGCCCGGTCAATCCCGAATCCACGCTGCCATGGTTGACACCCTGGCGCGTTGTTGTGGTGGGCAGCCTCAAGACCGTGGCCGAGTCAATGCTGGGCGTGGATCTGGCTGACAAGCCGAAGCTGGGTTACAGCAAATTGAGAATCAGACCAGGCAAGGCGTCCTGGAGTTGGCCGCTGCTCGGCGATCAGCAAACTAACTACGATGTCCAGAAGGGATTCATCGACTACGCCGCAGAGATGGGTTGGCGCTACTGCCTCATTGATGCGTTGTGGGACAAGCAGATCGGCTATGCGAAGGTAAAGGAGTTGATTGATTACGCGCGCCGTAAGAGGGTGGGCATTCTGCTCTGGTATAACTCGGCGGGCGACTGGAACTCAGCCCCCCAGACGCCGCGCAACCTTATGCTCACACACACGAGTCGCATACGCGAGTTTGAAAAGCTAAAAGTAATGGGCGTTGCCGGCCTCAAGATTGACTTCTTCGGCGGCGATGGACAATCAATGATCAGCTACTACCACGATATTCTCGAGGACGCCGCACCTTATGGCTTCCTGCTCAACTTTCACGGCGCCACGTTACCGCGCGGCTGGCAGCGAACCTACCCGTACCTGATGACGACGGAGGCAATCAGAGGTCTTGAATACCTCACCTTTGAGCAGAAGAACGCCGATGAGGAACCTTCGCACGCAGCCATGCTGCCGTTCACGCGAAACGTTTTTGACCCCATGGACTTTACGCCGATGGTGCTCGACCGCATCAACCGTATAGAGCGTCGCACGACCAGCGCGTTCGAGTTGGCGCTCTCAGTGCTGTTCACGTCAGGTATCCAACACTATGCGGAGATTCCCGAAGGCATGCATAAGGCGCCTCCATACGTACGCGATTTTCTCAAGGGCGTGCCGAGCGTCTGGGACGACACTAAGTTTCTGGATGGCTACCCTGGCAAGTTCGCGGTTTTCGCCCGCCGCGGTGAGGGCCGATGGTATGTCGCCGGTATCAACGGCGAGTCGAAAGCAAGAAAACTCACGCTCGATCTTGGCGAGTTGCAAGTTGGGCGCAGCGGCACTCTTATCGCCGACGGCGACGGTGGCAATCTTTCATTTCGCGCAGAAACAATCCACCTCTCTGCCGGTAGGAAGCTGGAGTTGACAGTGCCGTCAAGAGGGGGTTTTGTTTTAGTGCTGAAGTAGAAAGCCCCTCGCTTACTGGATTCGAGGTTCAAGAATAATGATTCTGATGGACCAAAAGAGATACGGCTGCCAATTTGGCAGCCGTAAATTGTTGAGATCATGGTCGGGGCGAGAGGATTCGAACCTCCGACCTCTCGGTCCCGAATCTTAGGCTCGGCAAAAACGTAAGCTTTTGCCTTTTCAAAAGTTGCAGCCACCAAGGAATTGCTGGGGTTTTTACATTTGTTCCCATCCTTTCCCATCGTGTAGCAGTCACATGCTGTTAATTTTGTCCACAAATTGGCCACAACAATCTGGGTCAATGATGCTCCCTAGGCGCATAAAGACTCAATAGTGACTCGAACACTCATTCTCCTTTATTATCGATGCGGCTTGGGCATCCCGACGCCCTGGACTCGAATCTCATAAATGCGCTCCTCAAATTTAGCGCCAAGCAAACTAGCCTTCGTCACTGCCCCACGACGAGCCTGACATCAGATTCTTACGAGGACTGAATTGAGCAGGACTACCAAAATCACTCTTGCGCTCATAATGCTCTCAATTGCGAGCTCCGCCGCTGCGCAATATCCTCCTGCTCTGTTTTCGAAGGTGGAAAATGCCATCAGGCAGGAAAAACCTGCATGGACGATGATGGACCAACTTCAATGGCCACCTCCCCGAGTTCAAGCCGCGGTCTATCGATGGAGGTTAGATCAATCCGAAGTAATTGCCTGGATCATAGTGGAACCGTCGATCGAGAGAACGATCATGGGTTTCCATGATAAAGGATCCTTCCCAATAAACGTCCCTGCTCAAAAACTTGATTTTGGTGACGAGTCTTACTTGTGGCAAACGGCTCGTTCCACTTCAATTGTGCTAAGGAAAGGTAAGGTGCTCGTTCGTTTGGGGGGTAATCATGCAAGCCCTCAGGTGCTCACTCGCTTTGCTGCCATTATCAGTAGCGTAATTGACGAGCTGAGCACATCAAAAACAAAGAAGGATGAAGCGAATAGTCGAGTTGATAAAGGTGAGGCTGCATTAAAGAAGGGGCAATATGACGAGGCTATAGACCAATTTAAGACAGCTCTGGAAATAGACCCTGAGTCGGCAAATGCTTATCGTGGACTGGGCGTCGCGTACTTCAAGTCAGGTGACGAACAGAAGGCTAGCGAGGCTTTTAAGGAAGCCCTTCGTCTCAATCCAGACTCGGCCGAGACGCATTACGATATGGGTATCACCTTTTACGAAACGGGTGAATATACGATGGCAGCTAGCGCTTTTGAAGAGGCCATTCGCCTGAAGCCTGATTTCTTCGATGCATTGATCGCTTTGGGGAAGGCCTACCAACGTTCCGGGTTGCATTTGAAATCAGTTGACGTTTTGCAGCAGGCCGTCTTGCAACAGCCTCAAAACATGGACGCGAGTGTACTGTTAGGCTCAGCGCTAACACTCGCGGGTAAGCCGGAAAAAGCAATCGAGGTTTTTCAAGAGGCAGTCCGTCTCAGTCCGGAAAGCGCATTTGCATATGCTAGTTTGGCCCACGCCTATCAACAGACCGGTAAGTTTCAGCAAGCCCTCGATGCCCTGCAACTGGCGTTACGAATTAGTCCGGACGATCCGGTCGCTCACAACTATTTGGGGATGACATATCAAAGTCTCTCTCGTTTGCAAGAAGCTTCAGCTGCTTTTAAACAAGCCATTGCATTCAAGCCAGACTATGCAGAGGCTCATTACAATCTTGGCTTGCTCTACTTTGAACTTGGAGATCACACCCAAGCCCAGCAGGAGTATAAGATTCTAGTTAACCTTAACTCCGCGTTGGCCGATGCTCTCTTGAAAGAGTTCGCAAAGTTGAATCCTTGATGACAGCTCAGTTACGTGGTTGGAGTGATTATTTACATGTTGAGATTTCACAGAACAGCTTCCTCAAGAATTGTACTGGCTGTCACGCTGTTTTTGAGTATCCCTCCGTTAGCCAACGCACAATACTCATCTTCGTTGTCCGAGCGAATCGAGCGCCTCATCGCTCGGAATGAGCCGGAATGGATCATTCTGAACAAATGGGTCGATGCAAACGTGCATTTCCGAATGATGAAGTACATCTGGAAACTCGATAAAAAGGACGTCCGAGACCAAAAAGAGTTCGGGGCGTGGATCGAAGAATGGCAGACTTCGGAGGATGCCGCCAGAGCATTCTACGATGCCTCTCTTCCTCCGCTTGGACAGATGATTCCGCAACTGCCCATCGGTGACAAGTGTTACTTGTTGAGCCCAGGTCATCTCATGTTTAGAAAAGGAAATGTCCTTGTCCGTGTAGGGCTAAATAATTGGGTGGATACTAATGTGCTGATCCGTTTTGCGAGGGACATTGCCTCCGTTATTCCTTCAGGCCCAATGACGAGCCGAAGTGCAGTGGAAGAGAACAAGAAAGAGGCGGCGGTGCACTTGAAAAAAGGAGAGGCGAAGTTAAAGGAAGGTCATTATGAACAGGCCATTGACGAGTTCAAAAAAGCGATTGAGTTGGATCCTGATTCAGCTGACGCTCACTACTCGCTCGGCCTCGCCTACTTGAAAACGGACTCGAGGGTAAAGGCGCTGGAGGAGTTAAGAGAAGCTATTCGACTTCGACCGGAATGGGTTGAAGCTCATTACGATTTAGCTCGAGCGTATTACGATTTCGGTGATTACAAGAATGCTGCCCATTCATTCGAAGAAGCGATTCGTCTTAGACCGGATTTCTTCACTGCCGTAATCGATTTGGGTGCAACGTATCAACATTCAGGTCTCCACACCAAATCGGCTGAAGTTTTGCGACGCGCCGTTTTGCTTCGACCCGATCACATCGATGCCAAGATCGCACTGGGAACAGCCCTCCTGCTCTCCGCACAACCTCAGGAAGCCATGGAAGTGCTGGAACAAGCGGTTCGTCTCAATCCAGCAAACGCTTTAGCTTATTCCATGCTTGGCGAATCGTATCGTTCAGTGGGCAAATTTCAGGAAGCTATGACCGCATTGAATCAGGCTTTACGTATTAGTCCGGAGGATTCGGTTGCCCTCAATTATTTAGGGAAGCTTTTCGAAGCTTTGGATCGCCAGCAAGATGCCATGGTCGCCTACAAACAGGCGATTGCTGCTAAATCAGACTACGCTGAAGTGCATTACAATTTGGCCCTGCTCTTTTTGTTGCTTCGCGATATGCACCAAGCTGAACAGGAATATGATGTTCTCAAGTCGTTAGATTCTGACTTGGCTGAAACCTTATTAAGAAAGCTCCGACGTGTGAATCCGTAAGTCAGACGCGGCTTCGAGTTTTGCTGAAACCCACAGTCACTGAGATAGCAAATTTGAATTCTTAAGGGTATTAAGCGCATGAATAGCCTCCTTGTACTTGCCTTAGCTTGCGCAACAACGCTGGGAAGCGGCAGCGCTTTTCAATACGGAGCTCCACCTGATCGCGAACGCAACGGATTAATTGGTCCTGTTTGGTTGGTAACGGAGAATGGAGATTATGGATTAAGAAGGACCAGTATTTATGACCGAAAAGGAAATCTAATAAGGGAAGAGGTAAACACGGGCCATGGTTGGCAGACGAAAAAGATATATGAAGTTAGCGAGAGCGAACCCTTTGCCATGTGTTACGAAACGCTTAGTGGTATTAATAGTGCGCCGCCGTCGCTTGCTCTTCGACCTGTATCGAGGGGCAACTGCAATGAATTCTACGGAATCGAGCGCGTTTACAAGAGAACGCCGGAAGGTGAGGCAATTCTTGAGGAACGCATGAGCGCCGGGCCGGAACTCGCGAGCCGCACCGTACAGGTCTACGATTTGCGGGGAAGACTTATTCAATCCACATATACCAACGCAATAAAACTAACTATAGCAACGTCACTATATATGTATGAGGGTACTGCAAAGCAACCGAGCAGCTTCGAACTCCAAATCGATGGCCGAGCTGTCTTGAAGGCCTGGTATGAATACAAAATCGATAGCCAAGGCAATTGGATTAGCCGTAAAGCAACCAAGAGTGAAAATACTGGAGGTCTTTTTGGTTGGGACCTCGACTGCAACCGGACCATTATTTATTACTGAGCTCAATGCATCTTACGAGGTCTGATTGTGGAGTAGGACATCAAAAATAGTTTTGAGCTGAGCTCTATCTAATGAGACGGCCGCCCGATGGTAATAGAAGAAACTCAAATGGCATAACTCACGCCTTGATTGGATCCCTCGTTAACAGGCGACGCGTATAGTGATGAATAAACTAATCACACCAAGTGCCAACTGTCCTTCTTTCAGATACACCTTGTTGGTTAGGATTTGTCCCTTTGTACGGATGTGGATCCCCATAGCACAATACAAGATTGTCAAGAGCGCGATGGGAAAAGTCACCCTTTTGAATGGGCCGCGGAGACAATTTTGGATTTGAAACATGTTCGTTCCCCCCATTGAAGCGTCTTCTTCTGCTAGGACTTTAGGTTCAGCCCGACGCTGGATGTTTATGAGGTATGTTGGGGCGCGAATTCCGTTCGGCGGTGCGTCTACTTAGGTGACTCAGATGGCGCTTAAGATGTCTTGGTGAGCGTAGTATCTCAAAGAGATCGCGGCTTCGAGGCTCGCCACATCTTATCACCCCATGACAAATGAGATTTCCGGGCTTTGGCTGATCCCTCACAGGTACTAGTAAATAATCGAGGCCCAAACTTTTGAGGGGGGTCCAAGTGTTTGATTACTCCTCCTGTTGAGAATGCGGCGCCGCCAAATTCGGTTATGCCTTGCCACGTGAAGTACTGCGAACACTATCAATGCGTCAGTTCGCACGATAAAGAAAACGCGATATGGAAACCGTCGAGTTAGAGCACGGCGAACGGCTGGGCTTTCGCGGAGGAGTTATATACATGTGAGATTACTGCGGGGTCTCGTTAAACGATCCAATCTGCTCCGCAACATGTTCTGCGAACCTTTTGGCAATCTTCAACCCAGACCTTTCAAGCTTCATAAGATCGGCTGATTTAGCGTCTGCACTCAAATCCAGTGCAGAAGCGTAGATGACTATCACGATATTAGACTTCCTGAACCTGATTGCGCCCGTCCCCCAGGAATAGGCTTCATCACCAAGATTCGCGACCGCGTTTCCAGATCCAATAGGAATGGTATCTCTCAGGAACCGTAGCTTTCTCTCGGCATCATCCTGAGAGGCTAAGTAATATACGGAGACGTTTACTTTCTGTCTGCCAGATGTCCATATCAAGTCAATTGAACTATCGTCCAGCCTAGGATAACGGTTTGCAAGATCCCACTGGGTCTCCTTTTCCTTGATGGCATGTTCAATGTTGCGTTGAATTAACCTATCAATATGGTTGGCTTTTTTAACCGGCACTTCATCCGCCTGCGAAGTGTCTTGTCCCATGATCTTTCCCGCCACACAGAAGAAAAGGATCGTGAGAATACCAAGCATTTTTATTCTGTCAATTGTGTTCATTCTTAATCTTCCAATACTGTGGACGTTTCGTTGATGCTAACGTTCGAGCTTTGTTTATGAGGTAAATAGGGCGACAACCCGGTGCCTAACCGCCTTATTTCAGTTGCTGCAATCCAGTCTAAAGGATGCCTCGCGGTCATTAGATCCGTGGAATGTGGAGCGTACGACGAACCGCTATCTCCGCCAGTGAAACGCCCACCCGCTGCCGGAACACGCCGGGCACGGCTCGTCCAGGCTTCCCTTATCCAACCCGTTCCCAGAACAGCGTGCACATTTCGTGGATGGCTGCAGAACCGCGACACTGCCTTGCCCACTGCACCTTGGGCAGTAGTTAGAGCCCTTACTCAGCCCTACCCCAGTACCCCTGCAGCGCGCACACTCCTCCGGAGCGTAATGACCGATGGGATTGTCAGCCATGTTTATCTCAAGTTCCTGTAGAGGAAGACCACTCCGAGTACCAGTAGCAACGCACCAAGCGCGGAAAGCGCTGTATGAAGAGGGGCTTCAGAGCCTTGAACGAATAGTTTACTTTCGCTCAAGTTCGAATAGAGGAGATAGATTCCGACTAAAATCGGAAATCCTACGCCAGCAGCACGTCCACCCATTAATGACCTCCTAATCTACACTGCGTCTATCTTAAGTTTCGCGTATCGAGATTGAATCAACAATACTAAAGTGGAAAACGGGTCGTGGTTCACCTGTTACTTAATTATCGTCAACTACCACACTCTGGTCGAGTCGGGCGAAACTTTGTCCCGCACCGCCAGCTCGTAGCGCGCAGAAGCCCCAATTCACGCGCACTGGCACTCCTCAAACTAGGCTAGGGTTTGGTGTTCGAAATGCCGCATTATTGATTCAAGTATTTCTTTTCAAATGAACACGGCAAGTTGCTTTGGTGGAAAAAATGTCAACGAATTGGCCCACAAACGAAATACGGCCGCCAATGCTGGCAGCCGTAACTTTTTGATTTTTTTTGGTCGGGGCGAGAGGATTCGAACCTCCGACCTCTCGGTCCCGAACCGAGCGCTCTACCAGGCTGAGCCACGCCCCGACAAGTAGATGGATAATAGGGAAGCTGTTATCCACTGTCAAACTGGCCGAAAAGTCGATCGGCATTAGTTCCAAACAGCAATGCAATTTGTCGCCCTAAGTTGACGAGAACTTTCTCGGCTTTCTTCGTCTTCAGGCCGTCTAATTTGTTGATCCGGCGCTGCGCGGAAATGCTATATTGCCTGCTGCCCTGGGTTATTGGCCGGGTGGCCCTCCACCAATCCAATTGGTTCAACCTCATTGTTTTGCCCCGAATAGTGTTTTCACTTGAGAAACCTGTTGTTGGAGACCCTGTCCTATGACAACCAGTCCCCCGCCTTCTTCCGTTAAGCATCTTGCTGGCTATATATCTTTCGCACTGCTGTTGATTATGGTCGCGGGCGTAGCTGCGCAGGCGGCGAACCTTAAAGCCTCCGAAGTTGATTAGCGATACTGGTTCTACTAGAGCGGTTGCGTTTGAATCACCGATCTTTAAAGGCGAGCCTTTTCCGCCGACCGCTACCGTTCCCTTCAGTACCGACAACAGAACACGCATTTGTATATTCGCAATGGACCTCGAACTGCTGCCGGGTGAGGGAGCAAATGCCTTCAGCGCCGACGTGCAGGATGCGAGTGGCAAAATCTATCCGTTGCGTATTGAATTCATGGGACAGGTGCCGGACTTTCCCGGCATTACAATGTTCATCGTGCGGCTTGCCGATGACATCGGCGATGTGGGCGATGTTTTATTGCGATTGAACCTGCACGGAATGGCTAGTAATCGAGTGCGCATGGGCATTGGCCATGTAGGTGGTGGACCCGCCGACGATTTCGGCGCCGTAGCCACGCCTGCACCAGCCACTCCACCGCCTGCGGATCCGCCCCTGGTTCCTGATTCCTATACTGGTGCGGCCACAGACGCTGATGCGGTGCGCTTCCTTGAACAAGCTACCTGGGGTCCGACCTCTGCTGACATTGCACATGTTAAAGCAGTCGGATTCGTTTCTTATCTGAATGAACAGTTCAGTGCTCCAGTAACAAATGCGGCAAAGGGCTCAAATTATCCGGATCTGGTATTCCCACTTGATGATCAAGCTACTCAGTGTCCTTCAACCAGTACTGATCCAAACTATAACCAGACCGTTTGCAACCGGGACAACTTTTCGATCTATCCGCTCCAGCGGACGTTCTACAGCAATTCTCTTTACGGACCAGATCAATTGCGCCAGCGCGTGGCCTTTGCTCTTCATCAGATCCTGGTGGTCTCCGCCGCAAGCGAAGTAAATCGGCCGAGCTGGTTGACTATTTATCTCCAGGCACTCGACCGCAATGCATTTGGCAACTACCGAACTCTGCTGCAGGAGATAACGCTTACGCCAGCCATGGGCGAATACCTCGACATGCGGCTGAGTACGCGGACAAATCCGAATGAGAATTTTGGGCGAGAAGTACTACAACTTTTTTCGATCGGAACAGCGGTCCTCAACGCTGACGGCAGTCCACAGATGGACGCGCAGGGAATGCCAGTCGCTTCGTACTCGCAAACTCAGGTTAACGAATTCACGCGAGTCTTTACTGGTTGGAATTTTAACCCGACAGTACTAGGCGCCGGCATAACCAATTGGCGCGACCCGATGATTCCGCGAGGCGGTACGAATCATGATTTCAACGCAAAGACTCTTTTGAATGGTCAGGTTACTCCAGCCTGCTCCAGCGCAAGTGGGGCGGCCAACATTGCTTGTGCCCAGGCAGATCTCACGCTAGCGCTCGACAACATCTTTAACCATCAAAATGTTGGCCCATTCCTCAGCAAGCAATTAATTCAACATTTGGTGACGAGCAATCCGAGTGGCGGCGTACGTGCAGCGAGTTGCTGCCGTCTTCAACAACGATTGTGCGGGGCTTCATCCAATCGCCGGATGTACGAGCGCACGCGGTAACCTGAAGGCCGTTGTCCAGGCGATCTTGCTTGATCCAGAAGCACGCGGTGATGTGAAAACCGACCCAAATTACGGAAAACTTCGCGAACCGGCCCAGTACATTAATAACTTCCTCCGGGCCTTCAACGTGAAGTCGTTTGATAAGCTTTCCACCAGCGATGGTGTGTTGGGGAGCCAATCAACTACCAATTTCGCCGGAACTCTCGACCAACCGATTTTCCAACCAACGACCGTGTTTAGCTATTACCAGCCGGGTTATGAAGTTCCGGGCACAAAAATACTGGGACCTGCTTTTGGTATCCTTTCAACCTCGACGACCTTGCGCCGCGCGAACGACATCAACACTCTCGTCTACACGGGCGTAGCGTCGAACACGACGCCGACAGCGGCAAGTCCGGATCGCCCGCGCGGAACTTCTATCGACATCTCAAACCTTGAAGCACTGGCCGGCAATCCCGGTGATGTCGCGGACGCACTTAACCCTTTGCTTTTCCACGGGACAATGTCAACACAGGTGCGCACTTCGCTCATAAATGCGATGAATGCAATTAACGACGCCACTATTGCTACTCGCAATCAAAAACGCGCGCGCGTCGCCGTTTACCTTGCGATAACTTCCTCGCAGTACGACATACAGAGATAACTACCATGGCAAATACACGTCGAGATTTTTTACGAACCAGCGCATGCGCGCTAGGCGGCCTGGCATTGGCTTCGAGCCTGGACACATTCGGTGTTGTTCACGCGCTGACACCGCAAGCCGCGCCTGACTACCGTGCCCTGGTATGCGTTTTCCTGAACGGCGGCAACGACGGGAACAATATGTTCCTGGACCTCAACCAATACAGCCAATACTCAACCGCACGCAACGCGGCTCAGTTGGCGATTGCGCAGGCGAGTTTCCTTCCCGTAGCTCCAGTTAGCGGAGGCTCGTTTGGTTTCCACCCAAACATGCCGGAGATGCAGAATCTCTTCAATCAGGGGAAACTGGCGGTGCTTTGTAATAATGGGCCACTAGTTGAACCGCTTACGCGCACCACTTACCAGAATGGGACGGGCAAGAAGCCGCTGCAACTCTTTTCACACTCCGATCAAGTTGGTCTTTATCAGACTGCGATTGCCAATACGGTTAGCCAGACCGGTTGGGGTGGCCGCCTGGCGGACAAGACTATTGGCTTAAACGGCGCAGCAACTTTTCCCAGCAACGTTTCAATAGCCGGAGTAAATCTTTATCTGACCGGAGTCGATACCAGACAGTTGGCGGTGGCTGATTCCAACACGTCGTTAGCAAACGTCCTTCAACTCAACAATGCGCCGTCAGCCACTGCGAGCGAAATTAGTTCTCGCCTGGCGTCATTTAACGAACTACGAACGTTCGACAACAATTTCCAACTGATCAAAGCGGCCAGCGATATTCGCTCGAGTTCGATTCAAACTGATAACGCCTTGTCGACAGTAAATCCGGTGCTCACGACCATATTTCCAAACACATCCCTCGGCCGGCAGCTTTTGCAGGTTGCGCGGCTTATTAAGGCCAGTACGGACCCTGCTGCCGGCATCAACATGAAGCGGCAGATCTTTTTCGTACAGATTGGCGGTTTCGACACCCACTCCGCACAGTTAAATGGTCAGGGAGCGTTGCTGCAGCAACTGAGTCAGGCGATTAACGCCTTCTTCAATGCCACGGTCGAACTTAACTTGCAGGACAGAATTACGCTTTTCACAATGTCGGATTTCAGCCGGACGCTTCAGCCATCGGGAAGCGGAGCGGCGCAGGTAGGCAGCGACCACGCGTGGGGAAATCACCAGATGATTGTTGGCGGCGCGGTACAGGGTCACACGCTTTATGGAACTTATCCAAACCTGACGCCGGGAGGACCAGACGACACTGACGGAGGCAACAGTCCGCGCGGACGTTGGATCCCAACGACCTCCATTGAACAATACGCAGCAACGCTGGCCACCTGGTATGGATTGTCTTCGGCTGATCTGACCGCGGTGTTTCCGTTGATCGGTCACTTCTCAACGGCGAATCTGGGGTTCATGGCGTAAACCGCGTATTCTTTTCAAAGCCGGCTAAGTGAGTCTTTGATCATCAAAATAGCCTAGCGACCTCGCTAGGCTATTTTTCAACCAACAGAAACTCGTCTTGAAATAGAATTACTACGATGCGTGAAAAGGGAAAGATCGGCAGAGCTGAGAAGACACGGCTGATTGTGTTGCCGTCATTGCTTGCCGCGTTTCTCGGATTTCTGTTATCCGGCAACACGCTTATCCGCCCTGCTCACGCCTTTTCGTCCGGACCCCCTGCCGGATACACCGGCGCGCCGGGGGAAGAGCCGGAGGCCTGCGCCGAATGCCATGTGCCCGCCGATGCCGGCACGGGACACATCTCTATAATGGCGCCGCAGACCTACGTGCCCGGCCAAACCTATCCGATTACGGTCACGCACACGAATCCTGATCCAAGCAGAATCCGCTGGGGCTTCGAGCTCACTGTGCTTGACACGTCTGATGAGACCGCGGGGAATTTGCAGACTCTTAATGGTCTGACCCAAGTATTGAATAACGCAGGACCAGGTGGCGCTCGTCAATACATCGAGCACACCGGCGCGGGAACGTTCATCGGTCAACAAAACACCGCCAGCTGGACCTTTAACTGGACAGCGCCAGCTACAGACATTGGTATAGTCACTTTCTATGTCGCCGGTAATCAGGCGAACAACGACGGCAACACCTCGGGTGATTACATCTACAAAACCTTCGTATCCGTTGCGCCGTTTTCGGCAACACCCGATTTCGATGTTGGTGTTGCTCCCTCGTTGCGGACCGTTGTTCCAACCTCAAGCGCCCAGTACGCAGTCACAATCACACCCTCAGCCGGCTTCGTCGGCACGGTGAACCTTGGTGCTGCTGGACTACCCGCCGGCGCCTCCGCAAACTTCAATCCAGCATCAATTAATATTACTGACGCCTCTGCGAAGACTTCGACGTTAACAATTAGTATTGATGCGGCTACGCCGCTGGGTGACTATCCAATTACTGTAAACGGAACTTCGGGTAGTCTCAGTCACAACAAGCAAGTGACGCTGAAGGTGATCAGTCCTTCAAGTGTCGACCTTGCTGTAACCAAAACTGCTTCGCCGAATCCCGCTCAAGTGGGATTGGTTTTAAGTTATAGAGTCACAGTTACTAACAGTGGACCCGCCACCGCGACCAACGTCAGTCTCGCCGACGCTTTACCACCGAGCGTGACTTTTGGGTCAGCCAATTCCACAGTTGGCTCGTGCAGCGGCAGCGGTCCAGTAACGTGCGTGATCGGAAGTTTGCCCGCGAATGCATCGGCGGTAGTTACCATTGCGGTGACACCAACTGCGCAGGGTCAGATTACTAACTCAGCAACAGTGAGTGCGAGCGAGACTGACAATGATGCCAGTAACAACACCGCCATGATTACGACGGAGATTCAGCCGGCCGCTGTGGCGCCCTCAATGCTCGATCCGAATTTAACTGTTAGCACTGTGGTTTCAGGCCTTGACCAGCCGACAGCTATCGCGTTTCCGGGGCCGAATGAGTTGTTTGTTATCGAGAAGGCCACCGGCAAAGTTAAGTTCGTCGAAAACGGAATAGGGCAATCGACCGCTCTCGATCTCGCGGTTAACAGCGCCTCGGAACGTGGCTTATTGGGCATCGCCCTGCATCCAAACTTCGCCGTCAATCATTTCGTTTATCTTTACTGGACCGAGAGCAACACCGGGAGCGATTCCACCAACCTCGCGGACGTGGGCTTGTTGGGGAATCGCGTTGACCGTTATATCTGGAACGGCTCAGCGTTAACTTTCGATCGCAATCTCATCCAGCTGCGTGCTTACCAAGCTGATGCCAATCAGCCGCTGCGTGGCAATCACAACGGTGGCGTACTGCGTTTTGGTCCCGACGGTAAGCTTTACATCCTGATGGGCGATAACGGCCGCAGAGGCTTTCTGCAGAATAATCAACTCCTACCCGTGCCCGACGATCAATATGGTGGGCCAGAACCGGACGACGCTCACCTGACCGGGTTCATCCTCCGACTCAACGACGATGGTTCAACGCCGACCGATAATCCGTTCTTCAATGTTGTAACCACGCTGCCAGGACAGGCCGCGACTAACATCAAAAAGGTCTTCGCCTATGGTGTTCGCAATGGATTCGGATTGGCTTTTGATCCCTTGTCGGGAATTCTTTGGGACCAGGAGAACGGCGATGACGCCTACGACGAAATGAATCGCATCGCGCCCGGATCGAATAACGGTTGGGTGGAAATTATGGGGCCATCAAGTCGCGTTGCCGATTACAAGTTTATCGAATCAACTTACGGCGCCGGTAATCTGCAACAGTTGCGTTGGGCGCCCTCGTTAATCGCCGACTCTCCGGCCGCCGCGCTTGCTAGTCTCTACATGCTGCCCCGGGCGCACTACAACGATCCGGAATTCAGTTGGAAGTATGCGCTTGCTCCCGCAGGCATTGGATTCGTCAGGGGAAGAGGATTGGGCACGCAGTATGAAGGTGATCTGCTTGTGGGTGCGTCGCGCACGACGCTTCTCAACGGTTATCTATTTCGCTTCAAGTTCACTCCCGATCGCAAACACTTCAAGTTCAGCGATCCAGTCTTAACTGATCTCGTAGCCGATAGTGTGGATAAGTTTGACTTAACCGAAAGCGAGACGCTTTTGAGTGGTCGCGACTTCGGCGTGGCTACTGATATTCAGACAGGTCCAAACGGAAACGTCTTCGTTGCGTCGTTACTCAACGGAGCGATCTATGAGATCAAGTCAAAGCCCAGCACGATCTTCTATGCGACCCTCAACGGCGCGCAGGAAGTGCCGCCAACAAACTCAACTGCCACCAGCACGGCAACGCTGGTGCTGAGTCCTGATGAAACTACGGCGACGGTGTCGCTAAATTTCACTGGCCTATCAAGCGCGCAAACGGATGCGCATATTCACGGACCCGCTCAAATGGGCGTTACTGCGGGAGTTATTTTCCCCCTACCGCAAGGACTAATTAGTGACTTCAAGATCGATCTGACGCCCACCCAGGCTCAGGACTTGAAGAACGGACTCTGGTACGTCAACGTTCACAGCACGAATTTTCCCTACGGTGAAATCCGCGGTCAGTTTCAAACGTCTGCGTCAGCCAGCGCGATTCAGTTTGGAGCCACCCAGTTGGGCGTGGGCGAAGGTGAGGGAAGTGTGACGCTAACCGTGACGCGCGCCGGCAATACATCAGGCGCCGCTGACGTTAATTATGCGACGCTCGATCCGGCGGGCGCCAGTGATTGCAGCCTGACTGACACAGGCAGCGCCACTGCTCCCTGCGACTACAAAACTGCGACCGGCACATTGCATTTTGCGCCGGGTCAAACGCTCGCTACCTTCTCGATATCGGTCGTTGATGATTCGTATGCGGAAGGCAGCAGCGAGAATTTCATCGTGGCGCTGAGCGATGCGGCGGGGAGTGGCGTAGTGCTGAGTTCGCCGAGCATGGTCATCGTCACCATCAACGATAACGAAACCGTCAGTGGGCCCAACCCGATCAGCAACTCCGCTTTCTTCGTCCGTCAACATTATCTCGACTTTCTCAATCGCGAACCCGACCCGCCCGGATTCGGCTTCTGGACAAACCAGATCGATCTCTGCGGCGCAGATCAAACCTGCATTGAGCTGAAGCGCATCAACGTGTCGGCGGCATTCTTCCTGTCAATCGAGTTTCAGGAAACAGGCTTTCTTGTCTATCGAACGTACAAGGCAGCTTACGGCAATTTGCCGGGCGCACCAGTGCCCTTGAGGCTCAATGAATTTTTGCCGGACACGCAGCAGATTGGGAAGGAAGTGATAGTTGGACAAACGGGTTGGGAACAGCAGTTGGAAGACAATAAGGTAGCGTTCGCGCTGGATTTCGTCACCCGTTCGCGTTTTACAAATGCTTACCCGACCTCGCTCACACCGACGCAATTTGTTGACATGCTTTATCTGAACGCCGGCGTCACACCGTCAGCCTCAGAACGAACATCTGTTATCGGCGAGTTTGGTTCGGCTCTCAACACCGCAGACAGCGCCGCACGGGGTCGGGCGCTCAGGGACGTAGCCGAGAATTCAATCCTCGAGCAACAGGAAACCAACCGTGCGTTTGTGTTGATGGAATACTTCGGTTACTTACGCCGCAATCCCAACGACCCTCCCGAGGCCGGACTGAACTTCGACGGTTACAACTTCTGGCTCAACAAGCTTAACCAGTTCAACGGCAACTTCGTCAACGCCGAGATGGTTAAGGCCTTCATCGTCTCTGGCGAGTATCGCCGGCGTTTTGGCCCCTAGCAGGCACTCTCAGCAGCTATAAGAATTCCCACTTGCAGAGCCTTCGACCTAAGGGTATCCTTACCCGCGTTAGGATAGTTTGATTTCACTCGACGCCGGGTCGCCCACTTCCCAAACACCTCTACTCCGATTGGAGTCGTTTTGGTTGAGAACGGTCGTCGACAAGCTGACTCAACAATCAAAGCAACGAAGCCTAAGGTGCGGATCTCCCTGCTTAAAAGGTAATTAGTCCGTCGATTGGCGCTGCTCTGGAATATTCGATCCTGGTCGACCGCTTTCAGCTAACAGCTGTCGGCAATGGAGAAGCCTCAAGCCGCTTCTGTCCCGATTCATCATAAAGGAACAAAATGTCTCACTTCCACGACCTCAGCTCCACCAGGCAGCGGATTGCTCTATGGTTGGCCGTGTCAATCTTAGGCGTCTTCTTAACTTCTCTGGGTTTCGCGGCAAAGGGCCTCGGATTAGGCGTCACGCGTGTCGATGGTTCGGCGTTAGCGCAAACCGATTTCATCAGACAGATACCCCTATCCACAAATGACGTTGTCTATAGTTCCTCAACCGGAAAGCTTTATGCGAGCGTGCCGAGCAGCGCGGGAAGCACTGGTAACCGCATCGTAACTATTAACCCCGCGACGGGAGTTGTGGATAGCTCGGTCTTTATAGGAAGTGAGCCAAACCTACTGGCAATGGCGGATGATGGCAATAGTCTTTACGTCTCCCTTGAGGGAGCATTTGCAGTGCGCCGATTTGATACTCAGACCGGAACGCCAGGGTTGCAGTTCTCAGTCGGGCAGGATTCATTTTTTGGAAGGTACCGTGTCAATGACCTGGCTGTGGCCCCGGGCAGTCCTAATTTGGTGGCAATCGCGCGGCAGTATCCCGGCACCAGTCCCCCAGAGGCGGGTGTTGCTGTCTTCGATAACGGTGTGCAGCGACCGAACACTGGACCAGGCCACACTGAGGGAAGCGATTATCTCGCGTTTTCAGCCTCGGCCTCAAAGCTGTACGGTTGCGGGTTCTACAGTAGTCTTAAGACTCTTACTATTGATGCGTCGGGTGTGACCGTGACCTCAACCGTGCCTTTTTTTGTAGGCACTCGCATTAAGTTCAACAACGGACTGGTATTCAGCTCCAATGGACAGGTAGTTAACCCGGATACTGCCACACTCCTGGGTACCTTCTCAGCCGCCAATTCAAACGCATTCGTGGCAGACTCTTCCGTCGGACGCGCTTACTACGTGACTGGCGACCAATATAGTGGCAACGGGTTGACGCTGAAAGCTTACGACATTAATACTTTTCTGCTGGTTGGATCTTTGGCGATTCCGGGGGCCTCCGGGAATCCAACTGCGCTGGTGCGTTGGGGTGCCAATGGTTTGGCTTTACGAACTGGGAATAGCCAAACGGGGGATTCGCAATTATTCCTTATTCAGACGTCTCTGATTCCTTCGGCGGAACCAATCCCCACACCGACGCCTACTTCTTCGCCAACACCAAGTCCGTCGCCCGTGACGTTTGATACCTATGTGCGGCAAATTCCGCTTGCGACAAACGACCTGGTCTATGACCCACCCACGCAAAGACTTTATGCGAGCGTGCCCAGCAGCGCCGGCACCCAGGGAAACAGCATCAAGCCAATCGATCCAGTCACCGGCACGCTCGGTAATTCGGTTTTTGTCGGCAGTGAACCAACAAAAATGGCGCAAGCAGATGACGGCCAGACGTTATACGTAGAATTGGCTGGAGCCGGAGCAGTACGACGATTCAACACGGCAACCCAGACCGCAGGCCAGCAGTTCGCCTTGGGCTTAGACAGTTTTAGTGGGGTGTACAGCCTAAGTGATTTAGCGGTCGCGCCCGGCAATCCTGGAGTTCTTGCCGTCGGGCGCTCCGGGGCGGGCGTCGCAATCTACGATAACGGCGTGCAGCGTCCGAACGTCGGCGCGGGAGATCTAGTGGCTTTCTCCAACTCTGCTGCAACACTCTACAGCTCCAGCTACTATTCAGGATTGAACATCATGACAGTTGATGCCGGCGGCGCGACGGTCACCGGTACCAAATCCTTCAATTCCGGCAGCAGAATAAAGTTCGCCAACGGTTTGATCTATGGCGCCTCCGGACAAGTAATTGATCCGGCCACGGGAACGATCGTAGGAACCTTCTCAGGATCTGGATACGGTAGCTTTAACTCTCTCATGGCCGTTGATTCGGCGAATAGTCGCGTCTACATCCTCAGTAGTCCAAACGGGATCGCGCAACTGCACGCTTACGATATCAACACTTTCGTGCCTCTCGGCTCAATTACTATTCAGGGTGTTCAGGGATACACCGTCAGCAGCCTGGTGCGTTGGGGAACAAACGGAGTGGCATTCAGAACTAGTGACAAAGTCTTCATAGTTCAAACAGCGCTCATCAGTGCGGGAGAGGTGGTGCCGGCGCCGACGCCTACACCGTCACCCACGCCGACTCCGTCCCCGGCGTACATTCCTACTTTTGTCCGAAGACTTAGTCTTCCTGCGAACGACATTGTTTATAGCCAGGCGACGCAGTCACTTTACGCCAGCGTGCCCAGCAATGCCGGTCCAAACGGCAACAGCATCACCAAAATCATGCCTGAGACAGGCGCTATTGGCCCGTCTGTTTTTATTGGGAGCGAGCCGAACAAGCTGGCGATCTCGGACAACGGTCAAACGCTGTACGCTAACCTTGACGGGGCGAATGCAATCCGTCGCTTCGACATCCAAACTCAAACGCCGGGTTTGCAGTTTTCGACAAACTTGCAGCCACCTGTCGACATGGACGTTTTACCCGGTAGTCCAAACTCGGTTGCCGTTCCGCGTGGAAATTCTGGTGTAGCGATATATGATGATGGGGTACAAAGGCCAAATACCGGTGGTGGCTCGTATTATGCGGTAGGCCCCATTGAGTTTGGAGCTTCTTCCGCGACTCTCTATGGCTACGACAGTTTCTCCAGCGGTTTTGAACTCGTGAAGTTCTCCGTTGATGCGTCGGGAGTTACTGCTGTTAATGTCACCAATAATCTGCTGGTCGGATTTATGAATACCTTAAAGTTCTCTAACGGGCTTTTGTATTCAGGTTTCGGCCGTATTGCGAACCCGGAATCAAGGACACTGGTGGGTACCCTTCAAGGTGCCGGGACACCGAACGCGATTGCAGTCGACGCGACAAACGCTCGAGCCTTTTACGTGTCTGGCAACGGCTCGAGCATCGTTCTAACCGCATTCGATACGAATACGTTTGTTCCGCTCGGCTCCGTCGTGATGCCAAATATTTCTGGCTATCCGGTCAGCCTGGTTCGGTGGGGGACCAACGGTTTAGCTTTTAATACCGTCAACTACTTTGGATCCACGAATCCTAACGAAGTCTACCTGTTGCAAAGTGCCCTGGTATCCTCCTCCGGCCCTATTCCCACCGGGGTGCAACTCGGTGCGGCCACCTACACGACATATGAAAGTTTTACAAATCTGCAGGTCACGGTCTCCCGGACCGGGGACGCTGCAGGTGCGACTTCCGTTGACTACGCCACCAGCGACGGAACAGCAACGGCCGGAAGCGATTACACCAGCACCAGCGGTACCCTGACTTTTGCCGCCGGGCAGTTGACCAAAACGATCACCATTCCGATTACTGACGACAATCTTTACGAAGGGGCCAATGAAACCTTCAGTCTAAACCTGAGTAATCCCACTAACGGCGCTTTGCTAACCTCGCCCACGGCGGTCGTGACGATTAACGACAACGACAATAAGCCGATGGTACTGATGTCGGGTACTTTTAACTCGACCGAAGGAAATTCCGGCACAAAGACCTTCAGCATCCCCATCAACCTATCAAATGCGTCGGTTGAACAGGTCTCGCTTGACTACACGACTGAGGATGTGTCGGCGACAGCGGGAAGCGATTACGTTGCGAATTCTGGAACGCTTAGTTTTCCAGCGGGAACAACTTCGAAGTCCATTACGATCACAGTCAATGGCGATACTGCGATTGAACCCGACGAGACATTTCTGGTGAAAATAAGCAATCTAGTGAATACCGGAGGCTACCTTCCCGTCAGTCAATTGACTGCCACCATCGCAAACGACGATAGCTCAATTCAAATAGGCGCTTCGAATTACTCCATCGCGGAGAGCGGCAATAGTCTTGTCATTTCGGTGACAAGGATTGGAGACCTTTCTGCAGCGGCAACTGCCGGCTACGCCACCAACGATACCGCCGGACCAAGCACCTGCAACGTTATTAGTGGTATTGCTTCATCGCGCTGTGACTATTTGAGCACTCTGGGGACGCTTAAGTTCAATGCGGGGCAAACTTCCAAGACAATATCAATCCCTATTATCGACGATGCTTACGCGGAAGGAAGCGAGACCTTCACAATCGATTTAAGTAGTCCATCGATTGGCACGCTGGGGACTGCCCCTTCGGCGACGGTAACAATTACCGATAACGAAAGTAGTAACGGACCGAACCCAATCGATCAGGCCAACTTTTTTGTGCGCCTGCATTACATAGATTTTTTGAATCGTGAGCCTGATCCTGCGGGGCTTGCGTTTTGGAGTAATCAGATCACGGAGTGTCAACAACCAGGTGCAACCTGCGACGCAGACGTGCGGCGCACCAATGTCTCGGCCGCGTTTTTCCTCTCGATTGAGTTTCAGGAAACGGGTTATCTTGTTTACCGTTTCTACAAATCTGCTTATGGAAACTTGTCTGGGGCGCCGGTGCCGATCAGGTTCTCGGAATTTCTGCCGGACACGCAGCAGATAGGGAAGGGTGTGGTAATCGGACAGCCTGGTGCGGATCAGCTCTTGGAAGCCAACAAGGTGGCATATGCGCTTGATTTCGTTTCGCGTTCGCGCTTCACGGGTGCTTATCCAGCGACGTTGACACCGGCGCAGTTTGTCGATGCGCTATTCGCGAATGGAGCCGTTACACCATCAGCGACTGATCGTAACGCGGCCATCAACGAGTTTGCCGGGGCAGGGAACACGGTGGACACTGCAGCGCGCGGGCGCGCTTTGCGACGAGTCGCGGAAAACTCGATTCTCAACAATCAGGAAAAGAACAAGGCGTTTGTGCTTATGCAATACTTCGGTTACTTGCGTCGCAATCCGAACGATCCGCCAGAAGCCGGACTCAATTTCGATGGTTACAACTTCTGGTTGGGCAAGTTGAATGAGTTCAACGGCAACTTTGTTAACGCCGAGATGGTTAAAGCTTTCATCGTTTCCGGTGAATACCGCCAACGTTTCGGTCCGTGATTACCTATGGTTATGGGCGCGCGGCGCGCTGATGTCCGTTCAGCCTTCAGCGCTTTAGGGAAGTATCTCAACCTGCCTGCTTTGACACGGCCGGAGCACTGATGCCCTAATGACGGACCATGAGTCAAACCGGATTATCCGAGGTTCGGAGTCGTCATAAAACTCGCCTGCCTTTTTTCACGCGCCGGTTTTTCGCGAGGTCTTTGTTGCTACTGGCTGGACTGATGGTTGCTCTGTTGCTAACCGAAGTTGGCCTGCGCATTTCCGGTTTCTCACACTTCAATCCCTACATCGCCGATCAAGAGGTTGGCTACTCTCTCAGACCCAACGCTGCAGGTTGGTGGCTGAGGGAAGGGACAACGTATGTCCGGATCAATAGTCAGGGCCTGCGTGACCGCGAGCATACTTTTGCGAAGCCGCCCGGCACCCTCAGGATCGCCGTGCTGGGTGACTCATTCTCGGAGGCCTTTCAAGTTCCGATGGAAAAAGCCTTTTGGACGGTGATGGAACAGCGTGTCCAGGATTGTATTCGCCCTAACGAGTTGAACGGCGGTTCGACTGGCATGAAAGTGGAGGTTCTGAATTTTGGCGTGTCCGGTTTCTCTACAACTCGCGAACTAATCACGCTGCGACAGCGAGTCTGGCAATACAGCCCGGATATAGTTCTGCTTCTGGTTACCCCCCGCAACGACATCAGGGATAACTCACGCGCGCTCGACCCATACGCAAGTTCGGGGTTGCCGTATTTCATTTACCAAGAGGGTTCCCTGACACTGGATGATTCAGCGCTTCAGGCGCGAAACCGTTCATTTTATTTTCGCCTCCAGCAGTCATTTATTGGTAAGTCAATCAACTGGCTGCGAAACCATTTGCGGGTGGTGGGATTAATTGACAACGCTCGCGAAGCCTATCAATGGCGAGAACAACCAACAGCCAAAGGCCAAAATTCACCTGGTGAGGCAGGGCTCGATGACGAAGTCTTCAGCGCGCCGACGAACTCCAACTGGGCGGAGGCCTGGAGAATTACGGAAGGTCTGATCCTGCAGATGCGCTTCGAGGTGAATGCGAAGGCAGCAAAGTTTCTGGTGGTGACTGGCAGCTCAGGAATACAAGTAAGCCCTGACGCTTCGCTACGAAGCGAATACATGAAGCGTTTGAATATTGACACGCTTTTTTACCCCGACGTTCGAATCAAGAGTCTGGGCGAACGCGAAAGCTTTGAAGTTCTAACCTTAGCTCCGGCGCTGGCGGATTACGCCAATCGCAATCAGGTCTTTCTACATGGATCAGCAGAGACAAAGGGAAGGGGTCATTGGAATGAAACTGGTCATAGCGTTGTAGGAGAACTCATCGCGAAAAAAGTCTGCGAGCTTATTGGGTATTGAGCTTTGATGAAGGAAGGCAACGCCGCAAGAACTCGACATTGCAGAACCGCGAGCGGTGGCGAGTGGATGCTAAAAGCAAGTAACTGAAAGGCAGACTGCCCTGGGACGGATGCGAGTAGCATCCGCTCGCTACCGCTCTGCGGTTCTGCACTTTGCATCGCTACTTTAGTCGTCGTTTCAAACTCCCGAGGGTACGACGCCAGCGAGGCACAGGCGGCCTGGGCCAGACATCTTCAGAACTTGAGATATGTACCTGGACGTAATTGCGTGGAGCGAGTTGTGCAGTGATTGGTGAAACTGAATGGTGCGACCGGCTGGAGCAGGGAAATGCAACCATCAGATTATGGCGTGGGGTGACGCAAGTGGGAGGAAAGTGTTTGTCGCTGTCGTGCAGGAATAGTTCGCCCCCCTTCATCTCATTTTCATTCTGGTCACACATATAGATCAGCATGGACATTAGGCGACGGGCGTGATCCAGATGCACCGGCCGGTCATATCCCATTAGGCCCTGGTGGATGTCCATGCGGACCCAAAGCTCATGCGGCTCATGTTCGATCTTGCGCAGTTTCGCTCGCTCTTTATCGATGCGGTCTTCGCGATAGGGTACGTACCTGGCTTCAGAGAGTTTGATCTTGCAGCCGTCCCGTTCCCAGACTTCGGCGAACTGGTTGTTACACCAATCAATGAAATGTTGACTTTGAAAAGTGTTGAATAGGGCCTGCCAGGCCGGTTGGGCGTCGAGCAGTTGTTTGTAGCCTTCGTCACCCCAGTAGAGTGAAAAGCCGGTCGGTCCAATTCCCGGTGGACAAGTTGGGAACGACTCGCGCAATTGTAGGTAGTGTTGTGGCTCAATGAATCCAGCGCTGACGATATGAGGAAATGGTCGGAGAGTCATGTTGTGCTGCGATAGATCGCAAACACCAGTCACTTGTTCCGAAACTGCGGGAGTCGACATAACAGGCCCTACGCTTTGCAATCGATTTACTGCGCTCCCGTTTCTTCAAAGCTTGCGTCTAATGCAGCAATTCGCGGCGAAGTTAGAGATACGAATTCTCCACGTTCTTCGCTGGCCAGGACCGTCTCATACAAATCCTCATACCGCGCCATGATCGCTTCTATCGGAAAATGATCGATCACTCGCGCCCGCGCAAGGAAACCCAATGCCTTGCGATCCTCAGCGTTCATTTCAATCATTTCCTGCCAGGCCAGCGCCAACGCCTTCGCATCTCGAGGCGGTATGATGAGTCCGGTTTCTCCAACTATCCAGCCAGAATCACCCACGTCTGTTACTACACAAGGCACGCCACAAGCCATAGCTTCACCGATGACGTTAGGGCAACTTTCGCCATAAGAGGAAAGTGAGAAGATGTCTAATGCGGCAGCCAGTCGCGAAGTATCCCGACGCTCTCCGAGGAGGTGTGTTCGATCAGCAAGACCAAATTGCCTTACCAATTCACAGAGCTCATGATTATGTTGGTCAACACCTCTGCCAATGAGTAAGAAATGCGTATTTGGATGCTTTTTCGAGAGCAAGGCGGCAGCGGCCAGGAAGTTTGGGTGATCCTTCATCGGGTGGTAACGACCAATTAGTCCGATAAGAAAAGCCTCTTCCGGCATTCCCAACTCAGCGCGTACTGACAAGCGGGCCGCAGCGGACGGGGCGAATTCTTTTGTATCGATCCCGTTTGGAATCACGCAACTCTTTTCTCTTCGATAACCCAGCGGTTCGTGCTGAGTTTGACCCGCTTCGGAAACGAAAACTACTTTGGACGGGAGCCTTGATAACAATCCGCACAACTTGATTACTGCAATCGTAAGTTTCTTTTCGGTGAGTAGCGAGCTTAATGAATAATGGATACTCCATATTACCGGAATGCGTTGCCCGGAAAAAATCTTTGCAACTTCGCCTGCGAGACAACTGTGATACATCCAACCCAGGATCAAATCCGGCCTGAGGTTGCGAATCAGTTTGATCAAACGCCACAGACCCAGCGGCGTCGGCCAACCCGGTTTCATTCGGGCCGTATATACGGCGATACCTAATGTCTCAATGCGCTCACGCAAGACTCCCTGATCGATCAACGAAACAACAACTGGCTCAAAACGTTCGCGGTTGGTTTCTGCCAGCAGCTTATAGAGTGTCATCTCGGCCCCTCCGATAGAGAGGTCGCTGATGATGTACATCACCTTGATGGGTTTGCTTGTATTTGGAGCAGAGCGGACGTGCTGGTTTGCTTGAGGAATGGCTTTTGTATCTGCAAGGCGTTGGTCGTCGAGTCTAACAGCCATGAAATTTCGCCCCCCTGGGAATAGATCAATACGAGATACTTTCAACGAAAACCAGTTAACGTTAGAAGCCAGTACGATCCCATCATGCACCGAACATTTAAGGGGGAAGCCTCCGCACTCATGAGAAGCGGCTTTTGTAGACTTACTTTATCATAAAGGATCAACTTTTTGGGAAATGTCGGGCGCTAATGAGAATGGGGCAAAAAGGGAGACACAACCCTTAACCGATCGATTTCAAAGCTGATTCGAGCAGGTTCATGGCTACGCTGCGCATCTGGTCTCGCTTATCAATGTGAGTTTGCCAAATCTCCGATCGCTCCTCAAGTAAGAGGAACTCAGCTTGTTCGTTAAGAAGATCCATAGCGGAGGGCGTCGGTAGGATGGATGATCTTTCAAGTTGATAAGTGAGGAGAAATCCCTGGGTGCGTTGATCGATATCTATCAGCAGGAAAGGTATCCCAAGAGAAAACGCGACTACCGCCGTATGCAGACGGCCGCTTATCACAGCCCGCGATTTCGAGAGGAGTTGAAAATACTCTTCAGCAGTTGCCGGGTAAAGCACCGGAGCAGGTAGCCATTCATCGAATAACTTTTGGGCGATTGGCAAGTCCAACAGATCATTACACGCAACCACGACCTGCTCACCTTTCTCCAGCAGCGTGCGGGCGAGTTTGACGAGACCATAAAAGACCGCGCGCCCGTTTGTACGGACTTTCCAAAACTGGCGCTTGTTGCTCCAGATCCGCCGTGGTGGAACTGTTATCAATACGTGACCATGGTTTGTTTCTTTTAACGGGTAATTGAAAATAAAGGTGGCAGGATCTCCCATCAGTTTTGCCTTCGTCACGCCTAACTGGTGAAGCCACTCGAGAGTAGTTACATCCCGTGCGCCTGATAGAACTGCACATTCGTTTAGTGATTCGATTTCAAGCTTTGCGCGGGCGGAAGGCTTATGTAGCTGGGAATGAAAACTTGAACCTGTGCCAACTCCCATGAGAAAGAGCGGCACCTGAAGTTCCTTAAGAGCTTCAAGATCTAGATGTACTCCCCAGGGCCAACCGAAAGCGCCCTCATACAAATTCGATCCGCCGACAATTACCAGATCTGCGTCGTCGTTAGCACGTTCAATGGCTGAACGGGTAAGCCCGTAATCCACTTTCTCAAGGCCTCGACTATTTACGTCACGTAGTTCAAATTGGGCTCCGGGAACGATCTCGCGGATCATGCTGGCGATGCCTATCTGAACGAAGTGATCGCCGAGGTTGCGAGTTCGGGGAAAGAAGTGATGGATTCGCATGTTCTAATCAGGCTGGCAAGACGAGCACTGTTTCGGTCACGCAGCCTTTTCCAAACGGCCAGGCTAAATGTGAGACGAAATATCCCTGCCTCAATCAACTGCACATAAGCCATCGTCAAAGCAATTAAACCGCCGGCGACAATAAGCGAGATGACAATAACGGTGCTTAGCAGCAGCGCGAGATTGTGCCACTTTAGTAAATCCAAGCTTACGGCCATGGGACGGAACACCAGAAACACGAGCAACAACCAGGCGGCAACTATCAAACAATAGAACACTGGCAATGCCGCTACATACTGCTCTGAGAAGAGATGCAGGATTAATAAGCGTCCAATCAAGATGGCGCCTGCCAGAAATAGTCCACCAAACAAGATTGCCGACCAAACGTACCGGGCAACGAGGCGCTCAAGTTGTTGCAGTTTTAATTTGGCAATGAGCGCTGTAATTTCGGGGGTGATAGCGGTCTGAATTGTTGTTTGCAAAACTGCCAGTGGCGAGGTGAGTTGCTTGGCAAGACCATAAAGCGCGACCTGCGTAGGTGAAGAGAAAAGACCGAGCAGGAATACGTCACCAGGATTAATGGCAAATTTCAAGTAACCGGAAAGATTGCTATTGAACAGACACCGAAGAAGATCGGCGCGATAAGTTGCGAGGCCCTGTTCGTCGCTCTCAGTGCGCACGAGAAAAGGGCGCACCAGACTCAAGGCTTTTAGAAATGGCGGAATACTTTGCACCGAAGTGCCAATTGCGAACGCCAGCACGATAAGTCTGAGATCATGCTCCGCCCCACCCGTGGTTGTGAAATAACAAACAAGCAGTGTGAGGGTAATTAGATTTCCCAGCACCTGCGGTACGACGATCGCGGAGAACCGATCGTACATTCGCAGTAGCGGCTCATAAACTCCACTAAACGCGGAAAAAAGAACAGTAAATCCATAGATAATAAAAAGCTGCGAAAGCACGGGAGTTAAATAGACGTGCGCAGCCAACCACGGCGATAGAATCAGGACTGCAACATAAATCAGTAACCCGGAAGCAAGACACATCGCCAGGCAAAATAGTAATAGGCTCCTTAATGCACGCTTTTCCCCTTGTTCTCGAAGCGGTTGGAAAAACCGAAACATCACATCGCTTACGCGAAGTCCGAAGAACGAATCCAGAAAGATGAAAAAATTGAGGACGATCAGGACGCGCCCATAGTCGTCTATTGGCAAAAACCTTGTGAGCAGGACGGCTTGGGCCAACTTGATTGCAACTGAAAGACCCGACCCAATCACGCCGAGAGAAACATTTCGACTGAGCCGTCGCCCGAGCGTCGCAGCATCGTCGTCAATCGTTTCCCGGTGTGAGGCGAGATTCACGCGCCCACCCTTTGTCGGAACGATTGACTCTTAGTAAGCTCTTTTACAGCGTTACTCATTCCTCCAGCCGCGAGCACGATTAGCATGATCAAAAACACGTAACGAAGACGATAAAGCGTGCCAACGTTAACAACTACCAGGCCGAGGGCCACCGTTCCCGTAATAGCGATCGAAAACAGCAACCAGACGGCAAGCTTCCGGCGCCCTAACCACAAGCCAACCACTGCGAAAACTTCAATCACGTACATCAAGAGCGTTTCCAGTCCGCTAAGTATTCTGCCTTTGTCACCAACGCTGTCACCGGTTTCAAACCACATTTTGGGAAACGGGGCCAGTAAGCCAATCGCCGTCGCGCGCGGGAGATAGCGAATGACATCCCTCGTATTCATGAACTTCACATTGCTGTCGATATTAGAACTGGAGTCCGGATACTTCGTAACAAACCGATGTCTCAGAATGCCTACCTGCTCTCCCAGCTGCCACCAGTGAACAACACGTTGCGCCGCTCCATTATCAATCTCCGTCGTTTCTTGCCGCAGCTTATGACGCGGGTTATCGGCGTCCCGGTAGACCGGGAGCCAGAGCACTGAGCCTGCCGTAAGCGCTAGCAGTAAACCTATGCCGGCCAGATTTGAAGCTAATAAGTGTCTCAATTGAAACTGACGAAGAGTTAATGTCACCGCGCCAAGAATTACACAAGCGACCAGCACAGGCCCCAGGTCAGAGCGCGCCTTCCATAAAAAAGCCAGCAGCAAACCACCTGCCGCTCCAAGCAATAAAGCTTTGCGCCATGGAAGCGAGTCCGTCAGCAAACGCATTAAGACGAAGGTTAATGCCAGCATTCCGAGAATGAAGACTGGATCCTTGAGCAATTGCGTGGTGTGGAGCAGGAAAGATGGCCACAAAGCCACGGTGGCTGCGGCTAGCAGTCCCGAGTAAGCCTCAAACGTCTCTTCGGCAAGTTTATAAACACAAATGAGAATTCCCAGGTACCAGATCAGGTTCACCGGTTCGGCGGCCACAATGTTGAATCCGAAGGATGAACCGAGAACTGCGAAAGATAACGAGTAGAGTTTAAGGTGGAAAGCGTAAGATGAGTTGACCCAAACCAGAAGTTCGCCACGTCTTAGCATTTGGGCTAGTGTTGCCGCATCGTCGAGATAGGCGACGCCATCCGACGCGAATGAAACTGCAGTTCCGTTGGTGTCGAAGATGGACGGCAATAAAGCCTTGCGACCAACCATAAAGACAGTGACAGTCATCGCCACATGCATTACCGCAGCGATGAACAATAACTCTGCAGGACTTAGGGCGGTGCTTTTCTTCATACAATGCTTTTGATCCCACACACCGAACGCAACGGCGCGGTAGACCCAGTCTTTCGCGACTTCACTGGGAACAAAAAGCTAAGGGTCATTAGGTTTGATCTGGTTTATGCGGGCGTCCTTGAGGATGGTGTTGTCAGGATCAATATTGACGGTAGTGGGAGAGGTGTCGAGTTTCACTTCGTCAACTGTTTGTCTGCCCGTTGGTTTTAGAATAAATCGGCGTTTGCCGTTGGCGGTTAGAATGTCGATTGGCACAGCATTTGGGAAAGCAGGTTCCGCCTGAAGTTGTTTGAGCTGCATTCGTAGCTTGTTAGTCTTGTCGTTCCATTGCCAGGAGAGTTCATAACTCGGATGACCGGCGCCATAAACCCAGCGCGCAAAGAAGTCCTTCAAATCCCGACCTGACGCCTTCTCAAAAGCGGCGCGCAAATCTTCACTCGTCGCGGTCGCGTTCTTATGCGCGTCGTAGTAAATGCGAATACCCTGGAAAAATTGCGCGTCGCCCAATTCGGCGCGAAGCATATGCAGGACCCAGGCGCCTTTCTGATAGTTGTTGGCGTTCAGAAGCTTAAAAAGATCCTCGGTGTTAGCGTCGTGGATAGGCGTGCGGGTGTTTTTCTCGTAGTTAAAGTAAACGTCTGCCTCGTTCTTCATATAACGCTGAAAGTCCGCTTCGCCTTCATACCGCTGGATGAAGAGTCCGGCAAAATAGTCAGCAAAGCCTTCGCTCAGCCACAAATCGGACCAGGTGGCCTCGGTGACTGAATCGCCAAACCACTGGTGCGCGATTTCATGCGCGATAGTGTCCCTCAGCCCTTCACGTATCTTGAAAACATCGCTTAGCGGCAGCGCTCTGGCGTCAAACAGTGAGCTCGCGAAAACGATGGCGCTGGAATTCTCCATGCCGCCGAAGCGCGTAGCGCCGATGATCAAAGCTAGTTTCTCGTAAGGATAGGGCGCGACCGTCTGACTGAAAAACTTCAACGAAGAACTTGCCGGCGAGAAGCCTTGCATCGCGTAGGCGCTCTCCGTCTGCGGAACATAATAGGCCAGCGAAGTTGTTTCCGCCGGAGGCTCGAGAAGCGCAAAGTCGCCCACCGCTATGATCATGCAATAAGGTGGAATGGGCACTGCTTCGGTGTAGGTCCAGGTGCGCGTGGTGCTCGAAGAGTTCTCGACCCGATCAAGCTTGCCATTCGCAACCACGAGATCGTGGGTTGAGACAGTGATCGAAAAAGTCACGGTCGCTTTTGCTGATGGATGATCAAGGCAGGGAAACCAATGATGAGTGCGATTGGGCCAGTTATCTCCAACAGCCGAGGGCTTACCAGCCTTGTCGAGCGTCAAAATCAGGCCATCTGTAGGTTTGCCATGATAGGAAACTGAAACCACCAGACTTGTTCCCTGACGCACGCGCTGCGAGAGTTTGACACTAATCAGACCGGCCGAGCGTGTGTACAGCGTGCTGCGATTGTTGACAGTGAGTGAGTCCAGAGGCAGTTCGCCGAAATCCAGATCGATCTGCGAAAGCGAATCCTTTAAGCAGAGAATCGTTATATCCGCCCTGGCGCTCGAGATTTCGGTTAACTTTTCATTTAAGGTAATTGCAACCTTGTAGTCGGTTGGCTTCCAGCCATCGATGAGGCGCTCAGTTCTCGCAGCGAAGGCGGGTGCAACGAAGCAAAGGCTGAGTAACGCGATCAACCTTGCCGCAGCGAACGCGCGCGCTTTGAGTGGCTTTGCTGTTAGCTGGATCATCGACTTGGTCTTAGGGGAGTTGGACGAGAATGGAGCGATGATACAGAAGCTTCGCCGTCGGGGAAAGCGGAAGTTTTTTGAACTGCGCTGAGTGAACGCTTCAAATGATGCGGGACAGTCTCTGGTGCTGCCTCGGCTTTTCTGTTCAGCGCGCGTCGCTGGATCTTAAGGATTAGCTGCAAGGCAAACTATCGAATGCCAAGCAGCAACAACGCGGAACGGTCAGAAACCTTCCGCGTCTCTGACTGTTCCCAGTCACGGTAAGCAGCGAGTTCATCGGTTGTGAGTGGACGATTTCCGAGCCGCGCGGCCGGAGTTCTTTCGAAAGCACGATCTGTTAAAGCCATGTGCGCGTTTCGGATGCTCAATGAACCCGGTTGCGCGAGAGCTGCTTCTGCGGCTTCAACGCTGGGAAAAAACTCATCGTAGGCCAGTAGATGCCAAACTGTTTCCGGGCCCTCGCCAGTGACGGCAAGAATGCGAAGCAGGCCAAGACCGCTTTCAAGTTGAAAAATCAAATCGTCGCCTGGTGCGAATTCATGGGCCATAGTTTTGTTGGTTGAATCTTACGAGACGAGGGCTGCAGTCGCAAAGGCGGTGCTCAAATAGAGAACTCCTATAGGTCACTAGCCCTGAGCGCCTGATCACTGGCCACTGATTATTGCAAATTCAAGAGGGGCAAAACTAAAATCGCGCAAACATGAGCCAGTTTGATTCGCAGAAAGATTACTACGCAATTCTCGGCGCTGACGAACGTACGTCGCAGGGCGAGCTGGAGCGTCTCTACAAGCGCATGGCTGCCCGGCGTCATCCTGACCGCGGCGGCAGCGAAGAAGATATGAAGTCGCTCAACGAAGCCTACAGCGTGCTGAAAAATAACGAAGTCCGGCGCGAATATGACGCTCAACGTATGAAGGCTCCCGCCGCTTTCGTTCCAGTAACAATGCCGACGGCATCTGACGTAGGCCTTCTTGGCCATGGCTTGAGCGCCTTTTTCTGCTTACTCTTCGGGTTGTTTCTGCTGTTCCTGGTGCGCTTCCAGGGGATGTGGTTCTTGTGGCCCCTGGCGATTCTTGCAATGTTGGTCGTTGTGGCCGGACTCATGATGGCGCGCAGCACGATGCGGGCCGTGAACGCGTCGCTGCCGCTTACTAATCCCTTCCGGCGCTTCACCGGCGTACAGGAAACAGTTTTTTGGTGCGTCGTCATTGCCGGCTGCTATGGTGTCTACCTCCTATTGACGTCAGTGTGAGAAGCTGTCCCCTATGAAAATTGGCGGTCTTGATCTTTTGTTTCTCGAGGTAAATAGTATCGAGGAGTCGCTTGCCTTTTATCACGGCGTGCTTGGCTTTGATATTAACAAGCATAGTCCTGATTCCGAGCCTCCGATGGCCACGCTGCTGGCCGGGGAGTTGAAGATCACTCTGGCGCAGCATTTAGAGACGATGCTGAAAAGGGGTCGAGGCGTTAGCTTTTTCTTCGGCGTTGATGATGTCGACGAATACTACCAACAACTAAAGGTGCGAGGCGCCGAGGTCTGGGCGCCCGCAGATGAAGGTTGGGGTGGCCGCTTTATCACGCTGCAAGATCCGGACAAGTATCGGCTGTTTTTTGTGGAGTGGGAAGAGACGGGCCCTGAAAAAACCAACGCGCTCTCGCAAATCTAACAACCTTCTGTTAAGCTCTGTTTCATCGATGGCACGCGCTTGCAGCTATGCTTTGAACGCGAAGCTGGTGGAACAGTTTTATGCATTACGTCGAGAATCCTCCCAATCCATGGCTCACGCATTCAGTCGAATGGCTGGGTGAACCGCCCGAAGCGAAGCTGGAAGTCTTTGAAGAGACCCAAACTCGCACAATAATCACGCATAACGATAGTCCGGACGTCGGCTTCGATTACACGATCAACTGCTATCGGGGTTGCATCCACGGTTGCACCTATTGTTTCAGCCGCCCGACGCACGAGTATTTAGGCTACGGCGCCGGCACCGATTTTGATCGAAAAATTGTCGTCAAGGTAAATGCTCCGAAACTGCTTCGTAACGAGCTGATGAAGCCGTCATGGAAGGGCGATGAAATAGTTTTCTCGTTTACTTCCGATCCCTATATTCCTCTGGAAGCTAATTACAAACTCACCCGCCAGTGTCTGGAGATTTGTGCGGAATTTCGACAACCTTTAGGGATCATAACCAAATCGGCGCTGATCCGACGCGACATCGATGTGCTGCAACAGCTGGCGCGAGATGCTCACCTGGGCGTGTTCTTCACAATTCCTTTTACGGATCGCGAAGTTGCTCGAGCGGTCGAACCATATGCGCCATTACCCGAGGCACGCTTTCATGCAATGGCAGATCTGGCCGCGGCCGGAATCACCGTGGGCCTTGGAATAGCACCCGTTATTCCGGGATTGAGCAGCGAACTGCCAATCCTCTTAAGACGCGCAAAAGAGGCCGGCGCCACCCTCGCATTCATCAATATGCTGCGCTTGCCGGGCAGCGTAGCGCCTTACTTTGAAGAGCGTTTACGAGAAAAGCTACCAGCCAAAGCTAACCGGGTAATCAGTCGTATTCTTGAGGCGCGCGGCGGCAAAATGAATTCCAGCAAGTTTGGCGAACGGATGCGAGGACAGGGCGAATACTGGGCGGCCACCGAGCGTTTGTTCAAGATTCATTGCGAACGGCTGGGCTTCAACCGCACAAACAAGCGCGTACCCAAAGGCGACAGCACCTTCCGCCGGCCCACTGCGCAGGCAAGTCTCTTCGGCTAGCAATACCTTTTACCTGCTGTAACTAAATGATTCGGGAACAATTTCTCGTGTTTCAAGTGATTCCGACTGCAGACAACCTGCCGCTGTTTATCTATAATACCGGCGCATTCCCCTAACAACTCGAGCGTATCCCCAGGAGGCTCAACCCATGATGCTCATCAGACACGTTATTAAAGATCGCGAGCCTTACTCGATGAATGCTTCGGCCACCGTTCAAGACGCTGCCGAGTTTATGGCGTCACGAAACATCGGGGCCGTTTGTGTCGTCGATGACGCAGGCAAACTGCTCGGAGTTTTTTCCGAGAGAGATGTTCTAAGACGGGTCGTTGTACTGCGGCGCGATCCTTTGACGGTCAAGGTCGGAGATGTCACCAGCGAATTGCGCGCGGTTATCAACTGCGATGAGACTCCACATCAGGCGCTGGAAAGAATGGATGTGATCGGCACGCGTCACTTGCCGGTGGTTGATGGCGAACGCTGGGTGGGCATGCTGTCCATGCGTGACCTGATGCGCGTTGAACTGGGCGAACAGGGGGATGAGATCAAACTGCTTCACGAATACATTCAACACTAAGCCGGGCAAGAAACAGGGTAACAGGTGAAGAGGGGAATGGGGAAAGGAGAAGGGGCAAAGGCCCTTACTAATAATGCAAAGGCGGTTGTTAGAAGAACGTTCTCCGCCTCTACTTTCCCACAGTCCTTTCCCTCTTTCCCTTCTACCCTTTTCCCACGGTTTATCTTGCTCTGTTCATTGACGCTACTGTTCCTATCGTGTGGGCATTCGCCTCCTGGTCGCGGTGCTGGAGAAATCGAATCAACGGCTCAAAGTGCGGCGGCGCCAACGGCGCAGGGAGGAAGCGGTCAGGTCAAGTTTCGGGTGGAGACGGTAATCGACCATCTCGAGGTGCCGTGGTCAATTGTTTGGGCGCCAGATGGCCGAATGTTTTTTACGGAGCGTGCCGGGCGTGTGCAGGTTTATCAGAACGGCAAACTCCGATCACAACCTCTGTTTACTGTGCCTGATGTGGCGCCCTCCGGCGAAGGCGGACTGATGAGCATCGTGCTGCATCCGCAGTTTTCCTCAAACCACTTGTTGTATCTTTCCTATGTCTACAATACCCAGGGGCAAAACGTCCGAGTAGTTCGTTATCGCGAAGACGAACCAGGCTTAACTGATCGCACAGTCATTATCGAAGGCATTCCTGCCGCGCAGTATCACGCCGGTTGCAGGCTGCGCTTTGGCCCTGATGGGAAGTTATATATCACTACCGGTGATGCAACTGAGCGCGAATTGGCGCAACGGCTTAATTCACTGGCGGGAAAAATCCTGCGCGTGAACGACGATGGCACTATTCCAGCTGACAACCCATTTGTTGGGCAAAAAGATGCTCGACCTGAGATTTGGTCTTATGGACATCGCAACCCGCAGGGACTCGACTTTCAACCCGGGACAAATTTGATTTTTGAAACCGAACACGGGCCCAGCGGGTTTGACGGACCGGGAGGCGGCGACGAAGTGAACATCGTGGAGAAGGGGAAGAACTATGGCTGGCCAGTGGTCCATCACACTCAGACAGCGACCGGCATGGAAGCGCCGCTGCTTGAATACACCCCAGCGTGTGCGCCTGCCAGTGGAATGTTCTATCGTGGCGCAGCGTTCCCGGAGTTTCGTGGCAACTTCTTTTTTGGCTGCTTAATGGGCGTGCGTATGATTCGCGTCGTGCTGGATGCTCGGCGTGTCATCACCCAGGAGAATTTGCTGGAAGGAAAATACGGCCGCATTCGCGACATTGCTGAAGGGCCCGATGGTTACTTGTATTTCTCAACCTCGAACAAGGATGACCGCGGCTCCCCGGCTGCCGATGACGATCGAATTATTCGGCTTGTGCCTGTCAAGTGAATAGGCAAAAAGGGAAGTCATGACGACCACAGCAGCAGAATCAGCAAGTGCTCCGGGCGACTTGTCTGAACAGGAATGGCAGGTTCGCGTCGATCTAGCTGCCGCTTATCGGCTGGTTGCCCATTACGGTTGGGATGATTTGATCTTTACACACCTTTCAGCGCGCGTGCCGGGAGCCGGATCATCATTTTCTGATCAACCCTTACGGAATGATGTTTGAGGAGATTACCGCCTCGAGTTTAGTGAAGATAAATCTTCAGGGCGAGATCGTGTCGCCATCACCTTACTTTGTTAATCCCGCAGGCTTCACTATCCACAGCGCCGTGCATGCGGCGCGGGAGGATGCACTTTGCGTAATCCATCTACACACCAGTAATGGCGTTGCCGTTTCCGCACAGAAGAATGGGTTGCTGCCAATTTCACAGCAATCTCTGTTTGCTTTATCCTCACTTGCTTATCACGATTATGAAGGTCTGGCGCTGAATGAAGACGAGAAATCGCGGTTAGTCGCTGATCTTGGAAACAAGAACAACATGATCTTGAGTAACCACGGTTTGTTAACGGTTGGGAAAAACCCGGCGGAAGCGTTTCTTTCGATGTATATCCTGGAGAGCGCGTGCCGGATTCAGATTCTGGCGCAGGCGGGAGGAGCAACGCTACAGTCAATCCCCGATCCTATTCTTGAAAAGGTGGCTTCACAACTTGGCGCTGTCACCGTTGGCCAGGGAGCGCAACTGGCGTGGCCAGGCCTGTTGAGGAAACTCGACCGGATTGATGCGTCCTACCGGGAATAAGAAGACGAAAACAGTAGTCCGAAGACAAGTCAGAATTACAGAATGGGATCATAATGATTCCGTCTTCTGCCTTTTTTTATTCTGTTTTCTATCTGGGCTATAGCTTCTGAGCCAGTATCGCTGTCTTACTCCAGCCTATGATTTGCAATGGCGGAAAGCGAAACTCGTGAACCATTCTGAAGTGCTGTTCAGTCTGTTTCAGGACTTCCTTGCGTGGGTGCTTCTTAAAGCGAAAGAGAATCTCGAGGAAAGTTGTTGCCGGCGAGGGACGACAGGGAATATGCAATAAGTGCCCACCTGGCGCAATCACTCTTGAAAGTTCAGCCATACCTTCACCGAGTGGGACGTATTCAAGCGCGCCGCTCGTAACTACGAGATCAAGGGAGTTGTCGGAGAAGGGAAGCGACAGAAGATTTCCTTCTGCGAAGGTTACATCGCGAGTACGGCCGGGACTTTCGGCAACAGCCTTTTTGGCGGCGCTAATCGACGTGGCTGAAAGATCGAGGGCCGTGATGCTGACTGGAAAATGAAGTGTCCGCAGGAGGGCCAGCGTGAGCAGTCCCGTTCCGCATCCGGCATCGAGTATCTTTGCCCCCCGCGAAACCGGCAGGGGATGATTAGCGAAATACTGATCGAGTGAACGACCATACCCGTTGAGCTTGAACGTCAAGTCATAGTAGGCGGCTATCTTGTCGTAGTATGACCCCGCTCGGGCTTCGGTCTTGGTTGCAGTCAGAACGTATTCCATTAAGTACTCCCCGGCCTTTAGTCAGAGTCGATCAGAACTGATTTGAAAGAAATGCGCGTCATTGTAGCCTTCCTCCTTTGTTTACCACAACATGCAAAGTCACTTTGCAACCCCGGGGGTCCCGTCTTCGGAAATCAGAGTTGTAGTGGGACATCGGCAGACAGGGTTAGATGCAAAAAAACAAAACTTGCGGGCTCCCGCGCAAGATCGGTCAGGTTGGGCGTTCTTCCTATGGGTTGATGGGTATTTCAACGGAATAATTCCAACAGGAGGAGAGCACCGTGAAGAGAGCATTGTTACTTTGCTGCCTGGGGTTGGCGCTGATCGCCGTGAGTGCCTTTAGATTTTCAAACTCGCGGACGCAAGCCGCTACCACTGAGCCACTGCCGGATTATTGGAGTCCCGTAGATGTCGATCGAGGCTTTGAGGTCCAAATATTGGTAGATGGACGACCGCTCGAGGAATACAACGCACGAGGCAAGAGCTATGTAGAGGCGCTGGCAGGCGCTGAGTATGAGGTCAGAATCCACAACCCTTTGCCTTACCGAGTAGCCGTGGCGCTGTCAGTCGACGGACTAAACTCCATAGATGCGCGGCACACGACCGCCTGGAATGCGAGCAAGTGGGTGATTGAACCTTATGGAACGATCAACATCTCGGGGTGGCAGATGAGTTCAGAGCGAGCGCGACGCTTTTATTTCACTTCCGAACGCGACTCCTATGGAGCGAAGCTTGGGCAAACGTCGAACCTCGGAGTTGTTTCGGCAGTGTTCTTTCGAGAGCGGCGGTCTTATCCCGTGCCTATTGCTCCTCCTCCTCGTCCCCGCCCTATCTATGAAGAGGATGGACGTCGCAAGGGTGCAGAAGCGCCGACAGCAGGGAGCAGTGCTGAGTCTTCCGTTGAGAGCGCTGATAAAACAAGAACTCAGGATTCAGCGGCCTTAGGTAGAGGCCAGGCAGTGCCGCAACCCGACGACGAATACGCGGCTACGGGAATCGGGCGTTCAGTTCATAACGACGTGCGTTGGGTAAACATGGAACTGGATTCGCGACCAGCGGGGGAAGTTGTGATTCGGTATGAATACTATCCCGCGCTGGTACGCCTGGGAGTTCTGCCACGTCCTTATCCTCGGCCGGATACACTGCGAAGACGTGAGGCCGCACGGGGTTTCGAAGATAGGCGATTTAGCCCGGAACCTTGAAAAGCAGTAGGCAGTAGGCAGTAGACGGTAGACGTAGGTAGTAGGCAGAAAGCTTACTCCGGTCGTGATTGCAAGACTTCCGGTAGCGATTTCAGAACTCCGACGCGCGATTTCAGAACTCCGACCGCGCGATTTCAGAACTCCAACGCGCAATTTCAGAACTCCGACGCGCGATTTCAGAACTCCGACGCGCAATTTCAGAACTCCAACGCGCAATTTCAGAACTCCGACGCGCGATTTCAGAACTCCGACGCGCAATTTCAGAACTCCGACGCGCGATTTCAGAACTCCGACGCGCAATTTCAGAACTCCGACCCGCAATTTCAGAACTCCGACCCGCGATTTCAGAGCTTCCTTACCAGGTCGGGCGTATAGAGTTGCTTGTAGACTCGATAGTTGTTCATTACCTTTTGCACGTATGCCTTGGTTTCGTCAAAGCCGACCTCCGACGTAAACACGCCTGGATCTTTTTGCTTTGCGCGCCTTACCCAACGAGCTACGTTGTCTTCACCACCGTTGTATGAAGCAGCAACAGCCTCAAGCAGGTTGGGAAACATCGCTGAAAGCTCGAGCAGATATTCGCTGCCAAGTCGGATTGAAGTTTCCGGTTGGTAGAGCTGGCTCTCCTGCACGTCGTTCATCCCGGCATTCGACGCATATTTGAGGGCCGCGTCCATTGTTAGCTGGAGCAACCCGCGGGCTCCGGCCGGAGATTTTGCGAGCGGACGAAAGACACTTTCCTGGCGAATCAGCGCCAGGACGAAGCGTGGATCGAGCTTTCTTGTTCGGGCGGAAGAAAGAATTGCCTGCCGGTAAGGCGCTGGATATCGATCTGCTGCCGAGGCAGCTTGTGTGGAGTTTCGTTCCGTGCGTTCTGCAAGGAGTAAGCGCTGCTTGCTGTCAGCCATGTTTATGAGGCGATCGGTTGCAAGCCATCCATAGTACGAGTCAATCCCTCCAGGCACTGCCAGATAGGCGGCAAAAGCTTCGTTTTGACTTCCGGCCCTTTCCAAACTGTAAGCTTTCAAGTAAGCAATCTCGGCAGGACTGGTGGCCACAGCCTTTGAAAAACTCCTCGTTGACAGTTCGTTTGCTGAGGCAATGGCGCGCTTCCAGTTACTCTCAGCAATCTCCATCCGCAACTGCGCGAACAACGCGTTGGTTTCCGTGGCTGTCCCAACGAATCTCTGCCGCGTTCGCGTGATCCAGGCGCTCGCATCCTGTAAGCGTCCGGCCTCTCGCAAGGTATCGATTGCGTTTAAGTGTGCTGTTTCTATTCTTTCGCCATCGGGAAACCGATTGATGTATTCGATGTAACGGTCAGCCGCTTCGGAAGTTCTGCCCATCCGCAGCAACGCAGCCGCGCTGAAGTTAAGTCCCTCTCGACCCTCTTTAGTGGAGGGGTAGTTACGCGCCAACCGGTTATAGGCGCTGTAGGCTTCAGGATAGAAACGCCCTTGAAAGTAAGATCTGCCAATCCCTAATAGCGCTTCGGCGACTCTGGGATCGTCCGGATAGTAATTAATCAGAGCTTGCCAATGTGCGCGCGCCTCATCAAAAGCGCGATTGACGTGATAAATCGCTGCACGACGAAGATGCTCCTCAGGCGCCAGGCGAGTGATTATTCCCTTGTCATTTCTTGCCTCACGATCCTGTCGGCGAAGCGTAGCCAGGCTCGCGTCGCTGCTCGCTTGTTTGCTTACTTGCGGAAATGCATTGCCGCAGAGCAGCAGGATAAGCATTAAAACTGATGAACGCCTTATTAAGTTCACTGGCTAAGACCTTCCTGTTCCTTGATTGGCCGCACAGCTCTAAGCGCTAGCTTCGATGATTTCGAAGCTGGAAACGATTTCCGCCGTCGGCCTTAATGTTGCGGCCACGCTGCAGTATTTTTGTTCCGAGAGTTCGATAGCCTGGGCTACAGAGCGCTCTGAAATATTTCGACCGGTGACGATATGATGCAATTCCATTCGTTGATAGCTTCGCGGATGTTCGGCACGACGTTGCCCGCTCACTTCGACACTATACGCGGTGACCTCCTCGCGCTTTTTCTTGAGGATGGAGACGACGTCCACTCCCGTGCACGAACCTAACGCCACCAACAGGAGTTCCATTGGACTGGAGGCCGAATTACGCTCCCGGTCTGTATCAATCACAACCACATGACCCGAAGGTGTTCGGCCGCTAAAGAGCTCGTTGCCCACCAGTTGGACAACCGCTTTGGGATCCGAAGCGCTCATTCCGGTCACCTCCGAAGACAGAATAGCACAGGCCAATCTCCGCCCGCTTTGGGCAAATGCGTTGAAAAGCCTGAGAAATAGTTCCTAATCGCTCACTCAATTACAAAAATTCTGCCACAAAAAGTGTTCACGCGTTGTTGTGGCACAATCCTTGTTACTACTTAACCCTCTCCCAGAAAAGTGTTTTGTTTCAAATCTATGCGGAGAGCAGTTTTACGGGCGTGAAATAGATTTATGGGCCGTTTAGCTAGTTTGCGCTCTGCCGTTTTCGAAAACTGGAGGATGAAAGAATGATTACATTTAGAAAAACTTTAGTGATGTTACTCGCGGTGGTCGTCTTATCCGCAGGCGCCTCGCTTACTCAAGCTCAGCGCGAAACTTATCGGCGGAACTCTCGTAGCTTTGCGACAGCTGATGCTGCGAATTGAGAATCACACCGATGCGTTTCGTAACAGCTTAAACGCGCGAGCTCGCACCAACACCGCGCGCGTAGAAACCTTAGATAATCTAACGCAGGATTTGGATACCGCCGTAGTAGAGCTGCGGCAGCGTATCGACCGGCGAACCGCGACCGCATCAGACGCACAGGAAGTCCTTAACCGTGCTGCGCTGATCGACCGCGCATTGACTGGAAGGGGCTTTCGTAACGTCGGAGTTACCCGCAGCTGGAGCAACCTGCGAGCTGACTTGAATCAGCTGGCGACCATTTACAATCTAAGTTGGCCTTCGATAGCTGTCGGCGAGCCTATCCCAACAATAGAGCGAATAATTATCCCAACAATAGAGCGAGTAACTTGACGGGAACCTATCGTCTTGATCAGTCACAGAGTGACGACCCCGCCCAGGCAGCAGACCGCGCCACGCAGTCCCTGCCTTACGGAAACCGCTCACGATTGCGTGACCGACTGGTGGCGCGACTTGCATCTCCGGATCAAATCGCGATAGACCTGCGGGGAAGAGATGTGACACTGGCGTCATCTCGAGCGCCCCAAATTAGTTTTACTGCTGATGGTATTGAGCGCGTTGAGACCACTAACAGCGGACGGACGATTCGCGCCAGAGCAACACTCAGCGGCCAGCAACTTACCGTAAGCTCAACCGGAGACCGTGACAGTGAATTCAACGTTACCTTCGAGCCGATTGATTACGGCCGCAGGTTGAGAGTGACCCGCAGAGTAATAGTGCCGGGAATCTCAAACTCAGTTGTCGTCCAGAGCACGTACAACAAGACCGATGAAGTCGCTCGTTTTGATATCAACACAGGTCCGCAAACATATCCAACGAATCCAACCAACGATTTTCTAATCGTTAATGGAGAAACAGTGATAGCTGTGTTGGATAATGATATTTCGAGCGCGACAACCAGGGAAGGCGATAGATTCACCGCTACCGTCCGCCAACCTTCGCAATACGAAGGTGCCAGCATCGAAGGTCACGTGTCCAACGTGCAGCGAAGCGGACGAGTTTCTGGTCGGTCTCAAATGACCTTGAACTTCGACACTATTCGGCTTCGTGACGGAAGGTCATATCGCTTTGCAGGCTTGCTTGATTCAGTGAGGACTGCGCAAGGCGATACTGTAAGGGTAGACAACGAAGGTGCGGTCAGGGACAACAATCAAACCACAAAAACTGTTGAGCGTGCGGCCATCGGTACAGCGGTCGGTGCGATCATCGGCGCTATTGCAGGCGGTGGCAAGGGTGCAGCTATTGGCGCCATTGTGGGAGCCGGCGGAGGCGCGGGTTCTGTTTATGTGCAGGGGCGCGATGATCTTGACTTAACTCGAGGAACTGAGTTGACCATCCGGGCTAGTAGTCCGCGTCAATAAAGCAGTCGCGAAAAACTGTGAAAGGGTCGGGGACGAGAGTTCCTGGCCCTTTTTTATTAATCTAGATGAAGCATGGTGTCATAGTATCCCCGCTGTTTCTGGTCTCACGTCACAAAGGTTGCACCTGTCGTGATAGCCAGCGTCAGAGTTGAGGTTGTCATCTGCTGTAGAATTTTCTTATTAAACTCGTAGATTCAGAAACCCATTTGAATCGGGTACTGCATCCGCGAGAACGTTATTTCGTTTAAGGTGGTTTTCGTTGAGGTCACCTCCGCACGCGTGACCCTTTCTGACAGAATAGTCAATTCAGGAAGATTGTGTCGTAGACAGCACGAAGCTTGTACCCGGCCCTCTGATAGAACTTCTGAGCCAATTCGTTGTTCTCATTTACCAGGACGCATACTGATTTGGCTCTACTAAGGAAGGTGCGTCCAAGCTCAGACAAACAACGCAGACCGTAGCCCTGTGATCGACGATTGGGATTTGTCCACACGCCTTCCAGATAAATTACTGACTGGGTATCTGAAACTACATCTGCCTTGAAAACAATCTCGCCGGCCTCCAACCAAATCCAGGTTCGGCCCTGTTCGATCCGGCGGGCGCAACGTTGGCGAAAGCCTTCAGGGTCGCGCTCCAGGGGGTTGATGCCGCTTTCCGCAAAGGCCAATTTCGCTTGCAAAGGAACTACCTGATCGAGTTCGGCCAAAGTAGCGAGCCTAAGATCCGGAACTGCTTGAAGCGCCTCGATCGGCCAGTTGAGTTCAAACAGCCACTCTCTACAAGCGTGGCGCATTCTTTGACCCGCTTCCGCATAGTGATTCCAGAATCCTTCTATTTGCTCCCTCTCACCCATGATCATATGAGCGCCGGTGCATTTTTGGGCGACCGTGGCGAGCGCTTCCTGCGCACGTGCGGTGGTGGTTTCGAGAAGGGTGGCGTGACCAATGAGAGCAACGCCTTCAAGTTGACCTTCGGAATTTCGGCAACCATAAAAAGAGCCGCGGTTAAGGGCGCTCACCAGACCGTTGTCGTGAATGAATCCGACCATTGCCACCGTGTGAATCGGGCGCCGGGAAAGGAAGCTAAGCACTTCCTCGGTATCCGCATTGGTCAGGCGACTGGTAATCACTTCAACTACTCTCAGGTGTGGTGTTTTCACCGCTGGGGTGACTTCGGCAATTGAACTTAGTAGAGTCATCTCAATTCTCTTCCGTTTAGGATTAGTGTTGGCAATCATGTCCGAGTAGTCCGGTCATGCTAACGTCAGAACCTCAGTGGTGCTGTTAAGGGGCAGGCTGCATGCAGTCGGTGTTGTCGCCCAAGGCCTCGGCGTCTCCCTTCGTGCTATCACTTATGAGCACGCCATCGGAAATCAATACGCCATCACCAATTAGCACTCCATCACTTAGAAGCACTCCATCAGATAGAAGTACACCGTCAGATATCAACACTCCATCACTAATCAGGACACCATTGTTGGTTAGCGCCCCTGCAGTGTTATAGACACCACTTGAAACCAGGCTTACGTTGCGGACGATGACTCCCGCCGCTCACTGACGTCCCATCAGCTAACAGTTTTGTTTGGCCGTACATCGCTTGCCATTTCGTCATCAGCGCGCTGCCATAAAGGACGCAGAAGTCCGTGATTACTCCGCGGCCCCAAGGCACATTTTCGCTTCCGATAAAATTGTCCTGATCCGAACTCATCCCACGCAGTGAGCATAGAAGCTCCGTTTGCCAGGGAGGAGGCATCCGATCTAACCCAACCAGCAATACGAACTGCACCTTCAATGTTGAGCCGGCCCGCGCCTTGCTCCAGGTTGTTGAAGTTTCTGATTGGTTGAGCGCTGTACATCAGAATTGCCTTAACCAAAGCCGGGCGTCAGGTTGGGATTGGCTTCCAACATCATCGCCGCAGCACCCGCCACTACCGGGGTCGCCATTGAAGTGCCGCTCATATACATGACCTGGTCCGTAGTTGTGCTTGTACCGTTGACTTTCAAAGTTGGGTACAGAGTAATCAGGCTCGTCAGCTTGCCAACGCTACTCGGAGAGATGGCGCCGATCAGTTTGTTACCGGGAGCTACGAGGTCAGGTTTGATTAAGTTGTCATAGTGCTTGACGCCGGCTGAATCTTTGCTGTAGCCGCGCGTCGGCCCACGTGAACTGTAAGTAGCGATCGTGTCATCGCTTCTGTTGTCAGTACCAAAGCTATTAGTCGCACCTACGGTAATCACCGAAGGCTCGATGCCTGGGGAGTCGATTCCGCCATATATCTCCTGACCCAACGCGTTTTTGCCACGGTTACCGGCTGCCACAACAACAACGATACCTGCGTTGTAGGCGCGGCGAGAGGCGAGGCAAAGCGGGTCGGTTTTGTAGCTGTCTTTGGCAGGGGCGCCAAGACTCATATTAATGACGCGGATGTTGTAGGTCGCTTTGTTGGTGACACACCAATCAAGAGCAGCGATAACGTTGCTCGAGAGTCCTACACCCTGACTATCAAGAACACCCAGGCTGATAATTTTCGATTCATAAGCAATACCACCGTAGTAGTCTGATTTGAACGCAGGATTCCCCGCCAGCAGCGAGGCCACATGAGTACCGTGACCATAGTAGTCCAGTCCGGATCCGACGCTTGTATAAGTCTTTGAGTAGACAACACCTGGCCGACCGCTGGATGCCTTGATTAGATTGTGCGTGGTATCAATTCCACTATCGAGGACAGCGATACCTACACCGGTACCGTTTAGGGAAGTGAAGCCAGCAACCTCGCTGCGCCCATCAGTAACTCCAGCGCCTGTCGTCTGCTCAACGTGCCCGTGAGCAGCGATGGGTCGATCCGGGCTAACGTAGGCGATATCCTCGTCGTACTCCAAATCGCGTATGCGTGAAAGTGGCAGCTCAGCGCTGATAAGCCCCATGGTATTGAAGGTGTTTTTGAGGTTGCCGTTGAGCCGTTCGAACTTTGTTTGCAGGTCAGCGCGGACTGATGGGTCACCCAACATGGTTCTCTTGATGTCGGTTACCACGATGCGCTTAATGTTTTGACCCGCCGACGCCTTATCCTTGAGTTGGATAATGACCTGACTCATCTTGTCGCGCCCACGTCCGCTCGTCACCACATCGACGCTCTGCTCCAGGTCGGCTGCAAGCTTTGACCGCCAGGAGTTGCCGCCCCGGGATTCTTCTTGCGGCTGTGCCGGGTCCTCTCCTAGTTCTGTCGGCTGCTGGTTAATTGCTTTCGGAGTCGACGCAGCTTTCTGCGCGATGGCACCGATGGGCACAACCTGCAATAACACCAGGGCCGTTAGCAGGAATATGAACCGTTTCTTTAAGTTTTCAGTGAACCTCATGTTACTCATCTCCTAAATGGTCTCGCTTGCAAAGTGGCAGACACTACCCAAAGCAATTCTGGCCACTGCCCACTTGGCATGAACCGTGCCAAACCGGTAATCGCGCTTTTAGGCCTATTTTGTTGAGTTTGGTGAGATTTACTGAGATCTTGACCGCTCTTCGTGATTGACCGGGGCCGGTCAGATTGGTTACCAAAAAGTCATTCTGATAGCATTCGGCGGTGGCTGCTAATCAACAAATACTTCCCGAAGATATAGAGGCTTATCGGGACCGTTTCTGGCACCGCGAACCGGAGTTGCGAATTGAAGAGGTGCTAGGCGCCGAGCGATTCATTGAGGGCGTAGGATTTTGTTCGACGATGACGGATTCTCGCCGCCCTGGTCCTTCTTTATACATCGCGGTATGTGGAAGACGAGACGCGCACATGCCGCGGAATGTCCAGAAGGACCCTGAAAGCAGACTGACGTGGACGATAAAAGATGAAATCGTAAGACGCGGCCGTGTCTACTATGGCAAGCTCCGTGGAAGCCGGGCGACCTTTATTTCGCGAAAACTCCTTCCGCATTTCAACGCCATCTCTGGCCTGAGCCGTAAAGAGGAGGCGACGGCTCTATCACCGCCGGCACAGAAAATACTCAAGGTCCTCCGAAAGGAGTGGGAAATGGCAACGGGAGATCTGCGCGATGAAAGTGGGGTTCACGATCGAAGCAGGTTTACCAAGGGGATCGATGAGTTACAACGCGTGTTGAAAGTTATTCCCTCGGAAATCGTTTACGAACCAAAATTCACTTACATTTGGTCGTTGGCGGAAAGTAGATTTCAAGACGAATTAGCCACGACCATAGATAGGGATGATGCATTGAGGGAAGTTGCGAGAGCCTACCTGCTGGGGGCAGGGTTGACTTGGCGAGGTGAGCTGGCCCGCGTCACTGGGCTAACAAATCCTGACGCTGGTATCGGTAACTGGGCACTTGTTGATGAAGGGTTTGCTACGCGGGTTTCGCCTGGGGTCTACCGGTTGAATCAAACCCTTTAGTGTCGATCCGGATTTCCTGGATTTGAGGTCTAGTTCTACTTTGGAAGTCGGTCAGGGATTTCAATTGGTGGCCTATTATCGATCTCGCGTAGCGCAGCTTCTTCCAGGCTTGCCATTTCGAGCGCCAGGGGAAAATGTTCTTGTGAAGCTTCCAGGCGCCGAAGCATTAGGTCAGTTTCTGTCTGGCTCAAGCTCCGATTTGCCGCTGCCTCGATGGTTTGCAAACGTGCTTTGGTTTCCGACAATCGAACGGTGGCTTCTTTGCGAAGCTCATCCGAACGTTGGCGGTCTGATAACAGTTCGGCGAGCAGCTTTGTAGTGTCGACGCCGCGTATATTGCGCGTGCGATTGATTTGTCTCTCGACCCTCAGGGTTTCTCCACGTGCTCTCGCAATGATCCTGGTGGCAGTGAGTCGGTCCGCCAGCGTTTCGCAATAGGCATCTGCTAAAAGAGGGTTCTTCTGCTTAAGCTCCGCCCATGTCTTTCGCTCCTCAGAAGATAGTTCTGAAGTAAACCAGGGTACTTCCGCTGCGGTAATGCCATCGGAAGCAAGCCGGTCGCGAAAGCGACTCTGCCAACGTCGACGGTAGAACAAAAGTGTAAATAGAACGAGTAGGCCGACAACTAAACCGAGGCCCAGAGAAACAAAGGACAATAGCAGATATATAGCGGCGGTTTCGGTGGTCCCAGCTGCCAGAAACAAAAGCAGGAATACAATCGGGGCTGGAAGACCGACCATCAAGAACGACAGCCAGGGGGCCCAGCTCCAAAACTGTCTCATCCGTTCGTCGGCCGTTCCTGATTTTCCTGATGTTTTCTGAAGCATAGTAGTTGGGGTAGTTGCTGGGCTAACTGACTTGCGATCTTAGCCGTTGTGCAATAGGTTCACCAGCCTATCCATGTTTTAGCATAGTTTTAATAAGTGCTCGCGAGTCGTTTCAAGTTCATAACGAAACGCGTCCGCTCTGCAAGCGCTCACGTCCAGATGCTTGTATAATGCGGCTTAGTTGACCGAGGTTAATAGGAGCAGATATGAGGCTAGTCCTAAAACAAAGTCCAGTTGCCGGCATCTTCGCGGCGTTTCTTTCGCTGATCGCAGTGGGAAGCACCAGTGCTTCAGCACAATCGGCTGGAGAGACGAATACGCTGAGATCCTCAGGAAGCCCAGCCAGGCCCGTAATTATACCGCTGACGATTCGGGTGAAGGGACAGGTGGCACAAAGCGAGCTGGAATTGCAATCTGTTGATTTGACCGTCAATGAAGATGGCGATTCGCAAACGATCCTGTCTATTCGAGCAATGGGTACCAGTTCCCCAATCAATCTGATGGTGCTCATCCAGGACGACGTTGTGTCTTCGATTGGACTTGAAACTAAATCGCTCGCCGAGTTCATACGCCGGCTGCCACGAGGCTCGCGAGTCTCAGTTGGGTATTTGCGCACGGGCAGTTTGCAAGTGCGCCAGAAATTCACCAGTGATCTTGAGAAGGCGGCCAAGTCTTTGCGAGGACCAATGGGAGTAGCCAGCGTCGCACCTTATAACCCTTATGTTGAGGTGATCGAAGCTGCGAAGCGGTTTGACGCGCAACCTGCGGGTCGACGTGCAATCCTCCTGGTATCTGATGGCTTGGATGTGTCGCATGGAGTTGACTCGAGCAGTCCTGGGCAGAGTTTGGACTTAGAGCGTGCGATTACGGAAGCACAACGAAGAAGCGTCGCAATCTACTCCTTCTACGCGCCAACTACGTTGACTGGCACAGGGGGGAACCTGGTTGGCAATGCGCAGAGTTCGTTACAACGATTGTCGGACGAAACCGGGGGCCGCGCGTTTTTTCAAGGCTTCGGTGCGCCGACCAGCTTCGACCCGTTCATAAAAGAAGTCAACGCATCTCTCGATCGACAGATCGCTCTGACTTACCTTTCTACTCACCTCAAGAAGGGCTTCCACCGGGTTAAAATCACTTCGTCTACTCCTGGCGTGGAAATCCATTATCCTGCTGGATATCGACGTTGAGCAGAGAGGTGGACCGTCTTTGAAGTTTACTGAACCGTTGTTGGTAGCAGGGAACCGCGCCGGTCGGTGGCGATAGCCCAACCGTCCGCAAGACTGCCAATCATTCCGTGAAAATGAATCTCAGCGCCCGACAGAACTACGACAACATCGCCGGCATGATACTGAGGGTCGGTTAACTGAAACCGCACAACCGTGGCCTGACCGTTTGCCTGCTCGATCGTTTCGTAGGTGAATTCGTCTGCATCGACACAATAGGTTTGAGAATTGTTGGCGGTTCTTTGCTCGTCTGGCACGTGGACTCCTTCTGAGAATCTAAAAAGAGCGGGACTGATCTTGTTCAGTTACGCGGGTGAAATTGATTTCAGTTGGCATTATTTCCTAAAGTGGCGCATTCGGCAAACTGGCATGTAAATCGGTAAATCATGAAAGGCCGCGAAAGACTCGGAGAAGAGTATGAATCTTGACTATTTCATAGATAGGTTTTCTAAGAACCGCCCAGTGTTTGAGGGTCTAGTGAGAGGGTTGAGTTTAGAACAGGCTAGATGGAAACCATCGCCCGATAAGTGGTCAATCCTGGAGGTAGTAAATCATCTTTACGATGAGGAAAGGGAAGACTTCCGACAACGCGTTGAGCTAGTGCTAACTGATCCCACGCAACCCTGGCCCCCTATTGATCCACGCACGTGGGTGACCGCGCGCGCCTACAATGATAGAGAAGTGGACCTCTCACTTGATAATTTCTTGTCCGAACGGGAAACGTCTCTGGCATGGCTGCGAAGCTTATTGGATCCCAACTGGCAGAACAGCAACACAGGACCAAATGGAACACTCACAGCGGGCGACCTCCTCGCTTCGTGGTTGGCCCATGACTTCCTACACATTCGGCAGTTATCAAGACTTCACTGGCAGTACGTCGGTGCAATGTCGGATCCTTATCAAACTACGTACGGCGGGCCCTGGAAAGAATCATAACGAAATATCGGAGAGAACATTCACGCTGGAAGAGGGTGAGCGGTTGAGGTCAGGAACCTGGAAATACGCGAGATCGTTTCGTCGGGCTTTTCTTCCTGCGGAACATGCCCACAACGCTCAATAACCTCGAGTGTGGAGTTTGGAATTAGCTGATGAAGTAGCTGGCCGACTTTCAGCGGGATTACCCTATCCTCGCGTCCCCATAGGATGAACGTTGGAACGTCGATCTTCGAAATTTGCGCGATTAGTTCTTCAGCATTTTCCGGAATGCACTGTCTAATCGTGTGTAGTAATGCATGTCGTCCTCCCCGATTCGCAAGAGGCAAAGCGTAGGCGTCGACCTGTTCCTTAGTTATCCGTGTCCTCTCGTAATAGCACATGCGCAAGGTCATTAGGGCCGCAAGCTTGCTGGGTGCCAGGTAAATAATCGCTGTGCCTAGAGGTGATCTGAGAAGCTTGAGGTGTGGCGGCAGATTTCCCTTATCTCCCGCGCTGTCGATCAAGATCAACTTCGACACTCGATCAGACTGTTGTTTCCGAAGACGTATCGCGACTAGCATCGCAATTGCACCGCCAAGCGAGTTTCCGACTAAGGTAAGATTCGTCAGATTCTCCTCAAGAATCAGTCGGTAGATATCCTCCACTTTCTCTTCGGTCGAGTAATGCACGTCGAGAGGCTTCGGCGATCTTCCGCAACCTTTGAAATCGACCAGTATCAACTTATTGTGCTGAGAAAACGGCGCGATGAAATGCCGCCAGCTATAGAGATTTGCGCCCAGTCCGTGAAGACACAGGATAGGATCGCCGGCGCCATAGACTTCTCTATAAAGACTAACTGAAGTTGAGGGTTGGCAGTTAGGCATGGTTGATCGGGGGGGGTAGGCGGGTACCCTTTCTTTCCTGCTGGGTTAGGACTTGCGGCTTTCGCTATTCAGTTTTTCCTTTGCAGGCTTGTTTAGCCACGTAGCGCGCACCAGGCTCACGCTCCTTTTAGGGTGGCGCACTCGGAATATCGTCAAGAGTGCCTTTTGTTTATAATCCTTCGGTATCTCACTCGCGGAGGGCCACCTCTTCCGTTCAGACGCGATTTTTCGCAGGACGCTTCTATAGGCACACAAATCAAAAAGGCAGCCTGAGCAGGCCGCCTGTAAATCATTGATTCTTTTGGGGCGGCTAGTGGGACTCGAACCCACGACCTCTTGATCCACAATCAAGCGTTCTAACCGACTGAACTATAGCCGCCACATTGTGCTATTCAATGCTGGAAAAGAATGCCCCCGGCAGGACTCGAACCTGCGGCCCTCTGCTTAGCATCCAGCATCAGGCTTTCCCTGACCGCCCGCTTAAACCGGGGTTGCTGGCTGGACTATATCTTGGACATCGCAGTCCCGGCCCGTATAGTCTCTGAGGATCCCTCTCCCGTTTCATGCCCGCGAAAGGTTTCCTGCGGATTACCCAATCCTCACGGATTTTTACTCAAGTTTGAGTACCGGAGGCTCTAAGGGCGTCCCCGCATATGGGGCCGTCCACTTAGCGAGTTCCTCTAAACCATTCCTCACTAAGGCTCCAACAAGGCAGATGCTCTATCCGCTGAGCTACAGGGGCACAACATGCCTGGAGCGGCGATGTTAGCATGTAGACGAGTATTAAGGTCAACCTGTTACATGAAGGAGCAAAAAAAGAGATCGCTCAAGGAGCGATCTCTTTTCTGAAGATTGAAAAGCTGACTCAGGCTGCTTGGGTCTGATCCTGAGTTTCAGCAAAAACTCGGCGGCCGTTCAGAGCGTCATCAATTATCTCTCGAACTGCCGAAGTATCCGGGTTTACGTCCATTCGATCACACGCACGTAAGTGGCGCAAAATGCCTTGCGTGGCAATATCTCGAGTAACGCCAACCAGTTTGGAATAACGCCTGGCCTGAATGTGGTCGATCCTAAGAATTCGTTCGTCAAGCGGTAGATGTCGATCAAAAGTCACGGTTACGTTTTATCCTCCAGAACCGCGTGTTGCGGTCATTTTTAGTGCACAATGTTAGATGCCTCAGATAGCCCTGAGGATGCAGATCCGTTGCATTTCGGAACAATTTCGAGTCCCTGAAAATGCGCAGGCTCTGTCAGCAATTATTTAGGGGATTAGCAAAACAGAGGATTATAGCGGAGGATGACGCAGAATGCAAAAAGTTTTTATTGATGCGGGTTGCACAGACTCGGAGGTCCTCTGAAATCTCGCACCCTCATTAAATAAGCCGAGGGCACTTGCCTTTGGGCGAAGCCGGTCACCTACTCAAAACCCAGACATTGAGAAGTTTTCCATGGAAAAACGTAAGCGCCGCCCAATGTTCACTCCAAGGTGAACTTACGGACGGCGCCTGCGGGCATTTAATTGGAAGGCCTGTTTACATTATTTCTTAGGTAACACCGAATCTTTCATGCCTTTGCCAACACGGAACTTAAGCGTCGTTTTGGCGGGGATTTGTATCGTTTCCCCAGTAGCGGGGTTCCTTCCCTCGCGCGCTTTTCTTTCGGACTTTACAAGCTTGCCGAAGCCCGGAAGTACGAATTCTCCATTACTCTTAACTTCACTTGAGGCAAGGTTGTAGAGTTCGTCGAAGAATTCTTTGACTTGTCCCCGCTTCATTCCCGTTTTGTCAGCAAAATGATTGAAGACTTCCGACTGAGTCATGCGCTTTCTACCTGTAGCGGCTTTAGTCGCCATAATCTGGTGTAACACCTCCGATGAGACTTAATTGAAAAGCTTTTCATGCATTCCTATATCACACTCAAGCAGCAAAGTCTCGACAAAATCTCGCTTTTTGGCGGTTTTTTGCGAAAAGTTGCCTTCTTTGGCCTCTCAACTCTTTTAAGATAGCGACAATAGTGAAATTGGGGGTGGCGCACTGGTCAATTCCCGATAATTGTCGTCGGGCGAGAGGATTCCAACCTTCGACATCTCGGGCCCGAACCAACGTGCCAGCAAAAGTGTAAGTTCTTGCATTTTCTGAAGTTGCAGCCACCATGAATCTCTTAGGTCCGCTCGAAGGATGACCAAGTGCCGTTACCTCGATTTGTCCAAATTTCCCAATTTCTCAATACATTGAATTGTTCGGAGCTGTAGAATAAGCGCAAAATTGTGTGGATAGCTCGGCGAATTGAGCGCTAAGCACGCGGAAAGCGTGCCATGAGGAGATGGTGTGCTTTTTTTACTGTGTTTCATTGGTAACGGGAATGGAGGTTTTATGAATCAACAGGGATCGTGGGAAACGTCGCGCGAGATTGGCTCGGATGTAAAAGCGGGTCGAAGCTTTGTTGCCGGTCTTTGGGGTGTTCGATATCAGGTGAAGGACGTCAGCCGTTCCATAACATTCTATACAAGCCAACTTGGTTTCAAAATGGATCAACAAAACCTGCCCGCTTTCGGTCAGGTCTCCGTCGAGAATCTCAAACTTATCCTTAGAGGTGCCGGAGCATAGGGTTCTCGTCCGATGCCGGATGGCTGTCAGCAGGAGCCTGGCGGATGGAACCGAGTTATGCTTCAAGTGTCTGACCTTCCCGGCAGGATTGAGGTTGAAAAAGGCCGGGCTGCATTTTCGGAATGAAATGGAATCAGGTCCCGGTGGCTAACAAATCCGATTAGAAGATCCGGACGGTAATCCGATTGAGCTTTTCGAGCCGGCTCGATAGTCCAGTGATTATTCTGGACGGGGCTTCGTTATACGGTCGACATGTTTCCTCGTGAGATCAGGAAGTAACTTAGCTTTTGGCCAACGGCCTTCAACACACTTGTAAATTGCACCGCAGGGCATGAAGGAGAGTTTTGTTCGGAATACTGCGCTGAGACACCGGGAGTAATCCCGGTCATTTCCATGGGCCATCCAGAGTGTCTTAACCTGACACCTCAGACTAGCGAGCCGGTTGAACCCGATAGGCGCGACAATCTTTGGGAACCCCTAGTAAGCTCATCAAACAGAATGACGAAAGGGCGAACAAAGGATGAGCAAGCTCGATTTCTTCTGTAACCTGGCTGAAGAAACTGCTTTTCCGCATTTCTGGGAGCATACGGTCGGCAGCGACGATGCGCCTGTCGCATTGCGCTCTAGATTGGCAACGCTAATTGCAGCTCTGTCACAGTAATTAGGTCTTCCGGTTAGTCCGCTTTTATGGTCTGTTGTCGGACTATATGGGAACGGTTGTTCAGGATAAGGACAAGCTGATGTATTCATTTTCAATACCGTATCAGGCCTTTGATTTTCTTCTTCCGATTGGAATGAAGCCTTTCGTGGCAATGAGTTTCATGCCGAAAAGGCGCTCGCGTCTGGGAACAAAACCGTTTTTAGTTACAAAGCGAATGTGACGCCACCCCGAGATTACAGGCGGTGGGCTAATCTGATAAACCGCTTGGTTTCTCACTGGGTTGATCGTTATGGGCGGGCGGAAGTGCGTGAATGGTTTTTTGAAGTTTGGAATGAGCCAAACCTACGATCGTTTTGGACTGGCACGCAGAGCGATTACTTCAAGCTCTATCGCTACACTGCCGAAGCCATCAAAAAGATCGACGCGTCGTTTCGGGTTGGTGGTCCTGCCACGGCAAAGAGCGACTGGATAGAAGGTTTTGTCGACTTCTGCGAAAGAAACAAAAGACCTGCTGATTTCATCAGTACGCATCAATATCCAACCATGGTTTTGAAAGTGATGACGATATTGAGATCCAACTGTTTAAGAGCCAACGGGGGATTATGCGCGAGGCGGCGCAGGACACGCGTCGCTATGCACGCGGCAGGCCTGTTTACTATACAGAATGGAACTCTTCCTCTAATCCTAGAGACCGGCTCCACGATGATTCTTACGCTGCGGCGTTTGCCGTCTCGACCATAATGGAAGCGAGGGGTTCTGGTTGAAGGTTACAGCTTCTGGACCTTCTCAGACATTTTCGGGGAAAACCATTTTCCGTCCATGCCCTTTCACGGCGGCTTCGGTTTGCTCAACCTGCACGGAATTCCGAAGCTAACTATCGGGCGTTCGAGCTTCTTCATAATATTGGCAGTGAGCAATCGTTGGTGGATGGCCTACATGAAACTGTTGATTGCTCTGTGTTACGAAAAGATTCGACCGCGACGGTTCTACTCACAAACTACGCGACACCGGGCCATTCGATTGAGACCGAACAGGTTAAAGTGAGGCTGGATAATGCGCATAGGCCCAAGAACGCATACATCCAGCGATCGATGCCGAGCACGCGAATCCCAAGGCCGTATGGCTGAACATGGGTCAGCCGGAATATTTAACTGCGGCGGATGTCGAGCGGTTGCAAGAAGCATCGCGTCTCTGAAAGAACGACAACCTTTCAGCTATAAACACGGAGCAGTTCTCCTGGAGATGGATCTGCCCTCACACGCAGTTGCTGCAATTACAGTGGAGTTTCTGTCGGATCAAAAATAGTTATTCAACATGAAGGTACTAGAGCCATCACTAAGTTACCAGGAACTAGCGCAGCTTGAGCGCGATACTTTCAAGTACTTCGTGGAGGAGATGAACCTTGAAAACGGACTCATCCCGGACAACACCAAGCAGGGAGCGCCGTGTTCTATCGCTGTCGTTGGGTTCGCGCTCACTGCTTATCCAATTGCTGTCGAACGTGGCTACTCTGCCACGCACTGAGGCCATCAAACGTAGTCTGCTTCATTTGCGATTTTTTCATGATGGCCCTCAAAGCGGCGGATTACAGGAGATTTCCCACAAAGGCTTTTATTACCACTTCCTGGATATGAAGACGGGAAGGCGCGTCTGGAAATCTGAAGTCTCAACGATCGACACTACATATCTACTCGCTGGGGCACTAACGTCGGCAATGTACTTTGACCGCGATACAAAAGAAGAACGTGAAATTCGTACTCTCGCTGAAGCACTTTACGCCCGCGCCGACTGGCAATGGGCGCAGAATGGCGGCCTGACAGTCACGCACGGATGGAAACCAGAGAGGGGATTTATCAAGTATCGTGGACCGGATACAGCGAAGCAATGATCTTATACATTCTCGCTCTGGCATCGCCGACTTTCCCGTTGCCAGAGGAGAGTTATCGTGCATGGACCGAAACGTACAAATGGAAGAAGCTTTACGGACATGAATTTCTTTACGCCGGCCCGCTATTCATGCATCATCTCTCACACCTGTGGATAGATTTTCGTGGCATCCAGGATGAGTACATGAGGGCAAGTCAATCGATTATTTTGAAAACAGCCGGCGCGCCATTTACGCACAACAGGCGTATGCCATGCGTAATCCGAAAAAGTTAGTGGGCTACGATCGTTATTGCTGGGGAATCACTGCGAGCGATGGTCCCGGGCCCTGCAGTTCGGAAGATTCAAGGACGAAAACTACGTTTTTACGATTACATTGCGCGCTCAATTCCTTATGGTCCTGATGACGGCACGCTTGCGCCCTGGGCCGTAGCTGGATCTGTTACCGTTTGCTCCCGAAGTGGTGCTTCCGTCTCTAAAGCGCATTAATCAGAATTATCCGGAGATGACGAGCAAGTATGGATTTAAGTGCAGCTAAAACCCAACTTTTACATCAGTGGCGGTAAGCAAAGAAGGGCTGGGTGTCCCAGGGATACTATGGTCTTGACCAAGGCCCGATTGTGATGATGATTGAGAACTATCGCTCTGGTTTGCTGTGGCGATTGATGAGGCAATGTCCATATATCGTCAACGGACTGCGCCGCGCCGGATTTAGAGGCGGATGGTTAGGAACCTCAGGTTCGGGCAGCCGTTCGAAATCTTCTTTTGCCAGTCCGATGCAATAAGAGATTTTGAATAAGGCATCTGAGCTAGTTCGCTACAATCGGCGCATTCGGGTTGCGTTACGCCACGCACCACGTCACAAAATGCCAAAAGCCACTCTCTGGAGTGGCCACACTTCTAATTCTGGTCACAAATCTCCCGCACGAGATACCAGGATAAGTACGTTCAGTCATACCAACACGGCTTACCTCCTTTCGATTCTTGAGTTGTCAATCGCAGCAAAAAGCAAAAGAGCCAGTCATCTCAAGAATCGAAAGGAGGTAAGCCGTGTTGGTATGACTGAACGTACTTATCCTGGTATCTCGTGCGGGAGATTTGTGACCAGAATTCAAGAAGTGTGGCCACTCCAGAGAGTGGCTTTTGGCATTTTGTGACGTGGTGCGTGGCGTAACGCAACCCGAATGCGCCGATTGTAGCGAACTAGCTCAGATGCCTTATTCAAAGTCTCTTATTGCATCGGACTGGCAAAAGAAGATTTCGAACGGCTGCCCGAACCTGAGGTTCCTAACCATCCGCCTCTAAATCCGGCGCGGCGCAGTCCGTTGACGATGTATGGACATCGCCTCATCAATCGCCACAGCAAACCAGAGCGATAGTTCTCAATCATCATCACAATCGGACCTTGGTCAAGACCATAGTATCCCTGGGACACCCAGCCTTTTTGCTTACCGCCACTAGAAGTAAAAGTTGGGTTGTAGCTGCACTTAAATCCGTACTTGCTCGTCATCTCCGGATAATTCTGATTAATGCGCTTGAGAGACGGAAGCACCACTTCAGGAGCGAACGGTAACGACCCAGCTACGGCCCAGGGCGCAAGCGTGCCGTCATCAGGACCATAAGGAATTGAGCGCGCAATGTAATCGTAGAAACGTAGAGTTCGTCCTTGGATCTTTCGAACAGCAGGGCCGGGACCATCGCTCGCAGTGATTCCCCAACAATAACGATCGTAGCCCACTAACTTTTTCGGATTACGCATGGCATACGCCTGTTGTGCATAAATGGCGCGGCGGCTGTTCTCAAAATAATCGATTGACTTGCCCTTCATGTACTCATCCTGGATGCCACGAAAATCTATCCACAGGTGTGAGAGGTGGTGCATGAATAGCGGTCCGCCGTAAAGAAATTCATGTCCATAAAGCTTCTTCCATTTGTACGTTTCGGTCCATGCACGAAAACTCTCCTCTGGCAACGGGAAAGTAGGAGATGCCAGACCAAGAACATATAAGATCATTGCTTCGCTGTATCCGGTCCAGCGATACTTGATAAATCCCCTCTCTGGTTTCCACCCGTGCGTGACTGTAAGGCCGCCATTCTGCGCCCATCGCCAGTCAGCGCGGGCGTAAAGTGCTTCAGCGAGAGTGCGAATTTCACGTTCTGCTTTTGTATCGCGGTCAAAGAACATTGCCGACGTAAGCGCCCCAGCGAGGAGATATGTCGTGTCAATCGTTGAGGCTTCAGATTTCCAGACGCGCTTTCCCGACTTCATATCCAGGAAGTGGTAATAAAAGCCTTTGTGGGAAATCTCCTGTAATCCGCCGCTTTGAGGGCCATCATGAAAAAATCGCAAATGAAGCAGACTACGTTTGATGGCCTCAGTGCGTGGCAAGTAGCCACGTTCGACAGCAATTGGATAAGCAGTGAGCGCGAACCCAACGACAGCGATAGAACACGGCGCTCCCTGCTTGGTGTTATCCGGGATCAGTCCGTTTTCAAGGTTCATCTCCTCCACGAAGTACTTGAAAGTATCGCGCTCAAGCTGCGCTAGTTCCTGGTAACTAAGTGATGGCTCTAGTACCTTCATGTTGAATAACTATTTTTGATCCGACAGAAACTCCACTGTAATTGCAGCAACTGCGTGTGAGGGCAGATCCATCTCCAGGAGAACTGCTCCGTGTTTATAGCTGAAAGGTTGTCGTTCTTTCACGAGACGCGATGCTTCTTGCAACCGCTCGACATCCGCCGCAGTTAAATATTCCGGCTGACCCATGTTCAGCCATACGGCCTTGGGATTCGCGTGCTCGGCATCGATGCGCTGGATGTATGCGTTCTTGGGCCTATGCGCATTATCCAGCCTCACTTTAACCTGTTCGGTCTCAATCGAATGGCCCGGTGTCGCGTAGTTTGTGAGTAGAACCGTCGCGGTCGAATCTTTTCGTAACACAGAGCAATCAACAGTTTCATGTAGGCCATCCACCAACGATTGCTCACTGCCAATATTATGAAGAAGCTCGAACGCCCGATAGGTTGGCTTCGGAATTCCGTGCAGGTTGAGCAAACCGAAGCCGCCGTGAAAGGGCATGGACGGAAAATGGTTTTCCCCGAAAATGTCTGAGAAGGTCCAGAAGCTGTAACCTTCAACCAGACCCCTCGCTTCCATTATGGTCGAGACGGCAAACGCCGCAGCGTAAGAATCATCGTGGAGCGGGTCTCTAGGATTAGAGGAAGAGTTCCATTCTGTATAGTAAACAGGCCTGCCGCGTGCATAGCGACGCGTGTCCTGCGCCGCCTCGCGCATAATCCCCCGTTGGCTCTTAAACAGTTGGATCTCAATATCGTCATCACTTTCAAAACCATCGGTTGGATATTGATGCGTACTGATGAAATCGGCGGGTACTTTGTTTCTTTCGCAGAAGTCAACAAAACCTTCTATCCAGTCGCTCTTTGCCGTGGCAGGACCACCAACCCGAAACGACGCGTCGATCTTTTTGATGGCTTCGGCAGTGTAGCGATAGAGCTTGAAGTAATCGCTCTGCGTGCCAGTCCAAAACGATCGTAGGTTTGGCTCATTCCAAACTTCAAAAAACCATTCACGCACTTCCGCCCGCCCATAACGATCAACCCAGTGAGAAACCAAGCGGTTTATCAGATTAGCCCACCGCCTGTAATCTCGGGGTGGCGTCACATTCGCTTTGTAACTAAAAACGGTTTTGTTCCCAGACGCGAGCGCCTTCGGCATGAAACTCAGTTCCACGAAAGGCTTCATTCCAATCGAAAGAAGAAAATCAAAGACCTGGTCGGTATTGAAGAATGAATACATCAGCTTGTCCTTATCCTGAACAACCGTTCCCATATAGTCCGACAACAGACCATGAAAGCGGACGTACCGGAAGCCTAATTCACTGTGACAGAGCTGCAATTGGCGTTGCCAATCAGCACGCAATGCAACAGGCGCATGGTCGCTACCGACCGTATGCTCCCAGAAATGCGGAAAGGCGGTTGTTATTTCGGCCAGGTTACAGAAGAAATCGAGCTTGCTCATCCTTTGTTCGCCCTTTCGTCATTCTGTTTGATGAGCTTACTAGGGGTTCCCAAAGATTGTCGCGCCTATCGGGTTCAACCGGCTCGCTAGTCTGAGGTGTCAGGTTAAGACACTCTGGATGGCCCATGGAAATGACCGGGATTACTCCCGGTGTCTCAGCGCAGTATTCCGAACAAAACTCTCCTTCATGCCCTGCGGTGCAATTTACAAGTGTGTTGAAGGCCGTTGGCCAAAAGCTAAGTTACTTCCTGATCTCACGAGGAAACATGTCGACCGTATAACGAAGCCCCGTCCAGAATAATCACTGGACTATCGAGCCGGCTCGAAAAGCTCAATCGGATTACCGTCCGGATCTTCTAATAGGATTTGTTAGCCACCGGGACCTGATTCCATTTCATTCCGAAAATGCAGCCCGGCCTTTTTCAACCTCAATCCTGCCGGGAAGGTCAGACACTTGAAGCATAACTCGGTTCCATCCGCCAGGCTCCTGCTGACAGCCATCCGGCATCGGACGAGAACCCTATGCTCCGGCACCTCTAAGGATAAGTTTGAGATTCTCGACGGAGACCTGACCGAAAGCGGGCAGGTTTTGTTGATCCATTTTGAAACCAAGTTGGCTTGTATAGAATGTTATGGAACGGCTGACGTCCTTCACCTGATATCGAACACCCCAAAGACCGGCAACAAAGCTTCGACCCGCTTTTACATCCGAGCCACTCTCGCGCGACGTTTCCCACGATCCCTGTTGATTCATAAAACCTCCATTCCCGTTACCAATGAAACACAGTAAAAAAAGCACACCATCTCCTCATGGCACGCTTTCCGCGTGCTTAGCGCTCAATTCGCCGAGCTATCCACACAATTTTGCGCTTATTCTACAGCTCCGAACAATTCAATGTATTGAGAAATTGGGAAATTTGGACAAATCGAGGTAACGGCACTTGGTCATCCTTCGAGCGGACCTAAGAGATTCATGGTGGCTGCAACTTCAGAAAATGCAAGAACTTACACTTTTGCTGGCACGTTGGTTCGGGCCCGAGATGTCGAAGGTTGGAATCCTCTCGCCCGACGACAATTATCGGGAATTGACCAGTGCGCCACCCCCAATTTCACTATTGTCGCTATCTTAAAAGAGTTGAGAGGCCAAAGAAGGCAACTTTTCGCAAAAAACCGCCAAAAAGCGAGATTTTATCGAGACTTTGCTGCTTGAGTGTGATATAGGAATGCATGAAAAGCTTTTCAATTAAGTCTCATCGGAGGTGTTACACCAGATTATGGCGACTAAAGCCGCTACAGGTAGAAAGCGCATGACTCAGTCGGAAGTCTTCAATCATTTTGCTGACAAAACGGGAATGAAGCGGGGACAAGTCAAAGAATTCTTCGACGAACTCTACAACCTTGCCTCAAGTGAAGTTAAGAGTAATGGAGAATTCGTACTTCCGGGCTTCGGCAAGCTTGTAAAGTCCGAAAGAAAAGCGCGCGAGGGAAGGAACCCCGCTACTGGGGAAACGATACAAATCCCCGCCAAAACGACGCTCAAGTTCCGTGTTGGCAAAGGCATGAAAGATTCGGTGTTACCTAAGAAATAATGTAAACAGGCCTTCCAATTAAATGCCCGCAGGCGCCGTCCGTAAGTTCACCTTGGAGTGAACATTGGGCGGCGCTTACGTTTTTCCATGGAAAACTTCTCAATGTCTGGGTTTTGAGTAGGTGACCGGCTTCGCCCAAAGGCAAGTGCCCTCGGCTTATTTAATGAGGGTGCGAGATTTCAGAGGACCTCCGAGTCTGTGCAACCCGCATCAATAAAAACTTTTTGCATTCTGAGTCATCCTCCGCTATAATCCTCTGTTTTGCTAATCCCCTAAATAATTGCTGACAGAGCCTGCGCATTTTCAGGGACTCGAAATTGTTCCGAAATGCAACGGATCTGCATCCTCAGGGCTATCTGAGGCATCTAACATTGTGCACTAAAAATGACCGCAACACGCGGTTCTGGAGGATAAAACGTAACCGTGACTTTTGATCGACATCTACCGCTTGACGAACGAATTCTTAGGATCGACCACATTCAGGCCAGGCGTTATTCCAAACTGGTTGGCGTTACTCGAGATATTGCCACGCAAGGCATTTTGCGCCACTTACGTGCGTGTGATCGAATGGACGTAAACCCGGATACTTCGGCAGTTCGAGAGATAATTGATGACGCTCTGAACGGCCGCCGAGTTTTTGCTGAAACTCAGGAACAGACCCAAGCAGCCTGAGTCAGCTTTTCAATCTTCAGAAAAGAGATCGCTCCTTGAGCGATCTCTTTTTTTGCTCCTTCATGTAGCAGGTTGACCTTAATACTCGTCTACATGCTAACATCGCCGCTCCAGGCATGTTGTGCCCCTGTAGCTCAGCGGATAGAGCATCTGCCTTGTTGGAGCCTTAGTGAGGAATGGTTTAGAGGAACTCGCTAAGTGGACGGCCCCATATGCGGGGACGCCCTTAGAGCCTCCGGTACTCAAACTTGAGTAAAAATCCGTGAGGATTGGGTAATCCGCAGGAAACCTTTCGCGGGCATGAAACGGGAGAGGGATCCTCAGAGACTATACGGGCCGGGACTGCGATGTCCAAGATATAGTCCAGCCAGCAACCCCGGTGCAAGCGGGCGGTCAGGGAAAGCCTGATGCTGGATGCTAAGCAGAGGGCCGCAGGTTCGAGTCCTGCCGGGGGCATTCTTTTCCAGCATTGAATAACTCAATGTGGCGGCTATAGTTCAGTCGGTTAGAACGCTTGATTGTGGATCAAGAGGTCGTGGGTTCGAGTCCCACTAGCCGCCCCACCCCTCACCCGATCGACCATGCCTAACTGCCAACCCTCAACTTCAGTTAGTCTTTATAGAGAAGTCTATGGCGCCGGCGATCCTATCCTGTGTCTTCACGGACTGGGCGCAAATCTCTATAGCTGGCGGCATTTCATCGCGCCGTTTTCTCAGCACAATAAGTTGATACTGGTTGATTTCAAGGGTTGCGGAAGATCGCCGAAGCCTCTCGACGCGCATTACTCGACCGAAGAGAAAGTGGAGGATATCTACAGACTGATTCTTGAGGAGAATCTGACGAATCTTACCTTAGTCGGAAACTCGCTTGGCGGTGCAATTGCGATGCTGGTCGCGATACGACTTCGGAAACAACAGTCTGATCGAGTGTCGAAGTTGATCTTGATCGACAGCGCGGGAGATAAGGGAAATCTGCCGCCACACCTCAAGCTTCTCAGATCACCTCTAGGCACAGCCATTATTTACCTGGCACCCAGCAAGCTTGCGGCCCTAATGACCTTGCGCATGTGCTATTACGAGAGGACACGGATAACTAAGGAACAGGTCGACGCCTACGCTTTGCCTCTTGCGAATCGGGGAGGACGACATGCATTACTACACACGATTAGACAGTGCATTCCGGAAAATGCTGAAGAACTAATCGCGCAAATTTCGAAGATCAACGTTCCAACGTTCATCCTATGGGGACGAGAGGATAGGGTCATCCCGCTGAAAGTCGGCCAGCTACTTCATCAGCTAATTCCAAATTCCACACTCGAGGTTATTGAGCGTTGTGGGCATGTTCCGCAGGAAGAAAAGCCCGACGAAACGATCTCGCGCATTTCCAGGTTTCTGACCTCAACCGCTCACTCTCTTCCAGCGTGAATGTTCTCTCCATATTTCGTTACGATTCTTTCCAGGGCCCGCCGTACGCAGTTTGATAAGGATCCGACATTGCACCGACGTACTGCCAGTGAAGTCGTGATAACTGCCGAATGTGTAGGAAGTCATGGGCCAACCACGAAGCGAGGAGGTCGCCTGCTGTGAGTGTTCCATTTGGTCCTGTGTTGCTGTTCTGCCAGTTGGGATCCGATAAGCTTCGCAGCCATGCCAGAGACGTTTCCCGTTCGGACAAGAAATTATCAAGTGAGAGGTCCACTTCTCTATCATTGTAGCCGCGCGCGGTCACCCACGTGCGTGGATCAATAGGGGGCCAGGGTTGCGTGGGATCGGTTAGCACTAGCTCAACGCGTTGTCGGAAGTCTTCCCTTTCCTCATCGTAAAGATGATTTACTACCTCCAGCATTGACCACTTATCGGGCGATGGTTTCCATCTAGCCTGTTCTAAACTCAACCCCCTCACTAGACCCTCAAACACTGAGCGGTTCTTAGAAAACCTATCTATGAAATAGTCAAGATTCATACTCTTCTCCGCGTCTTCCGCAGCCTTTCATGATTTACCGATTTACATGCCAGTTTGCCGAATGCTCCACTTTAGGAAATAATGCCAACTGAAATCAATTTCACCCGAGTAACTGAACAAGATCAGTCCCGCTCTTTTTTTAGATTCTCAGAAGGAGTCCACGTGCCAGACGAGCAAAGAACCGCTAACAATTCTCAAACCTATTGTGTCGATGCAGACGAATTCACCTATGAAACGATCGAGCAGGCAAACGGTCAGGCCACTGTTGTGCGGTTTCAGTTAACCGATCCTCAGTATCATGCTGGCGATGTTGTCGTAGTTCTGTCGGGCGCAGAGATTCATTTTCACGGAATGATTGGCAGTCTTGCGGATGGTTGGGCTATCGCCACCGACCGGCGCGGTTCCCTGCTGCCAACAACCGTTCAGTAAACTTCAAAATAAGTCCACTTCCCTGCTCAACGTCGATATCCAGCAGGATAATGGATTTCCACGCCAGGAGTAGACGAAGTGATTTTAACCCGGTGGAAGCCCTTCTTGAGGTGAGTAGAAAGGTAAGTCAGAGCGATCTGTCGATCGAGGGATGCGTTGACTTCTTTTATGAACGGGTCGAAGCTGGTCGGCGCACCGAAGCCCTGAAAAAACGCGCGGCCACCGGTTTCGTCCGACAATCGTTGTAACGAACTCTGCGCATTGCCAACCAGGTTCCCCCCTGTGCCAGTTAACATAGTTGGCGCATAGAAAGAGTAGATTGCGATACTTCTTCGTTGTGCTTCCGTAATCGCACGCTGCAAGTCCGAACTCTGCCCAGGACTGCTCGAGTCAACTCCACGCGACACATCCAAGCCATCGGATACCAGGAGGATTGCGCGTCGACCCGCTGGTTGCGCGTCAAACCGCTTCGCAGCTTCGATCACCTCAACATAAGGGTTATACGGTGCGACGCTGGCTACGCCCATCGGTCCTCGCAAAGACTTGGCCGCTTTCTCAAGATCACTGGTGAATTTCTGGCGTACTTGCAAACTGCCCGTACGCAAATACCCAACTGAGACTCGCGAGCCTCGTGGCAGCCGGCGTATAAACTCGGCGAGCGATTTAGTTTCAAGTCCAATCGAAGACACAACGTCGTCCTGGATGAGCACCATCAGATTGATTGGGGAACTGGTACCCATTGCTCGAATAGACAGGATCGTTTGCGAATCGCCATCTTCATTGACGGTCAAATCAACGGATTGCAATTCCAGCTCGCTTTGTGCCACCTGTCCCTTCACGCGAATCGTCAGCGGTATAATTACGGGTCTGGCTGGATTTCCTGAAGACCTCAGCGTATTCGTGTCTCCAGCCGATTGTGCTGAAGCACTGCTGCTTCCCACGACGAGCAGCGAAAGAAACGCAGCGAAGATGCCGGCAACTGGTCTTTGTGTTAGGACTGGCCTCATATCTGCTCCTATTAACCTCGGTCAACTGAGCCGCATTATACAAGCATCTGGACGTCAGCGCTTGCTGAGCGGACGCGTTTCGTTGATGGCTTGAAACGAATCGCGAGCACTTATTAAAACTATGCTAAAACACGGATAGGCTGGTGAACCTAATGCACAACGGCTAAAATCGCAAATCAGTTCCAGCAAGTACCCAATTACTATGCTTCAGAAAACACCAGGGAAATCAGGAACGGCCGACGAACGAATGAGACACTTGTGGAGCTGGGCCCCCTGGCTGTCGTTCTTGATGGTCAGTCTTCCAGCCCCGATTGTATTCCTGCTTTTGTTTCTGGCAGCTGGTACCACCGAAGCCGCCGCTATATATCTGTTGTTCTCCTTTGTTTCTCTGGGCCTCGGTTTAGTTGTCGGCCTAATCGTTCTATTTACACTTTTGTTCTACCGTCGACGTTGGCAGAGTCGCTTTCGCGACCGGCTTGCTTCCGATGGGATTACTGCAGCGGAAGTACCCTGGTTTACTTCAGAACTGTCTTCTGAGGAGCGAAAGACGTGGGCAGAGCTTAAGCAGAAGAACCCTCTTTTAGCGGATGCCTATTGCGAAACGCTGGCGGCCCGACTCACTGCCACCAGGATTATTGCGAGAGCACGCGGAGAAACCCTAAGGGTCGAGAGACAAATCAATCGCACGCGCAATATACGCGGCGTCGACACTACAAAGCTCCTCACCGATCTGTTATCAGACCGCCAACGTTCGGATGAGCTTCGCAAAGAAGCCACAGTTCGATTGTCGGAAACCAAAGCACGTTTGCAAACCATCGAGGCAGCGGCAAATCGCAGCTTGAGCCAGACAGAAACTGACCTAATGCTTCGGCGCCTGGAAGCTTCACAAGAACATTTTCCCCTGGCACTCGAAATGGCAAGCCTGGAAGAGGCTGCGCTACGCGAGATCGATAATGGGCCAGCAATTGAAATTCCTGACCGACTGCCAAAGCAGAACTAAACCACAAATTTAGGAAATCCGGATCGACAACTAAAGGGTTTGATTCAAGCGGTAGACTCCAGGCGAAACCCGCGTAGCAAACCCTTCATCAACAAGTGCCCAGTTACCAATCCCAGCGTCAGGATTTGTT
>CAWEIN010000003.1:0-96306 GCA_963809065.1 Blastocatellia bacterium
TCAGTAGTGAGTCAATCGCTTTCATTTTTGGTCCCTTCCTTTTTATGTCGTTGATGGCATCTGTTCAAACAGGATCCACGAAAGCGTACGAACTAACACGAACTTTTCTAATTGAGTTTTGTGTGATTTCGTGGATCCGGCTCGGATTATTGTTTCGCAGCCACTTGTGCGCGGAGTCGCTCCTCCTGCTCCCTGAGTTCCGGCGTGAACTCGTCTCCGAAATCCGCGGCCTCGAAGACCTGGCGAATTTCGACTTCAGTTCCTTCGAAGGGTGCTTCTTCAGCCATTCGATTGCTTCATCCAAAGACTTCACCTGCCATAGCCAGAAGCCTGCGACCAACTCTTTCGTCTCCGCGAATGGCCCCTCGATCACGGTCTGCTTGCCGTCTGAGAACTTTACTCGCACACCTTTCGACGACGGGTGGAGTCCCTCCCCAGCCAGCATCACGCCGGCCTTCACTAACTCCTCATTGAACTTTCCCATATCAGTCAGCAACTTTTCGCTGGGCATTACGCCTGCTTCCGACTCTTTGTCTGCCTTTACGATAACCATGAATCGCATCTTCTTTTCTCCTTTTTATTTTGTCCGGGCTCTGTCAGCTTAGACGGTCGATCCCGGAAGTGGTTTTTATTATTGCGAACTAATGTCAGGCAATCCGCACGTTTACCAATCTTTTCCTTTACATTTCAATTGGCAGTCCTTCAATCTCCATCACTGGCCGAATTTCTACTGTGCCAATGCGCGCTCCGGGAATCCGTGCAGCGATGTCGAGTGCCTGGTCCAGATCGCCGGCGTCGATGAAGAAGTAGCCACCGAGTTGTTCGCGCGTCTCCGCAAATGGCCCATCAGTTACCAGGCGCTTACCTTCGCGTACGCGCAGGCTAACCGCAGTCGAAACAGGTTGCAGCGGGCGCGGCGTCCAGATAGTTGCCGGTCACATTAATATCGTTTGCGAGTCGCACCGATTCCTCGCGCATTTGCTGCAAGTCTGTCTTGCTTAGACTGCCCAGGACTTCCTCGTTATGGTGGACCAGTAATAAGTATTTCATGTCTTCCCTCAACAGTAAATCGAACGACGAAGGTTTAGATCGACACCTACCAAAAAGTTTTTTCAAAGGATCATTCGGACGACTGGCCGGGCAGGCCTGCAATCTCCATCACTGGCCGAACTTCGATGGTGCCAAATTTCGCCGGCGGAATACGTTCGGCGATATCGAGTGCTTCATTAAGGTCCCTGGCCTCGACGATGTAGAAGCCGCCAAGTTGTTCGCGCGTCTCAGCGAAAGGCCCATCGGTAACCACGCGCCTGCCGTCGCGCACCCGTACACTGGTTGCGGTTGCGACCGGGTGTAATGGGCTGGCGCCTAAATACTGGCCCCTGGCATGGAGTTCCTGCGTAAGTTGCGCAGACTCTGCGTAACAATGCTCGCGCTCTTCGTCGCTCAGCACCTGCTCGTCGAGATAAACCAGCAACATGTATTTCATCTGTGCTCCTCCAACAGTGAATCGAACGGGGAGTGTCTGGATCGACACTTCAACGAAAAAAACTTTATTATCGTTTATTACCGAGGGTTGAAAGATGTCCGCCACCCGCGATCCGAACCGGAATGCCAGATTGCTAACCCGGTCTGAGCGGGACTAACCAACCATGCTTCCCAATGCCAATGCCGCGGTAGATGCAGTTTACCACTCCGACTGGGGTCGGATTGTTGCCACTCTCATCGGTCATTTCGGCGACTTCGAATTGGCTGAAGAGGCCGCACAGGAGGCATTTGTGGCCGCTGTAGACCAGTGGCGCACTGACGGCATCCCCGAGTTTCCACGCGCCTGGATCGTGCAGACGGCAAAGTTTAAAGCGATCGACCGCCTGCGCCGCCGGACAAGGTTCAAGGAAAAGCTTGAATCGTATGCGGAATCGGGATTGATTGCCACGGTAACAGAGCCCAATTATGACACCGATGAGATTCCTGACGATCGCTTACGTTTGATCTTCACCTGTTGTCACCCCGCGCTGGCGCCGGAAGCACAGGTAGCACTGACGCTGCGCACTCTGGGCGGTCTCGAAACCGACGAAATCGCACGCGCGTTTCTGGTTCCTGCTACGACCATGGCGCAGCGACTGGTTCGCGCCAAGCGAAAGATTCGCGACGCCGGGATTCCGTACAAAGTTCCCGACACTAATGATCTGCCCGCCCGGCTCGACGCAGTGCTGACCGTAATCTATCTCGTCTTCAACGAGGGCTACGTTGCAACCCGAGGCGAACCGTTGGTGCGAGCCGATCTCTGTAACGAGGCAATCCGGCTGGGACGTCTGGTCGGAATGTTGATGACGCCGGAAGTGCCCGGAGAAGTGACTGGTCTGGTCGCACTCATGTTGCTACATGATTCACGGCGCGAAGCGCGATTGGACGGGGCCGGCGATCTCGTCGTCCTGGAAGATCAGGATCGCAGCCTTTGGAATCAAACGCAGATCGCTGAGGCCCTGCCGCTGGTTAGAGAGGCAATCAAAGTTCAGCCCGGTTCGTTTGCGATTCAGGCAGCGATAGCGGCGGAACATTGCAAAGCGGCACGAGCCGAGGATACAAACTGGCGCGAGATTGTGCGTCTCTATGACCTCCTCGAGGATCTGCAACCTTCGCCGATCGTTTCACTCAATCGCGCGGTGGCGGTCGCAATGGCGGAGGGACCCGAGATTGGTTTGGCGTTAATCGATTTACTCGCTTCAGAACTCGACGAATATCATCTGCTGCATGCCGCGCGCGCTGATCTGCTGCGCCGTATGGGATCGAGAAGGGAAGCGGCAGAGAGCTACGAGCGAGCACTGCAGCTGGTCACGAACGAAAGTGAACGTCGTTTCCTCGAGCGACGGCTGCGCGAGGTTAAATTGTCCTGAACTGAAAGCGTCATGCCAACCTCCAGTAACGTTACCAAATTGGAAATTCGTCGTTTGAGCGCGTGCTCATTTGATGAGGCCGTGCGGGCGTGGAACGAAGGATTTCAAGGTTACTTCGTCGATATGACACTGTCTCTGGATCGCTATCTCTCCCGACTGCAACGCGAGGGTTTGTCACCCGAGTTTTCGCTGATGGCGTTCTGCGACGGAAAGCCGGCGGGTTTTCTTCTCAACGGATTCAGGACCAACGCTGGGCCGAGAGTGGCTTGGAACGGCGGGACAGGAGTTAGTCCGCAGTTTCGCGGGCGCGGCGTGGGCAAAGCCTTAATGCAAGCTACAGTCGATCTTTATCAGGAAAGCGCGATTCAGATCGCCACACTGGAAGCCATAAGCGAGAACGAACCGGCAATTTCTCTTTACCGGCAATTCGGTTATGAAGTCGTCGATGGCCTCGTATTTTTCAACCACGAAGGTGAGTTGAAGGAACGAGCGCTTCGTCGACCGAATAGTCAGAAGTATATCGCCGCGGAGGTTGCGCCCTACCTGGTTGGACAGCTTGATTTCTATCAGGAATCGGCGCCCTGGCAGGGACACTGGCAGAGTCTCATTCGCCACCATGGGAATGCGCTTGTCGTGTCAGATGAAGCGGGCTCCGCCGTTGGATATGCGCTTTACAATAGGATGCGCGACGAGCAGGAAAGGATCATGGAGATTGCGCTACATCAATGTGTAGCGACGCCAGGCGCTGATGCAAAAGCAATTATTAGCTGTGCTCTACAGACTCTCTACGCTCCTTTGGAGTTAGAGTGCACGCGCTCTACCTACAACTTCAGTAAGTCGAATGAAGCCTTGCTGGGGATGTTGATTGATGCTGGATTTACGTCGTTTATCGAGCAAGTCCACATGGCGAAGACGTTCGAGTTTGGAGTGCGGTGACCTGTCACCGCTTTCGTCCGTCGCGACCTGTCGCGACGCTGCTGGCGACAGGTCGCCAGCGACAAAAGCGCCGACAGGTCGGCGCACTCCAAAATCTATTTCTGTTTGGTGTGATCCAGCTGTCCGATAAATCTAGCGATAGCATCATCCGCCAGTTTTGGCTGATCGTCGAGAACGAGCATGCGCGAGTCTGGAATCTTTACCAACTCGAGTTTGGGATGTTTCGGAACAAGAATCTCCCACGAGTCCAGAAAGGCTGATTTCGCGAATCCATTGGCAGGATTGGCCAGGAATTTTTCGTCGAAGCCGGGTACCAGGGCCAAAACTGGCACTTGAAGTTTGTCAAAACTGCGGGTGACATCCGAAGCCCAGAACTCACACAGATAACGTATCTTGATTTCGAGGGGAGCGGACTCAAGTTGGTCCCATGCCAGCTGGGCCCTCGAAGGCTCGACGCTAAGCAGCGCCGGCGCCAGATCACCGCTGCGCCACGTTTCCGGGGTTACATACTTAAACCACTTTGCCGCCCAACCGCCGTCAATCGAAACTACGCGCTCCGGAAAGGTGGCGGGAATCTTTCTTGTCGGATCTTTCGGAGCAGGGAGGAATCGCACCAGGTCGGTGCCGACCAGGACCACGCCGCCGATCTCGTTGGGGTGTTGCACGGCAAGTTCAATCGCTGCTTGTGCCCCCGGATGGCGCTCCGCAACGATCACAGGTTTGCGCATTTTTTGTTTACGGATCAAACCAAGAATGTCTTGCTCGAGATGGCGGGTCCAGGTCATTTCACTGAAGCTGGACCCGGCGGCGGGCATCGAGCGGGCGGCGGTGCCGTTTAGTCCCGGCGGCGTAAGAAGATAAATTCTATAGCGCGCTTGATTTCGTGCGATGAAACCATCGAACGATCTTGCTCCTGAATACATGCCGGGAACGAGAATCAATCTTTGCTTGCCGCGGCCTTTTTTTGTGATCTGCGGCGGCTGGTCATCCGGAAGCGTCGTATAGCCGGCAGGTAATTCGAGATTGTTGCGGCTGACGTCAATCTCTAGCAATCCGGCTCTTGGTTTCTCTGTGGAGAGATCAATAGAAGCAGATCCGACATTGGGAATGTCGTCGTTCCAGCGCTGATTTGAACCAACTGCAGCAACGAACTTCAGCTGCAATTTGTCGGTAAGGTCCGTGCGCTTCACTCCGATTATGATGGAATCGCCTTCAACTCGAATTTGCAGATCATTCTGGTGCAGATTGTTGAATTGCTTCGCCTGGGCTCCGGCCGCGTCGCCGACTCCAATGGTTCCTTGAAAGCCATTATCGCTTCGCGTTACCCAGGCAGTGACAAGCTTGTCGAATCTGAAAGCTTTGTTTGCGCCCCACCAATTCATCTTGGCTGCGTCATCCGCACCAGTGTCGAGCATGATATTGACACCGAATCCTTCGGCATTAGGCGCTCCATAGAGACTGACTCGAAACCATAAGAGGTCTTGTTGTTTGTCGTAACGATAGCCAAGCAATGCAGCATCAGCCAAAGATGAGTCGCGACCATCGGCTCTACCGTCGAAGGACAGAACCGTCCAAACCTGATCGCTACGGGGCGGTTGACCGGATTGATGGGCAAACATCCGCGGCCCAAAGCAGGATCCGCTCAGGAACAAAGCTAACCAAATCACCCACATGAAGGTTCTTGACGAAATCATGACTTGTCTCCTTCGCTGGTTGATGACGCCCGTGTTTCCATTCAAGTGATTTGCTGGGACCGCGGGCGTCCCGCCCGCAAACGCGCCACCTCCGCGCATGTTTTTGTAGTACCAAATTCTTTCGCGCTTCGCGCTCATTGCGGGCGGGACGCCCGCGGTCCCAGCAAATCACTTGATACACATTGTGCTGTGCGTAAGGACAGTGACAAGAATTAGTCAGGCGACGGTAGGAAGGGAGCAGGGAATGGTCAATCCTTTAGATGTCGCAGCAGCCGGGCCAACCGCGCGCGCCGTCTTCTGCTTACCGGCACATGTAGTCCATTACGCAGTACCAGCATCGTCTCGCCGTCCTTGTTACGAAGTTCGCCGACGCGATCGAGGTTGACTATTGCCGAGCGATGGACTCGCGTGAAGCGAGGTTGATCAAGACGCTTTTCGAGAGAGGCAAGTGACTCGCGAATAAGATGGCGTCCCTGCCGCGCATGGATTGCCGCATAATAATCGTCTGCCTCGATCCAGTCGATTTCATCAGCATCAATTATGAGATCTCCAGTCGAGGTCGACACCCGAATTCGCTGCCTGGCGCGTTCCTTTTCGCGTGCCGCCAACAACGCCGACAGTTTGCGTGATAGGTCTACAGCTTTGGCTGACCGTAGCCGCTCGCGAACGCGTTCGAGCGCAACTGCAAAGCGTGCTTCCTGCAGCGGCTTAACCAGATAGTCGAGCGCGTGGGCGTCGAACGCCTGCACGGCGAATTCGTCAAACGCGGTCACGAAGATAACGGCAGGCATGTGCATCGGGCCGATTTCACGCAGCACATCGAAACCGTCCAACTCGGGCATTTGCACATCGAGAAAAACAAGCTCCGGTTTTAGCTCGCGCAAGGCTCGTACAGTCTCGCATCCATTTCGAGTCTCGGCCACAACCTCTACGTCACGATGCGGATTGAGCAGCTGGCGAACACCGCGGCGTGCCAGCGGTTCGTCGTCAGCGATGATGGCCCGGATTTTGTGCATCGATTACCTCTTCATAGGAAACCGCACCATGGCCATTGTGCCGCTGCCCGCGCCATTGTGTATTTCAAGTTGCCCGGCGTCACCAAACAGTGTTTTCAGGCGCGCGCGAGTGTTTGAAATTCCGACTCCGGCATTCGATGTTGGTTGATAGCCCGGACCATTGTCCGCCACGGTCAGCACGAGATCACCATTCGCCCCTCGCACCGTAATCTCGATAAGGCCTGCTTCGCTGTGCTTCGCAACGCCATGACGGATAGCGTTTTCTACGAGGGGCTGCAGAATAAACTCCGGCACCAGTGCGTCGCGTAGGTCAGGTTCAATTTGCCAATGCACCTGCAGTCGATCGGAAAAACGGACCTGCTCGATTGCTAAATACTGCTCGGTAAAGCGGAGCTCATCCTCCAGCGTCACCTCCTGCCGCTTTTCGTTTTGTAATACCTGACGCAGGACGCCGCTGAGTAGCTCAAGCATTCGTGAAGCGTCGCGCGTCTTTTGGTCGCGCACCAGGACCGTGATTGCATTGAGACTGTTGAAAAGAAAATGAGGATTAAGCTGCATGCGCAGCGCGCCTAACCTGGCTTCGGCAAGTTGCGCCGCGAGCCGCGCCTGCTGCGACTCGCGTTCGCGCGCTTCGCGATAGTAAGTAAAGGCAAAGATTGAACCGAGCACGGTAAAGTACAAGAAGACTGACCACGGTAGATTTGCCAGAGTCCAACTAAGGTAATAGCGCAGAAAAGCTTCCTGAGGCGGTCGACGGTTTAAAGGTAGAGCCAGCAAGACCCCAGCTGAGGTCCAGGCAAAGCACAACGCAAGCGCGCCGCCGAGATGAACCACAATTGAAGCAAAATTTTTTTCGCGGCTTATGGGATAACGACGAGCCAGTACATAAGGGATCGGTGTAAGCGCACCGAAGGCAAGCCATAAGATTGCGGCGAAGGCGACAGCTCTCCAGTCGGCGCTGCCACGAAGGAAGCGTGTGTTTAGATAAGTTGTAGACGCATTCAGCAGCGCCGGAACCAGAGTCGCGGCGGCGATCAGCAGCCAATAGGGCCGGGACCTGACGACGCTGCTATTGGACCGTGACGTCATCAACCAAGTTTACGCGGATAATGGCATTCTCGGAACACCATGCAGCCGGAGGTTGTTCAGTTGCAGTAAAGGGTAATTTTTTGGAGTGCGCCGACCGGTCGGCGCTTTGGTCGCTGGCGACCTGTCGCCTGCGGCGTCGCGACCGGTCGCGAGGGACTAAAGCGGTGAGAGGTTAGCGCACTCCAAAACAAAAAAGACCGGCATTGCCAACGCCACGCTGACAATGCCGGTCTTTGCTGCGAGCCTTTGGCCCGCGTCTGGGGATTGATTAAGCGACTCTTACACGGCTAATGAGAGTCGTAGAAGTTTCGCCGTTTGGAAACTGGCGGATTCTATAGGTCTCGCGGTAGGTCGCATATCCGCGATGCACCAGACGAGTTTGCACATAGGTTCTGCCGTACCTATACCGGCGCCACTCCCGATTTCGCCAGCGTCGATTTCGCTGACCCATTTGGACACGGATTTGTGGTGTGGCAACTGCGGCTGCCGTTTTGGCCTTTGCCTCAGTCCCTAAACCCACAAAACCAAAGGAAGCCGCTAACAGTATCGACAAAAGTAGTTTTCTCATTTCTTCTCCCCCTTTCGCTCTTCGCTATGAGCGATTGTTCGCCTTCAATCTTGCAAACCGGACGCCCTGGTCACTGCGAGAAGCGAGCGTCAAACTTCTGTTGCAGAAATGAATTCTTGATGCGACGGCCGTGAATCTATTGACGCAACGAAATTACGATTTCAACGTGTGGATGATAATTAAGTTGCATCGATCCGACGCAGGATTAACTATCTGCGGCGCGAATGAACGAAATGGTTGGATTGGGGCAGTACCCGACAGTTATGGAGGGCTCCGCTAACTGCCACAATAACCTGCTCGCGCGTCTGAGCCACTGTGCCTGAAAGGCCTCCAAAACTGTCGGGCTACTGCCCCGGCTTACGTCCGGGTTCGACTTAGACCAGACGATGGCGATACTATTCAGCGCCTGACAGTCCGAAAACCAATCCCAATCTACGAGTACTCTTAAATGAAAAACTACTTCTCTGTCTTGACGCGTTCGCGCTTGCTGTCGAGCTGCATGCTCGCGTTGATGATCGCCGCCGCCAGTCCGGTTTTTGCGCAGCAGTTCAGTGCCGATCTCTTCAAGTCACTTCATTGGCGCAACATCGGTCCCTTTCGTGGCGGCCGAGTGCGCGCCATCGCCGGCGTGCCTTCAACACCAAACGTTTTCTATATGGCCCAGGTGAACGGCGGCGTTTGGAAGACGGATGACTATGGGGTCACCTGGAAGCCAATCTTCGACGATCAACCGACCGGCTCCGTTGGGTGCATCGCGGTGGCGCCTTCAGATTCAAATATTATTTATGTCGGAAGCGGAGAGGGCTTGCAACGTCCCGATCTTTCGGTCGGGGACGGTATCTACAAGTCCACCGATGCCGGGCGGAGTTGGACGCATCTTGGCCTGCGAGATGGTCAACAGATTCCGCAGATAGCTGTTGACCCTCGCGATCCGAATCGGTTGCTGGTAGCGGTCGCGGGGCACCCTTACGGTCCAAATGAAGAGCGCGGGATTTTTCGTTCAACTGATGGGGGAAAGACGTTTCAGAAGGTTCTCTATAAAGATGAGAACGTCGGCGGCGCGGATGTGCTGATCGATCCTGCGAACCCCGACATTGCTTATGCCGGGCTTTGGGAAGCGCGCCAGGGTCCCTGGGAAAATGCTGCCTGGAATGGCGGCGGCGGTGGCGTATTTAAGTCAACCGACAACGGCAAAACTTGGCGACAATTAAGCGGCGGACTGCCGAATGAAATCATTCAGGCCAATTTGGCGATCGCGCCCAGTTCAACTAAACGTGTGTTCGCTTCAGTAGCGCTCGTCGGCGGGTTGGCAATCTATCGCTCTGACGACGGTGGCGATCATTGGGTGAAGATCACTACTGATGCGCGTCCGGCCGGTCGCATTGGTGGCGGCGATCTCGCCGTGCTCCGCGTCGATCCCCGGAACCCGGACACTGTCTATTCGGCGAGCATCGTTTCCTGGAAGTCGACTGACGGCGGCAAGAGCTGGTCGGCGTTTCGCGGCGCGCCGGGCGGCGACGATTATCAAAACGTTTGGATCAATCCGAACAACACCGACATTATCATTCTGGCGAGCGACCAGGGCACGATAATAACCGTTAACGGCGGGAAGTCCTGGAGCAGTTGGTACAACCAGTCGACCGCGCAGCTCTATCATGTCAGCGCTGACAATGCGTTTCCTTATCGACTATGCAGCGGCCAGCAGGAGAGCGGCTCGGCCTGCGTTTCCAGTCGCGGTAACGACGGCGAGATTACTTTCCGCGATTGGCATCCCGTAGCCGCCGAGGAGTATGGCTACGTGGCCGCCGATCCCCTCGATCCTGACATCATCTATGGCGGTAAGCTCACCCGTTACGATCGCCGCACCGGCCAGGCGCAGAACATCATGCCGAAGCCATTTCGCTCGACTGATTTTCGCGTGGTCCGTACCCAGCCGGTAATTTTCTCGCCGGTTGATCCTCATCTGCTTTTCTTTTCGACTAACACGCTGTGGAAGACGAAAGACGGTGGTCGCAACTGGGAACAGATAAGTCCGGACCTAACTCGTAAGACATTTGAAGTGTCAGAGACTGTCGGCAAGTTTCGCTCACAACCGACCGCGCAACCAACTCAGCGTGGCGTGATCTATACCGTCGCGCCGTCGCCGCTCGACGTGAATTTGATTTGGGTGGGAACCGACGATGGCTTGATTCATCGCACCACTGACGGAGGAGCACACTGGTCTGATGTGACTCCCAAACAACTCAAGCCCTGGCAGAAGATCTCCATCCTTGATGCCGGACATTTCGATAAAAATACCGCCTATGTCGCCGTCAACACGCTGCGTCTGGACGACCTGCGGCCGCACATCTATCGAACCCATGATGGTGGTGCCAGCTGGACTGAAGTAACTAACGGCATTCCCGCCAATGAGAACACTGACGTGGTGCGCGAGGATCCCGAGCGAAAGGGTCTGCTGTTTGCCGGTACTGAGCGTGCCGTTCATGTTTCGTTTGATGATGGCGACCATTGGCAGTCACTGCGTCTTAATATGGGCGCGAGTTCAGTTCGTGATCTGATTATCAAAGGTGATGATTTGTGTGTTGCTACGCACGGACGAGGCTTCTGGATTCTCGACAATATCACCCCACTGCGGCAGCTTCAGGATTCCACGATGAAGACGCCGGCGATACTGTTTCGTCCGCAAACCGCCGTTAGGGTTCGTTGGAACACTAACACTGACACGCCGCTACCGCCTGATGAGCCTGCGGGTGAAAACCCACCCGACGGCGCGATGATTGATTACTACATCGGTCGGGCGGGTTCAGGGCCAGCGGCGATGGAGGTCGTCCTGGAGATAAAAGACGAGACAGGCCAGCTTGTGCGTCGCTACTCGAGCAACGATCCGCTGCCTGCTCCAGACCCGACGCTTAACATTCCGCCTTACTGGATAAGACCCCCGCAAAAACTCGGAAGCGAGCCGGGTATGCATCGCTTTCTTTGGGATATCCACTACGCTCCGGTTCCAGGGTTGCAGCCGCAGTATCCGATAGCAGCCATCTATCGCAACACCGCGCCGGCAGCAACTTCGCCGTGGGCGATGCCGGGAAAGTACACGGTGGTGTTGACCGTTGGCGGCAAAAGTTATGAGCAACCGCTGACCCTGGTGATGGATCCGCGAGTAAAGACTTCGAATGCGGATCTGGCCGCGCAGTTTCGACTCTCGAAGCAAGTTTATGACGAATGGCTGGCGTTAAATTCGATTTCGGAGAGTCTGAAGCGCATTCAAAGTCAGATTACTGAATTGCAAGCCCGCGTACCGGCCGGTGACCTCAAAACACATGTTACTGCTTTGGCCGAAAAGCTTCAGGCGTTTTCGAGTGCGCCTGCTGCTGCGCCCGGCGGCGGCGCTGCTCCTGCGCGATTAAATCTAGCCACCACCACCGGAAGAGTCAGAACACTACTCGACTTAATAGAAGAGGTTGATCTCGCGCCGACCCCGCAGGCTGCGGCTGCGGTTCCTGAAGTCCTAAAAGACGCCAGGGCCCTTCAGGACAATTGGCAGGCGATCAAAACGCAAGACATCACGGCGCTGAATGTGGAGCTTCGGACCGCCGGCCTGGCGGTAATTGATCTACCAAGATAGAGAGCGGGGCAGTAGCCCGACAGTTATGGAGGGCTCCGCCGGCTGAGTTCAGTGAGGGATTAACGGCCACCGCGTCTGAGCCCTCCATAACTGTCGGGCTACTGCCCCGGTCCAAGCAGGGTCACTATGAAGGCCAAGGGACCACCCACCAAATAGTCACTTTTCGTCTGAAATGAGGCACACACTTTGTGCAACGAAGTGAGCAATTTCGGAATCTTATTGTCGGTTGATTGAATACGAATTGTCAGTAAAGTAACGAACCCGATCGTTACGTTTTTTGGTCCCCTCGACAAGCGGGAATTGCTTAAAACTGAACCCTTTTGATTCGTTCAAAAAGCCCTGAGCGGCCCGATGGTTATTAACTGTGTGTTCGACTACATAAGGAGTTTTAAAATAATGAGATTTAACAAAACGTTTCCCCAAACTCTGGCCCTATTCGCATTGATCCTGAGCCTGTCCGTCGTCTCTTTTGCAAAGGGACACGAGAACAATTTCCCAGGCATTAGTATCAGCAATTTCGGACAGATGGACGAACAGTTCTATCGCGGCGCACGACCCAAAGAGAAGGACTTCCAGGCTCTCGCGGCACTGGGAATCCATACCATCATTGATCTCACGGACAATTCCAGGGCGAAGGAGCAACCCGCAGCAGAGGCGGCCGGCTTACGCTATGTCAACATCCCGCTGGTCGATAAGAGCTATCCCAGTGCGGAGCAGGTAAATGCGTTTCTGAAGGTGGTTAACGACCCAGCGACCGGCAAGTTTTATGTGCACTGCGCTGGGGGCCGACATCGCACCGGGATCATGGGTGCGGTATACCGCTTCAATCACGACCACTGGAACTTTGATCAGGCATACGCTGAGATGTTGCAGTACGACTTCTACACTAGCAACGGTCACGGAAAGCAGAAGGACTTTATTCAGGACTACTGGCAGCAATTCCAGGCGAAAAGCCACGCCCCAGTGGCCGCGACTGCGGGTCGCTAAACAAAAACTAAATTGTACCGAGAAAAGGCCGCCCAGGTTGAGCGGCCTTTTTTTGTTTGACCTCTGCAAGGAGTGTTTTGCAACGCGGAAGGGGCGTTGCACAAAAATTCATGAGGTATGTGCCAGAATCGGCTAACGCTGAAAGCGTTGGCTAATTCCAGCCCAGGCCGGGGTCCCCGGGCGGGCAGCCCGCACGGGGTGGGAGTGTTTGCTTTGAAACCCTGGGTTCAAGAATGAATGGAGAGATTGTTCGCAACCCTGAAAGGGGTTGCGCCTTCGACCAAGGGGGATCCGTTTTCCCAGTATTGCCAAAGCGCAACCCTGGGCTGGAATCGGCGAACTTTCAGCGTTATTCATTTCCGATCAGTCTTTTCAATGGGGTCTTCGCTGCGCTTCGACCACCGGCTACTATCTTGCAGCCCTGCGGGCTGCGAGGCCGAACGCGCTAAGCACCAATCAACTTGGCCGGTTATTCTTCCATACGTTAAGTTTTGTAGTCGGATCGATGAGGTCCCTGCGTCGCATGAAAGGTATGCCACTGGCAGTCTTCTTCGTTTGCGCATTTTTCACAGTCAATGCACCCGATGCGCTCTTATCGTAAAGCTCCAGATGCAACATGGAGTTGCTAATACTATTGAGTTTGCCGACTTTTGCGATCGGCTGGCCGGGAGTGACGCGATCGCCCTGACGCACCATCGCTGACTTCTGAATCTCTCCGTAACGAGCGAGAAATGTGCCGTGATCAACTTCTAACGCATAGGTGCCGTCATAGAAGGGATAGGGCCCGAGCGTCACGGTGCCGGCCGCGATGGCGTGGATCGTCGTGCCAACGGGAAAGTAAAGATCGCAGCCGGCATGGGCGCGAGCACCGTGGCTGCGTCTCGAGCTGAAGGCGCGCATGCCCTCCGTCCAGTTGGCCGATGGTAGCTGCTTGAAGGGAAAGAAAAACTCGCCGGCGCCCGACGCAGGTGTGGTGGATGGGGCCGTAACCGGCGCAGGAGCCGTTTCAGTTTCATCGCCTTCGAGGACGGTCATTAGTTCCTTCCAGGTTCGTTTCTCTACTCCGATTACACCGTCCGGCATACTCAGGAATCTTCTTTGGAAGGCTTCGATGGCTTTAACCGTGTCATCGTTCGATTCCGATCCATTAGTGTCTATGGTTCCATCAATGGCACCTGGATCCAAGGTCGGTTGGCTCTCAATCATCGCGGCCAGGCGTAGCATGTTCTGTACTGTCTCTATGTCGGCCTTGTTGTTTACGGCACCTTTACTCCGGCGCCCTACAGAGCCGTTGATCGCATAAATTAATTCTTCTGGCATGGTAGTCCTCCGTAAGGTTTATTGATTCGGGTCAATTGAGCGACCGCTGGAATACTGGCCTCAAGGGCAAATACCACTTTGAGGTTACTCTATCATCTAATGATTTCGTGGTCGTTTCCATTTCACTACAATTTCGGGGCACCGAGACAGTTTGCCCCGGTTCTTATTCACAGCGCCGCGGAAGTCACCGGCCTGAAGCCACGCTGTGAATGAGATTCAACTAAACCCGCACGTAACGCAAGCGTATTCATCTGTGAATAATTATCGAGCAGATCCGAACAAGTTCGATTGAAACTTGAAACTCGCGCCCGAAGTTGTGTGTTATAGTTTACCACCCCCCCGCATTCTTAACTCTAAGCTTTCAATGGTGACCCGACGATGCTCGATGGTTCTGAGCAGGCCGACTACCGTTTTATCGCTCGCGCAAAGAAATTCTCTTTCGCTGCGGGCATTTTCATAATGCTCGTTGGCGCCGTAGCCCTGGCCGGATGGCTCCTGGACATAACAAGATTCAAGAGTATTCACGGCGACATCACGATGAAGGCCAACACGGCACTCCTGCTGGTTTTGTCGGGCCTTTCGCTTTGCTTGCTGAATCTAAATCCGGAGAAAAAAGCTCTGCGGATTGCGGCCATGGTGTGCGCAGCGATTGTTGCTGTGCTGGGCCTGTTGACGCTGAGTGAACACCTTATCGGTTGGAATCTGGGGATTGATCAGCTCCTGTTCGAGGAGCCGCAGGGCGCCCTCGCCACAGCGAGTCCAGGAAGGATGGGTCCACCTGGCTCGAGTTGCTTTACGTTTGCCGGACTTGCGTTGCTTCTACTTCACTCGCGCAAAGCGATCCGCCTTAGTCAAGTCCTCTCAATTCTGGTGTGCCTGTGGTCGTTGCTGGCAATGGTCGGCTTCGTGTACCGCGCAGAACAACTCTACGAAATCGCAAAATACACTGGCATAGCCTTGCCGACCTCGGTGGCACTTTTTGTGCTCGGTCTGGGACTGTTGGCGGCGCGCGTTAACTCTGGAATCACTTCGGTAATAAGTAGCGTCGCATCTGGGAGGTCCAACGGCCCGCCGGCTTTTACTAATAGTTGTGGTTGTTCCGTTTCTGCTTGGCGGGATGAGCGTGCTTGGCCAGCGACTCGGTTATTTCGATCTTGGTCTTGGAGTGGCACTCCTGGTTTTGTCTATCATTTTCGTTTTCACGATTGCGATTTGGCGAAGCGCTCGCAAACTCGGTGAAGTTGAGAAGTTGAGAATTGCGGTGGAATTGGCCCTGCGCGAAAAGGAGGAAGGACTGTGGCGACAAGCAAACTTGATTGACCTGTCTTACGAGCCAATATTCACCTGGCATTTCGACGACGGAATTATGGAGTGGAACAAAGGCTGTGAGCAGCTCTATGGTCATGATCGCTCCGAAGCAATAGGGAAGAATAGTCATGACCTCCTGAAAACCGAATTTCCTTCATCTTCGGCGGATGAATACCTCGAAACGCTGCAGCAAACCGGCCAATGGTCTGGTGGTTTAAAGCAAATTGCCCGCGATGGACGTGAAGTTTGGGTTGAGAGCCGGCAACAAGTAATCGAATCAGAAGGTAAGCAACTGGTTCTGGAAACCAACCGGGATATCACAGACAGACTTCGCGGCGAAGAATCAAAGATAAGGCTGGCAGCGATCGTAGCGTCTTCTAACGACGCGATTATCGGCAAGACTCTGGAAGGCATCATAACCAACTGGAATGATGGCGCGCGACGGATTTTCGGATACTCGGAAGAGGAAGTTCTGGGAAAGCCAATCAATATCCTGATACCCGCCGATCGGCAGGATGAGGAACCGGCAATCATTGATCGCTTAAAACGCGGGGAGAGAGTCGACCATTATCAGACTATCAGAGTTCGAAAAGACGGACAGAAGATCGACATCTCCTTAACGATCTCTCCGATTAGGAATGCACTGGGTAAGATTATTGGCGCCTCCAAAATCGCACGCGACATCACCGAACATAAACGCCTGCAGGAAGAGCGCGAACGGTTACTGCAGCAGGAACAGTCAGCGCGCGAACAGGCGGAGATGGCGAACCGGGTCAAGGATGAGTTTGTGGCGACCGTCTCCCACGAACTGCGCACGCCACTGAATGCAATCCTGGGTTGGTCCTCAATGCTTCTGGGCAACAAGCTGAAAGGCGCTGATGCCCGCCGCGGTCTCGAAACAATTGAACGCAATGCTCGGTTACAGGCACAACTCATTGAGGACATCCTCGACGTTTCGCGAAGCATCTCCGGCAAACTCAGACTGGATATTAAACCGGTCGAACTCATCTCGGTGATCAGGGCTGCTGTGGACGCAGTTCGGCCGGCCGCGGAAGGGAAAGAGATTCAGTTACAACTGCTGCTGGATCCGGCTGCTGATCATATCCAGGCAGATGCGACCCGGATGCAGCAGATCATCTGGAATCTCGTGGCCAATGCGATCAAGTTCACTCCCAAAGGTGGGTTTGTGCAAGTAAAATTGGATCGCGTCGAGTCGAGAGCGCAGGTCACCGTAACCGACACCGGAGAAGGCATAAGCCCGGACTTCCTGCCTTTCATCTTTAATCGCTTTCAACAAGGCGACGGAACAACCACGAGAAGGCACGGCGGCCTGGGATTAGGACTGGCAATCGCGCGCCATCTCGTAGAAATGCACGGCGGAACGATCGCGGCTGCGAGTGAAGGAGTCGATAAGGGCGCTACGTTCACCGTGACTTTTCCCCTGGTGGCTGTGCGCACCGTCAGCGGTTCGTTAGTCTCGCCCCAACTGACATCGTCAGCGCATGAAAGCGATTCCAATGGCAAAACTCAGCCTAGTCTAAAAGGATTACGGATACTCGCGATTGATGATGAACCGGATGTCCGCGACATGCTGCAAACGCTTCTTCAAGACTGTGGGGCAAACGTGCTGATCGCGTCCTCGGCCCAGGAAGGGCTCGAGGCTCTGGCTGCCTGGAAGCCGCACGTCCTGATATCCGACATCGGAATGCCTGGAGAAGACGGTTATAGCTTGATTCGAAAGATTAGAGCTTTATCGCCAGAACAAGGCGCTGATGTTCCAGCTATAGCGCTCACAGGATATGTCAGAGTAGAAGAAAGAATGCGAGCTCTAGAGGCAGGCTATCAGATGTTTGTGCCGAAGCCAGTGGAGACGAATGAGCTAATCTCGATAATCGGTGATTTGTGCCGGACTAATAATTAGTGATTGCGCGCGTTCCGCGAGAAGGTTCAACCGTCGTTACACAAAATCAGAACTGGGAGCGCCCAGCCGAGGATTCAACTGATAATTCAGGAGAATATCCAGGCTCTTCAGTTTTGAAGGCTTTGGCAGTTGACTCTTCGGCTGGTCGCTACCACCACCCCACGCGGGCTGCCCGCGTGGGGACTCGGTTCGCTCCCAGTTCTGATTTTGTGTGGCGAATGCTGCGTGATTGGTGAATCGCCGTCCTAAAGCCGCTTCAGAACCAGCCGCGCCAACGCTTTCGATTTATTGATCTTCGACTGCTGATCACCAGCTCCGCCGACGCTGACTCTAAGATAAGTGCTACCTTTCAGGACATAAAGTGCGCCTCCGACGCGGCTGCCGGTCCAAAAAGCCTCGTCACCGATGCCCGTGATCCTTTGTGCTGGAGGCGCCTCTTCCTCCTCCTCCTCGCGGCCCCTCTCGCGCACCTTTTCTTTCTCGCGCTCCTTGCCGGACTTCTTATCGCGTTCTTTCTCTCTTTCGCCTTCCGACTCCTTGTCGAATGTCTCTTCCCAAAATTCTTTCGGATCACGGGCGCCCGCGCCTTCGCCTTTTTGAGTGACTACGAGACTAATGGAGTTATTAAAAGTTGGCAGAGTGAAAAAGCACTGAGAGATCGCAAACCCTTTTTCGGCGCTGCCGCTCGCTTTTGTTTCCTTCAAGGGTTCGCCTTGAACCGATCGAATCTCCGCGCTGCTCAATAGGGCACAAGCATCTACCTTTCCCTTGCCGGTTCCCGCGACAGCAGTTGTCGCCGCCGGCTCACCGTTTTGGGACGCCGGGCTTGCAAAGCCACCAGTAGTCGGCGGGGCGGCGTTTGCAATCTGGTTACCGGCAGATGTCTGCGGCACTTCAGATTTCGCGCAGCCGACAACCCAGCCAAGCAAGGCGCACAACAGAACTACAAAACTAATGCGGGACAGGACTATTCGCATATAAGGTTCGACTCCTAAATTTGTCGCTAGCGGGTCCATCAAGCCTACCTTACTTAACAGGGCTTGAGAAATTCTTGAGTTGAGACTCAGAACTCAGGACTCAGAACTCAGAATTCAGGATTCAGATCTCAGAGAGTGGGACAAAAGAACCGCTGTCTCAACGGCTGCCTCCACTGACTCCCCTGACAACTCGCCATATTGAAAGTTTTCGCTTCTGAATCCTGAATCCTCTTCCTGATTTTGCAATCGCATTATCTCGTGAATGCAATCTTGCACGGCGTTCCTCGACCCCCTTCTCAACCATTCCTCAAGTTTTTCTCAACCCACAGCTTTTAACCTGAAATCCTACCAAACACTTTCTTAGGTATGTCTTTAGTCATTTGGCAATTAGTACGGAGCTTGATAGGAGCTGCACAAAAAGAAAGGGCTGAAAATGAGAAAGAAGATGGACGACGATGCGCGCATCGCCTATTCAAACGGGCACGCCGTAAATAGCTCAAGGAGCGATACAGAATCCGCGGGGCAGGCACTGTTGCGCAACTTAACGTTACCGACAGGAACATGCGCAATATCGGTCGCCGTTGAATCCAATCTGAATGTGCCTATGCAGTCGGTGTTGCTTGGTTCTTCGGGAAAGCTCGTGCGGACTGTCAACTCCTCGTCGGGCGTCGCCATCCTTGAAGCGCCGATTTCGAAGAGTGGCGTCTACATAATCAAAACCGTAAACCTCAGCCTCGGCCCTATACAGGTCTGGTCACTCGCCACACCCTGGGGCGCGCGCTAAGTAAGGCGCGTTCCAGTCACCGGGGAGGGCGAGGAAGGGGCACGGCATGCCGTGCCCCTTTGCTTGTTAAGCTTTGCCTAAGGTCCGGAGGCAGCAAATGACCCAAGCCCTCACACAAAATCAGAACTGGGAGCGATAGCGACCAGCCGAAGAGTCAACCGTAAAAACACCATTTTAAGAATGCCGTTATCCCGCACATTTTCTTCGGGGACTCTCTGGCTGGTCGCTATCGCTCCCAGTTCTGATTTTGTGTGACGATTGTTGAGTCTTCGACCGTTTGCTACGTTACCTGGGGTATAGAACCGACGCTGCGGTTGCATTCACTATCCGACGTCCTTATCCTGAAGTTTGACCCAAAATCAAAGTTCACAATTAGAACGGAGTCAGAATGCTGGCGAACACTCGCAGGATGATCTCTGTGCGGAAATTCTCGATGACATTCGTCGTGCGCTTGATGAAGATGTTGGGTCGGGTGATGCGACCACAAACAGCATCGTGCCCACGTCTGCAAGAGCTAAGGTTCAGATTGTGGCAAAGCAGTCGGGTGTGATTGCTGGTCTGAATATTGCGGGACAGTCTTCCTTCAATTGGATGAGCAGATTGCTTTTACGCCACGCGTGGGTGACGGATCTGCGGTGTCGCAGGGACAGGTTATTGTCGAGGTCTATGGTTCAGCGCGCGCTCTGCTTACCGGCGAACGGACCGCGTTAAATTTTTTGGGCCGCATGTCAGGTATCGCCACCCTGACGCGTCAATTTGTCGAAGCGGTTGCGGGCACCCGCGCTGTGATTCTCGACACACGCAAAACGGCCCCGGGTCTCAGGCTGATCGACAAACTCGCAGTCAAGCTGGGCGGAGGACAGAACCACCGTCATGGGCTCTTCGACATGGTTTTGATCAAGGACAACCATATCGATTATGCCGGCTCTTTGCACGAAGCCGTGCGCCGCGTGCGTGATTCTGGAATGAACCTGGAAATCGAAGTTGAAGCGCGAAGCATCGAAGAGCTGAAGGAAGCGTTGGAAATGAAAGTTGAAAGAATTCTGCTCGACAATATGACTACCGCAACGATGCGCGAGGCCGTCGAGTTAAATGCAGGTGTGGCCAAACTCGAGGCTTCGGGTAACGTTACGCTGGCGACCGTGCGCGAGATTGCGGAAACTGGGGTTGACTATATTTCGATTGGAGCTCTGACGCATTCGCCGCAGACTTTCGACGTCAGCCTTAAGTGGGTACGGTACTAAATGCAGAACCGCGAGCGGTAGCGACCGGATGTCAGCGTCAAGCTGTCCACGCTCCCAGTTCTGATTTTGTGTTTGACTTGTTGAGAGCCCAAGGGAAGAAATTATGATTACGACTTTTGGAACAGAAACTTCCGCCGACTCTTTGTACCACAAGCTCAAGGAGATGCTCGCCGATGTGGTGCCTGACTTTGAGCTAAGGCTAAAGGCTGAGCAGGCGGCGGAGATCAATGCGCTGAAGCGTGAAAAGAACGCGGTCATTCTCGGCCACAACTACATGGAACCGGCGTTGTTCTATTCAATCCCGGATTTTGTCGGCGATTCGCTGGACCTGGCCCGCAAAGCAGCAGCCACAGACAAAGACATAATAATTTTTTGCGGCGTGCGGTTTATGGCCGAGACGGCGAAGCTACTGAATCCTTCGAAGATGGTGCTTTTACCTTCCGAGGAAGCCGGTTGTTCGTTGGCCGCCAGTATTACCGCAGAAGACGTGCGCGAATTGAGGCGTCAGTTTCCCGGAGTACCAGTGGTCACTTATGTAAACACTTACGCTGACGTCAAAGCCGAATCTGACATTTGTTGCACCTCCTCGAACGCAGTTGCGGTAGTGAATTCATTAAACGCCGAGACTGTGATCTTTCTTCCTGACGAATTTCTAGCCGGCAACGTTGCCAGGGAAACCGGGCGACACATTATCTTCCCCACTAAAGACCCAAGGCACGCGTCTGATTTGCTGGATTACCAGATGATTGGCTGGCCGGGCCGCTGCGAGGTGCACGACAAGTTCACGGTCGAGGATATCGTCAACATTAGAAAGCAATTTCCCGACGTTGTGATCCTGGCGCATCCGGAATGTAGTCCTGAAGTCGTCGCTGCCTCAGATTATTCCGCCAGCACCAATGCCATGATCAGATACGTAGAGCAAACCAAGGCGCCGCGTTACCTATTGTTGACCGAATGTTCGATGGGTGAAAACATTGCCGCGGCCAATCCTGACAAGGAAATGCTGCGTCTGTGCAGTATCCGTTGCCCGCACATGAATCAGATCACCCTGGAAGACACCCTCGCTTCTTTGCAGAAGCTGCAGTATCAAATCGAGATTCCCGAGGACATTCGCGTTCGCGCTGCACGGGCGGTCGAGAGGATGATTGCAATCGGCTGAGCCGATTGCGGATTGGGGATTTCAGATTGCAGATTGGCATTTGAAAAATCCGCAATCCGAATTCCGAAATCCGAAATTTCAAGCAATGACCCAAAAGAACTTTGACTTTCTTATTATCGGCAGCGGTATGGCCGGTCTAACATTCGCCTTGAAGACCGCGCGACTAGGCACGGTCGCGATCATCACCAAGAAACAGCAGGCAGAAAGCAATACAAACTACGCACAGGGCGGCATCGCGGCGGTGATGGCCGACGATGATTCTTTCGACCTTCACGTGAGTGACACGCTGAACGCCGGCGCCGGACTTTGCAGGGAAGATGTAGTGCGGACGATTGTCGGCGAAGGCCCGGCACTGGTGAGAGAACTAATTGAACTGGGCGTGAGTTTCACCGCCGGGGAAACGCCGGACCAGCAATTCGATCTAGGCCGCGAAGGCGGTCACAGCAAGCGTCGCATCCTTCACGCCGGCGACATAACCGGGCGCGAGATCGAACGCGCTTTGCTCCACGCGGTGGCGTCGCAACCAAACATCAGCGTGTTTGAGAACGTCCTGGCCGTCGATTTCATTACCTCAAAGAAGTTGAAACTCGATGGGCCCAATCGTTGTCTTGGTTGTTATGCCCTGAACGAAAAGACAAGGAAGTGGAGGTTTTTGCGGCGTCCAATACTCTACTGGCGACTGGCGGTTGCGGCAAAGTTTATCTCTACACGAGCAATCCCGACATCGCGAGTGGCGACGGGGTGGCGATGGCCTATCGAGCCGGCGCGAGTATCGCCAACATGGAGTTCATTCAGTTTCATCCCACCTGTCTTTATCATCCGGGCGAAGTCGTTCCTGATCAGCGAAGCGGTCCGCGGGGAAGGTGGTTTGTTGCGAGGAGCAGATGGCGAACGTTTCATGGATCGCTACGACCAGCAGGCCGAACTGGCGCCGCGCGACATTGTCGCCCGCGCGATCGACGCCGAAATGAAAAAGACCGGCGCTGATTCCGTGTGGTTGGATATATCGCATCGCGATGCTGATTTTATCAAGGAGCGTTTTCCTAATATCTATACGCGCTGCCTGGAGTTTGGTTTTGATATGACGCGCGAGCCGATTCCCGTGGTGCCGGCGGCGCACTATCAGTGCGGCGGCGTGGTTACCAATGTTGACGGTGAAACGGGTATTGCCGGATTGTTTGCCGCGGGAGAAGTGGGCTGCACCGGACTTCACGGCGCCAACCGGTTGGCGAGTAACTCGTTGTTGGAAGCTCTGGTTGTAGCGCATCGCGCTGCCGGTAAAGTGAAAGATTGGGGAAGAGAAGAGACGAAAGGGGAAAGGGTTGAATTGCAGGATCCGTTCAATTCCGAATCAAAGGCTAAACCGTTGCCATCGCCGCTGTTCCCCGTTTTCGTACCTGCCTGGAAGAGTGGTCGTGCTGCCAACCTGGACGAACTGGTGGTGATCACGCACAACTGGGACGAGATTCGGCGCTGCATGTGGGACTACGTCGGAATCGTGCGAACCGACAAACGACTATTGCGGGCACGCTCGCAATTCAAAACTTGCAAAGTGAAATCAATCAGTTTTACTGGGACTACAAGCTCACGCCGGATCTGGTCGAATTACGCAACCTCGCCCTCGTCGCGGAATTGATCATCGAATGTGCCTTGCTGCGTAAGGAATCGCGCGGACTGCACTACTCACTCGATTATCCCGAACTGCTGCCCACTGCGAGCGATTCGATCCTGCAAGCCTCAGGCGCATAATGGTAGAGCTCTAGCCAGGCTGCTCAGCGGACTTAACGGAGCGATTGAACACTCAACAACGGTTGAACAAAATCAGAACTGGGAGCGATAGCGACCAGCCAAAGGATTCACTTCAAAAATGTTGGGTTGAAAAAAGGCTTAGGCTCAGTTCTTCGAGTTGCTCTTTTGGTTGGTCGCTACCACCACCCCACGCGGGTTGCCCGCGCGGGGACCCCGGTTCGCTCCCAGTTCTGATTTTGCGTAAGACAAGTTAAATTTTTGTCTGGTCAAGATGCTTGGGGAAGTTCTTCCGACGAACTTCGCCGCCCTTGCTGTCGTATAATCCGGCGCAATGAACTTGATTTCGACAATCGCCATTAGTATGGGCGCGTCATGGGTGGCGGGGATCAACCTCTACGCGACCGTCGCCACGCTCGGGTTACTCGGCCGCTTTGCACATCTGAAACTCCCAGGCGACCTCGACGTAGTGACAAACTGGTGGGTGATTGGAGTCGCGCTGTTTCTGTTTGTCATTGAGTTCGTCGCTGACAAGGTCCAGCTTGTCGATAGTGTCTGGGACATAGTCCACACCTTCATACGAATTCCCGCCGGAGCCGTTCTTGCCGCTGCAGCCTTCGGCGATTTCGACCGCAGCATACAAGTGATCGCACTGTTGTTGGGCGGCGGCCTGGCTTTGAGCTCTCACGGCACGAAGGCCGCAACCAGGGCGCTGGTCAACACCAGTCCAGAGCCCTTTTCGAACGTTGTGGTTAGTCTCAGCGAAGACGTTATAGCTATAGTCACCATCTTGCTAGCGGTGTTTCTGCCAGTATTGGTCTTTCTCGTGATTGCCGCGGGCCTGGCGTTCTCGTTCTGGATCCTGCCGAGAGTGCTTCGATTCTTTCGCGGAGTTTACAGACGGGTGCATCGCTTCTTCAGCCCTGAAACGGCCTAAGAATCAGAGTTATTTCCGAAGCGCTAAAGGCGCGAAATGTAAAAGCAAGGGGCCCCAGGAATCGCGGCAGAAATTTGGCGAGCGCTGTAAGCGCGGATGACCCGTGAGGACATTTCGCTCTTTCAGAGCTCAAGATTGATCACGCAAGGGTTCCTGGGGCGTTGCCCCAGGCTTTTGCATGTCGCGCCGTTGGCGCTAGAACCCCGCCGGCTTCTCGCCCACAACTGCGAACGCGCGTTCGAGTGCCACGCCGACCTGCCCAATCAAGCCATCATCAAACAGACGGCCCAGGATTGTGATCCCATGCGGAACACGTCGCGGCGGATTAAACTTCGGCAGCGGATTGTTTGGGTCGGGTGCCCAGTCGCTCCGCGCTTCTGCGACCTCGACGAACCCCGCACGCAGAGTGAGCGATGGATGCCCGGTGAAGTTAGTGATGGTTAGTTGTTCGTCACGCAACGACGGCACAATGAGCAAGTCGACTTCCTTGAAGATGCGTGCCATTTCCAGGGCCACCTTACGCCGCAGACGATCCGCCTGCACGAAATCAACTGCGGAAAGAAAGCGCGCCTGGCGAAACAAGTTGGGCCACGCATCCTTGACCTGGACCTTGAGTTCGCCAAGTTGATTCGTGAGCGCCAGCTCTTCGAAGGAAGCCGCGCCTTCAGCAAACAGAATCGGCATCAGTGAACTGTAAGGCCAATCCGGGAGCGTTACTTCCGTCAGCTCCATCTGCAACTTCTTCATCGTTTCCATCGCGGCGCGATCAACATCAGTCGCCGGACGGTCTTTCATCCACGGCGCAATGTAGCCAACTTTCAGCCCAGCAACTGGGGCGGTTGCATCAAAATTCAAAAAACTCTGCACACTCGAAGCATCCCCGGCGTCTGGTCCGCTGATGGCATGAAGCACCAGCATCGCGTCTTCAACCGAGCGGGTCATAGGACCGAGCTTGTCGAGCGACCAGCAAAGCGTCATCGCGCCGGTACGAGCGACGCGGCCAAACGTTGGCCGCAGTCCAGTCACGCCACAGCGCATTGCGGGACTGACAATACTGCCGCCAGTTTCGCTGCCGATGGAAAATGCGACGAGGGCAGCCGCAGTTGCCGCGCCCGGACCTGCACTCGATCCTGAAGCGCCTTCTTCCAAGAGCCACGGGTTCATGGTCTGACCGCCGAACCAGATGTCATTGAGCGCGAGAGCGCCGAGCGAGAGCTTCGCCAACAACACCGCCCCTGCTTCGTCCAGATGGCGCACGACGGCTGCGTCGGCCGACGGCACGCGGTTGCGGAAAGGCTCGGCGCCGTAGGTTGTCGGAATATCTTTTGTGTCGAGCAGATCCTTGACGCCGTAAGGAATACCGTGCAGTGGGCCTCGATACTTGCCCGCGCCGATTTCTGCATCGGCCTGCTTTGCGCGCGCGAGCGCGTGATCTTTAGTCAAGGTGATGATCGCGCGGATCTTTCCGTCGAGTCTTTCAATGCGATTCAGGTAGATGTTAGTAAGCCGTTCTGAGGTGAGTTTGCGCGACTCGATCCACCGTGACAGCTGCGTCACAGGCGCGAAGGCAATGTCATCGTCAGAAGACGGCAACAGTGCGCCCTCGTCTTTCGATCGCACAAACTGATCACGCGTGGCGGAGGGTGCGATGCCGGGAAGCATCGGGTTCCAGAGAGTAGCCGGCGGTTCCGTGTCAGCAAGTCCCATCTTCCTAGGCCCGGTGCGACGCTCGAAGTATTGCGCGAGGGAAGTGCGCCAGGAGTTGGCGGCCTGCTCTCGCTGCGCCGGTGTCATCGTGACCTGCATCAGCTTCTCAGCCTCAGCAAATGTTTCGGGGGTTACGGGTGGGCCCGCTCCGGCTCCGGTTCCAAAAGTAGGCGGTGCGCCCGGCGCCGGCGTTGCCGGTGAACTTGCTGACGGTGACTGCTGGCGGCAGGCTGCAGCCGCAACCAGAACACCGATTGGTGCGGTGATCAGAAATTGACGTCGAGTATTCATATGTTTCGAAGGCTACCTCCTGTCGCCGATGTAAGCTTGCCGCTGCTGACACTCCCTTTCTTTTTCAAAGGAGATCACTTCGGCGGATCGAATTTTCTTAACAACTCCTGGAATCGTGGATCGCCGCGCAGCGGATCATAATGCGGGTCGGTTTTGATTAGGAAAAGCCAAAAGTCTCCCTGTTGCGCGCGGCTGACGAGCGTGGTAATAGCTTCTTCCTTCTTACCAAGCTGCGTGAGTATCTCCGCTTTTAGCGTTCCACTCTGACCAAAGTTTTGCCGGACTAGCTCCCTCAAATAACCGTTCAAGCCGCCCTTGGCAAAACTCTCTCGCATCAATCGTGCATCTTCCGGCCTGCCGTCAAGTTCGAGCGATTTGGCGCGTTCCTCGGCCGACGCGGCATAATCGCCCGTCCGCCAGTAAACGCGCGAAAGCCAGCGATGCGACCACGGAAACGTCGGCTCCATTTCGGCGAGGTTCTTGAATTGACGAATGCTCTCGTCCGTCTTGCCCGAAACGAACATGAGGACGGCGTAATAAAAATTGATGCCCGCCGAAGACGGGTCTATCTCCAACGCGCGCTTGATCGAAGCCAGCGACTCGTCGTAACGACCGAGCATCATCAGTCGCGCGCCTTCCCACTGATGCGCCTGCGCGTAATTCGGATTCAATTCCATAGCCCGCTTCAGTTCGCGCTCGGATTCCGGCCAGTTGTAATCAAGCATGTACTGATAGCCGAGCGAGGCGTGCGCTTCCGCCAGCCCGTCGTCGAGTTCCAGAGCGCGCCGGATGTAATCTTTCTTTCGCGGACGATCTACATCTTCATCAATGTCCGCCAGCCCGACGTAGCCGAGTGCGAATTTCGGGTCTCTTTCGATCGACTGCTGAAAATAGTTCTGAGCTTTTTCAAATTCTTTTCCAGCACGCTTGTTCCAATAGAAACGGCCTTGCAAATAGAGCCGATACGCTTCAGGGTCACTTGTATAATTCTTAACGAGCTTCAGCTGGTCGACGCCCGACAATCTTATTTTGAGCTTACTCGAGACGTCGCGGGCAATCTCGTTCTGCAGCGAAACGAGGTCAGTCTGTTTGCGATCGTATCTTGTCACTCCAGATTACGTTCTCAGTCTGCGCGTCGATCAGTTCGAGGCTCAACGTCAATTCGTCACCATGCTGGACGACACGTCCATTCAAGATTGCTTGCACATTTAGCTCTTTGCCAATGGTGCTGGCTTCTGTTGTTTTGCCTTTGTAACGAAAAACCGTCGAACGCGCTTTCACATTCAGATTAGGCAACTGCGATAGACTGTTTATAAGCGTTTCGGTCATGCCGTCGGAAAGATAATCGAGGTCGGCGTTACCGCTCTCGTTCACAAACGGCAGCACCGCGATTGATTGAATCGAGCTTGTTCGATTCCGCGACCAATAGAAGTAGCCAAGGCCGCAAATGACAACCAGCGCTACGCCGATAGTCGCGTATGCGAATCCGTGGCGCTTCGGCTTAGAAAGATCGCGCGTTGTCCCTTGAATCTGACTCGCGGGAAGTGCCGTTGTTGGGCCTGTGCTTCGCTTGATCTCGGGAGTAGTTGACGCGTGAGGAAGCAAGCTGGTTTCGATCTCGCTGGACACTGGCAACCGAACTTCGCGGTTTGCGTGTCACCCGCGAGCGGACCGGAATGATCAATGAGCGCGACGCCATCCGTGCGACAGAAGGCGAGCGTGTCGTCGGCTTCAATGCGATTACATGTGGGGCAGCGTTTCATGTTTGGAATGTTGCGATTGAGACGATGCGCTTAGGCGAAACTATCGAACTGGTTGCCAGTTCTTTATTCGTCTACTTTCAAGTTCACTCCGGCAGATGCATCCGTTTCAGCATTTCCTTGAAGCGCGGCTCGGAGCGCAGATCGTCAAGCTCCGGGGCAACTGCATAAGAGCCGGCAGTTTCGGCCCGGCTCGACATATGCTTTTCGAGCCAGTTCAATGCTTCCTCTTTGTCACCAAGCCCAATGTAAATAAGCGCGAAGGTATAGTTCTGAACATAATTTCGGGTTGATTCCTGTTTTAACTCGCCCAGCAGCTTCAGCGCTTCATCGCGATTTCCTGATTTCGCCAGCCACAGTCCCAAATATCCCTTTCCTAAACTGTTCATTTCGATCGCAGTGCGCGTTTCGGCTATGGCTTCCGGATACATTCCCTTTGATCCATAGGCCCAGCCCAATGCCCGGTGAGCATAAGCAAAATTTGGGTTACGAACGAGAGTGCGTTTGTATTGCGCAATCGCCTCATCATACCTGCGAGCGAAGACGAGCGTATCACCGAGATTCGTACTAATAATCTGAGACAGCGGGTCAAGTTCCTCTGCACGCCTCAGCTCGACCAGACTGTCGTCGAACCGTTTTACATTCGAGAGGTCAGCACCTAGCCAATGATGGGCGGTTGCGTAGTTCGGATTGAGTTCAATGGCGCGGCGATACTCCTTTTCCGCGCCATTCCGATCCCATTCATAATAGGAAAGATAAAAACCGAGAGCGGTGTGTGCTTCCGCCAAAGAATCGTCAATCTCCAATGCGCGCAGAGCTGCCGCTTTGGCTTGAGGCATGCTGTCGTTTGCCGCCGCAACATCGTAACTCGAAAAGAGAACGTATGTTTCAGCCAAACCTGAATAGGCGAGGGCATAGTTCGGGTCTTTCTCAATCGCCTGCCTATAAAACTCATTAGCTTGTTTAAGGGCTTCGCCGGTTCGTTGGTTCCAGTAGAACTTTCCTTTCAAATAGAGCTGATAGGCTTCCGGGTTTGTGGTGTTACGTTTCGCCATCATCTTCTGCTGCTCTGTCCCGGACAGCTTCAAACGTAAACGCTCTGAGATCTGCTGAGAGATTTCCTGCTGCATCATGAGAGCGTCCGACACTTTGTGGTTGAAGCGATCGCCCCAAAGTTGTTTGTTGTCTCGCACGTCGACCAACTCCACACTGATCGTCACGTCATCTCCCGTTTGCAGGAACCTGCCGCTGAGCACCGCACGCACGCCGAGTTCTTTCCCTACAGCGAGTGGATCTTTCTGAGTGCCTTTGTAATGAAAAACTGTGCCGCGAGGACTCACTCGCAGGTCGGGCAATTGGGCTAGATTGTTGATGATGCTTTCGGTGACACCATCCGACAGCCATTCGACACTCGCGTCGCGGTTCTGATTTTCAAAAGGCAAGACCGCGATCGATTCGATTGCCACCTCGGTATTGCGCGCGTGCAAGTAAGCGGCGAGACTAACGCCGCCGATAATCAGAGCAACGACGGCAATGACGGCGGCAGTTTGTGCTGTTTGATTCCAGAAACGATGTACTCGGCGCTGGATCCTCAGACTATAGAGGCAACTGAGTGCTCGCCGCCGAAATCGATCGCGTTTCCGCGTCACCAGGTCGCTGACTCGATTCTTCCATGGATGGCGACACGGTCGCATCGAGTGCAGCTGAGCCTTCCATCTCGCGGCGCAGTTCCTTCAATTCAATCGCCACCTCTTTAATTGACTGGTATCGCTCGTCTGCGTCTTTTGCGAGACAGCGACGTACGATACGCTGCAGTTCAGCGGGCGCAGACGGATTAGTTCCGCGATCGGCGGCGCCGGTTCGTAGACGACCATATGCAACGACTTGATAACTGAGTCGCCCTCGAAAGGTTTCTTGCCAGTGACTGCTTCGAAGAGAATGCAACCGAACGAGAAGATGTCTGAGCGCTGATCGATCTCTTAGTCTTGCCTTGCGCCTGTTCGGCGACATGTAGCCGACCGTGCCCATGATTATGCCGGGCATTGAATGCTGCGGCATTACTGCGGTAGCGATTTCCTGGAATCGACTCGCCTGTGAAGGGGCTGCTGCTCGACCAGTTTTGCCAGACCGAAGTCGAGAATCTTTGCATGGTTGTCGCGCGTGATCATGATGTTGTCGGGCTTGAGATCGCGATGCACGATTCCCGCCGCATGGGCTTTCGCCAATCCTTCGGCGGCGTGTTGCAGAAATCGCAACAGCTTTCTTAGGTCGGTTCGCTCCTCATGAATCTTTGCGCGCAGGGTACGCCATCGATAAATTCCATGGCGATGAAGTTCACGCCGCCGCTCTCACCGATTTCATAGATGTGGCGATGTTGGGATGATTGAGCGCCGCGGCTGCTTTCGCTTCCTGTACAAAGCGCCGCATCCGATCCTGATTCGCGGCTACTTCGCCGGGCAGAATCTTCAACGCGACTTTGCGATCAAGCTTCGTGTCCTGCGCAAGATAGACTTCGCCCATACCGCCCGATCCTATTTTCGAGACGATGCGGTAGTGCGACAAAGGGGTGTTGGCTTCGTAGTCTTTTATTCTTCTGATTCAATCGGTTAAAGCTCTGTGAACCAGTAGTGTATCGACGTTCTGTACAAAACGGGTGGCTTTGCCTGGCGAATTTTCCAAACGTGCGCGAGGTCCGTCTGGAAACTCATGAAGGTAGCTTTATATCAGCCGCTGTATTTCCCTAACACATTACAATTGCAGCCCGTCCGAGAACATTAGCGCATCGTCCGTCTCAACGCGATTACATCAGGGCATCGCTTCATAGGTTCACTCTATTCAGGGAAGCCGGCTTTCTTAAGTACTTCCAGAAATCGCGGGTCGTCACGCAATGGATCCAAGAACGGGTCTACTCTCATCCACGCCGTATGTTGATCTTTTGATTCGAGTGCTTCGTTCAGCGTAGCGAAGGCTTTATCTTTTTCTCCCAGCTCCGCGAAGAAAGTGGCCATAAAATATGGATAGAGTTTTAGTCGTGAGCGCTGCTCCGTAATTTTCCTTAGGAATCCTTGCCAGTCGCCCCCGCAAAACTCTCCCGGATTAACTTTGCCGCATCAGGTTCGTCTCTTGCATCCTGGACTTTAGCAAGTTCCTCGACTGCCGAAGCATAATCCCGCTTCATGCGATAAACGTAAAAGAGCTGCAAATGCGCGTACCAGAAACTTGGATCGAGTTCGACGTTCTTCTTGCTCTGGTTTCGCTTTCTTCATATTTCCTTTCAAAGAAAAGCACCTGCGCAATTTGAAAGTTAGTGACCGGCGACAAGGGGTCGATCTCCAATGCTCGTCTATACGCAATGCGGGCCTCTTCAAATCTCCCCAGGTCTTGAAGCATCAAACCGTACCGGCGATGACCTTCCGAATAATTTGGGTTCAGTTCGATTGCAGTTTTTGCTCGCGTTCCATGCAAGCGAAATCACGGTCATAGTTAAAACAGATGACCCCTAATACCGAGTGCGGCTGGGCTAAGCTGCTATCCAATTCCAGGGCTTTCAGAGCAAGCTCCCGTGCTCTTGGGACCACTTCATTTAACTGCGGGTAACTGTAGTAGGCGAGGAACCAATTTGCCTCGGCCAGGCCTGCATATGCCAATGCGTAGTTCGGATCAATGGCGGCTGCCTGCTGGTAATACTCAATGGACTTCTGAGCATCTTTGGCCGTGCGTTTACTCCCGTAGAACCGCCCTTTCAAATAAAGCTGATAGGCTTCCGAGTTGGCGGTGTAATTCTTTTCGACTTTCGCTGCGTCCGCACCTGAAAGTTTGGTCTTGAGCTTATTTGAAACATCACGAGCGATCTCGCTTTGAAGGGCAACGAGTTCAGAGGATTTGCGTTCATATCTATTGCCCCACAGAACGTTTTCCGTCTGTGCGTCAATCAATTCCAGATTGAGTGTTAATTGATTGCCGCGTTGGACAACCCGCCCTGTTAGTATCGCTTGCACATTTAGTTCAGCGGCAATCTTTTTCGGGTCGATCTCTTTGCCTTTGTAACGAAAAACGGATGAACGTGCCTTGACACTCAAGTTGGGAATCTGTGAAAGACTATTGATGAGCGTTCCGTCATCCGTCCGAGAGATATTCAACATCCGCATTACCGCTGTCATTGACAAACGGCATCACGGCGATTGATTCGATTGCGGTGGTCTTACTTCGCGACCAATAGAAATAGCCAATGGCGCAAATGACGACCACCGCTACGCCAAGAGCGGGTAATACGAATTTGCGTCGCTTCGGTGTAGTAAGATCTGGCGTGGTCCGCTGAGGCTGCGCCGCGGGTAGTGTGGTTGTTGGGCCAGTGCTTCGATTGATCTCGGGAGTAGTTGACGTGTGAGGAAGCAAGCTTGTTTCGATCTCGCTCGGGACACTGGACCGGAGCCGAACTTTGCAGTTTGCGTGTCACCGCCGAACGAACCTGAATCGTTAATGAGCGCGACGCCATCTGTGCGACAGAAAGCGAGCGAGTCGTCGGTTTCAACGCGGTTACAGGTGGGGCAGCGCTTCATTCTTACTGTGCTAAGTCCGACACGGCGGAGGAGATCATCCGCCAGGGGTGAACCATCTGTGCGACAGAAGCGAGCCTGTCGTCGGCTTCAACGCGATTACATTGGGGGCAGCGTTTCATCCGTCTATTCCGGCAGGTTCAGGCGCTTCAGGATTTCGCTGAATCGCCGATCGCTGCGAACGGGATCCATGAAAAAATCATATTTTGCTTCAATGCACCACCGGTCGTGATTGTCGAAGGCCTTTTCCAACTCTGTAAAGGTCCGCTCCTTGTCACCCAGCGACGCGTAAATAATTGCTAAGTTGTAATGCGATACGTACTCAGACTTCGCTAGATCATTAAGTTTACTTATTACCTTATCCGCATCACCAGTGACGACCGGCCTTCGCGTAGGCAGCTCCGGTGATCACCAGGGCATCCTGATCGCTGGGGTCCGTCTGGCAGAATACTTTCTCCCAACGAAATCGCCTCGTTTAGCTTTCCGCTGGCGATATATGCCCAGCCGAGCCAAACGCGCGCAGCCGGGTGGTTAGGCTCAAGGGCGCTGGTTTTCTCCGCTTGCTCCAACGCCAGTTCGTTCTTTCCTCCACGCAGGTACGCGGCGGTAACATTCCCATATAGGCATTGACATCGGCTCCAAGTCCAACGCTCGTTTTAGTTCCGAGGCCGCCTCGTCAAAACGGCCTAACGGGATGAGGTATGCTCGGCCATAACGGTTGTGTATCTCCGCCACGTTAGGATCCAGCTCGATCGCCAATTTGAATTCGCGCTCTGTTCTCTGTCCAGTTCCAATCGAAGAGCGCCAGAGCGTTTGCCAGGGCGCCATGTGCTTCGGCCAGGTTCGGATCGAGCTGCAAGGCTCGCTCGGCCGCCGCCTTTGCCTTAGGCATTGCCTCTTTGGGTAACATCGATGCATAGGACGGCATGACATTATGACTACGCGCCATGCCGACATACGCCAAAGCGAAATTCGGATCAAGTTTAATTGCCTGCTGGTAAGCCTCTATGCTCTGCAATAATTCAGCTTTTGTCCGTTTAGCATAATGAAACTGGCCTCGAAGAAAGAGTTGGTACGCTGCGTTGTTGTCAGTATATTTCTTGGCCAGCTTTTGTTCGCTCTCACCTGAGAGTTTTACTTGCAGTTTCGCGGTAATCGTGGTCGCGATCTCGCGCTGGGTCGCAAGCAAGTCGGACATTTTCCGCTGCGTATTGCTCGCCCCAGAGCGTTTTCTTGTTCCTGACGTCTGACCAGGTCAACGCTTATGGTCAAATTGTCGCCGCGCTGAATAATTCGTCCCGACATGATCGCATCGACACCGAGTTCGGCCCCGATCTTTTCCGCATCGATCTCTTTGCCTTTGTTTGATAAAAACCGAGCTTCGTGGACTGACCCTAAGATTAGACAATTGCGAGAGTTTATAGATTAGCGACTCAGCGACACCGTCGGATAAATAATCCGAATCCGCGTTCCCACTCTTGTTTTCAAACGGGAGCACCGCGATCGAACTGATCTGCTTTGTGCTGCTGCCCCTGGAAACAAATGCATAAGTAGCTGACGGTCGAGATCACTCCGACCAGCAGAACTCCAATTATCGCTGTGGCAAGTTTATGACTCTTTGCCTGAGTTACCGCGTATTCAAGACTCGACGAGGAGGTCGTTACACTATGCGTGGCCGCTGCCTGACCGCTTTTCGTTGTGGCGATAGCGTCAGACGCATACATCTGCGTTCCGTTTTCTAATGATGCATTCGCTGTTTCGCGATTCGGAACTACCGAACGCTCAAGCTCGCCCTGGATATCGAGGTCCCGGCGTAAGTTCTTCAGGTCAATCAAAAGATCGCGCGCTGACTGATACCGCATGTCGACATCTTTCGTCATCGATTTGCGAACGATGCGCTGCAGTTCAGCCGGTACGTTTTCCAGGAGCAGCAGCTCTTTCTCGAGGATCGAGACGATGGTGTGGTTGACAGTTTCGCCGGAGAAGGGAACTTTGCCGGAGAGCATTTCATACAAGACGACTCCCAAACTCCAGATATCGGTTCGGGCATCAGTTTCTTTGCCACGTGCCTGTTCGGGCGACATGTAGGAGACGGTGCCCATTACTAGTCCGGGAGTCGTGTTGATGAAAGCCCTGGTCGCATCTTCCAACGAAACATCATCAGCGTTTTTCTTTTCAGTCAGCTTTACCAATCCGAAATCCAGAACTTTCGCATAACCATCCCGGCGAATCATGATGTTCTCAGGCTTGATATCGCGGTGGACAATGCCAGCCTGATGCGCCGCCGCAAGCGCTTCCGACACTTGCACGCCGATCTTCAGGATCGTATTGAGCTGCAGCGATTCTTTACGCGAGAGATGCTCACGCAGGGTCTGGCCGTCGATCAACTCGGTCGCGATATAGTTTTTGCCGTCTACGTCACCGATCTCATAGACGGTCAGAATGTTTGGATGATTCAGCGCAGAAGCAGCCTTGGCTTCCTGGATAAAACGGCCCAGCTTGTCCGCATCTTTGCTGAATTCTTCGTGGAGGAATTTGATCGCTACTTTACGATCGAGTTTTGTGTCCTGGGCCAGATAAACCTCGCCCATTCCGCCCGCTCCGAGTCTGGAGACTATGCGGTAATGCGCCAGTGTGGTGTTGGCCGCGAGTTCTTTATTCATGCGGTCTCATTTCAATTCCGGCAAACTTATGCGCTTCACTAAATCTTTGAAACGCGGATCCTCATGAAGGTAATCCAGCCGCGCATCGGTTGTTAGATAGACCGGCAAATAATAAGAACGCTCCGAATAGGCTTGTTCAAGCCAGAAGAAAGTTTTGTCCTTGTCTTCGAGTCCGGCATAAACTATGGCGACGCTATAGGGCGAGACGTAGTTCTTTTCTGACGATTTTCTCATCAGGTCATCAAGCATTTTCTTTGCTTCGTCTTTTCTCCCGGATACTGCGTAGGCATGTGCAAGACCGGCCCAGTTTTCTGATTGCTGGTTATCCAAATCAAAGGCGAGCTTAAACTCGGCGATTGCCTCTGGCATCATTCCCTTTTGCTCGTAAGCACGCCCCAGGTAAGAATGATGGAGCCAATAATTTGGATCCAACTCAATTGCCTTGCGTAGATGAACTATTGCCTCGTCCCAGCGGTGATCGAAGACCAAGGCCGAGGCTACGCCAAAGTTTGTTCCCGACGATAGCGGATCAATTTGCAGACCCTGCCGCGCAATCGCTTCGGCCTCGGCAGGTCGACCCATTGGGGATAACAAGTAAGAGTAATAGAGGTAGGACTCAGGGTTTCTCGGATTCAGTTCGAGGGAACGCTTCAACTCCTTTTCCGCGACTGACCAATCCCAATCGTACCAGTGAGCGACCAACCCCAGCACAACGTGCGCATCAACATCCGATTCGTTTATCCCCAATGCTTTTCTGGCGGCTTCTCTTGCCTTGGGAGCTGATTCGTTGGGAGACATGAACCAATCATCCATCAGTATGTAGGTGTAAGCTAAGCCACTGTAAGCTGAGCTGTAGTTTGGGTCGATTGCAATGGACTGGTTAAAACAATCAATACTCTGACCAAGCCCTTCCTTTGTATATCTGTTCGCGTAATATTTGCCTTTGAGATAAAGCTCGTAAGCTGCTGGATTGGCCGTGTAAGTTTTCGTTAGTCTCGCCACTTCTGCGCCCGAGAGTTTCGTTTGGAGTTTACTTGAAACATCACGCGCTATCTCGCCTTGAAGCGTCAAAAGCTCGGATTGTTTGCGGTTGTATTGCTCGCTCCAGATGACATCTTGAGTGCTTGTATTGACCAGTTCGAGATTAAGCTTTATGTCGTTGCCGCGCTGGGCAACTCTGCCGAGCAAAACCGCTTGCACATCCAGTTCTGCACCGATCTTCTTTGGCGAAGCTTCCTTGCCTTTGTAGTAAAAGACCGTGCTTCTCGCTTTGACCGACAGGTTCGGTAGTTGTGACAAACTGGCGATGAGTGTTTCGGTCATACCGTCCGACAGATACTCAACATCAGCGTTGCCGCTTTCATTGACGAACGGCATCACCGCGATTGATTCAATCGGCGCGATGTTCTTCGAGCGGGACCAATACAACCAGACGAGACCGCAGGCGATAAGCGCAACGGCAATCACTGCGACCGCCGGAACCAAGAGGCCGTTGCGGGATCCTGGCTCGCCTGACGCCCGGGTCGCTCCGCTTTTGACTGGCTCTGTTTCGAGAGGGTTGGCGGTTGGGTCTGTCTCTGTGGCAGCTTCCACCGTTTCACTTCTAGCCGGTTCTACAGTCGTGTCAAGGCCCGCGCCTTCAAGCTCACGCCGCAGGTCTCGCAGTTCGAGAGCTACATCCTTAATCGTCTGGTAGCGCTCTTCAGGATCTTTCGCCAGACAGCGCCGTACGATTCTCTGGAGATGATTGGGTGCGTCGGGGCGGAACTCGCTGAGGGGAGGAACCGGTTCACGGATAATCTTATTGAGTGAATCGATCGCGTCTTTACCTTCGAATGCCATGCGCTTGGTCGCCGCTTCAAACAGGATGCAGCCGAAAGAGAAGATGTCGGAGCGCTGGTCAACGCATTTTGGCCTGAGCCTGCTCAGGCGACATGTAGCCGATCGTACCCATGATCATGCCCGGGACGGAGTGTTGGTGCATCACCGCAGTAGGCGCTTCGCCTCCTTCACTTTGCTCAGGACCGGGCCCGCTCGTCTCAACCAGCTTGGCCAGACCGAAGTCAAGAATCTTCGCGTGGCCGTCGTTCGTGATCATGATGTTGTCGGGTTTCAGGTCGCGATGCACGATTCCAGCCGCATGAGCCTTCGCGAGTCCTTCGGCGATGTGTTGCAGAAAGTGTATTAGCTTTCCTAGTTCGGTGCGCTCCCCGTGAATCTTTTCGCTGAGAGTCACGCCGTCGACAAACTCCATCGCGATGAAGTTCACGCCGTCAGCTTCGCCAATTTCATATATGTGAGCGATGTTCGGATGGTTGAGCGCCGCTGCAGCCGTCGCCTCTTGTTTGAAACGGCGCATTCGATCCTGGTTAGCGGCCATTTCTGGGGGCAGAATCTTCAACGCCACTTTGCGGTGGAGCCGCGAATCTTCCGCCAAATAGACCTCGCCCATGCCGCCTTCGCCGATCTGGGAGACGACGCGGTAAGGTCCGATGATCGTGTCAGGGGATATGCTTTTGCTCAAATTGTCTCGCTGCCCTTTGGGAGTGCGGGGTCCTTTCTAACTGAAATCATTCAGGCAGATTCAAGCGTTTCAGCATTTCCGTGTAACGCGGATCTTGGCGAAGATTATCGAGCAACACAGAAATCTTCATTCCAGCTAAGGAGTCAGCGTGTTCATCGAAAGCGTTGTCGAGAAATCCGAAGGCCTGATCCTTGTTGTTCAAGCCTGTATAGACGGCGGCGAGATAATACGACGAAACGTATTGCTCTTTTTTCATTTCGGTCAGATCGGCCAAAACGCGAAATGCTTTCTCGCGTTGTCCAGCTGCGGCATAAACATTACCCAACGCCATCATAAAGCGCGGGTTGTGGTTCAATTGGAGTGCTGTTTCATATTCTGTAATAGCCTTGTCAAACTGCCCCAGCTTTTGATAGACAGATCCCAAATAGTAATGAGTGATCGCATAGTTGTTATCTAGTTCAAGGGCTTTCTTCAATTGCGCAACGGCCGCGTCGCTCCGACCGGCGAACACCAGAACATACCCGAGGTATGCGCTGTTAACTGGCGAAAGCGGCTCGATTTGCGTCGAAAGCTCGCTCTCGCTGACTGCTTCATCATACCGGCCGGCCGAAACCAGAAGCCGGCTATAGAACAAGTGCGCGTTAGCATAGTTGGGATTAAGAGCGATCGCGCGCTGAAATTCACCTTCGGCTTCGGCCCACTTAAGATCGTAGAACATTTTCACCAGCCCCAGAGAAGCATGGGCTTCCGCCAATGAGTCATCCAGCGCGAGTGCCTTCTCTGCCGCCACTCTCGCCTTGGGCATGACATCATTCGGCGGTTCAAATTGATCTGACAACCCGAAGTAACAGTCAGCAAGTCCGCTATACGCCTGTGCATAATTCGGATCCATCGCAGTGGCCTGCTTAAAATACTCGATGCCTTTGCGATAACCTTCGTCCGTAAACTTGTTGTAATGGTACCGCCCCTTTAAATAGAGCTGATACGCCTCAGTAATGGCTGTCCCGTTCCTCACGACGTGTTGCCCGTCGACGCCCGAAAGTTTCGATTTGAGTTTGTTTGAAACATCACGCGCAATATCGCTTTGAAGTGAGACGAGATCAGTCTGTTTGCGATTGTATTGCTGACTCCAAATCACGTTCTCCGTCTGCGCGTCAACCAACTCCAGTGTCAGCGTTAACTGATCGCCCCGCTGTGCCACGCGTCCGTTCAAAATCGCCTGGACACTGAGTTCCGCAGCAATCGTTTTCGGATCAACTTCCTTGCCCTTGTAGCGAAACACCGACGAGCGAGCTTTGACATTCAGGTTCGGCAGTTGCGAAAGGCTGCTAATGAGCGTCTCGGTCATCCCGTCCGACAGATACTCAACATCCGCATTACCACTCTCGTTCACAAACGGCATAACGGCGATCGAATCTATTGCCGTCGTTCGACTTCGCGATAAAAAGAAATACCCAAGGGCGAAAATGATAACCAGCGCCGCGCCGATAGTGGCGAATGCGAATGCGCGACGCTTCGGTTTAGTAAGTTCGCGCGTGGTTCCTTGACTCTGCGCCGCCGGAAGTGCCGTTGTCAGTGCAGTGTTTCCAGTTGATGTGTTGGGAAGGAGACTAGTTTCGCTCTCGCTCGACACCGGACCAGAACCAAACTGCGCCGTTTCCATCTCGCCGCCGACCGAACCAGAATCGTTAACGAGCGCAACGCCATCTGTGCGGCAGAAAGCGAGCGTGTCGTCAGCTTCAACCCGATTACATGTGGGGCAGCGTTTCATTTTTTCTTCTTGCTCGAACGCAACTAACAGGTCTTACTGTGGCAAAGCCGATTCACCTGATTCTTCATTCGAAAAGCGAGAGTCACCTCGAGAGTATCGGAGACTATTTGGTCGATGTCAGCCGCTTTAGCTCGTCGAACCAGTTAAACACTATGCGCACAGCGGGTATTTGGCTGTTATCCGGATTGTGTTTACGCATGATGAACCGCTGCCCGTCCAACGAGACATCGTAGTCTGCCGCCATGCGGCTGGAATCGTCCAACGCGGTTCGAGTAAATAGGATCTTCGGCTTACCAGCCGCAGGGGATGGAGAAAGTCCAACGGTTACTGCCAGCGTCTGATCTCCGTTACGGAAAAACAGTTCTCGTCCATTTCTGGACCAGACAGGCTGCGTGCCGCCGTCGGATGAGATCGGAATGCGTGTTCCAGTTCCAGGGTAAGATCTGACGTAAACTTCATTTCGCCCAGATTCGTCCGAAACGTAAGCTATCCAATGACCGTCAGGCGAAAATCTGGCTCCTCCAGCGTTGAATGGTCCTTGCAATAAGGGCTGCTGCTTTCGATCCCCGTCGACCGCAATTAGCCGCACCTCAACATTGCCAATTTCGCTCGCGGCTGTGATCAACAGCTGCTTTCCATCTGGAGTCCACGAAGTTGGGAAATTGAAACGCTTATCCGACGTCAACCGCTCCTCACCGCTGCCGTCAACGTTAGAAATCATTACTCCCGTAACACCGTCGCGCGTTGCTTGATAAGCAATCCGGCGGCCGTCCGGCGAAGGAATCGGTCCGGAGCTCACGCCAGCCTGAATCAAACGTGAAAGAGTTCCTCGCCCCATGTCGTAGACCCAGATCGCTGCAGCTGGGTCTGCCATCTCTACGAAAAGAGTGCGGCCATCAGCGGATAACCTCGGACCGGAATACTCATGGCGAACGTTTATCAGCGCTTGCGCGCCACCTCCACGATCCACCCACTCGAGTACCTGCCCGACCTCAGCGTTGTTGTTAGATCGTTCCTGAATATATGCAAAGTCTCCTTTGCTCGAGAATGAGAACTGCGCCCTCCCGTTGATCACGGTGGTCAAGACGTCTTCTTGAACTGTTGCTGGCGCGCCGGTGACTTCGAGTCGATCGACGTCAAACGGAACTGCGACCAACGCGCCGCGGCGTGCATAGATCAGATGTCCGGTGGGTACGTAACGGGGAAAGGCTCCTCCCTTGATAAGGGTTTTGTGTTTGCCGGTACTTAAATCCAAAACTGCAATGCTCGCATCATCCAGGGGGTTTCCTATTTCGTAGGCGACACTAAACAAGATGGCTTTGCCGCCCGGAAGGACGTCGGGCCAGCGGTGACTTCGTTCCTTATCGGTCGAGTTAAGTGACGAAATGGATTCGACTGGCCCCCCACCAGCTCGTACTCGATACAGCGGCGAGTCTGTGTCTGGAGTGAACACGATGGTGTCATCGTTTGTCCAAACACCACCTCGCGGATTCTGCGCTTTGCATACTACCTCGGCGGCGCCTCCAGAAACGGACACTTTCTTCAACATTCCACTGGCAAAGAATGCGAGCCACTTTCCATCAGGCGAAAAAAACGGATCACTTGCTCCCTGCGTACCATCAAGCGGCTGCGCCACAGCAGACGATAGGGCGCGATTAAAGAGCTGCCGTTTTCCACCGACACGGACTGACGAAACAAGGTGAGTACCGTCCGGAGAGAATAAGACCGAACCGCCGAAGGTCAGGTCGAGAGGTCCCTCCGCTGGTTGTGCAAGCGTAAACTGCCTCACTCCGGCAGAGGTGCTCTCAGTTGGGGCCCTGCGAAAGTACAGGGCAAACATAGCGATCAGGATCGCCAAGGCAGAGATCGCCCACGGCAATAGGCGCCGCCAATAAGATGTCTCGTAAGTTCTTCGTTCAGGTTGTTTAATTGCTTGATAGGTTCCACCGTTCAGAACTTCGCAGATGTCGAGACGGGCGTCTCCAATGTCGCGTAGTCGCTGCTTCGGATCTTTGGCCAGACAACGGTGCAAAAGTCGCTGAACTGGTTCAGGTGTTGACGTTGGTAGGCTCGTCCAATCTGGCTGCTCCTTTACAACAGCGGCGAGAATATCGGTAAGTGAATCGCCATCGAAGATTCGTTTGCCTGCCAGCATCTCGAACACTACACAGCCGAAAGCCCAGACATCCGATCGCTTATCGACTGTTTTGCCCCTTGCCTGTTCCGGACTCATGTAAGCAGCAGTGCCCAGAATCACGCCTGCCTTTGTTCCTTTAACAAGAGTGGGCGAGTGAGATAGATCGGTTTCGGAGGATTCCTCGGTAAATATCTTGGCCAGACCGAAGTCAAGAACTTTTACGGTACCGGCTGCGGTGACTTTAATGTTGGCTGGTTTGATATCGCGGTGAACGACGCCACGTTCGTGTGCGATCTCGAGAGCTTCTGCAATCTGACGTGCAATCAACAACGCCTCATCTATTGGGATAGGACCAGCTGTTATGCGATCAGCAAGAGTTGGCCCAGGAACCAGTTCGAGCGCCAGCGCAACAATCCCGTCGCATTCTTCCAGTCCATAGATTCCAGCTATATTCGGATGATTTAGCGAGGCAAGTACCTGGGCTTCTCGTTTGAACCGCGCCAGTCGCTCCCCGTCTAACGCAAACGTTGCAGGCAAGACCTTGATAGCCACATCACGATTAAGCCGGGTGTCATGCGCGCGCCAAACTTCGCCCATCCCGCCAGCACCGAGCGGCTCGCGAATTTCGTAATGACCGAGTCGGACACCGGTCGCTATGATCATAAAAACACCTTGAGGTAGTCCTACTTTATTCCGGCAGATTATCCGTTTCAGCAGGTCCTTGAACCAAGGGTCGCTGCGGAGTAGTTGCACTGCCTTGTCTACTGCTTCGATCGCTTTAGCATTCCGACTCGTCCATACGAAGGATATTCCGAGATCTTCGTAGATTTGCAATCAGGTCAATTGTTTCCGGCCTGAGCTGGCTTCTTCCTGCGTGAAAGCAAAGTATCAAGACATGCCGTGCTCGCGCGGAATGGGAGACATCGGTCCTTCAGGCATCGCCAGCAGTTGTTGCTCCGGCACACCACTACGGTATTGAGCCAGCAGACTTTCCGGATCGATTTCTACTCCAGCCGGATTTGCGGCGAAGGCGTCGCTGTGCATGTAGGCGTTCGCCTCTTCGACAGTACCGCAGTCCACCTGAAACTCCATTCGATTACCGTCGGGATCCTGGTAGTAAAGCGATAGTGTGATTCCATGATGAATACGCCAGTATGGATTGATGCCCATTTCTTTGAGACGCTCGTACGTAGCAAGCAAGTCACCCAGGTTGGCGTAGGTGTACGCTACGTGATTTACACCCGTCTTGTCCCGCATCTCACTGGCAACGCTCTCAGGCACAAGCACTGACAAATTGGCGAACGCGAAACGATGATGTTCATCGTCGTAGGTAAGGAATGCGAACACCGGATTTTGATAAACCACTTTCGCCTCGAAGACGCTTTCATACCACTCGATCATTTCCCCAAAGCGTCGCGTGCTATAGACGACGTGTGCAAATTTTGAAGGTTTTGCCATGTGATCTTCGTCCTTACTCCTGTAAAGCTTGCTGCACCAGGAATGTGTCCACGTACTGCACAAAACGTTCGGCCTTGCCCTCGCGAATCTTCCAAACGTGCGCGAAGTTTGCCTTAAAGCTCTGGCGGGTAACCCTGTAAGCTCCGCTGTACTGACCCAGCACAACGATGGTATCGCCGGCATCAATGAACTCATCGGGTACAGCAGCAAATCCGTCCCATTCACTGCCGAGCCGCATGAAGACTCCTTCCAACACCGCATTAGGTCCGTTATAAGTGCCGCCGTATGGGAAACCTTCGGCTTCCGTCCAGGCTATGTTCGCGTCCAATAAGTCAATCACAGTGGGAACATCGCCCTTGGCAAACGCGCGTACAGACCTTGTACTGATTCGAGATTACTCACTGGTTTTCCTTTGTCTTCTGGAAATTGAGTTTACAGAACGCGTCAGAGTTACTCGTTATTTCCCAATTACGTTTGGACGTCCCTGTCCGTTTGCTTCACAACGAGCCAGGTAGATCTCAAGTACTGCGCCTGCGTCGAGCACGCTCTCGACGTTGCCCGCCTCGTTAAGGTTGAGGTTCGCTCCGCGGATGGCGAACCAGACATCGGTCACTTCTGAATTCGACGCCGGCACATGCAGCGTATGGATCGAGCCGGCAGGCTCGAACAGATATGAACCCGCCGTGTTGACCTCTGGGTATTCCAGATAGTTCCACGAACCCTTGATCGTGAAGGCGAAGACCTCGCCCGTATGTTTGTGGCGTTGGATAGTGACGCCCGGTTGAAAGCGCACTCTGATTACCCAGAGTCCGGCCTCCACATCAGCGTGCAGCAGTTGGAAAACCACCCCCTCCTGGTACTCGACAAAGGGAAGGTCGTCCTCGGCACGGTGTAGCGCAGCGGGAATGCCGGGGATTGGAGCAAATGCGGTAGCCATGTTGATGTTCCTCCTGAAAGTTATGACCGTTAATTACTGCGTGGATCCGGCAGCTAAGTCCGGTTCTCATTGGTTGGTTTCCTTGCCGGCCAGGGTTGGGCCAAAGACTGCGCCGTGAACAACGCCTTTTGCCGGCGCTCAAGCTCATACCGGCAGATTCAGGCGTTTCAGCATTTCCTTAAATCGTGGGTCGTCGCGAAGGGGACCCCAATATGGGTCAGCGTTCAAGCGAAACAATTCCCGAATCCCGCACTTCAAAGGATTTTTGAAGCTCAGCAAAGGCTTTCTCTTTGTCACCCAGAGCGGCGTAGATACTAGCGATCCGGCAAGTCGGTACGTATTGTGTTTTGGCGAGCTCTGGAATCTAGTGATCATCTCCTCGGCCTTCTCCGATCGCCCGGCTTTCGCGTAAGCAATTCCCACATCTCGCAGAGCGAATTGGTTTGTCGGATCCGTTTGCAGCCACTGCTCGTCCAGAGATATGGCTTCCCCATACATTCCCTTAGAGATATAGGCTTGGGCCAGTATCCACCGTCCTATGGGGTGACTGGGTTCGAGATCGTATGTCTTCCTGGCTTGCTCCAGAGCCTTGTCATTCTGCCCGGCAACAAGGTAGGCCCAGGCCAGAGTTCCTCCCATGTTGATATCGAGTGGTTCCAGGTCCAGCCCCCGCTTTATTTCGGCAACGGCTTCATCAAGGCGTCCCATCGGCGCTAGGTAAATGTGCCCGTAACGAAAATGCGCGGCGGCATTATTCGGATCAAGTTCGATCGCACGTTTGAATGAGCGGTCGGCTTCGGCCCAATTCCAATCATAAATCACCAAAGAATACGCCAGGAATGTGTGGGCCTCAGCCAGGGTAGGGTCAATCTCAAGGGCCTGCTGCGCTGCAGCCTTGGCTTCAGGAAAAGCTTCCTTTGGCGCGAGGTATGGATAGGCCGGCATACTTCCATATGTTTCGGCGATCCTCGCGTATGCCAATGCGAATTCAGGGTCGAGTTTGATCGCCTGCCGGAAATACTCGATGGCGCGCAACATGCCCTCTTTGGTGCGATTGGCAAAGCTGTATCGACCTCTCAGATAGAGTTGGTACGCGTCATTGCTGTCTGTATAGCGTTTGGTTATCCCTTTGGCTTCATTGCCAGCCAGTTTTAATTCGAGCTTTTGAGCGATAGTGGTGGCGATTTCACGCTGAGTCGCCAGCAGATCAGACATTTTGCGGTCATATTGTTCGGCCCAAATGTATTTTCTGGCTCCTCGCGTCAACCAGTTCGATACTTATGGTCAGGTCTTCCCCGCGCTGAGAAACACGACCGGACATTACTGCGTCAACTTCAAGTTCTTTGGCGAGCTGAGCTATATCAGTGTCTTTTCCTTTGTACCTCATGACCGAACTGGTCGGACTGACTTTCAGATTCGGCAGTTGCGAAAGACGATAAATCAGAGACTCTGCCAGGCCGTCAGAAAGATATTCGGTGTCCGCGACTGAACTCTTATTCTGAAACGGCAGCACCGCAATTGAGTGAATAGACACGTCGGTTTTGCCCGTGCGCAGGTAGTAAGCGAAGAGTGCGCCGGCCACGATCAAGACCACCAACGCGACCGCGGCACCGAGTTTGTGCCGCTTGAGTTCTTGGGTCACGTATTCAACGCTCGAGACATTGGGTGCCAATGTCCCATTGGTCGCGGTGGTCGACTGGATCGCTGAACCGCTATCGGTGTCACGCGCGCCGGCACCGCTGAACGGCGGCGGCACAGTTACGTCAGCGCCGGCACTGGTCTCCAAGTCGCGTCGCAATTCTTTCAACTCAATCGCGACGTCCTTGATTGTCTGGTATCGCTCCTCCTTGTCCTTCGCCAAACAGCGACGGAGGATGCGCTGCAATTCCGCGGGCGCCGACGGATTAAGATCCTTAATTTGTGGCGCGGGTTCATAGATCAAACTGTGTAGCGACTTGACGATAGAATCACCTTCGAATGGCTTCTTACCTGTGGCGGCCTCGAACAGGATGCAGCCAAACGAAAAAATGTCTGAACGCTGATCGATTTCGTTAGTCCTACCTTGTGCCTGTTCGGGAGACATGTAGCCGACTGTGCCCATGATCAGTCCGGGCGTTGACTGTTGTTGCAGGATCGCCGTGGCGTCTTCGCCACTGCTTGCCTTATCAATGCCCGGCGGAATTTGTGGCTCGATCAGTTTCGCAAGGCCAAAATCCAGGATCTTCGCGTGACCATCACGAGTCACCATAATGTTGTCGGGCTTCAGATCGCGATGCACGATGCCGGCAGCATGAGCCTTCGCCAGTCCTTCGGCGACGTGTTGCAGGTAGCGCAACAGCTTTCTTAATTCCGTACGCTCGCGGTGAATCTTCTCGCGGAGTGTTACGCCTTCAACAAACTCCATGGCGATGAAGTTCGTCCCCTCGCTCTCACCAATCTCGTAAATGTGTGCGATGTTCGGATGGTTGAGAGCGGCGGCAGCCGTGGCCTCTTGTTTGAAACGGCGCATGCGATCCTGGTTAGCAGCCATTTCGGAGGGAAGAATCTTCAACGCGACTTTGCGATGGAGTCGCGAATCCAGCGCCAGATAGACTTCACCCATCCCGCCTTCGCCGATCTTGGAAACGGTGCGGTAATGCGACAGGGTTGTATTGGCTGCCAGTTCTTTGTTCATCTACTTGAGTGCGGAGACAGACTTTACATCCAGAAACAAACAGACGCATGCGAGCGGCATCGGTGGCTGTCCTTCACCAGATAGACGTCGCCCATTGTGCCCGCGCCAGGTTGGCAGCGGAGCTCATCGCGACAGAGTTTTGTTCCGGAAGCAATCGTCACTTCTGGGGGTGCAACGCAAGGTGCATTCAGTGCCGAAGCTGCAGTTGATTAAAAGCGCCTCATTCTACCTGTAATAGGGCTGGCGCGCCACACTACCGATCTGCAAGGTACAGTCCTAAATCCTAAAAGTGCATTCTGGTTTTGTTTAGGTGGCTAACTCACTCTGCTTCCCGTAACCCAGACGCTCCGCACAGTCCCGAAGGAGATCCGCTTCCCACGTAGGGCGCGCCGGGCTCAGCGGATGTGTGCGGGCCGAGGGGATCCTTCCCAACAGGTTTAAGAAGATCGCCGCGGAACTTCTATAAGCCGGGACAGGCGGGCGGAATGCGATATTCCCAAGATGCTGCAAGGCGTCTGAGAGGGCGTAATAGGCCGGGTCTCCGTTTTCCCAGAGCCGATCACGCTCAGCAAATTTCTCAGGAGCAAACGTTGCCAATCCGAGAAGATAATCAGAGCCGTACTCGATCATGTTAATGCCCAGGTCATTGCCCGTGTATATGCGGAAGTCCGGCCTCAGCGCGTCGCGCAAACCTAACCTTTCAAACTCCACGAGCCGATCCAGAGATGAATGCTTCAGTCCCTTTATTTCAGGAATCTCCATGAGACCTCTTAACGTCTCGGCGTCAAAAATTTCGCCGCTCGAAACGAACACGGGCGAGAGCTCGAACGCGAGCACCTCTTGAAACCCCCGACACGCTGCGCGATAAACTGCAACCTTCTCGCGAGACTGCATTCCTCGGAGGCGCGCGGTCTGAAAGATGATGGGCGTACCACCATGAGCCACGATCTGATCGATCTCGCGGCGGTACAGATCAACAACCTCACCATCGAGCCCTTCGATGTATGCGCCGGCGATGAATGAATTCGGACCCAGGACTTCGCGGGACCAGCCGAGTACTGAAAGGCGTTCTTTCGGAGTCAAGTAATTGACGTAACCGGTGTCCATGTTCACCGCGTTGCGCAGTCCCGCGGCCCCTGTAGCCATCAGATGTTTTTGAAATGCTTCAACCGCGATGCGCCCGTCGGATTCGAAGGGTAGTAGTGCGGCGGCAATGCCTTGCACTTGGCGACGCGGACGCAGTCGCGCGATCGTCTCGTCGATTGTCATTTCATCTCTCACCTGCGCGAAGAACGGAACTGAAGTCTACTTACGTCGAGTTTATTCAAGATTCAAACTGACATCGCTAAGTCCCGCAGGGACGGAATGTTTATAGAACTTCTGGGTTCTTTTATGATTCTTCGCTCCAGCGGAGCGAAACGTATTGTTTCGAAGTACTCAGCCGCTAGTACATTGCGCTCCGCTGGAGCGCGAACAACGGTTGGGCGTGAAGTCTATAAACATTTGGCTCCTCCAGAGCCAGAGCATTTTGCACGGAACGCCCAGCAGCTATGTCATTTGCCGATGTTTGGTTTGGTCCTTCAAATTCTTGAGCCGTACGCCGTCTTCCGAACGCCCGTAATATTCGTCAAGCGGATAACAACCGGAGGGCAGCCCCGCCCGTGGTGCCGTCGTGCAATCGCTGAACGTGCGGCACATCTGTTTTCGCTGCGGTTCACGTCCGCTAATTACATCCAGCGGCAGCTCCGGGTAGGCTAGCACCATTCGTCCCAGGCCCACGCAATCGACCCAGCCTTCGCGCACCGCAGCCTGGGCAACGTGAGGCAGAAAATCCTGCAGATAGGTGTAAGCCGATCCGACCATGATCATATTCGGGAACTGCTCTTTGAGCCTACGTGTTACCTCCATCTGTTGCGCTACTCCCAATAGAGGATCTTCGGGTGGACGGTATCCGTCCGAAGGTGGGAAAAGGGCTGGGCGTTGCACATGCGGACTGTAGTAAGGGCTGCCTCCGGAAATGTTCACGAGGTCAATCTCTAACTCAGAGAGCAGGGAAAGGAACTGCACTGGCTCGTTTAGATCGACTTCAACTGGATTCTCCCTGTTGACTCCGAAACCCCAACGATAAGGAAGTAGCGCCTTGAACGATTCAGGCACGCCCCGACCGGGCTTACCGGGGACAGAGGTTTGCGGATCTGGTTTGAACGGAACTGTGTCAAAGGCGGAAAGACGCACACCGATCTTCAGGGCAGGGGCCAGCAAACGGATCCCGCTAACCACCTCTCGCAGGAATTGCGTGCGGTTTTCGAAGCTACCGCCATAATCGCCGGAGCGAGTGTGTGCGCTCAAGAATTCATGTCCCAGATATCCATGACAATGTTTGATGTCCACGAAATCGAAACCAGCCTCATGGGCGCTGCAAGCCGCACGCTGGAAGTCTTCGATGATCTCTCTGATCTCCTGGTCTGTAAGCAGCGGGTAGTCGTCAGTCAGACCAAGTCGCTTGTCCAGGATTGGATGGTGGAAGAGAATGCGTGGTTCAGGGCGATCGTGATGGTTGGGACGGGAATAACGGCCCGAATGGGTTAGTTGCAATCCGATCACTAAACCGGCGTCCGAACCCACTGACCGCTTGTGTTCCTGGATCAGGGCCTCACGAAGACGAGACAGATCGGCGACAGCGTGTGGACCGAACGCGAGTTGATTCGGGTTAGCTCGCCCTTCATGACAGACCGCAACCGCCTCGCCGCCCCAAATGAGCTTTGCTCCACTCGCGCCAAAGCGACGCCAACGCCGCAACGTCAATTCCGTCGGCCGGCCATCAGTTGTGCCGTCCCAGCCTTCCATCGGTTGAATAGCGAACCGGTTTCCTAACGAAACGCGACCGCGTTGCAGCTGCTGTCCGAGCGGCGACGTTTCTCCCGCCAGCAACTTCGCATCACAGGGAATCGAGATGTGATGGTCTTGCAAGTAATTGCGAAAGACCTCCACGTCGCGAATGCCGCCCAGGCGAAGGAAAGAGTTCTCAGTCATGAAAAGCTAATTCAACGAAGAGTAGGACCGGGTTGGAAGTCCCAGCCGATCATTGAAAGAAATCTCAGCTTCGCTCCCAGTTCTGATTTTGGGTAGCGGAGTCACGATATCTTCTTTACTCAGCATTGATAATGTACAAAGCGCTTACTCACGATCCGACAACATCGTTGTTGGTGTACTGGACCTCAAGAGCGCTGCCGATTCCGTATCGAGATAAACTGTCGTTCGTGGGTGTTGTTGGAGGATCGACGCTGGATGAAGCGGGCTGACCGCGAGGTCCAGGCAGTCTCTCACTGCAGTTGCTTTTCTCCGATCCGGGACCACGCAGAGCACGTTGCTCGCTTTGAGTATCTGTTGAATAGACATTGAAATGGCCTGCGTCGGCACGGCGTCGATCGACTCAAACCAACCTTCGCCAACTTGTTGCCGGCGGCAAGCCTCGTCGAGATTCACAATTAGGTACGGCTCTTCAGTCTCAAAGTCGGCCGGCGGATCATTGAAGGCGAGGTGTCCGTTCTCTCCAATGCCGACGAAGGCCGCATCGATCGTCTGGCGCGAGATTAGGTCACCAACCCGCCGGCATTCAGCTGCTGGATCTGGAGCATCACCGTTTAGGAAATGGAAGGCGCGAGGCTGAATCCGGTCCACAATCCGTTCTTGCAGGTAACGCCGGAAACTCGCCGGGTGCGTTTTAGGCAGACCGACATACTCGTCGAGGTGGAAGAAGTTGACCTGACCCCAATCGATGTCCGGTTTAAGAACCAGAGCATCGAGAAACTCAAACTGCGAGGCGCCAGTAGCTGCAATCAGATAAGCTTCACCGCGTGCCGCGATCGCCTGCCGAATAGATCGGCCGCCTCGGCCGCTGCCGCCTGGGCCAATCGGGGTCTTGAATCAAAGATTTTGACGTCCATTGAGTTTTGCTCGAATCAACTGTCTGCGACGCGCAGCGTCGGTGTGACTTTAGCCGGCGTGTTAATGCTGGTCTCAAAGCGATATTGACCAGACAATCATTCAACGTGGCCCCGCAAAATCAGAACTGGGAGCGCAGCGACCAGCCAAAAGCGCAAGTGACGATTAACGGCATCCTAAGCCGCTTCAACCCTAACCCTTTGAAGTGAATCTTTGGCTCGTCGGTACGCTCCCAGTTCTGATTTTGTCCGACCATTCCTGAGTGTTCAATTGCTCAGTTAAGTCTATACCGGCTCCCAACTGCCCGAGGTTGCCGATCGCTCAACCGCTTCAAGGACCAGTTGGTTACGCACCCCGTCTTCAAAGTTAGGCGTCGGCATGTGTCCCTCGGCCACAGCCTTTAGTAAGTCGAGCACGGTGTGTGTAAACGTGTGCTCGTAACCAATGATGTGACCTCTCGGCCACCAGCCTTCCATGTAAGGATAACCTTTGCCGGTTACCTGAATGGTCCTAAAGCCGCTCTCCAGCCCTTCATCGATATAAAGTTCGAGCTCGTTCATTCGCTCGAGATTGAACACAATGGTTCCTCGACTGCCGTTAATCTCAAAACGATTGTAATTCTTTCGACCGGCGGCGAATCTCGTTGCTTCGATCGTGCCCACCGCCCCATTCCCAAATTTCACGAGAGACAAGGCAGCGTCATCCACTTCGACCGGCGCCATGGTGGGGCCGTCAGGCAAAGGACGCTCGGTGATGAAAGTTTTCAGTAGTCCGCTGACCTCAGTGATTTCGCCGACCAGATACCGTGCCAGATCTATAGAGTGTGACAGCAGATCTCCGAGCGCACCCGATCCGGCTTTGGCCTTTTCCAATCGCCAAACGCGCGGAAAGTCAGGATCGACTAACCAATCCTGCAGGTAAGTGCCACGATAATGATAAATCTCACCGATGCGTCCGGCACTGATGAGTTCTCGCGCCAGAGTAACGGCGGGTACACGCCGGTAATTGTGGCAGAGCATATGCACGCAGCCGTTAAGCACGTACCGCTTCCAGCATTTGTTTTGCTTCTGCCACTGTGTTGGCCAGAGGCTTTTCGCAGAAAACGATCTTTTTCGCGGCCGCGGCAGCAAGCGCGATAGGCAAGTGCAAATTCCCCGGCGTGCAGATATCTACGACGTCAATGTCTTCGCGGCCGACTACTTCTTCCCAGGAGGTGGAGTGTTCCTGCCAGCCAAAGTTGTTAGCTGCCTTAATCAGTTCGCTTTCGTTACGACCGCAAATCACTTTCATGACGGGTTCACAGGGGACGTCAAAAAAGCTGCCTACTTGTCGCCAGGCATTGCTGTGGGCCCTGCCCATGAATCCATAACCGATTAGCGCGATGTTAAGTTTTCGCATGCTTTACCAGGTCTCTACCAAGTTACACGACGCGTAGCGTCGGCATGAATTTAGCCCGGCGTTTAACGCCGGGTTCAAGTCATCGTCCCGAATCTCGTCGCGTAGCGACGGTTGAATCCGGCTGCTTTCAAGCGTCGCTACGCGACGGATCCGCTTTTGTGAACTGCTCCCGGCCTTGAAAGGCCGGGCTAAATTCATTCCGACGCTACGCGTCGAAGTGCGCAGTGGCGATGTGCCTCGCCGATCGGAATGCAAGCGCCATGATCGTCAACACGGGATTGAAGCCCCCGTTTGTCACGTGAAGCGAACCATCAACTACGAACAGGTTATCGTGATTGTGAACCCGGCCCCACTCATCCGTGACTGAAGTGTGCGGGTCAAGACCCATCCGGCAGGTGCCGGCCTGGTGCTGGCCGCCGCTGAGCTTTAGCCCCGGCGCGGCGCTCCAGATTTTTTCGCAGCCGCTCGCGCGTAGCCACTCCTCACCGCGCCGCCGCATATATTCGGCAGCAACGACAGTTGCTGGATGCGTCGAGCCACTCAAGCGCGCGACCGCTATACCCCAGCGATCACGTACGCCGCGATCGATCGTCACTCGACCCTCCGGGCTCGGGATGTCCTGCACTGGACCACGAACATGCAAAACGCGCGTGTAGTTGTCGCGCATGAATCGTTTGTTAGCCAACCCCCAACGCGGTAAGTCAGGCGGCAGCGAGTCGTACCAGAAGTCGATAGGTGGCTTGATGAAATCGTCGGCCAGCATACCACCTCCAATGATGCCCGGGTTGCCATGATTGAACTGAGTCGTCGCCAGGGTCACGCCGGGCCCAATGCCGCTGAAAACCTTCTCTCGCATCAAGCCGTAGGCCCTTGGGTAGAGATGACCTTGCAGGTTACGGCCAACCTGATCATGTTCATTGCCAAGTCCGTTAGGGTGGGAAGGCGAGTCAGAATTCAAAAGTAAACGTGCCGACTCAATCGCCCCGGCCGAGACAATTACCACTTTTGCGCGCGCGCTATGAGCTGCAACGTTCCCTTGCTCCCGAGTCAAATAAGAAACGCCGGTGATTGCGCCGCGTTCATCTGTCTCGATGCGTTCCACTATCGCTTCGGTTGTGAGTTTACAGTGACCCGTTGCCAGAGCGCGGGGAATCATTGTGTTCTGCGCACCACTCTTGGCGTCCGTAGGGCAGGCGAATCCGACGCAATACTTGCAGGCAATGCAGGCATCCCGACCACCGTATGGCAAAGTGTTGATAAGCAATGGGACCGAGCTTGTTACCCAACCCATTCGTTGAGCGCCACTTTTCAGCGCAACGGTCTGAGGGCTTGATGGAACAGCAGGCAACGGATAATCGCGACGGCGTGGAATCTGATCTTTGAGTGCGGCACCGTCTCCAGCCGCACCGAGTTCCCACTCCGCTTGTTCGTAATAAGGTTCAAGGTCATCGTAACTGATGGGCCAATCGGCTAAAGAGCTGCCCTCAGGTACTCCATACGTGCTGGCCATGCGGAAGTCGGCAGGCATAAAGCGCCAGGCTTGGGCCCCATATACGCGAGTGCCACCTCCAACACACGCGGCATTGTTGTGGTAGTCAGGCTCGTGTGGTTGGACCGTCCGTTGATGTCCTGCAGGGTCGACGAAGACCCGCGGATTACCCTCAAGTTCAGGGCCAGCGTTGTGGCCATATATTGAGAGGCGTTGGTTGCGCAGGTGGTCGCGGCCAACCTCAGAGAAACTTAGAGCCGGACCACGTTCGAGGAGCAGGACGTTCTTGCCGGCCTCCGCCAACACTCCCGCGACAATTCCACCGGCCGCACCGGTGCCGATGATGATGGCGTCATATTTCGTCATTACTGCAAGCCAAGAAAGGGGCCTATTTATTCGAAGCCGACCATGCTCCAGGAGACGGCATTTCGATTTCCACCTTGTTCCGGTTCACTGTAGAACCCTTCCGCGGTCGTTCTGACAAGCAGATCGAAAAAACTATGCGGCGTTACCTCCCACGTCGTTATTACTTCACCGCCTTCAACAAGCCGAAGCACTTGGTCCTGATCCTCTTCTGAAAGCTGGCTAAAGTTTTGCTGAAAGCGGGCGAGGGATTCGGCATCGAGTGCTGTTAAGCCGTTGCAGTAGTCATCAAACGCCGGACTCAGGTCACGCTCAAATTGGCGCGCCAGATAATCAACTACACCGGATTCCCAGGCGCCAGGGTAATCATCCGGCGGGATAATGCGGTCGACGGCGGCGCGCAGAGTTTGTTGCTGCTGTTCGGTCAGTTTCATCACTTGAAAGTAATTTTTGTCTCGGCGGTTGCGCCCGTTACAACATCCGTCGCGCGGATAGTGTAGGGTCCGGTGAGATCATTAAGTGCCGACGGCAGAACGAATTTTGATGCTTTGTCATTCACGAGCAGAGTACGGGCATAAACCGGCAGCATTAACCCGTCCGGACCAAAAACGTGGCAGCGGATGAGGCGAGGGCCGGCCGTCGATGAAGCGAGCGCAAAGGCCACATGTTCTCCGAGCTGGGAAGACGCAGGTCCCTTTAGCGTCAACTTGTTCTCCGCCGGACTCAAACTCAGTACGGCGGCATCTCCAACTAACACGGAAGAACGAACCACGTCGGTGTAACCCAGTCGTTTACCGGACCGCACATCGGTGACGTAATACTTGTTCGGCAACTTGATAACGATCTCCTGCCTGGCGATCTGGCCGAGGGCCGCATCGTTATAAGTAGTTACTCCGTCTCGCCCGACAATCCCCGCAACCGCGACATTGTCTTTGACGATGGTGAGAATGTCCGCATCGCCAAAATGGTAGCGCGCTACCTGGGCCTGAGTGAGCCGTTTGCCGTCGGCCGACAATACATCGATGGTAGGGCGGACGCCCGCGTGATCAAGCAGGCTGTTGACGAGCGCGCGATAGTTTGAGCCGCCAAAGTTTTCCGAGCGCAGCTTTGGATACCTGTCAAAAACAGTATTGAGATAGATAGTCCACCCTTTGCCCAGGCGGCGTGAAATGACTGCATCCGTCGTCCCGAGGCGTACCAGCGGTGTGCCGTCCGTTGCTTTGATGTAAGGTTCAGCAGTGACCAGTCCGCTGAGATTCTTTGCGTCGAGGCCCCAACGCGCGCCCTCATCCGTGATCACCAGCTGTCCCTCAGCAGGCTTTAAAGCTCGCTTGTTCGCAGCCTGCGTCGAGGTGATGCCGAAGAGTTGATTCATTGTGTCGTTCTGCGGCCACGCGCAGTGTTGGTCCATCAAGCCGGCAGCAGCATCGGATATCACAACTCCACCTGCTCGCACGAAACTATCAATATTTTTTTCCTCCGCGGGCGACAATGCCAGTGAGAGCGGCATGATAAGGACTTTGTACTTTCCCGAAGCCAGACTGCCTTGCTCCACTTGCTCGGAAGACACGAAGTCAAATTGCAAGCCGAGATCTTTGATCGTGCGCACCCAGCCGTCGCGGTTGGCAGGGAAATTTAATGAACTGTCTTTCGGCGCCTGATCGTCGTCATCACTGCTGCGCTTGTGATACCCGAGAATGCTGGCCCCGTGCACAGATGGCATCGAATAGTGAATAGCGATGCCATCTTCCAGACGCTTCGACTCCATGAGGAGCTTGCCGACACCTTCAAACTTGAGCGACTTGAACGCTTCGCCCATATCGCGCGCCGACTTCGAGTAAGTCATGTCGGGGTTAAGGAACGAATACATCCAGAAGATATTGGGGTGCAGCACGTTATGAGTTGCAGCCGTCCAAATCGCGTTCTGCACTGCGAGACCGTGTGACCCGTACCCGGTCCAAAACCCAATCATGGCGTCGGGCTTGGCAAACGAGCGATGCATGTCCCACTGGTTACCGCCGTCGTAAGAAAGGAAATCGTCTATGACGCGGTCAAGGCGCGACCAATCCGCGCCGTCGTAGGCGTTAGTAGCCTGCGTGCCGGAGACGGCGATGTGGGCGTCTTTATCACCTTCGATCACTGCGTCACGCGCCACCTGATAGGCGCGCGCGAAAGTGATCTCCATGAAAGTGCGATGATCGGCCCAGGGTGCGTAGTTGCCGCTCTTGCGTGCTTCCTCAGTAGTGAAGGGAACTACGTCGTTCCAGTTTCTGAAGTCAGTGCGCCACTCCTTGTTGAGCGCCGGCAGCGTGCCATATTCCTGTTTCAACCACGTGCGAAACTCGCTGAGAGCGCCCGGACTCCAATCGAAATCAACTGCGTCACCGTAGGACGTGAGCGAACCTTCGTCGCCGACGAAGTAGTAGTCCATGTTGTAGCGTGCTTTATTGCGAGCCGCGGCCCGCACGATGTCCGCGAGCGTTTGCATAAACGCAGGGTCATTGAAAGAAGGGGTGCGTTGCAGAAACTTTTTATCGCCCGGTGCGCTTGAAAAGCTCTTTTTTGGTGAGATAACCGAGAGACTCGAAGTCGCCAGTCCGTTGATATTCTGCGATCGCCTGCTCCATCCCGGCAGGTGTAGTTGGCCCGCGATCGTACCAGTAAACACCGAACGTGCCGCGTGGAATGTTGAGGGAGTTGTCGACATCGCCACTCCAGGTAAAGCCGGTATCTGCAGCGACACCGCGCACCATTCTCATTTGCGCATCCTGCAAGTAATGCTTGGTGCCGCCGAAGGAAACGAGCGGGAGGAACTCTTTCTGACGGCGAGTGTCCTGTACGACCATCACTGGTTTGGCACGAATCTGATCCACAATCGCGCCGCGCTCGTCGACCAGTTCGGCGGTGACGAACGCAGATTTGCCGAGGAAGTCTGTGAGTGGGTACGTGAGAGTTCGCTCTCCGCGCGCACCCCTCGTGATCACCCCCAGCAAGCGGCCCATATCATCGGCTACTCGCATTCGCATTTGCAGCCCCGACAAATTGCCGGCTGCTCGTAACACGGCGCTCAACGTCTCACCCTTTTTGTAAACATCAACGGCCGGCTTTACCGTCGTCATCATTGCGCGTTTCGGCGATGCGAAGGTGGCTGCGCCCCAATTTAGTGTGGCGCCGGACTTTGGATCTCGGACACGCACGTCGAAAATCTCGCGGCCGCCGGGCCAGCCTGTTGCGGGCCGCAAAGTATCTGCCGGAATCTCAATGAGGGTTTCACCGGGAGTCAGATCTTTTATAGTGCGATTTGAGCCAAGTGCCTGGCCAAACTCGTTCGTACCATCGATTTCGATCTCGATACGACGCGAAGTTGTTGAGTTAAGGCGAAGCTTGACGGAGTCGGAAGTAGCAGTTAACTCGTTAATGCGAACATCCAGTTCTCGCCCCGAGGCCCAAAGAATTGAGCGGGCGAGCAATGAGTATTGATACTCCCAGTAGTTCCAGTAGATCCTCATTTCCACCGGATTAACGCTCTGCGGCGTGAAACCCTCTTCGGTGTAGCCGAGCGCAACCACGCGCCCCTTGCCGTAGTTTTTCGCAGCAACAATTGGATAAGTGCCGGACTTGATTAGCACGTCTCCATTCGCCCGGTACTTGTAGAAAGAACCGCCGCCGCTACCTTCCGGCAGGAGTTCAAGCGGTAATCCCTCAGTGATGAAGTGCTTTTGTGCAAGTTCCCATTTGCCTTTGGTAACTGCGTCCTGATTGATCTCAGGGTAGCCGCGCTCATTAAGGGTGTCGTTAGCCACGTCGACCAGCGGGGAAACTTCCCAGATGCGCTCATCGCCTACCGGTCTCGTCGCCTTTAAACGGATGGCCCTTCACATCGCCGACAAACGGGTGTAACAGAACCAACCCGGCGCCTGACTTTACCCGGTTAAGGATCGCATCGCGTGAGGCCCGCGTCAGCCGCGACCAGCCATTAAGACCGGGGATAACCATGACCTCAAACTGCGCTGGGCCGACCAGATCCTTCTCGACATAGCCATAGACAGTTTGAAAGTCGTCGCGATCGCCGCGGTATTCGTGTCCGTAGTAGTCGCCAATGCCCCAGCACGTGATATCCCAACTGGGATCAATTGAAACGGTGGTTGGCTGAAGCGACAGGCGTTGCATCAACTCAACCATGTCACGCCCGTATTGAACCGAAGGTATGAAGAAGGATTTGATGGGACCGCCGGGAAGGGAAGTCGCCCATTTTACGTGCGGGGTGACAACCTCAGATGAATAAGTGATGTCGTTTTTGTGAAAGGCGCTGCCGCCGACTCCGGCTTCCTGCCCGTTAGCAAACGCGGCAAGGAGCAGGAAGAGACTAACGAAATGTAAGAAAGCTTTTTCATTAATATTCTTCGACGCGTAGCGTCGGTATGAATTTAGCCCGGCGTTTCAACGCCGGGATCAGGTCAATTCCTGTTCTCGTCGCGTAGCGACGATTGAGCTCTAGTTTCAGGGCGTCGCTACGCGACGCGAAGCACATGACCTTCCCGGCCTTGAAAGGCCGGGCTAAATTCATACCAACGCTACGCGCCGGCGGTTTGCCGCGCGACCGATTCCGCAATGTCGAAACAGATCCGTGCTGACGGCAGAATATCTTCTACAGACGGCCAGGGGCGCTCACCCGTCTTTAACGCTCGCACGAACTCAACAACTTCTTCATAGGCGCCGTTGCGCAGGTCTTCCGGCTCGGTCTCAGAAGAGTATTCTTCCAATGCGAGTTGTCCATTGCGCCATCCATGCAGCGAACGTTGTACGCCGGACCCGGCGACAACTCGCGCTCGAAAACCCTCGCCGAACAACTCGTATGACTCTTCTACCATCCCCGCAGTCGGCAAAACTTCTATTCGTCCGCTTGCCCCACTCTCAAAACGAAGTGAGACGACATACCATGTAGTTGAGAGTCCTGCCTGTGCGACTGGACTGCACTTCCGTTTGAAACTCGGCAACTTCGCCGGCCACGTGCCGTAGCGCGTCAAGAACATGAATGGCAGTTGACCAAATGAAATCAGGCTCGTCGCGAGCGTGTCGTACCTGCGTCGCTCTCACATACTGAAGCGGGCCGATGCTCCTGGCCCAGGATCTGGCTTGATTCAAATAAGGCATGAAGCGCCGGTTAACCGAAACCATATGTGGTGTATCTGTCCGTCTTGCGACTTCTGCCAGTCGCTCAGACTCTTCACGAGTTACGCCTAACGGTTTTTCAATCACGCTTGGGATTTCTCGCTCAAGCAGCATTACTGCCTGGTCCACGATGCGCTCCATGGGCATTACACAAACGCAACCATCAACGCTCTCCTTGCTTAGCATGGTCTCTAAATCAGAGTAAGCGCGAGCAAAGCCAAATTCACTGCAGAACTCTCTCGCTCGATCAGGGTCGAGGTCGCAGGCCGCAACGAGTTCCAACTCGCCAGCATTCAATGCAGCGTAGCGTGCGAGCGGCGTGGCATGGCTAAGTCTGGAGTGTTCGCCGCAACCCACCAACGCCAGGCGGATCATCTTGCTCCTCCACCAGTCTTAACTTCCCGCCAGTCTGTTCGTAATGGTTCCACGGAAACTTGCTGGAGAATTCTATCGACCTCGCGCGGGTCTACCAGACCTGGAGATTCCGCCAGGCAGTTGGCAGTGCCGCAGGCTACCGCCAGGCAGAGTGAGTCCTGATCGCTCAGTCCGCGCGCGTGTGCTACTGCGAAGCCGGCCAGGGCGGCGTCGCCGCAGCCGACCGTGGAACGGGCCTCGATGACCGGCGGCCGTGCGATAAGCCTCGCCGCGTTACCAGCACGTTCCCAGGTTATGCCATCCGCGCCGAGCGAAACGGCAACGCCGCGCGCACCGGCGTGAATCATCTCGTGGGCCACCTCGATGGCGGCTGTCGGATTGTTTACCGGCCGAGCGGCAAACCAGGTCGCCTCGGCGCGGTTAGGTTTCACCAGATCAGGCGCAGCGGCGACTGCTTGCCGAAGAGCTTCTCCACTGGTGTCGACGAGCACGCGGCAACCATAGACGTGGGCCAGGCGAATCAACTCGGCGTAAAAATCAGTTGGTGCTCCCGGCGGCAAACTGCCTGAAAGCGCAACCTGTGATCCTTCCGCACTCTCAGCAAAAATATCGCGACACGCGGAGAGCAGTCGCTCCACTTCGCCATCAGTGACGCCGCCGCCCGGTTCCAGTATTTCAGTGACGGTGCCATCGCGAGCAATGATTTCAAGGTTCGCACGCGTATTGGCTCGCGTACGCACCACGGTTAACGGGATTCCCAGTTCCAGAAGTCCGATCTCGCACTCTTCACCGGTCGCGCCACCAAGGAAGCCGACCCAGGTCACTTCCTGCGCTAGCGCCTTCGCCACCATCGCAACGTGAGCAGCCTTACCACCGGGAAAGGGTCGCGCTGACACCGCACGATTCACCTCACCGACGGCAATACTTTCAACTTGCAGTCGACGATCAATCGCCGGGTTGGCACTGACGCAAACGAGCATAGAACTTATCGAAGCGCGTAACCCGGCTTCAACCTTCCTTTGCCTCTCGATCTTCGCGGGCCTTGGTAGCGTCAAGACGGGCAAGCATGTGTTTTATGTCGGCGCCGCCACGGATAGCGACGTAAATCGTGATGGTGGAATACCAGACAACGCAGGCCATCGTCATCAACCACCAGAACCAATGTTTTGCCATCACACTGTCCTCTCTGTCAGCTGCGCGCCGGACTGCGGCTTTAGTAATGAACCGATAAGCATTGCCGCGCCGGAGAGCAAATACGTAGCGATGCCGGAGTAGTAAGGTCCGATAGACTTTGCCAACGCGGCAGTGGCTGGAACTTGTTCCATTACCAGATAAGTTATCGGTATTACCGCGCTGATGAAAATGGCGGCTCCGGCTCCCCAGCTGTTAGCGCGACGCCAATAGCAACAGGCGATTAAGAGCACCGAAATGCTTGCCAGATAAATTGTTCCGGTTACGCCAAGATAGGTCCAAAGATCTCCTTTGAGCGGATACCAGAGTCCATACAGCAGGAGGAATATCCCGATAAATGCGATGATCGAGCGGTTCCAAAACAAACCTCTCTTTTCAGACCATTCGGTCTTTGCGAAAAGGCGCCATGATGTCGTTATAGATGACGCTGCCCCAGGTCAGCATGTAAGAGGAGTCGGTTGACATATCGGCCGCCAGCATCGCAGCGATCAGAAGACCCATCAATCCAGGCGGAACACTAGTGCTTAGAAACCTGAGGCATCGCTTCCAGAGAGTTCACCACCGGCCCCAGACTGGCGAGCGCCGCGATGCCCCAAATACCCGGGATAAGAAAGCGACACACAAAGAAGAAGCTGGTTCGAGTGTAGACCTTGCGTCCTGTAGCCGTGTCCTTTGCGGCGAGCACGCGCGCGATGATGGTCTGCCACGTCAATACAGCGGCAGTATTCAGCATTAAGTTGAAGAGGACGTACTGCCAGCCCATGGTGGGGTTAATGAACGGGTTGAATCCTCCCGCGCCGTACTGCAATTCCACCGTGGTGACCATGTTTTCCCAGCCGACGTTCATCAGAATGAGAATAGTGACCACAATCAGTCCCGCACTCATCACGATGAACTGCATGTAGTCTGTTACCAGCACTGAAAGCATTCCCCCGAGAATCGTGTAGACAGCTACACCGACGAGCAGCGCCGTCATCATTATCTCGAGGTATTTCACATCCAGACCCGAAACCAATACCAGGAACTGACCGCCTGTGCGCAAGAACACTCCCATGTTGAGCAGTCCGCCGAGTACGATGACCACGCCGGCAGCCCAGCGAATGCGCGGGCCAAACTTCTTTTCGAATAGTTCGGGAATAGTCATCACTCCCGAGTCGCGCAAAGGCTTGATCACGAATCCAGTAAGTCCAACCACAAGCATGGCAACCGCCATCAAGATGCCCGGTGTGGCGCCGGCAAAACCCTTCTCGAAACCGTTCTGAGCGGTATACATGCAAGTGACAATGCCAAACTCGGTGGCTGCCAGTGACGCGATGCCAAGGTAGACATCCATCTCGCGGCCGGCGACCAGGAAATGTTCTACCTTGCCCACATATTTGCGCACCATAAGACCGGCCGCCATAGTTGCCAGCAGATATAGTCCGACGATGCTTCCGTCCAACAGCCAGTTGAAATGTGTCATTCGCCTGTTGCCTTTCTTCGGAGTGCTTTCTGAGGCTTTACCCCAGCTGCGAACATATTCGAATTTTCGCCAGGGAAATCTTTTGTACGGCCTCTATTGCCGGTGCGAAAGTGCGCCGCAAGTCAATATCATCGCTTGCTGCCAGCGACTGCTTTACCGCCAGCGTAAAGGCATTCTTCAACTCGGTCCCGAAATTGACTTTAGTAATGCCGTTTGCGATGGCTCGGCGCAGCAACTCTTCCGGAACTCCTGAACCACCATGAAGGACGAGTGCTGTCTCGCCGGCGGCGTCTCTAATTTGCGCCAGGCGATCGAAATCCAATCGGACCTCGCCTTTGTAGAAGCCATGCGCTGTGCCTACTGCGACTGCCAGAGCATCAACTTCCGTTTCGTCAATGAAGCGCGAGGCGTCTTCCGGGCGAGTGTAGAAACCAACTTGATCCTCTGTGGTCGCTTCATCGTTGTGTGCGACGTGGCCGAGTTCGCCTTCAACCGAAACGCCGTTCCGGTGGGCCAGTTCAACCACGCGGCGCGTCTCGCGACAATTTTCGCTGAACGAAAGCCTGGAACCATCAAACATGACGGAGCTATAACCGGCCTCAATGCAACGCAACGCCAGTTCAAAACTTCCACCATGATCGAGATGTAAGGCGACTGGCTTCTCCATTTGTTCCGCCGCTGCGCGCGCCATGGCAACGATCAGCGGAAGACCGAGGTAATTAATAGTTGATTCAGTGGTTTGTAAAATGATGGACGCGTGCAGGACATTTGCCGCCCGCACATGCGCCAACAACGTCTCCGCGTTGTAAAAGTTGAGAGCAGCCACCGCAGTTTGTGAGGCGCGTGCGGCAGAAAGCAACATCTGGCTGGTGACCAGAGGTTGCTCCCGCTGCTCATCGTGGATCTGAAGCACTCGATGCATGACTGCGTGTGAACCCCCGGAGGCCCTCGATAACTGTCAGGTTACTGTTCCGTTAAAGGCCATGAGCGGCCAGGAATTTTTTCAGAGTTCGCCGCGTGGGTTGTCCTTTGGTCCCGCCCACTTGCAGCGCCGATAAAGCGCCGCAGGCGTTTGCTACGCCCAGGCACTCATTCACTGGCCGGCGTCTCAGGTAAGAAGAAACAAACCCGGCGGCGAAAGAATCGCCGGCACCAGTCGTATCGATCGGGTCGATCGGGAAACCTGTGACTGAAGTGATCTGGCGATCTTTAATGGCCATAGCGCCATCAGGCCCTATCTTGATTACAGCGCAAGGAACCTGTTGGCCCAGGGCTTTCAGCGCTGCACTCACGGTGCGCGTGCGGGTCAAAGCCAGCGCCTCAGCCTTATTGACAAAGAGTAAGTCGGTGTAGGCAAACACTTCTCGTATGCTATTGCTCCAAGCGTGCGTCGGGTCAGAGTTTGGATCAAAGGAAGTAGTCAAACCCAGTTCGCGGGCCTCACGAAAGATCTGCGGGAAGGAAGCCTGTAAACGCGTTTGCAGAAAATAGGAAGTCATATGAAGGTGTTGGTGACCTTTCAATCTCGACCTATTCACGTCTTCAGGGCCGAGCGCGGCGATTGCACCCGGATAGGTCACTAAGGCGCGGTCATTGCGACTGCTCAGAGAGATGGTTACGCCAGTTTTCAAATCCTTATCGCGCGAGATGTGGCGCGTTGAAACTCCCGCTTCGCGCAAGACTGACAGACAGAATTCGCCAAAGTAGTCGGAACCAACCCTGGCAATGAACGTAACGTCATGCCCTAGTTTGGCTACTCCGCAGGCGAAAATTGCTGAAGCGCTACCGAGTGTCAGACGGAAGTCCTTAGCCAGAATCTCGCAACCCATCCTGGGGGGCTCTGCGAGACCGGACGCGACCGCGTCGATATTTAACTCTCCGATTACGATCACGCCTTTTCCAGCGCTTCTTTTCTTCATGCAAGTCTGCCAAGGCGCTTTCAAATGTTGCGAAGTTCTTTTGATTGCTTTCGGATCGGAGATGATTCTAATATGATGTGAAACGGAATTGCAAAAAATTTCCTGGGAGGCTGGTAGATGCTTCAATTTGGCCAGCATCCCGAAGGCTCGCTCGACCGATGGATCCACTCGCCACGATTCTAATGCTCTCCGATGCTGAGCGCGAGGGCAGGGGTTTGGTTCACACTCCACACGAGATCTTTCAGCAGCCGGATACGTGGGGACGGACGTATGAGAGTCTGTCGCAACTCGCCCCGCAATTGGAAACGTTTCTGAAAGGTGCCGGCGTCTTCAACGACGTTCAGTCTCGTCCCTCAGTATTCTTGATTGGCGCCGGTACTTCTGATTACATCGGTAGGACGGTGGCGCCGCTATTGCGACGCCTTTGGCAGTGTGAAGTGCGGGCCGTGCCCAGTACGGATTTGCTAACTTGTGTGGATGATCTATGTAGTAACGGGGAAATCGTATGTCTGGGTTTCATTCTCCAGATCCGGCGACAGTTCTGAAGGGGTGGCGGTACTGGAAGTCGCCCTCAAGCAACGTCCCGAGATTCACCACCTCATCGTAAGCTGCAACCGTGCCGGTAGGATGGCGCGCATGGTCAGCGAACGCGGCAACATCTGTCAGGTCATACTTGACGATGAGGTAAACGACCGGGGACTTGCGATGACCAGTTCTTTCTCGAACATGGTCGTGGCCGGTCAGTGTCTGGCCCATATTCGAGATCTCGCTGAGTACGGCACAACGCTGAAGGCGCTGATCAATGCCGCGAGAAAATTCCTTCCAACAGCAGCTGAGTTCGCAGATAGGGCAGTGATTGATGACTTCAAGAAAATCTGTTTTCTTGGGACTGGCGCGCTGCACGGAGTAGCTGTGGAATCCGCGCTCAAAGTGCTGGAGCTTACAGCCGGGAGAATCGTCAGCTTCAGCGAAACTTTCCTGGGAGTGCGGCATGGGCCGCTCTCAGCCGTTGATCAGGAAACTCTGGTAGTAGGATTCGTTTCGGGGGAACCGGGGCGCAGGTCCTATGAACTGGATCTGTTGGAAGAGGTTCGCGAGAAGAAGTTGGCGAAAGGTATTGTTGTTATTGCGCCGAAAATCAGCCTGAATGATGAGCAATTCCTGGCAAAAATCAGTGCCGTGGTGCCGCTCGAGCTTGCAGTGGCGGACTGCTACCGGCCGCCGGTGGACGTTTTCATCGGCCAACTCTTAGGACTTTTCGCTTCAATTAAGTTAGGGCTTAAACCTGATACTCCGAGCCCTGGCGGAGCTATTAGTCGCGTCGTTTCAAAAGTCAGGATTTATTAAGCGATGCGACCAGCACGGTGCGTCTTAGACCAGAACCAATTCAACGCCACGGGCGCGCAATTCAGCTTGAGTTTCTGTTGCTAACGCATCGTCGGTGATTACTTTGTTGATAGCCGTTAGTGGCACGATGTGAGATAGGCTTCGCTTTCCGAACTTACTTGAGTCAGCGACCAGGATTCTTTCTTTGGCAATTCGCACCATCTCCTGGTTGACCCTTGATTCTTCCGGGTTGGGTGTACTGAGTCCGAAGTCGAGATCGAACGCGTCAACGGCGAGGAACAGTTTATCCGCGGAAAGCTGCCGCAGCATGTCTTCAGCGAAATGGCCGACGGCCGAGTATGAATTCTGACGTACCATCCCGCCGAGCAACACCAGACGAACGCCCTTTGCTCCCAACAGCTCCATCGCTACGTTAATGCCGTTTGTGATGACGGTGAGGTCTTGCCGATCCTTGATGTGCCTGGCTATGTGCAGAGTGGTAGTGCCGGAGTCGAGGATGATTGAATCACCATCGTTGATTAATGCAGCAGCCGCGGCGCCGATACGTTGTTTCTCATCGGCATGTAGGGCAGCTTTGACTTGTAGCGATGGGTCTACACTGACGGTCTCAATTCGAACCGCGCCGCCGTGCGCGCGTCGCACCAGGCCACGTTTGTGAAGACCTTTGAGGTCGTTGCGGATAGTGACTTCGGAGATTTCAAATAAGCGGCTGAGTTCGGCGACCTCTACTTTTCCGCGCTCGCCGATCAGTTCCAGAATCTTGGTGTGGCGCTCGACGTTCAACATATTGTCATCACTCTCCAACAACGGTCGTCCGAGCGCTCAAGGATTCCAAAGCGACTAGACGCCTGTAGGTCATGTTCGTTCGAGTTTGAGCAGTTGTCAAGAATTTGGTGGGAAAAATGTAGGAAGTGAAAGTAACTGAAAGCGGAATTGTTACTATGCGAAAGGGGCTGAACCGCGGAAGATTGCTCTTGAGCATCAGCCCGGAGGGCTGAGAGATAGTAGCCGTGGTTGAAGTAAAGCGACGCTGAACTTCAAACTTGAATTCGCGAATTAACTAAGCTTGGAAAAGCGGCCCCCTTCAACCGCGTTGAGCGCCAAAGTTCATCGCGTAGTAGATAGCGCCGAGTGTGCCAGCGGCATTGCCAAGCGTGGCCGGAAGGATCTTCACGCTATGGCCCTGCGGTCGCCACTCGATTTTTGCCATAAACTCCGCGAGCGGATCGAAGAGTGCCGCTCCCGCCTGCGCGATCCCGCCGCCGATAATGATGACTTCCGGATCCAGCGCGTTGATTATCGAGGTGATTCCCGCGGCGAGATTTTTGACGGATCGCAGCCAAACATTACTGGCCTTTTCATCGCCATTTAGATGTGCTGCCACTAATTCACGCGTGGAAGTAAATCTACCGGCCGAGCGTTCCGGTAAAGTCGCGTTTCCGATTGTTTGTTCCAGGCTTCCCGGTGTACCGACGATATCCGGCGGTTGATCGGCGTGTAAGCTAATGTGGCCAAGGTGACCTGCTCGTCCGAGATGACCTTTATATAGACGCCCTTCGGCGAGGATTGCTCCGCCGACTCCGGTGCCGAGCGTTAATAAGACGACGTCACGATACCCCACCGCCGCACCAATCCAGTATTCTCCCAGCAGCGCCGCATGAGCATCATTGAGAACAGGCACTTGATGGGAGACTTGTAAGGCGTTGGTCCAATTAAGTCCTTCAAGTCCTCGAAGTTTTCCCGGCATACTGACAATGGAGAGGCTATCGCGTGCGGCCAGACCCGGTGCGGCAACACCAATCCAGCGCGCCGATTCTGCTCTGGTCTCTTCAATTTGTTGAATCCCCTGCCTGATTGTCTCAACCCATGACTCCGGCGAATCAGCGCGTGTTTCGGATGACGATAGCTCCAGCACCTCGCCTGTATGTGAGGCGGCGACAACCTTAAGATTCGTTCCTCCGAGATCAATTCCGATTCCGTAAGGCATTCAGATTCTCCAGATTGACCAGAACACACCTGCGTGATTCAAAAGCTCTCGACGAAGCTGGCAATTGGTTACGCCACAGCTTCTTGAACCAGTCCAAAAACTGATTCGACGATCTGCTGCACTTGTTCTTCCGTTTCGGCTTCGGCTGAGAGTCGTATGATCGGTTCGGTGTTTGACGCGCGCACGTGCAGCCAACCGTGAGGGAGGGTAACTTTAACCCCGTCTGTCAAATCCATCGGAGCGTCTGCATAGAGCTGTCGGATCATCTTTAACACGTCCGCGATCTTATGGGACGGGCAGATAACTTTCTTCTTCATCATGTGCAAATGGGGAAGCTCCGAAAGAATTTCCGAAAGCGAGCGCGCCTCCCTGGCCAGCAGATGAAGGATTAGTGCCATGCCGACCAGGCTGTCGCGGGCAAAGTTGATTCGAGGATAAATCACGCCGCCATTGCCTTCGCCACCGATCACCGCACCTTCGCGTTGCATTTGCTCGGTCACGTTGGCCTCGCCTATCCGGGTGCGGAATAGCGGACAGTCAAACCGCTTAGCCACAAAATCCAGAGCGTGAGTAGTTGAAAGATTGGCGACAACCGGTCCGCGCTCCTGGCCCAGCACGTAGAGCGTGGCCAGCACCAGCGTGTAGTCTTCACCAATCGGCACTCCTTCCTCAGAGATTATTGCGAGCCGGTCGGCGTCCATGTCCTGGGCAAATCCGATGTCGGCTCGGTGCTGTTTGACGGCGTTGCAGAGATCTCCGAGATTTTCCGGAAGCGGCTCCGCGGGTCGCGGGAATTGACCATTAGGTTGATCGTTGATAGTGAATACTTCCGCGCCCAATGCTTCGAGCAGTTTAGGGCCAACGATTGATCCGGCTCCGTTACAGGCATCAAGCACAACGCGCAGGCGCTCAGATCGTTCCGGTAGAGGTCCGAGCGCATCAAGTATCGCTTTGATGTGTATATCGGTAGCGCCAGGCAGCGACTCGACGCCACGCATCTCAGCGCCGACAACTTTGATGTATTCACCCTGGTGGTAGATGTCGAGCATCTCGCGCGCCGAGCCCGCGCCCAGAAATAGTCCATCCGGGCCGATGAACTTTAAAGCGTTCCATTCCGCGGGATTATGGCTGGCTGTAATTGCGAGGCCGCCTTGCGCATCGTAACGGCGCACCATTAGCTGCACAGTCGGAACCGGGCACATGCCCACGTCCACTACGCGGCAGCCACTCGAGAGCAACCCGGCTATCACGGCTTGCTTGACCATCTCGCCTGAGGTTCGCGGATCACGTCCAATGACTATCCGACCCGATCCAACGTAGGTTCCGAAAGCCTGCGCAAATCGTGTCAGGAGAGTTGGCGACAGCGAATCCCCGATTACGCCGCGCACACCGGAAATGCTGATCTTTAGAGTTGGTATAGCTCGCATAATTTGCGTTAGAACTTTGAACTTGGAACTTTGAACTTTGTACTTTGTTCTTTGTACTTCGATTCGCAGGCCCTTGAGTAAGGTTCAAAGCACAAAGTTCAAAGCACAAAGTTCAAAGCTCAAAGATCAAAGTACAAACCTCAAAATATCACTTTCTTAAACGGTCGCGGGCCCATTCCAACAACTGCCGCGCCCGCGAAGCTTCGGCTGCTTCGACTATCAGACGGATCATTGACTCGGTGTTTGAAACGCGCGCGTGCACCCAGCCGTCAGGCAACGTCACTTTTATTCCATCAGTAAGATCGTAAACCAGCTGCTCCCGCTCGACGATGAGACGGAAACTCTGAAGCATAGAATAGAGACGGTTTGGCTCAAGCTGAATGTTGTGCTTGATCATGGTGAGGCGCGGGAGTTGAACGACGAAATCCGAAACAGCTTCACCATCGCGCGCCAGACGCTCCAGGATCAGTCCAATAGCCGCAGCGCTATCGTGTGTCGGATGCACTTCAGGAACAGCAATCCCACCGCTGCCTTCGCCACCAAGTACGGCATGGTGTTCAACAATTGCTTCCGACACATAGGCCTGTCCGACAGGTGTGCGCACCACGCTGGCGCCATACCGTGCGGCAATCTGATCTACGGCGCTACTGGTTGAAACATTAGTCACGATGGGGCCGACCCTCTGTAGCAAGCGTGTCTCTGCTGCAAGAGCCAGAGTTAACTCCTCCGAAAGAGGTTCACCGTGTTCAGTGACGATTCCGAGACGCTCGCCATCCGCGTCATGAGCGAAGCCGATGTCGGCATGGCCTGCCTTAACCACCGCGCCCAGCTGCGCCATGGTTTCCGGCTTCGGCTCCGGCGAGTGGGGAAACGGTGCGGACGGATCGTCGTTCAGAGCCATCACTTCGCAGCCCAGTAATTCAAGCCAGCGAGGGATTAAACGGGCACACGCGCCATTGCAGCAGTCGACCGCTACGGTTAAATGTTTTGCTCTGATGGCTTCAACGTCGAAAGCTGCTGCAAGTGTTTTTAAGTGATGCGGCGTCGGATCCAGATCCTCAATGTTGGTTTTGATTTTGTCCCAGCCAGTTTTGAGAAACTCCCCTTGATGATAAATATCGAGCAGCTCTTCGCCCTGGGTTGCATTTAGATAGAGTCCGTCACCGCGGACAAACTTGAGCGCGTTCCACTGCTCCGGATTGTGGCCGGCGGTGATCGCGATACCTCCGACCGCACCAAGTTCAGTGATGGCGAGTTGCATGCTCGGAGTTGTGCAAATTCCCAGATCAATAACTTCGCAGCCGGCCGCGAGTAAGCCGGCATTGACGCCGGCCTGGACCATCAGGCCGGAAGGGCGGGTGTCGCGACAAACGAGTATCCGCCCGGCATCCATGTAGGTGCCAAAAGCCTGCGCGAATCCCACAACCAATTCCGGCGTGAACGATTCACCGACTATCCCGCGCACGCCGGTGATTCCGATCTTAAGTGGCTTCATAGACTGACTTCCAAAAGACCCTGACTAAACTCCGAATTCAGAGCGGACCGCCCTGGTATCACGTATCAGCAGCAGCACCAGAATCATGCCGACAAGTGGAACAAGGCTCGCCGCAATTAGAATCGGCTCGAATGAATAACGGTCGGCCACGTAACCGATCAAGTACGTCGAGATGATAGTACCGAGTCCGGCGCCGGTGCCGCTCATTCCGCTGACGGTGGCCACCGATTCGCTGCGATAAAGATCTGAGGGCAGCACCAGCGCCATGGTCGAGAAAGACGCGTAAGCGAAAGTCGAGATGGCAAAGAGACCAGCGATCGCGAAAAGGTTTCCGGTAAAAATGGTTGGGATTAACAGAGCCATCCCCAGTCCGCCAAAAATAACCACGGCCTTGCGTGCGCGCAGGACGGGCCATCCCCGTCGGATGAGCCAACTCGACATGCCGCCGCCGAAGAAGTTACCGAGATCTGCCGCGACGAATGGAATCCAGAAGGCTAGCAGACCTTGTTCCGGATTAATGCCTTTGGCAACAAGGTAAATCGCGAACCAGTCTGTAATAAAGAACCAGATTGGGTCGGTCATGGTGCGTGCGGCAATGATGCCCCAGGTTTGCGGTAGCTTAATCAATTCCTGCCAGGACAGCGGTGGACCAGTGCGTTTCTCCGCCGACCGTTCCTCTTGCCGGTCGTCCAAAATCATTTTTAGTTCGTCCTCACTAATGCGAGGATGCTTTTCCGGAGGGAAGTATAGCCAGCGCCATGCAACGAGCCATAAAAATCCTAATGTACCGGTAATGATGAATGCGGGCTGCCAACTATCAAAATACTTGTATAGGCCAATGACGAGTAGCGGCGCGATCGCTCCTCCAATTGATGAGCCGCTGTCGAAGAGGGCTACGGCCCATCCGCGTTCACGCTTTGGGAACCACTCCGAGACCGCCTTCGTCGCCGCCGGCCAGTTTGCGGATTCGCCGGCACCCAGCAGGAACCGGAAGACTGCAAAACTTCGCAAGCCGACAGCTAGCGAAGTGAGCATCGCAGCAATCGAATACCATATGACGGTCACCGTCAGCCCTTTGCGCGTTCCAACTCGATCGATGACGCGGCCAGAAACGGTCTGGCCGATCGAGTAGGCAACACGAAAAGCGATGATGATCAATGCAAACTGTTCGTTGTTCCAGCGGTACTGAATCTTCAGGTAAGGACCAAGCACGGACAAGGTCTGGCGGTCGATGTAGTTTATGACAGTCGAAGCAAACAGCAGCCCGCCAATCCACCAGCGCAAGTTTTTGATAGGTCGGCGGCTGATACCCGTCTTGTGTTCGGCTGTCGCCATTGTTTCTCCCTTTCGGTCGGCCAACCTTACTGCGCCGTTAACTCGGAGATGAACCGCTCGCAATGGGCCACGTCTTCCAGAGTTTTTATGCCTTGCTCTTCGCGACTGTCAGCAATTGGACAAGCGAAAACTCCGTGCGTCTGCGCGGCGAAGTAATTGATGAGCTCGTTAGGAAAACCCAGCTCTCCGCCGGGACGTTCGTAACGCTGATCCGTTTCGTTCCAGTAGTGGCGCTTCAAGTCTGTGAGAGCTCGGAACATCGCCTCGCTTTTAAGTATGAACATGCCGATATTGGTTTCACCGAACTCCGGCTGGTCAAGTTTCTCGAGATGGGTCTCGCGCGCAGTTTGCACGCGTCCTTGTTCGTTGCGCAGCAGGGGTGCATAGGGACGTGGTTTATAGGTGGTGGGAACCACCATCTCAAAACCTGGAAAGAGTGCTGCAAGCTTTAGCGAGCGTCGCATGGTATTTGGTTGAATAACGGGTTGCGTACTCCAGATAACCAGGGCGCTGACCCTGAAATCCCTGCATCTGTTCTTCTGCCCACAGCACGGCGTCGGCAGTCCCGAGAGCCTGCGGTTGAACTGACGAACGTAACATCTTCTTTTATAAGGGATCGAACCTGAGCCTCCGTCTCGGGTGAGACGATCACAATCGGCTTTCGCGTTTCTCCGAATGCCATGCGAACGTTTTGCAGTACATGAAGGATTGCCGGCGTATCCAGAATCGGTACTAGCGGCTTGGGAATCCCCAGACCCGACGCGAGAGAGCGAGTGCCTTTGCCCGCCGCCACGATCACGGGCCAAACTCGCCTCGGTCGTTTCGTTTGGATTGATATTATCGAGCAGCGCATTTACGCCGGCGCGAGATTTTGTCGTTTCGGGCCCGGAAGCGTTGAATTCTTCAATGGCTTCGCGCCAGACGACTTCAGCTTCGATCGGCGCGAGCCCTTCACCGGGAGTTGAGATCATCACTGATCCTTCTTCAACACCCTGGCGGTTTTGCGGTCCGTAGTACTCCTTCTGCACGCGTTCAATCAGTCGCTCAACATTCTCTTGAGTGACCAGTGCCAGCACATTACCGCCAAAGCCTCCGCCCATCAGATGTGCTCCGTAGACTCCCGGACTTGCGCGGATGATTCCGATTAATCGCTCCACTTCCGGCGTGCTTACCTGATAGAGGTCACGCAGGCTGGCGTGTGATTGATCCAGAAGAGCGCCAAGCAGGCGCATAGCGGCATCGATTTCTTGCTCAACATCGCCGCCGCTCTGGAGGTTGGACAAGTTCTCGAGAATCTTCTCGGACGTTTTGACTCGGCGCACCTCGCCAATGTGGTGCAGCGCCCTGGCCTGCAATTGAAGTGGACGTTCGGCGCGTTCGGCAACAAGCATTGGAAAGGAACGAGCACAGGCGTCGAAAGATTCTGGATACTCTAGTCCAAGCTCATTGAGAGTTAGTGTCAGGGGCAGTTCTTGCAAGAGTGCTTCGACCTCGTCGAGTGCCCCTGGTACTCCCGTTTGTAGTGACCGAATTGCTGACAGCCATTTTGTATAGAGTTCCGGTTGTCTCGCCTTCCATCCTTCGATCAACGCCGGAATGACGATCCGCGAGACGGCGGCGCGTTCGTTGTATTCGATCATCACCTCCTGCCCTTTGTCCGCGGCTTGGGAAAAGAAAGTTACCCAGCGAAACTGCTTGCCCGGTAGGGCGACGTGGCGTGCCTGTTGGTCAAAATAAGAGATGAGTACCGCATGATCTCGTTTAGCGAGGCAAATGGTGATGTGGTCCATCGCGCCGCCGCGCGTCCCCACGTACCATTCTGCCTTAGAGGAGTCGCGCGCCAGCTCCATAGGCACGTACGGGAGCTTATTTACCTCTCGCACCGCCGCGCCGGCCAGCACCACCAGGGCTGACGAAGAGGACGCGCCTCCACCGGCCGGAATACTCGAGTCAACTACAAAATCAAATCCATGCAAGGCCGCTTCGCCGCAATTAATACGAGTAAAGAAAACAGCACCCTTCACGTAATTGCTCCAATGGGGACTCTTGGCAGGATGGTCGTATAAGTACGATAGCCAGTCGGCTTCGGCATTACTTTTGTTCGATACCGGCGGTCCGTCGGAGAGGGTGAAATAAAATGGCGGGTAAGTATTTAGGGTGGACGCCCCACGCACAGACTCCGTTAAGGATCCGCGGAAGAGGATGAGCATGTCGTGCTCGCGGCTACCGAAGGGAAGCGAGGCGGTCGGCAGGTAGGACACGTAATCGATATGCTCACCGAGAATGTTAATACGGGCCGGCGCACGCAACAGGCTAACAGGTCCGTCGCCGTAGAGTTTCACAAAGAGTGCGCACATCGAAGTTAGCCTGTGCATTTGCAGCCTGAGGTTTCAACGTCGTCGCCATACATCCGTTTTAGCAGGAAGATCAGGCTGCGGGGTACTAGGTCAGATGCGGAACTACTTCCGTCGAGAAGATATTGAAGTGGCGTAAGCTCTGCGCTTGCCTCGCTGAGTTTTGGCACCTCGTCGCCAAAGTTTTCGAGGGCGATGTCCGACAGTTGCATTAGATCGAAAGTATTCAATTTGTTTCTCACACATGAAATGCAGCTACCCTTTCAACGGATATAGACATCTGCGTGTAGGCCAAGTTAGTTCGCGCTTGAAACTAACTCTGAACCAATTGTTTGTGTCAGCGTTCTTCGGCCGTGCGTTAACGAACTGAAGGAAGTAGCGCGCGCTCTTATAACATTCCTCAGGAAGCGGTAACAAGAAAGCTCATCGTCCCGGGAGACTTTGTTTTGCGGTCCTGAATAGCTCATTGCCACCCACCTCTTGTCGGCTTCTTGCGCTGGGAACCAGGTTAAATTGTCTTGCTGCCTTCCGTTTATTGGTGCTATAAAGCCGCAGTTATAGCGACCATTGAAAATCGCAATCGAGCCCGGCAAGGTTGTTGGGAATGGCCGGCTTGGAAATGGGTTTGTAAATATCGTCAACTTACCGGTGCGCCAGATTTCCGTGGCACATCTCGGGTAGCATTCGCGCCAAATAGAAAGGGGTGCGTGATGGGTGGATGGAGTAGGAGAAAGTTGCTTGCGAGCCTCGCGCTGGCCGCTGCAGGGACAGGGGCAATCGTCAACGGCTGGCAGTCGCGACCAAAAAGAAGACAGCTGGGCAGGGAAATGCCTAACAAAGGAAAGCTTGCACTGGAAGATTACGAACCAAAGAGCATGCTCCATGTGTCAGAGACGCAGGTACCGCGCGCTCGCTTCCCGGTCATTGACTTCCATACCCACCTCTCCTGGTCTGCTCGTCGCCGGCAAGTAACAGAAGCGCATAACAACGCGACGCCGGAAGAAGTTATACCAATCATGGATCGGAAGAATCTGCGAATGATGGTGAACCTAACCGGTGGGTACGGCAAGGTGCTTGAGCAAACCATAAACTACTGGCAAAAGCCTCATCCAGACAGATTCATCGTTTTTACAGAGCCGTGGTTCGAAAAAATTACCGAACCGGGCTACGCGCAGTTTCAGGCAGATCAGATTGTTCGCGCTCAGGCACTGGGAGCCCGCGGCCTGAAGTTGTTAAAGACGCTTGGTCTCTATTTGCGCGAGCAGGTTACCAGTGGACCTCTTGTGAAGATCGATGACCGACGCTTCGATCCGATGTGGGAAGCGGCGGGCGCTCACCGTATGCCGGTCGCCATTCACACCTCGGATCCCGAAGCATTCTTTCTGCCCACCGATCGCTTCAATGAACGGTATGAGGAGTTGAGTGCGCATCCCGATTGGTCCTTTTACGGTAAGGACTTTCCCAGTAACCTGGAATTGCAAGAAGCGAGAAATCGAGTGATGGCCAGACACCCCAAAACACAGTTTGTTGTGCTGCATGTCGGGGATTCTGAAAACCTTCCTTACGTTTCTGAACTACTGGATCGCTATCCAAATATGCACGTTGAGACTGGGGCCAGGATCGGTGAGCTGGGGCGACAGCCTCGTGCTTCGCGGAAGTTCTTCGACAAATATCAGGATCGCATTCTGTTCGGCACAGATGCTGTGCCTGGCGGTAATGACACACCGCAACAGGTTTTTGGCGAGCGGTTGTATGAGATCTATTACCGCTTTTTGGAAACTGAAGATGAGTATTTCGATTACGCGCCGGCGCCCAAACCACCTCAGGGAAGGTGGCGAATCTACGGCATCGGTCTACCGGAGAAGATTCTTCGCAAAGTCTACTACGAGAATGCTGAACGCTTGTTGGGCTTAAAGAGGTAACAGGGAACTAACAACTAATACTCCGCTCGCTGAAACGTTCAGCCCCTTGCCGTATCCGGCAAGTTCTATCGAACATGTCAGTCTCGAACATTACGCGCCGATCTTTCGTTCAGACGGGTCTCCTGTTTTTAGCCGCCTGGCGCTCGACGTTGGTTTCCGGTTCGGATCGACAAACCTCCTCAGAAGTGGAGATACGGCTGGACGGACGAGCTGATAATTTAGCTCGCGAGGTTGTTAACTTCGGACTACCACTACCGCCCGGTTTTCTCTCAAACCCGCGGAATGTTCGAGTGCTAAATGCAACGGGCCAGGAATTGAAGGCAGCGGTTCGTGCGCTTGAGCCGTGGCGCATTGGGGGCACGGAAGGAAGCATTCGGTCGTTGCAAATTCAGTTTACTTTGGATTTCAGCCAGCAGCGAAGCCAACGGATTAAGATCGCCTTCCAGCCACGACGAGAAAACGAAAACGACTTTGTCCCCGTTGAAGAGACCTTAATTAGCAAGGATGGCCTGAGTGGACCAAGAGTCATGGCAGTGTTGCCCGCCCATTGGTTATGTGATTCCCTGATTGTTGGCCCACAAATACCCACCCTAATGTCGGGGCCATATGCTAGTTACGACTCCTTTGTTGAAAAAAACTTTCCCGGCTCGCTGGCCTTCCTCGACAGCCAGGTTTACTCAGAGTGGCTTTTCGATCGTACGAATGCCTACAACAAAATGTATGTCCGGACGGGCGAAAGAAAATTCCTCGAGGCTGCATACCACGCGGCGCACTTCGTGAGACTACACACCAGGATGGACGGTCCCGACGCAGGTATCTTCACGTTGAAAGGTCCTGACCTTAAGTACGTCTACCCCCGTGCCATGCACCAGCATTATTTATTGACGGGCGATGAACGCGCGCTGGCGACTGGCAAACTGATGGCCGAGTACTGTTTTAGGAACCAGGACCCGGTCTATCAACCCGAGCGCATAGCCCCCGTTCCGCTCCGCGTTGATCCCGAGCGAGGTCGAAAATTCTGGACGCTCAGACATCAGGGCTATGGTCTACTTGGCATTCTTCATGGATGGGAGATGACTGGCGATCGGAGATACTGGCAGAAGGCTCGCGAGTGTGTCGACGCCTATTACAAACACCAACGTCAACCCCCAGATGGGCGACCGCCAGACGGCTCTTTGAGGCAGGACTGGGAACTCTACGATCCGAATGAAGCGACTTTCAAAGGCGCCACCTCTGCCTGGATGATGGCATTGCTGTTAGATCCACTTTTCCACTACTGGACGCTGACGGGCGATCAGCGCGTCGCCGAGATAGTCGTCAAGTGGTGCGATTTTCTCGACCGTCAGGGAATGCTGCCCGACGGCTCCAAGGCGTACTACGTAATCAACTGCTTCGCGCGCTTCAATCCCAAGGAATCACCAGGCGAACCTGGGCCTGACATGGAGATGCATAACCCGGAGATGGCTTACACCTTCGCTCTGGGCAGTTTCTTTACCGATGATCAGAAGCGGAGGAGAACTTACCGAAAACGCTTTGAAAGAGTCTTTCCATTGGCAGTCGCACTTAATGTTAACCAACCGGCACGCGCCTTTAATTGGGCCTTTCAGTTCTCAAGTCAACTTGTCTACTTCATGCAACACGCCGGAAAAGGAAAACGGAAGTAGAGGAACTCAGCCCGTAAGCAATAGTGTTGGCCGGAGGTCAAAAGAGATAAATGATGCTTCGCCGAATATTTCTTCTGCCCGCGTTTGCGGGCGCAATTGCTATCGCCGCGTTTGGACAAAACGAAACCATCGTGATCAGGCCGGAACCGAGTGATGAGGTACTCGTCAATCCGGGTATGGGCATCACCACTTTTCAACGATTCAACGGTCAACCATTGAATCAGGGTCTCCGTTGGTCAGAAGAAGGTCCAACAACAAAACACGCCGAGCCTGCTGCGCGATCGGTTTTTCCGGATACTTCCATTGCATATTGCCGCTGGTTCTGGAGTGAACTTCAGCCGGCTCCCAATCGCATTCGCTGGGAGATCATCGATACGGCTCTCGAGGAAGCGCGAGAGCATCATCAAACTCTGGCCATTCGTCTGATGCCTTACGATGAAGAGCATCCATTGCCGGAATGGTTTCGCAACTCTGGGGCGCGCCGGGCCAACAAAACCACAGACAAAGACGGTGCTATTTGGCAGCCAGACTTCAGCGATCCGCTCTATATGAAATATTGGAGCGCCTTCATTGCCGAGGCCGGCGCTCGCTACGATGGCCATCCCTTTCTCGACAGTGTAGACATTTCATCTGTTGGCTATTGGGGCGAAGGCTGGAGCGACTACATGCCGGCATTTCAGTTTCAAAAAGCGCTGATCGACATTTACTTTGACGCCTTTAAACGTACTCCGCTGTTGATGAATTTCGACGAGCCACAAGCGCTCGCCTACGGCACTGGACGCGGGGCCGGCTGGCGGCTTGACTGTCTCGGCGACATGGGCCGGCAATGGAAAGACAGGCCAACCTTTTCTCACATGCTCGACTTTTACCCGCAGCAAATCGCGCGCATGGGAATTCAAAATGTTTGGCAGCGAAGCCCCGTCTCTCTCGAGACCTGCTGGGTTCCGGGGTTCTGGAAAGAGAAGGGGTGGGACGTAGATTACATTCTTGATCAGGCGCTCCGCTGGCACGTCAGCAGTTTGAATGTGAAGTCATCGCCTATTCCTCCCGAGTGGCAGCAGAAGTTTGATGAATTTCAGAAACGGATGGGTTACAGGTTTGTTCTGCGGCGGATCGAATACCCGCGAACTGTGAAAGCCGGACAGATGATGCCCTTGCATATGTGGTGGCTGAACGCCGGGGTTGCGCCCACATATCGTCAATACAAGTTAACGATGCAATTTCAATCGGGCACGGAAACCCAGAACCTGCCGCTTGAGGTCGATGTGACAAAGTGGATGCCAGGTGATGCTGTCGTGGACCAGCTTATTTACGTGCCCGATTCGCTGCCGCCCGGCACATATCGAACCCGCCTCGCGCTTCTGGATCCTCGCACGAATCAACCCGCAGTTCGCCTCGCCATAAGGGGCCGCGAACCGGACGGCTGGTACAGTCTGGGAACGATCGCCGTCACGTCGAGCGCCGCGCAAAGAAAGTAACCGGTTCTCTAACCATCCCCACCTTCACGAGAGGGAACGCATGAAAAGCAGTTCGGCACATTCTGTTCGCGGGTTTCTATTGTTGGTTGTTTTTCTGTTCACTCTGGCTAGCGTGCCGGCTGGTCAAAGTTTAACCACTGCCCAGTCGGAACCCTTATATCAGGTCGCGATCGAAAACAGCGTTCGCGTCAAAATGCGCGACGGTGTGTTCCTGGTTGCAGATCTCTATCGGCCCAAGGTAGAGGGCAGGTTTCCTGTACTGCTTGAACGCACACCTTATGACCGCAACGGCGAGTCCAATATGGCCTTTGAGTTGGCTAGTCATGGGTACGTCGTTGTTCTTCAAGACACTCGCGGGCGCTACGAATCGGGCGGCATGTTCTACCCATTCCGTGACGAAAGTCAGGACGGCTTCGACACAGTCGAATGGGCCGCGAAGTTGGACTACGCCAACGGCAAGGTCGGAATGTTTGGTGGTTCATACGTCGGGGCCACGCAAATGCTCGCGGCTATGGCTAAACCGCCACACCTGGTGGCGATCTTTCCTTTTCTGACAGGCTCGGATTATTACGACGGCTGGACTTATCAGAACGGCGTGTTGATGCAATGGTTCACGAGTTCCTGGACCTCGATCTTAGCTGTAGACACGCTGCGCAGACAGGCTGAGGAGAAAATAAAGGCGAAAGAGTGGGTGGCAACAATGCCAGTCGAAAATTATCCACTCTTAGCTCTGCCGGATCCGGGCAGCCTCGCTCCATATTTTCACGACTGGATTGAACATGAGCGAAGCGATGCTTACTGGAAGCGCTGGCGAGTGTCTGATCACTATCGGGAAATGGACGTCAAGGGTTTGCACGCGGCCGGCTGGCACGATCTGTTCCTCAAGGGTTCGATCAGGAACTATACGGGGCTGCATACCGAAGCGAATAACCCTGAGGTGCGCGCCGATCAGCGACTACTCATCGGGCCTTGGGCGCACACCCCAACCTCAGCGGAAGGGAAGGTGGGCGATGTCGTGTTCGGGAAAAGCGCGGTGCTGGACATGACGGGCATGGCACTTAAATGGTTTGACTACACACTGAAGGGACGTGCGGAACGATTTCGCGGATGCGGCTCCGGTCCGCCTCTTTATTATGGGTGAGAACGTCTGGCGTGAAGAGCATGAATTCCCACTTGCGCGGACACGCTACACGAAATACTACTTGCACTCGAGTACCGGTGCGAACGGGCCGGTCAGCGACGGGGAGTTGGGACTTTCTCCACCGGGCGAGGATCGACCGGATCAGTTCGAGTACGATCCTAAGAACCCTGTGCCCACCATTGGTGGTCGACTCTGTTGCGGTCTTGCCGTGCCTCCCGGCCCGTACGATCAACGTGCAAATGAGTCGCGCCCGGATGTGCTTACTTTTTCGACGCCACCGCTCGAAAACGATCTCGAGGTTACCGGGTTCATTAGTGTTGATCTTTACGCAGCCACGTCAGCGTTGGACACAGATTTTACAGCGCTGCTTGCGGATGTTTCCGAGTCTGGGTACGCGCGCTTTCTTACGGACGGTGTGGTGCGAGCACGCTACCGTGATGGCACCGAACGAGCGCAGGAGGTTGTTCCTGGGAAAGTATATAAATACACCATCGACCTTTGGGCGACTAGCAACCTGTTCAAGAAGGGACATCGCATACGGCTTTACATTTCAAGCAGCAATTTCCCCCGGTTCAATCGCAATCCGAATACCGGGGAAAAGATGCTGGGCTCTTCTCGGTCACTGACGGCTAATCAAACCATCTATCACGATAATAAGCACCTGTCGGCGTTAATCTTGCCGGTCATTCCTCGAAAGTGAAGGGACATATATTTGAGGTTGGGCGCGATTCCCAGGAATGCAGAAGTGATGTTCCAAACCGGGAAAAGTCCAGAAAAAAGTTCTTGCATTTCCTCGGGAGGCAGTGCTATAAGCCGGACGGTAAACAGTTAGCCCAGATTCGATCCGTTTTTAAAAGAACCCCCTTAGTTTGAGTAGTTGTTTTCACGGTGTTCGATTTAGGCGGCCGAGTTAGTATCAAACAACAACTAACCTGCCTCCTATGACAAAGGGCTAAGGCTCGAGGGTTCGTTTGAATCGTCAACAAACGTCGAATATGGAGGCTTTCCAGAAGCTGAGTTAATCCTCGGGACCCAAAGGGTCGTCAAGAAACTCGCAATAAGTATTGAAGCTCCCCAAGCTTTGACAAAGTAATTTCTCACTCTAAGGAGTCTATATGAGAATCGCACGTAGAATCATGATGAGCTTGCTCTTAATTGGCTGCGTTTTCGCCCTGGCGGGTCCGGCTTATACCCAAGGCACGGATCTGGGAACGATTCGTGGCACCGTGACCGATCCGAAAGGCGACGCCGTTGCCAACGCCGCCGTACAAGTGACCGATCTGGCGACGAATATTTCGCGCGATCTCACGACGAATGGGGATGGCAACTACGAAGCGGCGGGTCTTAAATCAGGCGCTTATCGTGTGACTGTTACGGCCTCTGGTTTCAAAACCACTTCGATCAATGCCAGGTTGAGTGGGAGCGAGGCAGTGCGTGCCGACGCCAGGCTCGAGGTCGGGGATGCCAGCGCCGTGGTGACGGTTACGACTGAAGCGGGATTAATTCAGACAGAAACTCCAACCATCAGCGGTAGCATAAATAATCGTCAGCTGATTGAACTCCCGCGCGACAGCCGGGACATATATCAGTTCCTTTACCTCAATCCGAATATTACCCAGTCGGCCGACGGCACCGATTTTAAATTCCTGGGGGCTCAGAGTTACGGCGCGGCATTCTCGCTCGACGGCCAGCGGTCTAACGGCGGCATTTTCGGAGGGGCCACGGCGAGCCAGCCTTCACTGGAAGCCATTAGTGAATTGACGGTTCTGTCAAATAACTTTACCGCCGAGTATGCCGGCATTGCCAACATCCGTATTGATACCAAACGCGGTGAGCAGAAGTTTCACGGCTCGTTGTTTTATAACAACAAAAACTCCGCCCTCGCGGCGTGGACAATTCAAGACAAGATTAACCTGGCTAACTTTGTGCCAAACGCCGCCCGCCCGGATTACCCCAAGCCATATTTCAACCTCAACGAGACTGGTGGGTCGATAAGCGGTCCGGTCTTCGGCAGCAAAAAGACATTCTTTCTTGGCGCTTATGAACGACGTTGGAACATTGACACAGTGCGATTCTCTTCCACTACACTGCCCGGACAGCGCCTCCTGAATGGTGACTTCACGCAGCTCAGTAATGCGAACAAGGGTGCAGTTCCGGCGGCTGTGCTACCTTTGCTGACGGCGGATGAGTTAGCCAATAATACTATTTTAGTCGGCTCTACCCGGCGCTTTACGACAATTCCGCAGCGCTTACTCAATCCTACGGTCGCCAAACTTATACAAAATTATTATCCAAGTACCAGCCTTGCCTCTTCGGTTGACTCTCTCGGAAGATTGAGGGATTTCGCGCAGAATGTGGGTTCTCGAAACACTCGGGACCTCGTGACCGCGAGAATCGATCACGACTTCACAAGCAACGATAAGTTCTACGCAGTTTACAATTATCAGAGGAACCCAAGTCACTCTGGTGCAGTGCAAAACCCATTTCCGGCCCTGGGTCTGCGTACGAACGAACAGACCAACCATACGCTCTCGCTTTCCTACTCGCGTGCGTTCTCTACAAATCTCGTCAATGAGGCTCGCGGCGGTTTCAATTCACAGAGTTTGTTTAGGAAGGCCCCGCGAACTCTCCGCGAATTCCTCGGCTCTATTGGCTTCAGCGATACGGATATCACGGCTTATGGCGCCGTAGTAGGCCCGGCAGCGCTTGATACTCCAGGCCATACGGCCATCAACATTACAAGCTTCGCGTTGCTTCAGAATGGCGGCCGCAGCGTCAACCGCACCCTTGATCAAAAACTCGCCACCTTCGGTGATACGCTGACGTGGATAAAAGGAAATCATAGTATGAAGGGTGGTTTCGACTTTGTCCGCAATCACGGCACAGATGGTTTTGTCGCAAACAGGGGTAATCCACGAGGTCGCATTAACTACACTGGCGGTACCTCCAGCGATCGTTTTGCTCGCTTCCTGCTCGGTTTACCGCCAAACACCGTTCAGTTTGTTGAGAAGCTGCGTGGTCAGCTCGATGCGAGCAATCGTGAGTATGGGTTCTTCTTCCAGGATGAATTCAGAGTGCTTCCGAGCGTGACGCTTAACCTCGGCTTGCGCTACGAATTAATCACTCCGTTCGTGGACAGCGAGAATCTGCTTGTGAATTTTGACCCCGACTTCGTTGACCCCCAGACGGGTAGGAAAGGGCATTTCATCGTGCCCACGGCGGACGTCCTGCCGTTCATTGACCCGCGGATCATTAACTACGGCGTGGTCACGGCCGATCAGGCAGGCGTGGGGCCGGGGCTCATCAACACTGATCGAAACAACCTGGCACCGCGTTTTGGCATAGCTTGGCGCCTCACGGATAAAACTGTCATTCGGGGTGGCTATGGCCTCTTTTATCCAACGTCATCGGCGCAGGGAATCCGAGATGCACTCGGGTCCGCGCCTTTTAACCACGGACTGACGAGAACAGCCACCGCCGCGCTTCCGCTCGGCGGCTGGCCCGGCGGCTTAACTCCGGCAGGAGTTACCCCCTTCACCGGCGGACGACTAAATTTTATAGACAGCAGACCCGAAGCGAACAGTATTCCGTTCGATCTGCAACAACCACGCATAGAGCAATTTAATGCAACGTTCGAGCACGAGTTGGGTTGGCAAACTGGCCTACGCGTTTCTTACATGGGCACGCGGATGCACGGACTCATCGGGGGAATCGACATAAACATGTTACCTCCGAGCGATGTGCCATTCGGAACTCATGGCTTCGATGAGGACGGAAACGTAGTAATCTGTGATCCAACCGGCGAATTTAGCGAGATTGGTTGCGACGGCGATATCGACGCTGCACGCCGTCCGTTTCCGGAACTAGGATCATTCCTCGGACGCTACAAAAATTTCGGCAGCGGTCGCTCGCACGCGTTGCAAGTAGAAGCCAATCGCCGCTTTGCCAATGGCTTGACCTTCAACGTAAGTTACACGCTACTCGACCAGAAGGGCAGTGGTTTCGATACCGGCAATGCGAGCTTAGGTGGCACATCCTACAATCAGTTTAGTCCCAATAATGACTTCGCACGCGACTCATTTGTTTCGCGCCATCGACTTGTCAGTTACGGTATTTACGAATTGCCGTGGGGCAAAGGCAGAAAGTTTGGAAGCGATCTTCCGAAATGGGCCGACGCTGCCTTCGGGGGCTTTCAGCTTTCCTGGAATATGTTCGCCAAAAGTGGTACCGGGTTCACGCCGTTCTGGGAATGTGACACCTGTGACCCAATCTGGCCAGGCAATATCGCCAGTGAGTTTATTGACGCAGTCGGAGGTTTCAATCAATCGAGCTTCAGACCACTCGTAGTATCGGGTACCAATCAATACATCAAGGTTGGGGATCAGTTCTTCAACCCGGAGGCATTCCTGCCGCCGAGCGTTGGCTCTGATGCTCTCGACAATCCTGCTGGGGCGAGGCGCAACAGCCTTACTGGACCGGGGACCTGGGGTGTTAACCTGGGACTCCGTAAATTCTTCAAGCTTACCGAGACCGCGCGGTTGGAGATTGGCGCCGACCTTAACAACGCATTCAACCACCCGCTGCGCTCGCCGAACGATCTAAATTTCGCCAGACTGGGCTCCTTTGTTCTTAAGGTTGACCAAGCGACAGGTAAGCTCCTACCGATTACGGATTTTGAACGCGATGAGAATTTCGGTCGCATCAGGACGAGCTTCAACCAGGACGGTATCGATAATCGACGTACGGTACGTCTGAGGCTACGACTCTCCTTCTGAGGCAAGAGCACGGGTGGACACCGCGTGAGAATGAGGCAGAAAGCGTAATCCTTTTGCCTCACCCGTTCCGCACATCTCCACCGAATCCTGCGGAGAAGATGTGTCGGTAGAATTGGGCGATAATCATGGCCACTCCTTCGCGCCATCACTTTACGCGTAAAGCAAACCTGGCCGATGTCAAAGCTGCGGGACATGACATGCTTCGGCTCGTCAACCGTCGCATCCTGCTCAGCATACTTTCTGATCGGCAACCAATTTCTCGCGCCGAAATTGCCAAAATCAGCGGCCTTAACAAAGCCACTATCTCAACTATCACCAGCGAACTGCTTAAAGATCGCTGCATCATCGAAGAGGGTTCCGGAAGAACCACTCCCATTGGTGGCAAGCCGCCGACGCCGTTACGTCTTAATGGTTTGCGCTTTGGTATGTTCGGGGTGGACATTCGCGCGGAAGAAACTATTGTGGCGTTGAGCGACTTCAATAATCGTCTGGTCGCTCGTCTAAGCTTTGAGACCGCCAACGATGCGGGACTTTTATCTCCAGAATCGGTAAGGAGATAACGAAGCTGCGTGCCAAGCACAACGACTTCATTGAGTTCGCCGGTATCGGCGTAAGTCTTCCCGGCCTGGTCGACAGCTATCGCGGAAAGTTCCTGATCTCCGTGGTGCTACCCTGGCGCGATGTGCCGGTGGTCCACTTACTGGAAAAGGCGACGCGACTGCCGGTCGTTATAGATAACTCCGCACGTTGCGCTGCGCTCGCAGAAATCTGGCACGGCAAAGCGCAATACGCTCATCTCCGCAACTTGCTGTACGTCGGTGTTAGCACCGGTCTCGCGTGCGGGATAGTCATTGACGGTGGACTCTACCGCGGCGGGAATAATAGTGCCGGTCAGTTCGGTCATATCTCGATCGACCTGAGCGGACCGGAGTGTCGCTGCGGGCAGCGCGGCTGCTGGGACCTTTATGCTTCTGACAAGGCCACGCTTGCGCGTTACCAGTTACTGCGCGGTGGATCCGGAAAACGCGTGTCTACTATGCGCAAGCTCGTGGAGTTAGTGGAGTCTGGGGATCGAGCTGCCACTGATGCTGTGCGCGAAACTGCACGCTATCTGGGTATCGGAATCACTGGCTTAATTAACGGCCTGGACCCGGAAGTGGTCGTGATCGGCGGAGAGATTACCAAGGCGTGGGGACTCATCGAGCCAATCATTGCTGAAGAAACTAAACGAAGTTTACTGGCGCCCGGGGCATACGGTGTCGCGATCCGCCGTTCGGCTTTTGAAGTGCGACCAAGTTTGAAAGGTGCACTCACGCTGATCCAGAAAGATCTGCTATCGGTGCCGCACGTTGGTTGATTGAAGGCGGCTACGCGCGTGTGAGTCAGGAGTTGCCGCTGATGAGTACTGCTGTGGTGTCAAAATTGAACTGTAGCCAGCAACTATGGATAAGCTGCGCAAGCCAACACAAAATCAGAACCGGGAGCGGTAGCGACCGGCTGATTACTCAAGTTCTTTAAAAACTTTCTAATACCCGCAGCCATTTTGCTGTTGAGTTCCTGGCCGGTCGCTACCGCTCCCGGTTCTGATTTCGTTACTAATCGTATGAAGTTCAAACCGCATCAGTACGAGTTGATGTAAAATCCATGAACAGTTTCCAATCTGTTAGCAACGCCGAGAGTGTCCGCGAGCGATTGGCAAATGGCTTGATCGCTGCAACGCCTGTCCCTTTTGACAGCAAGGGAAAACTTCACGAAGCCGGACACGAATCTTATCTGCGTTTCATGGCGGGCCAACCTATTGCGGGCGTCGCTGTCTGGGCGCATACCGGACGTGGGTTGATGCTTGACGGCGAAACCTCGCTACGGATCTTGCGCGATTGGCGCGAAGTTTTGCCGGACAAAGTGATCGTCGCGGGAGTCGGCTCGCGGCTTGAAAACTTCGAACAGGCCAGCGCAGCCACGTTAAGGATGGCGGAGAATGCCGCTCGTCTAGGTGCAGACGCCTTGCTCGTTTATCCGCCGACCTGGTTGCGCGGACATTCCCGCTCCGAGCAGCTAATTGCAGAACATCACGCACGCGTTGCTGAGGTCGGGTTGCCGCTGATTCTTTTTTATCTCTACGAGGCGGCCGGTGGCATTGCCTACAGTCAGACAGTACTGGATGAATTGCTGAACTTGCCTGGCGTTGCAGGAATCAAAATGGCGACGCTTGACAGTGTGATGACCTACCAGGATGTTTCGCGGCAACTGCAAGAGCGTCATCCGGAGAAGCTCTTTATTACCGGGGAGGATCGGTTTCTCGGTTATAGCCTGCAGCGTGGCGCACGAGCGGCTTTAATAGGCATGGGCTCGATTTGTTGTGATCTTCAGGCGGAGTTGATAAGGGCGCATGCGGCGGGAGACTCCCGGGGCTTCCTGGCGCTGTCCGATGCCGTTGATCGGCTAGCCGAAGCCATCTTTGTAAAACCCATGGAAGGCTACATCAGACGACTGTTGTGGGCTCTGGTCCATCTGGGCGTAATTCCTTTGGAGGCCGCCAACGATCCCTGGGGACCGCAATTGGAACGTGAGGAGTTTGAAACCGTGGGTCGAACGCTAAATGCCCTGGCGCTTATCACGCAGGAATGTTGAGGTCGCGCGCAGTGTTGTCTTCAGTGCACTTAAAAGAACTACAGATCGATCCTTCCGCCCGCTCCGCACTGGCGAAAGACTACGAACGCTTTGCGAAGCGACTGCCCGATCGGCTCGAAGAATACGTGCGCGATCGGTACGCGATAAATTTGAGCAGTGAATACGGAGGCCTGCCGATCAAGAACCCTTTCGGTAAAGCTTCCGGCCAGTTGTCACTCAATGTCTCTCAAGTGAGTAACGACGCCGAGGCGGGTCTAGGATTTGTCGTACTGAAAACGATCATCGCCGAAGATGAGCATGGCGCTCAGTCTATGAGCGAGTGGGCCATCCACGAAACCCGGATGATGGTTGAGCGGATCAAGGGAGCCGACGGTACTGAAGGATGGACTGTAACGTGGAAGGGAAGAGGTTGGTACGACACCTTTGAAGAGTATCTGCAATTTTTCGGCGATGCGTTGAGGGTTGCTGAGAGCAGTGGCATGCCCGTAGTGCCTTCCTGCAAGTATCACCTGCCGCGCAGCGACGAAGCGGAGTGGAAGCTCGGGGAATACGAATACACCACACGGCGTCTAGTCGAAGTTTGGCAACGCCACGGTCCGGCCGGACTGGACATGCCCATCGAGAAGGACTTTAGTCCGACCCTGGCGGGGTCTGACCGCGCCGCTCAAAAGCACATCATCCTCCAGTGGCTGATGCGCGTCACCCGTCTTATGCGCCAGGCGGCCAGTCCGGCCCGGATCAAAGTTGGACTAAAGCTTTTCAACGCCGTCTTCGACGACGACTTTCAATTAGAGATGTTACGCGCGATCAACAAGGCCAGCGACGCTGAAGACGCGCCGGACTTCCTGGTTTATTGCAACCGACTATTCGACCCTGACCGGGAATTCGCGGGTGTCAGCGGCGTCGCTTACGGCGGCCCGGATTTGAGTGCGCGCAATCTTGCCGTCCTGGGCAGTATGCGAGCTCTCGAGCAAATCGGACAGATTCCAATCTGCCCTTGCCCCATCAGTGCCACCGGAAACATCGTGTCTGGGCGGATCGCAGCTGAGTATCTCTTACGCGGGGCCAGTAGTTTCCAAATGCATACTTATTTTCAGTTGCCGAGCAGTGAGTACAAGATGAGGACAGGTAGCAAAACTGCGCGTGCACTTCACGAACTATATTTCCATCCTGAAGAGGGACTGCTCGCGTGGCTATTGCACTTGCGGAGAGCGCTGGATTGGCCGGCGGACTGGAATATCAAGCAGATGGCTGAGTTTTGCGTGGACCCCGCAAATCGTGTGTGGGCCACGGCAACCGAACCGGTCCTTCGCTGAAGAGATGCAGATTGAAGTTCGTTTGCTCGAGGAGCCGGATATCCCGGCTGCGCTGCGGCTCAAAGAATTGGCCCAGTGGAACCAAACTGAGAACGATTGGCTGCGACTGCTTCGTCTGGAACCGAGTGGCTGCTTCTGCGCGACTTTCGACGGCGAGGTAGTAGGCACTACGACGACGACAACTTACCGATCTGAGCTAGCGTGGATCGGAATGGTTCTGGTTGACCCTAAACGCCGCCAACTTGGAATCGCGACCAGGTTAATGAACGCGGCCCTTGAATACCTGGCCAAAGCCGGGGTTGCGACAGTCAAACTCGACGCCACGCCGGCGGGTTGTTCCCTCTACAGGAAGCTGGGCTTCAAAGACGAGTCGTTGATCGAGCGTTGGGTTGGCATTGCCGGATTGCACAAAGTTAGTTGTTCGAGCCTGGACACTGCGGTGCGCGGCGAAGCTTTGATCTTCGATCGTCAGGCTTTTGGTGCAGAGAGATCGAAGTTACTTGAGATGCTGATCGACGACTGTTGTGTCACCCCCCTCGTCACAACTACGGCAGACGGACATCTGACAGGATACGGTCTCGCTCGTGAAGGGAGCGCGGCTGTTTATGCCGGTCCTCTATTAGCGTCGAGTACGGACGCTGCTACGACGCTTTTGGACGGCCTGCTAAGTCAAGTGTCGGGTCAACGTGTCTACGTCGATCTGAATAGGAATTACACAGGAGGCCGAAAGATTCTGACCGAGCGTGGATTTGTAAAACAGCGCGATCTGGTTCGCATGTTTTATGGGCAGTCGAGCGACGCTGGATCGTCTCCATTGATCTTCGCCATCGCCGGACCGGAGCTTGGTTGAGAGGACTGTGGGTCAAAGGAAAAAGATGTTGTGTGTCGCTTCGCCCAGAGGGGCGAGATGTTTATAGCCTGGCAGTCCTTTTATAGTTCGACGCTCCGTAGGAGCGCAACGCCGGACATTCGCTGCTTGTATTTCAAATTTGGATGGCGAATGACAAATGGAATGATTGGAGCACACAATGGAATCCTCAGCTGGGTTAGCACCCAAAGCAGACGGGCTTATCGACAGTTTTCGCGCCGATAAACTCAACGTATATATCTACGACACAAGACTGAATATGGGGGTCGCTGCTGCGGGCGTCGTAGCGGAGGAAATCCGCGGGCTGGTTGAATCGCGCGGCAGGGCGGTCGGCATATTCGCGTCAGCGCCGTCGCAGAATGAATTTTTGGCGGCGCTTGCGGAAACTCCCGGCGTCGATTGGCCGCGAGTTGTCGGCTTCCATCTCGACGAGTATCTCGGGATGAACGAACAGGCGCCACAGTCCTTCCGGCGTTTTCTGATCGATCGTCTTGTCAGCAAAGTCCCGTTCGGTAAATTTAATGGGCTGCGAGGCGACGCAGCAGATGGAGCCGCTGAAACCGAACGATACAGCGAACTGCTCGCGGCTAACCCTCCGGACTTTGCGGTCCTGGGAATCGGCGAGAATGGTCACCTGGCATTCATCGATCCGCCGTTCTGCAATTTCGAAGATCCACAAAGCGTGAAGGTAGTCGAGCTTGACGAAATATGCCGCACTCAGCAAGTCAACGACGGCGCTTTCGCAACAATTGACGACGTCCCGCACCAGGCTTTGTCTCTAACGATTCCGACCCTCATGGCTCGTCCGAGGCTATTTGCGATTGTGCCAGGACCAGCAAAGCGTCAGGCAATTAAGAGCACTATTGAGGGACCGATTGCGACGACGTGTCCGGCTTCAATTTTACGGCGCCACCCTGACGCGCATCTATTCATTGATCGTGATTCGGCATCGCTACTGTCAGGCGAAAAAATGGTCTTAGGGCTTTGGACTTTGGTCTTGGGTTGCGGGTCTAGTTTTTGTTTTTTTGAGATGCTGAAATTTCAGATTTCAAATCTCAGAACGAAAGTTCAAAGCTCAAAGTCCAAAGACCAAAGTCCAAAGTCCAAAGACCAAAGACCAAAGACCAAAGTAGTTTTAGAGGAGAACCGCATGCGCTCATCAGTACAGACCATAGACTACCTCGTGTTGGTCTGCTATCTGCTGTTAATGGCAGGCGTGGGCGCCTTCTTCATGCGCTTCATGCGGGTGGGGACGGATTTTCTCAAAGGGGGAAACCGCGTCGAATGGTGGGTGGCCGGAATGGCTTCGTTCATGTCCGGGTTCTCAGTCTGGACCTTCACAGGCGGCGCCGGCTTCGCCTACCGCGAGGGCGTTATCGGAGTGTTCCTGATGGCGTTGGCGGTACCCGCCTTTTTCTTCGGCTACATTGTTTTTGCCCAGTGCTGGCGGCGCTCGCGCGTGACCACCGTAGTTGAATACATCCGCAGCCGCTTCGGTGACGGCACTCATAAAACATTCTCATGGTTGACTGGGCCAAGTCAGCTGATGTTCGGCTCAGTCAGGCTCTTCGCGCTCTCGAGCTTTATGTCTGTTGCTTTGGGAGTGCCCGTCGAGTACCTGGTGATTATTTGTGGGCTGGTAGTGCTGGTCTATACGTCGCTGGGCGGCTATTGGGCGGTCTGCTTCACGGACATGTTCCAGTTCATGTTCCTTTTTCCGATTGCCTGCATGCTGATGGTGCTTTCACTCGCCAACGTCGGCGGCTTCAGCAATTTTGTCGCACACGCACCGCCGGGATTCTTCAACCCACTGGCAGGAGAGTATGGCTGGTTGTTTCTGATCGTCTATACGGTTTCGCAAACGACCGGCTATAACAATTTTGGTAACGCGCAAAGATATTTCTGTGCCGACACCGAACAATCAGCAAAAAGAATCGCCATTCTTTGCATGATTCTTTTTACCATCGGCAGTGTTATTTTTTATCTGCCGCCACTTATCGCGCGAGTTGCATTACCCGAACTCGGTACTGCCGCCAATGGCTTGAAACAGCCTTCGGAAGCCGCTTACATCGCAATGGGCATGCGGGTACTCCCGCCGGGAATGATCGGAGTGCTGTTGGCCGCGATGCTGGCTTCATCGATGGCTTCGTTGTCGGCCCACAACCACATCATCACCGGCATCTTCGCGAAGGATCTGTACCAGGGTTATCTGCGTAAGGATGCATCCGATCGCCACATGTTAACGGCCAGTCGACTTACTTCTTTTGGTGTCGGCGTCGTGATGATTGGCGTGGCCCTGCTGTTTGCCCAGGGTGCGACCGGCATCTTCACGTTGCTCTTCATTCTCGAATCGATGTTCCTGATTCCACTCGGCCTGCCGCTGCTGTACGGCTTCCTGGTCAAGCGCGGCCCCTGGTGGTCGGCCGTATGTGCTTACGTCGTGGGAGCAATTACTTCGCTGTTCGTTAACTTCTATCTCAACCGCCATCTTGGTATGGGGCTAAACGAAACTTATTTGATTGGCATCCCGGCAATCACGACTACCGTCGCTTTTTTTGTGCCGGTGCTGCTGTTCAAACCAGCCGGCGAGCAAGCTGAGCGCGTTAAGGCATTTTTCAAAAAACTTGAAACGCCGATCGATACGGCGACTGAGTTGGGAGCGGCGGGTTTTTCGGGGCGAGGACAACTGGCCCTGGTTGGGAAAGTTACGACTGGGATGGGACTAGCCTGCTTCGCGATTGTCTTGGCGAGTTCGCCGGGACGTGACCGGATGATTACCGCCATCTACGCCGTTGTCACAACGCTGGTCGGCTTGGCATTCGTCGCCGCCGGCCGCGTGCCGCAAGCGCCTGTGCCGGTATCGCCGGAAACGGAGCCGGAGTTTGAGGTGGAATGAGTGGAGCAGCGAGCTCTGCATTCACACCGCGGCTTTAGCCCGGTGACCAAGAGCATCCCCGAAAGTGAAACCGTTTTAACGGCAATCACATACTTGAACACCAACTCGAATCTTGGTTCAGTGGATCCATACCGGGCGTATTAAGAAACCTTACTGGCGCAATGAGCACTCAACAATGGTTAGACAAAAATCAGAACTGGTGAGCGATAGCGACCAGCCGAGGATGTCAATCTCAAAGAGTTTAGTTTTGGACGGACGCCGTTCGCGACGTTGTGTTATTTGGCTGGTCGCTATCGCTCCCAGTTCTGATTTTGTGTCGGCACGTTGAATTTTGCGAGCGATGCTTTGAAGTTGCTCTTCCACCGGGCTAAAGCCGCGGTGTGTAATGAGACAGGGCAGACTAGACTATGACAGCGTTTTCAAGAATGGTTTCAATGAACCTTGGGAAAACCAGAACCCTGGCGGCTCTGCTCCTTATTACACAGCTGTTCTGGCCCCTCGTCGCCTCGGCGTCGGTGCGATACGTCTGGGCGGTTAATGATGGCGAGAAGGTAGAGCGAGACGATCTCGATAATCCCAACAAGAATGCCAACTCCGCCTGGGATGGCCAGCAGATAAAAATCTTCGGGGCACGCAACGAGATCATCGCCTTCCAATTGATTGTCGAAGCCGGATCCGAGGGAATAAAACAGCTGACTGTGTCATTGCCTGAGCTTCGTCAGCAAGCGGCAGGGCCAGGATCACTTACGCACCACCAGCGCTTGATCCGACAAACTATGTGGGCCGGCCGATCCAACTTTTCTCCCTTAATTATATGCACGTGGAGATGGCCTCTCACGCCGAGTGGGTGTTCCAACCTGGCTCTCCGGCTGCGCCGAAGGATCCAACCGGATGGAAGCCGGTGCAACTGGTTCCCGAGAATGCGAAAGCTGGTCGTGGCGGGTTTCCGTTGCAAGTCGCGCCATCGCAGAACCAGGCGAGTTTGGATCGAAGTCTATACGAAGCGAATCTTCCGGCCGGCATCTATCGCGGGCAAATCAATGTCAACGCAGATGGGAAGAGGCAGACGATCCCAATTGAGCTGGAGCTCTTTGATTTCACCTTGCCGGATCAGAACAGCATGGACGCGATGGTCTACTACGAAAGCTTGCAGCCCGTCATGTATCAGGGCCGCAACCTTGATGTCGAGTACCATCGCTTTGCACATCGCCAGCGGATAGAACTTGTTCATGCCTACGACATTAAAACCGCGACCGCAGCGATCGGGCTTTTTAACGGTCAGGACTTCACTAAAGCTCGCGGTTATGAGGGGCCTGGCGAACGAGTCGGCAACCGGATAATTCCGCGCACCTTCTACGGGCCAGGCACCGACTTCGATGAACGTACTAGCGCCTGGCGTCACGCCGACGAGTGGATGGCCCTCATAGGTAAGACTTTCCCCGAAGCGGTGACTTTCCTTTACTTGCCTGACGAGCCTGGACGTTCGGAGTACGCTTACATTCGCAAACTCGCCGACAATATTCACTCCAATCCCGGACCGGGAAAAGCTTTGCGCACATTCGTTACCAAGCACTACGTGAAAGAACTCGACGGCGCGATCGACATCTGGGATACAGGACCGCTCGGCTACGACATCGAGCGTGCCTGGGAGGAGCGTTCAAAGGGTCACAGGTATTGGATCTATAACGGTGGAAGGCCCGCCGCCGGCGCCATCGTGATCGACGCACCGGCCACTGACCCGCGCGCCACAATCTGGGCTTGCTTCAAGCATGGCGTAGACAATTATTTCTATTGGCACGGCGTTCACTGGCAACACAATCGACAGAAGGCGGGCGAGCGCCGGCAGGATGTATGGGCCAACCCAATCACCTTCGACAATCGTGGCCAGCCAAACAAGCCCGTAGATGATCAAGGCTACATTAATGGCGACGGCGTACTCATGTATCCCGGCGAAGAAAAACTACATCCCGAACAGGATCGTGGTATTGCCGGACCAGTCAATACCATTCAGCTGGCAAACTTCAGACGCGGTCTGCAGGATCATCTGTACCTGACGCTCGCGCGCCGGCGGGGCTTGAACTCGGTGATTAATGACCAGCTGCAGGCGATTGTTCCGCGGGTCTTCTCCGACGCAAAAGATAGGATCGGTTTCGCCGAAACCGGCAATGAGTTTGAGCGTGCGCGTTACCGCCTGGCGCAGGCCATCGCGCAAAAAAAATTGCAAAGAGTAACCCCCTTGAATAGGCGCGGCTCCCGACGCCGAACATCGTCAGTAAAACCGCTCAGCGGGAAGGAGAAATCTCATGAAACACCTCATAGTTACTTTGTTCATCGTGGCAGTCTGCGTTAGCAGCGCATCCGCGATTACTTATCAGGTGGGACCGAGCAGGACATATAAGAAATTACAGGACGTGCAGGCGCTGCTGCTGCCCGGGCGATCTCGTCGAGGTTGACGGCAATGCAACTTATCCCGGCGATATTATCCTCACCAGGCCGGGGACGGTCGTAAACAAGATTACGATTCGCGGCATTCGCGTAAATGGGCTGCGTCCAATTCTCTCGGGCGGGACCAATACCATCGAATTTCGTCTGTCTGACCATTACGTCTTTGAAAGCTTCGATGTTACTGGCGGTAGTTTCCGCGGCATTTACCATCACGCCGATGACATCACCATTCGCGATACGGTCGTTCACGATTGTCCGGCCCATGGCATCCTGGGCGCCGACACCGACTCCGGTTCGCTGACGCTCGAGTATGTCGAGATTTATCACTGTGGCAACGGCACGGGCCAGCACCCTCTCTACATGGCAACCGATGAATTCGCGCACCCTGGCTCGGTGTTTCGCATGCAGTATTGCTACCTGCACGATCAGAATGGCGGCAACAACATCAAGAGCCGAGCTGAGCGCAATGAGATTTATTACAACTGGGTCTCGGGCGGCTTCTACGGTGAGATCGAGTTGATTGGTCCAGACCCGCATGGCAATAAGAAGGTCAACACCGACACGGCGCGCGAAGATTCAGACGTGGTCGGCAACGTCTTCCAGCATATCCCTACGCAAGGCACACGCATGGCGCGCGTGGGCAGTGACGGCACCGGAGAAACGAAAGGTCGCTACCGCTTCGTCAATAACACCTTCATCCTGCGACAGGGACAGGTCAGTCCTGCCGTTGAGACCTTCGAAGGAATAGAGAGCCTGGAGATGCACAACAACGTCTTCTTCCGCGTGGGCGGAGCGCCAATTGACAAGATGGTGCTTGAGACTCGGACGAGATGGGTTGCGGGGCGCGTGAGCACGGGTTCCAATAACTGGATCCCGACCGGTTCAGCGCTGGTTCCGACTGCCTGGACGGCGACAATCACCGGCACTAACCCCGGCTTCACAGACATCAGCACGTACGACGTGCGTCCGATTTCAACCAGCCCACTGGTCAATGCCGGCAACAATGCGCCCGCCAGTCCGGCCGGGCATCCTTTTATCAGCCCGTTGTTTCCGCCCGCTTTCATTCCGCCATTGCACACGGCGCTGGCGGTAGGAACGGCGAGTTCCAGACCGGTTTTCGGTACCATCGATATCGGTGCGTATGAATGGACTCCGTGACGAGTCGTCCGCATTTTTAATGAAGTTGGCCTTTTCAACACTGGGATGTCCACACTGGGAGCTTGAGCAG
>CAWEIN010000004.1:0-54998 GCA_963809065.1 Blastocatellia bacterium
TAAAGCGCCGTGCCGTCGAAGCGTCCTATAGTGAAAGCGTCTTTGGGAAAATGCGCTGGCACCCAGTCCATAATGACGCCAATGCCACGTTGGTGCAGGTAGTCGATCAGATAACGAAGATCGTCCGGCGTTCCATAACGCGCTGAAGGAGCGTAATAGTTGCTCACCTGATAGCCCCATGACGGTCCGTAAGGATGCTCCTTCAACGGCAAAAACTCGACGTGAGTGAAGCCCATCGCCAATACGTATTCAGCCAGCGGCTCGGCCATCTCGCGATAAGTAAAAGGGCGATTCTCTCCATCTCTTACCTGGCGACGCCATGATCCAAAGTGGACTTCGTAAATCGAGAGCGGCAACCGAAAGTGTTCGCGGCCGGCGCGTTTTTTCATCCAGCGTGAGTCACGAAAACGATAGCTCGACTCGTATATGATCGAAGAAGTGTCAGGTGGCTCTTCGGCAAAAGAAGCGTAAGGGTCGGCCTTGAGAAAGGGTGGCAGGCCGGGCGCTTGAATCTGATACTTGTACAGCTCGCCTGGTTGCAGATTGGGAATAAACGTTTCCCAGACCCCCGAGCCGCCAAGGCGCCTCATCTGGTTTTGCGTGCCGTCCCAGTCGTTGAAGTTGCCTACCACACTTACCTGCGCGGCCGCAGGCGCCCAAACTGCAAACGAAACTCCCTTTACCCCATCATGAGTGAGAGCATGAGCGCCAAGCTTTTCATAAATCAGTTCATGACGACCTTCGCCGAAGAGATGGAGGTCAAGCTCGCCGAGCATCGGCTGCGATCGAGCAATTTGAGATTCAGGTGGCTTGGATACGCGCACTTTGGAGCGAGTGGCTTTGCTGGCGCTCTTTTTTGTTCGCGGCCTTTTCGTAGTCATACGCGTTTAGTGTTTCGGTCCAGCGATTTGCTGGGAGAGCACTTACCTTACTAAAACTTCATCGCCGGCTCGGCGAAACCGCAGCGGCTCGACTAATCGTTGGTAAATATCGGCGCCGTTGCCCAACTCAGTACGATTACTTTTCGCTTCCGCCAGGATCTCGAGGAATCGTTCGCGCGAAGAAGGCAGACCAAGTTGATTCATGAGATCCAACGCGCGTCCCGCATACTTTAAAATCTGGATCGGCTCAATGCCGGAGATGTCGCTGAAGAACCAGCCACAACTCGTATACATCAGCAGCGCGTGCCGCTGCACCTCCAGAAACCCGAGTGCCCTTTGTTGTTGTTCACGAGTCAGCTCACCAGGCGCGTGCCCGGCAAGAAATCTTTCGCGCGACTTAAATTCGTCAAGGACCAAACTAATTGAATCGTTGCGCGCAAGCCACGGATCCCTGAACAGTTCACCCCGCGTCGCTTCAAAATAAATAGCTGCTTCGTCACGCAAAAAATCCAGCGCCGCTCGCAACGGTCCGCGCCAGGCCTGGTTCCAGCCGGGCTCGCCGCCGGTGTGACAACCACAATCGCGAATCCAACGACTAACTCCGTGTATGCAACTCCATGAGCTGCCTTCGCCTCTCCTCACCATTGTTGATTTCGACTTCGAGCGCCGGCGGAAACTGTTCCAGATACTCGCCATAGTTCGTCAGCCTAAATCCACGCGCCGGCCCATCCACCTGGAGTGCATAAGCCAGGCAAAGATCGCCAAACTTGTGATGATGCCCATAGGTTTCGCCGTCGGTGGCGATATTGATTAAACCCGATAGCTCGGCCCGTCGTTGCGCGAAGTGATCCACCAGCAACTGGCTCGAGGCCAGGGCCTGTTCAAAGGCGATATCGTGGGCGAGTTCCGATCGTAAAAGAACACCGCGATCGATCGGCCGGAATCATCGCGATGGAAATAGCTGTAGGCGACACTCGTGTCGATTGTGTCGCGACCGACAGTATCCCAATCATCGGCAGGACAGACTTCTTACTGCGAACTCGTTGGGCCTGTTGCGGAGCCAGGATAACAAAACGCAGTCCTTCATCGATCAACACGCCGAGGACGTCATCGTTGCAGGCGGTCTCCGGCAGCCACATCGACTCAGGCTCACGGCCGAATCGATAGACGAAAATCAGCCATACCCCAACGCACTTGCGTTACGTTTGATCGCGCTCGTTACAGAGCGGCAGGATGGCATGATTGTAGGCTTGCGCAATGGCATTGCCATGTCCACCGTGCCGGCGGCGCTTTCAACGTCGGCGGCGATGATGCGCGCGTAAGTTGCCGGGTGATGTTGCTTCAGCCAGGAGAGCAGTGTTGGTCCAAAGTCAAAACTGATATGCGCGTAATTATTGACAATCTTTCCTGCACCACCGGCAACAATGCGGACTCGCTATTCGGCCCGTAACACTCGGCGTGAATTCGTTCGTTCCAATCGTGAAACGGCAGCGCGCCGGGTTCCGGATCGATTATTCCAGTCCAGGGGTTCTCGCGTGGTGGTTGATAGAAGTGGCCGTGGATTATTAGAGGCGTCATCTGTTATCTAACAGCTTACAAATCTGAAAGTTGTGTTAATTTCAAGGTTCTCTGTGCCACCTCCGTGTTCTCGGTGTCTCTGTGGTGAGTAATCAATAAAAAGATTCATACCACGGAGTCGCAGAGAACACGTGAGGTGGCACAGAGCTTTAGAGCAACCAGGACAGTGTCGTTCTTTCGCACGGTGCTTGGGTAAAACGTCGACTCAACGATAACATCTGGTCGTTACCAGAGTAATACTAACTTTTCCCGATCGATTCCGCCTACGCTGAAGTCGAATGAGACAGCTAGCCGTCATCCCTGGCATTGTCCTGATACTGATAATTCTCTGGGATGCGTTTGAGACGATCATACTGCCGCGGCGCGTCACCCGGCGTCTCCGGCTCACCAGTCTCTTTTACATCACCATGTGGAGCATCTGCTCGCGTTTGGTGCGGGCAATGCGCAATCGCAAACGGCGCGAGAAGTATCTGGGAACGTTTGGTCCAATCTCGCTGCTGATGCTGCTGGCTACCTGGGCGGCCGGCCTAATTCTCGGTTATGCGACGTTGCACTGGGGTCTGCAAACCGAACTTAGCGTTCCCAGGGAAACAGGACACTTCGCGTCGTATCTTTACATCAGCGGCGAGACGTTTTTCACCCTCGGCTACGGCGACGTTGTGCCGATGTTCTCGCTCGGCCGAGCCATCGCCGTAATCGAGGCGGCCAATGGCTTTGGACTATTGGCCATAGTCATCGGCTACCTCCCGGTTCTCTACGGGGCATTCTCGCGACGAGAAGTTAACATTGCGCTGCTTGATGCGCGCGCGGGTTCGCCCTCAAGTGCGGCAGAAATGCTGCGCCGGCATGCGGAGAGTGGAAACCTGGAAGATCTCAATTCAGTTCTTCATGAATGGGAACACTGGTCGGCGGAGTTACTCGAAAGTCACTTGTCGTATCCGGTGCTCTGCTACTTTCGCTCACAACACGACAATCAATCATGGCTGGGTTCATTGACTACGATTCTCGACACCTGCGCGTTGGTGTTGGTGGGAGTGGGAAACACGCCCACCTGGCAAGCAAAGTTGACCTTTGCGATGGCGCGTCACGCGGTAGTGGATCTGGCACAGATCTTTAGAACCATGCCCACTACTCCGGAACCAGGCGCTTGCCGGCTTATGCCCGGCGACCTCGAACGAATCAGAGAGATTCTCGAAAAGAACAACACGAATTTGCGCGACGGCGACGAAGCGGAAAAGAGATTGGCTGAACTGCGAGCGATGTATGAACCGTATGTTTGTGCGCTTTCAGAGAAGTTGTTAATGCCACTTCCGCCCTGGATTGTCGGAACTGAAGCTATCGATAACTGGAAAACCAGCGCCTGGGGAAGGATACAATAAGGCTCTAAGGACGAGGCCGAGTAGCGTGGAAACAGTCGCCAGGGATTTCACAAAAAGTATGCTGCGTGGCTTCTTAAGCGAATCTATACAAAGTCGGCTGGAGCATAGCCCGGCCCACTGACTTCTCGATCAAACTGAAATGAGAATCTAAAGAGCTGGATAAGAAAGGCTGGGGTTCTGGGGATTCATTGTTCTTCCTCTTGAAGGGATTGTTGTGGCTTACAATCCCGGCGCTGATTGCAATCTTCGCGACTGATTAATGCAGTACTTATGCAGTTTGAATCTCAGTTCAGCATAGTGGCTTAAGCCCGGTGATTTCCAGCGTTCAACAAACAGGAAACCGTTTAAAGGATTCACAGCTTTTAGACGCGTACACCCTAAAGCGGGGTGTAAAGACTAATCAACGTGCATGCGGAGCGCGCAATTCTGGCTGTTTGAGTCTTTGGAAGAAGGCGGGCGGGACGCCGGCGGTCCCAGAAAATCGTTATGAAGAACCACAAGGTGAATTTCACCGTCAACAAAGAGGATGGGCCTGATAGGTCTCGCTATCTCAGCCTCGTTACCGTTCTGTTATTAACCGCCGTCCTCGTCGCCGCAAATCCTTTCTCGGGTTCTTCAATTCCGCAGGAGAAGCGACGGCCGCGCATACGCGAGGCCGGAATCAACGTAGGTATCCTTCCGGTCGGGCCACTAAATGCAATCACGGATGTCAACGGAGTAATGGTTGGCCATGCCACGGTCATTCGCGGCGAGAATATACGTACCGGCGTCACTGCCATACTGCCTCACCAGGGCAATCTGTTTCGCGAGAAGGTCCCGGCGGCAATATTTGTGGGAAACGGTTTTGGCAAATTGATGGGGTCCACTCAAGTCAACGAGCTGGGCGAAATTGAGACCCCGATTCTGCTCACGTCAACTCTAAGCGTCCCTCGCGTCGCCGATGCGCTGCTTGACTACATGCTCTCTTTACCCGGCAACGAAGAGGCGCAATCTGTGAATCCAGTTGTTGCCGAAACAAACGATGGCTACCTCAACGACATTCGCGGGCGGCATATTTCGCGTGAAGTTGTCTTCAATGCCATCAAGAGCGCGAAGGGCGGCGCTGTCGAGGAGGGATCTATTGGTGCCGGCACCGGGACGGTTGCGTTTGGATTCAAGGGAGGAATCGGCACCGCTTCGAGAAAACTGCCCGCAAAGCTGGGTGGCTACACGGTCGGCATCCTGGTGCAAACGAACTTCGGCGGAGTGTTGACGATTAATGGTGCGCCGGTCGGACGCGAGTTGGGCAAGTACTACTTGAAAGATGAACTTGCAAGCGGATCTATCGGCAGATGCCAACGCCAAGAAAGTCAGCAACGGCCCTGTTACCCCAACAGTCCGGATGGATCCATCATCATAGTCATTGCCACCGATGCTCCGGTTGAGGCTCGCAATCTGAGTCGAATGGCAGCGCGCGCGATGCTCGGGTTGGCGCGCACCGGCGCTGCAGGCAGCAACGGTAGCGGTGACTACGCGATCGCTTTTTCAACTTCGCCTGAGCTGCGAATTCGAGACTTCAAGTGAACCAGCGACGCGAAATCTGCCGCGCAATTTCAAGGTCTTGCCTAACGATTCGATGTCACCGCTGTTCCTGGCAGTCATCGAAGCAACCGAAGAGGCCATCTACAATTCGCTGTTTCGTGCCACTACAACAACCGGCCGTGGCCATACAGTTGAAGCGCTGCCGCTGGACCGTACGCTGGAGATACTGCGTAGTCACAAAGCCCTATGAAGAGTCCAAAGTCGAAGGTCGAAGTCCAAAGTCTGTTTCCAGGGGCTTTCGTCATTGAAACGGCCGAGTCTGAAGCTCGCCTTGCAAAACAGACCTTGGACTTTGGACTTGGACCTTCGACCTTGCATGGTCCTGTTGACACATCAATCTTGCCTGCATAGAATTCCAGTACCCCAAAACTTGAACCAGACCGAGGAGGGAAGTTAGAGTGAAAACAACTATACGTGTCAATCGCAAGCGTCCGGAATCAATGACCAAACAGATTACGGACCAGCTCACCAGTCTAATAGAATCCGGGGCCATGACGGTTGGTAGTTATCTGCCGAGTGAACGAGAGTTAGCTAATTCGCTGAAGGTCGCGCGCAATGTTGTGCGCGGAAGTTATGAAAATCTGATCAAGGCTGGCAGAGTCCAGAGTGAAGGCCGTAAAGGTCGAACCGTCAGGTCTGCGGGTAAAAAGCGAGCCGGCGCTGCGAAGTCGTCAAAGAGCGCAAGTGCCAAAGCAAGAAAGAAATAAACGAGAGCGTGCTTAATTGAATTAAAGGCGTAATAGCAAGAATCAGTTTCCCCCTCCCCTCGCCTAATCAGGTAGCAAAAATCAGTGGCTGAGATTCGCGGTCTCCCTTCCGAGGGAGAGAATCTCGCTGCGAATTGCCTTACGCTCGGCAAGCAGTCGTACGAAAAATCGCCGTCGCACAAGGAAGAACGCCAGGGCCCGAACCCCGCCCATAAACCTATCGAAACCTTCGAAGAACAGAATCGCAAGGTAGCCCGCCGCCGGGATGAGCGTTAGTGCGGCCAGGGCCAGGATCCACCCTTCGAGCTTGTAACCGGCGAACGCCGCAACGAGCCAGGTAAGGGGAAACAACAACATAGCCGACAGGATCTTGACGGTGGAAACCACATCGTCGTCATCCCTTGAGAACCGCGTAGCAAGATACCCTCCGAGCCGGTAGGCGGGATAATGCACGAGAAATCCCAGAGTCGCTGGAGCGATCAGCACCAGAAACAGCAGCACGCGAGTCAGCAAATGCGTGAACACGTCAAGCGTGGATTTCGGTGGCGAAAGATCATCCGGATCAACTCCCGCCTGTGTCAGCTCTTCTTCGAACCTGCTCATGCGCACTTCCAGCCGGCGCAAACGTTCCGGCGCGCGGTCCTGCAAAACTCGATAGGCTTTGACGAAACGTTGCTGTAATTGCAACTCTTCAGCGAGACTCTCCTCTCCCTCATCATCGGGTTCCGAAGAAAAAATTCGTTCCGCACGGCTGATAGTCTGCAGCGCTTCTTCATGTTCGGCGTCGAGCATCACTTCCCGTAACGCGCACTCAATGCGATTGGAAAGCTCCTTGACGGCAGCCCGAGGTGGATTACCGTCAGCATCCATATCAACTGGCTTCACCTCGATCGGATTTCCAAAGTAGAGCAAAACGGCGCTGCGGAATTTTGTTTTTGAAGTGTAATACAGTCCCGCGGGTACGATTTTCAGATCGGCCACCTCGCCGGTAGAGACAGCGCCAAGGGCAATGCGCGCGGCGCCGGTCTTGATGGGACGAAGACGAGGTTCATCATGCGAAACCCCCTCGGGACAAATGCCGATAGTGCCACCGCGTGCCAGCAGAGTGCTTGCAGCAGCAAACATTTCGAGGTTTCTTGAGACATCTTCGCCTTCATCTTGCCGGCGGTAGACGGGAAGCGAATCCATCGCGCGCACCAGGTAGCCAAGTACCGGCATGCGAAACAGCGGCGACTTCGCCAGAAACGATACCCGCCGGGGCGCCAGGGTAAGAAGAAAAGCGGGATCAACGAGTGCGTTCGGATGATTGAGAACGAAGATTACCGGGGTATCGCGTGGCACGTGCTTAATGCCAACCACTTCCACCTTTCGGAAGTAGACGCGCATCGCGAAGCGAAGAATGGCAACGATAATTCGGCGAGTCATTGGGCTGTTCTGAGACCGAGGGATTCTAAACCTCGAAAAAAATTTGGCCGCAGATTCTGCACGCGGATACACGCGGATACACGCGGATAAGAAATACAGTCTATGTTTCTGGTTCGCGGTGCATCCGCGTTAATGCGCAGCCTCAAAAATCGGCTGCGGAAATTCTTCCTGCTACTGTACCGACTAACCGTCTACTGTCTTATTGAGGAAAGCGATCCCGGTATTCGCCTGACACAATGAACGCCTTGACCATGTCAGCCTGTTCAAAGTTGCCATTGAACTGGTTTAGCTTGTCCAGCCAGAACTGAAAACCTGCTGCATCAGGATCGCGGCGCAGATAGCCGAAGTATTCCATCATGACAAACGTGTCATTGAACTTCAGTGCTTTAAAACGCGAATCTTCCGCGATTTGCCTCAGCACTTGCGCGCGCGTTGCGGTGTGATTCACCAGGCTGTTTACCAGTGCATTTCGTTCACTACTGGTAAACGTAACGCCTGTATGACTAATCAGCGTGTCAACATAACCGTCATCCGCCAGCGCCCCATAAGCATTGACAAAAGCAGGCCGCTGAACCCACGCGTTGAGAAATGATTGTTTGTTTGTTTCCAATTGGTTCTCCCAACCGGTGCGGCCGACAATCACGTTTTGCCCAACGATTTGTGTGTCCGGCACAAACTCACTGTAAAACGGTCGCCGGTTAAAACTCGTCCGATACAAACTGTCAACCAAACCTCCAGTCTCCTGAAACTCAATCGACAAGAAAATACGCTGCTGAAACGTTCACACGGCGACGTTCGAGTGCAGACGGCATCTGTCCCGCAGCTGATGATCTGATCACTCCAGAAGTTAAACCCACTTTCGTCCGGCTCGCGATTCAGGAAGTCGACATAGTGCTGTCGCACAAAGAACTCCGGCGTGTCGAGCGGATTATTACTGGTGCCGGTGGGTATGCCGGTGAACGGTGCGTCGGTGGTGTTACTCAGCTGGCTGAGAATGCGTTCAGTTGGAGAGAACGAAAAGTTGGCGCGTGAAGGCGTGATCGAATAAGTACCATTAGTCGGTACATTGTCGAAGCGATAGTTGCCGTTTGCGTCAGTGATCGTCTTTCGTGTCTGCGTGCCGGTCATTCGAACAACAGCGCCGGCGATACCCGAGACCGTCACTGCTCCTGGTTATGCGGCCGATAACCTCGCCAAAGGTGTTCGTCGGGCCGTTGAAGCGAACCATAAAAACTGAGCCCGTACCCCGTGCCAAATAGTAGAGACTGCCATCCGCGGTCACAATCAGATCCACCGGATTAGAAATGCCGGTCGCGAAGGACGTGTCCGTTCCGGTTGCCGGATCAAATCGTCGAATCCAACCGGTACAGAACTCCGCATAGAAATACTTGCCGACGTAGTCGACCGGAAAATTTGCCGTGGACGGGTTATAGAAGGCCCCACCGGTTATCGCGCAACCGGTTGTCGCGCTGTTGCCATGTCCATATTGAAATAGCGGATCGCGAAAGTTTGCGTTTGGCGGCACGCAAGCCCCTTCGCAAATGGACCAGCCGTAGTTTGACCCGGAGATACCATCGTTGATTTCTTCCCAGGAGTTTTGCCCCACGTCGTTAATGAACATTCTTCCCGAGACAGGTTGAAAGGTGAACGTGTAAGGGTTCCGTAGGCCCACCGACCAAATCGCGCGGTTAATGCCGGAGGTTGAACCGGCGATTCCAGGAAACGAGGTGGGATTGTCGGCAGGCAAGGTACCGTCGGGATTGATTCGCAGAATTTTACCCAGCAGGTTCCCGATCGTTTGCGAGTTTGCCGGGTCGGCGTTCTCGCCGACAGCAATGTAGAGCTTGCCGTCAGAACCAAAGTGAATGGCGCCGCCGTTGTGATTGGTGGCGCTGCTGAGATTGTTTAGATCAAGTATGGCGACTTCGCTGCCCGCTTGCGCAACATCCGGGTTAGCCGTACTGGCGGTGAAGCGACTGACTCGATTGTGAACTTGCGGAGTAGTTGCAGTGTAGTAAACGTAAACAAAACTATTCGTGGCGAAGTTAGGATCGAAGGCCACGCCCAGTAAGCCGCGCTCGCCGTTCGAGTCAACCGTTAGCGATACAAATGGCGTAGCCAACAGGGCGCCATTCTTAACGACTCGCAATTGCCCACCCTGCTGGCAGACAAAAAGACGTCCGTCCGGCGCGAACGCCATGGCCGTCGGGTTAGTAAGGCCGCTGGCAAACTGCGTTTCAGTGAAATTAGCGGGAAGCGTCGCCGCAAGAGCATTAGTGGAGATTAGAGTCAGGCCTATTACAAAGGCGAAAAGCTAACCAGCGGCGCGAAGCAGTCATGTGAGCCCCCAGGAAAAGATTCAAAAACTTATGAGGTCATTCGGGGGAAGAATTCTTAGAGTAGATGTTTTGATTACGCGTTGTCTATTTCTCTTTTTGGAGTGCGCCGACCTGTCGGCGCTTTGGTCGCTGGCGGACCTGTCGCCAGCAGCGTCGCGACAGGTCGCGACGGACCAAAAGCGGTGACAGGTCACCGCACTCCAAAACCGGGCGTGGATGCGCGAGAATTCGTTTAGTGTAATAATAACCGCGCTTTCCCTTACCAATTTTCGAGCCATTCGGAGAGGACTTCTATGAAGCGTTTCGTCATCGCGATTTCCGTTCTTGTGTTCGCATTATCGTCGTTTGCGGCAATTGCCGCTGCTCAGGAAACTCGTCGTTTTACCGTTGAAGACTTATTGAAAGTCCGCCGGGTCGGCGATCCGCAAGTTTCACCTGACGGCAGGCGCGTTGCCTTTACCATCGGCGATGTCAACTACGATCTGAATAAGGTCATCACTCAGATCTATGTGACTTCGATTGGCGGTGGTGAGATGAAGCAACTCACCAGCGGCGCCGCATCGTCTACTGCGCCGCGTTGGTCGCCCGATGGAAAGAGGATTGCATTCATCACTGGCGGACAAGTTTGGACGATGGAAAGCGATGGCGATAACAAGGACAAGGTAACGAAGATCTCAACCAGCGCCGCCGCGCCGGTTTGGTCTCCAGACGGAAAATGGATCGCGTTTACTTCTGAGATCTATCCCGATTGCACTGATGACGAGTGCAACAAGAAGAAGGACGAAGCTGCCGAAAACAGTAAAGTCAAAGCGCATATAACTACCCGGCTACTCTTCCGCCATTGGGATGAGTGGCGCGACGTCAAACGAACGCATGTGTTCGTAGTTTCCAGCAAGGGTAGTACGGCCCGAGACCTGACGCCTGGCGACTTTGATTCTCCACCATATGCTGCAGCTTCGGGCGTTGATTATGCCTTTTCGCCCGACTCGAAGGAGCTCGCCTACGTCCGCAACCCCGATAAAGTCGAAGCAATCTCCACTAACAGCGACATCTACATTATTCCCTTATCAGGTGGCGCAGCCAAAAACATTACGGTGAGCAATCGGGGTTATGACGTCGGGCCGATCTACACGCGCGACGGCCGTTACATCATCTATCGTTCGCAGGCCACGGCCGGCTTTGAGGCTGATCGTTGGCGGCTGATGTCTTACAACCGTGTTACCGGAGTGAGCACAGAAATCGCGAAGAGATTTGATCTCCAGGTCGAAGAAATAGCGCTGTCCCCGGACGGCAATTACGCTTACTTCATAGCCGGCGAGCGCGGCCGGCTGCCGGTGTTTCGTGTTCCACTGGGAGGCGCCGAGCCACAGAAGATGGTGCCGAATGTTTCAGCGACTGGACTACAGATAACGCCGGACGGTAAGTCCCTCATTTTCGCCCACAGCACAATGGCGATGCCGGCGGAAATCTATCGTGCTGAAATTGATGAAGGGACAGCAACGCCCCTGACCAGTGCGAATAACGGTCTTATGGCGCCATTCGGTTTGCGGAAAGCTGAAGAAGTGGAATGGACCGGCGCGCTCGGTAAGAAGATTCATGGCTTCATCGTTAAGCCGCCTAATTTTGATCCGAACCGAAAGTATCCGCTGGCGGTGATCATTCACGGCGGTCCACAGAGCGCTTTCAACGACAGTTGGGGCTATCGCTGGAACCCGCAAGTCTGGGTGAACGATGGCTATGTCGCTTTCCTGCCGAACCCGCGCGGCTCGACCGGTTATGGCCAGCAATTTGTGAACGATATCAGCGCCGACTGGGGCGGCAAGGCGTACACCGACATCATGAACGGAGTCGCGGACGTCCTGCGTCGCAATTCTTTCCTCGACAAAAATCGCGTTGGAGCCGCAGGCGCGAGTTATGGCGGCTACATGATCAACTGGATCGAGGGACACAACAACGATCCTCGTTTCCGTTTCAAAGTGCTTGTGTCGCACGACGGCGTGTACAACCTCGAGAGTATGTTTGGTGCGACTGAAGAACTTGTGGTTCACCGATTGGGAATTCAAGGGCACGCCCTGGACCAATCCAATGATGTACGCCCGTTGGTCGCCGAGCAAGTTCGTCAGAAACTTCAAGACGCCGATCCTGATCATCCATAGTGAACTGGATTATCGCGTGCCTTTTGGCGAAGGACTGCAATTGTTCACCGCCGCACAGCGCATGGGAGTCGACTCAAAGCTCCTGGTCTTCCCGGATGAGGGTCACTGGGTGCTCAAGCCACAAAACTCGCAGCTCTGGTATCACACTGTGCTCGACTGGATGGACAAGTACTTAAAGTAAATCCGCCTCGGGGCCGCAAATAATGGAGGAACACCATGCCGCGTTGGGCCAAAGCGTTAATTATCGCCGGCGTGTTGATCGTACTGCTTGTAATTGGGGTAATTGGCGCGGGTGTTTACTGGTGGTCAAATAATAAGGACGCGTTGATGGCGAAAGCCAAGGCCCTGGTGGAGGAAGGCCAGGACGCCGGGCGCCAAACCGACAATCAGGGTTGCGTCGATCAAGCGGTCGCTCGCTACAAAAGAGATCCTGGCTTCACCAACGGAATTAGCAGCGGCATCTTCATGGAGAGTTGCCTTCGGGTCAGTCGTCCGACGCCAGGTTTTTGCGATGGAGTACCACGCGAAACTGAGTTCATTAAGAGCGCTAACTGGCAACAGGCGGAGTGTGAGCGCGTCGGCCTTTCGTCGGACCAATACTGCCGTCAGCTCTTCCAGGGAGTTGAGCGCTTCTGTGACAAGCAGAGGCCGTAACAAGTGAGGGCCCTGTGGCTCCAGCGGAGCCAAATGTATACGCCGCGATTAACCAGCCTCTGGGTCAGGAAGGCGGACTTGCCCCCACTCTTATTCTTTGCTTTCCTCTTCTCGTGAATCCCAGCCAACCAACTGAAGCCGATCGCCTGGCAATGCGCGAGCGACCTGCCGGCCGGCCAATCATGTATCAGAACTGGGGCAAGCTTCTCTTCATGCATTGGCGCATCGATCCAAAGCTTTTGCGCCCGCTGATCCCATCGCAATTGGAAATCGACACCTTCGACGGCTCAGCGTGGATTGGCGTCGTCCCTTTCACGATGTGGGGTATTCGCGCGTCATTTCTGCCGGCGGTTCCTGGCACCAGCGCATTTCATGAGCTGAACGTGCGTACCTACGTTCACCATCGAGGCGTGCCCAGCGTCTGGTTTCTCTCGCTGGACGCGGCAAATCGTCTGGCCGTTTGGGGCGCACGTACGTTTTATCATCTGCCTTACTTCAACGCGCGCATGTCGCTGGTTCAAACTGGCAATACGATCAGTTATTCGTCGGTTCGTAAGGATCGACGCGGAGCGTCAGCGGAATTCCACGCTAATTGGTCTGTTGGTGAAACTCTTCCGGCTGCTTCACCGGCTTCACTCGAGTTTTTTCTTACTGAGCGCTACTGTCTCGATACTGCACACAACGGCAAACTCTACCGCGCCCGCATTCATCACCAGCCGTGGCCATTGCAAAAAGCTGAACTCAATTCACTCGAGTCAACCATGATCGAGTCCCATGGCCTGCCCACACTCGAAGGCGAACCGCTCTTGCATTACTGTGAAGCGCTCAGTGTGGAAATCTGGCGGCTAAAGGAAATCCAAACAGAATAAAAGCCAGGGTAAGCCGCTTTCCCGACCTGGAGCTAACTAGGTTTGCGCTATTCTGTGATTTGATTGAAAGGCTTTCGAGGCTGAGTAGACGCGTCAACGGATAGGTCTCTCAGGTCGGAAAGGCGGGCTTGCCCCCGCTCTTTGCTTCGGCTAATGCTGCAGCCTGCGAACTCATTCTGCTTTCTCAAGCGGCGGAACCACTGCAACGAAATCATCGGCGAAGCGCGCGGCATACTGCGTCAGCAATTCCTCGACGCGTTCCAACTTCTTAGATCTCACAATCAGGCCGGCGTGGTGCTTCTTTTTCACGCGGTAAACAATCTCAGGGTCGTCATAAGCAGCGGTATCAGGTTCCTCTTGCCTGGAAAGTGACAGCACAATGCCGGCGTATTCATTTCGCGGTGCCTTGAGTTTGTTACTGTTTCGTTCATCGCGGGTCGGCTTGTCCGCGCTCGTGCTCCTGAGCCTGTTCGTCCTGCCTCCTGCTGCCTCCTGCTTTGCCCGTCTGCCACTTCCATCTGCGCCCACTGGCGCCACAGGTTGAGGCCTGTCGCTGCCTCCAACACGTCGGCAATGTAAGCGCCGCCCACCCGCGCGGCCATCTCGAGAAAGTAAAACTCGCCGTCAGCGTCGCTCTTAATGAACTCAGCGTGCGCGGCGCCACGTTCGAGTTGGAGTGCCTTGACGAGTTTGCGATTGATCGCAAACAGTTTCTTCTCGTTCGCTGATCCATGCGCGACAGTATGCGAAACGTAAGCGCCGCCACCATGAGCTACCTCCAACGGCGGACGTCCATAGCGATTCGCGCCTGCAAAGACGACGCGACCCCGGCTCACGATAGAATCAACGTGGAAAACTTCGCCGGCAATAAACTGTGCCAACACATAATAAGACGAGCGCTCTCGAAGGTTCTCGCGTTCGTTCATTTCACCAGTGATACGCCAAACTTCGGCGGGGTCCTCTACCTTGCGAATGCCGATAGCTGAAACATCTGACCGCGGCTTAATTATCCAGGGCGGCGAGCACGCGCTCCATGAAGTCGCGCACTTCGTCCGCATTAATCAGCGGCACAAACTTCGGCAACAGGATGCCCCCGGCTCGAGCGGCTTCGGCCATCCTAAACTTGTCGCGAAACGTCTTGGCCGACGAACTGCTCATGCCGGGCAGGCAAAAGTGTTCTCGAATCAAGGCCGCGGTCATGACGTCAAACTCTTCAAGCGCAACTACGCGATCAACTTTCAGCTTGCGGCCGATGAAAGCCGTCAAATCGATCATCAGAGCCGGACCGGCATCGTTGGGAACGGCAATCAGATCGTGCAGACTTTCGCGTGGCCAGTCTTCCGCAAGCATTTTTTCCTTGGTAACCAGAATGACATTGCAACCGAGCCGTTTGCATTCGCGGATAAAGTCGCCCCCTTTGAAGTAGGTGGCGAGACAGACGATGTTAAGTGGGCGAGTCGCGGATTCGGGCATCGGTCTTAGTTTGCTAGTCGCAGTTCCCCTCTGTTGCATCCTCAGTGTTCTCTGTGTCTCCGTGGAGTCTTTGATTAGGTTTGTCTACCCACAGAGACACAGAGAACACTGAGGATGCACAGAGAATTTTGAATTGGGACACCACCGCCTAATATAGCCCTTTTACGGAAGGCGGGTCACCTGATAAGGTAAGCGCCGTCTTCCGTAACGCAAACTGTTAGTTTGCGTCCAAGCTGACACCCACACATCCAAACAGGAACGCTGACCGCAAACTAACAGTTTGCGTTACAAAAAACCATGATTTTCCGCGGACCCTTCCCACAAGTCGATATCCCCGAAATTCCCGTAACGACTTTCGTGCTGCAACGCGCGAAAGAGCGCGGCGATAAACCGGCATTGATCGATGGCCCAAGCGGGCGCACTATCAAATACTCGGAACTCGCCGATCGAATTTCACGCGTGGCCGCCAGTCTCTGGAAACGGGGTTTCAAAAAGGGTGAGGTGTTTGGAATTCTCAGCCCTAATCTTCCTGAGTACGCAATCGCCTTTCACGCCGTAGCTTCTCTCGGTGGCATCAACAGTACGATCAATCCACTTTACACAGAACAGGAAATCGCCCATCAGCTGAAAGACGCCGACGCCCGCTTCCTGGTCACCGTGCCGCAGTTTCTGGAGAAAGCAAAGGCCGCCGCGCGCGAAGCCAACATCGAAGAGTTATTTCTCTTTGACGAATCCGGAGACGAAATGGACGGGGCCACGCCCTTCTCTTCTCTGCTGGAGAGCGACGGAAATTATCCCGAGGTTGCCATTAATCCTCGCGAGGATCTGGTGGCGCTTCCCTATTCAAGCGGCACCACCGGGCTTGCGAAGGGCGTGATGCTTACTCACTACAATCTGGTCGCCAACATGCGCCAGATGGAAGGCCTCGACTACTTCAGTGAGAACGACACTCTAATCTGCGTTTTGCCGCTCTTTCACATTTACGGACTGGTGGTCGTCTTGAATATGGGTCTGTCCCAGGGTTCCACCATCATTACGGTGCCGCGATTTGAACTGGAGCCTTTCCTCCAACTGGTTCAGGACCACGGCGTGACGCTGGCGCACCTGGTGCCACCGATCGTGCTGCTCCTGAGTAAAAGCCCGGTAGTTGACAACTACGACTTGTCGAAGCTGCAAACTATTTTCTCCGGTGCCGCGCCCCTCGATGAACACCTGACGCGTGCCTGCATGACACGTCTCGATTGTGATGTGCGTCAGGGTTATGGCATGACAGAAACTAGTCCCGTAACTCACTCGTCGCCCGCTGATCCATCGCAAGTGAGATTCGGTTCAGTTGGTGTGCCTGCTCCAAACACTGAATGCAAAGTAATGGATCTCGAAACGGGAGAAATTCTCGGACCCAATAAGGAAGGCGAGGTCTGCGTTCGTGGTCCGCAAGTAATGAAGGGTTATCTCAATCGTCCAGAGGCGACGGACGCGACTATAGACTCAGAGGGCTGGCTGCACACTGGCGATATCGGCTACGCAGACGAAGCCGGACACTTCTTCATCGTCGATCGCGCCAAGGAGTTGATAAAGTACAAAGGCTTCCAGGTGCCGCCGGCGGAACTCGAAGCCTTGTTGTTAACTCATCCGGCTGTCGCCGATGCCGCTGTCATTCCCTGTCAGGATGATGAGGCGGGCGAAATACCGAAGGCTTTCGTAGTATTAAGGGGCAACGCAACCGCAGAAGAGCTGATGGATTTCGTGGCTGGTCAAGTGGCTCCACATAAGAAGATTCGACTACTCGAATTCATCGATAAGATCCCGAAGTCACCATCGGGGAAAATATTGCGGCGAGTGTTGGTACAGCAGGAACGAGAAAGGAAAAAAGAATAGATGTCCCCAGAAACTGTCTCGCAAGCAGTCCGTGCTTACTTTGCTGCGATACGCGCGATGAATGAACAAGCCTGGATCGACACCTTTGCCGAAGACGCGGTCTCCTACGATCCGGTGGGTACGCCGGCAATGGCCGGCCATCAGAGCCTAAGGGAATTCTTTCAAACGATTACATCGGCCTTCAAAGAGGTTGGCTTGACGGAGGACGAAATATTCATCGCCGGCAATGGCGCGGCCGTCAAATGGTCTGGTCGCGGGATCAGCCAGCGCGGGCGCAAGGCCCACTTTGAAGGCATCGATGTTTTTGAAATCAACGAATCCGGAAAAATACAGACGCTGCACGCTTACTGGAACCCGGCGGAGATGATGGCGCAGCTATAGCCTTGAAATAATCTGACTCAGCAGCGAAAATCTACCCAAGCTGTCCCGACCGACCCGGTCCCGATGAATCTCATGAATCGCGAAAAGTCTTAAAGGAGTACTGCGTCATGCGTTCATTTCTTTGCAAACGACAATCGCCCGTCCTCTTGTTCATCCTGGCAACTTGCATCTCGGCTTTAGGGCAAGGCGCACCGGCGACTCCTCAGTGGGAAACGCTCCGACCTGAAGGCGAGGAGTTCTCTGTACTCATGCCTAAGGGTTCAACTTTTGAAACCAGCAAAGAGCCCTACCACAAGATGGAGTTGAATACGCGGACTTATGTTCACAACACCAAGCCCGGGCCGGTGTTCGCCGTTGTTTCACTGAGCGGAATAAAATCGAACCCGGCGCTGTATACTGAGATGCAACGCATCAACTCCTACGTCGATGCCTTCAAGACACTTTTTGCGCCCAAGATTCGTAAAGATGTGGTTGCGAAGCTCACGTTGGTGGGAGAGAAAACTCTGCAGGGAAATGCTGGTCGCGAGTACCGCATAACGATCGGCGACCTCTCGGGGACCGCCCAGGTCTTTGCTACGCGCAAGCGCTTCTATTCGATAGTCTACCTAAACACCAAAAAGGACGACGCGATCCAGGAGGAATTTTTGAGCTCCTTTGTGCTGCCGGAAAAGGGCGCAGCACCGCCACCGTCCGTCGCCGCGGCTCCGTCAGGAACGTCTGAAGGCCCTGTCACAGCGCCAGCAGACGCTGCGCCGGCAAAGCCGAACGCCAACGAGGAAGCTAAGCCTGATGAAGCGCAACGTCCTGGGACCGACCCCGGGAAGCGTGCGCCGATCTCGGCGGGAGTCTTGAACGGCAAAGCCATCAGCCTGCCTAAGCCGGACTACCCTCCTGATGCCAGGGCGGCCGGCACTGAAGGTGTCGTGGTGATTCAGGTGACCGTCGACGAGCAGGGAAATGTTACTGAGGCTCGTGCGATCTCGGGACCCAAACAGCTTCAGGAAGTTTCAGTCAACGCCGCACTCCAGGCAAAGTTCTCACCAACGTTGGTTTCGGGAGAACCAGTGAGAGTAACCGGAGTGATCGTTTACAACTTTGGTCGCCCGCAGAGTTGATCTCAGACGAATGCGAGACTCCAATCTGCGAGGTTGAGTTTGGCATCCGCTGGCTACTGCTCGCGGTTCTGCAACCTCCAATGATGCAAAGAGCTCTGAAGCGACTGGACTCAGTCCATCAAAAACTAATCAGCGAAATCTCGCCGCTTGAGCCGCACATTTATACCAAGCGACCTGCTGAAGGGGAATGGAGTGTTGCGGAGATAGTCCAACATCTCTGTCTTGTCGAAGGACGGGTAACCAAAGAGCTTGAAGCAGCGATCGCACGCGAGCCGCGACGTGTCAGTTTTTTCCGTCGCCTGATCCCAACTTCCATCGTCTCTATGCGGCTTGTCCGAGTAAAAGCCCCAAAAGCAATGAATCCGCTCGACCCGCCGGCAAGAGGTCAAGCCATTGAAAATTTCGATCGCGCCAGACGTAATCTAAAAGCACTCTGCGCGGCTCACAGCGAAGAGCGTTTTCGTAGTCTTGTCTTCACGCATCCTTTCTTAGGAGAGATCGATGGCGTAGCTACAATCTCGTTCATCGGCTATCACGAGCAACGTCATTACAAGCAGATCCGTGAAGTTCTGCGAAAGCTTGACAAGAGCGATGGGTAGATGCCCGGCGGCTCTCCGGAATCAAAACTAATTGAGCAATTGAACACTCAACCATGGTTGGGGAAATCAGACTGGGAGCGATAGCGACCAGCCAAGGATTCACTTCACAAAGCTGGGGATTAAAACAGCTTAGGCCGCAGTTCCTTTGTCAGTTGTGCTTTTGGCTGGTCGCTATCGCTCCCAGTTCTGATTTTGCATAGGCCACATTTAGTCTTTGTCTGGTCAATGTTGCTTTTGAGACCTTCATTGTGCTTAGACATCTTCGGATAACCAGCTTGACGCTTTCGGAGCGGCAGTCTATCTTCGCTCGCATTCATTCGTGATAATTCCTAACGCGGAGTAAGACTAAAACATGTCCACGACGGTAGCTGCTTCCAGTCCAGCCTGGGCTATTCCTGATTACCTCGAGGTTCGCGAAGGCCACCTGGCCATTAACGGCGCAGACGCGCTGGAACTGATTCGCAATTACGGCTCGCCTCTTTTTGTCTTTTCCGGCCCACGCATTAAGTCAAATATCGCTCGGCTGAAGGCGGCAGCTCAATCCGTCGCACACCCCATTCGGTTTTTCTACGCCTCGAAGGCAAATTCGAATATGGCCGTGCTGAAGCTGGTGCTCGAGTCGGGCATTGATCTCGAAGTCAACAGCGGAGGCGAACTATATAAAGCCTTGCGAGTTGGGTTTCGGCCTGACCAGGTTATTTTCAACGGCACCAGCAAGAGCGATGTCGAACTGGATGACGCTGTCCGCGCCGGCATCCATGCGATCAATGTTGACTCGATTTATGAAATTGGTTTGGTTGAAGAAGCGGTTAAGCGAGCGGCGGCGGCGAGTGGTCAATCACCTAAACCTGCGCGCATCGCTTTGCGATTGGTTCCCGAGATCGGTACGCGCTCGCATCTGGGTCTGCAAACCGCACTGTTAACTTCGAAGTTTGGTATTTCTTCATCAGAAGTGCTCGAAGCTTTTCGGAGAAGTCTAAGGCACCCGGAGCTCATACACGTGTGCGGCATTCATATTCACGTTGGCTCACAAACGCCTGATGTCGAACCTTTTGCCGAAGCGTTTCGCAGCATGTGGGAACATCTGGTGGCGATTCACCGGGAGACGGGGCACACCCTCGAGCACATCAACCTGGGCGGCGGTATTCCGGTCAACTATCTGCGCGATCGCTCGCAAGCCGATCAATTACCTGAACACGAACGTGACATGCTGGGCGCCGATCTCGAACCGTCAGTTGTTCTGGCGGAAGCCTTGCGCGTGGCCCGAGAGTCGGCTCGCGCTGCTGGCGCGGAGCATCTGCTCGACAAAACTACGATCTTGCTTGAGCCCGGACGCAGCGTCATTGCCGACGCCGGCCTGGTGCTGACAACTGTTCTGAACATGAAGCAAAGACCGGAGACGGGAGACGTCTGGCTGTTAACAGACGCCGGCTACAACATCATGCTTTCAATGAACAATTACAAATGGTACTACCACACGATCTCCGCCTCGCGCGCGGGCGAGGCGCATGAAACGAGTTACAAAGTTGCTGGACCGCTCTGTGATTCCGGCGATGTTTATTTTGATATCGAGCGCTGCGGACGTTTACCCGACTATAGAAAACTTCCCGCTGATGTCCACCCGGGCGAAGTGCTGGCGTTGCTTAATTCCGGAGCGTATTCGCTGGCTCAGATGTTTCACTACAACGGCCGTCCGCTGCCCGCGGCGGTGATGATTGATGAAAACGGAGCGGCCACTCTCATTCGCCGCCGTGACACTTATGACGACCTCGTCACCAACGACGTATGGTAAAAGAATCTGCTGAACCTCTATTCAATACCTCGCGTCGAGAGTTTCTCAAGAATGCGGCGGTTGCCGCTGCCGGCGTGCCCCTTGTCTTCAGTCCATACGTCCAACGTCGCGCGTACTCCTGCATTATTATCGGCGCTGGTCTCTCGGGCTTAGCTGCGGCCCACGCGTTGAAGGATTGGAACGTCACCGTCCTGGAAGCGCGGCCACGCATCGGCGGGCGGGTACTTTCTTTCAACTTCAAGGAAAACCCTGAATTGGTTTGCGAACTAGGTGGCGAGTGGGTGGGCGCTAGCCACGATCGCATGCGAGCGCTCTGTCACGACTTCAACATCAAGCTGCTCGATCATCGCTTCGAAGCATCGCTAATGCAGGACGGCATGGTGAAAGGGCCGGGCCAGTGGGATTTCTCGCCGCAGGCAAAGGCCGCTTTTGAAAAGTTTCGGGAGACGTATAAAAACTACCGCGAACGAGATCGCGTGCGATTGGATCAATACGACTGGTGGACCTGGCTAAAGGAGATCGGCTTTAGCGAAGAAGACTTGTTACTGCGCGATTTGCAGGACAGTACAGATTTTGGCGAAACGATTCGCATGATATCGGCCTACGCCGCGGCCGCTGAGTATTTTGAATCCAGTCCGGCAAACGAAATGGATTTCAAGATGGAAGGCGGTAACTCGCGCCTGACAAGCGCGCTGGCTTCGCAGCTTGGTAGCGGGTCACTTCACACCGGCATGGTGGTTGAGAAAATTACTCAGCGGGGCGGGCGCGTGACCGTGAGAGCGAGTGGCAGAGATTTCACCGCTGATGCTTGCATATGCACCGTGCCGGCGCGCGTGCTTACGAAGATTACTTTTGACCCGCCCCTTCCGGTCGCACACGCGGCTGCAGCCAATAAACTTCAGTACGCGCGCATCGTCAAGAATCAGATTCTGTTCAAGGAACGATTCTGGGGTCAGGAAGACTTCTCGCTCGTCAGCGACGTAACCTCTCACTATTATTTTCACAGCACCAAGAATCAACCTGGTAAACAAGGGATACTCTGCAGTTATGCGATCGGTGAAAAAGCCGATGTCCTCGCCTCACAAAGCAGTGGCCGGCGCAGCGATATCATCACCCGCGATCTCTTGCCGCTTAATAGAAAAGCACCCGATCTGCTATGAATATTCAGTCGATGGCCTGGCAACGCGATATCTACACACAGGGCGCTTACGCGTTTTACCGTCCGGGACAATGGTTCACGCTCCGCCCGATTTTGCAGCAACCCCATGGCAAGGTTTTGTTTGCCGGCGAACACCTGGCTGAGTGGCAGGGCTTTATGGAAGGCGCGGTTGTCACCGGCGAGACTGCCGCGCAGGCATTGAAAGGTAGAGGTATCCGCAGACGCGCTGCGTGAATCCGCTTCCGAAGATTTATCTGAAATTTGAGATACTCAAATCTGAGATCTGAAGCTAATGCAACCACACAAGACTCAACTAATCCGCGGCCTGAGCCTGGTTGCGGCCATCTCCATCGTCGTTGGCAACGTCATCGGCACCGGAGTCTTCCTGAAAGCTCGCGTGATGACCTGCAACGTCGGCACGCCCAAGATGGTTCTCTTCGTCTACGTCATTGCCGGACTACTTTCACTTGCAGGCGCGCTGAGTTATGCCGAACTAGCGGCGATGATGCCGAAGGCGGGTGGCGAATACGTTTTCATGCGCGAAGCCTACGGACGACCGTGGGGATTTTTGTTTGGGTGGATGTCATTCTTTATCGGCAAAGCCGGATCGCAGGCCGCTCTCGGGGTGCAGTTTGCCCTATTCCTGAACATCATGATCGGCGGTGCACTGGCGGGCGACTTCTTCTCCACGACCATATGGGGTCATCCGGTCCCGTTCGGAAAACTCCAGGTGGTTGCGCTCGCCTCGATCCTTATTGTCACGGGAATCAACTGTCTGGCAGTCAAGGTTAGCGGTGGTGTCGCAACGATTTTGTCGGGCGTCAAAATTGCCCTGGTGTTACTCGTTGGCGTGGGCGCTTTCTTGTTTGCGCGAAACGCTGACTGGTCACATTTGTTGATGGCCAACGTGGGCGGCACCTGCGAAGGAGTGAGCGCGGCGGCGCGATTTGGCTTCGGCGGTTTCATCGCCGCGATGCTGGGTGCGCTGTGGGCCTACGACGGCTGGAACAACGTCACGCTAGTCGCCGGTGAAGTTCAGAACCCCGGTCGCAACCTGCCCCGCGCGCTCATCGGCGGCACAATCTTGATCATGGCGCTTTACCTGCTGGCAAACGTTGCCTACTTTTACACACTATCGCCCACCGAGATTGCGAGCATCTCAACTAAGTCGTCCGTCGCCACTGAGGTCGCGAAGCAGTTTCTAGGCCCACTAGCGATCAGCTTCATTGCCGCCGCTCTGCTGTCATCAACTTTCGGTACACTTCACACTTCCATTCTCACGGGCGCGCGCGTCCCCTATGCGATGGCGCGCGACGGCTTGTTCCTGCGCAGCTTGTCGAAGGTGTCTCCACGAACACACGTACCAACCGGAGCTTTGGTGATTCAAGCCATTTGGGCTTGCATACTGGTCATCATGTTCTCTTCGTCGTTCGACATTCTCACAGATTACGCCATCTTCGGTCTCTGGATCTTTTATGGACTGGTAACGGCTGCGGTTTTTATTCTCAGGCGTAAAATGCCGGACGCGGAGCGGCCTTACCGGGCCTGGGGCTATCCCATCGTGCCAGTTCTTTTCCTGCTGGCGACGGCCTTGATCCTTGGGACGACGCTACTGGGAGTTCGCGAGGATGTCGGAAACGGTTTCGGTTTGATAATGCAGGGTCAGGTGCTCTCAGGTTTGGTAATCCTGGCGCGCAATCCACCGCTTGCTGGCAGCGTATTGATTGCGCTCGGACTGCCTGTCTATTGGATCTGGTCAAGGATGTATCCGGAACAACCAGCGGGGTAGTGTATTAGCGATATTGACCAGACAAAAGATTCAACCTGGCTTACGCAAAATCAGAACTGGGAGCGATAGCGACCCGCCAAAAGCGCCACTGACGAAAAACTGTTAGACGACTCGACTTTTGAAGTGCATCCTTTGGCTGGTCGCTATCGCTCCCAGTTCTGATTTTGTCCAACCCTTGTTGAGTTCAATTTTTGTACAAAGCCCTAGCGCCGCATTATCTCAATCAAAGGCGCCGGCAGGCGTTCGCTCGTCGCCAGCAACGCTTTGCCATCCAGCCGATAACAAACCGTCTCTCCATGTTTTCGTTTCCCGAGATCGACTGTTCGCATCGGCTGTTTCCAAATACTGTCGAACGGGGCATTCGCCTCCGACAAAACAAATTCATACCCCTGAGTGTAATCGGAGAGCGCCGCCCGCTGTCCGTCGGGGGAAATGGCGCCGCCGTTTATTACGGCTTCTGAATGCCCCGACATATCGACTTCGCCAATACGGGCCAAGCGTAATTACTTCTCCCGATACTGCCGGCGCATCCGCCGCGTAGATACCCGGTTTGGCAGATTTTTCTTTAATGACAAGGTAAATGCGTCCGGTCCTGGGATGCACTAGCAGCGCTTCGCAGTCATGCTTCCCATCGGGATAACGCAATCGTATGGCTTCGGCCGTTTCGGTTGCGGCGGGGTGCTCCGCTGTTGAAACAGTATTGCCGCTTGGAATTTGGGGTTCGGGAATTCGATAAATGACTAGCTCGGATCGAGTGCCATCGTTGTCGCCAATATCGCCGATGTAAAGATAGTTAGTGTCGGGTTTTGGGCCCGGTCCCGCTGCAAGGTCTTCCCAGTCATAAGAAGTTGCACCGGTAACCCGCCAAACGCCTCGACTGCGGCCCTTGCTATCGAATGAGTAAATGAGTGGTGCATTGCCGGCGTCGTTATGGGTCCAATAACTCCCAGGCGAAGTGCGCGAAGCAACCAGCCCGCTGCTTTCGGTGATTGACTGGTCCTCCAGGTCGGCGAGTTTGGTTGGCGGCAAATAGACATCGTAAGAAGGCGGGTTAGTCTGATTTCGCTCAGCTTTGGCTTTTTTTGATGGTGACCCGCCCTGGCAAGCAGAAACCGCCAACAGCGTCCAAACAGTTAGTATTAGATTCATGACATCAGTCAGCTTGATCAATGTATCTCCAACAGTTAAGTCTTCTGCGCCAAGGCTTCGCGCGCGATTTCTTTGTCATCGAAGTGGAAAACTTCGCGGCCGATGATCTGGTAATCCTCGTGCCCCTTGCCGGCAATCAACACCAAATCATTACTCCGCGCTTCTGAGATTGCCTGGTGGATCGCCTCGCGCCGGTCCGCGATTTTTCGATAAGGCTTGCCGGTCTTCTGAATTCCAACCTCCGCGTCCGCGAGTATTTTCTCCGGATCTTCAGTGCGTGGATTGTCTGAAGTTAAGATCACCACGTCGCTCAAACTTCCTGCCGCTTCACCCATCGGCGCACGCTTCGAACCATCACGATCGCCACCGCAACCAAATACAGTAATAATCTTTCCCTTCGTCACCTGCCGCGCCGTGCGCAAGACGTTAAACAAGGCGTCGTCACTGTGTGCGTAATCGACTACGACCGCAAAGTCACCACCATGGGGAACGCGCTCGAAACGGCCCGGCGCCCCGGTGCATTTTTCCAGCGCCCGCGTAATTACATCCAATCCATAGCCAAGCGCCAGCCCGCTGGCGACCGCCGCGAGCGTGTTGTAGATGTGTGGCGGTCCGACCAGCGGCGAATGAAACTCGCGTTCGTCGCCCGGGGTGCTCAGCTTGAAACGCATACCGTTCAACGAAAACTCCGGATCGCGTGCTGTGACATCCGCGTCTGCAATAACTGCATAGGTAACGACGTGCAACCCTTCTTTTCTGAGTCGCTCAGCAAGCTCAACTCCGTAAGGGTCGTCGAGATTGATAACCGACGTGCGCGGCCTGCTACCGAGTCTGCCATCAAACAAGCGCTGCTTTGCGTACCAGTAGTTCTCCATCGTCTTGTGATAGTCGAGATGGTCGCGCGTAAGATTGGAAAAAACGGCAACGCCATACTCAAGCGCGTCGCAGCGATGAAAATCCATCGCTTGTGATGAAGCTTCCATCACTGCCGTCTTGCAGCCAATCTCAACGGCTTGGCGTAGCATGCGTTGCATGTCGGTGGCTTCAGGCGTGGTTCGATCTGCTTTGAAACGTTCCGGACCGAGACGGTATTCAACCGTACCCGTCATAGCCACCGGTTCGCCGGCAGCCTCCGGAATCGACGCGATAAGGTAGGCGGTAGTTGTTTTTCCATTCGTGCCGGTGATGCCAACTAGTTTGAGTTCCCGAGATGGATGGTGATGCACTTCGGCTGCGGCCAGGGCCATAGCGCGTCTGACGTTTTCAACTTGAATCCAGGCCACGCGTCGTGGGTCCACTCCCTGAAGCACGTTCTCGCTCGGCTCGAGTTCGGAGATCACGCCCGACGCGCCCTGTTCGATTACCTGAGGAATAAACTTGTGTGCATCGAATACCCCGCCACGAACAGCGACGAACAAACTGCCGGCGCCAGCGCGACGAGAATCATGGCTGACATCGGTGACCACCACATTTTCGTCGCCCGTCAGTTTGCCGCTGGTTACTTCCGCGATCCGTTTGAGAGTTATTGGTTCATTTGTCACGGCGTTGAATTCTACGCAGGATCGGAGCGGGGGTAAACCACGCCTGATCTTGCTGGGACCGCGGGCGCCCTCGCCCGCAAACGCGCCGACAGGCGCGCAGTCTTTTGCGCCAATCCGTTTTCGCGCTTCGCGCTCATTGCGGGCGGGGCGCCCGCGGTCCCAGCAAATCACTTGACCGATCTGCGGAAATCTAGACATTCCGGATGCTAATCATTACGATGCTGCGCTCCATCATTCCAACAGCAGGTGAAATAATGCTGACCAGGGTTTCAGTTTCAACAGTCACAGCGATCATGCTTCTCTCATCCCTACTCTCAAGCGCTACAACGACTCCAGCCCCCCAATATGATCTCGTTATCAGGAATGGCCTCGTCATCGACGGCTCCGGCCGACCGGGTTACCGCGCTGATCTCGCAATCAAAGGCGATCGCATCGTGCGAATTGGCAAGCTGAAAAACGCCGGCGCCGCGCGCGAGATTGACGCCACTGGTCTGGTCGTGGCGCCGGGCTTTATCGACATGCTCGGCCAGTCAGAAACTTATTTGCTCATCGATCCCCGCGCGATGAGCAAGATAATGATGGGCGTAACGACCGAGGTCACCGGCGAGGGTGAATCCATCGCGCCTATTAACGAGCGACTCATCAAGGAACAGGAAGACTTTCTCCGCCGCTATAACCTGACCATCGACTGGGGCACGCTCGACGAGTATTTCAAACGACTGGAAAAACAAGGTGCGGGCGTAAACCTGGCAACTTTCGTCGGCGCGACGCAGCTACGTGAATACGTTGTCGGGTTCGACAATCGCCCACCGAGCCCGGCCGAGTTAGAACAGATGAAACAATTGGTTGCCGCCGCGATGCGGGATGGCGCGCTAGGCGTCTCAACTTCCTTGCAATACGTGCCGGCGCGGTTCGCAAAGACCGATGAACTGGTGGAACTTGCGAAGGTGGCGCGACAGTACGGCGGCATTTACGCCACGCATCAACGCAGTGAAGCTAACGCTCTTGACGAATCGCTCGCAGAAGTCTTTCAGATCGCCCGCCAGGCCAAAATTCCGGTGGAAATCTGGCATTTGAAGACCGCTTACAAGAAGAACTGGGGCCGCATGCCTGAGGTGTTGGCAAAAATCAAACGGGCCCGCGATGAAGGTCTCGACATCACTGCCGACATCTATCCATACATTGCAGGCAGCACTTCTTTGAGCGCGTGCCTGCCACCCTGGGCACTCGAAGGTGGCACAGAAAAGATGCTGACACGGTTGAAAGACGCGAGCATTCGCCGGCGTCTGAAGGAAGAAATAACAACTGACCATAAGGATTGGGAAAATATTTATCTCGGCAGTGGCGGCGCTTCAGGTGTTTTGATTGGCTCGGTCGTCAATCGCGATCTGGAAGCCATGCAGGGTAAGCGCGTTTCGCAGATCGCCGAGGAGCAAGGGAAAGAGCCACTCGATGCAGTCTTCGATTTGATTCTCGCGGACCATGGCCAAACCGGGGCGATCTATTTCATGATGAGCGAAGACGACATGCGCACTGCGATGCAGGCGCCCTTCGTTAGTTTTTGCACCGATAGTGGCGCCCGCGCTAACGACGGGCCGATGGCCGGATCAAAGTCACACCCGCGTGGCTGGGGAAGCTATCCAAGAATTCTGGGTCGCTATGTTCGCGACGAGCACCTGCTGACTTTGCCACAGGCGATTCACAAGATGACCGGTCTGCCGGCGAAGCGCGTGGGCCTGCGTGATCGCGGGCTGTTGCTTGCCGGCTCTTATGCCGACATAACCGTTTTCGATCCGCGAACAGTAATCGATCGCGCGACTTTCGAGATGCCAAACCAACACCCCGTTGGCATCAAGTACGTTATCGTGAATGGACAACTGAGCGTGGATGATGGCCGGCGAACCGCAGCTTTGGCCGGAAGACCCTTGCGCGGACCGGGATACGCGGCTTTCCACGAAAACTAGGGTTCCAGTCCGCAAAGCGCACGAATGATAGTAGCCCAGCAGTTCACTGCTGGGATAAAGAGCGCGGGGATGGGAAGTCCGTGAAGCGGACGGCTGAATGATCGATGCCAGTCCCTTCTTTCAGCCGTCCGCTCCACTGACTTCATCGCTGCCTTCCGCCCAAACCCAGCGATGAATCGTTGGGCTATTTTCAGTCGTCCGCTTAACGCGGACTTAGAGATGCCACCTTTGTGCAAAGCCAGGACATGCGCATAACTTTGTACAAAACAGAACCTATTTCTTTGCATCGAGTGACGTGTAGTGGTTCGACGCGTAGCGTCGCGATGATTTTAACCCGGTCTCTTGAGGTGGGTCTCCTCGCCAGCTAATTGAGTTTTCCGTCGCAGAGCGACGGAATGAAGAACAGCATAATCTTCAACCATTCTTCATCACGTCGCTGACGCGACGCAAGATCGCGGAGGGGGCCCTCGATCCCGGCCTTCATAGGCCGGGCTAAAGTCACTGCGACGCTACGCGTCGCCGAACCTGCCGATCCTAAACTGACTTTGTTATCTGGCGGTATTCATCCTCGTTCCAGGCACGCATTGTTTCGGTTTGCACGTTGCCCTGCGAGCCGAGTGTAAGCAGCGCTTTGGCGACGGCATCGTCAGGCCCTTCAACCACACAAACCAAATCGTATTTACCCATTGTCAACCAGGTGTCCTTTATTTCGACGCCCATCTTCTTAAAAGCCTTGCGGCCGGCGTCCAGACGCTTGGAACTGTCCTTAACCCTCGCGATACCTTGCTCGGTCCATCGCATTAACGTTATGTAAGTGGCCATCACAGTCTCCTTTCAAACTTCCGCAGGTTGCGGTAACAGAATTTATATTTATGTTAGACCTTAATGAAGATTCGCCGGGAGTAAAGAATCCACATTACGCCCAACCACAACAGAATAAAAACAATTGCGTAGGCCAGCGAGGCATTGACTGGCGAAGCCCAGGGTAAAAAGATCTTCTGAAAGATCCAGCCTTGCAGTGAGATCGTCTCGCTGCCCCAGGGAAGCTTGATCAGTCCCATCAGGCGCGCCATTAAGGCCGTGCCAACATACAGCGCTATCGCGTTCACGCCGAATACCACAAACGGCCTGGCCCAGCTTTGGTATTTTCTGATGTCGATCAGCCAGTAACAGAGCGCCAGGAATTGGAGCGCCAATCCGGCAGTGAAGAACACGTACGAGCTCGTCCACAGCGATTTGTTGATTGGAAAAAACGGATTCCAGCACCAGCCAATCACCAGGCAACCGGCGCCGGCGACAAAGAGTCCGGTAACTTTTTCATATTGCGACTTGTTCGTGCGCAGCCATTGTCCAGTCAGGACGCCGAAGAGCGCTGTGGCAATCGCGGGGATCGTGCTGAGTAGTCCTTCCGGATCGTAAACCTTGCCTTGCTTCCAGATGTGTGGACCGAAGACTACGCGATCGACAAAGGATGCCAGGCTTCCCTCTTTGCTGAGATCTCCCGTGGCAAATCCCGGTGCGTGCAGGCGCGTCATTAGTAGACAATAAAATACCAGCAACACGAGGGTCACGATGATCTGCGTTCTAACTTTCGTGTTTAGGAAAATGATTGAGGCAAAAAGGTAACAGACTGCCAGCCGCTGCAACACACCGGGTATGCGGATTGTCGAAAGCTGAAAATAAGGGAAGCCGGCCAGAAAGATTCCCAGCGCGAAGATGATCACTGTGCGCCTGACAATTTTCAAATAAAGATCGCGCTTGCTGCCGCCGCTCTCCGTACGACGTCCAAAGGCAAGCGGAATCGCGACGCCAACTATGAAAACGAAAAATGGGAAGACCAGATCAGTCGGCGTCCAGCCATGCCACTCTGCGTGTTCCAACGGCCAATAGATATTGCTCCACGTACCGGGATTGTTGACCAGCACCATGCCGGCGATCGTGATACCGCGAAAAACGTCTAATGAGACAAGACGGTTGCTAATGTTTAAGGTTGAATCTGGCATAGGATGTTTAAGTCCAAAGTCCAAGGTCCAAAGTCCAAGGTGCGCGGATCTAAATCCCTGACTAGATGCGTAATCTCTGTAATCTGCGGATTCTCTTTAATACCTGCGGGGACCATCAATCCGCAGATTACACAGATTTCGCAGACCAAACATTCCTTGGACTTTGGACTCAGTTGGTTCCCGGGCGCGGGCCAAGTCCAAATGCCTCTGGATCTCGGCAGAATCGAATCCGTGTTGTAGACTCGAACTGCCTCAGCGAGTGCCTTGCTCTTGTTCAGCCAGGTAAGGGCCGCTTGATCGTAGCGAGCAAGAACGCTATCGAGCCAATACGGCCGGTTCTCTGCGAGCCACAAATTTTTATAGTTCTCTCTTAGAATCGTTAGTTCTTCGGTCATCTCGCGCAGCGAGTTGTAAATGTTTCCCCAGTAGTTACGCAGGCGGCCGACCTTGCGCCGGTCGCTGAGATTCAGGTAAGCCTCCCAGTAATCCTGGCTGAATTTTTCCATTACCTGCATTCGCCGACCCAGGTGATCAAATCTTTGCGCGGCGAAACGCATGGCCGGAATCATCGAGCGGTTGCGCCGCGCCTTCGCCTGGTTTCGCAGTAATACCTCGTCGGTGTTCTCGACTGCCAGACGCATTTCTTTAATCTGACTCTTCAAAGTCCTTACCTGTTTCTGGAAGTCTGAATTGAATGGCTCACGCCAAAACAATTCGTCGCTGGAGCGAATACCAAGCAATTCGTTCACACTTCCCAGAGCCTGTAGCGACTCGCTAAACTCATGGCCTTCATTGCGAAAGAATGCCCAATCAAAATCTTCGTCAAAGGCACTGCGATCGATCGCTTTGTTTTGCCACGACGCAGCGGCTCCGAAAACGATTCCATGCCAAGTCATTTCAAACAACGACTCGCCATCGTCGTCCCAACTGGTGTTCATCATGCCTATGCGCGCCTGACGCTTGGCCGTCACGAACAAAGTTGGCGATATTTTTTGACGCCGCATCGAGGTTCGGAAAGATCTGATTCCAGTTGGCCACTCCGGGACAAACAAACTGTTCAAGGCCGGCATCCTTGAACGGTTTGATGCGCGGTAAATAGTCGTCCTTCGGCGCATAGTCCCAATTCATCACGATCATGTCTTTGGGAATGCTGCCGATTAGATCCGGATGGTTCAGGGCGATGTCACCCCAAAACATCAAACGGCGATCGTAAGGCTTCAGCACTTCGCGGACACGATTCAAGTGTTCGAAGTAAATGGCGCCGACGCCGCGCGCCCGCGCCGCTTCGCGACTCTGCCCTTCGCCGAGTTCAAACGTTTCGTCGGCGCCGATGTGAAAAAACTTGCCGGGGAACAATTCGTTTAGTTCGCGATACCAGGCGGCGATTAGTTTGTAACTGCCTTCTTGTTGCGGCGACAGAACGTCGCCGTATGGCGTCTCGGCGAGCTCGGTGTATTTTTCCAGTTTCAAAGCCTTATGCAGGTGACCAAAAGTCTGCTGCTCGGGCACTAACTCGATGTGATAGCGGCGCGCATAGGTAACCAGCTCGCGTATCTCATCGGGCGTAAGCGAACCACCAACGGGCCCAATCAGCGGCGTCGACTCGCTCGCGAACGTGTGCTCCATATAAAACGAGTGCATGTTGAGCTTGAAAGCCGCGAAGGTTCGCAACTGGCGCTTGATGTATGCGACGGTGGGAACCGGCCCGCGGCTTATGTCGTCGGAAACACCACGCCAACGCATCGCCGGCCAATCCACAATTTCTATTGCCGGAATAAATGCTGCAGCGCCGTCACCGCGCACGAGCTGTTTCAGAGTCTGTAGGCCGTAAAAAGTGCCGGCTGCGGACTTGCCCGCTATCACCACTTCATCCGCGTTCACCGCCAACACGTAGCCTTCGGGATCCAGATTTGCGGGCACAACAATCGCGAATCTTTTCAGCGCTGCCTGCACAACCGGGAGATCAAGGCTGCCGATCAGAATCGAGTGTCGCGCACGCGAGTTTCCGATCTTCATCGTCAGCCTGGCCGTCTCCTGCAGGTCGTTTGCAAAATCCGTCGCCGCGAAGCGATCGTCCTCGGAATGCGGATCAGCAAGCACGAGGCGATTACTATTACTAATATTGTTACCAAGCCGGAACCGATCCTGCTTCAGCGTGAGTTGTCTTGGCTGAGGTATTAGCTGGACGAAATCACTGTCGGATGCTTGCTGGGCTATCGCAACGGAATAACTAATCACCAGTATGAGCAGGAGGACCAACGGACGTGAGAAGGCGCTTCGTGTTAAAGTGTGCAGCATTAAGGATAGAACGCCGGAAGCAAGACTTGGCAAGAACGGTCTGAGTTTTTAACCGAAATTGCCCGTGAATACAATGGGCGCAATGGAAGACTGGCATTCCTGCTGTCCAGTCGCACTCTGAAAACTAAATCTGATAGATGAGAATGTCTGTCCTACGCGAGGTTCACTCTTGTCCTTGATGCTTCAGGAAATTGCTGAGCAACCTGAGGCGCTGGCACGCACTATCCACGCCGAGCGCGCCAAGATCAGCCGGTTGGGAAACTTTCTGCAGTCGCGCGAGATCGATTTGATCGTGTTAGTGGCGCGGGGTAGTTCGGATAACGCCGCACTCTTTGGTCGCTACCTGCTCGAAATCACCACCGGCATTCCCGTCTCGCTTTCTGCTCCGTCGGTCCACACCATCTATGGCGCCAAACTTAACTTAAAGCACGCGCTGGTGATCGGCGTTTCACAATCAGGCGAAGGCGAAGATATCAACCAGGTCTTGGAAAATGCCCGCGCCGGCGGCGCTTTTACCGTTGGCATTACCAACGAGCCGTCGTCTTCAATGGTGAACTTTGTCGATGAGACGTTGTTAATGCACGGCGGCCGCGAGCGCTCCGTGGCGGCGACGAAAACCTTCACCGGGCAGATGATGCTTTTTTATATGCTGGCGGCGCAGCTCGCGGAAGGCACGCCCAGCTGGTCTTACGAATCGATCCCGGATCTGGCGGCGCGTGCGCTGGAACAGCAAACGGCAATACTCGAGCTGGTGCAGCGTTATGTCTTCATGGAAAACTGCGTGGTCGTCGGACGTGGGCTTGCCTATGCCAACGCATATGAGTTGGCACTGAAGTTAATGGAGACTTGCTACGTTGTGGCGGAGCGTTTCTCTTCCGCGGATTTTCTTCATGGGCCGCTGGCGATGGTCGAGCGTCATTTTCCAGTAATTCTTTTCGCCCCTCCGGGTGTCATGTTGGCGGGAGTAAAAAGTTTAGTCGAACGTTTGCGTGAATTGCACGCCGACACGTTGGCAATTAGCGGTGACCTCGAGGTGGCGGGAAACTGCACGCGCGCGATCATCATGCCGAAGGATATCGATGAATTCGTCGCGCCAATTCCCTACATAATACCGGGACAGCTATTCGCGGCATTGTTGGCAGACGCTAAAGGTCTGGACGCGGACAAGCCCCGTTCGTTATCGAAAGTGACTAGAACTCTATAACTGTAACGCAAGCTGTTGGCTTGCGGACGCAAACTAAACGTTTGCGCCACGAAAGACAGAAACTATGAACATTGAACTCCAGGACTTATCCAAAGGCCCGGTTTACCTGCAGGTTCGCGAACAAATTGAAAAGCACATAACCGCAAAGACCATCTCTTCCGGAGAGGCGCTCCCTTCACCGGCAGTGCTGGCGCAAAAACTCGCGGTTGATAAGGGCGAGATTCAACGCGCTTATTTTGAACTGGAACATTCCGGCCTTATTACTAAGGAGACTGGCAAAGATTTCCTCGGACAGGCGAAGACTACTTACCGCGTCGCTTAAGGCAGCGGCGGCAAGCCTACCCTTCCCAAGCACGAGCTGATCCCACTCGCGTTGCTTTGATTGAATGAATACCTTTCAAGATAGGATCACATGAAAGAGAGAGAAGCTCCGGGTTGGGAAGTTGACTAGCCTTCACTCGAACTTCATCCGATTAGTAACGAAATCAGAACCGGGAGCGGTAGCGACCGGCCACGGACTCAAGGGTAAAACGGACGCGAGCAATCCAAAGTCTTTGAAGAACTTGAGTATTCGCCCGGTCGCTACCGCTCCCGGTTCTGATTTTGTATTGGCTTGCTCGCCTTGCCCATAGACACTGATTCCAGTTCAACATTGAAAATGCATGAGTATCCGCAATAGGCCCTCTGTGAATAACGTATTCACGCGTGATATTCTTCTTCGCGCCTTTGAGAATGTGTTTTGAAGTGCGAGCGAAAGTGGCGGAATTGGCAGACGCGCCAGACTTAGGATCTGGTACCGAAAGGTGTGGGGGTTCGAGTCCCCCCTTTCGCACCAATGAAAGAAAGCAAACGGCAGACAGCAAACAGTAAACAGCCGGACTGATTGCAAGCGCAACCGACCGGCTGTTACTGTTTTGCTGTTTGCTGTTTACTAATTTAAGAAAGTGATTCGTTCAAAAAACAAATGAAGACAGAAGTTTGTAGATGTCTCCCCAACGCGCAAGGAGATCAAGATCGAGATTGATCCGGAGACCGTGCGCCAAACTTACAATCGCATTAGTGATCGCTATGCGAAGCAAGCGAGTGTTCCCGGCTTTCGACCGGGACACGCGCCGCCTGCGGTTGTGCGCAATCGCTTTAAGAGTGAGATTCGCGCTCAAGCCCTGCAGGAGTTAGTGCCTGAGGCAGTCGACGAAGCAATTAAAGAGCATGCGCCAAACGCCATCGGCGAGCCTGACGTTCAACTCGACAACGCCGAAGCGTTGAAAAAGTTTGGTGAAGCACCGCTATCAGTGAAGGTGAATGTTGAGGTCCTGCCGAAAGTTGATCTGCAGAACTACAAAGGCATTGAGGTCGCTCGCAAGACTCGTCCGGTAAAGGATGAAAACGTTTCTGAAATGCTGGAGGCTCTAAGGGAAACATCGGCGACGATGCAGCCCGTCGAAGATCGCGGCGCCGCACTGGGTGATACGGTCACCATCAATATTGAAGGAAAGTTTCTTGACAATCCGGAAGAGGAAAACATCAAACAGGATGATGTCGAGGTTGCACTCGGCGCTAAGGGCGTACAGCAGGAGTTTACCGATAACTTAATGGGCGTGAAACCTGACGATCAAAAAACTTTTGTGGTTGACTATGCTGCTGACTATCGCTCGCCAGGACTGGCCGGAAAGAAAGTAGAGTACACCGCGAAGATTACCGCCGTACGCGTCAAGGAACTTCCCGAAGAAGACGATGAGTGGGCCCGCAGCCTGGGCGAAGACTTCGATTCGGTTACTACGTTGCGTAACAAGATTCGCGAAAACATGGAGAAACAGGCTACTCAGGAAGCCGATCATCGCCTGCGCGCCGATTTGATGCAGAAGCTACTCGAAGGTCACGAGTTTGAAGTACCCCAAAGCCTGGTCGATCATCAGACGAGTTTCCGGCTCGAGAGTGTGGTGCGAGACATGATTAGCAGAGGTGTTGATCCGCGTAATCAGAACGTCAACTGGGAGGGCGCGCGCGAAGAGCTGAAAGCGCAGGCGGAGCAGGATGTACGCGGATCGTTGTTACTCGATCAGATAGCTCTGAAAGAGAAGATCGAGGTCTCAAACGAAGAGATCGAAGCGGAGATTGAAACGATTGCCCGCAACGCGCAACAGTCAATAGAACAAGTGCGTAGCGTCTTGACAAAGGAAGGGGGCGAACGTAGCATCGCGAACAGGTTACGCAATCGCAAAGCGCTTGACCTTTTAGTCAAAAACGCCCGGGTAACAGACGAAGAGTGGCGTGAAGAAACTGCGGAGAAAGAAGTCAGGAATCAGGATTCAGAATGAGCCAGTTTCACGTTCTCTGAATCTCAACTCCTGACTTTTGTACATAGCCCCGGAAAGGTTCACAGTCCCTATGGCCCTCGTACCAATGGTCGTCGAGCAAACGTCGCGTGGTGAACGCGCCTTTGACATCTACTCGCGACTCCTCAAAGACAATATTATTTTTCTTGGCACCCCCATCGACGATCAGATTGCAAATTTGATCGTCGCGCAACTGCTCTTTCTCGAGGCTGAAGACCCGGAAAAAGATATCAACATCTATATCAACTCACCCGGCGGTTCTATCACAGCAGGTATGGCGATCTACGACACGATGCAGTTTATCCGTCCTGATGTAACCACGATCTGCGTCGGCCAGTGCGCTTCGATGGGGGCGCTTTTGCTTACCGCGGGCGCCAAAGGAAAGCGATTCGCGTTACCCAACTCGCGAATACTTATTCACCAGCCCACCGGCGGTTCGCAGGGCCAGGCCACCGACATCCGCATCCAGGCCGAAGAAATCCTGCGCATGCGCGAACTCACTTCGCAAATAATCGCCAAACACACCGGTCAGGATTTTGAAACTGTCGAGCGCGACGTCGAGCGCGACAAAATTATGTCTGCCGCCCAAGCCAAGGAATATGGTTTAATAGACGAGGTTATCGCGCACCGGGAATAGCGCGTGCGCCGAAGGAGCTGGCTGATGATTGCGAAGATGAAAGCACGTGGATTCAGTTGCTCTTTTTGCGGTCGATCAAAAGGCGAGGTTGCAAACATCATTACCGGGACGCCGCAGCGCGCTCCCGGAGTTCCCAAACAAATGATTGGTAAGAGCGCGTTCATCTGTAATGAGTGCATTGAGCACTATCGTCAAATCGTCACTAGCCCGGAAGTCTCCCGAAACTCCGCGGCCATCACTAAGTAACTCGCGTTCGCCCAAAACTTGAAGGAGATCCCCTATACCTATGGTTAGACGAACCGACGACACGTTGCGCTGTTCCTTCTGCGGCAAGTCGCAGAATGAAGTTAAGAAACTCATTGCCGGCCCCACCGTCTACATCTGCAATGAGTGCATCGACATCTGCAATGAGATCATTACTGACGATCAACAGGCGGAATCCGTTGCGACGCGTCCACCGCTACCAAAGCCTGGTGAGATCAAAAGTTTTCTTGACGAGTATGTGATCGGACAGGACGAAACCAAAAAGCGTCTGGCAGTTGCCGTCTATCAACACTACAAACGTATCGAACTTGGCAAACGACGTTCGGATGTCGAAATTCAAAAAGCAAACATTCTTTTAATTGGCCCGACAGGGACCGGCAAGACCTTGTTGGCACAGACATTGGCGCGAATGCTTAGCGTGCCTTTTACGATTGTCGATGCCACCACCCTTACTGAAGCCGGATATGTGGGTGAAGACGTAGAAAACATTATTCTCAAACTTTTGCAGGCAGCAAACGGAGACGTCGAGCGCGCACAACAGGGAATTATCTATATTGACGAAGTCGACAAGATTTGTCGCAAGGACGAAAACCCTTCAATCACCCGCGACGTTTCGGGCGAAGGAGTGCAGCAGGCGTTGCTGAAAATCCTCGAAGGCACAATCGCCAATGTTCCGCCGCAAGGTGGCCGCAAACATCCTCATCAGGAGTTCTTCCCCATTGATACCGCAAACATTCTTTTCATTTGCGGCGGCGCTTTCGTTGGTCTCGAAAAAGTTATTGAGCGCCGGCTGCGTAATAAGTCGCTGGGCTTTCAGGCCGAAGTCAAAAGCGGAAGTCACCGCCATGCAGAAGCGCTCGCGGCTGTGCAACCTGAAGATCTTATCCGATTTGGTTTGATTCCTGAGTTTGTCGGTCGCCTGCCCGTTTGCGGAGTGCTGCATGAGCTCGACGAAGGCGCTTTGATCAAGATTCTCACTGAACCGAAGAACGCCCTGGTCAAGCAGTATCAGAAGAAGTTTGACTTTGACAATGTGAAGTTGAAATTCACTGAAGATTCGTTGAAGGCAGTTGCCAAGCAGGCCGTGGAACGTAAAGTCGGCGCTCGCGGACTGATGATGATTCTGGAAGAACTGCTTTTAGATGCAATGTATACGTTGCCTTCGCAAAAACGAGTCAAGGAGTTTGTCATCACCAGCGAAATGGTGGAACGACGTCGAGCCATCCCCGGCGAAGGCCTGGCCGGCATCGACGGCGCCGCCGCGTGAACCTCTCGCTAGCTGCGGCGACTCACCGAATCCACCAACAATGCTCGATTCAGGGTCTGGTGCCAGTTCCCAGCGCTTCTTTGCGCCCTCGTCGGTTACGCATATATCTTCTGTTGAAAAAAGAACCACCCAGACAATTTCTTTGCCGGGTCAACGAGAATTGACTGATCTCGATTTGTCTCAACTAGGCTGAATAGAACATTTAAAGCTGCTGCTCGTATATTGGATAGTTATTCCCATTTGCCGGTGGCGCAAGTAACGGAAATAACATACAATTAGCCGTCTTAATATTGGGGGCGAGACGGCAGTTTGAGCGGCTCGCCCTTCTTGCAAATGCCGGCATAAAAGTTCACATAGAATTATGGAAGAATATTCAGATCGTGCTCCTGCCGACGTGGCCTGGTATCCGATGGTGCCAATCCGCGACGTCGTCATTTTTCCCTTCACCAAAGTAGCGTTCAAGATTGGCCGGGCTGGCTCCGTGCGAGCACTCGAGCAGGCGTTGGCAGCTGATCGCACGATTTTCCTCGCCACTCAGCACGACGCGACCATTGACGAGCCTTCGCCCGAACAGATTTACGGCGTTGGCACGCTCGGACGCATACTGCAATCGCAAAAGCAGGACAACGGACAGATCAAAGTCGTGGTTGAGGGTCGCGAACGGGCCACAACTGTGCGAGTTGAAAATACCGACGGGGCTTTTATGGCCCTGGTTAAGCGTGCGCCAGTGGTTAACGAAGAAGGCACGCGCCTGGACGCACTGACACAAAAGATCGCTCAGCTGGTTGAGCAACATCTGCGACTGGCTCCTGAAAGTCAGACCGATGCTTTGCAAACCGCGCTCAGAAATCAGAACCCTTCGCATCTCGCTGACGCGCTCGCTTCACAGTTGCGCATCTCGGTTGAGGACAAGCAGGGACTGCTGGAATTGTTTTCCGCGCAGGCGCGTTTGCAACGTCTGATCGAATTGTTGGAAATTGAGATTGAGAAACGCCAACTCGATCGCTCCATTCAAACTCGCGTGAAGCGACAGATGGAGAAGGCCCAAAAAGAGTACTACCTCAACGAACAGATCAAGGCTATTCACAAAGAGCTTGGACGTAAGGACGAAAAGGCCGAACTCGAGGAGCTGAAGAAGAAGATCGAAGAAGTCGGCATGACTGAAGAGGCCAAGACGAAAGCGATGCAGGAATTGCATCGGCTGGAGGCCATGCCGCCGATGTCTGCAGAGGGCACAGTCTCACGCACCTACATCGATTGGCTGGTCAGCGTGCCCTGGAAACAGAAGAGCAAGGAAATCAAAGATCTGGCAAAGGCAGAAGAGGTACTCAACGAAGACCACTTCGGCCTTGAAAAAATCAAGGAACGCATTCTGGAGTACCTCGCGGTTCGTCAACTGGTCAAAAATCCGAAAGGTTCGATTCTCTGCTTTGTTGGGCCTCCGGGAGTTGGCAAAACGAGCCTGGGCAAATCGATCGCGCGCGCTACTAATCGCAAGTTTGTGCGGTTGTCGCTCGGCGGCGTGCGTGACGAAGCTGAGATTCGCGGTCATCGTCGCACCTACATTGGCGCACTGCCCGGCCAGATAATTCAGATGATGAAGAAAGCGGGGACCGTTAATCCGGTACTGCTGCTCGACGAAGTTGACAAACTGGGCGCGGACTTCCGCGGCGATCCAAGTTCAGCTTTGCTTGAGGTCTTAGATCCGGAACAGAACCACACTTTCCAGGACCACTACCTCGACGTCGAGTATGATCTGTCGAAAGTATTCTTCATCGCCACGTCGAACGTGCTTCATACGATTCCACCGGCGTTGCAGGACCGCCTGGAGATACTGCGTCTATCCGGCTACACCGAAAAAGAGAAGCTGGAAATCGCCAAGCGGCATCTGGTGCCGAAGCAGGCTGAAGGCAACGGTTTGAAACCTGAGCAGCTCGACTTTACTGATGAAGGACTGCTCGAGATCATTCGCCACTACACACGCGAAGCCGGCGTACGTAATCTCGAACGCGAAATCGGATCGTGTTGCCGCAAACTTGCGCGCCGCTTCGTGTCAGAAAACGTTGCGGAAGACTTCAAAGACGTCATTGACGCTGAGCGTGTCCGCGGCATGCTTGGGCCTATTAAGTTTCGCCAGCAGGCAGTGGCGGCAGAAAGCGAAGTCGGGTTGGCAACCGGGTTGGCCTGGACTGAAATTGGCGGCGAAGTTTTGCAGATTGAGGCCACGCTCACAAAGGGTCGTGGCGGTGTAATGCTTACCGGCAAGCTTGGCGATGTCATGCAGGAATCCGCTCAGGCAGCCTTGACCTGCATTAAGGCACGCTCCGAGCGGTTGGGTATGAGCATCGACATAATACGTAAGCGCGATCTTCATATTCACATCCCGGAAGGCGCGATCCCCAAGGATGGCCCTTCAGCCGGCATTACCATGGCAACTGCAATGGCTTCCGCTCTAACGCGCGCGCCTATCCGCAAGAATGTCGCGATGACCGGAGAGATCACCTTGCGAGGGCGAGTGCTTCCCATCGGCGGCGTGAAGGAGAAGTTGATGGCCGCGCATCGATTTGGCATCGACACCATAATCATGCCGAAGGATAACGAGAAGGATCTGCCTGAGGTACCTGAGGAAGTCCGCAATGCGCTCTGCATCAATCTGGTAGAGACGATTGATGAAGTGCTGGCGCTTGCGCTTGAAGATGCATGTCCGACTGATGCCGGCGCTGATGAACCGAAGACGCCGCCGCTGTGGTCGACCGAGCAGCCTTCGCAAGGTATTCAGACAAGTTAACATTCAGAGCAAGAGTTCACTTTCAAGCAGGTCAGAGTTCAAGCTATGAGTCTGCGGTGATTTCAACCGCGACCGTTAGCTTGCGCTCGCAACGTCGTGTTTCCGACTCTAATCCCATTTCAAATTAACAATTCCGAGGAGATCGCAATGAGTAAACATGAAGACGCAGATTTGATTCTGAAGCTCTACGACTTGAGACGAGAAGCTACCATGCGCGAAGCTCGCAACTGGCTGTTTACCTTCAACCCCACGAGCGTTCAGGACATTATCGATGTTCTCCTGGGCGAACACAGCGGACATTACCGCATGGTTATTTCCTATTGGGATATGGCCGCCGCCCTGGTCAACAATGGCGCCATCGATGAGAAGCTTTTCAATGAAACGAACGGTGAGCACCTGTTTGTCTACTCCAAGATACAACCGGTTCTGGAGGATGTCCGGGCCTTGTTTGGCAACCCTGACTTCTTAAGAAATCTCCAGACACTTGTGGAGCGAATTCCGAACCACGCCGAAACAATTAGCGCAATGAGAGAGCGGATGAAGAAGTTCGCTGAAATGCGCGCCGAGCGGGTGGCAAAATCCCAGTCGGCAACCAGCGCGAGCTGAGGTATGAGCCCGGGTTGGGAGCGCCGGCATCTTGCCTGCTGCCACACTTACAAAGGTTGAGCAGACAGGACGCCTGCGTTCCCCTCTGGCTAAGAAATGAAGATTACGAGCGCCGAGTTTCTGAAGAGTAGCTTCCAGGCAGCCGATTGGCCGAATGAACAACTACCGGAAATCGCGTTCATGGGGCGTTCGAATGTGGGGAAGTCCAGTTTGATCAATTCCCTGCTCTCAGTGCGAGGTCTGGCGCGAACTTCTTCCACTCCCGGCCGCACACAATCGTTAAACTTTTTTCTTATTAACAGGCGATTTAGATTTGTCGATCTTCCTGGCTTCGGTTATGCTCGCGTACCGAAAGCCATAAAAGCCAGTTGGGGTGAGATGGTCAGCAGCTACCTTGCAAAGCGAGAGCAGCTTGTGCTATCTATTCACATCGTAGATTCGCGCCACGAACCCACAACATTGGATTTGCAGCTTCACGAGTGGCTAGAGCACAGTGCCAGGCCACGCTTAATAGTTGCCACTAAATCCGATAAGCTATCTAACAACGAGCTGAAGCAGAGTTTGGGACGCGTTAAACGCGTGTTCAGCGAGGATCGCGTGGTTGCTTTTTCCGCCAGGACGGGCCGCGGCGGCAATGAGGTTTGGCAGGCTATAGAAAACGCACTGGCTGGTTTCAATCACCCGCATCCTTAGGCATTTGGAGAGAAGCCTCCGAAACCAGAGTCGAGCCTCGAATCAAAATACTCAAGCCCCTTTTTGTTAAATCGGATTTACTCTAGACCACGAATGTCGCTGCACATCGCATCCAAAGAGAAACCCTGACCCGCTCGATAGCGAGGTAAATTGCTTAACACTTTTGAAGAGAATCGCGCTGTGGCCCCGCAAAGGGCGCCCGGGCTTAGTGGATCAGTTAATATTGGTTTGCCCGCTCCGCGACCTTTTCCAGTTTCTTAGACCCGCGAACAAAAGCCAATACGGCCGCTCATAAACGGCCCGTCATGAAAGAATAATAAAAAACGAATCGATAGGATTGAATTGATATGGCACAGAGAACACGTTCACGCGCTTCCAGCGCGAACAGCGACGGCAGCAACGAAGAAAACGGCGGCACTGTTGCGACGGCCGAAGTGCCGGACCGAGATGGCAGAGAGTTTGGCGGAGAGGGTTTTCTAAACCTTGCCGATCTCAAAGAGATGTCGATCTCCAAGCTAACCAGCATCGCCAAAGGCATGGATGTCCCTGGCGCAACTGGAATGCGCAAACAGGAACTGATTTTCAAAGTCCTGGCAGCCCAGACGGAGAAGAGCGGCCTGATTTTTTCCGAAGGTGTGCTCGAAACCCTTCCCGACGGTTTCGGTTTCCTGCGCGCGCCCGAATATAACTATCTTCCAGGACCGGATGACATTTATGTTTCGCCCTCGCAAATAAGAAAGTTTGATTTGCGCACCGGCGATACCGTCAGCGGGCAGATTCGTCCGCCTAAAGAAGGCGAACGCTATTTCGCCCTGATTAAGGTTGAGGCGATCAACTTCGAATCTCCCGATCAGGCCCGCGAGAAAGTCTTCTTCGACAATCTCACGCCGCTGTATCCCGACGAGATGCTGAAGATGGAGGTCACTCAGGAAAATCTTTCTGCCAGAGTCATCGACCTGGTAACCCCATTGGGAAAAGGTCAACGCGGATTGATCGTCGCGCCACCGCGAACAGGTAAGACGATGCTGCTGCAGACCATCGCAAACTCTATAACCCAGAACCATCCGGAAGTAACACTGATTGTGCTGCTGATTGATGAACGACCGGAAGAAGTTACGGACATGCAGCGATCGGTTAACGGTGAAGTCATTTCATCGACCTTTGATGAACCGCCAACGCGTCACGTGCAGGTCGCAGACATGGTGATCGAGAAAGCCAAGCGCCTGGTTGAACACAAGCGCGATGTGGTCATTCTCCTTGATTCCATTACTCGCCTGGCTCGCGCGCATAATGCCGTGGTCCCGCCCAGCGGCAAGATTCTTTCCGGCGGTATCGATTCAAATGCGCTACAGCGTCCCAAGAGGTTTCTTCGGCGCTGCCCGCAATATCGAAGAGGGTGGCTCGCTGACCATCATAGCGACCGCCTTGATCGATACCGGCTCTCGCATGGACGACGTAATCTTTGAAGAATTCAAAGGTACCGGCAATTCGGAAATTCACCTTGATCGCCGTCTGAGCGATAAGCGACTCTTCCCGGCCATCGACTTGCAACGCTCAGGCACACGCAAGGAAGAGCTCTTGCTCAGTAAGGAAGATCTCAATCGCATTTGGGTGATGCGCCGAGTTTTGAATCCGCTTTCGCCGGTCGAGCAGATGGAAGTCGTGCTCGAGCGACTCGAAAAGGCCAAGTCAAACGCGGAATTCCTGGCGTCAATGCAAAGCTAAATTAACAAGGGCGAGGCGGAAGGATGAGAGGTGATGGACTTGAATCTTTCCGCCTTTTCCTTGCTTTCAGGACCTTCATCCGTCAACCTTAAAAATTCACAATCCAACCCATGCGCATCGCGTTGCTTTCATCTGAAGTTGTGCCTTTCGCCAAGACCGGCGGACTCGCCGATGTTGCCGGTGCGCTTCCCAAGGCGCTTGCTGAACATGATGTCGACGCTCGAATAATCCTGCCGCTTTACCAGCAAGTCGATCGCAGCCTGCTCAACGATTCCGTCATTGAAGAGGTGCCCGTCCAATGGCGCGGACAGATTAGGCCGACGCGCGTTTATCAAAGCGCCGCTGCCGGTGCGCCCGCTTACTTGGTCGAGGCACCCGAGTATTTCTCAAAAGCCTCGATTTACGGTTACGCAAATGATCACGAGCGTTTCGCTTTCTTCTCTCGCGCGGCGCTCGCGCTATTAAAACATCTTGACTGGCAACCCGATGTCGTTCAGGGCAACGACTGGCCCTGCGGATTCGCGATGATGGAACTTCGCGCGCGCCGCCGTTACGACGAATTCTTTCGCAGCATCAAGACGCTCTTTTCGATTCATAATCTCGCGTATCAGGGTGCGTTTGATCCGGGCGATCTCTGGTGGCTGGGTTTTGGCGAGTCTCCAGAGAAAGACGATTTCATGCTCAAAGGCGCGGCGTCAGCCTTGAAAGCGGGACTCATCGCTGCCGACGCTCTCTCCACCGTCAGCCGTCGCTACTCGCAGGAAATACAAACACCGGAACACGGCTCCGGACTTGATTGGCTTTTGCGCGGACGGCGCGATCGCCTGGCCGGCGTCACCAATGGCGTTGACTACGAAATTTGGAATCCGGAAACAGATCCGCATATTGCGGCAAACTTCTCTGCCGCAGATCTGTCGGGCAAACAAACTTGCAAACTTGATCTGCTCCGTCGCTTTGGTTTGCCGGAAGAGCCTGACCGCCCAATCATCGCGATAATTTCGCGGCTGGTCACGCAGAAGGGTTATGACCTGATCCGACAACTTGCCGGAGAGATTCTGCAAACTGGCTCTTTCTTTATCGCACTGGGCGCAGGCGCCAAAGAGTATGAGGATTTTCTTCAGCGTTGGCATGATAGCGCGCATCAGCGTGTGGGCATTTACAAAGGTTATGCGGGCGAGCCACTCGCCCATCAAATCGAGGCCGGCGCGGACATGTTTATGATGCCGTCGTACTATGAGCCTTGCGGCCTAAACCAGATGTACAGCATGCGCTATGCAACCGTACCAATCGTTCGCGCTACTGGCGGCCTGGATGATACGGTTCAAGATTTTAACCCGTCACGCGGAACGGGCACTGGCTTCAAGTTTCGCGAGTACAACGCCGGGGCACTGCTTGAAAAAATACGCGAAGCCCTTTACTTTTATGGCCAGCCCGAGGAGTGGCGAAAGATACAATTGAACGGCATGGCAGTGGATAATTCCTGGGGCGCCGTTGCTCAAAAATATATTCAGCTTTACAGCGAGATTATCGATTTAGAACAAGGCTAAACACTCTGTGCCTCCTCCGTGCTCTCTGTGTCTCTGTGTTGAGTTTTGCGAAGCCATTATTAACCACAGAGACACAGAGAACACGGAGAGGCACGTAGGAAACTGAAATGATCTGGACAATGCGAAAGAGGAGCTGAGATGGGTGCAAATATTGATGAAGTAAATGATAAGAGCTTTGAGAAGGATGTATTGCAATCCGACAAGCCGGTGCTGGTTGATTTCTGGGCCACCTGGTGTGCTCCATGTCGCATGCTGGAGCCCACGGTTGCAGCGGTGGCGGAGAAGTATGCAGCCAGCGCGCGCGTTGTTAAGGTAAACGTTGACGACAATCCATCAATCTCGCAGCGGTATGGCATCAAGGGGATTCCCACGTTGATCCTGTTCAAAGGCGGCAAGGAAGAAGAGCGGGTGGTGGGGGCGACGTCCAAAGAAGCCATCTCGCGCTTGATCGAAAAACATGTTGTTGGGGCGGCGACTGCTTAATATTTGACTTTGGTCTTTGGGCTTTGGTCTTGGGTCTTTGAGCTTGTACTTTTGAGCTTTGAACTTAGTACTTTGTTCTTTGTACTTTGTCTTTGAAGACTCAAATCGCCAAACACAAAGCACCAAGCACAAAGCACTAAGTCAAAGCGCAAAGACCGAAGGCCAAAGACCAAAGACCACTTCTTAATTAATGTGTCCAAAATAATTGTAGTCATCGGCGCTCAATGGGGTGATGAGGGCAAAGGCAAGATCGTTGATCTGCTTGCCGAACACTTCGATATCGTCGCCCGCTACCAGGGCGGTCACAATGCCGGCCACTCCGTTCAGGTGGGCGAAAAGTCGTTCGTACTGCACCTGCTGCCTTCGGGCATTGTGCATCGCGGCAAGATCTGCGTGCTTGGCAACGGGATGGTGATCGATCCGAAGGCATTTTTTGTGGAGGCGGATCGGTTAACTGAACAAGGCATCGAAGTTTCGCCGGAACGCGTAAAGATCAGTTCGCGTGCGCACTTGATTCTCCCTTACCATCGCGCGCTGGATCACACCAGTGAAGAGCGGCTCGGTAACGAGAAGGTCGGGACGACTCTGCGCGGGATCGGTCCCGCTTATGAGGACAAAGCCGGACGCCGCGGAATACGAACCGCTGATGCGCTGGTTCCCGAGGTGCTGCGTTCGCGCATCGAACGCAATCTCGAAGATGCCAACCGCATCATCGAGGCTTACGGTGGCGAGAAGCTCGATGTAGATCAAATCTTTGACGAAATGTCGGCACTAACCGAACGCCTGGGCGCTTTCATCGGCGACACTACTCACTACCTGAACGTCGCGGCCACTCAAGGACGATCGATTCTGCTTGAAGGTGCGCAAGCTACTTTGCTCGACGTCGATCACGGCACCTATCCTTTCGTTACTTCGTCTAACACCGTTGCGGGCGGGGCGATCATCGGCACCGGCCTGGCGCCCAACCGGCTGACCGGCGTGCTCGGAATTGTGCGTACTTACACAACGCGGGTTGGTGAAGGACCGTTCCCCACCGAGATGGTTGCCGGCGAAGCTGAGATGGGACAACTAATTCGCGAGCGCGGTCGAGAATACGGAGCCTCAACCGGTCGGCCACGGCGCTGTGGCTGGTTCGACGCTTTTGCCACGCGCTACGCCGCTGAGATTAACGGCTTCACTTCTGTAGCGTTGACCAAGCTCGATGTGCTTGATGCGCTTGAAGAGATCAAGGTGTGCGTCGGCTACAAACTGGACGGCAAAGAATGCGAATCATTGCCCGCGGTCTCGCAGGATCTGCGGCGCATCGAACCAATTTACGAAACCTTGCCCGGGTGGCATACCTCAACAGTGGGAACAACTGAAATGAGTTCCCTGCCCGCCAACGCTCGGCGGTACGTTGATTTTCTCTCGGAAAAGATCGGCGTGGAGATCGGACTCGTATCCACCGGACCGGAACGCACGCAAACAATCATAGTTAAAGACTCAGCGTTGGGCAGCTGGATGGAAGACTAGTCTCAAGTCTCATGTCCCAGGTCCCTGGTCGTCGCTTACCGTAAGCGACTTAAGAAATCGTTGACTTGAGACTTGGGACACTTGGGACTTGAGACTTAGTTATGTAGAATGCCACTCACCGAATTTTTTGTGGGCCGATAGCTCAGTCGGTAGAGCAACTGGCTTTTAACCAGTGGGTCGCAGGTTCGAGTCCTGCTCGGCTCACCATTTTTCCAAACATTACGGGATGCGGTTGGCTGTGAAGCCAGCTGCATTTCTCTTGTGCCAAATTTGTGGTAATTATTCCCGCGATAGCTTGCCAATTTCGCTACCTCCGCGCCCTTGCCTTCGTCGGTTGCGTGCGTGTACCGCCGCCTTATCATGACTGATTGATGGCCATCAATTCGGCGATTTTTACAATGTCCACACCTGCATCCGCAAGGCGCGTCTAATCGCAGCTCTAGCACCGTGAGCACGCGGCCGTATAGAATAAGCGCACGCTCGGCAACACATTGAGGCGAGCCCGATGAACCCAAATCGGCGTCGATCCAGGCTCGCAGACCCTTTACCCTTGACGCTCGAATCAGGCACAAAACTCGGACGTTACGAAATCCGCTCGCAACTTGGTGCTGGCGGGATGGGTGAAGTTTATCGTGCGCGCGATACGCAGCTGGGCCGCGATGTCGCTATCAAAGTCATCCCATCGGGTTTCGCAGTCGATAAAGATCGACTTAGGCGATTCGAGCAAGAGGCTTGTGCTGCCGGCGCACTCAACCATCCAAATGTCCTTATCGTTCACGACATCAGCATACATGACGGTGCGCCTTACGTGGTTTCAGAACTATTGGAAGGTGAGACTCTGCGCCAGCGAATTTCGGCAACACCGTTAGCGCAACGACGTGCGATTGATTATGCATTGCAGATAGCTAACGGCTTGGCAGCGGCGCATGAAAAAGGAATCATCCATCGCGATCTCAAACCCGACAACATCTTCATTACCAACGACGGTCGCCTGAAGATTCTCGATTTCGGTTTGGCAAAGCTCACTCAGGGCGACAGCAATCAACAGCAAACAGACATTCCAACTCGGCGCGTCGACACCGATCCTGGCGTAGTCATGGGCACAGTCGGCTACATGTCGCCTGAGCAGTTGAAAGGACATGCGGTCGATCAGCGTTCAGACATTTTCTCGTTTGGCGCGATTCTGTACGAGATGCTTTCCGGGCAACGGGCGTTTCACGCTGCATCAGCCGCGGAAACAATGAGCGCGATTTTAAAAGAGGATCCGCCCGAGTTATCCGATACGAACAAGACTGTGTCGCCGGCGTTGGAGCGACTCGTCAATCATTGTCTGGAAAAGAATCCAGAAGCACGTTTTCATTCGGCTCGCGATCTTGCCTTTGCGCTGGAAGCAATTTCAGGTGCCTCGTCTGTCTCCGGCCAAACGTTGACTACTGTTGTTCCGCTATCCGCGCGTGAGCGACTCCGCAAACAATTGCCGTGGATCTGGACAGCGGTTTTATCGCTGGCTTTGATCGTCGCGCTGCCCTTTGCCTTTCTTTATTTTCGACGAGCGCCGACGGCTGAAGTACCTGAAGCGCAACGCTTCATCATCCCCCTACCGGAGAAGTCGCAGACGATTGACCCTCCCCTTATCTCGCCTGACGGGCACCGCTTGGTGTATCGCCTCAACACCGAGGACGGCAAAGAGCTTCTCTGGGTGCGCCCACTGAGCTCGCTCGAGGCGCGGCCTCTTTCCGGGACTGAGGGAGCCATCCAGCCGTTCTGGTCGCCCGACAGTCGCTCCATCGGGTTCGTCGCCGCCGGCAAGCTTAAAAGGGTTGACCTCTCGGGCGGAGCACCGCAGACACTCTGCGACGCACCGTCGAATCCGAGCGGGTCATGGGGTCGTGACGGGGTGATTATCTTCTCGCGGGGTACCGCGGACGGACTTTACGGCGTTCCGGCGGCGGGCGGGACACCCGTGCGCATCACGGAGGTTGATGGGTCAGTCAATGAACTCGAACATACGTGGCCGTACTTCCTGCCCGACGGTCGCCACTTCCTCTACCTCGCCCGGAACGCGCAGCCGGAGAACAGCGTGATCTACGCCGCCACCTTAGACTCGAAGGAAAAGAAGCGGCTGCTGCAAGCCCATTCGAGCGTGGCCTATGCGCCACCAGGCTATTTGCTCTTCGCGCGTGAGACCACTCTGATGGCTCAAGGCTTCGACGCCAACAGTCTCGAGCTCAAGGGCGACGCGTTCCCTGTGGCCGAACAAGCGGTGCGCAACCCTGTGAATGGTCGCGTCATGTTCTCCGTCTCGGAAAACGGGGTGCTCGCCTTGCGAACCGGCGGCCTTGCAATGAACCAGCTTATTTGGTTCGACCGGACAGGCAAACAGCTCTCAGCGCTCACACCGCCCGGTACTTACAATGCGCCCTCTCTATCCCCCGACCAGAAGAGAGTCGCGGTGGCTCGCTACGACTTTCAAGCGGTATCAGCTTTTGACATCTGGCTAATTGATCTGGAGCGCGGCGCCCAGATGCGATTCACCACAGATCCGGCAGGTGATGGTTATCCCGCGTGGTCACCCGACGGGAACCGCATCGCCTTTGTCTCGATTCAAATGGATTTGGGAATCTTTATCAAAAGTCTTCGAACGGGTCGGGCAGGAGGAATCTCTTTTCGCTTCCAGAGAGTTGAAGCGAGAGCCGGACTGGTCGCCCGACGGGCGATTCATCCTCTACAGCCAATTGAACGCGGCGACGAATGAGGATTTGTTCTTGCTCCCTCTTTCGGGTGAGCGAAAGCCGGAGCCGTTTCTGCAAACCAACTTCATAGAAGCACACGGTCGCTTTTCACCTAATGGGCGCTGGGTAGCCTACATCTCAAATGAGACGGGCAAGTTCGAGGTTTATGTGCAGAGCTTCCCGGCGAAGGGCGACAAGATACCGATCTCGACGGAGGGCGGCGGGCAGCCGCAGTGGCGCGCAGACGGGCGGGAGCTTTACTACTACACACCCGGCCGAAAACTGATGGCGGTGGAAGTGGGCCGGGGAGGGCTCGACCTTCAGGGTCGGCATCGCTCGACCACTGTTCGAAATCCGCGTCAGCGGTATCGGCGTCGAGCGCGGCTTTCCCGGCAGCAATTATACAGCGGCGCGCGACGGCAAACGCTTTCTCGTCGCCGGGACGCCCGAAGCCCCAGAGCGTCAGCAGATCATCATCTTGCTGAACTGGACAGCTGACTTGAAACAATGACTCTCGCTCCTGGCACAAAACTCGGCCGTTACGAAATCCGCTCGCAGTTTGGCGCGCAAGAAGCGTGTGCTGCAAGCGCGCGTACGACGTCAGTCACTCATGTTGAAACGTTAGAACTGCTCGAAGGGAACCCTACGCAAGCGCGTGCGGATGTCACCTTACGAAGTAGAATCGCCTACGACCAGTGGGTCGCAGGTTCGAGTCCTGCTCGGCTCAACCTATTCCAAAAAATCCTCATCAGAAACCACTCCTTTCCTCCCCAAGTTGAGAGTGATTCCTCTACAGACGCTGTTGCTATTCGACAAAGGTCTGCCCGTTGTAAACGGACTGAATCGATTGCAGCACGTCCGCCGGATGTCGCATCGCCTGCCCACACCTATTCCTAATGCTGTTCTCCGACCTGGGCACTTTGCATCGATCCGCCGTTTGCCAAATTGATTCGGGGTAGCTGGTTTGCTAAGGTCGTCGTCATGTCCGAGCGTTCCACCGAGCCAATACATGAGCAGATACGCGAATTGCTCGACTCCCTTTATCGCGTGGATTCGGGACGAATCCTGGCAACTCTGATCCGCTTGCTCGGTGATTTTGATCTTGCCGAGGAGGCGATGCACGAAGCCTTTGCGGCTGCGCTGAGCCTGTGGCCGAGGAGTGGAGTACCCGGCAACCCGCGACCATGGTTGATTTCGACGGCCCGATTCAAAGCCATTGATACTCTGCGTCGACGGGCAAGATTTGATGCGTCTCAAGACGAGCTCGTGCGATATCTCGAAGCGCAATCGAGTTCGGCGGAAAGCTCCAATGAAGAGGAGGCCTTGGGATGCCGTTGAAGATGATCGGCTGCGCCTGATTTTTACGTGCTGTCATCCATCTCTGGCGCCGGAAGCGCGCGTTGCGCTCACCTTGCGTGAGGTGTGCGGGCTGACAACCGAGGAGATAGCAAAGGCCTTCCTCATCACTCCGCGTACCCTCGCGCAGCGCATTGTGCGCGCCAAGGCAAAGATTCGAGAGACACGGATTCCGTACGAGGTGCCGACGCCGCAGGAATTGCCGGAGCGACTGGGCGCGGTGCTTCAGGTCATCTATCTCGTCTTTAACGAGGGTTATTCGGCTGCGGCGGGAGCGGAGGTAACGCGGGCCGAGCTAACCGGCGAGGCGATTCGACTGGGCCGGTTGCTGACCGAACTCCAGCCAGAGCCGGAAGTCATCGGGCTGCTTTCCCTGATGTTGCTACAGGAATCCCGTCACGCCGCGAGAACCTCTCCGACCGGAGAGCTGATTTTGCTGGAGAACCAGGATCGCTCGCTCTGGAACCGAGAGCAGATCGCCGAAGGGTTGGCATTGCTGGAGAAAGCCCTGAAGTCCCATCGCTTCGGCTCTTACACACTGCAGGCTGCGATTGCGGCCGTTCATGCGGAGGCGGAATCGGTCGCTGCGACCGACTGGCGGCAGATTGTTGCGCTTTACGACCGATTGTTACGAATTCAGCCTTCGCCGGTTGTTCAGCTAAATCGTGCCGTGGCAATTGCAATGCGCGATGGTCCAGAGGCCGGTCTGACGCATATCGACGCGTTGTTGGAACATGGCGAATTGGCAAATTATTACCTGGCGCATTCAGCCCGTGCAGATATGTACCGCAGGCTCGGCAGGACAGCTGAGGCCCGGTCCTCTTATGAGAAAGCTCTGGCGCTGACCCAACAGGAACCGGAGCGGCAATTCCTGCAGGAGCGGATTCGCCAATTGAATTAGTTGAAATAAAAATTTTCGGGATAGCTGTCGATTTTCCGTCTCCCCAACGACTATAGGACAAAAGAACGATGAGCTACGGTTCCTGAGTGAACAGGAAACGAGTCATCGGAAACAAAACACAGAAAACAAGGAGAAAAAGTCATGCCACAGTATCTGGTTGCTAACTACCTCCCCGACGACTTCGACCCGTCCGCCGTAACCGAAGCGATGATCGAGGAGATCCACGCGCTCAACCGCGAAATGATTGCTGCCGGCGTGAGGAAGTTCGCTTGCGGAATTTCCCCGGCCGCCAACGCCAAGACGGTGCGGAAGCAGTCCGACGGCACGGTGCTCGTCACCGATGGGCCATACACCGAGACCAAGGAGCACATGGGCGGTTTCTGGATACTGGAAGCTGCCGATATGGACGAGGCACTCGCGTGGGCGCGCAAGGGTGCCATCTCCTGCGATGCGGCGGGCGAGGTGCGCGAACTTCTATTCTTCCCGGATCCGAATGCAGCAACGGAATAGTCTGCCGGAGAGACGGTGGACGGATTTAAATGATGACGACGAAATCAGATAGGATTCGAAGGAACGAGTCATGAGAAAAATTACCGTACTTGAACACATTACCCTTGATGGCGTCATACAAGCAGGGGGCGGGCCGGACGAGGATACGAGCGACGGCTTTGCGTATGGCGGATGGGCAGCGCCCTTTGACGACGACGCGATCGGAGCGGCCGTGAAAAAGATGTTGGATATGCCGATCGACCTGTTGCTGGGGCGCAAAACTTTCGATATTTGGGCGGCGTTTTGGCCGCAACATGGCGACATTTGGCCCAACGTCAACACGGCCACTAAATACGTCGCCTCGAACACCATGACTTCTTCCGAATGGCAACCCTCGGTGTTTTTAAACGGGGATGTTGCGAAAAAAGTCGCCGAGCTCAAGCAAGGGGAAGGACCCGATCTGCACATTTGGGGAAGCGGTAATCTGCTCCAGACGCTTATGAAGCATGATCTGGTCGATAATTTCTGGTTGATGATCTATCCGATCACCTTGGGCCAGGGAAAACGTTTGTTTGCCGAGGGCACGATCCCGGCGGCGTTCAAAGTGACGGAAAGCATTGTCGGTTCGAGTGGCGTCATTCTCGCGAATTACGAGCGCGCCGGTGCAGTCCAAACCGGAACATCGCGCAATAAGATCCGACACCCATTGGGGACTAGGGGCGGACAATCAAATGAGAAATATAATCTTCGCAATCAACACTACCCTGGATGGCTGCGTCGACCACACCAAGCAAGTTGCTGATGACGAGACACATGAATATTTTACGGACCTCCTGCGTGAGGTTGACCTGCTCGTCTTTGGGCGTATCACCTACCAATTGATGGTCCCTTTTTGGCCTGAAGTCGCAAAAAGCCAGTCGATGACAAAAGCATCGAACGAATTTGCTCAAGCATTTGACTCCATCAACAAAATTGTTTTTTCACGATCATTAGACAGCGCTGAAGATAGAAATACGAGAATTGTTCGTACGAACCTTCACGACGAAATACTTAAATTGAAACAAGAACAAGGCAAAAATATTTTAGTCGGTGGTGTAAGTATTCCTTCACAACTTATAGAGCTTGGTCTGGTTGATGAATATCGTTTTGTCGTTGGGCCAATCGTTGCGGGAGAAGGGAGACGGTTGTTGGAAGATGTTAGCCTGCCGGAGAGATTGCAATTAAAACTTGTTGAGTCAAAGATTTTTAAATCAGGATGTGTCGCGCTTCGTTACTTGAAACAGTGACAGAAAAATCTGCGACAGCTGTGCTGCTGGCTACCACCAAGGAGGAGAAGAACAATGAAATACATCTGTTTGGGATACATCGAGCCAGGAACATTCGAAGGGATGACCGAGGACGAGCGACACGCAGTGCTCGACGAATGCTTTGAGCACAACGACCATCTGCGCGCCAACGGACATCTTGTTGCCGAAGTACCTCTTCAGCCTCCGGAGACCGCGTTGACCCTGTACTGGAAAAACGGCAAAGTCGCGACGACTGACGGCCCCTATGCGGAAACCAAGGAACAGCTCGGCGGCATTCAGATCCTTGAGGCGCGAGACCTCAATCATGCCATTCAGCTTGTCTCACAGCTTCCAGGCTTTAAGTATGGACTTGGACCGGTTGAGATACGGCCGGTTGCGGATATAAGCGAAATGATGAAGGAGAGCGAGCAGCGGCGACGGCGAAAGGATACCTCGCGATGA
>CAWEIN010000005.1:0-344757 GCA_963809065.1 Blastocatellia bacterium
GTCCAGTAATCGACAAAATCATGGCATACCAATACGGGGCGATCCAGTAGGCCGGATTTATGTTTGCCGCGAGCTGAAGTTCTTTCTCGGCGGTCTGCCAGTCCCAATCGGCAATGGCTTGAATGAATCCCCAAGAGGCATGAGTTTCGGCGAGCTCTGGATCCAGAGCTACCGCCGCTGCTGCAGCCGCCTTCGCTCTGGCCCAAGCCTCCCTTGACGACATCATGGCGTAGGCACCCAATACGCAGTAGCAGTCGGCCAAACCGGCGTACGCCAGTGCGTATCCGGGGTCCTTGTCGATTGCCTGCTGGAAATATGTGGCTCCGGTCTTCAGACTGTCCGGGGTCCGTTTGATCCAGTGATAGCGACCTCTAAGGTAGGACTGATAGGCCTCGCTGCTTTCAGTAAACACGTTTCGCGAGCAGTTTATCTTCGTCTCCGGTAAGTTTCATTCGCAGACTTTCGGAGATTTTCCGCGCGATTTCCTCCTCAAGCACGAAGATGTCGGACATTTTGCGGTTGTAGCGCTCGCCCCAGAGTTGCGATCCCTTGACGACGTCCACCATTTCGGTGCCACCAGCAATGTGTCGCCGCGATGAATAACTCTCCCCGTGAGCACAAAGCGGACATTGAGTTTCTGCCCAAGCGCCTGCGGATCCAACTCGCGTCCCTTGTAACGGAACACGGTGCTCCGCGGCACAACATCGACTTGAGCCAATTGAGCGAGGCTGTTAATGATGCTCTCCGTGATTCCATCGCTCAAGTATTCGGTATCCGATTCCCCACACTCGTTGGCAAAGGGAAGCACGGCGATCGAGTTGGTGGTGTGCGTGGGTTCGGGACGTGCAGGAGCCGATGCACTCGCCAGGGCCGCCTTCAAGGCAAACGCAAGGTCGCTCGCCGATCGAAACCGGCGCTCCGGCTTCTTTTCGAGACAGTGGAATACCAGGCGCTCCAGTTCCTGCGGTAAACCACGCTTCTGAACAGTGCCGTTGACGGCGAGTCTCTCAAAATCGAGGACGAAACCTCGGCCGCTGTAGGCCCCTGAAACGCACGTTGGCCCGACATCCATTTCGTACAGGACGCAGCCAAGCGAGAATATGTCTGAGCCGGAACCCGCAGGCAGTCCGCGAACCTGCTCTGGCGACATGTAGCCGAGAGTGCCCATCACGATTCCTGGTTCGGTGGAATCGAACGTAGCGGTTTCGCTGTCCGAGGATTGCGGATGAGAAAAGCGCGACAGCCCGAAGTCCAGGATCTTGATCGGGCCATCGGACGTCAGGAACACATTGCTGGGTTTTAGGTCGCGGTGAATGATGGCCTTAGAATGCGCGGCCGCGAGTCCTTCGGCCAGGGCCGTGCCAATTTCCGCGGCGAGAGACCAGGGCAATCTACCGTAAGAAAGCCGCGACTTCAGGGTTTCACCTTCCAGCAACTCGGTCACGGCATAGTGGATTCCGTTCTCGTTTCCCACATCGAAGATCGACAGGATGTTGGGATGCGAGAGTGCCGCGATGGCCTTGGCTTCTCGCTCGAATCGCATCCGCGCATCGATCTCCTGGGACAAGTGTTCGGGAAGAACTTTGATCGCGATCTCTCGGCCGAGCCGTACATCTCGAGCCCGGTACACTTCACCCATGCCCCCTGCACCCAGGAGCGACAGGATCTCGTACGGACCCAAGCGTAGGCCGGCGGTCAAGCGCATAGAGTAGGAGCGAAGGATAGCATCTCTTGCCGCACCGAACATAACAGCGATCTTCTTTCGCTCAAGAGTTCTGAACATCGTCGGCAACGCCGCATAAGGACTATTTCCCCATAAGCATTGATCGAAACGGTACCACGAATCCCTGGGAGTTATTCTCGCTCGCTCACGGCCGCAGCGCGTTCTCTCGGCCTCGAGCGCCTGTGTGCTTGCGCCCATCCGGATCATCAGGGCCACAAGGAAACGCTGCGAGTCGCTCATCTGCGCGCGTCGTTCGATCACGGCGCGCGCGACCTCCGGTTTGTCAGTGATGAGGCCGTCGACGCCGCGGCTCAACGCGACGAGCATCCATGCAGGGTCGTTGACGGTCCAGATGTACACATCTTTACCGGCGTGGTGCGCCCGCCGCACGAAGGACCGCGTTGCCATGCGCGCTTCCACGGCCAAGAAAGTCGGCCTCCAGTTCGGTCAGATCGCCAATAACCTTCGCGACCAGGAGGCCCACCCGCCATGACGGCCGCAGCGCTTTCAATTTGCGCATCATCTCGTGATCAAGCGACATGAAGACGCAATCCTGCTCCATGCCCGCTTCCTCGACGATCTGCACGACGCGCTCTTCGAGTCTGTCGTTGTGCCCGTAGGATTTGAGCTCTACCACGACGCGACACCGGTCCTTGCATACGGCCAATGCCTCGGCAAGCGTCGGCAACCGCTCCGAGGAAAACTGCGCGCCCTTGTAGCTGCCGATGTCGATCCCGCGCAGGCCCGCTGCCAGGCCTTCCCAGATCTTGGTGCCGTCCTTGCCGACCTTCATCAGGTCACTGTCGTGCACCACAAGCACCTGGCCGTCCGCAGACTCCTGAACGTCGAGTTCGATGAAATCACTTTGTTGCTCGGCCGCGAGGCGAAACGCCGCCAGCGTATTCTCAGGCGCTGCGGCCGAGGCCGCGATGGGCGATGATGAGCGAGGGGTTCTGCTCACGGCTTGCCAGAAATGCGAGGAGAGCGAAGCTCAGGGCGCCAAGCGCGGCGAAAGCCACGATGGCCGCGACTCCGCGAGAAGTAAGGCGTCGTTGCCCACTCGATGCGTACTCTGTGACAGTCGACTTCGACACTTCCGGAGCGCCGAGACGCAGATACAAACCCGTGATGAGGAGTGCAAAAAGCGAGATATTGACAATCCCCGCAGCCAGCGCAAGCCCGATGCCGAGGAGCGCCAGCAAGGCAATGAACAAAAGCAGGAGCGCCAATGAACTTGCAAGTTGCGGCGCGATGATCCGGCCCAGAACGTCCACAAGCCCGGCCGTCACGAGTGTCATGGTGATCGCGGCGAGCGCCCAGACAGCCAGCGTTGCCAAAACGAGCCCGTGCGACCCCGTCGTTCGCGTCGCACTTTCTCCGAGTGCTCGCCAAGAGATGAACTCTCTCGAAAAGGACGAGGGGCATCGAAAGCGCCCAGCGGGCGACCGCGCCCAACAACAGGAGCGCCGAGACCGATTCCGAGGAGCGTCGCGATCCCCGACGCCACGATGAACTCGGGCGGGCGTTGCGCGAGGTAGTAATTGATATCGTGCTCGCGCAATAGCGTGAGATACACGAGCCCAACGGCGAGCACGAACGGCGCCCCACCGGCGAGCACGCGCACGACCATGTGTCCGATCAAACACAGTACGTCAAGCGACCGAGCGCTTCCAAACCGGAGCGCACCCCGAGTATTGAACCTCACTCCCTTTGCGTTGCCAAGGCTGATCCCCATCAGGCACGCGATCTCGAGGGCAGTAATCGCGAGAATCATCGACGTTCCCACGATGAGGGTGACGATTCCGGCCGGAGTCGTGATGAAAAAACGTGCAATGTCCACGTCCGCGATAACGCGGTGGGACGTACCCGCCCTGAACCAATAGATGAGCCAGGATGTCGCAGGCATGAGCACGGCGAAGGCGATCGCCTTGTAGGCGAGATCGGTCATGGCAAAGCTACGCCACGTCGAGCGAAGATTGACAGCAGCGGCAGCAAACAGCGCTCCAGCGGTTTCCAACATGGGCGTACCCTCATGTTCGGTTTCGGTTGTTGGATCAGATGTTTCCGCTTGGAGCGTAGTCAACGCACTGCGATCAGGCAATAAGAATGGAAGTCTTCAGAAGCTTGCCGTGCGGGAAGGCTTTATCTCGTCGAACCTTGCCGTGCAGGTCATTCGCAAGTCCAGGCACCTGGCAATCGTTGCGGGCTCTCCTGATCCGCGAGTCTATTGTCCTCTGCCGCCCCGGGCATCACCGGCGCCGCCCGCACCACCACCCCATTACGCCTCCAGTCATCTGCGGCCGGATGGTCAGGTGAGAGAGCAGTATGCCACAGAAAGCGATTGGCGGATCGTTGAGCGAGGATACTTCGATACCCCGGACCTGCGTGAAGCGAGGGCACTAATCGCTGAGTTGTCGTAATATCGCGACACGAAACTGTGACAGCCTTCGCATAGGTCGGTTCAATCTCTCGAAGCCTTCGCGTCCGAAGAGGCATAGTAACCGGAGCGGGCATGCACATGAAGGTTCCCGGTCGCCTTTGCGTGGGCCCTGACGCGCAGCTTACGCCATTTACCGTCCGCACTGGAGTTGCTGGAACGGTACGCGATAACGTACTGGCTCTTGATTTCGACGCCGATTTTGAAACAGGTGTCTTCAAGTTGGTGAACGGAGTCAGGAAAGAAGGATTGCCCTCCTGTGAGCTCAGTCAGTTTCTCAATCAGGTCACGGCCCACACCGTCGGCCGCAAGCGGTGAACCCCACGGGTCGACGAAGCCTATGGCGTAGATCTGGACGTCCTGTTCCTTGACGTACTCCCGGATGTTGGAAAACGCGTAGCGGCTGCGATTGTCTTCACCGTCGGTAATAAGAAACAGCACTTTTTTCGCATGTGTGGCGTCACGAAGTTTGTCGAGCCCTACATACACCGCGTCATACAAAGCGGTTGCTCCCTTAGGGCTCACTCCTAGCAGATCTTCTGAAATCCGCGCAATCTCCCTCGTGAAGTCCACGGCTACCCGCGGCCGATCGGCGAAATCCAAAAGGAAGAATTCGTCATCCCTGTTCATCACGGTCCGAAGAAACGTTGTCGCGGCATCGCGAGCAACACCAAGCTTGTCCTTCATGCTCCCGCTCACATCGAGGATAATCCCGACGCTGATGGGAACGTCTTCTGTGGAAGCGTGCAGGATTTCCTGTTCCACGTTGTCTTCCCACAGTTGAAAATTGTCCGGTTCAAGACCCGAAACGTAGCGGCTTTTACCGTCAGTCACGGTAACGGGTACCAAGACGAGGTCCACATCGACCTTTAGAGAAGCGGGATGCTGGGGATTGGAGTCGGCCGATGGGTTCAACGGACGCTCCTGGGCCATCGCTAAGACCGCAAAGAGGAGCAGTACGCTTGGACTGGCAACGCGGTATTTCATCGGTTCGAGCCTCCAACAGCGAGACTATCGGCCGAGACGACATAGCGACTTTGCAGATATCGTCCGTAATCCTCCGCCAGGGCAGGATCAAGCGAATTCAGAGTTTCCTGTACGGCCAGCGCCGAACGCGTATCGCCCATCTCAAACTCGGCGATTCCGAGGATGTAGTGCGCGAGAGCGAAGGACGGACTGAGCGTTGTGGCCTTCCTGGCCGCTTGAATGGCTTTGTTGAACTGCCCGAGGTCCTTCTCGGCGATCGCGATTCCCATGTAGGCGCGCTCGTCGCCAAGGTTGTCGTCAATAACCTGCTGCAGGGTCGCGATACCCTCGCGATACGAGCAAAGCCCGATGAAATAAAAGCCAAGTTTGATTCTGGCGTCGGCGAAATCGGGGCGCAGGTGGATGGCGGTTCGGGCGGATTTGACAGCTTCGGGTAGCTTCCCCATGGCGGCCTGCGAACTGCTCAGGTTGGAATAGGCCGTCGCACTCTCGGGACTGATTTCGATTGCCCGCTGAAACATCTCCCGAGCTTCTTCGAAACGCCCAAGCTCGAAAAATGCGCTGCCCGCGGCGCTGAACGCCAAAGCTGACGTGGTAACCGTTTCGGAAGCCTTAAGGCAGGCCGTTGCTGCGTCCAGGAAACGTTTCAGTTCCAAGTACGCCCTGCAGAGAGGCATTTGTGCCAACGGCTCGGATGGACGGAGTTCGATGGAACGGTGGAAGTGCTCAATAGCCTCCAAAGGCTCTTTCAATTCCAATAAAGCCCGACCTGATAATAATTCGGCATCCGCATCCTGAGAATCCAGTTGAAGAGCTCTTTCAAACCAGTTCAGGGCTTCCATATAGCGATGCGCTTGAAAAAGCCGGACACCCTCATCGAGCAAGGCCCGCCCCGCGGGTGCCTTCTCGACAGGGGATGCCAGCACAGACAGTGCGGATGCACTGAAAACGATCACGAAGGTTCCCCATAACTTCCATCCAGATCTGACACGGGTTCGATGCGTCGAAAGACCCGTCGCAAAATTATTGAAGATCATGATTCCGCCTCTTTCCTGAAGTAAATTCCCTGCCTTTCGCGACAGAGATCGAATTACAGGATGGAGAATAGGGCTGCCGACTTGTTCAAGTCATAAAACCATCGTAAATCTGAGGTAACTTTTCGGTAACGTAGGCAGGAAATGCTCCCCAGAATAAGAGCGAGTCGCAGCGCCGCTTATAAGGGATGCACAGCGCGTTTATTAAATCAAAAGCTCGGTTGCGTGTTAGTCGTCGAGAGGTTTGGAAACGAACGTGACTTGTCCGAGCGTTTGATCACGATAACTTATCGAGCAGTGCTTTCGCTTCACGCAAGTCCGCCGTATCGAATCCCTCGGTGAACCTGCCGTAGATTTCTGCGAGGAGATCCCGTGCCTGTTCCTGTTTGCCCTGGTTTTGATAGAGGCGGGCCAGGCTCATCACAGCGCGCAGCTCCCAGGACTTCGCTTTCTGCTCTCGGGCGATCTTGATGGACTGATTGAAACAGGCTTCGGCCTGTGCAATCGCGGGCGGCTCGGCCTCAAACGCAGCTTTTCCAGCTGGAGCCGCCTGGGAAACGGCTCGACTTGTAGCTTGAATAAGCAACAGTTCACCCTTGAATACGATAGAGCTCAGCGAGGTAGGATGCATCTCCGTTGAGATGGGCCACCTCCAGCGCACTCTTTCAATCCGCGGAGTCCTTCCTCGGCCTTGCGTTCCTTTCCCAACGCCTCAGCCAGCAAAGCCAAAAAGTGGGGACGTAGCAGTTCAGTGCCTGTCGCTTGATAGGCGGCAAGCCCCTGGCGCATTTGTTCAATCGCCTCTCCTCGCCTCCCCTGCTCGATCAACGCCCAGGCCCGCGTCATCGTTGCTATGCGCCTGATACATCACCAGCCCATGTTCGCTGGAAACGGCGAATGGCGGCCTCGGCGTATTCCTGCGCCATCCGCGCTTCCCGGCGAAGCTGATGAAGAATCGCCGCAAAGAAGAGGGCGTGCGCCATACCGTGAGGTTCGGATAACTCGCGCGCCAGGGTCAGGGCCTCCTGCATCCGGTCCAAAGCCTGATCGGGTTGGCCGAGAAACCACAGCGCCCAGGCGGCAAAGCACCGCATCGCAACTCCAGGGTTCTGCGTATAAAGGAAAGCATCATCGCGATGCCGCTCAGGATCATAGAGCGAGAGGGCTTTCTCAAAGTGTTCCATGGCCGAAGCAAACTCCCCCAGATGCATGAAGGTGATCTCCATCGCCAGGTGACCTCGCATCGCGAGCCCCGGGTACGGGAGGCGCTCAGACAGGCGCAGAAATTCCTCGGCGATCTCGCGGGCTGTTCCCAACTCTGCCCTCAATATATGAAATGTCCAAAGCCCCCAGAGCACCTGAGAGATTTCCGGCGTCTCGCCTAACTGCTGACACAGCTCTCGCGCTCTCATGTATACGCTGCCTACATCCGGCGCCGCATAGCCCTCGGTCGCAATCAATGGCACGCCCAGAGTGAGCTGCAGACGGAGTTCCTGCTCGGCGCGCTCGGGGGTGTCCGGCAACCTCTCGAGCAACTCCAACCCCCGCCGTGCGAGCCCGACCGCCTCCTGATACGCAAACCGGCGGATGTCGTTTTCTGCAGCCTGCTGAAGATACTTTGCGGCTTGCTTATAGTTCGCCCCCTGCTCAAAGTGCATCGCAAGCTCTGCCGCAATTTCCCTGGCGCGCTCGCCATAGAGCTCTTCTCCCTGCTCCCCTATTCGCCGGTGGAGTTGAACACGCCTCGATGCGGACACCCGCTCATACAGCACGTTCTGATACAAAGCGTGTATGAAGCCGTACCGCGTTGCCGCTTCTCCATTCGGTAGTTCTTGAACACCGCAATCCTGAATGAACTGACGCTGACGAGCCAGTTCATCGCACCGCGCTTCTACAGCCGCTCGATCCTCTCCCAATCCCGCCACCACCGCGAGCGTTGAAAACTCCGCTCCCGCCACGCTTGCCGCCTCAAGCGTTCGTTGCTCTTCTGCATCGAGATGATCGACCTGCTTCTCGATCATCTGCTTGATGCTGTCGGGCACTCCCACCTCAACGTTCTCGATCTCTACAACTAACTCCCAAGCTGTCTTCGTACTCGCCAATCAACCCCTCCGCCACAAGGTAGTCGACCGCGTTGACCATAAACAGCGGATTTCCCTCTGTTCGTTCGTGGATCAACCCCGCAAGCTCTGCGGGAAATCGATTGGTGGGAAATCTAACAGACAAATACTTGGCAACTGCTTCTTCGCTGAGGTATTCAAGCGGCAACTCCTCGCATTGCTGCTTGGCCAGCAACTCCCGCTTGACTGCCTTGAGCGGATGCCCGCTCACAATCAACTCCACAGTCCGATAGGTCCCAATCAACATAAGCTGCGCGGCCTGACGCTGCCTTGCCAGGTATGAGATCAGGTCCAGCGTCGAGTAATCGCTCCAGTGAAGGTCTTCCAATATAAGCACCAGCGGCAGGTCTGCCGTCAGCGCCTCCAAAGCCTCGCCCATCTCTCGCAGCATTCGCTCGCGTGTCGCTCCGAACACTTCTCGACTCAGCAACTCGCGATCTGAAGCGCTCACCAGAGAAGGCATTTGCAGCAGCCACATCGGCGCGTGAGCGCGCAGCACATCGACAACCTGCCGCTGCTCTCGACACAACCGCCCGATAGCTTCGAGAACTGGCAGGTAAGCCTCACTCGTCCCGTACTGTTCCAGACATTGCCCTCGACCTATCCGAATGCTCCGATCAGAAGCGATGCTCCGCGCGAACGTGTCGACCAGAGCGGTCTTGCCGATGCCTGCTTCTCCTGTAACAAATACGATCTGACGTTCTCCTGCCAAGCATCTTCTCGAGCCAGCTTCGCATCCGCGACAGCGCTTCGTCGCGTCCGACAACTCCCTGAGGTGAATATGCCGGCGCGCAGCGGTGAAGCCGAAACGGCGTTATTGCTCCTGATCTCCTGATCTTTGGCCAGCGTCTGCCCGCTCTCTGCGATCTGACCGATGAAGCGATAGCCTCGACGATGTGCGGTTTCAATGAAGCGTGGAGACTTTGGATCATCGCCGAGAGCCTCGCGGATCTGACGAATGGCGACTTTGAGGACGGCTTCGCCGACAAAGGTTTCTGGCCAGACGGCGTTGAGAAGTTCCTCTTTGGTGACGAGCTGGCCCGGACGCCCGAGGAGATAGTCGAGCACTGCGAAGGCTTTGGGTCTGAGCTTTATTGCTTGCGAGCCTCTCCACAGGCACTCGTTAGCCAAGTCCAGGCAAAAGGGATCGAAGATGATGCGTTTTTCGTTCCCCACTGTAGTCACCGAACGTTACCGAAATTTTACGGCAGGTTTATGACTTACAGCGCACGCTCGGACTATTGTCCATTCTTGATGGAGGGATGGCAATACAAGGCGGCTTTCGTTGATCCAGTTTCGACCGGAAACCGATATTGAGGCTGGGCGATTCGAGGGCAGAGTTGAGCACGTTGCAATCGCACAAGGCAACGCGATTCCACTCGCTCGACGAGTTGCACGTCTTAATTTTCCTTTTCCGAGTCCTCGCTGAGGTCGGACATTCGTTCGCCTCGGTTACCAAAAAGTTTACCGCACATTTACGAGAAGGTTATGACTTCTGACCTGCCGGACTATCGTTTCGCCCTCCAGTCTGCGGAATCTTGAACAGGCACCAAATTCACTCGAAAGATAAGGAAAAAGAATGAACAGATTTAAGAACGCTATGAAGTATTCACTTTTTGATGGCGCTTGTCCTCTCCATGGTCACGATGATGGTCACATTTCATCACTCGCAGGCGGCATTACACCTTTAGAGCGAATGAAATCAAGGAGGCACCGGAAAAAAGTCGCTCGGCTTCGCCACGTTGCCACTGAGTTTCGAGGCCAACGACGGTCAAGCGAACCCTAGAGCAAAGTTCATTTCCCGCGGCAGCGGTTACACGCTTTTGCTCACTGGGGATGGCGCAGATCTGTCACCGCGAAAGGCGTCAGTGACGAGTCAACAGTCTAAACCGTTCTCTGCTTTTGATGTTCCTATTTCGACACCTGATGCCCAGCCCTTGTCTTCTGGCTTGGTGAAGATGAGGCTGGTGGGGGCCAATCGAGCGAACGTTAACGGACTCGACGAACTTCCAGGCAAGAGCAACTACTTTATTGGCAATGATCCCAAGAAGTGGCACGTCAACATCCGGACCTACGCCAAGGTTAAGTACGACGGAGTTTACCCGGGGATCGACCTTGTCTATTACGGCAATCAGCAACAACTGGAATATGACTTTGTAGTGGCGGCCGGTGTTGATCCAGGTGCCATCCAGCTGCGACTGGAAACGACAGGTGCGAACCACCGGAATCGATCGTCGAAGTCGGTGCAGGTCGACACCAACGGCGACCTGGTAATCCGCACCGCAAGCGGAGACGTGCGATTTCTCAAGCCTATCATTTATCAAACGTTGTCGACCGGCGATCGGCAGTCGGTGGAGGGCCGCTTCGTCCTGCTAGCAAGAAATCGCGTCGGCTTCAAGGTCGGTCACTACGACAAAACTCGACCACTCATCATCGATCCGGTGTTGTCCTTCTCCACCTATCTGGGAGGCAATCTCTCTGACGTGGCCACTGACATCGCGGTAGATTCCTTTGGCAATAGCTACGTTACTGGCCCAACCTGCACGGGTTTCAGCAACGGGCCAGGATGTGACGCGGTTGTGAGCAAGATCAATTCCGCCGGAACCGCGGTCATTTACTCTTCGGTGTTCGGCGGTAGCGACGACGACAGGGCAAAAGCGATCGCCCTCGACGCGTTTGGGCAGCATACGTCACAGGCCAGACCTGCTCTTCTGATTTCCCGACAACGACTGGCGCATTTCAAACCTCGTTGGGAGGAGCGTGCGATGCTTTCATCACTAAGCTCGATCCTAACGGCGGCAAGCTTTATTCCACCTATATTGGTGGCAACGAGAACCCACGCGAGGCGGCTGGGGACGAAGGGTTGGGAATAGCACTGGATTCCGCAGGACACGCGTACGTGGCCGGCGTGACATGTACAAGCAGCTTCCCCACGAAAAACGGCTTTCGTAGCAGTCAGGATCACTGCGACGGCTTTGCGGTCAAACTAAACCCCGCCGGCGGAGGATCTTCCGAATCTTTTGTACTCGACACTGCTCGGGGGCAATGACGGGGTCGAGGATGCCTCGGCAATCGCGGTGGATTCCTCGAACATCGCGTACGTGCGGGGATAACCACGGCAGGCGATTTCCCTACTACAGATGGAGCATTTCAGACATCAAGCGCCGGCTCCGGCGATGCATGGGTCGTGAAGCTCGACATGATCAAGTCGGGTTCGAGCTCGTTACTCTACGGCACGTTTCTGGGTGGTCGCGAAAGCGAGGTTGTCTTCTCGTTACCAAAGATTGCTGTGGACTCTGACGGTGATATTTATGTTAGCGGAACTACCGCTTCAGCCAACTTTCCAACTACGCCAGGCGCGTTCCAAACGTCGCGAATCCCCGATACTGACGATCTCGACCAATCTATCCTAAGTGGCTTCGTGACGAAGTTGAAACCGGATGGCAAAGGTAAGGATGACCTCGTGTACTCGACGTTCCTTGGAGGTAACAGCAGCGAAACCCACCCGTTTCAAGGTGAGAAAGCATTGGACATCGCGGTTGGGCTAACCGGCAACATCTATGTCACCGGCGACACGTGTTCGAAAGACTTTCCCGTTACGCCCGATGCCTTTCAGCCGTTGTTTGCGGGCCCCGTGCTCTCAAGCGACCCTACCTCCCTCTTCAGCAATTTGTGCGACGCGTTCGTGGTCAAGTTGAATCCGGCTGGACAGGGAGAGTCCGACCTCGTTTACGGGAGCTATCTCGGCGGTTCCAGCGGAGACGCCGCAGTAGCCATAGCTCTGGATTCGTTTGGAAATGCACACCTAACCGGGATCACGAGGTCGGTCGACTTCCCGCACACGCCAGATGCCATCCAGAAGACCTTTGGCGGCCCTGATTTTGGAAGCGATGCTTTTGTAGCGGCGATTCCGATTGGGAACTTCTCAATTGATCCCGTTGCCACGGTCACTGCCGACGTCGGCGGATCAGGTACGGCATCGGTCACGGTGCATTCCATAGATGAATTCAACGCGGCGATTAGCCTGAACGTGTCTGGTCAACCCGGCGTCTCCGCATCGTTCAATCCGGCGCCCGTGACACCGTTTCCCGGGAGTTCAGCATCTTCTGTGATGACACTAAGTCCCGGGATCGCCACGACGCCCGGAACATTTACCCTCAATGTCACCGGCACATCCGGGTTGCTGGCGCACTCAGTAGCAACGCAGTTGACGGTCAGGGCGTCCGCGAGCGGGACGTCTGGGGTGATTGACGACATTACGGCTGCAGGCTGCATCGACAATTCCGGCATCAGCGGGGCGCTCATCAACAAGCTTACTGATGCTCAAAAGTTCATCGACGCCGGACAAATTGACAATGCCGTCAACACGTTGAGCGCTCTGCTCAACCAACTCCAGGCGCAGAGTGACAAGCACATCTCGTCCACCTGCACAGTAAATGGTCAGACGTTCAATCCGATTGACGTGCTGATCGCCGATGTACGCGCCATTCTTGCGGACCTGAAAGCGCCCAGCCCGCCGAATCCCATCATGGGCTACGTAGTGAATGGCAGTAATGTGGGGATTGCTGGTGCAACCGTCAGCATCCTGAACACCGCGAACACTGCGACATCGGATGCCACAGGCTTTTATTTCTTCCCGAACACCGCAAGCTTGACGATTGGTAACAGCTTTACCGCCAAGGTTACAGGTTTTCCTGCCGGGTTTAAGAGTTCAAGCCCTGCTTCCCAGTCCTTTACCTGGCAGGGAAATACGCTCACGCTCGGCAACTTTGTGCTGAGTAAGAAATAGAAAACGTTGATACCGGCTGGCGCACAGTCAATTTGTGCGCCACCCGTATCTCTTCGTTCCTCAAGTCTGAACAATTCTCAAACTGAACACTCTTTCTTGACTGATTACCGAAACGTTACCTCACATTTACTGCAAGTTTATGACTTCTCAAAACGCCTCCACTATCCTCTCCTCGCGTGATGAATAGATGACTTCGATATGCAAGTCTCTTCATCGATGCAGCCCAATGTATGAACAAGCAGGAAATTCACTTTGAGAGAAGTTCAGAAATCAAAGCATATATAATGGAGTATGTAACTATGAAGAAGAATTTGCTTTTGATAGCAGCAGTCGCTTTTGTCTTGCTGTCGGTTTTGGTGTCACTCCCAGTTCGCAAGGCGCACGCGCAGGACAACAGCTTTTCGTTCAGCACCGGTAGTCCGGACGGCGCGCTGGGCGCGCTTTCCAGACCTGACGGTTCCGGCGTCGAGACCGAGACAGCGGATGACTTCGTATTGAGTCAGGCCACAGTTGTTAGCGGAGCCACAATTCACGGGTTGTTGATCCCTACTGGAACTGCTGTCCCTAGCGTTGCGAGAGTCGAGGTGGAGATTTACCACGTGTTTTCCAAGGACTCGAACGTGGATCGCACATCCGGCCCACCAACTTTCAGCACTGCTAACGTGCCTACACGAGTGAACTCTCCCGCCGACGTGGAAATCGACACTGCCACTCGCGATTCCAGTGAGGGTACCCTGAGTTTTACCGCAACGCCGATTTCGGCGGACTTCATCGTCCGAAACACCGTGATCAACGGCATCAATAAAACTCCCGCCCAGCTGACCCATGGCGAAGGTCAGGCGACCGGCGAACAGGTGGAGATTGATATCACCTTCAACACGCCGCTTTTCCTGCCTGCAGATCACTATTTTTTCCGCCCGGAGGTTCAGGTGGACGGTGGCAATTTCTTGTTTCTATCTGCACCCAGGCCGATAACGTCCGGAACGCCGTTCCCTTCCGGCACGACCGACTTGCAAGCATGGATCCGCAACGCGAGCCTGAAACCGGATTGGCTGCGCATCGGCTCCGACATCGTCAACGGCAACCCGCCCACGTTCTTCCCGACCACGTTCAATATGACGTTTTCCCTTAGCGGCAATAACATTCTCGACGCTGGCAACCCAGGTCAGGCGAACTGTCACGGGCAAACGGTCTCTGCAATGGCTACGCAGTTTGGGGGCATAGATGTTTCTGCCCTTACCCTGGGCTACTCCAGCGCGGCTGCACTACAGGACGGCATCAGGGTGTTTTGTGAGGAATAGCGTGAGGAGGTCCAAAACCGAACGCACCGAAAGTTGCGGTGACGCGCGCGGACTGGCCGCACGGGGGTTGGGCGATTTTGTCTACTGCGAGCCGAAGGCTCTTCATTAATTAATGGTCATGTGTCGCGTATGTTGGTAGTCAGCTATCCAACTTTACCCGGAGCGGGCTGGGCCGCGGCCATGTCCAGGGGGAACGCAGTGCCGGGAGCCTGCCAGCTACCGGACGTTGTTCCCGCGAACGTGAGAGGTGAGATCTGTGTTTGCACAGCTAACCATGCGTTGGGTTCCGGGGGGTCCAATGCACAATCGCCGATCTTGCTTCTCACGTTCCCAAAAAACAGCGCGAAAACGATGCTTCCAGTCATGGAAACGGCTGATCGTAAATACGTCGACGAATGGATCGCCCGCTGGATTGACACTGTAGACTTCGAAGTCTACGTCATTTCTTCGAAAGAGGCTGCGGAACGGGTTTTACATGCGCTTGAATAGCAGCGGCAACAAACATTCGCACCTCTGGGTTGAATCCGCAGTATTTTTTTGAAGCCAGGAATCGCATCGAGTTCCCATCGGCCCTTCGCGGGCAAACACAACAACACTTTACTCTTGCTCTTCAAAGACTGAAACGTTACCGAACAATTACTGCAAGTTTATGACTCGCCTGCGTGGTTAACACTATCCTCCATGCTTGATGGGGGAAGATTTCAAAATCGCAAATCCATCATCGAGGCTGTATCCAGCGGTAGAGCTGTCGTCATTGATCTGCCGTACACAGCCGAAGGCGATTCAGCCAGTTACTACAGATAAGGAGAGATTGTATGAAGAAGCAACTAATGACATTAACAAAGATCGGTTTGACGATAGCGATAGGGACCGTCATCGCCGTTGGCTCCGCACAGGGCCAATCCTTAGCGCCGAGCATCAGAATAAACGTTCCGTTCGATTTCATGGTGGGCGATAAGACACTTCCGGCGGGCGAATATTCCATTGGTCGCGCTCGGCAAGATTTAGGCGACACCGTCCTCTCGATAGGCGGCGTGGATCGACCCACGCATGCCTTTCCGATAACAATTGCGGTTCAGACTTTGGAGCCGAAGAGCCAGGGAACGTTAGTTTTTCATCGCTACGGTGATCAGTATTTCCTTTTTCAGATATGGGCCGCAGGAGCTTATACCGGCCGGGTCATCCCCAAATCACGCGGCGAACGTGACATGGAGCACATGGCACGTTTGTCAGCGGCAAAGGTGGCCAAAAAGGCGAAAGCGATCGAGACAGTGCCATTGGTCGTCGGTGCGCACTGAGGCGTTGAGCAAGCCTCGTCACAGATTAGCCTCGACCGAAATGTTGAGTTCACTCGGCAAGGTCGAGGCCAGGCCGTCTCGCGAATAAATCATAACTGTCGCGAGCTATTACGCTGCGGCTGCGGTGAATTGCCGCGATCCCGTTGTGCGGCAGGTCAAAAAGTGTTTCGGCTTACAGAGCCGACCTACGAAAGTCTCCCGCGACTAAACTTTGTTTCTGATTAAGGAGATTACTGTTGTGAGAAGAATTAACTTTGGGCTCATTGCCCTAATATTACTGACTGTCAGCTTTAGTGCGTCCGGACAGACCAGCAAGGGATTTATAGTGGGAAATATCGTAGATCCCAATGGCGCTGTGATTGTCGGCGCTAATGTCGAGATTACAAACGTAAGCACGGGCGTTAGCCGGGAGACCATCTCTTCATCCGATGGAAGTTTCCGGATCGACGCCGTTGATCCGGGCACCTACAAAGTAGAGGTCAGTCAGACAGGCTTCAAGACCGCAACCCGCGACAACATCATTGTTGTCGCGGCGCAAACCACGACGGCGCAATTCCAGCTCGAGGTCGGACTATCATCTGAAGCGGTCAATATCACGTCCGGCGATGATGTGATTCTTCAGACCCAGGATGGCGCGCGAGTCAACACTCTTAGTAAACGTGAGATCACTGATTTGCCAACGCCAGCGTTAAATCCGACGAGCATCGTATTCACACTGCCGGGCGTAGTTGATCCCGGTCCGCTCGCAGGCGGTTTCGTTCAGGGAAATGAGTTTTCCGTCAACGGTCTGCGCGCGCGCGCAAACAACCAGTTGATTGATGGCCTGGACAATAACGACAACTCCATCGCCGGTCAGTTTTATATTCCGACTTTACGCGATGGCTATAACGAAGTAACGGTGCTCCAATCTGACTATTCTGCTGAGTTCGGTCGTGCAGGCGGTGCCGTCGTCAACGTAGTCACTCGCGGGGGCACGAACCAGCTTCACGGTTCAGTCTATGACGTGCTCAACAACAGCGCGTTCAATTCTCTTACGGCGAGTCAGAGAGCTGACGCCACACGAAAACCAGTTGTGGTCGAGAACACCTACGGCTTTTCGCTTGGCGGGCCCGTTAAAAAGGACAAGCTGTTTTTCTTTGGTACCTATCAAGGGGACAGGTTCCGCTCGGGGACTGATGCAAGAGTTCGCGTGCCAACTGCTTCAGGTTTTGCCACGCTTCGTTCTCTTTTTCCAACTGGAGCCAATCTAAATCTTGATCGTTACTTGAGCATCGTCGGAAATCTGCGTGGCGAGCGCGAAATCTCCAGCGTCGCCCTGGGTGATGGCAGACCGAACATCGACTTTGGCGAGACGACTGTAAGCAGCACTCAGCCAGTCAATGATCATCAATTCTTAGCCAGGGTTGATTGGGTGCCGAGTCAAAAAGACAACATCGCTTTTCGTTACGTTCTGGATGATCAGGTTTTCAAAAATCAGTTTCCTGGTAGCTCGTTCCCAGGATTTGAAGTGGATGTTCCGAGCCGCGTACAAAACTTCTACTTCAATTACACCCGCAGCCTCTCGACTCGTCTGACGAACGAGGCACGCTTTGGCTATGGACGATTCAATGTAGAGTTTGCGCCGCGCGACCGCCAGGTAGGAGTTGCGGGACCGGTTTTTTCATTCACCGGAGGGGGCTTGGGTCAGGGAATAACGTCAGTGGGATTTCCAACTGTTTTCCCCCAGGGTCGCCTCTTCAACAACTATCAATTACAAGACACTCTTTCGTACACAGTTGGGAACCATACGCTGCGGTTTGGCGGGGATGTGAACATCCAGCGGTCAAGCCAGGCCATACCATTCAACTCGCGCGGCATTCTGACTCTTGCCGGCGGAGGCGGATTCAACGCCTTTGGAAATTTTGTGGATCAGTTCTCTGGCCGAGGTGGCGGTGGCGCTGCGATTCAGTTTGGCAGTCCCATTATCTTTCCCAATGCGTTCTACCAAAACTACTTCATCAACGATACCTGGCGCGTGAAGAAGAATCTAACGCTGAACCTCGGTCTGCGTTATGAGAACTACGGCACGCCATTCAACGCCATACCGTTTCCGGCTTTTGGTGGGTTCGATCAGCCAGTCGAGACCATCGTTCGCCAGCAACGTGACAATAATAACTTTGCTCCGCGATTCAGCTTTGCTTACCAGCCGGGTTTCTTCAAAGAACTATTTGGTGAGAACAGGACCGTAATCCGTGGCGGCTTCGCGCTTAACTATGATTTCTTCTTCAACAACATTCTGAGCAACACTGCGGGCACCGTGCCGAACTCATTTGGCGTAACAAACTTTGGTGCTTCTTTGCCGGCAGCTACTGACCCTCGTGGCATTGCGAACTTCGGTGTAAGCTCTTTGCCAACGACGGGCACTCCTGATCCGTTTGCAACCGTAAACACGATTCCGCGAAATCTCGTGAATCCACAGACGTATGTCTACAACCTCGGCATTCAGCGCGAGCTGCCGTTCAATCTCATCGCAGATGTCTCTTATGTCGGTTCGCGCGGAACGCGGCTGTTCATAAACGAGCAGTTGAATCCCGGCATCGGCGGCTTCAACACGCTTACCAGAGCATTTCCGAATCGTGGTTCGGTCATCGCGCGCACAAATGGCGGCGACTCAAGCTACAACTCGCTGCAAGCTCGTCTTGATCGAGGCTTCAAGAGCGGGCTTTTGTTGCGCTTCGCCTACACCTTCTCAAAGGCAATCGACGATGTTAATAGCGAGGTGTTCCTTACGACTGGTGGCAGCAGCGTCGGCTCGGATCCTTTCGACCGTAGAGTGGACCGAAGCCGCGCCTCGTTTGATGTGCCGCATCGATTCGTTGTAACTTTTGTCTACGATGTTCCAAGCTTGGCTAAGTCGGGATTTGGCCATGCGCTGCTGGGTGGATACTCAATTGCCGGAACCTACCGCCTGCAGTCGGGTTTCGTGGAGACACCATTCGTCGGCGGCATAGATCTAAACGGCGACGGCAGCGCCTTTAATGATCGCCCCGTCGTTAGTAATCCGAATGCGCCGGCCAACTCTGTTGGTTTCTCCAACTTCATCGCCGAGAACTTTATCTCAGGCTTAACCTCACCTACGGGTTTCTCCGATGTCAATGGGAATCCGGTCAATCCATCGGATGTTCGTTTCCTCGTTAGCGACTCAATCCGGACAGGACTTGCTGGTCGCAATATCCTGCGTGGCCCGACACAGAACCGTTTGGACCTTAGCTTGACGAAAGCAATCAACCTCGGTTTCACCCGGTTGGAAGCTGATAGATTCGAGATTCGTTTTGACTACTTCAATGCGTTCAATACCCCGCAGTTTGCCCCAGGCACGGGTGACGTGACAGACACCACGTTCAACGATTTCCGGTTAAACTCCGGAAATCTCAACATCGGTAATGTAAACGCTGGACGCATAGGACAGTTCCAGGTTCGCTACGTTTTCTAAGAGACTTACACACACGAGCAAGGCGCATAAGGGTGACTTCTCGGAGTTGCCCTTTTGCATTTCATGGTGACGTCTCGATGCGATTGTCTAGAAATCGACCGCCGCTCACTCATGCACCGCCGCTTAAAGAACGCGGGAATATTCAGCCCGGGTAAAAGGTATTTTAGGTGAAGAAAGTTAGGAGGTAAGTACATCCATGATGAGTCGCAAGAAACTGTTGTTGCTCGCAGCGCTGCTTGTCGCTACTAAAAACTCGATTCGGGCAGCAGGACTGTGAATGCCAACGTTGAATTCAGCTCACCGGTATTATTGATTCTCACACACGCTGCCATTCAAAATGCAATTCAACAAGACGATTTGAACCTGACGAAGTATTTCGGGAACGAGGGGTGGAAAAGCGTAGCGGATCAATGGCTCTTACTTTCACAGGTATTTGGTAACAAAGAAAAACGAATGGTCGCTTGATAAGTTTATCTTGCGACTTGATAGATATGACTTCCAATGGCTTATTTGGTTTCTTTTGCAGAAAAAGAACTTCGAAGTTGAGGTAGCGAAGCGCACAAGGGAGGGGGGCGTTGATCTCATCGGCTCCTACAATGACAAAGAGTGGTTAATAAGAAAGAAGATTAACTTATTACGAGATGCCGAGCCGGGACATCGAACCCCTCCGATCCGTACTGTAAACCATTAAATGACAAAGGCTTATTGATTTGCCGAAGGGGGGAATTTCCTCTGATGAGCCCTAAAACTTCCCTTCCCTATAACTTGTGATTCTAAAGATAGTTTCCCGCTTAATCGAGCCGCGCGGATAACGAGGACTGGGGGGATAAAACGGAACACCATGGACTCCGTTTGGACTCGAAAGTTTCGCCTCCTTAGCTGTGAAGCACTACGCCACCATGGTCGATAAGACAATCGTTTTGATCCGCTTGCGCGTGATCTACCTTCCAAGGCGGTCGTTGAGGTCCTAAAAAACATTGCGCCTCGTAACAGTTGAGTTCAACGGCCGCATTTCCGGTGCCGAAATCACTCAGAAAGCTGCGCTCGACGCTGCAAAGCCTTAAGCCATTTCCGCGATCATCAGTCGTATGGGATCAAAGCAGGCGACGAGGCTGCCATCTTATTGAGGTTAAAAGACCAGCCTCGCACCCAAAATAATCCGCCGGTTTCCGCCATTGGTCGCCCACTGATTCAAGAAATTCGCTCCTGAATTAATTGAGCCGTTCGGAATGCCGAAATTGCGGGAATTGAGAGAGTTGAACATATCGGCCCGCAACTGGATCCGAGCGGTTTCCGTTAGCTGCGTGTTCTTGATGATCCCAAAATCGACCAGTCTGATACCGTCAGCCCGCAGAATATTTCGGCCGGCATTTCCCACGCGTTGTCCGGCGGAGAGGAAAAGCGGTCCGAAAAGACTTGCACCACCAGCAGCCCGAATTTCGCTGATCGTCATGCTGGATAGGTCTAAGTTTGTATTTAAATTCGGACGAACCGAATTACTGAGTCCGCATACGGCGCAAGCAGGGTCGGCACCAAGCGAGACAGTAAAGGGAGCCCCGCTTTGGAAGGTGAAGAATGAATTGACCTGCCAACCACCTAGAAGACGGCCGACAAATCCATTTTGCCGCCTATAGAACGGAAGCTCATAAACAAAATTACCCGTCAAACGATGAGGACGATCATAGCTCGACCGAGCTCGATCGCTGCGACGATCGAAAGGGTCCTGCGCAACGCCAGCTTCGGATGTAGAAGGAGCGAAGACATCGGAGGCATCGTCGATGAAAGTGCTCCATGTGTAATGCAGTCCAGCACTGAAATTATTACTAAGGCGCTTTGTTAAACTTATCTGTAGGGCGTCGTAAGTCGAGCTGGCCGAATTGGTATATAAGATGACGATCTCCATATCCGGATTCACACGATTGCCGAAGATACCGCGACAATTACGACCGGGCAGGCACGGATTCCCGTCGACAGTCTGCATCAGTCCCGTTCCACGCGTCCTTACGTATCCAACTTTCATCACGATGTCTTTGGCCACTTCGCGCTGTATTTCGAGAGAAAATTGATCGGCCGCCGGCGCGCGAAAATCTTCCGAAACTATCGTTCTCGCCAAACGATTCGGCTGCGTTATGTTCGGTACTGTTGTATTCTGTATGGCCGCGAAAGCTCCATTCAGGGAAACGCTCTGGTTTGCGACAAAGGGAAAGAACCTGGCCACATTCTGGGGGATGTTAATAAAATTCGCGTCGTAGGTGCGCGAATAACCACCGCGAATTACGAGCTTGTCGCCACCGGTAATAAAGCCGAGAACTCCTTTTCCCCTTGTACGCGGATTCCAGTTGAAGCCGATACGCGGCATAAAGTTATCGGTATCGGTCTTCGGTTGAGGACTGTACCGGAATGCCGGGTTGTTGTCGTTCGCGGCCAGGACCCGTTTATTCACTTCCCTCAAATAGCTGAAGGGATCGCCGGGATACTCGTAACGAACCCCGTACGTCAATGTAAAGTTATCCCGAATCCTCCATTCATCCTGAGCAAAGGCGTAAAGTTCCCACCAGCGATAAAAACTGACGGTGTCGCCTCCAGGTATCCGCAGCGTTATTGTGGCTGATAATGCACTATCGTTTATGAAATTCGAAATATCGACCGGGGCTCCCGCCGGCGGTGACGGAGAGGTATATGTCAGGCTACCTCTGGTGTTGAGGAAGACAGCGAGCCTGGCATCCGTCCGACGCATTTCAACGCCAAACTTCATGCTGTGCTTACCGGTGACATATGAGAACGCGTCGGTTGCTTGATAAATACCAGTAGTCCGAGCACCCGGCAGGTTGGACGGAAAGCCGATGGCAGTACGACCCCCGCCTGCTAATACCAAAGAATTAACCATCCCCAATCCGACAATCTCTATTGACGGAATTGTCTTCGATAATGGGTACTGGGCATCGTTCGCCGCACTGAATCGCGTCCATGCGATTCGTGCCTCGTTGGAAAATTTACTCGAAAGGACACTGTTCAGGACAATGTTTGCAGCCCCCGAACTTGACGGGCTAGCGGTTGTTAGCCCGGGCGGTGTTACCTGACCTCCCCCGGATGAGTCCTGCGAATCGAATCGGTAACGGCCGTAAAGGAGATTCTTGTCGTTCAGGCGGTGATCGAGTCTCACTGACCCTTGGCGGTCGTCAAATACAAACAACGCTGAGCCGGTCAGATCACCCAATTCGACAAGTCGCGGAGCGCCGGAAAAGGTTGCAAAAGTTCCATTTGGGGTCCCCGCAGGTACAAAGTCCAGCAGAGCCTGAACTTGCGGACGAGTCGCCGCGAACGGTTGCAACACGGCTCGTCCATCGGCCGTTGGTGCTCCCTTTAGCGTTGTGCCGGATACAAGTGCCCGATCCGACCACCGTTGATAGTCACCGAAAATGAAAGTCTTGTCGGTGCCTGTCCAAACCTTTGGGCCGTCTCCATCACCGAACCAGGGAAGTGTTAACGGGCCACCGAAAGTGAAGCCAATCTGATTCTCAAGCCGGCGCGGAGCACGTTTTCGCTCGTCCGTTGCCGCATTTTTATTACAAAAACCCGTTGGAGCACCGCTTGCCACCTTATCGAGGTTACTGCACGAATTCAAATATTCGTTGTTGTGGTACCAGAACAAAGAACCGTGGTAATTATTAGTCCCGGATTTGCCCACGAAATTTACAACCGAGCCCGAATTGCGTCCGTATTCTGCCTTAAATTGATTGGTAATGATGATCACTTCCTGGATCGCATCCGGATTGTTTAGCGCGACATCAGCGCCGGTAAAGGTTGGGTCGTTCATGTCTTGACCATCAATCGTGAAGTTATTCGAACGAATCCGGCCGCCATTTGCCGAAAAACTTAGACCGACCGCATAAGCTGCCTGGCCGGGGCCGAGTTGGCTGACGCCCGGCACGGAAAGCAATACATTGAGGACATTTCGGTTAGCCGAGATCGGCAGTTCCGACAACCGCCGTTCGTCGAAACGAGTGCTCACTTCAGCGGTTGAGGTATTCAGCAATGACGCATTTTCATTAACCGTAACACTTTCTTGGACGCTTCCGGCCTTTAAAGCGGCATCCGCGACGGCATTTTGGCTCACGTCCAGCGTGATGCCGTTTTGGATGTATTTTGCGAAGGTCGGGGCCTCGACAATTACCTTGTAAATTCCCGTTGGCACGTTTTCAAAGCGGTAGCGGCCATCGGAATTGGTGGTCGTGGAGCGCGAAAAGCCGGTCTCCGTATTCCTCAAGGTTACGGCTGCACCAGCGATCACAGCCTCGCGTTCATCCACGACAGTGCCGGAAATGGTCCCAGTTGTTGATTGGGAAAAAAGAGTTTCAGAACTGACCAAAGCAACTAAAACGGCAAGCATGAGCAACCTTGAGGAGGTTTTCATGACGAGTTCCTCCGTCACCTTCTACGCCGGGGTCATTGATCGGCGCGATGAAACGCAATCGTGTCTCCCCGTTCTCACTAAAAACCAACGCGACGCATAAGGTCCTGAAAGTGGGGATCTTCGTGAAGGTTATTCAATCTCCGATCTGTTTTCAGAAAAGTCATTTTCGGATCACGCTGTTGATAACCTTTCTCCAGAAAGGCCAGAGCTTGGTCCGTTTCGCCGAGTGCATTGCAAACGATCGCAATATTAAAAGGTGGAACGTAACGCGACTCCGAAAGCCGCAGCATCTCATTAAGGATCGCGCGCGCATCATCAATTTTGCCGACTTTTATCAGGACGCCGGCAAGTCCGACATCCGACCAGGTTTGGTTGGGCGAGAGCTCTTTTGCCCGTCGTGCTTCGGCAATAGATTCAGGGTACATTTCTTTACTGCTATAAATACCGGCCGCGATCATATGGGCAAAATAAAAATTCGGATTTAGGTCGATTGCGATCCGCACTCTATCCAGTGCCGCATCTTTCTGCCCAGCGCCGCTGAGAGACACTGCTTCAAACGCGTTGATAAATGGTGAAAGCGGTTCGATTTCCCTTGCTCGTTTTATTTCCGCGAGAGCTTCCTCGCGTCGCCCCATGCCGCCAAGGAAATTAAAATAGGCGAAGTGAACCATCGAACTGTTTGGATCGAGTTCTAAAGCGCGCTTTAAGTGCTTTTCCGCCTCAGCCCAGTTCCAGTCATACAAAAAAACCGTAAAACCTAAATTGCTATGGGCTTCGGCGAGTGAATCGTCAAGCTCGACCGCCTTCTGCGCCGCCTCTTTTGCCTTCGGCAAAACATCACCTGGGTACATTTCGCCGGCCATAGCGAGTGCGCGATATGACTCGGCGATCTCAGCGTAAGCGAGGGCGTAGAACGGATCAGTGTCAATAGCCTGCTGCAAATAACTGACACCTTTCTCGATCTCCGGCGTAGTCAATTTCTGAATGTGGAAACGGCCCCTGAGATAAAGCTGATAAGCTTCGACGTTTTCCGTGTAGTGTTTGCGAGCCCCTCTATTAAGCTTTGCGTTCACGGCAGCGGCAACCTTTTCTGTTATCGAATCCTGGACCGTGAAAACATCTCGCATTTCGTCATCAAACTTGTCTGCCCAGATCTGCTTTCCGTCTGCGGATCTGATCAGCCTCGTCGAAATTCGGATGCGACCGTCGGCAAACTGGATGCTTCCATCAAGCACCGCATCAACGTCAAGGCTTCGTCCGGCCTCTGCAGCATCAACGTCGGCGCCCGCATACTTCCGTGTTCCGCTAAATGATTTAACGACGAGGTCGCCTTTGCTTAACTGCGTGATCAGGCTGTCGGCGATGCCAAACTCCATCGCTTCGTTGCTAGACTCCGCTGCCATTGGCTTAAAAGGAAGCACGGCGATCGAACGGATGCGCCCGGTGCTTGGCGAGGAAGCTCCTCGCCAGATATAAAACGCCGCCGTAAACAAAACTAACCCCAGAGCCGCAACAAGCCAATAACGAAGACGCGAGGAATTTGTACGCTCTTCTTCGTTAACCTTGTTTGCCCGCAGTGGATCGTAACGCGGCACCATGCCGTCTGAGACAACTTCCGCGTTTATCGATCTTTCGGTGACCGGTGCGACAAATTTATAGCCCTTGCCCGGCACTGTAACGATGTAGCGGCTATCGCCCGGGTGTTCTCCTAGAACGCGACGCAGGACCGAGATGTTTTTGTTGAGGTTATTTTCTTCGACTATCGTGTCTGGCCAGATGGCAGACATCAGTTCGTCCTTGTCGATTACCGTGCCGTGGTGGCTGACGAGGTACAAAAGGGTGTCGAGTATTTTCGGTGTAAGCGGTATCGGCTCGGGACCGCCGTTCGAAAGCAGTCTCTTTCCCGAATCGATTCGAAAATTATCAAACTCGTAAACTATTGATTCCGCTTGGAATTTCATCGACTTCAGAAAACTCCATAAATTTCAGGCTAAACAGAAAGATTTTCAGCTTTGTGTCCCACCATTATCCCACCCATCGGCCGCAAAGGATACAAAAAGGCGCCGAAATTTCGAAAGCAGAGGAGAAAAAATGAAAACCACATTCTTAAAATCGATCGCAGGAACAGCATTGGCACTATTGGTGCTGGTTGGCGGCACGCAAATTTCGGTCTCGGGCCAAAGTGACGAAGGCCATGAACCAAGTCTTGTCGGTGTGTGGGTCACGCAAGTCACTCGCAGAAACTGTGACACCGGCGAGCCGATAGCCGCCACATCCCAAATTCAGTTGACATTCGCAATGGGAGGAACATTGTTAGAAACTATCGGCCCCAGTATATTTCGAAGTCCCGGTAACGGAATTTGGAAACGCGAGCAGGGCTGGAACGAGTATTCCTTCGCCCAACGTTTCATGCGATTCGATGCGGCCGGCTCGTTTATCGGAAGCGGGGTTGTAAGGGCGGCCCTCACACTCGACGAGACGGGTGATCATTACACCTCAACGGCAACAAATGACGTCCTTGACGTCAACGGAAATGTTATTGGAAGCGGGTGTGCCACGAGTGTCTCGACCCGCGCTTTTCAATAGAATAAAAGCGCTGGTGGGACTGGTTTGAGGATGAGGGATGAATGGTTAGGAAGTAGGCAGTTGGCAGTAGAGGCAGTAGGAAACCTGATTGCCTGCTTCTCCAGCCTTCTTACTTCCATTCATCCCACATCGTTCTTCAATCTGACGGCGAATTGGTGATGGCCCTTGGGTTAGCATGGAACTCTCTCACCGACAGACTGAAAGAACCTGCAATCGTAAAGAAAAACCTACGACGAACAGTATCGAAAGAAATCTCCCACGCATTGGCAAAGAGCGATGCTTTCAGTATTGCCCTGGTACATAACTGACCGCCGAAAGAAGATCCACAGGCAGAACCACGCGCGTCCATTAAGCGTCCAATAAGCGTAAGCGTCCAATAAGCGTTCCCGTGAGTTCTTCGCAATCCGGTAAATTGCCATCCGTGCCGCTAAGTTCCCCTCCGTAGGGTTGAGGCAGTACTATGCCAAATGAGCTACGCGACTCCCAGAACGGCTTTGGGCCGGCGCATAGATTAAGCGATGTCTATTATGAGTGTAGGTAGACACCAAGCTACGGCTGTAGCTGTAACTACCTGTCGTGTTTTGGTCCTGTTTGAACTATTGCGGAGGTGCCGCGCAAGGACTTCGAACCCTCCCTTCTGCCCTGTAAATTATTGTAGCACTGTGACTTAGTGGATTTGCCGAAGGGGGGACTCGACTCCACCGCTGCCTCTAACCTACTCTGTGCGAGCGAGTTGCCCACAACTCATTCACTCAGTTCGATTAAAGAAATTTCTCCAAAGTCTCTCTCATTCTCTTTAGTCTCGCTGGTGCTCTCCTATAATAGACACCAAACAGACACCAAAAACCTCTTTGATCAATTTCTTCCCGTCTCGAATTAGTACTTCGGACTACAACGTCATCAACCAACTGCACGCTTCGCTCGAAACCAACCTCCGTGGTACTCAGGAGATCGTTGCCGGGACGCGCGCCCAGGGATCCGGGCGCCAGACTCTTACCATGTTAGCTGAACGGCTTAATGCCGCATCACAAGGTCAGTATCCTGGTAAATTGGTCCAGCCCTAACCGACTTACGAGTTTCGTTTAGAGCAACCTTCAGGTATCGAACGCTGCCGAAGTCTGAGAGCGACAACTCAGACAGCCGAAGGAACAATCCTCGAAGTCAATTTGTGAAAATGACATTGTCAATCACGAGCGTTCCATTTGTCGGGGTGCACTGGTCGCAATACACACTAATTTGCACCGATGTCAGCTTCCTCAACAATTCCCTGGTATCGACGTGGTCCTGTACCCACGAAGGTTGGGCCAATGATTTCAACGGAATCTTGTAGGTATTGAAACCGGTAGGACTAAGCTTAAAGGCCGCCTGCGGAAAGCCGTAGTTAAGATTCATACCCTGTCCACGACTGGTCAACTCTACACGCAGGTATTGGACGCCGGTTGGCGGAGGGGTGCCCTTGGCATACACTTGAAAGGTCAGGTTCTTATAGCCGCTAACATCTTCGGATACCGGTTTCCCGTCCCGGTCAGGCAATCCATGTATATCCAGCGTAACGCTGGCATAGTTGTTCGGCGAGGATAATACATAGCTGAACGTACCGGCCTTGTTAGGATCATCCGCTTTGAGCCTAACCAATTCAGGCGCGTCATTGAGTCCCGGCATGCCGGTAAATTTAGCCGGATTGCCCGGATTCTCAGAACCGGCAAATAACTGCATATAGCCGCCCCGGCTGCTTACCGGTCGATTGTCTTTGACTATGTCAAAGTCGGCATATACTAACCTCTCGTCTGACTGGGCCATCGCCTTTGAAGACGCCGGATTACCATCGGCCAAAAAGACGATCAAAAAAGCCACCGCACAGGAAGAAAACGCTAACGTCATTGTCCTCATGACATAATTCTCCTCAGTCGATCCAATTAGTTCCACCTCCGGCCTTGGCCAAACCATAATGAAGTCTGAACGCGTTTCGCTCGACACATTCGATCACGCGTCTAGCGTACCGCCACCCTTGCGCGCCACCTGGCCTCCATGTCGCGCAGTACTTTTGCGTCAGCAGCCGCCGGTTCTGCATCAAGATAACTGCGAAGTTCATCGGCTGCTTGTTGGTATTGGTGCTCTAGAGCATAGAGGTTAGCCAGATATATATGAGCCCGCGGCACGGATTGCGTACTAAAGCTTAACGCCCTTAGCAAAGCACGCCGGGCAGGTTCTCGCCGATCCAACTCCAGATAAGCAATCCCGAGTAACAGATAGGTGTTGGCATTCTCAGGCTCGGCTGAGATTGATCGATCAAAATCATCAATCGCCTGAGCAAACTCTTTCTTTTCAAGTTTGCAATAGCCGGAACCGCGTAAGGCAGGGCCATATTGAGGGTCAATTGTTAAGGCGACTGCAAAATCCATTGCAGCTTCGTCCAGTTTACGCTGGAAAACATAAAGATCGCCTCGTTCCGAGAGTGCCTGGAAGTATTCCGGGAACAGGTCAATCGCTTTATTGAATCGTAACAGTGCCTGGTCACGCTCGCCTTCCTGCTTGAGTCTGACTCCCTGTTGGAAGGCTTTACGCGCTTCCTTTGGAATCCGTTGCGCTGCTTCTGCTGGGGTGATTATTCGGGGCCTGGACTTGATCGGCGCTTCCGCATCGCGAAGGATCAGATTAATGTTCAGCTTGTTCGTGGCGGTCCGGTTTGTGTTGGTGTCTACAGTTTCGGATATCAACTGGATATTTCCAATGGTGGTAGCCGTTAAGCTGTAGCTTCCGGCCTCCATCGCGGGAAACTCGAATCGTCCTTCTTCGCCGCTGTAGGTTTGCCGACGCGTTCCGCTAGCGGTCAGCGTCACCAATGCATGCGGTGCAGGCCGGCCGTCAGGAAGAGAAACTTGTCCTTCGATATTAAAGATTCGCAGTGGTAGAGGGGGCTGCGTCGGTAATGGCGGTTGCTGGCTTTGTCCGTAACCACAAGCCAGGGCCACAAGTATGAGTGCCCCGGCGAACTTCCTGGAAGCCGAATAAAGACATAGGAAAACTAGACGTCGATTCGGCAAGAGACATACTCCAATCGACGGGAATCAATCATCCAGTCACGCCGGAGAATCTAACACCAACAACGATTGAGTCTTAATTCTGCCGCCAATAAGTAAACAAAATACCAGATTGCGGGAATCGAGAACAGACTCAAATCAAAACAGCTCTGGTGCGAAGAGAGCTGAGCTCAAGTCGCACCAGAGTCATTACCGAGTATTGAGACCGAGCCTAGAAATAGAACTTCAATGCCAACTCAATCCTGCGGTGACCGTGCTTGTTTAGAACCTTCCCAAAGCTACTTAAAGAATTTGGATCGATCTGAAAGCCCTTAGTTGGATCACAGATACCGCTTACGGCAACGCTGCCCCCGGCTCGGAGTGGGATAGGGTTGCCCGCGGCCGGAACGGTGCCGTTACCATTTGGCGTGCCTATCGGTATTTGAAAGCACACGTTGCCAACGTATTGCGGATCGTAGTTGGTCAGTGTATTCAGGCTCAGGCTGCCACCGGAGAGCCCGAAGATGTCACCCAAATCCGGATTCGCAAATGACTCGTTAAAGACATTGAAGAAGCCGGTCCTGAATTGGAGTTTCTTAGTCTCGCTGATGTTGAAATTCTTGAAGAACGTCACATCCCAGTTGTGTGTCGTGGGAGCCCTAATGTAGAACGGCGACTGTGCCGGCCCATTAGTGCCAAAGGAAGGCACTGCAAAAGCAGCTGGATCTACGTATCTCCCATTTATATTGGTGTCTCCGGTAGTCGCATTTCGTAAAACTATCGGCGCAATGCCTGAAGCACCCAGCGCATTGCCACCGGCCGCGGCGTTATTGCCAAACCACGAGAACAAAACGCGATCGCCAGTTGCGGCGCCGGTAAACTTAACGTGCATTGGTCTGCCGCTCTGATAGGTGGTAATGCCGGACATCTGCCAACCGTTCAACAGGCCCCGCATAAATTTATTGTCCAGTCCCCCACGCGCCAACTTTGGCAGATCGTAGTTGTAGGAAAAATTAAGAATGTGGGTCCTGTCATAAGGCAGGACCCCAAAGCTCCGTCCGCGGGCGTCGAGTGGATCTACTATCTGGTCTCCATCAGACTCATTTACCGAAGTGGTGCCGAGTGCCTTCGAGAAAGTATAAGTCAGGAAGTATTGCAGGCTCTTGCCAAGCTGCCGGTTCAAGGTCACCTGCATCGAGTGGTATGCCGATATACCATTAAACTCCTCCAGCGTGACCCCACCGCCATTCCCTGCATATACAGGGAACGGCAACTGTGCATTAAAGAAGGCGCTGTTGGCAGCTACAGCGGCGCGCTGCACTGGATCCGCCATGTTGGCATTTCCCAACATACCAGAGGTCCTCGAATCGAGAATGAAGTTACGGCCCACTCTTTGAGGCAGGTGTCTGCCAAAAGTACCCACATAGGCCACTTCCAAAACATTTTGAAAGGGTAACCGTCGCGCCAGGGACAAACTCGTGGTGATTATCTGTGGAACACGGTTCGAGTTGCGATCCTGGGAAGTGCCCGCGTCTATGCAGTGGCAAGCTGGCCCAGGGTTGTTGGTTAAAGGATCAAACTGCGTCAGGTTACTCAGGGTGATGTCGTTATTAGCGGTCCCCCAACTATCGGCGCCAATAGCCAACTTGTTAGGCGCCAAAGTCTGGATCGCATACTGATAGTTGCCTTGTACACGATTATAAAACACACCACCGCCGCCCCGAAGAACTGTTTTGCCATCCTTGAAAACGTCCCACGCCACATTCAGTCGAGGAGCCACGTACACCGGCGGGTTCGAGCTGAAGACACCCTTCGGAATCTGTCCATTCGCAAAAGTCAGGAAACCGTTTGGTTTGGAGAGATCCGGCTTGCCCTGAGCGTTAAGGGGGAAAGCTCCGACGTTACGGTCATAGGCCGCCGCATCAAAAACTGTTGCCAAGCCGGTGCGCTCAGTATTGTTAGGATAGAATGCCAGGCGCACCCCATATTCAACTGTTATGTTGGACCTCAATTTCCAGCTATCCTGGCCATATCCTTCGAACGTCCAAAGCTTGTAGTGCCCAACTGGAACATTGGTGCTCTGCAGAATGCTATTGATACGGCCGGAATAAAGATTGGCGAAAGCATTGCCGGAAGTCCTGGCCGAGCCGGCCTCAAATTCGAGGCGTCCCTCCACATCACTATTCAGATTCTGAACTTTGGTAGCCCGCTCAATTAGCCCGCCAAATTTCAGCGTATGATTGTTGTAAACCTTGGATAACGTCTCATGAGCCGAATAGCTGTCATTGATGGCAAATAGCGGCAGACCTCCGGGCTCCCACATATTGGCGTTATTGGCTTCCCAACTAATTAGTTGGACGGAAGCGTAGGGGGTCACAGCTCTGCCGGACGTATCCCATGGCAGTTTCAGATTCTGTACTCCCAGTGCTGACTTGCTGACCTTCGATGGGTCACTGTAATCGTAGTCAAGTTTGAGCTTGCTGGCGCTGAATACGACTTCATTAGTCATAGTCGGGCTCAGCACGCTGGTGATGTTGACAGCAGCTGATTTACCCAGATTCTTCCCAACTAAGTGACTTGGGAGCTCAAAGCTGGAAGGACCCCACCAAATCCCATAAGGGTTATCATCGCTTTCGCTCTCACGAGCGAGGCGCAGATAAACATTGGTATTGTCGGTAACCTTGTAATCAAACCTCATCTTGAGGTCGGTTCGGTTCTCTGGCGAGACAAAGTTTGAGGCGTAGTTACGACCCTGACTCGCAAATACGGTTCCCGGTGCTGGAACAAAATTGGGGAGCGGATAAAAGTTTAGTAATGCCGCCCCCAGTGCATTTCTATAGGGAACGAAGTTTCCGTTCGGCACTGGTGACCTTGCTCCACCGTCCGCTCCCAAGCCGCCGCCGCCATTACAGTCAGACCAGCCAATCGTGTCTGGTGGACAGAGGTGATTTCCGTATTGCCCGGTATTGAGCGCCAGCGAGTGGCTAAAATCTCCGTTTCGTTCCGCCTGCGTTGGAACGGTGCCAAACTTTGCTCCGCGATCAGGCTTTTGCCGTTGCACTTCAAATCCAACGAAGAAGAAGGCCTTGTCGCGGTTCTTGTTGAAGTCCTTGAAAGGCAAAATCATCGGACCACCGATATTGCCGCCGGGATAGCTAAAGCTTGTATGCGGTTTGGCAATTCCGGCTGTCCTTGACGAGGCATCATTCGCCTGCAGCTTTTCTGGCCGAATGTAATCGTAAATCTCACCATGGAAATCCTTACCGCCGCCCTTGGTAGTAAACGAAATCTGAACACCGCCCGACCCATACTCGGCCGCATAATTGCTGCTCTTAATGGTTGCTTCCTGGACCATATCCACATTAGGCGTGATCATGGTCCCGTTATTTGCTCCAATGTCGACGACGCGCGAACCGTCAATGCTAACGCTGTTGTTTTGGCCCCGGATACCATTGACCGTGTAGTTCGCCGTGGCATTCGCGCCACCTCCGAACGTCACTCGATCTATTCCGGCATTAGGGTCACCCGGATCAGGACCCACGACGCCAGGCAGAATACGCAGCAGCTCCAATCCGCTTCGGCCGATGATCGATAGATTATCGATCTGCTTTGCCGTCAGCGTGTCTGAACGCTCACCTGTATCCGTCTTGATTTGTGTCGCTTCCGAAGTGATGGTTACTGACTCGCTGGGAGTTCCGATTTCTAATGTCACATCAACGCTACGGGTCTCAGTGGGTGCTATTGAAACGTCTGTGGTTGCCGTCTTGAAATTAGCTGCTTCGACTTTGACGTTATACTTGCCTGGCGCAACCGCGGTAAAAACATACGCGCCCTCGTTGTTCGTCTTTGCCTGCCGTTCATCGGCACGATCGACACTGATGAGCGTAACAGCCGCGTTGGGGACAAGTTCCCCTCTGGGATCTTTTACTACTCCTCGCAGAGTACTGTTCGTTCCCTGGCCAAATGAGACGGTTGCAGTGCAAGACAAAAACAATATGCAAAGCAATGCGTAAGCGCCTGCGCCAATACTCACCTTCAAGCGCCCGACATTTTCCAACTCAACGGCGACCTTCGGCTGTCCTTTGAGAAACATGAGAATCCTCCAACAGACTGCGACAGGGTTGACTTCGTCTTCAAGACCGCTTGATATTCTTGACTGGCTTCACAATGAACCTTTGGGATCCCCGCTCCGCCGCTGGCTGGAAATGCAACCCGGACAACGCGCAGCATAGTCCCGATTACATTTCCCTCGGCGTAATAGCAAGACACCCGCGATGAGTCAGCTAACAAATACTATCGACTCAATACTCCGCTACAGCGCCGCGGGAATCAGTCTCAATTTTTTGGTTTCGAATGAAAAAAAGCTTTGTTGCAAGACCTAACAAAAGCCTAATTACCACGGCGCGATCTCTTTGTCAAGACCTTTTTCAGATTCGAGCTTTTAGTGAATCAAAAGACGATGCAAAAATGGTGAATCAATGAACGCTGTTGCACTACGAATATGTTTTAAGCAACATCGAACCCTAAGCCTCAAGGATTCACCACTCAATGTTGACTGTCGCCTTGCGAGTCCAGTTTAGGATCCCAAGTCCTTTCGATTCTTAAATCAACGAGGAGGGAGGGTTGAACTAGGCAATTGGAGAATCTGAAAAGCATCCAAATTCATGGACATCCTGCTCGGCTGGAGTGATAACCTAAAGCACCTAACGGAAACCGAGCTAACTGAATAACATTTAAACTTGACTCATCTAATACTACTGAAAGCGCCGTATGATCCGACTGTTGTGTGAGCAATTGTTCGAGAGCTATTTTATCCTTTGACTAATCGAATCAAACTGCCAATGTCCAATGCTCGTTCGTTTGCAGGCGAGTTCGTGATCAACTTGAGTTCCCATGAAGACTATTCGTTTCGTCTGGCTTATTTCTGCGATCTGCATGAGCTTTCCGTTTGCAAAAGGCATTTCGGGACAGCGAGCCACGAACGATTCAAAGAAGATCGATTTTGTTGATATTACCAGCTCGGCGGGGATCAAGTGGGGATTTAGAACACTGGCCCCAGGCACCAGGTATCTCATTGAGACGATGGGAGGAGGCGGAGGCTTCATTGACTACAACGGCGATGGATTCCTCGATATTTATTTGGTTTGCTATTCACAAACCCCGCAGGCAGATCGGCGACTCAAACTCAACGACGCACTTTACCGCAACAACCGCGATGGCAGCTTCAGTGAAGTGACCGAAAGCGCCGGCATCAAAAACAGCATGTTGGGAATGGGTCTCACCGTTGGTGACTACAACAACGATGGCTGGCCAGACATGTACATCACGGGATATGGCGCGAGCAAGCTTTATCTAAACAACGGCAACGGATCCTTTACCGATGTAACCGTTCGCGTGGGAGTGGACAACAAGCGATGGGGGACCAGCGCCGCGTTTTTCGATTACGACAATGATGGGTATCTCGATCTGTTCGTCTGCAACTATTTAAGCTTCGATCCCGACGGTCAAGTCGCTTGCGATTTTTTTGAAGGCCGGCCGTACTGTTATCTGGCAAGATTCAAGGGCTCAGCTAGTGTGCTATACCACAACAATCGTGACGGTACCTTTTCAGATGTCAGCCGGCAGGCGGGCATTGCCCAACATATCGGAAAGGGCCTGGGCGTAATTGCCTTTGACTACAACAACGATGGAAAAACCGATATTTTTCAAGCCAACGACGGCACGCCTAACTTTCTCTTTCGCAACAACGGTGACCGAACATTTTCTGAGGTCGCCCTGGAGGCCGACTGTGCACTAGATCCAAATGCCGAGGTTCGGGGCGGCATGGGCGTGGACGCTGAAGATCTCGACGGCGATGGATTCCAGGATGTTTTTGTCACCAACTTTTCGCAGCAGACGAACGCCTATTGGCACAACAATGGGGATGGTACTTTCGAGGAAACAACTAACGAACTAGGGCTGGGTAAGATCAGCTATCTAATGAGCGGGTTCGGCACTCGCTTCTTCGATTACAACAATGACGGTCTCGTCGATCTTTTTGTCCTCAACGGGCACCCCTTCGAACCCATCAACAAGGTCTTTCCTGAAACTACCTATGCCGAGCGGCCGTTTCTATTTGAGAATACCGGCAAAGGATTTCGAGAGGTAGCAGGAGAGCACGGCGCGCCGCTCAAGAGATCCTATCTGGGACGTGGCCTGGCCGTCGGTGACATTGATAATGACGGTGATTCTGACTTACTGTTGCTGAACGCAGGTGAACCACCGGTTTTGCTTCGCAACGACGGTGGGAACAAGAACCATTGGCTGGGAATCAAGCTCGTCGGCACGAAAAGTAATCGTGATAGCACAGGAGCAAAACTTACAATCAGCGCGGGAGGCCGACAACGCATCAGACAATTGCTCGGCGGAACTAGCTACTGCTCGGCATCCGACCGGCGCGTTCTTTTTGGGATGGGCCGAAACGACAAGGTTGCTGCGATAACCGTGCTTTGGCCGAATGGCCAATCGACGGCGGTAAAAAATGTCCCAGTCGATAGGTATATCACCATCAGAGAAGGCCAAAGCCCGGCAGAAAAACAGCAGTGATGTTTGTAATTGATCAAGCCGGGGAACCGATCAGAACGGGAGAGAAATATTGAGGTGTTTAGGATGAAGATCCAAGTCAACGTTATATGTTTTTTTTCATTGGTCGTAAGTCTACTTTCACCGGTGTCGACTGCGGGCCAAACACCAGACAAGAAGGATCAGGACGTGGATCGGATTGTGGTCGGCACAAGTGAAGTTATCCTCGATGCTGTCGTGAAGGACAAGAAAGGACGGCCAGTAAAAGATCTCACGGCGGCGGATTTTGAAGTCTTTGAGGACGGAGCGCAACAGCAGGTCAGGTCTTTCAGGCTGGTCACCCGCGACCCTGCGGTGGCTGCTACGAATGCTGGAAGTGCGAAGACGGGTATTGAAATAACGAAGAGTGAAACGGTCAGCCCAGGAAGTCTGGAAAGCGCGTCCCGGAATCCGAACCGTATCGGGGCGCTCGCACTCGTTTTCGATCGGCTATCGCCGGACGCGCGTAAAATCGCACGCGAGGCCGCTCTCAATTACCTAAGCAGCGGAATGCAGCCGGAAGATTTCGTCGGCGTTTTCGGCATCGATCTGTCCCTGAAGGTGCTACAACGCTTTACCAATAACGAAGCACTCGTGAGGCAAGCAATCGAACGCGGAGTCTCGCACAGCTCCTCCACCTATCCTTCAACGAACGGCCAAATAGCTGATCTCGCCGATCAACAGGCCGCACTTCAGAGTCAAATAGACCAGAGTGCCGGCGCCGGTGGTGAGAGCAATGATCCTTCCAGTTCAATCGGCAGTGCAGCGGCAGCGCAGCAGTTGGCAGCGATGACTCAGAACATCCTTGAAGGATTTGAGCGATTGGAGAAGAACCAGCAAGGCTATGCGACGACAGATAGCTTACTTGCCATTATCAACGAGATGGGACGCCTGCCGGGACGCAAAGCCCTTGTATTCTTCTCCGAAGGAGTTGTGTTGCCAACGACGGTAATGTCCCACTACCGTTCGGTAATCAGTAATGCTAACCGTGCGAATGTCAGCATCTACTCCGTCGACGCGGCTGGTCTTCGCGCGGTCAGTAATGATGCTCAGACTGGCGCCGCACTGACGAGGTTGGGCCAGGCGAGGGTGCGGCAGGCAAGTCAGCCCAGAGACGCGTTTGGTTCGATGATGAAAGATCTGGAACGCAACGAAGAACTTATGCGATCGGATCCGGATGGGGCGCTGAGCGACCTTGCAAAAGAGACGGGAGGAGTGTTGATTGCAAACACCAACGAACCCGGTCCGCGATTACGTCAGGTTACACAAGATCTGCATTCTTATTACCTCTTAACTTACACACCGAAGAACACGACTTATGATGGTCGGTTCCGTCAAATCACGCTCAAGGTAAACAGAGCCGGCGTCGACGTCCAAACGCGCAAAGGCTACTATGCTATTGATGCTTCGTATGGCACCCCAGTTCTTTCGTATGAAGCTCCGGCGCTGGCTGTTCTGTCCGGCCGCCCCCAACCCAACTCCTTTAACACGAAGTCGCTGCCTTCAGTTTTCCTGAGTCAGACAGATTGGGCCTGGTACCCGTTGTAGTGGAGATACCTGCGGGCTCAGTCGCTTTCACCGTCGATAAAAACACCCGATCTTACCGAACTGACTTCTCGGTCGTGGTACTCATCAAGGATGCGACACAGCGTGTGGTGAGGAAGCTGAGTAATCAGTACATCCTGACTGGATCAATTGATCAGTTAGAAAGCGTCAAACACGTCAAGGTCATTTTCTATCGTCAAGCGAACCTGGATCCCGGCCACTACACATTTGCTTCCGTCGTTTACGATTCAATCACTGGCCAATCCAGCATAGACACTGGGACCGTCGCCGTGCCTGCCGCTGATCAGAATCGACTGAGACTCAGCAGCATCGTTCTAATCAAGAGCGCCGAACGATCTGAGAGTAGTGGTTCGAAGACGAAGGGACCCTTTCAGTTTGGTGAAGTGCTGGTTTTTCCCAATCTCGGCGAACCGCTGAGCAAGACTGCCAACAAGGAATTATCGATCTTTCTCACGATCTATACTCCGCCAGGTGATACAGCGGCGCCGAAGCTGAGTTTGGCGATCAGCAAAGGTGGCAGCGCAGTTGGTCATCTTTCATATGACCTCCCAAAGCCGGACCAAAGCGGCCGCATCCAGTACGCCAGCACCATCCCATTAGATAAGTTTCAACCGGGCGAATATGAGTTGAATGTCACGGTGCAGGAGGGATTACTCAGCGCCACGCGATCAGAACGTGTGCTCGTGGTGCCGTAGCCATCTGGTACTGGCGGGTGAACCAGCTTCGACCTCAGTTCGGGAACGGCTCGCCGGGTCTGACAATTCTGATGCGATGATCGGTGAACAAAAAATGTGAGCCGGGAACCTCGACTTTCGGCATGTGACAGGAACTACACAAGCGCTCGGCCACGGGACAGGGTTTATCGGTACGACCTTCCTTCTCCTCTGTCCTGGCTATATCCGCAGACTTGAGGCTCCTGCTTGAGCGATGACAGGCAAAACATTTCGGATCGTAGAACGCAGGATCCTCAACAGGGTTTGAGTGGGGATTGTGACAGGAAGTACAGCGAAGTCGCATGTCATCTGGATCATGTCCCCGACTGGTAAAAATGCGGTACGGCTGAAAACGTACGCTGACAATTCCGGTCAAAGACTTGTTGGTCATCACCTGCTCAGCGCTGCGGTGACAGGAGCCGCAAAATTCCTGCGACATCTCGTCAGCCCCCATGTGTCCCGGATTGAAGATGCGCTTATCCTTAAAGTTCCTGGCCACCATCGAAGCGATGTGGTCCGCACCGGGTCCGTGACACGCCTCGCAGGTCACACCGGGAATCAATCGGTCAACCCGCAATTGCAAACCGCTGATGGCGCCGGTGCTATGACAACCAAAACAATCGCGCGCCTCATCCGCACTGATTGCCCGGCCTGGAGCCTCAGCCAGGGACGCTGGCGCGGAGTGCTGATAGCCCATGGTCCAATCCAGGGCCTTAGTGTCATTGTAAAAACTTACGCGACTCTCATAAAAAGCACCTTCGTGTCGAAATACATAAGTCTGGCCTGCTTTCCCCTGGCCGAAAGAGTAGAGAATCGGCTCCGAGAAAGTGTTCGTACCGTCAGATATCGTGTAGAGACTCTGATCCCCTTTGCGCGTGATCTCGTAGGAGTATCGGCCACTTTTGAAAGTGAGCTGCGGGAACGAGCGCAATACAACGCTGGTGGCAACAGGTTCCATCGCCTTACCCATCGCCGTCGAGTGCTGGCTTACTTCATCTGCGTGGCATTTAGAGCAAGCCTGAGGTCCAACGTATTTCGCATCTTTCTTGTTTGGACGCCATGAGGTGATCGACTGGACATTTCCACCGCCCATGGCTGGCTCCTGCGCTTGCGATCGTTGCGGTGGGGTGAACCAAACCAGCGCACCGCAGAGCGCGACAAGAACCAGTGCCAGCGGAGCGCGTTTCTGATGGTGGTACATAGGAGTCGGAACGGAATTGGCCTCAGGGATGGAGTACCGCACGGGGCCAAACTATCAAGGTCAAACGTCATCAAGGCTGCGGCTTATCTGAAGCGGGACTATCATCAGGGAGCGAGCTTTCCTGCCCCGCTGTCTGAGCGGCCTGACTCAGCCTGGAGAACGTTTCCCTGGCGCGTTGTGCATCTTGTTTGCGGTTGGCTTTGGTGTAAGCGCGTGCGAGCGCAAAAAAGATCTTTGGCTCACTTGGCACCATTTCCGCTGCTGTTTCGAGCTCTCGAATCGCACGTTCACTCTGCCCCGCCTCAAGTAGCAAACGGCCCAGCAGATAGTGCCCTAACGGGAGACGCGGAGCCATCTTGACCGCTTCTTCTGCATACGGCAGTCCGCCTTCAATGTCTTTGTTACGGAGTTTGATGTTGGCAATCTGGCAGCGCGCCAACGTATGTTTCGGCCAATTCTGAATTTCGCGTTGGAAGGCCACCAGGGCAAGTTCGTCGTCGCGGTTGGTCATCATGAATCTTCCGTAGGCATATTGCACGTTTGCTACCTGCCCATAATCCCGCACCAGCATGTCAAATTCCCGCTGTGCATCGGACAAATTCTTTTGAGCTGCGAAGTGCTCAGCCAGTCCCGCGCGCCGAACCAGATCGCGATCGGGATACTTAATATCGACCTGCTTCGGCGTCATTCCAATTCGGAGGGAGGCCAGTCCCAAAGCTATGATTAAGTCTTCGCTCTTCAGACCCTCAAAACTAAGCGAAGCAAGCCTCTCCTGCGCCAGCTCAAAGTTTCCTTTTAAGATTGAGAGAATACCTTCGTGAAAACGCATAACCCGGATCAACTCGGTGTTATCGCCCAGGCCTAGCTGCCGGCCCTGGCCGAGGTGGACCAGGGCATCGTCGTAGCGCGCGAGTTGGAATTCACACAGGCCAAGCATCGCCCAAGGAGCCCCTGCTTTCTGCTGTATCTGTGCCGTTTGTTTGAACGCTTCGGCTGCTTCTCCATAATTATCGCGATCATAAAAGAGGGTCCCCAGGTACCACCACCCTTCCGCCCACTGCGGCCTCAGACCAAGCGCTTTGCGATACAGGGCCACGGCCTCATCCAATTTATCGGCCTCGCGGGCCGCCGCTGCTTCGGCCGCCAGTTTGTCGAAATCTTCCGGCGTGAACCCAGCTTCACTGGATGCCGCTGATGTCGCGGGCCGCTGTTTGGCAGATGTAACCGCAAGCGAGCCGCCACGCTGTTGACTCAGGGCAGTGAATGAGCAGGCCAGGCAAAGCAAGCAAACACTTAGAGTCGCGAGGGACGAGGGCGCCCAGGTCTGGCGTCGCGATACTTGGGCAGTCACTTCGTATTCCGTCGAACAGTTTCCCTTCATTTTTTAAGCCCCAGCTATTTCTACTTGTTGCCTCCCTGCTCGGCCTTCAAACTCCCACCTTCCACAACTCTTACGTAGGTGTTGATCGGCAGATTCGAGAGCCTGTCAATCTTGCCGCTGGGCCAGCGAATCTCAACGCCTTCGATCTTACCACCAGGACCGGCGCCCAGAATTTCGCGTGGGTCGTGCGAGGCAAGGTAACTGCCACCCGTCGTCTTTAGACGACTACGCTTCACTCCTCCGACCTGCCAGGTAATGAGCGCGCCGACGGCGGCCGGATTACTTTTTGTGGCTATCAGGTCCAAACCAACCCAATTGTTTCGGTTGCCACCCGCATTGCGAAGTAGCAGCGGCGGCCCGCCATTATTGGAAACGAGCACATCCAGGTCGCCGTCGTTGTCGTAGTCACCGACAGTCATTCCGCGTGCCGAAAAGCTCTTGGCGAAAACCGCACCAGCAGTGGCCGTCACATTCTTGAAACTTCCTCCGTCATTCTCAAACAATACCAGTGGCTCCTGGTATTTTACCCGCGTGGTGAGTGTCTCAACCATATCATCCGGATGTCCGTTCGCCAGGAAGAGATCAGGATCACCATCGTTATCGTAATCGAAAAACCTTAATCCCCAACCGCTCAGTAAACGAGTCGCCGGACCGATCTCACCCGGTTCATCGATAAAACTGAGGTTCTTCTGGTTGCGATAGAGGCTGAACAACTCCTGATCGATGTTGGCCACAAACAAATCCTGCCAGCCGTCCCCGTCAAAATCCGTCGAATCTACACCCATACCGGAGCGCGGCCCTCCGGCATCACTGTAGGCCACGCCTGCCTCAAGTCCGATTTCTTCGAATTTGCCCTTGCCCTTGTTTATGAAGAGAAAGTTGGGCATGGTGTCGTTGGCTACAAAGAGATCGGTCAACCCGTCATTATTGACATCGGTGGCCACTACTCCGAAGGACTTGCCGGGTGATTTTGTAAACCCTGACTCATCACTAACGTCTGTAAAGGTGCCATTCCCGTTGTTGTGGAACAGGTGGCTCGGGCGCGGTTTGAAGACGCGGGGAATACAATAATACTTCAGCCCCAGACGATTGTTGCCGCAACTCATTTCCTTGTTGTAAAGAACAAAGCTGGATGCGAAGAGATCCAACTTGCCGTCGTTGTCATAGTCAAACCAGACAGCGCAGGTAGACCAGCCTGGATCAGCCACACCGGCCTTCGCGGTCACGTCAGTAAAAGTGCCGTTGTGGTTGTTGTGATACAGAATGTTCGATCCATAACTGGTAACGTAGAGATCTTGCCAGCCGTCACCGTCATAGTCACCAGCGGCCACACCCATTCCAAAAGTATTACCAACCACACCGGCCCGGTCTGTTACGTCGCTAAAGGTACCGTTGTGGTTATTGTGAAGAAGCGCGTTCTTCAGCGGTTCCTTCGGAGTGAAGAAATCTGATGCACCACTATTTACCAGGTAAATGTCCATCCATCCGTCGTTGTCATAATCGAAGAACGCGCAACCTGCTCCGACAGTTTCGGGCAAGAAGCGTTCGGGTGATCCGGCGTTAGTGTGAATCCAGGTAATACCGCTCTCTTTGGGCGATACTTCTATAAACGTTACCGGCGCTGCCGGCTGCGCGGTTGCGCGCGGAAGTTGTCCACCCGCTTGAGTGCACATGAATAACAATCCGAAGAGGAATCGCGCGAGGATTTGTGGGTTCAAACAAAGCTACCTTTCAAAACTCATGGCTTCTCTGCTGCGTTTCCTGTAGGGGTGGGCGTGGAGCCTGCTCCCGGCTGAGCCGGCTTCTTCTGGCGCTCCTGGTAAAGCCTCTGCTCTTCTGCGTTCAGTCTCTGAATCTCAGCGCGCTCGCGTTCGGCATCGATTGTACGATGTTGCCTGTAGTAGAGTCGTGCCAGCAGAACATGAGCCGCCGTAAGATAAGGGTCTAGCTTGATAACACGTTCGAGTAGTGTGATGGCTTCTTCATTGTTGCCCTTGCTTTGCGCCACATGGGCCATTTCATAAAGCGCGGCCACATCGTCAGGTCTCAGCTCCAGCGCCTTTTTGAGCAAGACCAATGCTTCGTCGAATCGACCATCTTCACGATAGATTCGCCCCAGACTAAAGTTCGAGTTGAAATCGCGTGAGTTTATTTTCAGTTCGGCCTCAAACTCTGTCGCCGCCTCTTCGCGACTGCGCGAAACCAGGTAAGCAGTGCCGAGTTGGGAATGGAGCATCGGCAACTGAGGATTCAATCGCTTTGCCAGCACAAGCTCTTCGATGGCCCGGGGAAACTGCCTGGTCGCAACGTAGAAAGAACCGATGAGTACATGGGCCTCGACCGTATCCTTTTGTCGAAATACGTTATTGATCAACTCCTCTGCTTTATCAAACTGTTTGTGGGTGATGTAGGCTGAGCCAAGCGTGTATGCCGCAGCGACGTTTCCCGGCTCGCCACCGTATACCGCTTCGAGTTGCTCAATAGCATCCGACAACTGATTTAACTGAAGGTAACAGAGACCGAGAAAAAACTTGGCCTGATAATTAAACGGTTGGGCTGCGGCTACCTGAACCAGCTCACGTTGCGCCGATTGAAACTCTTCCTTATTGTACTGAGCGATTCCCAGGTTTAATCTGATTTCATGCCGCTTGGGATCGATCGTCAACACCTGCTCATAATATCGGATGGCCTCGTCGTATTGGCCCAGGCGTGCCAACACTCCCCCCAGGCCCGCCAGCGTCTCCAGCCGTTTCGGATTCGTTCGCAGCTCAGTTTCATAAGCCTCACGCGCGCCTTGCAGGTCACCTTTCTGCTGCAGTTCATCGCCCCGTAACTGCCAATCGACGACGCTAAGAGATGGCTGTGTCAGCTCCGCGGCGCGTGACTCAGGAGTCGGCTCTCTTTTTTGTTGCTCTTCAGTAAGTCTTTGAATGGTGGCGCGCTCTCGTTCGGCATCCGGAGCACGACCCACCTTGTAATACAAACGCGCCAGCACAACATGAGCCGGGGTGAAATCCGGGGCTCGGTTGATCACCCGTTCGAGCAGGCTGACGGCTTCGGCATTGGCGCCCTTCGCCTGTACCAGCTGGGCCATCTGATATAGCACGGCAGTGTCATCGGGTCTTAGAGCCAGCGCCTTCTCCAGCAGCAGTTTGGCCTCGTCAAGCCGCCTGTCTTCGCGATAAATCCAACCGAGTCGAACGTTGGCATTGAAGTCGCGGGGATTGAGCTCAAGCTCGGCCGCATACTCCTTAATCGCCTCCTCACGGTTGCCCGAGAAAAGTTGGGCATCGCCAAGTTGGGAGTGCAGTGTCGGCAGTCTCGGGTTAGCAGCGCGGGCGGCCGCGAATTCCTCCAGAGCCTTTGGTAACTGCTTCACCGCCAGATTGAATGAACCCAAAATCAAATGTGCTTCAGCCGACTCTACGTGGCGGAAAACTTTATCCACCAACGGCGCAGCTTTATCGCTCTGATTAAGGCCCAGGTAAGCAGTTGCCAGCGCGTAAGCGGCCGCGACATTGTTCGGCTGCGCAGTGTAAACCACTTCGAGTTCACTAACCGCATCGTTCAATTTATTCAGTTGGTAGTTACACAGGCCGAGTAATAGGCGGGCCTGGTAGTTGGCAGTTTGCGCCGATACAACCTGCGCGAACTCCCTTAGTGCTCGTTCGTAGTCCTCAGTCTTGTAATAAGCAATACCCAGATTGAATCGTATGTCAGTTTGCTTTTCGTCAATCCCGAGGGCCTGGTTGTATCGCTTGATGGCTTCACCGTATTGCCCAAGGCGCACAAAAATGACGCCGAGATTGGAGAGAGCGTCAATGCGGTTGGGCACACCCCGCAGCGCTGCCTCATAGGCCTCACGCGCGCCTTGTAAATCGCCCTTTTGTTGCAGGGCGACACCACGCGCAAAGTCACTCTCTGATTGGCGCACGGCGTCGCCATCCTGGACCGGCACCATAGCTATAGCTAAGGTCAAAAGCAAAGTTCCGAGCATGGAATTTCTTGATTCGGTTTCACGCAGCTCTCGGCACCAACCCGAGCTGCGAAACATCATGGGGAGAAACAGATCTCTAAGTCGCGGAGTCTAGCATCAATGATTCTGGGTCAACAAGGTGGCTCTTCTGATGGTATCGTCCTGCCTGCTCCCTGGGGTTGGTGCAATTAGCGAACGTTTTCAGCGTAACTCCAATGCCAGGCACCACTCGTTTTCAGTTCGTAACCGGAGAGGCAAACTTGCGAGCCAGGACCAAACTCAAAGCGCCCATGACGCGTGGGTTGTCGCCGAGGGTTGAGGCCACAATTAGTCCCGAAGGAAGTCCACGGCAGGTGCTGTTTTCGTCAACTGCAGTCTTCAGCCTGTCTGCGATTAGTGGCCAGGCGCGTGCAATCACCCCACCCACAATAACCACCCTTGGACTTAACGCCTTCAACACGTTGGCGATGCCCACGCCCAGGTAGTGGGCGGTCTTCAACAGGGTTTCACGGGCATCGGGCTCACCCTCCAGCGCTCTGTCAACTAATTGCCGAAAGCTGACTCCGCGGGCGCGGCGGCCGGCGCGAACCCGATAAAGCGCCAGACTGGCACGCTCCGAAGCAAAAGCCTCCCAACACTCGCGCGTGCCGGCGGCACATGCTACGGGCGCTCCGGTGCCAATTGTCATGTGTCCAAACTCGCCCGCAGCCCCCGCGTCTCCGCGATAGACTTGGCCATCGAAAACGATGCCAGTTCCGATTCCCTCTTCGACCAATACGAAGATGAAATCTCGCGTTTCCCGAATCTCGGGCCGGCCAAACCACAACTCCGCCAAACAGCCCGCGTTCGCATCATTGTCGACCTTCACAGGCACTCGCACCGCTTTGCGCACTTCGTCTGCAAGCCTCCAATTGCGCCATTTGAAGTGCGGAACGAAATGAACTGTCCCAGTAGAATGATCGACGAGGCCGGGAACGCTGATCCCGATGCCTTCAATGCCTTGCTCTTTTCTAAGCAAGGCTCGAGATGCATCGACAATGTTCTTCAATGTCGTTTTGGCTTTCGGAGAGGTGGTGAACGACTCCTGGTGTAAAAATCGGCCAGCCAAATCACATGTCGCCACTACTGTCTGGGTGATGCCCACATCGACACCGATAGCCACCGACCCAGCGGTTCGCAGGCACAGCAAAACAGGCGGCCGTCCGCCGGTGGATTCTCCTTCGGTTTCATCAACCAGCCCCTGGCCCTTCAATTCCTCAACAATCAGAGAGACTGTGGAACGCTGCAGGGCCGTCTCGTGCGCGAGTTCGGCGCGCGAAATAGGCGCACGCTCGCGGATGTAATTGAGCACAATCTGTCTATTGATATTGCGGATTGTGTCCAGCCGCGCAGCGCTGGTTTGTTTAAGGTCTATTTGTCGCAAGCGGTCGAATCACCCATCGGAAGGTCGTTTCGAATAGCCTCGAGATGTGACTGGTAACAGGCGAAATACTAACGTTCCTGCGTACGCTCGTCAACGCGTGACTCATTGGCGAAGTGGGCCAACTTTGCTGACGCGATAGCGGCAATATTTCAGGTTCATTCAACGCTGAAGGCGGTCGTAAAATCTCAAACCACTAACTCCCCGGACTTTTGCTCTGATTGCCTTACGTGATAGTAGTAACAACGTTCGGTGCTTTTTACCTGTGCAATCTCATGAGACCCGGCATCAAGGCCATAATCCCCTCTGTCGTTGTGGCGTTAACTATCTGTCTTCTCATCGCGGTGTCGAGAGTCCGCGGCCATGATAAGCAGAAGCCAGAGGTGCCCAAAGTCTCAATCAGATCAGTTAACGCGCGCGAAGACTTTGTTCAAAGAGAAATGTTCCCGGTGTCACGGGCGCGAGGGCGACGGCGCAACAACGATCGGCGAGATGCTCGGGGTGCCCGACTTCACAAATCCGAAATGGTGGCGGAAAGCAACTACAAACGCTCGCCTGGTCTACTCAGTGACGAATGGCAAGCATGAAATGCCGGCGTTTGGAAAGAAAATTACTAAAAGCGAGATAGAGTGGTTGATCGCATACGTTCGGCTCTTCAATAAGGCGGCTGATCCGAAGTCGAGTCGCCAGTAAGCCTCCTTCGTCAATCCGGCATTTACTGGCACTCAGGCTGCTGGCTCATAGGTGAACTTGCTGGCTAAAACCAAGCTGAGGGCCCCCATCAGAGTTGTCGATTCTCCCAAAGTAGAAGCAATTATGCGGGCTAGAGGCAATCCGCGCCGCACACTTCTTTCTACCGTTTCGCGAAACACCTCAGACACCAGCGGCCAGGCTCGTGTGAGTGGACCGCCAATGACAATCATCTGTGGGCTCAATCCGACAATCAGATTTGAAATGCCGATGCTCAGGTTGTGCGCCGTCTCGAAGAGCGCCTTTTCCGCCTGGGCATCGCCAGTGATCGCCCGATCGATCAACTGCCGAAAGGACAACAAAGAGAGATCAATCTTCTGTCCTGTAAGTCGGCCATAACGGGCCACTGCCGCCCGGCCCGAAGCAAACGCCTCCCAGCAATCGAAGCTACCGCAGGAACAAGCGATCGGAGCCTGGCGGCCGATGATCATGTGGCCAAACTCACCAGCTGCTCCACCCTCCCCGCGATAGACCTGTCGATCAAAGACAATGCCTGCGCCCAATCCTTCGTGTACGAAGACACTAATAAAGTCGCGGGCTTCGCGGACTTCCGGTTGGCCAAACCAAAGTTCCGCAAGCGCCGCGGCATTTGCATCGTTATCAATAGACACCCTCAAACCTGTCGCGGCACCAATCCGGTCCGACACATTGAGATTACGCCAGTTGAAACAGGGAACATAGAGCGCCGTACCACGGTCCGGGTCGACCAGTCCCGGCAAGCTCACACCGATGCCCTCAATAGTCTGACGACTTTTGCGAGCTAGTTCGAGAGCGCATTCGATAGCCCGTGAGATTGTTTTTTCAAAAACCCCGTCCGTGGGGAATTCCATAAAGTCCAGAATGTGCCCGCCGATATCACCCGTGGCCACTGTAGTCCGCGTAGGAGAAATATCGATGCCGATAGCTACCGCCGAGCCAGCTCGGAGCTGGACCAAAGTCGGACAGCGGCCCCCAGTTGACTCAGCCTTGCCAGCCTTTTCAATTGTCCCTTCATTAATGAGCTTGTCGATGATCTGCGAAACTGTCGAGCGCTGCATAGCCGTGACACGGGCGATTTCTGCTCGTGAGATGGGCCCACGCTCGCGCACGTGATTCAGCACGATCTGGCGATTGATATCTCGCAGCGCGCTCGGGTTCGCAACGTGGGCTTTTTTTAGATCTATCCGTCTCATGGCCGCTCAACAATCGCATAGGGACCGCATTAGATCTATGTTTCTAAAGGAAGCCAAATCCCAATGCGCCAGGAAATCGGAACCAGCGAATACACGCTGCCTGTATTTTCTTTGCAAACGGGAGTTCTGGAACAGGACGTCAGTCCGACTCTAACTTACCATATCGTAATTTTGCTAACTTAAAGAGATAGTCTTAGGGTTGCTGGCAACTAAATCAAACGATTACTTAACAGTGCTGAATCGCGCCATGACAATCAACTGGCTGAGTAAGAAATTCAGTTTTTGTTGATTGTGACACCGGGCCAGTCGTCTGTGCGGAAGGGAGAAGCGGGCAGCCCTGCCTGGTTGTAGAGATTGGCTACGGGATTGTCCGCCCAGGCGTAGCGAACTGCTACCGGACGCGCTACGTCTTTGCTCCAAACAATGACAGTATCGCCCTGGACGCTGGTCTCCGCCCAAACGAATTTGTGGTCCGCCCCGGCAATTGCAAAACCTTTAGGTGGTCCACCATCCGATGTTTTCAGTCCGCCACCAACATACTTGAATTTAACCCGAATCTTGTCATCCTTGACTGAGAATGAATCGTAGAGCGGGCCGGACGGTTCGATTTTTTGATGATATGTTTCGGCCAGGGCCCAAACCGCGAGCCGTTTGCCGACGTCAAGCTTGTTACGCGGGTGGATGTCATTCGCATCGCCAATATCGATGATGACGGCCATGCCCGTTTGCGGAGACTGCAGCGTCATAGTCTGTGCCTCGCGCAATTCGGCCCAATCGCTTTCTCCAGGTTCAGCCTTCGCCGCTTGCCAATTAGCGAGTTGTACGAAATAGAAAGGAAAATCACCTTGATTCCAAGCCGTGCGCCAATCGCGGATCATAGTCGGAAAGAGCGTCCGATACTGATAGGCCCGGCCAGCATTGCTTTCGCCCTGGTACCATATCGCCCCGCGAATGGCGTAACGCGTGAGCGGCGCGAGCATGGCGTTATAGAGAACGCTGGGACTATTCTGATTTGTTGGTCCCGGGAGCTCCGGACGCGATCCATAATCCGGTCTCTTTGGCTCCAGCGCCAGTTCAACCTTATAGCTCCAGGGACCGGCTAGTGAAATCGCTTCAGCTTCTTTCGCACCTGCCGACACCAGAGACATCAACTCCGCGCGACCAAAACCGCCTTCGCCGGCACGATCAAAAACGCGCACCGCAATCACGTTGCGCCCGGGTCGCACCAGCGCACCAGGAACGCTATAGCGGCGCGGTACCAGATAGCTGTTTGGGGTATCGTTGCCCGTCTCGCCGACGCGCTTGCCATTGAAGTAAGTGACATCGAAATCGTCGATCGCGGTCAGGTTCAGCGTCAGGTCCTTTTCGGCCCATGACGCCGGTAAATCGATTTCTTTGCGAAACCAGACTGCACCATCGATCATTAATCCAGCCGTCTCGAAAAACTGGGGCAGATTCATTTGGCTCCAACCTGTTTGAATGAGCGCTGGATCGGCATAGCCAAGGGCCTCGCCTTTGTTGCCCGGGTCCTGGTAAAGATTCTTTCGTTCCCAGTCCGCGAGGGCGCGTTTGTAATTTTCCCGTTGCTCTGGCAGTGATTCTAAACTCTCCTGGTACCGGTCCAGAATCGGCTTGAGGTCAGGAACCGAAGCCAGAGCTTCATGACTGGTCCAGGCTTCTGCCGGTGTGCCGCCCCAGGAAGTGTGAATCAAACCCATGGGTATTTTGAGATGTTGATAAAGCTCACGCCCGAAGAAGTAGCCAACGGCGGAGAATTGTCCTACCTGGTCCGGAGTGGTCACCACCCAGCGCCCTTTGACGTCGTCCAAAGCTGAAGCGGAAGTGTTCTTCTGAACAGTGAAGAGATGAATCTCGGGATAGTTGGCCTGGGCCACTGCCTCGGCCCCGCCGCTGGCGTTCACCAACGGAAACTCCATGTTGGATTGCCCGGAACAGATCCAGACGTCGCCGACGAGTACATTCTTGAACCTCAGTGTATTGCCACCGGTAATCGTAAGTATGGATGGACCACCGGCCTTGAGCGGGCCCAGAAAAATCTGCCAGTGGCCCTGACCGTCTGCCTTGGTGCGTTGGGTGCTTCCGGCAAAGCCCACACTCACACTTTCGCCCGGCTGCGCGGTGCCCCAAACACGAGCCTTACGGCCCTGCTGTACCACCATATTGTCACCAATGATCGAAGGTACGCGAATCTCAGCCTGTCCCGGTTGCACATGCAAAGGCCAAATACCGATAAACAAAATGAGTAGAGACATTTTTTTCATTGCTTTCCTCCAGGGTACAGGCCTCAGAGTACTATTATCGCGCCACACGATAGATGTTTCACTTCACAGCGCTCGCCAAATTCTTCAATCGTGCAGTTACATTCAGCAGCGCGCGTCCATCGTGATAGGCCTCTTTCCAAATCCGTGCCTTGGTGCGGTCGGGTGTGGCGCCGTCACGTTCGACAGTGTCATAAATGCCACCTAACTCATGATCAACCTGGCGGTCTCTGATGAACTGCCATTGAAGCTGGAACGCCCTGAAGTAAGCATCAGTCATGTTTCCATATTTTTCATGCAGCAGCAGCAAAGCGTTAAGGCCTTCCATTTGCACCCACCACTCTTTGCGCAGATCTTCTGGCCGGCCCATGGTCGTGCCGTCGCGATAAAAGCCCCCATAAGTTTCATCCCAGCCGTAAGCCAGCGCGTGGTCCACCAGCATCCGGGCCATGCCCTCAGTTTTTGGATCGCGGTTCTCTCCCAACACCTGCTCAGCCTCCAACATCAAGTAAGCAGTCTCGACATCATGGCCATACGAATCGTGATCTGGGAATGCTCGCCAGTCAGTAGTAAAGTAGAGATTCATAACGCCCGGCTCGACGCAGATCTTGTCCCGCACGACCGCGAGCAACTCCGCCAATCTCCGCCGGAGTATTTCGTCGGGCCACACCTCATAGAGTTGGGCAAACGACTCCAGCAAATGAATGTGTGTATTCATCGACTTGTAACCGAGCGGAAAGCCGGCCAACGGAATAATCTCAACGCGGCCGGTGCCGACCTTAGCCTGGACCACCTTGCCGTCGCGCGTAAGCCACTCAAAGTATCCGCCGTTCCTGTCATCATGTGCGTGTTCATCCATCCAGTGGAAGGACGCCTTTGCCAATTCCAAATCTTTCGGATCATGCGTCGCCTGATAGGCGGCCGCTGCACCATAAAGGCCAAAGCTAATCCCATAAAGATGCTTGCCGTCAGAGTAGCGCTCCGTCACTTTCCCTTTGTCATCCAGGCCCCAATAGAATCCCCCATACTGCTTGTCCCACAGAACATTATTCAGATAGTCCATGCCGTGGGAAATGACCGGGAGAAACTGATCTTTCAGGTCGGGACGCTTCATCACTATCTGGGCCGCCAACCAGGTCATGCGCCCCTGAAAAACGGAAAACTTGCCATCGCTTTTGGTGCGCTGCCAGTCCCGCGAGAAATTCGAATAGAAGCCGCCGTTTTCCTTGTCGACTGTCCGCGGAAACCACACGCCGAGAACGTCTCGCCGCAGAGTTGTTTCCATCTCGTCGGCGAGTATCAGGTAATTAGCTTTGGTCGGAGGAACGTAAGTGATCGGAGCAGGTTTGTTTTGGATGCTGGTGACAGTCTCCTGCGCCGTGCTGCGCATGCAAGGAGTCCAAAGCAGTATTAACACCAGGATCGTCAGTTTGTATAGCATTCTCTCGTCTTGCATAAAGCGTCAATTAATACCAGGCTTACAAGCTTGCCGACGGTCCATGAGGTACCTCTATTTGAGTTAACTGCGACTGCCGAATTAGACCGCTACTTACTGTTGAGCAATTGATCGGCCGCCAACACCAGGAACATGTAATTCGAGGAGCCTCCGCCCAGCACATACTCACCTTGTTGCCAGAGGTAGGGAAAGTCTTTGAGCTCTGGGAAATCTGGACGGATTAATGCCGTTCCGGACGCGACTCCTCCTGGGATATAGGACCAGTCCGCCCGGTTGATGCCATAGGCAATTGTCATTGAACGCGAGCCTACGCCCGAAGCAAACGAAGCAGTGTTTTCACCCGGGTGCACTCCCAGCACGAAATTCAGAGCACTGAGCATGTATTGGGAACCAACGATGTCCGGGAAGCCCCGATGCAGAAAATATTGATCCACACCAAAGCGTTGAATATCCCAACCGGCGCCCCAGATCACGGGTCGATAGGGGACCCCAAACGGAGTCTCTCGCTGATTTCTGGCAGTGCTGGAGTAGTTCGCTGATACAGCGGCGCGAACCTCGTTCACAAAAGTTCGATCCTGAAACTGACCGATAACTTTACCTAGGGACCACCCCACTGCATCGATCTGAGCAACGATCTCTTTACGGTTATCCGTCAGCACTTGTTCATACTCAGGCTTCTTCGTCGTCAGCCACAGTTCCACCGCGGCAACCATTCGTTCATTGAAACCTTTCTTCGGATCTCGATCGTGTTTCCAAAGGACTTCCGCGGCAGTTAGGCTCTCTTTTGCCAGAGCGGGGTTTACTGCGTTGAGGACACGGGCCGCAATTGCGAGCGCCGCAATCCCCTTGTACTCATGAGCGGGATTCTGTTCCGTAAACACGAGTCGATCATCTAATTTCCCAGAAGTAGTCGCTGATCGTTCGTCTGGTTTTAGAGTTGAGTCCTGAAACAGATTGTCGGTGGAGTTGGTTTCTTCGCCGAGTAATACGTACTGCTGGAGAGTGGGCACAATGATTCCGCGGTACAATCGTCCCATTGCGCGATAACTTCCGAGTATGCTCAACACTCCGTGCTCGACTTGTTGCAGTACGTCGGGTTTGCCATCAGGCTGATGGATCTTAACCAGTCGCCTGGCCTCATCGATGGTCGTGTCGTCGTAGTTAACGCGAAAGGCTTCATAAGCATTGGCCAGAATCGAGACTTCATCCGCCTGCGATTCAATCCGCAGATCGTCATCGCCGGCATCGTGCCAACCGCCGGCGTTGAGCCCGGGTATAGTTTCACCGGGGTGCCATTGGTTAAGGGTGGAAGGGCCCTGAATGTAACCATCGAAATGGTTGTAGTTGATTGGCGCCATTCGCGCGTCATCCAAGTGACATGCGCCATGCCAGACACGGTATTGCTCTTCGACCCGCATATGGCACATCTGCACCGGCAGGAAGTATTCAATAACCGGTTGCCAGATGCCTCGCTTGTAAACGTCGGACGATATTTGAAAAGGTTGAGTGCGGAAGCTGCCATATTCGGCGACGTACATCCCCGGCTTAGTGAGCTTGCTGAAATCGAATTGCAGATACTTGTAACGGAGAAACTTTCCCCAGGCTTTCGGCTTGCCTGAAAGCGCCTCTTCAAATCCGCCGGTTTCCGAGATGCGCTTTACCTTGACGATATCCTGCCCCGGGTCTGAATCATCCAATTCAACTATGGCTATCTTTTGCTGCTGCGGGTGATAGCCTACCTGAGATACATGGACCACTGGCTGATACTTCCAATCAGGAATGGCATGCGGAGTAACGATCCACTCAATGGCTGCCTTTTGAACGCCCGCAGGTACTAATGAACGAACGACAAACCAACCGTTGTTATGTTTGTTCCGTCCATCGAGTAACTTTAGATCTCCGGTGCGGCTCTCAATGATCAGTCGTTGCGTCTCGGTCTCGGGAGCAACTGAAAGCCGCCGGCCAGCGGCGAGCGGCACTGGCTGGATCTCTCCATAACTATCCTGCCGGTCTGGTCCATTTGGCTGGCGCGGGAAGATGCCTGATTGGCTGTCCAAGTACCAGCTTTTGCCAAACAGAGCAGCGGGGTATAACTCAAAGTTAAAACCAACCTTGCCGACGAACGCAGCCGGCAGCGGACTGTCCAAATCCACCACTATCCTTACGCTTGGGCCCTCCCCACGCACTCGAACCTGGTATGACAGATTCAAATCTGGATATTCAATCGGATTAAATCCTTTACGATTGCGGCTGGGATCGGGATAAGAAAGCCAGGTGGTGATTTCGTTGCCTCGTTTATTGACGACCCGCTTGTCCTGTCTGGGCATCGGCTGCCATTGGCCTGGCGTGGGATCCAGACGCAGGTCGCCATTAGTGGACACGCGCATTCCGTTTTGCACAATGACTACGCCGCTCTGATGGCCTTCGGGATAAATATCCTGAAACGCCATCACATTGAGTCCCGGCATTTCGAAGTATTCTCGATCATTCAATTGTAGTGCGGGTCGCCGCGCCTGTTGCGTAGGCGTATCGAAGAATAACCACAGGATTGTCAACGCTGAGAGTGCGGCGATTGAGACGCATCGCTTTGAAATCACGGAGTTGTCACCATCCTCTTCAATACCACCCAAGCAGGGGGCTTACCCCCGCGCGCCCTGTGCGGGGTCCGCTCAAGCTCTTTAATGGGACCGCGGGCGTCCTCGCCCGCAATGCGTCACAAATCTCCACCGCCTGGTAGTACTGACTTCATGGCACCGCAGCTGAGGTAAGCTTTTCAGACTGTCTCGTTTCGCTTTCTAATATCGCTTCAATAACTCCAGCATCTTCCGATCGAGCTGGTGGCCTTTGAAGTTTTCGTATTGAACGTCCAGGCGTTCGCTGTCCATGATGCCAAACGATCCGCGCAGATTCCACATCGAAGATCCCCAACCCGCTTCCTTCCAAAGCGAGAGGCAGTCTTCCATCCAGGCAAGCGCAACGGCGTGTGGAGTTTTGTTAAAGCAACCCCATTCGCCGACGTGTATTTGCACGCCTTTCTTTACCAACGGTCGGTAGGGATCGATGTTTTCGCTTTTCAACCGGGCGCGATCCCAGAGCGTTCCTTTGTCGTCTTTAAACGGCCAGGCAGGAATGTTGAAGCTCTCGAATTCATCCTTAGGGACCCAGGTAGCCGTGTAATGACTTACCGCTTTTGGCAGATAGCCGCGCGTACTTTGGACCAGACCAAGCTCCGCAATTCCCAGCACCGGCGCCTGGCCGATGTTGATGCCGTCGGCAACGATGAGCCGGTGGGGATCTACGTCGCGAATACCTTTGACCAGGGCTTCTACTATCTCCACGTAACGCTCTTCCAGGTAGCCCTCGTACGATCTCATTTTGGGCGGTTCGTTGATTAGGTCAAAACTCAGCCCGCGATTAGGAATGCCTTTATAGCGCCGGGCAAAAGTTTGCCAATGGAAGATAGCACCGGCGAGCGCTTTGTCCCGCTGTGACCTGGTTCCGGAAAAGAGGTCGGCAGTTTCCAGCTCACGATTGTTAATACAGTAACCGGGTATGCGATGAAAGTTTAGGTTGATATGGAGCCCATATTGCTTTCCTAAATCTATCGCACGATCGATCTCTTTCAACGGCGTCTCATTGATCACGGACCAGTCATCTTTTCGACCCCACACCCAATAGGACAAAGGCAAGCGGGCAAAATCGAATCCCCACCCCGCCATGGTTGCAAAGTCGAATTCATCAAACGCCGGACGCGTCTGCGTCTGTCCCGGCGGCGCAAAGTTGCCCTGCAGATTAAACCCACGCCAACGAGGAATGCGGCGAGCGGTGAGGTCGTCTTCAACCGCCGGCGAATCTTTGTCTTCGCCGAGCACGACGTTCGGGGCCACGACGCCGGCGGCACAGGAAATGGCGATATCCTTCATGAAGGTTCTACGGTGCATGGAATCCACGTCCCCTGCGCAAAGTCGCCCAGATCGATCCAAGTCCTGGGAGTGCGCTTTTCAACTTGCCTTTCAAATCCCCGAAAGTTTACAAAATCGCGCCAAACCGCCAAACCTTAGAAACCTGATTCTTTCCGGGACCGGCCCCTTTTTCTGCAGTGTTATGCGAACGTCAACCCGAAACCGTACTTGAAGAGCGGATCATAATTCTTATCGCCGACGTTAATCGGAATCTGCGCCATGGACCTGGGCCATGAAAACGAAAGTTTGCCGGTCGGCTTGTAATCGCCGAAGAGCACGTCCGCTACGCCTTGTCCTTCGGTTCCCGGCAGCCAGGCGGCAACAAAGGCATCACACTGGCCCAGCACCTCGGCAATGATCATTGGCCGGCCGGAGAGCAGCACTGCGACAACCGGAATCCCGGCCTGTTTCAGGTTGGAAATTGCCATCACATCTTCAGCGGCAAGCGACAGATCTTCTTTGTCACCAACGCCTTCGGCATATGGAGTCTCACCAATCACCACAATGCCCACATCCGCGCCGTTCGCGCCAGAACCATCCCTGGAAAACGTTACCTTCGTCGCCTGCGAAACAGTATTTTGAATCGCTTTAAGAATCGTGGTGCCACCCGGAGTTACGTCGCCACTCTTGCCTTGCCATTCGATGGTCCACCCACCACACTGATTGCCGATATCATCGGCGCTCTTTCCGGCAACATGAATGTGCGCTAATGTCTTCCTGAGCGGCAGGGCCTTCCTCTCATTCTTTAGCAGCACCAGAGACTGGCGCACGCATTCTCGAGCAACCTGACGATGCTCGGCAGAGCCAAAGGTCTTATGCAAACGCCGGTCAGCCAGGGGTGATCTACTCTTGTCCATCAGGCCCATCGCAAACTTGACTCGTAGAATGCGCATGACGGCGTCGTCAATGCGCGAGATTGGCACTTTCCCTTCCTTGACCAGCTCGCGCAGCAGATTGAAGAACTCTTCATACTTGCGCGGCACCATCACCATGTCCATTCCGGCGTTGATAGAGATACCAATCGCCTCCTTATAGTCTTTGGTTATTTGATCGACCGCCGCATAGTCGGAGATCAGGAAACCCTCGAATCCCAACTCCTGTTTTAGAATGTCAGTCATCAGCCGCTTGCTGCCGGAGACTTTCACTCCATTCCAGCTGCTATAGGACGGCATGATCGAACCAACACCTGCTTTCACGGTGGTGATATAACCTTGCAGGTGAATCGCTCTTAATTCAGCTTCGCGCAACTGCGTATCTCCTTGATCCAGCAACCGCTTCCCGGCCGGGTTGGGAAAGCTCGCCGTACCGAATTTCGTTCCGCCATCGCCGATGAAATGCTTGGCACAAGCCAGCACGCTCAACGGATCGCTGAGATCGTTTCGCTGCAGCCCTTTGACCGCTGCCTCTCCCAGAATGCGGGCCAACTCTGGCGCTTCGCCGAAACCTTCGTAGGTTCTACCCCAGCGCTCATCGCGGGGAACCGTGACGCAGGGAGCAAATGTCCAATTGATACCGGTGGCGCGCACTTCTTCAGCCGTGACCCGCGCGGCGCTTTCGACGAGTCGCGGATTCCGGGTGCAGCCCAGGGCGATGTTATGCGGGAAGATCACCGCACCCAGAACGTTGCTGTGTCCATGCACTGCATCAGCGCCGTAGAGGATGGGAATCCCGAGACGCGTTTGTGCAGCTCGGGCCTGATAGCTGTCATACATGTCAGTCCAGGCATAGCAGACTGTTCCCTGCCTTCGGGTCTGACCCACCTCCGCTCAGGAGTGAGCCTAGAGAGTACTTTTCAATGTCGTTGATATCTTTTAGTGCGTCCTGCTCGGCTTGGGTCATTTGGCCGATTTTCTCTTCAAGGGTCATCTGCGAAAGCAGTTCGCGCACCTTTGCATCATAGGAAGAGAGGGCTTTCTTAGCAGGCTTCGAACCGATTCCCTGGCCCTCAATGATCGCCGGCGTGATCATGATGGCTCCGGCAGCCAGGGCGGAAGACGTGATGAAACGGCGTCGACTAATTTTCTTTTTCATAGTTTTTTATCCAAAAAACTCCTCATGCGGTACTGACCTCGTTAGAACCGAGGTCGAGTCCATCGATCTTGAAAGCAAACGCGTGCGAACCGGGTGACTCATCCGGCAGTTGGACCGTAAGCCCAGCCTGGTCTTGTCTCCATTGCAGCTTCCCTTGATAACCCAGCAACTCCACATTCGAGATCCTACCGGCAACGTACTTACCCTTGGTCGCGAGTGGCCCAATCACCGTCTGGCTTTGCGGCCAGCCCATGACGAAGGCATACAAGGTGTTGCCTCTGGTTGTAAATCTGACGTCGTCAGCCGTCAGTTCCCTGCGCTTGTTCTCATTGAATTTGGCGTCGGCGGTCGCGGCTTGCACTGCTGGACCAGCGCCGTAAATCTTCCACGGACGCGTCGCGTAGATCGCGGAACCGTTCGTGGCCATCCACCTGGTAATCTCGCCGAGGATCTTTAGTTCTTGAGCGTCCAGCATACCGTTGTTCGGCAGGGGAAAGTTGAGCAGTAGGTTACCGTTACGGCTGACGACGTCGACCAGCAGGTCAATGATGAACTTGGGTGACTTGTAGGTAGCGCCCCGCTGGTAGTGCCAATTGCCGATGCAGGTATCCGTTTGCCAGGGATTGGGCCAGATGTCCTGGACCACTCCGCGTTCCACGTCCAGCGCGCAGGTACCCACCGCACAATCCTCCGGATGTTTGCTCGTATAGACCCCTTCAACTTTGCCATGATGACGCCGTGCATTCGAGTTGTAGTAGTGCGTCACCATGTCCAGGCCCCATTGCTGAAACGGCAACGAACCATCGCTGTAGAGGAAGTCGGGTTGATGCTGGTCTATCAGATCCTTGATGCGAAGAAACCAGGCACGCTTCCAGGATTCCGGGATGCCCTCTTCATCCCAGGGCAGGTCTTTGTAGATCTTCGGACAGTCGAGATAAAGGTCCGCGTATTTCGGATCGGCGCCGTCGTAAGGCACTCCGGCCAGCGGACCCAACTTGTCGGCGCCGTGACTGACAGAAAACCATTTGTATGTAATCCAAAGATGTTCGGTCACGCCGAAACGCAATCCGTGTTTTAATGCTGCCCTCCGAAACAGACCGACGATGTCTTTTTTCGGTCCCATCCGGGCCGAATTCCAACGCGTGTGTTTTGAGTTCCAGAGACAAAAGTTGTCGTGATGCACGCCCATTGTGACAAAATATTTCGCGCCCGCCTGCTTATAGAGACCGACCAGATGGTCGGGGTCAAACTTGTCCGCCTTCCAGGTTTCGATCACGTCCTTGAAACCAAACTTCGACGGATGGCCGTAGGTTTGCACGTGATGTTTGTATTGCCATTCGCCCTCGAGATACATGCCGCGCGCGTACCAGTCGCCATATTCGGCCGCCGATTGTGGTCCCCAATGTGCCCAGATACCGAACTTCGCATCACGATACCATTCGGGTATACGGTAAGCCTTTAGAGACTGACGCGTTGCTTTGAACGGCCCAGAGGCAATGCGCCTCTCGCTTTCCTCGTTGGCGAAAACCTGCGCGGCTTTGAGCGCAGGAATGGTTCCAGCCAATAGTTTGATCGCGTCTCGCCTGGTTATGGACACTTGAAGACCTACTATCCAAAAGCTTCTTTCGGATTCTTTGCGAACAAGCTGAAGGTCTCTTTGCTTTCTCGGTGGAAGCACAGACTAAAGTCGGAGGAGATCGCATAGACCATCGTCGGCGGACTCGTTCGGAAACTAACCAAACATTCTTATTTCGCCCACGCGCGATTGATCTGCCACTTTACTTTTCCGGCAAATGGATCATTCTTTAGCGCGAAACCGCTCGCAGCTGGATCCAGCCTCAGGGTCTGCAGATCTCCATCAGGCAACGCGAAGAGTCCCGATACCGGAGCAGGACCGGTACTGAACACGCGCAGCTCGACATTATTCCAGTCCATCTCCGACGTGCTCTGGGCCACCTTGAGGTGCGGTAGAACGGAATTATCTTTGACTAACAGCACAACCGGAATCGGTCCTGGTGCGATCTCGTGCCACTGTGCGCCCTGATACACCTTGCCGCTTTGATAGTCGATCCATACACCGGGCGGCAGATAGACTTTACGGCTGGCAGCTTCCTCAAACATCGGCGCCACCAGCAAATTCGATCCGAACATATACTCATCGTCAATGGTCCAAGAGGTGCGATCATCCGGATACTCGAAAAACAGAGTTCGCAGCATCGGGAAACCACGCGCCGAGGAGTCTTTTGCCTGCGCGATGATGTAGGGCATAAGCGAATATTTCAGGCCCAGCGCGCGGCGAAAGTCTTCGGTTAGAGCTTCGTCATATTCCCAGGGCTCGCGAGGTGGCGCACCGTGCGCCCGCGTGTGCGAGGTCAGCACCCCCCAGGCCAACCACCGGCGGTAAAGATCGCGCGGCGCGCGCTCGACAAAGCCGCCCACGTCGTGACTCCAGTAAGTGAAGCCGGACATCCCGAATGACAAGCCGCCCCGCAGTTCCGCGGCCATCGCGGAATTCGTGTTCTCAGCGTCGCCGCCCCAGTGCAGTGGATAACGCTGACTGCCGGCCCATGCACTTCGGGCCCAGATCACATTCTCGCCGTTCACTTCTCTGGTTACTTCGGCAACAGCCTTGTTGTAACGCAGCGGATAAAGGTTATGCTCGTACCAGCCCGTGCGTCCCGATGCGTATTGTCCCGTCAGCGGCGCTCCTTCACCGAAGTCGGCCTTGATGGCGCCCACACCCAGCTTGAGCAGGTTCCGGAGTTTTGTCTGGTACCACTTCACTGCTTCCGGATTACTCATGTCGACAACCGCATCTTCAAACGGCAGCGCTCCGCCCTCGTTCTTCACCTCATAACCATTGTCCACCAGTTCTTTGAATAATTCGTTCTTGCTCGTGAAATAGGTGTACTGCCACAGACTGATGCGGAACCCTTGCTGCTTCAGGTCGGAGATCATCTTTGCCGGATCACGGAAGCGGGAAGTTGAAAACTGGTAGTTGCTGCGCCAGTCGGTTTCGAACCAGCCAGTGTCGAGATGAATCACATCCGCCGGCACCTTGTGTTCCCGTAGCTTCGCGGCCACGTCGCGTACTTCGTCTTCGGATTTGTAGGTAATGCGACTCATCCAAAAGCCAAACGACCAGAGCGGCGGTACCGGACTGCGACCAGTCAGCGCGGTGTATTCAGAGAGAATGTCTTTTGGATCGCCGAGAAAGACAAAGAGATCCAGATTTTCGTCGCCCGAATAGATGACATTGTGCCCGTCATAGTACTTGCCAAAATCAAAAGTGACCGGCGCGCTGGTGTGCACGAACATGCCGTAACCATTGCTGCTGAGAAAGAACGGAATTGGCTTGTACATGTATTCGTTCTGCGTGCCCATGCCGTCGCGCGCGAACTCGACGACATGTTGCCCGCGCTTGTTCAACCCCGTAAACGACTCGCCGCAGCCAAAAATCTTCTCGTCATATTGGAGCTGAAATGTTGCTGCCACTCGCCTGCTCAAGTCGCTGGCCCGGCGAATGAAGGAAAAAGGAATTGGCGTGATGAACGTGTTTGGGTCGCCGATGTTCTGAGTGCGCGTCAGCAGGTGGCCATTCTTGTCGTAGAACTCGATGTGCCAGGGCTGCTTGATAATACGCACTTGTCCAAAGGCACTGGTATAGACGATTGCCTGCTCATTCTGTTCGACTTTCCAGGAGTGATCCTTTCCGACCGGACCAGCCAGCATCAATGAAGCGCCGTCGCCGAGTGGCACACCGCGCGTATTAAACCGCAACCTGACAGTGCGCGGGCTCACAAACGTAACGGAGAACGGTAACACCGGATCTTGATCGTATTCGGTACCGGGAAACTCGGTTGAACGCCCACGCGCAAATGTGACATCCATCTTATTGAAGGAGAGGGTGGTGCTTCTAACGTACCGATTCCATTGCAGCGTGCCCTGACCGGTGGCTGGATCAAAAGCCGCTACTTTGTTACCGATGAAGTAGACATTCTCCATCTTCTGAAAGTCCTGGCTAACGTCGACCGGGTCGCCAAGTACCTGGGCTTGCGCAGTAGCAGCGAACCCCAGTAGGCACGTGAATACCAAAGCGAGAATGGTAGTTGGACGAGCAAACCGCCTGACTTCGATACGTTGCGATGTCAACTCTTCACCCTCCGCTCGGTAAAGTTCATCAATTCGGAGTCAACCATCCCAAGCTGGATTGGGTGACGCGTGCTTGCGTACTAATCCCGGCTGAGGTCCGAATTTAACATCGATGGTGACACTAAAAGCAATGCATCCAGACACCATTCAGTCACTTGGTTCCAGTAGCTAACTTGGGCTGCAAGATGTTTGTTGTAAAACCAGACAAAAGTCTTGAGAGGATATTACGGCGGGTAGTACGAGCGCAATAGTTTTGATACAAAGGGTTACTGACTTCCATGACACTGTAGTTCTCCCACTCGGGCTGGGCTCACCGATATCCCGAGGCAACTAAGAAAGCTCTTTGTTTTTGCTGAAGGCTGTTCTAACATCATTATCACTTTCCACTGTGTAGCTTTGCGTGGGGTTTCGAGAAAATGTCGTGCGTGCGAAATGCCGGAAGGTCTGGAACCTGGGGAGCTCGAAGCAACCTGATTTTTCTGCTGCTTCTTCTCTTCAGTGGTCTCCTCATAACAGCAGTAGTTAGCCCGAGCAGTGCCAGCCAACCACCCAAGTCACAATACCCTTTCCAGAATCCCAACCTGCCCATTGAAGACCGGATCAAAAACATCCTTTCGCTTATGACGTTGGATGAAAAGATAGCCGCTCTGGGAACGAATCCCAGTGTGCCGCGATTGGGAATCAAAGCGAGTGGCCACGTCGAGGGCATACATGGTCTAACACAAGGCGGACCGGCGAAGTGGGGCCGGCCAGCGACGATTCCGACCACGACGTTTCCCCAGGGAATTGGTCTGGGCGAAACGTGGGATCCGGAAATTCTGCGACAGGCGGCGGCTATCGAAGGTTATGAAGCCAGGTACGTTTTTCAGAGCAGTAAATACCATCAAGGCGGACTCGTCATCAGATCACCCAACGCTGATCTCGGTCGCGATCCACGTTGGGGTAGAACCGAAGAATGCTACGGCGAGGATCCCTATTTCAACGGAACGATGGTGGTCGCTTTCGTAAAAGGCTTGCAGGGCAATGATAAAAACTACTGGCTCTCCGCCGCGCTTATGAAGCACTTCCTCGCGAACAGCAATGAGGACGATCGCGACAAAACGTCTTCCAACTTCGACGAGAGACTGTTCCGAGAATACTACTCCGTTCCCTTCCGGATGGGCGTTATTGAAGGCGGATCGAGGGCGTTCATGGCTTCGTACAACTCTATGAATGGCGTGCCGATGACCATCCATCCGGTCCTCAAGAGTGTCACGCGCAAGGAGTGGGGACAGGATGGCATCATTTGTACCGATGCCGGCGCGATGCGTAATTTGGTGAGTTCGCAAAAATATTCTCCAGACTTTGATCATGCCGCAGCCGCTTCGGTGAAGGCAGGTATTGGACAGTTCCTGGATCGGTACGCAGATGCAGTGCGTGGTGCGTTGAAAAGAGGTTTACTCGTAGAAGCCGACATTGACGAAGCACTCAAAGGTAATTTCAGAGTTATGATCAGGCTCGGCCTCCTCGACCCAGCGCCAAGGGTTCCCTATTCAAAGATCGGCAGCGAGCCTGAAGATCCCTGGTTGACCGAAAAGCACAAAGCCGTCGCGCGTCTGGTAACTCAAAAGTCGATTGTCCTCTTGAAAAACTCTCAGGAGCTTTTGCCACTGAACCGAAAAGCGTTGAAGTCAATCGCTGTAATCGGCCCACGCGCAAACGAAGTCCTGCTGGATTGGTACAGCGGCACGCCACCTTACAGAATCACACCACTTGAAGGAATAACGACCAGTGCCGGACCAGACGTAAAGGTCGGCTTTGCGCCTAACAATGATGCTAACGCCGCGGTAGAACTCGCACGCGCATCGGATGTGGCAATCGTCTGCGTTGGCAACCATCCCAACGGGGCCAACGACACTGTCTGGGGCAAAGTCTCAACGCCGAGCGAGGGACGCGAAGCAGTCGATCGGCAATCGATCACTCTCGAACAGGAAGAACTGATTAAGGAAGTCTTCCAGGCAAATCACAGAACCATCGTGGTGCTCATTTCTAGTTTTCCTTACGCAATCAACTGGACCGAAGAAAATGTGCCGGCGATTGTTCATCTGGCCCTCAACAGTCAGGAAGAAGGTCGCGCGCTCGCCGACGTAATATTCGGCGATTACAATCCCGCTGGACGGCTGGTGCAAACCTGGCCCAGGTCGCTTGAGCAGTTACCGCCCATGATGGATTACGACATCCGCCATGGACGGACTTACATGTACTTCAAAAACAAACCACTGTATCCCTTCGGTTACGGTTTGAGCTATACCGGTTTCTCCTATTCAAACCTGCGCACCAGCGCCAGATCTCTTTCGGCGAAGGGTAAGATCCTCGTGAACTTTGATCTCAAGAACAGGGGTAGTCGAGTCGGCGAGGAGGTCGTGCAGCTGTATGTCAAACATCTGGGATCTTCTGTCCAGCGGCCCAGGCAAGAGTTAAAAGGCTTCAAGCGAATCGCTTTGCAACCTGGCGAAACCAGAAGAATGGGATTTGAGCTTAGAGGAGGACAGATCCCTTACTGGGACGTGTCCCGGCATAAGTTCGTCGTAGAAAGCGATTCGATTGAGATCATGATCGGGAGCTCGTCAGCGGACATCAAGCTTAAGAGCACGGTCAAAGTTGTGAAATGAAGCCGTGATAAGACCGGAGCCGCGGAGGTCGCGAGGTTTGTATTGCGTCTGCCAGACCAGCGTCCACAGAAAGGGTTTGGCGTAGTCCTCTTTAGCCAGGAAGAACCGATTGATACTCCAGTTCAGGATTGGCCTTATACTCACGTTCGCTATGATCAGAATTGTCGGATCGCCTTGCTACGCCGTTTCGACTGAAGGTCAGTTCCTGAGCGTTCAGGTTATTCAAAGGCCCTATTGATCGACAGTAGCGGGCGCCTCCCAGTGGCCAGATTTGGCGGACCGGAAAATCGCTTCGATCACTGCCATGTTTCTGATTGACCCCTCCAGCGAAACTGGCGGCTCGCTGTTTTCACGGATGCTGCGCGCGAACAAGTCTCCCTGAATCGTGTATTGGTCGCACACTTCGAACTGTAGGGTTTCAGCGCCGTCTCCAAACAAATCCGATCCATCATCAATCAGAATCCTGGTGCTCTGGTCAGGGGGAGCGTTGACCGGTATTTGAACCTCGATCCGTCCTCGCGTTCCCAGGATTTGCACTCGTTGAAACGGTGTCATGCGCGTGCTGCAGGTCATGACCGCCTGTCCGCCTGGAAAATCGAGGAGAGCGGACGTCAGCACGTCAGTGCGGGTGGCCGGATCTTCGTCAATCAAGCCAACGACGCGCCTGGGCTCCTCCTGAAAAACCAGGCGCGCGAAGCAAATGAGATAGCAACCAATGTCCATCAGCCCGCCCCCGCCAAATTCGGCGACGTTGCGAATGTTCTGCGGGTCTGTATTGTGATAGCTGAAGTGGCCCATGACTGAGCGCACCTGGCCGATCCTGTCCGCGGCGATCAGCTCCAGGACCTTGAGCCACTGGGGATGCGTGCGCACCATGAAGGCCTCCTCAATCCTTACGCCGGTGCGATCACGAGCCTCTTGTAACAGAATTGCTTCCCTCGTATTGAGCGCGACTGGTTTTTCGCAGAGCACATGCTTGCCCGCCTCGGCCGCTTTGATGGACCAGGGCACATGTAGGTGATTTGGCAGGGGATTGTAAATAGCCTCTATGTCTGGATCAGAAAGCAACTCGTCATATGATCCATAAGCCCTGGGAATGCCGAGGTCGCGCGCGCAGCGTTGTGCCTTAGCCAGATCCCTTGAGGCCAGCGCGGTTACTTCACACCACTCGCCCCGTTGCATGGCCGGGATGACTTTCTTCACCGCGATGTTCGCAGCGCCCAATACTCCCCACTTAACTTTTCTGGTCATCGGCTTATCGCACGCCCAACAGAATATCCACCGTCAGTTGGTCGAGACGCTCGTATGGCAGCTTCTTCGCCGCAAGTTCTCGTCGATCCAGTAGCAACGCTTTGATCTTGTCAGCTTTCGCGCGCGTGTAAGCCGCGTCGCATCGCCAAACGGATCCCGGCCACGATTTCCGGCGGTCCATAATCCAAATGTAAATTTATCTTCCGGTTTTGGTGTGTACTGTTTGCCCATTCGTTTCTACCAGTAGTCCTATCTCGTTCTAGCGTGCTGTTCTGAGTACCGCATCAAAGGCGGGCTTCGGCTGACCATCACCATCGAACAAGAGCGGATATGATGTACGACCTCTGACTGGCCAACCATTCAACCAGGAATCAGCGTCAGTCACGCCCCAGAAAGTCACGCGGTCGATCACATCACGATGCTTGACGAATACAGCAAAGAGATCAGCGTAACGCTTTGCCAATGCCTGCTGAACCGAATCAGGCAAGCCTTTGGGGTAGGGATTCAGCGCCGCTTGTAGCTCGACGTTCAACGTAATGTCAGCGCCGCGATGTTGCGACGCGGAGGGCAATACATCGATATCAAGTTCGGTGATGTTCACCTTAATTCCAAGTTTCGCAAACGCGGTGATGGTGTCGTCCTGCTGTTGTACCGTGGGCCAATCCATTTTGTTGTGAGCCTGAAGGCCGACTCCGAAAACCGGAACGCCGCGAGCTTGCAACTTATTGATTAGCTCGAGTGCGCCCTTCCTCTTTGCCTCGTTCTCGAGCGAATAGTCGTTGTAGTACAACTGCGCCTTCGAATCGGCTTCGTGCGCGAACTCAAACGCCTTCACCAGGTAGTCCTCGCCGATGATCTTCATCCAGAGTGACTGGCGAAGCGTTCCATCTTCATTGAGGGCTTCATTGACGACATCCCAACCCTTGATTCGCCCTTTGTAACGACCCACTACGGTGTGAATGTGATCGCGCATGCGGCCGAGTAGGGTTTCGCGATCGACGGGATTGCCCTTGTCGTCCTGGAAAACCCAGCGCGGCGTTTGATTGTGCCAGACCAGCGTGTGCCCAATAATGACCATGTGATACTTCTCGCCAAACGCCACGTAGCGATCCGAGCCATCAAAATCGTACTTGCCTGGCTGGGGATGAACCGATTCCCATTTCAAAATGTTTTCCGGTGAGATTGAATTGAACTGGCTGGTAATGATCGCCACGCCACGCGTGTCCTGCTCGGAAAACTGCCTTTGGTTAATCGCCGCGCCGATCAGGAAGGAGTGTTTGAACGCACCCTTGAGATCACGTGTTTGCGTGCCGCCGCTGACCACAATGACCAGCAGCAGACTCACTACCAACAACAAGGATTTAGTCATTCCATAGCTCCTTAGTCAGTTATCGGAACCTCGGTTTGAGATGCGTACTGCTTGCGACGTTCGACGAGTTCGTCCTGGATGCGGAGGTTGAGCTTCTTGCCGATCGGGTAGACCGCCAGGCATACAAGGGCGAGGACCAGAGCGACCGCGGGATAGAGGCTCGCCCCGAGGCGTATCCCCAGCAACGCGCGTTCGGTTTGCACGACATTCGGGACGTAACCGTAAGCGTCAATCACCCAGGCGCTGAGTGCTCCACCGAGACTCAGGCCGGCCTTCAGAGCAAAAAGGATGCCCGCGTACATAAACCCGGTCGCGCGCCGAGATGTTTTCCATTCCGAGTAATCAGCCACATCGGCGATCATCACCCACAACAGCGGAACCGTGGGTCCCCAGCCGAGTGCCCAGAGAACGCTCAGGCCGAACATAAGGCCGATTGAGGTTGGGCCCACAAAGAAAACCAGAACGGTCGCAATGGTCGTAACCGACATCCCCGCGATGAAGACGGCCTTCTTGCCGAAACGGTCGGCGAGTGGTTTGGAAAAAATGATTCCGACGATTTGAATCAGGCTACCGATCACGAAGAACAGGCTCAACCCCACGGCAGCGGCATTCGAGCCATCGGGATTGACCAGCAGGCCAAGCGAATTCAGCACCGACTGCCAGACCGTGGCCGGCCCGGCGGTACTTGCGAGGCCCACCTTACTGAGGAAGGCCATGAGCTGCTGTCGGATCAAGGTAGTAGGCGAAGAAGTAGTTAGATGAACTGCCGCGCACAACGAGCATCGTGAAGACGAGCAGCGTGAGCACAAACATCACGATCCAGGGGCCGCAACTAAAAACATTCTTCAGGTCGGTTCGCAGCGAAGATCTTTGTCCGGGTAGTGGTTGGACTCGTTCACGCGTAGTGGCGAAGGTGATCAGGTTCAGAACGATGATAATGGCGCCGAAGATGGCCATGGTGATGGCCCAGCCTCTCGCGGAGTCACCTTTACCGAGTTTAGCGACGAGAGGCAGCGGCAATGCCTGGATGATGAACTGTCCAATCAGAGCTCCCACAAATCGATAGCTCGCAATACTGCTACGTTCGCTAACATCCGGAGTCATCACGCCCATCAGCGCTGAGTAGGGAGTGTTGTTGGCGGAATAAAGCATCATCACCAGCGTGTAGGTCAGATAGGCGTAGATGAGCTTCCCGTGGGCCCCAATATTGGGCGTTACATACACGAGCCAGAAGATGAGGCCGAACGGCACCGCAGTGAACAGGATCCAGGGGCGGAACTTGCCCCAGCGGGTCTGGGTCCGGTCCGATAGTGCGCCGATGACCGGATCAAAAACAGCGTCCGCCAGCCGGAGCACCAGGAACATCGAGCCGACCGCTACCGCCGAAAGGCCGGCAGTGTCTGTGTAAAAACGGGTCTGGTAGAGGATCATCGACTGGAAAAAGAAGTTGGTTGCGACATCGCCGAGACTGTAACCAATCTTCTCTTTGACGGAGAGTCTTTTGCTGCTGTTAGTCATGTATTGGCCTCGTAAGATTCATTGTGCAGTTGCTCAGCCGCATAGCGGCCAGAAACTCAATCTCAACGGCGAAGGATAGCCGTGGTTATCTTCCCTACTCCACCCGCAGCATTACCTTTTGTAAATCGCAGTCGCGCGACGAATTGCCCAACATGATTTCGAAATCCCCCGGCTCGACAACGTACTCCATATTTACATCGTAGAAGGAAAGCGACTCAGGCGTGATTTCGATCGCTACGGTTTTGGTTTCACCGGCAGCGAGAAAGAGCTTCTGAAAGCCTTTCAGCTCTTTGATCGGTCTCGTTACTGAACTAAACAGATCACGAACATACATCTGGACGACTTCCGTCCCGCCGCGCTTGCCGGTATTGGTAACGTCAACCAAAACACGAGTAAAGCCGTCGCGTTTGATGCGCTTCTTTTCCAGCCGCACATTTTTAAAAGCGAACGTGGTGTAACTCAGGCCATAGCCGAACGCGAAGAGGGGCGAGACGTCGTCGAATAGATATCCGCGGCGGGCCGAAGGCTTGTAGTTGTAGAAAGCGGGCAAGTGTCCGGCTGAGCGAGGAATCGTGATTGGTAGTTTTCCGCCCGGGTTGTAATCACCGAACAAAACGTCCGCAACCGCGTGGCCGGCTTCCTGGCCCAGATACCAACACTCAAAAATGACTGGTACATTTTGGGCTACGTAATTGATTGAAATCGGCCGCCCATTGAAAAGAAAAACGATCACGGGCTTTCCGGTGGCCAGCATCGCCTTGACCAGCTCCTCCTGGCGCCCAATCAAATCGAGACTAGTTCGATCACCCATGTGATTCAGATTCCAGGCTTCGCGCGAGGTCTGCTCGTTATCGCCAATGGCCAGGACGATCACCTCAGCCTGTCGGGCTACTTTGACAGCTTCGGCAATTTGGCGGCGATCCTCTTCAGGGTCGCTGGCAACAACCTCGTCAATATGCCACGCGCCGCCGATCGTGATCTTGCACCCTTCGCTGTAAAGCACTCTCGCCCGATCGCCGACTCGGGCCTTAATCCCGTCAAGCACCGTAACCTCGTGCTTGGGTACGCCGCTGTACCCACCCAGCAAACTGCGATTGGCGTTTGGGCCAATGACTGCGATCGTCTTGATCTTTTTAAGATTGAGCGGTGCGAGATTGTTTTCGTTCTTCAGGAGCGAGATCGTTTCGTGCGCTGCTTCCAGAGCCAGCTTGCGATTCCGGTCGCAACCGACGATGCGATCCGCTTCTTCGGGATCGACGTAGGGATCGTCGAACAAACCGAGCTTGAACTTCCAATAGAGCATGGGCGCGACGAGATCGTCGAGTTGTTTTTCCTTTAGCTCGTGTTTGCGAACGAGGTCGACGAGATGCAGATAGCAGTCCGGCTCGGGCAATTCAATGTTAACGCCGGCTTCGACCGAGAGCCGACACGCTTCCCGCTTGTCTTTCGCGACAAAGTGGCCGTGCGTTTCGGGCCGATAATTCAATTCCCAAATCGAGTAATAGTCCGAAACGACAAAGCCATCGAAGCCCCACTCTTTGCGGAGGACATCGCGCAGCAACCAACGGTTCGCGTGGGAGGGCACGCCGTCGACTTCGTTGTAAGAGGCCATGACGCTGATGGCTTTCGCCTTCTTGATCGCTTCTCTGAACGTGAACAGAAATGTTTCCCGGAGCATGCGCAATGAGACATTCGCCGGCGCGCAGTTCATCCCCGACTCTGGCTGACCGTGTCCGATGAAATGTTTCAACGTCGCGATCACGCGCTTCTTATCTTTGAAGGCGCCGTCGCCCTGGAACCCGCGTACCGCGGCGATGCCCATGCGCGAGACGAGATACGGATCTTCTCCGTAGGTTTCTTCGACGCGTCCCCAGCGCGGATCGCGCGCTACGTCCACCACCGGCGTCAATGCCTGATGCGTGCCGCGAACGCGCGCTTCCTCGGCCGTCATCGTGAAAAGTCTTTCGGCTAACTCCGGATTGAAGGTGGCGGCCAAACCGATTGGCTGCGGAAAACTTGTCGAATCAATCGCGGCGTGACCGTGCAGACATTCCTCGTGAAAGATGACGGGAATTCCGAGCCGGCTTTCCTGAAGAAAGAACTTCTGAATCTCGTTAGTAAGTTCAGCGGTGGCACGCGCGTTCCTGCCGCCCGCGGCGTCACTAGGGCGGCCAACCTGGCCTAAACCGAGACCTTTCTTGAAACTCGCGCGTGCCTTCTGGAGATTGAATTTGCCTTGTGCGTCAACCAGCGTGTCGGCTTTTTGTTGCCAGACACACATCATCTGCGCCGCCTTTTCTTCAAGCGTCATGCGCGACAAGAGATCCTTTACACGTTTGGTCGCGGATAGATTGCGATCAAGGTAACGCAGCGTCTGCGCTTTCTTGTTCTTAACTTCCTTTTTGACAGAATTCTTCTTCATAAAAGTGGCTTCAAGATTCTTAAGCGTGAGAGCGGCGGACGCGCGCGGCAGACGTCTTTAGGTAACGACTCGCGAATGTCAGGAACGTTGGCCAGTTCGGTCCGGGAGTGTGGCCGCCGCTATGTTGTCGAAAAGCGACATCGCCATCAGTCAGCGGTGTCTCCAGCGGGGGGAACTCGGCGGTACCAAGGTCCTTTTTGCCTAAGAGCTTGTAAACCGGACCAGCGCCAACCGCCGCCAGAAACATTCCTTTAGCATCAACCCAACCATCGCCTTTTGCGCAGCTGCTGATGAAAACCGGGCGCGGAGCGGCAACCTCGGGCGGAAACATGTGCGTGTGAATGTCGATCACCGGCGTAGTCTTGACGATCGTTTTCACTTCTCGTCGAAGTTGTGAACTGTCCGTCAGCAATTCAGATTGCAAAACCCGATCCTTCATTCCACCGCTCATCATTCATTCCTTCTCTGCCAATTACATCATCATGCTACTGGGTCGTCTCGCGTCGAGGGGTTCGGCCCACCGATCATTTGGAATCGTAGGCGTCCAGCCGGGCCGGAGCGGATCCTGATCGTAGGGGTAAGGACCGAGACGCTGGTAGAGCTCGCTATACTGAGCGAGTTTATCGCGGTCGAGCCGCACGCCGAGACCGGTTCCGGCGGGCACGGCGATGGAACCGCCCGGGTATTGGAACTTGCCTCCTTCATTAACATCGTCGGTGAGTTGGTGATAGTGGGCATCCGCCGCAAAAGAGAGATTTGGGATGACTGCTCCCAGGTGCAGCATCGTGGCAAGCTGTATCCCCAGCTCGCCCGACGAATGAACAGCGACGCCCAACTGGAAAGTCTCGCAGACACCGGCCGCCTTGATGCACTGCCTGATGCCGCCCCAGAAAGTCGTGTCCAGCAGAATCACATCGACGGCGGTATCGAGCACGTTTGCTGCCAGTTGTTCAAAGTTAACCACGACTGTATTGGTTGCCAGCGGTACCCTTACTTTCTCTCGCACGCGGCGCATTCCATTCAGGCCAAAGACAGGATCCTCGAGGTAGTCGTTACGGATGTCTTCGATCTGTTGACCGAACCAGATGGCGGTTTCGGTGGACCAGACGCAGTTTGGATCGAAGCGAAAACGGTCGCCATTGAGTTCTGCAGCCAGGGCGCGGTAACACTGCAACTCGTATTCGGGAGGGAATACGCCGCCTTTCAACTTGTGCGAAGTGAAGCCACAACGCTCCTTCAATGCGCGTGCGTGCGCCACTAGTTGCTCGATAGTTCTTACCTCGCCGCTGCCGTCCTTTGGATTTGGGTAACGAAAAAAGAGGTACGAAGCGAAGCGCACCCGGTCTCGCAAGCGCCCCCCGAGAATTTCGCTAACCGGCACGCCCCACTTTTGTCCGAGAATGTCGAGGCAGGCAAATTCGAGCGCTGCCAATACCTGTGTGCGATTGTTGTAGAGCGAAGCTGAGGGATTGGCAATGAGAAACCGCATTTCTTCGATTCGAGCCGGATCGTGCCCCACGAGATATGATTTCATGGCCCGGAACACGGCTTCAGCCGATTCACCACCGCCTCCCATCTCGCCGAGCCCGATCAGACCTTCATCCGTTTCGATCTCGACGATGGTGCGGACAAAGCGTCCCCAATGACAGCCGTTCGCATGACGCAGCGGCGCCTCGAGGGGAACGGTGACGGTTGTCGCTTTGATATCAGTGATTTTCATCGAAAGTGCTTTTCCCGCGCGCTAAATCATCCAACAAATCGATCTTCTTATAATCTTCGAGCCTTCGTTCAGGTTTCTGCACGCCTACAGGTAAGGGCCGCTTCGAGAACGTTTGGAAATAGCTCAAACTCGCATCTTTCCACCAAACGGCATCGCGCTCCTGAATCGCCAGTCTCTGCGCCACTGCCGCATGGCGTTCCGCATCGATAACGCCGGATAAAGCGTCCCATTCCCGTCGCGTTTGCCGGACCCAATCGACGCCCCGCTGATAGTGCATGGCCAGATCGTCCCACAAGATTCGTCCAGATCTCATCCGATAATCCCAAGGCACGTGATGAAACCACAGCAAAAATTCATCTGGGCAGGTTTTCAGATCCGAGAATCTGTTACGCACCGGGGCGAAATACTGGCTCACTGTGTTGCTCCCGGATTCTGTCCGGTCAAAGCCAATCCCGTTGGTATCGGCCTTATGATAATACGTCGGGTTCCAATCATCGCGCGGGAAGGTGTTCCACCACGGTGCGGGCCCGTAGTGGTGTCCGCCCCACATAAGGTGATGAAGGCCAAGCGGCGTCATGTAGTCGACCAGTGCTTCACGCGATCCAAGCATGATGCGAGCGATCGTTTCTGTTGCTCCAGGATCATGCGTCAACGTCATCTTGATCCACTCCTCGGCGATCTGTCGGGAAGGGAGATCAGGATTCCATGCAAGGCGGCCAAACGCGTACCAGTTGGCCTGTAGAAAATCATGGCCCGTCCAGTTTCGATCCGAACCAGTATTTGCCACGCCGGCAATGCCAGTCAGACGCTGCGAGTAAAGACTTCCGTCAGCCACTTTAGTGACGGTCGACCCACGGCCTTTTGCGTAAGTATCGGAGTCCAGCACCTCGCGCCACATCGAGGCAAGAAATACCAGATGATTAGAAAAACCGAGATACTCCTGGGTAATCTGAAACTCAGGCATTACTTGTGTGCGCGGCATCGCACCGAACAACGGGTGAAACGGCTCGCGCGGCTGGAAGTCAATGGGACCATTCTTCACCTGGAGCAGAACATTGGGCGCGAACCTACCGTCAAAGGGCTGTAGTTGTTCATATGCCGCGCCTGCACGATCGTATCCAGGCTTCAAGTCATAGACGAACGCGCGCCAAATTACTACGCCGTTATGCGGGGCAAGCGCCGCCGCCAACATGTTCGCCCCCTCGAGATGGGTGCGGTTGTACGTGCGTGGGCCAGGCTGTCCCTCGCTATTGGCTTTGACCAGAAAGCCACCAAAGTCGGGAATGAGTGCGTAAATCTCATCGGCCTTTTTCTTCCACCAGTCGATCACTTCAGGATCGATCGGATCCGCGGTCTTCAACCCGCCCAACTCAATCGGCGCAGAAAACCGCGGCGACAAATACACCCTCACGCCATAGGGACGGAAGATGTCCGCAATTGCCGCGACCTTCTGCAAGTATTCGTTGCTGAGGAATTGCGAATTGGCATTCACACTGTTCAGCACTGATCCGTTAATTCCAATCGACGCGTTGGCGCGCGCGTAATCGCGCAAGCGCGGGTCGATTGTGCCGGGTAACGCGCTCCAGTTCCAAAGCGATCGTCCCGCGTAGCCGCGTTCGATGCTACCGTCGAGGTTGTCCCAGTGATCGAGCATGCGCAAGTGCACGCGCGGCTTTTGAGTCACGTTCAACCTGCTGATGGGCTGCAGAGTTTGCAGCAAACGCAGGAAATGAAATGCGCCGTAGAGTGCCCCAATCTCACCGGTTGAGGCGATTACCGTCACCGAGTGACCCCCGAGTTTGAGGGTGCGAATGCGAAAGCCTTCGGGTCCAAGCCGAGCAAGTTGTACCTCCCAGCTAAGACCGGCGATGAGTGTTGAACTCCTGGGAGTTCCCACGATCACAACTCCATCTCGATCAGCGTGGCTCGTTGGGGGAACGGGAGAGGCGAGTAATCCGGTGAAACCGTTTACGAGTTCGGTACGGACGTCGTCGAGGGTTGCGGAATTTCCCGTCACCATAACGGAAGTGACCCGCTCTCGGTAGTCCCTGATCAGCGGTGCGGGTAGCGAGTCGTAGCGCAGCCAAAGGCGATAGCCGTCATCCGCCTGCGCCGTCGTCCCTCCCATAACAAGGAACATAACCACTAGACAGGCGGTAAATCCTCGATTGCGCTTTTTCCGTACCAGACTCATCGCAGTCAAAGTCCTCTCCTCAACAAGCCCGAGAAAGGTTCGAAGGCTGCTGAAGGTCAGTTCTTCAAGCTTGGCTCTCCGGTTGGAGGAGGTGCCTGGTCTTCTTTTGCCGGTGGGCCCAATAGCTCGGTGAAGATCGGTTTCAACGCATCGGCCCATACCTGGTAGCCTTTGAGGTCGAGGTGGAGGGCATCCTGATTCGCCATTCCCTCGAATAGCTTGCCATCCTTGTCCGCCAGTCTGTCGTTAATATTTACATACCTGATCTTTTTTCCGTCAGCAAATCTTGCGATCCTTAGGTTGACCTGATTGATGATGTGCATGACCGCCATGTTGTCGTTACGCGGTGTGATACCCATTAACACAATCGTCGCGTGCGGTGCTTTGCGTCGGCAGATATTGAGAAGCGCTTTGATTCCCCCGGTGATGTTTCGAACTCTCGGATCATCATTCGACTGCGGAGATACGTTGCCGACGTTGTTAGTGCCCGCCATGACCACAATGATCCGGGGATTGACGCTGTCGAGTTCTCCATTGTTCAAGCGCCATAGTATATTTTCGGTCTTGTCACCGCCCCAGCCGAAATCGGCGGCATTCCAACCAAAGAAGTTTTGGCGCCAGTTCTCCAGGAACGACTTGTATTGCTCATCGCTGGTTCCCCATCGCCTGGTGATTGAGTCCCCTTCGAAATAAATATCAATCCGGCCTTTTCTGGCCTTCTCCAGCAAATCAGTATGGGCCATCAGTGAGTTTTGATCGGTTCGCGGAGCAGGTTTGTCTGCGGCGGCCGCCCTGGGCTGAGTCAACACATCGATTGGCCTCACGTTTTCGCCGCGCAGCAGTGTGTTGAGCCAGTGAGCCGAGCGACTTGTGTATGGGCGTTGTTGTGCCGGCGTAGCTTGATTGTTGTGCGCAGAATCAATCATCTGGACGGCTTCTTTGGGCCCTTTTATTTGGTTGAAAGCGGTCCAGATCCCAACCGGTGGAGCGACTGTGTCAGTGAAGCCCATAGCAACCAGAGACGTTGCCTTGATGCGCGACGCGAAGTTAACGACGTCGAAGTAGAGCGCGGTCTCTATGACCCTCGGATTGTCTGACGGCCAGTTGGGATAGCCGGAAGCCCGACCATGTAATGGACCGTTGGAATCACAACCCGCCGGTTCGTTAACAATGACATGAGTGACCTTCGAATTCAGGCCCGCAACGCAGAGACTCTGCTGCCCGCCCATACTCGTCCCCATTACGACCAGTGTCTTTCCGTCCCAATCAGATCGCTTAGCCAGGTAGTCAACAGCCCGGAAGTCGGCCAGATACATTTGTAGAAAATAATTTCTGTCCCGGTCGTCTTGCCCAATCGACTGGTAGTTTTTGAGTTCCTGAGGCAGCGAACTGTAATACGACGGCGGCTGGTCAATCAGTACGTCATGAGGTTCGATGTTCAGCACGAGCCAGCCTTTAGCGGCATGATCCGTCACCCACTGTTTTTGAAGAGGATACGGAGGGCTGGCCCATTGGAAAATAATCAACGCGGGAAACTTTCCTTTCCTTTTGGGCTTAGCCAATTGTCCATAAACATGAGTGCCATTGATATGATCCATCTTGATCGTGGCGTAATCGACATCTGGCAGACCGCTGTCTGAAGGAGTTAGGATCGTGTTCTCGGGAATCGCCCTGAGCATTTTGATTTTGCTTTTCCAGAACGTGTCGAAATCGACGGGACGCAGAGCCGAAGGTTGCAGACGCTCTGGGGCAACAGCCGCACCAACCGCAAACGTTTCACCGCCGGGGAGGAGATTTCAACATACACCATCGCTGGTTCATCAAGAGTAACCTCAATGGAGGGTCGGCCGGTCGACAGGTCGAGCATGCCGGTCTTAATCACAACCTGATTGTTCTTCTTGATGGCGTATGCGTAGTTATCAACTCGGGTACCTTGCACTTTGCTAACTGTCCAACCGACCTTCTCACCAACTGCGTAAATGCCACTTGTCTTGTAAGGTGTGAACGTTAGCTGTTGTGCCGCACACAAGTCCGCGAACGCGAAGATGAAGATCGCGGCTACAAGGGCGGGGGAACGAAAAAGCCTTCTGTGGATCATGTTGGCCAACAAGCGTAAGCGCACGGGCGAGATTAGCACGACTGAGTCTCAGGGCACTCAAAGAAATACTCGAACGCGGATGGATCCATTGACAATAGTCAGTACAATTACTAAGAACCCGCGCACAAACATAGAACGGATCTTCAAATGAGTTATGCCCCTTTTGACCTTGACAGAGGACCGCCCTAGTTATCGGCGGGACATCCGGAATTGGCCGGGCCATAGCGCAGGAACTGGCTGAAGCCAGCGCCGACGTTATTGCCAGTCCTCGCCGTCATGAACAAGTCGGAGCTACCGCGAAGGAGATCGAAGGGCGCGGGCGACGCACGATTCGAGTAACCTCTGACGTCTCAGATCCATCTTCGCTGGCGCGACCGCTCGAAGAAAGCGTCAAGGCCTTTGGCAGAGTCGATATTCTGGTAAACTGCGCCGGTCGCACTAGGAGCCGCTGATTACGTGTTTGCCCCCGTTGAAAACAGCTCGGGACGATGGGACGACTTTCAGGTACGAGAACGGCATCGGCTCGATCAAGCTGATATGCGATGAAGGGACACATCGCTTGAAACATGAGGATCGCCGGCTTGGAGCAGACCAGATAAGTCTGTAGTGAAAGTAGTAGATAAGTAAATGGTGCCCGGGGTTGCAGAGTCGGAGCAGTTCGATCAGATTCGTAGGCACTTCGACCACTCTATGAACATTTGATAGCCAGACTCAGAGAAGACTTTATTGGCAGCATGCGTCGAAAGCGTTTCGGATCGCGATGGAGGAAAATGTCCTGTAAATCGAGTGCTCATTACTCACGACGACAGGTGTCGGCAATCAGGGCGGGTTCTGCTTTGTCACGCGTGTACTTCAGTTGTCGTTTCCTCGGTCAATTCATCAAACTGTGCCGCAGCGCATTGTTAGTTAGTTGTTTGCTGTCGATTTGGCTTGCCCCAACGGGGATGGCTCAGACAGGTACGGCGGCAATCGCAGACAAGGTTCGCTTGGCGATTGACCTATCCCAGCCGGGACCAAAGATCGACCGAAACATCTTCGGCCAGTTCGCCGAACATCTTGGTCATGGAGTTTACGAGGGGATTTGGGTTGGCCCTGATTCCAGCATCCCTAACACACGCGGAATGCGCAACGATGTGATTGCTGCACTGAAGGCCCTGAAGGTTCCGAATGTTCGCTGGCCGGGTGGGTGCTTCGCAGACGAATACCACTGGCGAAAAGGCATTGGCCCCCAGCGAGTAGTAACCCTCAACCCGAACTGGGGCGGCGTGATCGAGCCGAACACTTTTGGCACCCACGAGTACCTGGACTTCCTGGACCAGATTGGCGCCGAAGCCTATCTCTCGCTCAACCTCGGCTCCGGCACTCCGCAGGAAGCGGCCGAATGGCTCGAATACCTGACCACCACGCAGCCGACAACGCTCGGCAAGGAGAGGGCCGCCAATGGTCATCCTGCTCCTTACAAGATCGCCTACCTAGGCATTGGCAACGAAAGCTGGGACTGCGGCGGGAACATGACACCCGATTACTATCTGGGCCAGCTCAAGATTTACAGCCGCTTCGTCAGGAACTTCAACCCGGGACAGCAGGGCAAGCAAGAGATGCTCAAGATTGCGGTCGGTCCCGGCGGCAACGAACCACGCTTTGTGGAATGGACCGAAGAGGTGATGAAGGCCTGGCAGAAGCATCAGTGGAGCTGGGATATGAATGGGCTCTCACTGCACAACTACACGGTGGTGCGCTGGGACAACAAGTTTGCGTCGGTAGGATTCGGCGAGACCGAATACGGTCAGATTCTCAAGAACACGTTAGAGATGGAAGGTTTCGTTAGCAGGCACTCGGCCCTCATGGACAAGTACGATCCGCAAAAGAAGATCGCGCTGGTCGTTGATGAATGGGGCAGTTGGTACGCGCCATTACCCGGGAGCAATCCGGGATTTCTGGCGCAGCAGAATAGCATGCGTGACGCGGTGCTGGCAGCGCTGAATCTGAACATTTTTGCGCGCCACGCCGACCGGGTGCGCATGGCCAATATCGCGCAGATGATCAATGTGCTGCAGGCTATGATCCTGACGGACAAAGAAAAGATGGTGCTAACGCCTACCTACTACGTCTACAAAATGTATGTGCCATTTCAGGATGCGAGCCTTGTGCCCGTCGCTTTCAACGCCGGTATCTACACGCATGGAGACATCAGCCTGCCGCGCGTGGACGCCATCGCCGCGAAGGATGCGAGCGGCAGGTTGTGGCTGGAGGTAACCAATCTTGATCCGAATCAGTCGGTCGAGATCGAGGCTACGATCGCCGGTGCCACCGGCAAGATGGCAGTCGGAGAAACGCTTACCGCGCCCAAGGTGGACAGCGTCAACACCTTCGAAGCACCCAATACGGTTGTGCCGAAACCAGTATCGGCAACCGTTCAAGGCGGAAAGCTGACCTTGAAACTGGAACCGAAGTCCGTGACCGTCATCTCGATTGGCTAATAACACAAACTGGAGGAGCAAACACCTGCAGCGGGTTTCACTACTAGACTCCCAACGAAATCGTTGTCCTCCCTGCTCTGCCGCATCAATGGTCGAGTGGTAGTTTGAAGGGAGTGCAGTTTCGGGGCGGCGGCAAAGTGGACATTGTCTGGAACGCCGGCCGGCTGACCGAATTACGACTGGGGTCCAATCGTGCCGTAGAGTGCCGCCTCAGCATGGCGACAACACAGTTAACCCGGAAACTCGGCGTGACAGCCAATCACGTTGGATGGCACGCTTCACAGAATCGCTAATTGATCGCGGTTCAATGCACTCAACCTTGGAGTCTGTTTAGGAAGTAAATCGATGGCAAATACGAAGTTCGTTTGTTTCATGACTCTGTCGGTGGCTGTTGCGCTTGCGGCTCAGCTTGCGGCACAAGTTCAAACCGTAGTGCCTCCGGTGGTGCCTAGCGCGAAGCCTGTGACGGTGGAGCGAATTAAGGTTCATGGAACAGCCCTTGAGGGCAATTTGGAAGGTGACGCCGTTGACCGGGACGTGATCGTATTTCTGCCGCCGAGCTACGCCAAAGAAAAGTCCCGCCGCTATCCCGTCGTCTATGCGTTGCACGGTTATTCCATCGGCGCCGAGCAATGGAGCGGTGAAATTCACGTGCCTCAAACCATCGAAGGCGCTTTTGCGCAGGGTGTTTCTGAGATGATCGTTGTGCTACCCGATTCCAAGACCCTGCACAATGGCTCGATGTATTCGAGCTCAGTGACCACCGGAGATTTCGAGCTGTTCATTTCCCACGACCTGGTGACTTACATCGACGCTCACTATCGAACGATTCCGAACCGGCTTAACCGTGGCTTGGTTGGCCATTCCATGGGAGGTTACGGTGCAACGCGTATTGGCATGAAGCATGCCGATGTTTTCGGCAGCCTGTACATCATGAGCCCATGTTGCTTGTCCCCGCGGGCAGACTCTCCGAACCCAGAACTAGCAAAGACTCTCGAGGCTGTGAAGAGGCCTGAAGATTCTGCGAGCTTGCCGTTTTTTGCGCGCGCCACGCTCGCCAGTGCCGCAGCCTGGTCACCTAATCCAAAGAATCCACCGCTCTATCTTGATTTGCCGATGAAGGAGGGAGTTGCGCAGCCGGAGGTCCTGGCGCGCTGGACCGCGAATGCGCCGCTTGCGGTTGTCGATCAGTACATTGGAAATCTTCGCCAATACCGCGGGATCTCGATCGATGTCGGCGACCAGGACGGTTTGAGGGTGCGATTCAGCCAAGCTTCACGATGTTTTTGATAAGTATGGCATCGCCAATAGCTTCGAGCTGTACCAGGGTACCCATACCAGCCAGGTAGCTGATCGTTTTCAGAATCACGTACTGCCATTCTTCAGCCGCAATCTCTGTTTCACGATAGCAACCTGCCGGTAGAGGTGAGCGACTTCATCGTCGATGTAACGAAAGCGAATGGAAGTGTGGCCGCCCCCATGCAGCCTGAACGCACGACGCCTGACCAAGGGACTTGGAGGTTGATCGAGAAGTAGCCAAAGGAGCAAACAAATATGTCATTCCGCGCGAGTCACAAAGTCATCGCCATTGCGCTAACCTTGTTCATCATCGGCTCAACCGCCGCCCAACAACAACCCAAGCCACCGTACCTGGACACGTCGCTCCAGTTGGACCAACGCGTCGACGACCTCGTCTCGCGCATGACGCTCGAAGAGAAGGTCTCGCAGATGATGAACGCGGCACCTGCGATCCCGCGTCTCGGCATCCCCGAGTACGACTGGTGGAATGAAGCCCTGCACGGCGTCGCTTTCGGCATCGCGACAGTATTTCCGCAAGCCATCGGGCTCGGCGCAACTTTCGACCCGCAACTGATCAGCCGCGTCTCGACGGTCATCTCGGAAGAGGCGCGCGCGAAGTATCACGAGGCGCAGCGGCAAGGAAATCGGAGCCGGTTTAATGGTCTCACCTTCTGGTCGCCAAACATCAATATCTTTCGCGACCCGCGCTGGGGCCGCGGACAGGAAACCTACGGCGAAGATCCTTACCTCACGAGTCGGCTCGGAGTCGAATTCGTCAAGGGTCTGCAGGGCAACGATCCAAAGTATCTGAAAGTCATCTCGACACCGAAACACTACGCCGTACACTCCGGGCCTGAGCCTGAGCGGCACCGGTTCGATGCCGCGATCACTGAACGCGATCTGCGCGAGACATACTTGCCGGCGTTCCGGGCGACCGTCACAGAAGGGCATGCCGGATCGGTGATGTGTGCCTACAATCGCCTGAATGGCGAGCCGGCTTGTGCTAATTCGCATCTACTTGGCGATGTGCTGCGTGGTGAATGGGGCTTCAACGGCTACGTCGTTTCTGATTGCGGAGCAATCGATGACATCTATCAGCGTCACCATTTTTTGAAGAGCGCTGCAGAGGCTTCAGCACTGGCGGTGAAGAGGGGCACTGACCTTGAGTGCGGCGCCTCGTACAAATCACTGGTCGACGCAGTGAAGCAGGGTTTAATCTCAGAGTCCGAGATCGACGGCGCTCTCAAGCGATTGTTCACGGCGCGCTTCCGCCTCGGAATGTTCGATCCGCCTGAGATGGTGCCTTACGCGCAAATCCCATTCTCCGCAAACGACTCGTCCGCACATCGCCAGCTCTCCCTGGAGGCGGCACGCGAATCGATCGTGCTGCTGAAGAATGAGAACAATATGTTGCCTTTGCGGAAGGACCTCAAGTCGATTGCCGTGATTGGCCCCAACGCTGATGACGTGCCAGTGCTGCTGGGCAACTACAACGCTCAACCATCGCGCGCGACCACGCCGCTCGGTGGCATTCGTTCGCACGTATCGCCGGGTACCAAGGTGATCCACACAGCCGGGACGACGCTCACCGAAGTTTCGGTAGTGCCGGTGCCTGCTTCCGCATTACGCGAACCCGCAGGCAAGCCGGGCCTCAGTGCTGAGTACTTTGCCAACAAGAACCTTGAAGGTCCTCCCGCGTTAAAGCGAGTCGATGAATCCGTAAACTTTGATTGGGGAATGGGAAAGCCTGCAGCCGAACTACCAGCTGACAATTTCTCGGCTCGCTGGACCGGCAAACTCACGCCTACTGTTTCGGGAAAGTACCGCTTCGGCGCGATTGCCGACGACGGCGTCCGCATCTATCTCGATGGGAAATTGATCGCCGAAGACTGGACCGAACACGCTCCGACCACGGTCACTGCGGAAGTCACGCTACAAGCCGGCAAGAGCTACGACGTGAAGATGGAATACTACGAAAGTCAGATCGGGGCTGTGGCCAAGCTAGTCTGGCAACCTCCCTCTGTCACTAATACCGCTTCGCCCTATGCCGAGGCGGTGAAGGTGGCGAAAGAGGCAGACACGGTAGTACTGGTTCTGGGACTCTCGTCGAAACTCGAAGGCGAAGAGATGACCATTCGTGAACCTGGGTTCCTCGGCGGCGACCGCACGGATATCAAGCTGCCCGCGCGCCAGGAAGCACTGCTTCAGGCAGTGGCCGCGACTGGCAAACCTATCGTGCTTGTGCTGCTGTCGGGCAGCGCACTTGCGGTGAATTGGGCAGATTCCCATGTGGCGGCAATCGTCCAGGCGTGGTATCCGGGCGAAGAAGGCGGCGCCGCGATCGCGGACGTACTGTTCGGCGATTACAACCCGGCAGGGCGTCTACCCGTTACGTTCTACAAATCAGTGGACCAGTTGCCGCCGTTCGAGAGTTACGCGATGGACGGCAGGACCTATCGATTCTTCAACGGCCAACCGCTTTATCCGTTTGGCCACGGTCTTAGCTATACAAAGTTCAAGTACTCTGGTTTCACCGTCTCATCACCCCGCGTGTCACCCGGCGATTCTGTGACGGTGAGTGCGACAGTGGAAAATTCCGGAAGTCGCGAAGGTGATGAAGTAGTCCAGCTTTATCTCACCGACGTCCAGGCCTCGGTGCGAGTGCCGATTCGTTCACTCGCCGGGATCGAGCGCAAACATCTGCAGCCAGGTGAGCGACGTGTTGTGAACTTCAAAATCGATCCGCGGCAATTGGCAGTGGTTACCAACGATGGCCGCACGGTGGTTGAACCAGGGGAGTTCAAGGTGACAATCGGCGGGAAGCAACCCGGCTTTACCGGCACGGCTGACGCCGCTACCACCGAATTTGTCGAAGGACGCTTCTCGGTAATCGGCGCGGTGACTGAACTGAAGCGTTAGTCGAGAGCATCCGTCCAGTCGACGAGCTCGCCAAAAATCGGCGCCAGGCAACGTTACTTTTACTGAGCAGCTGGGACCACGAACCTCCAACCGAATGGAGACAGACACCAAAACATGAAGTTCAAATCCACAAGCCGCTGTACTAAAGAGGGTCTTGGTGTCTATGTATTGCTTGGGTGCCGAATCTCAGGTTCGACACCCCATACACACTGTTGAAGCTATTAGACTTGCGGAGTTGATTTGCCGAAGGGGGGACTCGAACCCCCACGAGTTGCCTCACACGCCCCTCAAACGTGCGCGTCTGCCAGTTCCGCCACTTCGGCTTAAGTTGTCAGATAACAATTGTAACGCAAACTGTTAGTTTGCGATTCTGCTCGAGCAGCTCAGCTCGACTGAGGTCTACTACTTCGTAGCCGGATGGCGAAGCGGCTTGCGATGCAGCAGGCGAAGCTGCCGGTGCCGTGGTCGCAGCGGGAGAGGCAACCGGAACGGGTGTAGGTGTCGCTTCCGGCGCAGTCGACTGCAAAACCGAGTGTGAACCCGTTACGCCTGGAAGTGAAAGCATCAACGCAAAAAGCATAAAGCCGGCCGCGGCGCCAATCGTTATTTTAGAAAGAATGCTTGCCGTGCCCCGCGGGCCAAACGCGGTGCTCGATACGCTGCTGGAAAACAGATCGCCGGCGCCGGACTTGCCCGGCTGCAAGCAGCACTACGATAACCAAAACAACACAAGACAGAATAAATAGTCCGTATAAAGTGTAAGCTAGCAATTTAGGTCTCCTAAGAACAGTGAAAAGTGAAATAGTAAATAGTGAAGAGTCAAAACGGAATCTGGACCCGTTGTAGTGCAACATTCAATCCGTACTTTTTACTTTTTCACTCATTCACTTTTCACTGTCTCTTGTAATTAACAATCTTCGCAAAACTTTCGGCCTGCAAACTCGCTCCACCTACCAACGCGCCATCGATGTCCTTCTGCGACATCAAACCCGCAATATTATCCGGCTTGACCGAGCCACCGTAGAGAATCCGAATCTCGTTTGCTGCTTGATCCGAGTACCTATCCGCGAAAACGCGCCGGATAAACGCGTGCATTTCCTGCGCTTGCTCCGGCGTCGCTGTACGTCCCGTACCGATGGCCCAAACAGGCTCGTAGGCAACGATGATACGGTCGAGGTCTGAGGCTGTCAACCCACTGAGTCCGCCACTAAGCTGGCCACTAACCACTCTTTCGGCGATGCCCTCTTCCCTTTGCTCGAGTCTCTCACCAATGCAGAGAATAACGTTGAGATTGGCGGCCAAGGCAGCCTGACACTTCTTGTTGACCATCGTGTCGGTCTCGCAATAGAACTGCCTCCGTTCCGAATGCCCGACTATCACGTATTTTGCGCCCACGTCACGAAGCATCGAAGCAGTCACTTCTCCGGTGTGTGCGCCTTCCTGGCTTTCGGTGGAACAATCCTGGGCGGCGACACCAATGTTCGATCCTTCCAACCTGTCAGCCACGGTTTTCAGCGCGGTAAAAACAGGCGCTATGACAACTTCACAATGATTGGCATTTGCCACCAGTGGCTTGAGCGCCAGCGCGGTGTCCACCGCGTCGCCAAGCAACTTATACATTTTCCAGTTTCCGGCAATTACAGGCTTACGCATTGTTGTCAATCCCAGGCTCCAGGCCTAACTTCAAAAACCTCTGGTCGAGCTTGGTTACTTTACCATGACCACAAGGAGTTGCCGCTCGCCAAAGTAAGTGCTGGGATTTATTCACTCCGGACAGTAGCTGATGTGCCGGACAGCAACATCGGCCCACCGACAGAGCGATAAGCCTCATCGGCTTCCTCGAATCGCTCTTTCGCGCGCTCCACTAATTTTCTGAACTGGTTGTTTGACCGCAAATTCTCGTACCAGGGATTCCTCAACAACACCTCAACGGAAGAAAAGCCACGGTCCATACACTCGCTGAGTACCGCGAGGGCACGCTCCGATGCGCCAAGGTGCGCCATGATCAACGCCATGTAGAACACACCTTCAGGGTCGAGATATTGTTGAATGCAGCGTTCGGCCGCATCCAGACTAGCCTGACAGTTTCCTTCGAGCATCGCTCTCCAAGCTTCCACAAATGCTCGCATTGGTGACGGCATTCCTGCCTTCTCAACCAAGCGGAAAGCTGCTGCTGCCTCTGCCACACGCCCCATCGTGCCGAGCGTCATGCCCTCGATTGCCCAAGCACCTACTGCCACGTGTCGCAGCGAGTTCTCATAATCTCCGAGTTGATAGTAAGTGTGACTAACGCTGGTTGCGATCTGAGGATCGAGCTTTTGCGCGCGTTCATGCGCGGCCACAGAGAGTTCCAGCAAACCACAAAAGCGAGCGCACAACACCAGGGCAACCAACAGGTCGGGGCTGGCGCTGCCGGTTTGCGCGCACCGCAAAAGTCGCACGAGAGCTTCCTTCGCGCGGCCGAGTTCGGCTTCGAGAAATGCATATTGGCTGTGCGCAAGCGGAAGCTCTGCGTTCAGCTCGAGAGCTCGTTGAAAAGCAGATTCGGCCAGTAATAAGTTCTCGTGGCCGTGCTCCAACCCCTTTCCGATGAGGCGATAGCATCTTCCAGTTGAGCCCATGCGGGAGCATAGTTGCGGGTCGGCCTTAAGGCACTGCAGATAAAGATCGCGCGCTATCGCGAGGTCACTGAAACCAGCGAGGCCTCGCCGGCTAAGCTCATTACCTCGGAGATATAATTCATAGGCCTGTGCTGTGGTAGGAACGTCGCGATTTAACCGCCCTTGTTCGCGCGCACTCAAAGAAAGTGATAACGATTCGACGATGCCCCGAACCAGTTTGTCCTGCAACTCGAACAAGTCAGACATACTCACGTCCGGTTCGTGCCACCAGAGCATCACACCATCCGGCGCTTGCAATAGTTGACAACCTACACGGATTCGATCGCCAACTCGTAGAATAGTTCCTGTCAGTACCGCCTCGGCCATGCGTTTCTTCGGCGATTTGCTTCAAATCGAGGTTTTCCCCAACGTATCGGGCTGTGCCCGCCGGTGAACGCACAACCACAGAGTCGAGCACGGAGAGGGCGCCTGCCACAGCGTCAGGAACGCTAAACGCGAGGAAGTCTATATCGGGATCCGAGCGCAACATCCGAAACGGCAGCACCACGAGTCGCGTGATCCGTCGTCTCAGACCCTGGCCCACCGCGGAATCAGTGTTAGTTCCTATTGACCGGTGTCGGCCCTTTGCCGCCGGCTCGACAATGCCGCGTCGATCCCACGGGGACTCTTTAGCGAAGACCTGACCACCGGCGCCATCCTTCGCAAACTCAGGTAGGGACTCGGATCCCCGTCTACTACTTCCGTGTCAAGAATATATCCACGACCGTGCACAGTCTTGATGATGTGCTGCGCCTCGTCACGAAGCGCATGGCGGATATCTTTCAAGCACTGCACTAAGGAATCATCCGTTACTGCGGTCTTAACCCAGATCGCTTCGATCAGTTCGCTCTTGGTGATCAGACGGCCATTGTTTTGAACAAGGTAGGTGAGAACTTCAAATGACTTACGACGCAGCTTGATGTCTTGTTCGCCGTAGAATAAGCAACCACGCGTCACGTCGAGCGTGAACGAATCAAAAGAGTATGTTTGATGAGGGGATTTTCGGCATATGGGATGGCTGACAGACGCTAAGGTTATTGGCTCCGGTAAGCAAATTGAGTAAGAGAAGCTGGGAAAACTGATGCTGCGTCCGTCCGTCTCGTAACGTCTAACCGAGCACTGCGGTTTGCGACCTTGTTTGGGCCTTATCATAACTCCCTTTCCCCTGTTTTCCCCAATCTTTCCTGATATTTTCCCGGTTTCTTCGTTACTGGTTGCCAGCGGCGGGCGCTAGAGGTACTGGGCATCACTCGGGCGCAGTCACTCCCTGTATCTTTCATGTGCCCGCTTTACGTGACCGCAACTCTCAACTGAACCAAAGGAGAAAAATGATGCCGCAGCGAAACAAACACACTCACCAAACTTTTAGACCTCACTTAACTCTATCCCTGCTGATCGCGCTAGTGGCGGCGCAGGCACTACCCACTTACGCCCAGAATTATTCCGATTGCGTCCGCGCCCGTCAACCTCGGCCCTGTTATCAACTCGACGTCCGCAGATCAACAGCCCGCGATCTCGAAGGATGGCCTGAGCCTGTACTTCACGTCTAACCGTCCCGGAGGCCTTGGTGGCCCTTTTGACATGTACGTCTCTCAGCGCGCGAGCGTTGATGACCCGTGGGGTTCGCCAGTGAACCTGGGACCGACGGTCAATACCGCGTTCGATGAGGGCAATCCGGCCTTATCACGCGACGGACACTGGCTGTTCTTTCAAAGTAAGCGTCTCCCAAGCTTCGGCGGAATAGACCTCTGGGTTTCATACCGCGAGCACACGCATAATGATTTCGATTGGCAGCCAGCAGTGAACCTCGGTCCAGGAGTCAACTCCGCTGCCGACGATAGCGGTCCTACTTACTTCGAGAACGAGGGAGGCGCTCCTCAACTCTACTTTGGGAGCGCCCGCACAGGCTTGGGTGGCGCCGACATCTATTTGAGTGAGCAAATGGCCGACGGCTCGTTCGGGCCGGCCGTGCTGGTGACGGAACTGAGTAGCATATCGAATGAGAACGACCCTTCGATCCGGAATGACGGGTTAGAAATATTCTTCCAATCGAACCGCATTGGCTCGATCGGCACGGCACTCGACCTGTGGGTCGCAATGCGGGCGAATACCCTTGATGCCTGGTCAACTCCCGTGAGTCTGGGCAACGCAATTAACACCGCGTCCATCGACAGCAATGCCTATCTGTCATCCGACGGCATAACGCTCTTCTTCGCCTCCGACCGTCCGGGCGGGTTCGGGACGCAAGATCTCTACATGACTACGCGCACGAAACTGCGAGGGAACTCAGACAACTGACAGGCGAGGGGAATCCAGCGGGAAGGAAGCCACGCTCGCGAGCATACTTGAAGCAAATCAACAAGTCCGTTGCTTGATGACAACTGATCAGCGTGTAGTCACCTGGATCCGCCAGCGTGGTTGGACAGTAAGGAAAGGTGTATTTTTCAGCTTATAACTTATGGCTGGACAAGCTGATCAGCTTCAACGGTAACAAGGTAGAGGGGCAACTAAGTTTTGTCGTTAAGGGCGGCGACACCTGGTAATTCTTTCCCAGCCAGGAACTCCAAGGTTGCGCCACCGCCAGTGGAAATGTGCGTTATGCGATCGGCAACGCCGGCCTCGGTTACGGCCGCAACTGAATCGCCGCCGCCAACGATTACTACGGCACCGCGATCGGCCGCCTCCGCAACAGCATGAGCGACACCGATAGTGCCTTCGTTAAAAGGTGGCTCTTCAAAAACACCCATCGGCCCGTTCCAGATGATCGTGCGAGCGTCGCCTAAAGCATTCTTGAAGTGCGCGACTGTCTCGACTCCGATGTCCATCCCCGCATGTCCGGCATTCGTAAACTCAATCGGAATTGTCTTGGCAACAATCTTGTCGCCTTTGATCGGTTCGTAACTGTCCACCACTTGATGATCCGTGGGTAACAACAGATCTACACCTTCAGCTTCTGCTCGCTTCTTGATCTGGAGCGCAGTTTCCAGCATATCGTTCTCGACCAACGACTTCCCTACTGTAAAACCTTCGGCCTTGAAAAACGTGTAGGCCATTGCGCCGCCAATCAAGATTTTATCGACCTTGCGATCGATCAGGGCGTTAATCACAGGGATTTTGTCGGAGACTTTTGCGCCGCCAAGTATGGCCACAAAAGGATGTTCAGGATTCGTGACGACGCGGCCCAAATACTCCAGCTCCTTCAGCATCAGCAGACCGGCCGCCGCCTTGCTAACAAACTTCGTAATGCCTGCCGTCGAGGCGTGCGCGCGATGCGCCGCGCCGAAAGCATCGTTAACATAAACGTCACACAACTTTGCGAGCTGTTGGGCAAACCCTTCGTCGTTCTTCTCTTCTTCCTTATGAAATCGTAGGTTCTCGAGTAAGAGGATATCGCCATCCTGCAGCGCAGCGACTCTGGATTCAGCCTCTTCGCCTACGCAATCGTGCGCAAAGGCAACTGGTTTCTAAGTAAACTCGAAAGGTGTTCAGCCACCGGAGCGAGACTGTACTTCTCGACCCGTTCGCCTTTAGGACGTCCGAGATGCGAAGCGAGAATCACCCGGCCGCCTTGTTCTATTGCGTATTGAATCGTCGGCAGAGAGGCACGAATACGCGTGTCGTCTTCAACCTTGCCATCCTTGATCGGAACGTTGAAATCAACGCGAACGAACACCCGCTTGCCTTTGAGATCGAGATCCTTGATGGAAAGTTTTGCCATTCGTCATGGTCAAGCAGTTCAGAGTTCAAACTTTAGTTTGCTTCTGTCGGTGCACTAGCAATCTAAAGATTGAACTCTGAACTGCGAGCCTCTGCTCACGTTGAAATACTAAAGTCCTTTGCCGGCAATGAACTTGATCAGGTCGCGAACGCGGCAAGAGTAGCCCCATTCGTTGTCATACCAGGAAAGCACTTTAATCAAATGTCCGTTGATGACTTTCGTATATTCGGCATCAACAATCGACGAATTCGAGTTCCGCTTGAAGTCGCTCGACACCAGAGGCTCTTCTGAAAATGCGAGAATTCCGTGCAGTTCTTCATTGGCCGCGTTCTTCAAAGCGAGATTCACCGCTTCAGTGCTCGTCTCCTTATCGACGTCCATGACCACGTCAACCAGCGAAACATTCGGCGTCGGCACACGCACTGAAATCCCATCAAACTTACCCTTCAGTTCGGGCAGAACCAGGGCGACCGCTTTGGCAGCGCCCGTAGACGTGGGAATCATCGACAGCGCAGCGGCGCGCGCACGGCGTAGATCCTTATGAGGCAAGTCAAGCAGTTGCTGGTCGTTAGTGTAGGAGTGAATCGTCGTCATCTGCGCCGAGCGTATGCCAAAATTCTCATGAATAACTTTGGCCACCGGCGCCAGGCAGTTGGTGGTGCACGAGGCGTTGGAGATTATGTGATGATCCGCGGCAACGTATTTGTTCTCGTTAACACCAAGGACAATCGTAATGTCTTCATTTTTCGCCGGCGCCGAAATTATTACTTTCTTGACGCTGCCGTGCAGGTGCTTCCTGGCGTCTTCGGCCTTGGTGAATAAACCTGTGGACTCGATGACGATCTCGGCGCCGACTGATTCCCAATCAATCGCCGCTGGGTCACGCTGGGAAAAGACGCGAAATTCGTCGCCTTCAACCTTAATCCCATTTTCGGTCGAGGTAATCTCATGATCGAGATTTCCGAGTACCGAGTCATACTTAAGCAGGTGCGCAAGACTCCTCGTATCCGTCAGATCGTTAACGGCGACGAAATCGATATCCGGATCCCCAATAGAAGTGCGAAAGATATTGCGTCCAATGCGTCCAAAGCCGTTGATACCAACTTTCACCGCCATTACGAGCTGTCCTCCTGCTGATTGTTCCGGCTTAATCTCGAGAGTTTGCCGAGCGACCAGACACACTATGCCTCCGCCGCCTGCCAACTAGGATCGAAACTTGCTGGGAGTAAAGAAGCCCAAGATTATGCGGCGTAGCTTTGAGTGTCAAGCCGGGGTCTTGGCCATCTTTTTGAAACTGACTCGGCGCTAATAGCGTAGTAAAGACTTGATCGAATAAGACTTGTTTGTTAACTGTTGATGAAGTTTTCAGAATAATTAGGGATAACTGTGAAGGAGTTTTGGGAGTGATGCTTATATCTGTCGCCTCGGGAGTTGTTTAAGATTCTGTTGCTGTTGGCGTTTCTGGTTGTGGGTAGCCAGACGGCATTTGCTCAGGTGCCGGGAGCGACGCCCACGCCAAACCCAGCCACGCAGCCGCCCAGCACGGTAATGCCAAATCCGAATGCTCCTCAGGGCCAACGGACCGCGCCAACGGCACCGCCCGAAAGCCAACCCGTGCGACCGCAGGCGCCGCCGGCAACTGAGAATGTGCCGCCGTCTACCACCACACAACCGCCCACGACTACGCCGACTCCGCCGGTGGATGAAACGATCATCCAGGAGCCAGCTAATCCTAATTTTCCGCCGGTGGAGCAGAGACCACTACCGCCGATTCCCAATATGACGCGGCTTGGAGTTACTAGCGACAACACTCTGACCCTGACCTTAAACGATGCGATTAAGCGGGCGCTGGAAAACAACAACGATATCGAAATGGCACGCGACGATGTCCGTTTCGCCGAGACGCAGTTGCGTTCCTTGTATGGTGTTTACGATCTCATCTATACAATCAACCCGACATACCAGAAGAGCATCGCGCCGGTTACGTTTGTGACCAGCGGCGCTCCGTCAGGAAAATTGTCCACCTCTCAATTCTCATTTGATCCCGCTCTCACCAAGAGTTTTGAATTGGGCGGCGGAACTTACGAATTCAGATTCAACAACAGCAAGAACACTACCAGCGCGATCAACAGCACCTTAAATCCGTACTACTCTTCAAACATGTCGCTGACGATCACGCAGCCACTGCAGCGGAATCGTTCGATCGACAACAACCGCCGGCAGATTCGAATTCAGAAGAAACGTCTGGAACAATCTGACGCGGATTTCCGCCTGCGCACCATCGACGTAATCACGAGAGTACAGCGCGCTTACTGGGATCTGGTGTTCGCCTTGCGCGATCAGCAGAACCAGCTCGATAACCTTAACCTTACGCGAGAAAACCTGCGGACTGTGGAAGCCCAAATCGCGGTCGGAACCAAGGCGCCATTGGAAAGGGCCGAAGTACAAACCGAATTGGCCAATCGCGAGTCGTCTTTGCTGCTGGCTGTTCAGACCGTCTCCATTGCTGAAAACAATCTGAAGCAACTGATGGTCAAGGATCCGACTGCGGCTGAGTGGTCGGCGCAAATAACACCAACCGACACACCGAAATTCGATTCCTCGCCGGTAAATCTGAATGACGCCCTGAAAGAGGCCCGCGACAACAGACCGGAGTTGCGTCGCCTGCGATTACAAAGCGACATCAATCAGATCGATCTGCAGTACTTCAAGAACCAGATGCGCCCACAGATCGATCTCCAGGCAACGTTTGCCACCACCGGCCTCGCTGGAACGCCTTGTACCGGCGCTACGTGTCAGGGTTCAGCCCCCGCGTTTCTACAGGGTGGTTATGCCCGGGACTTGCGCAACCTCTTTAGTTTTGAGACGCGAAACATCGTGGTCGGAATGACTTTCCAATTCCCGATCCAAAACACCACAGCAAAAGCAAACTTTGCCGGCGCCAGCATTCAGAAAGAGCAGTTGGAAGCGTCGGTGCGTTCACAGGATCAGTTGATCGAACAGGACGTTCGCAACGCCGCTCAAAACGTTGAAACTTCGCGCCGGCGAGTGTTGGCAGCCCGAGAAGCGCGGGTAAACGCCGAGACACAACTTGAAGGAGAACAGCGACTCTACCAGGTTGGACGTTCAACTACCTTCCTGCTTTTCCAGCGGCAAAACGCGCTGACAAATGCACGCAACGCTGAGTTGCGCGCCGAAACTGACTACAACAAGGCGCTCGCCGATCTTCAGCGCGCCACGTCCACAACCCTACGCGTCAACAACGTCATGGTGGATGCGGCGCCTGCCCCGTAGAGTTTGTTTTAGTTTGCGATCTTCGATTTGCGATTGCTAAGGTACAACCTTGGCAATCGCATTTTTGTAGCGCCCGCAGCCGCGCAAACTAACAGTTTGCGTTACATCCTAATGAAGATCTCCGCGACCATCATCACCTTCAATGAAGCGACGAACATCGGCGACGCCTGCAAATCGCTCGCATGGGCCGATGAAGTTATCGTCGTTGACTGCGGCTCTACCGACCAGACGCGTCAAATAGCTGAAGCCTGCGGAGCTCGAGTGATAACTAGAGAGTGGCCCGGCTTCGCCCTGCAAAAACAGTTTGCTGTTGACGAGGCTGGCAATGATTGGATCTTCAGTCTGGATGCTGACGAGCGCGTTTCCGATGAGCTGAAAGCGTCAGTTGCGAAACTTCGAGACCAGCCTGAGAGCAGCCTCGCTGATGGCTATCGCATTCCACGGCGTTCGTATTATCAGGGTCGCTGGATTAGAGGCGGCGGCTGGTATCCCGACTACCAACTGCGCTTGTTTCGAAAATCACGTGGAGGTTGGGAGCCACGTCACATACACGAATCGGTGAAGCTTGATTCAAGTGCGCGGATCGAAAAACTTGCCGGGGACATCCTGCATTACAGCGTGCGCGATGCTGCTCATCATCACCGAATGATTGGCGAACGTTATGCGCCCCTAGCCGCGCAGCAAATGTTCGAAGCAGACCGCCGCACGTCAGCACTTAAGATTGCAACCGCCGCGCCTACTGCTTTTGTTCGCAGTTATATTCTCAAGCGCGGTTTTCGCGACGGCCTTGCCGGGCTCAGCATCGCGAGTTTCGCCGCTCATCATGCGTTTCTCAAGCACCTCATGCTTTGGGAAAAGCAGAAGGCAGAAAGCAGTAAGCAGTAGCACAGTTTCAGAACCAGCAGTTCAGAGTTCAGCCTTTAGGCTGTGGGTTTCGTCGGCAATCGAAGGCACAAACTAAAGTTTAAACTCTCAACTGCGTGAGTGCTTGAAATACCGGACGCTCAACACAACTCGAAATAAGATACAATCGTGTCCGATGCATCTTTCCCTGACAGTCCCTCCCGAACTAAGTCTAATTCCTCCAGCAGTCTTTTATGTTATCGCCGGCATTTTTGGCGCAGTAATTGGCAGCTTTCTGAATGTGGTCATACATCGAGTGCCACGTGAAGAATCGGTTGTGCTGCCAAGTTCCCGGTGTCCTTCCTGCGGTGCCGTCATCGCCTTTTACGACAACGTGCCGGTGTTGAGTTATGCAATGCTCGGTGGGCGTTGTCGTTCCTGCAAGGTGCACATATCCGCGCGCTACCCGGCTGTGGAGGCGTTGACTGCGTTGCTTTGGGTCGCAGTCGCCTGGCGCGATGGCTTCAGTTTCGCTCTCCCATTCGATCTCATATTTGTAACAGCCGTCACGGCCCTGATCTTCATCGATGCAGAACACATGATCCTCCCCAACGCGATCACTTATCCGGGAATCGCCTTCGCGCTGATTGCGCGCCTTACTCTTCCCCTCCTCATGGCCGAACCACATTTCGAAGACCTGCCGATGCTGATGAGTGGTGTGCTTGCAGGCATGCCGGTCTGGGCCGCGTCCCTGGTCGGGGCGCTGATTGGGGCACTGGCGGGCGGTGGTTCCTTGTGGTTGCTGGGCTGGATCTGGGAAAAACTACGGGGCGTCGAAGCTATGGGACTCGGTGACGTAAAGATGATGTTCATGGTTGGGGCTTATCTGGGTTGGCGTCTTACGATCCTCAATATCTTTCTCGGTGTCCTCTCCGGATCGCTGATCGGCATCGGCCTGATGCTGCGACAGGGTAAGCGAGACATGAAGATGCTTCTGCCGTTCGGCGTTTTTCTGGGGATTGGCGCTATTGCTGCATTGCTGTTTGGTTCACAAATCGTAGACTGGTATGCAGGGCAGTTCAGGTAATTGGTTTTGGGCCTTTGGTCTTAGGTCTTGGAACTCTGTGCTTGGCTGCTTTGTACTTTTTGCTGTGAGCCTAGTAACTTTGAGCTATCACAGGGAATAACCAACCTCCTGAGTCAAAGAACAAAGCTCAAAATTCCAAAAACCAAAGGCCTAAGACCAAAGACGCTCGTGACAAGAAACCGCTACCAATTCGGCCTGACGCTGCTGACAGGGTTTTTCCTGCTGGCCACGCTGGTTGCCGTTCTACTCTACGCGGTTATGCCCGCGACGCCTTCCACAAAAGGCCCACTCCTGCTAACCGCTTTCGTAGCCATTCTGCTCGGCGCGTTAGTCTGCATCCTGTTTTTTCTACGTTGGGTCTTCCGGCCTTATCGTCAGTTGGTAGGGGAGGCGGAGAAAGCTTTCGTTCAATCACGGGCGCCCAAGTCTAGAGATGAAGCAGAGTTTGTATTGGAGACTTTTCAGAACGTTGTCGCGCAACTTCAGGAACAGCGCAAGGCACTCGAGCAGCTAAGTCATCAAGCCAGCAAGCGTGCCGACTCAGCTGAAAGATTCAGCGAACGAATTGTAGCCAGCGTGCCTTCGGCGCTCATAGCTTTCGATGGCGCCGGGCATTCCATGGTAATCAATGCTCCAGGTCGGGCGCTCCTCGGAATTGATGGCCGTGCGCTCGGTCAACCGGTACGCGAAATCCTCCATAACATTCCGCAGCTTGCCCAGATGGTTGACGACTGTCTGCAGAGCGGTAACGTTTATCGTCGCGAAGAAATCGAAACTATGACTGCGGAGCAACAACCGCGACGGCTGGGTGCCACGGTCGCACCCATCGAGCTGGCATCGGATCGTGGGCCTCGCGGGGCGCTTTGTCTCTTGACTGATATCACCGAGGTCACACAACTTCGTGAACAGGTGGCGTTGAAAAAGAACCTGGAAAGTTTGGGCGAAATGTCGGCAGGACTGGCCCACGAGTTCAAGAATGCTATCGCCACGCTTCATGGCTACGTGCAGTTATTACAAAGTCTCGAACTCGACAATCGCGCCCGCAGCACTGCATCGTCGCTGCTAAACGAGGTACGTAACCTTTCGGACATGGTCACATCGTTTCTAAATTTCGCGCGTCCACAGCCGCTTCAACTTGACGAAGTGAATCTCGCCGAGCTGGTAGCAGACTGCGCGACGGAGCTCGCGGCGACGTTCAAACAGTTGGACGTTGAACTGCGGATGACCGGGGTTGATGGCGTCTTGCCTGCTTCTGCCGGCGGCTCCGCAACAAATGTTCCGTCTCTTGTTATCCGCGCAGATGAGCGCATGCTGCGCCAGGCGCTATTAAATCTTATCCGCAACGCCGCGGAGGCGGTTTCGGAAGGCCAGACTGATCGCCGCGTCGAAGTTTTTAGGGCAAGCGAACGAGATAACGCCGGTCAGCTTTGGGCAGTAGTACAAATCAAAGACACCGGCGAAGGAATTCCCACCGCGGACCTTCAGCGCATCTTCATTCCGTTTTTTACAACGAAGGCGACGGGACATGGAGTTGGGCTCGCGCTCGCCCACCGCGTCATAACTCAACACGGTGGCACGTTGACAGCTGCAAATGGAAAGGATGGCGGTGCGGTGTTTTCAGTTCGGCTGCCCGCCTGATTTTGGAGCGCGGTGACCTGTCACCGCTTTGTCAGGCCGCGACCTGTTGCGACCATCTGGGAATGGCCTTATCCGAAAGCTGCGGCGTCAAGCCGCCGGGGACCACAGCGGTGAAAGGTCACCGCACTCCCAAAAGAGAAGGGCGCCATGGCATCACCGCCGCCGCCACAAACTATCGACGAAGTACTCCACGAGCTGGATCAGATCATCCTCACCTGTCGCAATGCCGGCAGCCGTTTCGGATTCTTTGCCACCCTTTATCGCAACGTCACGATTAAAGTTAAGGAAGGCATCGCCGCCGCCGTTTTTGATGACGGGCCGAGGATGGAGCGGTTTGACGTGGCGTTTGCTAATCGCTATCTGGCTGCGCTGGGAAGCTTTCGGCAGAATCAACCACTCAGCAATTGCTGGCGTGTCGCTTTCGAAACTAATTCCAGATACTCGCCGCTGATAATCCAACAATTGCTCGTTGGGACGAACGCGCACATCAACTTTGATCTTGGAATCGCGGCTGCCGGCATCGCGCCGGGCCCGGAGTTGCCGACCCTCCGCGCAGACTTCGATCGCATCAACACTATTTTAGGTAGCATGATTTTTAAGGTGCGTACGGATATTGAGGGACTGTCGCCATGGGTTAAGTTTATCGACCGGCTCGCGCCAACCCATGAGGACACGATCATCAACTTCAGTCTTAATAAGGCGCGCGCCAGTGCCTGGCTGGTAGCGACCCTGGTGAATGCCACCCCCGCTGAAAAAGTTGGGGACTAAACTAAGTATCCTTGATGATGGCGTCGCGATGCTCGGTTCCCTTATCGGCAGCCCGAAAGGGTTGTTAGTGAATCTCGGTCTGCGGGGGATTCGCTTACGCGAGAGCAATGACGTTCCGCATATCATTGATGCGCTAAGCGAGATGTAACCTCGGTCAAGTGAGTTGCTGGGATCGCGGGAATCCCGCCCGCAGTGAGCGCGAAGCGCGAAAAAAGTGCTTCCAAATACCTGCGCGCCCGCGGCGCGTTTGCGGGCGGTAGGCCTGCGGTCCCACCAATTCACCTGACTGGCGGCCCTGCAGTGCCTTTCCAATGACTAATCAGAAGAGCAGACCTCTGCGCAAGGCGATCGTTGGTGACAAAGTCTTGCTGCGGGCTCCAACCAGCAAGGATTGCGCTGAGTTCATTGCGCTGAACCGTGCCAGCAGACGCTTTCATCGGGGCCTGGTTTCCCCTCCGACAACTCCTGAACAATTTGCCGCCTTCCTCAAGAGGTCGGATACGGAGACTTCTATCGGCGTTTTTATTTGTCTCGTTACAGATGGTTCGATCATTGGCGCGACGAGTTTGAGTCAGATTTTTCGCGGTGGATTTCAGAATGCCTATCTCGGCTACTATGTCGGCGCCAGTTATGCCAACCAGGGATACATGACGCAAGCGCTGGAGCTATTGCTACGCTACGCCTTCAAGCAATTGAAGCTGCACCGTCTCGAGGCAAATATTCAGCCGCGCAATGTGGCGTCGATCGCCTTGGTAAAACGTGCCGGGTTCAGGAAAGAAGGTTACTCACCACGCTATCTAAAGGTTTGCGGGCGCTGGCAAGACCATGAGCGCTGGGCAATCCTTGCTGAAGATTGGCAAGCCAGGTCTGGCAAGGGGATTTAGCATCGCCCGACATTGTTCGTCACCAGGAAAGGTTTGTTCGTATCAGAAGGGCGCGGTTCTGCAATGCGCGCCTGCGTTCTGGAAACTGACCCACTACCTGTCAGAATTCTGTGTTGGGTTTAAGTTAGCCTTGTGACAAAATAACGCCGCTCACGCACTTTCCCGTTTTCGATTCAAGTTGTTTGGTCTCCTAAAAAAGAGGTTTTAGAAATGCGAGTCTTCGTAAGCGGTTCATTTCGTAGCGCCACTCGGGAGCCGGAGCTGTGTCCCAGATTTGTCGAGGCGCTGGGTCGTGAAATAGTCAAGCAAGGCCATGTCCTGCTCAACGGTTGCAGAAGCGAGTTAGACGCGACCATTGCAGGGGCTGCCAATAAATGGCTGACGGAAAACGGCCGCAATCCCAAGAAACAAATCATCAGCTATTTCCCCCGCGAGCAGGAACCGGCACACAATTTTGGCTGGATCGGCGCCTCGGCTCTTCCCGACTGGGACATGAAACACGCAGAACTGAGATTTCCTGAGCAGATCGAAAAGGCCCAGGTTGCGATCTTTATTGGTGGCAGTGAGGGTACTTTTGGCGCAAGAAATTGGGTTTATTGGGCAAGAAAGCCGGTGATGGGAGTGCCCCGTTTTGGCGGCTCCGGCGAAACAATCTACCAGCAGGAATTAACGCGGCGGCTTCAAAAATCACCGCTGGCCGCAGCTGAGTACGAGCGACTAAATGCAGTTAAATCGAGAATGCCTTGGTACGCAAAGGATATTGTGGACTTGGGCGAACTGTTGGTCACCCCACGCTCGGTGTTTTCAGTGTCGTCGTTCAAACCGGAATACGATCCCGTTTACAGATCATTCAGGAGAGTTGGCAAAAAATACGGCTTCAATGTAATACGAACCGATAAGAACCATACCTCTGAACGCATTTTACCGCGAATTGAAAGCGAGATACGGCATTCAGCGTTCGTGATTGCCGATCTGAGCGATGTGAGCCGCAATGTTTATTATGAGGTAGGTTTTGCTATGGGTCTGCAAAAGGAGATTGTTTTCACTGCCAAGAAAGGAACACCGCTGCCTTTCGATGTCGTAGATGTTCCCGTGCTCTGGTGGACAACACAGGCAGACCTCCAGTCAAAACTAAGCGCGAGAGTAAAAGCAATCAAGAAGGCCAGGGAATAACGGAACCGATTCCCAGGCCTTCACCACCACCAGACGAGGGGAGGATTAGTTATGTCGGGTCGAGAATTTTACTTGCAGAGACGGGAGGCTGAATTTCCCGTCTTCATGAGCGTACTTAAAGCACTGCCACCGGATCAGCTTCATTACAAGCCGCATGAGCGCTCACCAACGGCCGAGCAAATTGTTTGGACCCTTGCTCGCGAGCTGAAGGCCTGTGTGGGCGCCGCCAAAGAGGGCAAGGCAGAAATGGAGGACATCCCCGCGCCACCACTCGCTGAGATGTTGGCGCTGTACGAGCGCTGGTCAAAAGAATTGACTGATGCCGTCTCAAAGATCGACGACGAAGATTGGGACCGCAAAGCTCAGGGGATCTTTCAGGGCAAGGTGGTGATGGAGCAACCCCTGGGCACGTTTCTTTGGTTCATACTCTTCGATGCGATTCATCATCGGGGCCAGCTGGCGGCGTACTTGCGGCCGATGGGCGGGCAGGTCCCCTCGATCTACGGCCCGTCCGCCGATGCGAAATCGCCGTCGTAACCCTGACAGACATTCTCTGTGCATTCTCTGTGAGCTCTGTGCCTCAGTGGTTTGAGTTTTGTCCAGGAGATTCACCACAGAGACACAGAGTTCTCAGAGGATGCACAGAGAATCGCAAAACAGTTTGCGTTCCAAAAAACTAATCCAAATCATTAACGGAGGACATCATGAATAGACGTCACCCCCGCGTTAGGTTGATTCTTGCAAGCATCCTGGCCCTGACACTTCTGCCAAGCTTCAGTGCACCGGTATCCGCGCAGGACGACAGCCAGAAGATAGCGCAAAGGCTGGAGGGCTTTGATGCCTACATGGAAAAAGTCCTTAAGGATTGGAACGCGCCCGGGATAGGTGTGGGCATAGTCGTAAACGATAAGCTTGTATTCGCCAAGGGCTATGGCTACCGCGACTACGAGAAGAAGTTGCCAATAACGTCTAAGACACTCTTCCCCATTGCCTCAAATACAAAACTTTTCACTGCAGTTGCCGCCGGATTCCTGGTGGAAGAAGGCAAGTTGACCTGGAATGAACCGATTCGCAAGTCCGTGCCTTCGATTGAGTTCTATAACGCCGAGCTCAATAACACAGTGACCTTGCGCGACATGTTATCGCATCGAACCGGCATTACTCGCCACGACAGCATCTGGTACAAATCTGACTACAGCGAAAAGGAGTTGTTCAACCGGCTCAAATACCTCGAGCCAAAAGAACCGCTGCGACAGATGTTTCTTTACAACAACATGATGTACGCGGGCGTTGGCGAGGCAATCTATTTGCAGTCCGGCAAACCCTGGGCCGACTTTGTTCGGGAGAAGATTCTGAAACCGCTGCAGATGAATAGCACTGTCTACACAATCGCAGACATGCTGAAGCAGCCCGACTATGGAGTTCCGTTTACCGAACGACGAGACACGACCGAAATCTACAAAATCCCCTACTACGAGGAGACCAATGGCCTGGCTGCGGCCGGCGCTATCATCTCAAACGTCGACGATCTCTCTCACTGGCTAATAGCCCTGATGAATAAGGGGACCTACGGCGGGAAGAGCGTTTTGCCGGAAAAGGTGCTGCAAGCCACGCTTGAGCCTTCGATCGCTTTGCCAAATACCGCCGGGGAAATAAGAGGCTGGTGGGAAAACCTGAATCCCGCTTATGGCATGGGCCGGCAGACATCCGTTTATCGAGGCCACCCGATTACGTACCACGGCGGCGACCTGCCAGGATTTCATTCGCAGATCTCCTTTATGCCCAACGAGCACGTAGGGGTAATCGTCTTCGTGATTGGTAATCACCTCGCGCCGCTCTACAACCCGATCAGCTATAACATCTATGAACGGCTGCTCGGCATGGACCAAACTCCCTGGACCGATCGGCAACTCAATATCAGGTTGAAAAACAAACAGGCCGGCAAAGAGGCTCGCAGCAAAGCCGGTGCCGGGCGAGTGGCAAACACCCAGCCTTCGCATCCATTGGCCGATTACGTTGGTGAGTATGAGCATCCAGCTTACGGCATCTTGAAAATTGGCTTGAAGGACAACAACCTGCAATTTGATTTTCACAAGCTCCATTTCGGCATGACGCACTTCCACTACGATCGTTTCGACACGCCGGACGATGAGGAGGATGGAATGTGGTCGGTCAACTTCGCTACTAACCCTCAGGGTGATATCGACAAGGCAACAATGTCGCTTGATGAGAACGAAGCAGTATTCACCAGGCGTTCGCCGACTCTCGACGATGCAACGCTCAATCGGCTGCCGGGAACCTATGTAACTCCGAGCGGTAATAAATTCCAAGTAATGGTCAAGCCTGGCAGTGGACTCTATATCACCTTCCCCGGTGCACCTGACCAGAAGCTTATTCCTTACAAGGGACTAAAGTTTCGCGTCCCGGAATTTGCGGATTTAGTCTTTGAGTTCGTTGAGGAGAACGGTCAGATCACTGCGCTCAAACAAACGGATCCGTCAGGGGAATTTACTTTCAAGCGGCAGTGAGCCTCCGCGAGGCCGCCGAAACGGATCCCCAACGGTCGCGAATCAAAATCAGAACTGGGAGCGATAGCGACCAGCCGAAGAGTCAACTGGTGAAATCATGAGATGATGGCGTCTTAAACCGCGGGCTTTAACGACGCCTCCCTGGCTGGTCGCTGTTGCTCCCAGTTCTGATTTTGTGTGGTCTTTGTTGTTTGCCTATCGATGTGGTGAATTCGCTTCGAGTGCGATCTCGTCAACTCACTATCGTCAGCAGAACAATCTCAGGCGCCACGCGAAATCGCACTGGCAAGATGCTGATGCCAATGCCGGTCGTGACGAACAGGTGATGGCCGTTTTCCGTCACGTGACCAGCTGTATATTTCGGCCCGTAGTCTGAAGGCACTATCGGCGTTCCAATGAAGGGAATGTTGACCTGCCCGCCGTGTGTGTGACCGGCAAGCAACAGCGGCACTCGCTGCGGGACGTTCGGAAAAATATCAGGGTTGTGAGTGATGGCGATTACCGTCGAGTCAGGCGGCGTCTTCGCAATCGTTTCGTTGATTCGTTGTGGACGTGTCCAGAGATCGGCAAGCCCGGCCAGCCAGAAAGATTTTCCCTGCCAATTAAGCTCCCAAACTTCATCTTCCAGCACGCGTATGCCGTTTTGTTCAAATCCAAGCCGGACTTTCTTTCCGTCATACCACCAATCGTGATTGCCTAAAACTGCGAAGACGCCGAGCGGGGCGCGCAAGTTCTTCAGCACAGCTGCAGTAACTTCCGGTTCAACCCGGTGGCTATGCCAATTGTTTCCTGACATGTAGTCACCCAGCAGCACAATCAAATCGGGGTGGAGTGAGTTCGTCTTTTCGACAATGTCATTTAGCTTCTTTTCGTCGATGAAGGGGCCGCCGGTGTGGATGTCGGCGATGACGGCGATGTGCAGACCATTGAGTTCCTTTGGCCACGCCTGAATCTTAATGGCTTCCTGATGAACAACCAGCCGATTGGGCTCTATCAAGACCGACCAGATGCCAAGGCAAACCGCCGTCAGTAGCAGCAGCACAAAGGTAATCCGCAGCCGCCTTTTCCAGACCGGGCGCTTCCCCCATTTCATCGGCCCTGGCGAGCGCCGCAGCTCGCGGACAAGGAGAAGGACTACTCCACAAAAAACAACCGCGGCGATGAGGAAAGGAATAGTCATCTCGTTAGAGTCAGGGGAAAACCTCAAGTGATTTGCTGGGACCGCGGGCGTCCCGCCCGCAAACGCACCGCAGGTGCGCAGGTTTTAGGCGCATTTTTTCGCGCTTCGCGCTCACTGCGGGCGGGACGCCCGCGGTCCCAGCAAATCACTTGACTGACCTTTACGCTCGACCTAAAGGTCGTTCGGAAAATATTGCCGCCAGCGGCGGTCAACTAAATCCGCAATGTCGTCACGAACGATGAGCTCTTTCGGGAAGCCGGGTTTGGTGCGAGCGTCGATGACAATCGGGCTGCTGTAAGCAAGGTGATGGCGTACCACTTTAGTCTCGGCGGCATAAATATCTGACGCCGGTTCGAAACGCGTCCAGGTTGACCAGAGGAAGTCGGCGGTTGAATGAGCCACGCTTGCGTCGTCGTGCAAGACGATCAGCGGCCAGTCGGCCAGGAGTGGATCTTTCGCGAGGCGCCCGGCTTGCTCCGGATCTTCAGCCTCAGTCCGACCTTCAAGTACCAGGCAACCGCGGCAATAAACTTCAGCCCGCGAGACTCCAGCCGGTAACTGGCCGCGAAACTCCCCGGGCAAATCGCGCTTCGCTTTACCCAACCCCAACATGATCGCTTTACTACCTTCGTTCACTTTTCCACTCGTATAGTCGAGCGTGTCCATCGAAACATTCGCAATGATGAAAAGGTCACTCTGCGGATCGAAGCGCGCCAGAACGTGTTCCAACAGCCGCGGAAAGTCTTTCAGATCCTGTGGCGTGTCAGTAAGCAGAAGAAACTTGGTCAACGAAAGCTGACCTTCACCCAGGATCCGGAAACCGGAGACCAGCGCTTCACGGCCGTAACGTTCCTTGACTACTGCCGCACACAACGAATGAAAACCAGTTTCACCATAAGTCCATAGATCGCGAACGCCGGGCATCACCAGAGGAAAAAGTGGCGAAAGCAACTGTTGCAAGTAGTCGCCGATGAAGAAATCCTCCTGTCGCGGCTTGCCCACCACAGTCGCTGGATAAATCGCGTCGCGACGATGGAAAACGGCGTTAACTTCAAACACGGGATAGTCGTGTTGCAGAGAGTAGTAGCCATAGTGGTCGCCGAAAGGTCCTTCAGGGAGACGCCGGTGCGGCGGCGCCTGACCTACCAACGCAAACTCCGCCTCGGCAGCTAGGCGATGCGTCCCGTTGTTGCCCAGTGGATTTTTAGCCAGCTTCAACTTGGCGCCTGCCAGCAACGACGACAGCACCAGCTCGGGAACGTCTTCGGGTAAAGGCGCAATTGCAGCCAGCATCAACGCTGGTGGGCCACCTAGAAATACTGTCACCGGTAGAGACTCGCCCCGCCGTTCTGCTTCGGTGTAGTGAAAACCTCCGCCTTTTTGAATTTGCCAGTGGAGTCCGGTCGTCTGCGCATCGTAGACCTGCATTCGATAGATGCCGAGGTTATGTTTTTTAGTAACCGGGTTCTCTGTATAAACCAGCGGCAGCGTGATAAAGGGTCCGCCGTCTTCCTGCCAGGTCGTCACCACGGGCAACTCATCAAGACGCGCCGGCTGATCGCGCACCTGTGTGACCGGCGAGCGAGTCGTATTCCTCGTACCAAGTTTTAGCAGCTCCCTGCCGAGCCCTCGATGTTTCCAAAGCTCGCCGGGCCGTGGCGGCAGAAGCAATTCGGCAACTTGAACTAACTCGCGAACCAGAGCTTCAGGCTTTGGTCCAAAGGCAAGATTTATTCGGCGCCTGGTGCCAAACAGATTTGTAACCACCGGATATCGGCTTCCCTTCACCCGTTCGAAGAGTAGTGCTGGTCCCCCGCGAGCAATAACTCGCCGGTGCACCTCCGCCAGTTCGAGATACGGATCGACTTCAGCTTTAACTGTCACGATCTCGTTTTCCCGGGTTAGCAGATCGAGAAATGTGCGGAGGTTGGGATGCATGATTAGCGAAGAGGCAGTATAGCCCGAGGGGATGGCGGCGGCAGCCCGCCTTCCTGACACCGAGCTTATAGCAGGGCTCCAGGATTCCTGGTTGAACGACTTTCAGCGGTCAATTAATCCATCCAGTCAGAGAGTCGTCGGGGTTGGGGAAGCCGGGCTTGCCCCTCTGCCCGCCACCGGGAGCGCTACGGCCCTTGCGGTTGCTTTTTTCTCAGCAGCGCCGTGTTCAAATCCAGCTCAGCCATGGGAATCACTTCGACTTGTGGATACTTTTGGCGCAGCTCCGTCAGAAACTCTTTCGCATTGCCGACAATAACTATACTCGTTGTTTTAGCGTCGAGGTGCGAGCCGGCGAATTCCTGTACATCGCTTGCTCTGATGTTCTGCACGTTGTCGATATAGCGATTAATCTCATCAAAGTTGATGCCATAGAGGGCCATCGATGCGACCTGGGCCACTAGCCCGCTGTTAGTCTCCAAACCGCGCGCGAAATTTCCAATCACCACGGCCTTGCGCGGATTCAACTCAATATCCGGGACCGGCGCCGTTGCCAGCCGGCTGACCTCGCCTAACAGCAAGTCGGCAACCTGCGCAGCGGACTGGTTTTTAGTTTGCGCCGAAGCAACAAACGGTCCGATATTGCGACGCGTGTCGAGTTGACTGCCGGCGCTGTAACTAAGGCCACGCTTGATGCGGATCTCCTGGTTTAAACGACCCGAGTAGCCACTGAGAACCGAGTTAGCAACCAACCCACGATAATAGTCCGGATTGGATCTTTCGATGCCGGTCCTCGCCCCGAGCACAGCGGCTTGTCCGGCATCCGGCTTATCAACTACGACGACTCGCGGTCCGACGGCAGCGACAGCTTTAGGCGTGGGTAACACCGGCAGCGATACGGCAGGCTTTCTCCAATCGCCAAAATATCGTTGCGCCAGCGTAAAGGCGCTCTGGGATCTGATATCGCCGCCTATCACCAGGATTGCGTTATCAGGTCGATACCAGCGTTGGTGATACTTCAGAAAATCGTCCCGGCTAATTCGGGTTATTGTTTCAGTGGTGCCGGCAAGTGGCTGGCCATAGGGAGCATCACCAAAGACCACGCGGCTAGCAACGTAGCGCGCAATCGAACCTGGTTCGCCAAGTTCTACGGTAAGGTCGTCAAGCGTCTGCTGACGGAGTCGATCGATCTCATCAGCTTTAAACGTGGGCCGGCGCACCACGTCCGCGAGGATGTCTATAGCCGGTCCAATTTTAGTCGACATTACGTCAACGCCAATGCGAGACGAGTCCCAGCGTGTTGAGGAGTAGAGCGTTCCACCGAGGGCTTCGACCTCTTCCGCTATTTGAGTGGCGCTGCGTTTTTCTGTTCCCTTGGTAACCAGCTCCGCAAGCATGTTGCCAAGGCCGGCGAGTTCCGGCGGGTCGACTTCGCCGCCATTCTTGATTACCAGTTGCGCTGTAACCAGCGGAGTGCCGGGCCGATCAATGACGATAACGCGCAGCCCATTGGGCAAGGTCTTCTCTACGGGTTTAGGAAACTGAACTGAACGCGGTGGCTGCGGGAGGCGGCGGCGTGGCTTGCGGGGTCTGCGCCCGGACAGCTGCTAATGGCGACAAGAAAAAGGCACATAAGGCGAAGCCAAATCCCGCGAGTGCCGAAGTGCGCAAAGGAAGTTTGAAGATTCTCATTTAGCGTCCTCGCTTCCTGGCAGTTGGCGCGTTCCGATCCGGGAATGAACTCAACCTCGCGGTTTTCGCCGCTTCCGGCAGGTAGTAAATCACCAGGCGATTGTTTGCAGTGAAATACTTCTTCATAACCCGCTGCACGTCCGCGGCAGTAACAGCCTGAAGTTTCGCCAGATCAGTATTGACCCGATTAGGATCGCCAAGCAAAACCGCCGCTTCGCCCAGCGCCAGCGCTCTGCCACTACTCGTTTCACGCAGCCGCAGCTCATTGGTTACCAGTTGATTCTTTGCCTTGTTAAGCTCTGCAGCGCTGACCGGGGTATCCTGAATCTTCTTGATCTCAGCCAGCAGCGCCTTTTCCACGTCTTCCGGCTTCTTATCGCTCGCCAACACGATATTGAAATAGAAGACTCCAGCGTCTTCGCGCAGATCCGTGATCGCGTCCGCGCTTTGCGCCACCTGCTGTTCATAGATCAACGACTTGTACAGGCGGGAAGAATCCCCCTGCCCGAGAATCGTGGCCGCCACCTGGAGCGGCTCCGAGTCGGGACTCTTTTCCGAAGGTGTAAGAAAGGTCAGCGCGATCGCTGGCAATGGCACGTTTGCAGCCCGGTGTGTAATACGCCTCTCCGCCGTACGCGCCGGCTCTTTCACGTTAACGCGCGGCAGCGCGATAGCCGGTTTTGGAATCGGCGCCAAATACTTCGCAACCCACGTGTCCAATTGCTTTGGATCGAAATCGCCAACGACCACGAGCGTGGCGTTGTCAGGCCGGTAGAAAGTCTCGTGAAAGGCGCGCACGTTTTCGAGTGAAGCAGCATCCAGATCTTCAATGCTTCCGATGGTCGGGCGCTTATAGGGATGGGTCGTGAAAGTCTGTTGCTCGATCAGGTAATCAAGCATGCCGTAAGGCGGCGCGAGGTAACTCTGGCGGTATTCTTCCTGCACTACACTTCGTTCAGACTTGAAGTTGGGTTCATCAACGGTCAACCCTGAGAGCCGGTCTGCCTCGGCCCACAGCAACGTCTCCAGGTAATTCGACGGAACAACTTCGTAGTAAACGGTAACGTCGGGATTCGTGAATGCGTTATTGAAGCCACCGACGTCCTCCGTCAGACGATCCATCATTTCAGACTTCATATTCTTCGTTGCCTTGAACATGATGTGCTCAAACAAGTGCGCAAAGCCGCTGCGGCCAGCCGGGTCATCTTTAGAGCCCACGTGATACCACACCTGAATCGCAACAGTGGGACTTGAGTGATCCACAGCGCTAAAGACACGCAGACCGTTCGGTAACGTCTTCTGCTGAAAATTGATGCGCGGCATGGAAACCTGCGCCAGTGAACTCCCCGCATAGATCGACAAGCTCATTAACGTAAATACTAGTATTAATAAGGCTCTGAGTTTTGGCTGCTTCATAAATTGCTCCGGGTTTTTATCGTCTGAGAACCGTTTCCTATTTCGAACGATGACCAATCATTAGCCGGGGTTGCTTGCAGATCTCCAGGGCGTGAGGAGGGTCCTGGTTTCAATAGCGTAGTGGATTTCAATCGAGGTCCAATGGATTCCGGTAGGGTTTGTCCTTGTCCTTTTCCGCGCGCTTCATCGCCTCCTGGAATTTCTCTTCAAGAATGCGATCGCGGTCCTTCATCGAACTCAGTTCCTGCGAAAAAATCTGCTCGCGCACCTGCTTCTGCTTGTCCAGTCCCTTCACCATCTCATCGAACGAAGCCATCGGCCTGCTCTTCTCCTCATGGGAAATGATCGCGCCGGTGTGGGAATCGATAGTTAACGTCGCTTCGCAGCAGGGACAAATAATCGTGAACCGGGTTGTGTCTGCCATGAATGGCTCCTGAAACCGAGAACTTCTTACGCGGCCAGAGTATAACATCTGACAGACGCAAAGGGCGGCCCCGCAGGAGCCGCCCAGGCGTAACGTGCTTGATGTAAATCCTACTAAGGCGTGACAGCTTTCTTGATCGCTTTACCGGTCTTCTTGGCACCTTCTTCAGTTTTCTCGGCGACTGTCTTGGCGCCTGACTTTGTCTTCTCTCCTACTGTTTTGGCGGCGTCACCAGTTTTTTCCCCAACGGTCTTCGCACCTTCCTTTGCCTCGCCGAGCGCATCCTCGGTCTTATCACCCACCCATCCTGCCGCGTCAGCCAGTGCGTTACCTGTTGCCGCCAGGGCATCACCAACGTCGTCTTTAAGGTCCTTCGACTCGCCGCTGGGTGCGTAGACCGTCGTAGTCCGTTTACCGTCGCGAGTGGTCACCACAACCTTCGCTACTCGTGGATTGTTGTGAAAAACACGTGTCTCGGTTCTGACTCCGTTAGCATCGACCGAAGTGGTGATTTCTGAGCCGTCAGGGCCAGGGCTGGTCGTGGTGCTAGCAACCGTTGTGTTTGTATTGGCATTTGCGCCGTCCGTGGTACTGCAACCTGCGCCAGCGGCCGCCAGTATTGCCACACTCAAAATAATTAAGAGCCTCTTATTCACGTCTGCATCCTCCATTAATCGGTCAGTGTTTCCGGTTATTCATTGGAAAGTTGGCAAGCGATGTGCCAACCGGGGTTTTCAACTCGTATTGGCTGTTGGCCGGGAGGATGAGGATGAAAGCATACGTCAACAGCTCGATGGCGTTCAGTTACCGTACGAAACCGCTGTCCATTGACATTCCCATAGAATTCCACTAGAAGCACGGTCTACTTAATAATTGCGGAGACCAGCCTGGGGTTGAAATTTATCAACTGCCAGCGCGTTTTTAGGCTAAACTTCTCAGCCTGTAACGAAGATCGCGAATCACTGCCAAGGAGCAATCAATCAATGAGCCAGAATCCCATACTTTTCGGCTTTCAGGACGACTCTTCTATGTGGATTATTATCGGAGTTGTTTTAGTACTGCTGTTTTTTGTCGTGGCAATTGTGGTAATCGGTCTGGTGATCTTCTTCATTATGCGGAAGCGAAAGAAGGCGCAAGCCACCGCCGTTGCGCCTGACCTGCAGACACCAGGCGAACTTCCCGCGAGCGAGCCGGCAGCCGGCTATTATGAAGAAGCAGCTGCAGCAATCCCGGAAGCGGCCGTTGCGGTTGATACGCCGCCACCAGTATTCGAGCCGGCGACACCGATGGAAGAGATTAGGGCAGATGTAGCTGAAGCTCCGCCGCCGCCGCTGCCTGATTCCGGTGCTATGGATTTCGATCCTTCACGCACGGTGGCCATCACGCGGGAGAACACCGTAACAATCAGCTATGGCTACATAAAATTTGTTTCGGGTGTGCTGGCAGGCGAACAATTTGTGGTCGAACCAGAAGGCACATACATAGGTCGCGAGAGCAGTCTGGCGCAAATCGTCGTGTCTGATCCGCGCATCTCCAAACGTCATCTTTGGATTGGAGTAAAGGACGGACGGGTAAAGATCGTCGATCAGGATTCTCGCAATGGGACTTTCGTAAACGATCCAAAATCAGAGCGCATCACCGAAGCGGTCTTGAAGTCCGGCGATACAGTTATTCTCGGCGAGTCGGATGTCGCGCGTTTTGAGTATCAGACCTGATTACCCGCGAGGAAAAAGGGGAATAGGGGAAAAGGGTAATAGGAGAAACGGTGAATAGCGGAATCGGAAGAACCTAAGCGCCTTGTTCCCTGTTTCTCCTGTTACCCTTTTCCCCTTTTCCCCTCTTGCCTTTTATCATAGGCCGCGGCACATCTCGGTACCCCATGGCGTCGCAATCGCGCGGGAGTAGCTTAAACGCACTTCGCTGAAGTTCCAGTCTTTCCGCTGCCAGATCGATCCGTCCGCGAATTCTACGCGATTAATCACAACCTGCTCAGCACCCGCACTCCCAGACTTCTGTGACAGGATATTTACGCTGACCACATCCTGCGGACCCAACAAGCTAAACGCCTGGAGTTCCTTGTCCTTGCCAGGCTTCACCGCAACGCCGCACAAAAACTGCCGACGGACCAGCGGCGCGGCTGCCGCAGATTCTTTGAACTGATATTCCCAAAAAACGATCTCAATGGGCTTTGCTGTCGCATTCCGGACCTTGACCCGGTACGCAAAGCCATCAACCGGTTTAGGTGAGCGCGAATCCTGGACGGCTCTTTCCAAGGCCGCGCTGCGGCCGTCAATCGTGTCCAGATTGGGATCCCTCTCACCTGGCGAATTGTTGGCCCGGCGGTTCCGTTCGAAGTTTTTGTTCTGCGGTATCATGGCCGCCGCAGGGCTGGTCGTCGATTGCTGCTCGATGGTTTGGCGATCTTTGAACCACTTAATGCTGAGCACGGTGACCGGCATGCCCTCACCGGATATTGACGGCGAAACGACGCCACTTTGACCCTGGGGAATGGCCATGAACAGAAGCGTAAAGATCAAAATGGTCTTCATAATCTGATCTCCCACCGCCGACCAGGTCAAGTGCGGCGGTTCTTAAAGCGACCTGGAACGCATAGCTACGGAGTCATTGTAGATGAAGCTAGAATTCATGGGAATGCTTTTATGTTTTGAAGTCATTGCAGAACCGCCAGCGGTAGCGAGCGGATGCCCAGACGCAAATAAAGGAACAAATTGCCTTGCGACGAATAGAGAGGATCGCTACTGCTCGCGGTTCTGTAGAGCCTCGGTGGCTGGCAAGTACGTTCGCTTGAGTCTTTCGTAGAGACAATGCTCATGGTACTGCGCGTTTTTGTCCTGACCCGCGAGCCGCCACATTTCATTCCACAAGTGAACCGCAAAGGTGCAGTCGTCAAATGACCAGTCAACATCTGGCTGCAAGACCGTCTGCCACTCCTCATAGTCAACCGGGCAAAAGACTCGTGAGTCTTTCTTATATCTTTTCAAGGAAAACTTCCTGACTGCCCTGGCCATGAGCCTTGGGCCTATTTCTCCCCACTCCAGGCGGCTCGAATCCTTAGCCTCACAAACCTTCCAGGCAAAGCTCATGATGCTGCTGCCTGCCGGCACTTTCATTATTCCACTATTGATGACCTCGACACCCCGATGATTAATCTCGCTTGAGAAAACATACTCATCCGGGAATTCAAATGTTTTGAGACAAATAGTATCGGAATCCGCCCACCAGCCTCCTCGTTCCAACAAAAGTTTGTAGCGGAAGAAATTTGAAAAGCCGGCGTAACTTGGTCGGTCTTTGTATTGAAATATGCGCGCTGCCGGCAGGATCTCGTTCGCATTCCGGACCACAGTCCCGGCCGGGACGTTCTTCACATCATCGTAGACATAGAGATGGTAGTCATGACCGTTTTGGAGAAATGAGGAGATCGACAACTGCTCCATCAGGGAAAGTTCGGGCCCGATCCAAAGTCCCTGGATGGTCTTATTCGGATCTGCTGACATGTGGTTGCAAAAGATTGTAACCACTTGCGCGGTCCCAAACCCGAAGGTTTGCGGTTCTACTGCAAGAAGCCGGCGAAGTGGTCGATGTTAACTTGGTGAGCAACTGCGCGTCCGACTTCCTGTAATTCTGTGATGTGGTCGACGGAATCCATCTGTTGAACGTTGCCTGGTTCGATCTGCTGCAATCCCAAAGCATCCAAACCATCGCGCGTGACGTCGGCGTTGTAGCGCATATACGTAAAGAGCTTCGGGCTCACGGGACCCTGCCCGTTGGCTCCCTGCATGTCCCACACTTCCCTGTCGATCATGCTCCCATGCAGGCACTTGCCAAACACACGACAGAGAAAGTCCTGCTCGTTGGCAGCTGCGAACATGAATGCTGACGGCAAAGAGCTCGCATTGTAGATCAGGTTCATCTGCTCAGGCGTGAGGTTCTTGTTGGCGTCCGCCGCTGCGCCTGTGCCAACAGAGACGAGCAGCATTTGATCTTCACCGGTCGGCCAGCCAAGGTTAAATGGTTTGACCGTCGCCATCAGGAACAGTTGAAACGCCGGATTGTTGTACATGGTCACTCCGCCATCCACAAAGATGAATTCGTGCTCGCCAATGTTGACGACTTCGGGCGGAAAGTAAGTTGGCGCGGCGGTACTCGCCCGAACCAGTTGCCAGAGGGGAAGATTCAGGTTGCAGTCGGGACGACTACAATCATTGTACTTGGCGTCGGGATTATTCGAGATGGGCCAGGGGGAGTCGGTAGTGGCGTTACGGAGCACGAGCGTCAAATATGTTTTTAGTGCATCGGTGCCAAGATTGATCTCGTTCTCACCAGGTTTCGGTGCTATACCCTGCGCCTGGGCCTGCTGTCGTATGACCTCGCGCAGTTTTGCGGCAAGCTTTTCGTCGTGAAATTTATTGCGGAAGTATCGTCGCAAGAGGTTTGTCTTATCGAACATCGCCGGCCCGCTCTCGACGTAGAACTTGCGAATCGCATCAATGCGCATACCCAGCGATAGACAGGTTGCGATGATGGCGCCGGTGCTGGTGCCGGCCACGTAGTCGAAGTAATCGGCGAGTACGAAGTCATCGCCTCTGCCAAGGCTCTTCTGCAATTCACTTTCTATCTTCTCCAGCACCTCGAGCGTCATAACGCCGCGGATACCACCTCCGTCCATTGCCAACAATTTGCGCGGACCCGCTTTAGCCTTTTTATCTTTAACAGACATGCCTTGTTCCTCGTGTCTAGATGGATTTAGAGGGCTCCGGCGATACAGGCAACTTTGTCGGGTTAATGGTTTGTGCCAAATGTCCGCCCAGTTTTTTTACGCGCACGGCAAAATCCGACGTACCTCCCGGCCCATCACCAGTTGGTTTTTCATCCCAGACCAAAAGCGCGTACAGGTTATTTGGATCGTTAGCCTCGACGCGGGCTGTGTTAATCATCCAGAGATTGTTTCGCGAAAACACCTGCGCCGGTTGGGGCGGCGATTTTAGCCGATCGCTTTGCAGGAATATCTTCACGCCCTCCTGCCTTCGTAAACGGAAAAAACGATCCTCCCAATTGCTATCAGGCAGCCTTACGGAGGCTTCCAGAAACTCAGCCTCAGGAAGGGCGAGAAACAACCAGACCTCAGCTTTGAGATCGGCACAGAGTTCAGCAAATAGAATATCCGTGCCGCGTGCACCCCCGCAGATTGCCAAATCGTGCTGGCCTACGCCCCAAACCTCCAGTTGTTTAGCGATGTGCCCCCGAACCAGATTTTCTTTGATCGGTGGGAAGCGCTCACCGAGACCTTTCTCCACCCGGTCCGGCAGGTCAATCATGTGCCCGCTGGCCACTACTACCTTTTGAAAGCGTGGCTCAGATTTCTTTATGCCGCCGATTTTCTTTTCCAGGGTCCTGGATCTTTGCTCGAGATCTTCTTTTACAGGCAATACAGCTTCCGGGCAAAAACCCAGACTTTCAAAAAGATAAATCTGTTCCAACATTGAGTTGACTTGAAAATAGGTCGTATCGGAACCAAATGCAGCCTGGCCGTAAAGCTCGCGCGCCTTTTCGCCCTCTCCGGTAACTAACGCCAGCTCTCCCAGGGTGGCGGCTGCCCAAACCGCATCTTCTGATCCTGCAACGCAACAATTAAGTGCGTTCTGGCCGGAAAAACGCACCAGATAAATTAGGCTTTCAAGGTCGGTGATTTTCGGGTCTACAGGCTTTTTGCCTGTGACCTCCTTTAGATGTTCGAGCAACTTGAGGAATGAAACGACGTTGATTCCGTTGTAGTAGTCGAAATGTTTACGAGTCGCCAGATCGTAACTCTGAATTGCACTGGCTAATTGTCCGGACGTTTGCACGGCCGTCTGCTGCCGTTCTTTTAGAGTTTCCAGATCTCGCCATTCGAGGCGCCAGAGATCTTTATAGACACGGCCCAGGATTCCATGCGCCTCCGTGTCGTCCTTGTATAGCTCGGCCACATTCATCATGTGCACCCTGGCATCGTTGACTTTGCCGAGGCGACCGAGCACGAGTCCATATTGTGTTAGCCCATTGCGATGTCGCGGGGCTACAGCAAGTAAGTCTTCAAGGACAGACTTGGCGACATCAAAGCGCTGCATGCTGATCAGCGCGGAGGCTGCTTCCCACAGGAGCTTGCTGCAATGGAAACGCGTCGGCGCATCATCCGCAAGTGTCAGAATGTCGCCCGGCCAGCCATTCAGCTTTGCTACGTCGACGCGGGATTTCCAATCTTTAAAAACATCGCCGAAGTATTTGGCCCGCGCGGTTTGAATGTCACTCCAGTCTACCGGCACCAAACCCACCAACTCTTTGTAGACGGGGCTTCCTATAGTTTGAGCATCGACAGCCAATGCGCCCTGCAGCACACTCGCCACCCTCTCGACCTCCGCCTCGAGTTGCTTCTCCCATGTTTCGTCGCGTTCAGTTTTTTTCGAGACAAAGAGTTTTCCTTCATAATCAAAGGTGCGATCCGGAGCCACATCAAAAGGTCTCTTTGACCAGCCGCCATGAACCATGAAGACGCCACGTGGCGCCACCCCATGCCGCACTCCAAGCTCATAAAAAACGTTTGGGTTCAGAATCGAAATGTCGGCGAGCACAACATCGGCGGTGACCAGCTCAAAATACATGTCGGTGCGGATGTCTCCCGCACCTGCTTCTTTATCAGCTCGAAACGCCACACAATTCGCTTTACGCAAAGCGGGAGCGAGCAGCAGTTCATAGACTTCGTCAAAACTGATGTTGATTGCCGGTTTTTCGGGCGCACCATTAGCAGCCGGAATAGCCGCTTGCGCTTCCTTCAGTCCGAAGGGCATGACAACGAAGACATGAGGTTCCACGGTTACGCCTCCATTAATAAGTCGCTAAAATTCTTTTTCGCTTTGATGAAGTTTTCCCAAGAGAAATTGGCCGTACTCAAGGACTCTTGCTTCGGCACATTCCGCATTCTCCGACTAACGTATAGAGAAGATTGTTGTTGAAAGCTGGAGCGGGCGACGAGGATCGAACTCGCAACTTTCAGCTTGGGAAGCTGACACTCTACCATTGAGTTACGCCCGCTCGAGAGCAAGGATGCAGGCCGAAGTATGAAGTAGGAAAACTTTTACTTCAAGTAGGCGTCCACCAAATCATGCCAACGGCCTTGTGATTTTAGAATGATTTCAATTACTTCGCGGACCGCCCCGCGTCCACCTTCAGCTCGCGTGACATAGTGTGCTACTGAACGGACTTCTTCCACGGCATCTGCAACCGCCACTGCCAATTCCGCTCGGTTCATAATGGGAATATCAGGGAGGTCGTCGCCGACAAAGGCCACTTCGTTTTCATCCACGCCGGCTTGCTGCAACAGTTGTTCAAAGGCTGCGGTCTTGTCTGGATTACCCTGACATACGAACTCAACTCCCAACTCCTGGGCGCGTCGAGCCACCGCTCCGGAGCTGCGCCCGGTGATAATTCCTGACCTGAGCCCGGCACGGTGCAACAGGCTCAGTCCCAGACCGTCATGTGTGTTGAAGCTCTTCTGTTCGTCGCCATCGCCGGTGAGCCACAGCCGGCCGTCTGTAAGCACGCCATCACAGTCCATCAAGAGCAGCTTGATGCGGGAGGCGCGCCTTTCGATTGAAGCAGGATCGTCCATGTCTTAAGAGGTCGGAGTAGGTCTACTCACGATGAGTGATCCGGAGATTTTCCATTTGTCATTTGACATCGGTGTATTCAAGTTTGAGGTGCAACTTGGAAACGGATCTTCGCTCCGCAGGAGCGCCATGTTTATAGCAACAAACATCCCCCCAAATACTCTCAGCTCCGTGAGGAGCGAAATCCGTTTCCAGCGCTTGGCACGCCACGTTGTTGCGCTCCTACGGAGCGCGAGCCTAATAGCTTGACTTCAGGCTATAAACATCTCGCCCCGCTGGGGCGAAATCCGACAGTATGAACTTGTTGCACTTCGAAGTTGAATTCGCGAATGACAAATGGAAAATCTTCTTCCTCACTCTCCTGCTGCAAGAAATCTCTCTCCTAATTCACTTCGAATAGTTCGATCCCGAGCAGCTTAAACCCGCCGCCGGCTCGCGTCAGCAGCAACACGGCCGTACCGGAGCGCTGCGCGCCCAGCTCTTTAGTATCAAGGCTGACATCGGCTGCAACCAGGTTCGCGTCCAGCTGTTCTGTCCGCAGTACACGAGTTTGCCAAATCTCGGGCTGCGTACCCACGACGCCATTGATAAACCGCACCAGCTCGCCCGGCACCACCCGGGATTCAAGCTCAGTTTTCTTACCACTTAGGATTGCCTGGTCGAGTTGACCGACGAAAGTACGAACGGCGCCGTCCACCTGAAGCATGTTGGCCGCCGTTTCCGCTTTGATGCGACCGGCGCGCGCTGCCAAAGACGAACCGTATTCAGCGTCCGCACGCACCGCGTCGTTGAAGCGCTTCGCTGCTTCGGCCGCCTGACCTTTCCGCAGTGCGATTTCGCCGAGCCCGATGTTGCCCCAAGCCAGCGCCGCTGACGTAGGCAAAGGTTCATCAAGGGCCGCACGGAAAAGTTTCTCGGCCTCTTCGTTTCTGTTCTGTCCGAGTAAAGCTCGCGCCAAAATTATGCGCGCTTCCTGGAGGTTGGGCGTCACTCGCAAAATCTCCCGCGCAATAGTCTCGGCCTTAACATAATCCTGCGCGCCAAATAGTCGCGTAGCTTCACTTAAACCCTCCTGGACGTCGCGTTCGCGTGGCGCACTATCGTTAGAATAATCCAACTGCGGATAGAGCTTCTCCGGATCGATCTCAAGGCGCACAAGCTTTGCAGGCGTTTTGAAAACCGCTTCACCAAAGTTGCGCGCGGGCACGACAACGTCGACTGAAAGCTGTTGGCCGCTGTCGGTGGTTGCCCTAACATTCGTCACCGCATCAGTAGATCCCAGATTTCTGAGCGCTGCCACAGATTCGCCGCCGCGTGCCTGGGGCATACCAATCATCAGATCGAGATCGGTGATCTGATCGAGTTGCTGCTCGAGCAGTGTTTTAAGTTTCTCTCCGCCGCGCGCAGTCAGTGCGCCTCGCAGAGCTGTCAGGTTAACTCCAGCTGCATTTGCCTTGCCCGCCTGTAGTTGCTCACGCAGGATGTTTATGAAGGCCTCACGCCCGAGGTTACTTTCAACCAGGCGCCAAACCATGGCGCCTTTATTTGGTACCGAACTGTAATAGGTGCCGTCCAGCGGAGTCACGCGTGCAAGCGGTCCATCTCTTTTCGCCACGGTGCTATAGGCCAACCGTTCTCGTAACATTTCGCCTCTGGCCGCCTCGCGGCCAAATTGTTTTTCAATGAACTGCGTCGCTAGAAATCGCGACAACCCTTCGCGCAACAGGCCGCCACCTTCACCTCTTACCGGCCGTCTGCCCACCAATCCACAGCCGACTAATCGCCTCCGACAGCAGCAGCGCAGTTGCTGAATCCACTTTAGATCGTCGCAAGGTGCCGGGCTCGATGAGTATCGTGCCGCTATCGCTGAAACCCGCTCCGCGCCTGACCGTAACCAAACGAATGGGAACTTCCGGCGCGGGTCCGAGCAGGCTCGCGTAATACGCACGCGCGCTGGCCGCCAGGCTAATTATCGCTTCCGCTCGTGTCTTCTCATCCGGCGTCGCACCGCGCGGGACGAACGCGGTGATGTTTTTTCCATCGCCGCTGCCTTCAACCTTTTCCCAGTCTCCCTGTACAAAAAACGGTTGCGCAAATAAAGCCTGCTCGTAAACGGTTGAACCAGGCGAGCTGCCTTTCTCCATCCCTGAACTGATCACATTACCGCTGTTAACGACCAATTTGAACGGCGCCGTATCAGCCCCGCGCACAGTAAACAGCGTATTCGGCAATGGATACCAGAAGGAGAGCGGAAGAAACTGCGACTCGTTCGGCGAGATGGCAGCGAGACCGGTATTGCTCTCGACCGGCAGAGTGTAATTGATGTTTATGACCAGGGCACCGCCGCCGGCAACCGCAGTTGGCAGGGTAACGGTAACCCGCTGCAGATCTCGCTTGACGCTGGCATCGATTTGACTGTTTCCGAAGCTCTCCGGGACCGAACGAAAGTTGGCAGTTGCTCCGCCGACCGTAACGCTCTTGACCGACGCTTTGGCTGTAATTCGAAATGTAAAAGAACTACCCGTGCCGCGACCCACGTTGCTGGCGCTAAGGATAGCGACTGCGTTCAAGGTTCGCTCGGGTTGCTGAATGTTTGCGGTGATATCGAAGTTGGTTACCTGCCATGCAGCCCGAGCTTCTTCCTGGCGCCGCGGCTGTAGATGACAAAAGAAAAATGGTTGTTAGGATGGCGCAAATAGATCTTCATAGGTTGACTGTGATTTGTTTATTCGTGACGCGATGCGTCTATATGGCTCCTCTGGAGCCAGGCGTATTTCGAACGCCTGGCTGATCCGTTCCCTACCAGCTCATGAATATCTCGCAGCATCAACAACAATGGCTTCCAGCCGTTCGAGGGGTAGCGCATTTGGCCCATCAGAAAGCGCCCGTTCCGGACATTCGTGCACTTCCATAAAAACGGCATCCACCCCGCAAGCAACTCCAGCGCGTGCGAGCGGTTCGATGTATTCCGACTGTCCGCCCGTTGCATCTCCGAGCCCTCCCGGTAATTGCAGCGAGTGAGTTACATCAAACACCACCGGAACGCCAAACTCTTTCATGATCGGAAATGACCGCATATCCACGACGAGATTATTGTAACCAAAACTTACGCCACGTTCCGTCAGCATCACCTTCTCGCAACCAACTGCGCGAGCTTTGTCCACGATGTTGCGCGCGTCGAGCGGCGCGAGAAACTGTCCCTTCTTGATATTCACCGCGCGACCGGAGCGCGCCGCTTCCATAACCAGATCAGTCTGCCGCGAAAGAAACGCGGGAATCTGCAGCACGTCAGCCACTTCCGCAACCGCCGCGATCTGAGAAACGTCGTGCACATCAGTCAACACCGGCAGCCCTGTCTCTTCCTTAACCTGCCGCAGAACTTCCAAACCCTCTTCCATGCCAAGGCCTCGGAAACTTTTGATTGACGAACGATTGGCCTTGTCGAATGAAGACTTGAAAACAAAATCCAGTCCGGCGTTGCGCGCGCGCGTCGAACATTCACGGGCCATCATCAACGAGTGTTCGCGCGACTCAATAACGCAGGGACCGGCGATGATGGTCAAGCGCCCATCGCCGAACGTCGCGTTGCCAACTTGAAAGGATTTTGTCTCGATGCTTGCCATGGGTTTCTGATTCTAGAATGGTTTCTTGAATATGCGCTTGATCTTATTCGTAAACGACTTGAGCTTCCCTTCTTTCTTTGGCTGAACCGGCTTCCTGGGTTCGACCTTTGGCGTGGGCGACGGCGAGGGCGAAGGCAGCGGAGTTGGTTCTGCTGTCGGACTCGGGCTAACCGCCACGATGGGATCCGCCACAGACTCCGCGTTTCTCGAACGCACTGCGAGCGCGATGCCAATCAGCAGCACTGCTGCAATGACAATCGCGATTATTTTGAAACGCTTCTTCGCCTTATCCGAACCGGTAAGCGATAGCGAGATTCTGGGAAAGGGTTCTCTTGCTACTGGCGCAGTCGCTCGAGAATCATGACCGTCTGCGCCCCGCGTCTTGACGGCGGCGCTAATGGCGGTCAATTCAGTGTCAGGATTGGTGGCGATCTTCTCGCGCAAACGCGATATGTCTATGATGAGGCGTCCGGAAGGTGACTCGGTGGCAACGCTGCGAAGTGCGGCCATGTTTGGCGAACTCGTGATGGCTGCATGCTCGAGTCCAAGCCGATCCGCGGTTGCCAGTAGTTCTTCGCGAAACGCAGCTGCATTCGGTGGCCGGTCCTCTGGCCGCTTTTCCAGAGTGTGCAGCACCACTTGTTCGAGAGCCGCAGGAATCGACGAAACAAAATCCCGCGGACTGCGGGGAATCTCCGAAGTTTGCCTCACGGCAATGGCCAGCGGCGTTGCTCCACTGAACGGGACCGTGCCGGTAAGCATCTCGTAAAGAATGCAACCGAGACTGTAGACGTCAGCAGCGGGCGTCAACTCAACTCCGTCACATTGCTCCGGAGACATGTAGCGCGGCGTGCCAATCATGGCGCCCACTTGAGTAAGGGTGAACGAGTCTTCGTCGTCGAGCAGCTCAGATGCGAGCTTTGCAATACCAAAATCCAACACCTTAACGACGGCCGGCACTTCCGGGTGTTGCACGACGAAAATATTTGCGGGTTTCAAATCGCGGTGAATGATGCCGGCTTCGTGTGCGGCCGCGACCGCCGCAGAAATCTGCAACATCAACGCCACTGAGCGGGCCACATCGAGCGGCGCTTCCTTGGCCAGCACATCTCGCAGCGTCCGCCCTTCCAACAATTCCATCACCAGATAGACGTAGCCGTCCTGCGATTCCCCAAAGTCAGTTACCGTTACTGCATTGGGGTGTTGCAGCCGGCCGGCGGCGCGGGCTTCGCGGCGAAAACGGGTGCGCGCCGCTTCGTCTTCAACAAAGAGTCGATTCAAAACTTTGACCGCCACCGGGCGATCGATCAGCAGGTGACGCGCACGATAGACCGTGCCCATGCCGCCGACGCCCAGGCGCTCTTCAAGCCGATACTTCTCGTCTAGTGTGTGTCCAATTAGCGGATCGGCGGGAGGTGAATCCATCACGGTGGCATCCGCCTGCAACGGCGACTTGTCCTCAGGACAAATAGCGAAGTCCGGCGAATAGTGCCTTCCGCATGTAGGACAATGAAGCATATGAACTCGGTGACTGAGGAGAGAATAGCATTATTACCTAAACAAACGGCGAGCGGTAGCGGGTGGGATGAACACCAATAAAGCAGCGGGTGCAAGCCCGCCTTCCTGATCATGAGCTGTTCACATGTTGACCTTTAAAACCGGATTGAAAGGCTTTCAAGACTGATTCAATTGACAAGTCGGAAGATCTCGCGAGTCAGGAAGGCGAGCTTGCACCCGCTGCTTCGATAAACTCTAATCCGCGCTAACAACACTTGCGCGCTCGGGAATTAACGGCTCGGCTTCCGCGTTCTTGTCCATGGAGGTTTCGTTACGCATGCGATTTTCATGAGCCGCGCGCACAAAGGCTGAAAACAGCGGATGCGCGGCCAGCGGTTTCGACTTATATTCCGGATGAAACTGACAACCGAGAAACCACGGATGCTCGTCGCGCGATAATTCAACTATTTCTACAAACTTCCCATCGGGTGAGACCCCACTGAAGACCAGCCCGGCACGCTCAAGCGTCTCGCGAAACTCCGGATTAAACTCAAAACGATGACGGTGCCGTTCGCTGATTTCTTCAGAACCATAAACTTCCTGCGCCAGCGACCCTGGAGAAAGATTGCAGGGCCAGGCGCCAAGCCGCATTGTGCCGCCCAGGTCTTCAACATCCACGAGATCTCGCAGCTTAAAAATAATCGGTTGCGGCGTCTTCTCATCAAATTCCGTCGAGTCGGAGTCCTTCAGTCCGCAGACATTCTGCGCAAACTCTATACAGGCCGTCTGCATACCCAGGCAGATTCCAAAGTAGGGCGTCTGACTTTTCCGCGCGTAACTAATAGCGCGAATCATTCCCGCTATGCCTCTCTTGCCAAAGCCGCCGGGCACCAGTATCGCGTCAAAGTCTCTAAGCCGAGACTCGTAGTCGTCGTCCATTAAACCCTCGGACTCGATCCACTTCACGCTTACACGAAGATTATTTGCCACGCCGCCATGCGTCAGGGCTTCGCGCAACGACTTGTAAGAGTCTTCCAACTCGACATACTTCCCGACAATGGCAATCGAAGCCTCGCCACCTGAAGGCTCACGTATCGTTCCCACGAGATCGCGCCACTCCGAAAGGTCCGAATGCGAGGCACGGTCACCAAAGCCAAGTTGAGTAACAATCAATTCGTCGAGACCTTGTTCATGGAACGCCAGTGGCACGTCGTAAATGGTGTCGACGTCCTGCGCGCTGATTACGGCGGACTCTTTTACGTTGCAGAAGAGGGCGATCTTCGAACGCAAATCATAGGAGAGCGGTTTTTCCGAACGGCATAAGAGAATGTCAGGCGCGATACCGATCTGCCGCAGTTCCTTGACCGAGTGTTGGGTGGGTTTGGTCTTCAATTCCTTGGCGGCGGCGATATACGGCACAAGTGTGACATGGATATAAAGTGTATTGCCGGCGCCTTCCTCGTTGCCCATTTGTCGGATCGCCTCAAGGAAAGGAAGAGACTCGATATCGCCGACCGTGCCGCCAATCTCAACAATGATCGCGTCGGGGTTGTCCTTTTCCGCGACTGCTCGGACCGCGGCTTTTATTTCATTAGTGATGTGCGGCACCACCTGGATCGTTTTGCCCAGGTAATCGCCGCGGCGTTCCTTCTCGATCACCGAAAGATAAATCCGGCCGGTCGTCCAGTTGTTCGCTTGCGAGAGTGGCGCATGAGTGAAGCGTTCGTAATGACCAAGGTCGAGATCAGTTTCCGCACCGTCGTCAGTGACGAAAACTTCGCCGTGTTGAAACGGCGACATCGTGCCAGGGTCGACGTTGATGTAAGGATCGAGCTTTATCAGCGAGACGCTGAGGCCGCGCGCCTCCAGGAGGCAGCCGATCGACGAGGCTGCCAGGCCTTTTCCCAAACTCGAAACAACGCCGCCGGTAACAAAGATATATTTAGTCATGATTGCCTTTCTGATTAGAATCAGGGTTTCAAGTTTCTGAGCTCCGAGCCTTCGAGTTTCTAAACTAATTGTGAGCCGCGCTAGTCCCAACTTTGAAACTTGGAACTGGAACTTGAAACTTCGTCTTCACTCCCCGGGCTCCGGCCCGTCACCTTTCGCCTGCTCGCTATCGAAGCGGCCTTCCTTGAAGTCTTCCTGGGCCACAACAGCCTTTGCGGTAGCCGGGTCGAGAAACTTTTGCAGGCCAACGAACCCGGCACTCAACAAACTCGGCGCTTCAGCAGCCCGTTTTTCAAACTCTTCAACACTAACCTCGTACGGTTTCGACAGCTGCCACAGAGCCAATACTGCGCACAAAATAATGAAGCCGATTACCGCCAGTCCGATCCAGTCGCCCATAAAAACTCCAAGAGTTCAGAGTTCAACCTTTAGGTTGTCTTCCGTTCAAACTAGGCAAGCTAAAGCTTGTACTCTAAACTGAAGGCCTCTTCCTCAACGAGTCTCGCGGACCCGCTCCAAATCACCGATAGTGTCAACGCCAATCGAATTCGCGCTGGCTTTGATCGCCTTGATCTGCACCCCATGCTCCAACGCCCGGAGTTGCTCCAGGGATTCCAAATGCTCGAGTTCCGACTGCGGCCAATTAGCAAATGCCAACAATAGGTCGCGCCGGTAAACATAAAGCCCGGTATGCTTGCGAAAGTTAGTAAGCAAACCGGGCTCTTCCAATAGCGCCGCCTCGATGGACCCGTGCTGTCGCACAGCATCCCGCGGATAAGGCACCGGCAAGCGGGAAAAGTAGATCGCACGCTCGCGGTCATCCACGACAACCTTCACCACATCCGGATTCAAAACATCCGCGGCCGACTCCATCGGCTCCCACGTTGTCACAATGCCGATTTGATCCTTTCCTTCCCTTCCCCTTTCCCCTTTTCCCTTATCTCGTCCACCGCGCGTTCGATTGTTACGGGTGAAATCAACGGTTCATCACCCTGAACGTTGACGATGATGTCTGCGTCTTCCAGCGAAGCAGCAACTTCCGCGATGCGATCAGTTCCGCTCTTATGATGCGAGCCGGTCATCACAGCTTCATATCCGGCAGACTTCACCGCCTCGGTAATTCGCGCATCATCAGTAGCGACAATTGCGCGCGAAACATTCCGAGCAGCGAGCGCGCGCTCTACAACCCAGCAAATCATCGGCTTTCCGGCGATTTCAAGCAGGGCTTTACCCGGCAAACGAACAGAATCGTAGCGAGCAGGGATTATTGCGACAGCCTTTGTTTTTGGATTAGGAGGAGGATTTGTTCCCGTGTGATTCACGGGGTAACAGCTTAACTTGCGGCGCGGAGTGTCAACATCACGCGAAAATGGTTTTCATTAATTTTACTTCGGCGAAACCACTCAAGCGATTTACTGGGACCGCGGGCGTCCCGCCCGAAAATGAGCGCGAAGCGCGAAACTGTCTTTGTGAACTTTTTCGAAAACTTCGCCTGACGCGTTTGCGGGCGGGACGCCCGCGGTCCCCGCAAGTCGCTCGACCGTAACGCTGTGTCAATTGACTCTGCATTACCCTCAGGCTACCATGCCACGCTTCACGCCCGTTTTGTGCAGCCGGCATCGCAAATTCAAAATCTGCACTACGGGCGCGTTTTACTATTCACCAATCAAGATTTACGATTGAACTAACTTATGGGTTTCGCAACCACAGCAATTCACAGCGGACAGGACCCCGATCAAACTACCGGATCGGTTACCGTCCCTATTTATCAAACTTCAACCTATGCGCAGGACGGGCTTGGGAAGCACAAGGGTTACGAGTATGCGCGCACGCAGAACCCGACCCGAAGTGCACTTGAGCAAAACCTGGCAGCGCTGGAAGGTGCGCGCTTTGGCTATGCTTTCGCGTCGGGCATGGCGGCGATCGACGCTACGCTCGGCTGGTAAAAGCCGGCGAACACGTGGTCGTTTCCGATAACACCTACGGCGGAACCTTTCGTCTCTTCACCAAGGTGCTGGCGAACTACAATCTGGAATTTGATTTTGTCGACACCTCGGACGCACTCAATGTCGAAGCGGCGATCAAGCCAAACACAAAAATGGTATTTGTGGAAACACCGACAAACCCGGTGATGATCGTCACGGATTTGCGTGAGGTGTCGGAGATAGCGCACCGCGCCGGCGCACGAGTAGTTTGTGACAATACTTTTATGTCGCCTTACCTGCAGCGCCCACTCGAATTTGGCGTGGACATCGTAGTCCACTCGACCACGAAGTATTTAAACGGACACTCCGATGGTATTGGCGGCGCCGTCTTATTGAACAACGAAGAGGATGCGGCGTGGATCGCGTTCATTCAAAACAGTGCCGGTGCAATTCTCTCGCCCTTCGACTCGTGGCTCGTGATGCGCGGCACCAAGACGCTGGCGCTGCGTATGGAACAACACGACAAGTCAGGTCGCGCCGTGGCTGCGTTCCTTGAAGAGCACCCGAAAGTGCAAAAGATTTATTATCCCGGCTCGGCCTCGCATCCCCAGCATGCTTTGGCAAAGCGTCAGCAGCATGGCTTCGGCGGCATGGTGGCCTTCGATGTTGGCTCGCTCGAAGCAGCGCGGGTAGTGCTTGAGTCAGTCAAGCTATGTACTCTGGCGGAAAGTCTTGGCGGTGTCGAAACGCTTATCTCGCATCCGGCAACTATGACCCACGCCTCGGTTGATATCGAGAAACGGGCCCGGCTGGGTATCACCGATGGGTTGGTGAGAGTCTCTGTTGGACTCGAAGACACGGATGATATAATTGCTGACCTCGATCAGGCTTTAAATAGTATTTGAGCAGGTTTGGAAAGCAAACGTTTTCGTTTGCGGCCCAGCAACCAGGCTTCAACGTTAGTCACAGACTAACAGTTAGCCTTACCATAATCGAAGTGACAGCCAAACTCTGAACGGGTTAGAATCCGAAGCGACCTTTTGCCTTTTCCTGAATCGCCTTCACGCGCCATATGATTGTTGAATTGCACGCCAAATCCGATGTCGGTCGCGTTCGCCGCGGAAACGAAGACAACTTCCTCGTCCTCGAACTTTCGAAACAACAAACCTGGACAGCCACAGACGGCGCTGCAGAGCCAACGAACATGGGTAACTTTGAGTTGGGCGAGAAGGGGCTGGTGTTGGTGGTTTCCGACGGCATGGGTGGCGCGCTCGCCGGGGATGTGGCCAGTCGTATGGCGGTGGATTCCGTGCGCGACATGATCATGGGCAACGACAAGGAGAAGGCGTGCGAGCCGGAAGAGTCTTTGGTTGAATGTCTGAAGAGCGCAACGGTCTACGCCAATCGCGCTATTCACCATAAGAGCCAGGAAGACTCGCGTTGTGCCGGCATGGGCGCAACCTTCACCGGCGCTGCGGTGCATGGAGACCTGCTGGATCTGGTTCAAGTTGGCGACAGCCGTGGCTACCTGCTTCGTAAAGATCAGATTCGCCTGGCGACGAAGGATCAATCACTGGTGCAGCAGCTGGTTGACGTGGGCCAAATCAGTGAAGCGGAAGCTGAGACCCACATGTTTCGCAATGTGATCCTGCAGGCACTCGGCGCGCAGGGCGACGTCACCCCGGTTACCGGCCGCATACGCCTCAGGCGCGGCGATACTCTGTTGCTTTGTAGTGATGGCTTATCCGGAAAGTTGCGCTCGGAAGATATTCAAAACATCGTCGGCAGCAATCATGATCTGGCGAAAGCCTGTGACGAACTCATCGCTGAAGCCAATAATCGCGGTGGTGAAGACAATATCACCGTTATCCTCGCGCGCTTTAGCGGAGACGAACTGGAAGAACCCTCGGCCGATAAGATAACTATCGAACTGCCTCTGCTTGAAGAGGACAAGACCCTCGACGATACCTACGATCCTGACACTGAGCCTCGTTTGACGAAAGATCGAATCCCGACGAGCTTAACATTTTCCATTGGTCATTTGTCAAAACTTAGTAGAAAATTTTTTGTCTGTGCTACTCCGTTTCAAGTTCCTTCGCGCGCCAATCAACTCCCTCATCAATGCGTCGCACGTAGATCGAAGAGCCTTCGATGCTTTCCACGCGTACGCGCTCGCCTGCCTCCAAAGGCGACTCGCCTTCAGCCGGATAGGCCGTCCAGGTAGAACCGAATACTTTCACGGCCCCTTCCTGCATGGCTCCGCGACTTGAGGAAACTACCGTCCCGATTTTTCCGGGCAGCGAATCCACGCCAGTGCGTAGTGAGTCGCCGCTTTTTTCACGTGAGAAATAGTTAACGAAGATGGTGCGCGAGGCGGCGGTGAGCCCTACCGAAACGAAAGCGAAGATCAGAAACTGGATGCCGAGACTGTTTATGCCAATAATACCGGCGAACGCGGCAACCAGCGCGCCAATCCCAAACCACAAAAGAACGAACCCGGCGGTGAACACCTCGGCAACGATCAGAATCGCGCCGAGGATGCTCCACAAGATCCAATACCAGCTCTCCATAGAGTATCAGCCTTTGAACAGGTTTTTGAACACAAACCAAATATTAGCCGGACGTTCCGCCAGACGTCTCATGAAGTAAGGATACCAGTGTTTTCCATAAGGCACATAGACCCTCATGTTGTAGCCGTCCTTCGCCAGTTGCCGCTGCAAATCGCGGCGCACGCCGTAGAGCATTTGAAACTCGAATGCCTCTTTGGGAATGCCTTCCTTCTTCGAAAAGTCGATGGTGGCTTCGATCATTCTTGGGTCATGAGTCGCAATGCCATGATAGATCCCACTGGACAAAAGCAGCCGCATCACCCGCACATAGCTTTCGTCGACATCGTTCTTGTTTGGAAAAGAAACTTCTGGAGGTTCATTGTAGGCTCCCTTGCAAATGCGAATTCTCGCCGGCAGCTTTAACAGTTCCTGCGCGTCTGCATAGGTGCGCCGCAAATACGATTGCAAGACGATGCCTACGTCGTTCAACTCAAACTCCGCGCGCAACCGCTTGAAGATGTCGAGAGTTACCTGAGTGACGTTCGAACCTTCCATGTCCACGCGCACAAAGTTTCCCCGGCGGGCTGCATCGGCAACCACCGCGCGGGCATTCTTATAAGCCAGCTCCGGGTCCAACTCGAGGCCAAACTGAGTCAACTTGATCGATACGTTTGAGTTGATTCCTGTTTCGTCAATGCGGCTTAGGATCTGAAGATATTCGGACACTTCTTGCTCGGCCTCGGCAGGATTGGCAACCGATTCATTGAGGTGATCGAAAGACGCAGAACAGCCGTCGGTGTTCATGTCCCGAATAAACGCGGTCGCCTCATCGATTGTTTCGCCGGCGACGAAACGCGTCGTTAGTTTCTTAAACAGCTTGAACCGGGCGGCAAAATCCTTCAGGCCTTCCTGCCGCGATAGATAGATTAGGGCGCTTCTGGTAAGCATGCGGTTAGCATAAGTTAATGTTAGACAAACTGTTAGCTTGCGACGGTCGCAGGCAGTTTCAGTAATGACGATTTCGACTTTTCTTTGGGCATCCTCGGTGGTCTGAGGATGCCCAGTGATTCTTGGGCCAGGGTCACGACTGCAGTTGCGCTACAAAACACGACTATTGAGATGCTGTGGTATTCTAAGCTCGCTCAAACGTAGTACTGCTTCCATCACGGCGAGTTTCGCGCGATTCCGCTCGGCCGGAAGGATACAATCAAATGCGCCTGAAGCTGGTACTTATTTCTTCTTTGCTCGCTGCGATAGTTGGTGCAGGTTCCGCTATTGCAATCATCGTATCGGTCTTCTCATCTCTACATGCCATCGCAACGCCGGGTTTGCTCGTGGTTTCGACCTACCTGCTGCCAATTCTGACTACGCTGCTCGCCTCGATCTTCGTTTATCGCCACACGGCCCGGCGACGGAAGTTGCAGGCCATACTAACGGCAACTATCGCGTCGATCCTAACCATCACGATATTCGTTGTCGCTTCGTTTGTTATGGCCCGGTCAGAACCAGTGCAGCCGGCTCCCCGGCCGCCGCAAAACGTCAGCCGGTCATAAATCTCATCAGTTCGCTTTCGGCAGAGCGTTAAGTCCAATCTGCTCCTGCAAAGGACGCAAAGCATCAATCACGAAACGAATGTGCTCATCAAGATCGACGCCGAGCTCTTCAATTCCCTGTCGTATGTCATCCCTGTTTACCGAACGCGCAAACGCCTTATCCTTCAACTTCTTCTTAACTGAAGACACTTCCAGATCATCAAGGCTTTTGTTTGGCCGAACCAACGCACACGCCACCAGGAAACCACACAGCTCGTCAGTAGCGAAGAGCGCGCGGGCCATGGCGGTGTCGCGGGGCACGCCGGTATAGGTTGCGTGGCCCATTATGGCGCGAATGAACCGTTCCGAATAACCGCGACCGCAGAGTATGTTGGCGCCTGTAAAGGGATGCTGGTCAGCCGTCGGAAACATTTCGTAATCAAAGTCATGCAGGAGTCCGACTAACCCCCACTCATCCTCATCATCTTCAGCCGAGCCATACCGTTTCACCGAGGCGCGCATTGCCGCTTCAACCGCGAGCGCGTGTTTGCGCAAGCTTTCTCCTTTGGTGTACTCGCACAACAACTCCCACGCTTCGTTTCGATCAGGCATATTGAATATTAATAAGAAGAGTATTCCGAGCAGGTCAAAACTAGCACGAGTGAAGTATTGGGAACAAGATTGGTAGCAAAACAGCCAGTCAGAATTCGCGCGATGATCACGGCTGACTACGATACGCGTGCGGTTGCCAGTCGACGCTTGCTGCCGCTGTCTCTATTGTTTGCTGTCTGCTGTTTGCTGTTTACTGGCTTCGCGGTTCAGCCACCACTGGGAGCGCGGTAGCCCGGGCGAGCACGCACCACCACGCTTTTGCGCGTGGTCGTAACTTTAATCTTGCGATATTGGCCGTCTCGCGTTTTGTTGATGGGATAATAGCCAATCGCGTACTGAGTTCTAAGCTCAGCGGCGATCTTCGCAAACGCATCCGGCAACGAGCCAAGCGTATCAGCGCGCAACAGTCGGCCGCCTGACTTGTTTGCCAGCTCACCGAGATAACTATCAGCGGTCAGGTAAAGCTGATCGAGCATTGCGTCTATTGAGTCGCCTTCCCTTGGATTGCTACGTCCTGAAGGGTAGGTAGAGCCCCTGTCATCGCGTGGATCGGGCAGCGGATCGCGCGGGTCACGTCGATCTGAGCGTTCATTTGGTCCGTTCCGCCCGTTTGGCCCACTGGTAGGTGGCTGCCGGTCCGGCGACGGGTAGCCGTCCGGATCGGTGTCTCGCCGTCGCCGTCCTCTTAGAATCTCAGCAGCGGTCGGCAAGCCAAGTGGCCCGGTGGTTCTGGGCTGTCCAGTAGTCGGAACCGTGTCAGGATCGTCACCCGGGAAAGTGGGCGGTGTGGTTCCGGGAGGAGCCCTGCGAATAACGTCTCTGGTGGGCAATTGCGGACCCGGGTCCTCCATCGCGTCGCGCGCTATGCGCTCTGTTTGGGCGCGTGTTTCATAGCGGATCGGATAAACGATTACGCCTTCTTCGTCCAATCCACGAAGCGAACCATCAAAGGTTGCATCAGCGCTGTAAGAATCCACGCCGTCACTAAAAAGCACGATGGCTTTCCGGCCCTTGATAGTTCTGATGGAAGCGAGCGCTAGTTCAAAGGCATCATAAAGCCTCGTTCCCGTCCCTGACACCGTCCTGTAGATCGCGTTTCTCAACACGGTGCGATCGTTTGTAAAGTCGCAAAGCTCGCGCAACTCATTATCAAACGAAATGACTTTCACACGATCGACGCTTTGCAACTGCTCGACGAAGGTGGCGGCTGCCCGCTTGATCTCACCCAGCTTCTCCTCGGTGCTGGCACTCACATCCAACATCAGCACGACATGAAACGGCGCATTCACGGTAGCAAAGAAGGCTATCTGCTGTTGCTCACCGTCTTCCGCAATGCTGAATTCTTCCTGGCGCAGATCGGGAATGTAGATCCCGTCTCTGGTGGTAGCTATAACGGGAACCGTGACCAGATTTGTATCGGTCTTCAAACTTTCGACGTCCTGAGGCTCGTCCTTTAAGTCACCTTTCTGCTCATCAATGGATGGTTCAATGGTCGGCGCCGGAGTCGGTTCCGGGGTTACGCGAGGAGTGGGGTTTGTTTTTGGAGGGGTATTGGGCGTCGTCCTTCTTACACCATGCTGACCGTCCGAGCGCGTTAATGACACGCCGGCCATTGCACCCGCTAAACATATCGAGCAGATCAAGCAGATACGCAGCAGCAAATCGGGTTTCTCCAGTTAGGTACTTGAAAAAGCGAAGGCCTCGAGACGTGTCCTTAAGATGAGCAAGGCCGGAATAACGGTTGCCCTCGCGGCAGTAGCCCGACAGTTATGGAGGGCCCGCACTCCAGCTAGATGCTCGCGGGACAAAGAGACGGCTTCAACCCGCGAAGCGGGTGTCAGCATAAAGCCTGGGGTGAAGCGCAGCGAAACCCCAGGATCATTTACCCAAAACTTGCTGAGTCCGCGAAGCGGCCGATAGCGGTTCGATTACAAAACGTCAACCCTGATGATTCGACTGTCGACCGCTCCGCGGGCTTTGACAACCGCAAAAACGCGGTTCCTGGGGTTTCGCTTCGCTTCACCCCAGGCTTTATGCCGACACCCGCTTCGCGGGTTGCTGTAGCGCAATCATGGCGGCGAGGGTAGCTTCTTTTTGATCTTTACCCCACGGTGCACCGACTGATTTTCCAAGCGCGACAATCTCCCGCGAAAAGCTGCTCGCGCTCGTCTTCAGTGCGGACTGGGCGTGCTGGAGCAATGATTTTTCCGGGACGGTCACCAGCCTCAGTTCGCAGTCGTCGGCAGCCTTAGCCAGAGCATCACGAAATAGTACGCCTTCGGCTTTGTGCATTCGAAAATGCACGGCCAGTATTTCATCGACGCTCCAGTCAGGCATCGGATTACCGACCACCAATCCACAGTCTCGCACTTCGAAACCACTTCCACGGGTGCGTTTCACTGCGCTCCGCATTTCGCGGAGGGCAATTCGCTTTGCCGCGTCGATGCCGCGCTTCACAATTTTTCCCGCGTCAGCCGGTTCCAAATTTTCCGCAGCGTGGTAGGGTTGTTTAGCCCACTCTTCTTCAACCAGTTCCACCCGACTTCGTTCCAATACCTGCAGTTCACCATCGTGTCTGCCCGACGGACAACAAGCGCAGCCCAGCCCGAGTGGGCTTTGAATCCAAAAGCGGCTTTAAGTTCGTTTGATTTTTGAGCCACGTTTCGTTTTATCCAAGCTCGCAGATAGTCTCGTGCTGCATCAGTTGCTCGTAGCACATCCGTTCGCTACTTCGACTCTATGACAACTTTACGAAGTCCCTATCGTGACTATTTCCTTTTTAAGCAGCCACCTTTCGATGAGCTTATCATCGGCCGTGATTTTTCCCAGCACTCGATATGCGGAAGTCTGCAGAATCTTCGAATCCAGCGCCGTTTCCTTCACCACCATAAAGGGATCAACGTATGACGAATGAACAAAATACACCTCATCGCCGTTGTTTACGATGAACCCGGTGTGAATGTCGAGACCTACAACATAGATTCCCGGACCCCACTCTTTCACACTCTTCACGAAATCTCCGATTGGGGTTCGACGAAAGCGCTTGACGTACGGCTCGGTCGTAAGACTGAGAATAATATTTTCGGACGCCTGTTGTGCTAACCGCGCTCTTTGCACTTTCCAGCCGGCATCACGCAGGACCGTAGAAACAAAATAACCACAGGCAATCTTGCCTTGCTGAGGCACTTCCGTGGTTCCATTGAAATCCCAACCCGTACCATACCAGGCGGGAAATATCTCGGTGTATATAGAGCGGATCAGGAGGTCGCGGGCTTGAGCCATGATCCGGGCACGCTCGGCTTCGGACGTTGCTTGCTGATAGTTCCAGGAAAGAGCGACGCGGTGAGCTTTAAGGTTTCTTAGCACGCGATCATAGTGCCGAGGATCGTTGGTAGTAGAATTCGGCGAGTCGTCGACACGATACTCGGCTGCTGAAAGCTTTGGCTTCTGTTCTCGCTTGGAGGTGCGACTGCCGCAGGCGACAGATAGAAACAGGAACGCAAAGAGCAATGTGACGACAAGGATGCGCCCACAATTCAGTGTTGTCATATTTGCCATTGTTAGTGGGGATGAAAACTCGGGAAGCGGGATCACCACAGTCCCCGCCGCGGATGTTACTGGCCTCACCCGAGAAAGCGTCGAGAATCGTAGTTGAATCTCTGTGCATCCTGTGTGAACTCTGTGCCTCTGTGGTGAGTGTTTGCCGAGTAAGATTCACCACCAAGACAGAGAGAATACGGAGGTTGCACAGAGGAAGGATCACCACCGGCAAACCCCTTCCTTGCCGCGCCCTCTCTCCTCAACTAGAATTGACTGCGCAGCTTTTCCGTCCGCGTCTTTACTAGAATGAGATCACTTTTACTCGCCGTCCTGGCTGCCTATGTAGTTTCGGCTATTCATGCAGTGCTCGCGTTTCTCAACAAACGCCGCGCGCTTCAGCGAGTATCTGAGTGGGCAATGGCCACCGGCTTTGTGCTGCATACCGCGACCTTAATTGCCGATTGGGCCATCGATGGTCACTATCCACTGTTCACGCGACGCGAGACGCTGTCATTCCTGGCCTGGACACTGGTAGCCAGCTATGGACTGGTCCTTTACCGTTATCGAGCTCGACCGCTGGGCGTAGTCACCTTACCGCTGGTCTCGCTGCTCATTTTTCTCGCCGCCATTATCCGTCCCGCCATGCCTGATAACTCAGAGGCGAGTATTCGTTCAGCGATTTGGCTTTTTCCGGTGCACACCACGCTCTTCCTGTTCGCATACGCTGCATTCTTTGTAGTCTTCCTGGCGAGCATCATGTATTTACTGCAGGAGCGGGAACTAAAACTTAAAACTTTCAGCGGGATCTTTCATCGGCTTCCTTCCCTGACAACTGTCAACGAAATTGCGACCAGTTCGACGGCGATCGGTCTGACCTTGTTAACCGTCGGCATAGCAACCGGTATGGTTTGGGCGTCGTCACGCTATGGCCGTTTGTGGCACAATGATCCAAAGGAGATTTTTGCTGCCCTCACTTGGTTGCTCTACCTGTTACTGATTCTTTACCGCTCAACTTCCGGTTGGCGCGGACGCAAGGCCGCCTGGATGGGAGTGGCGGGATTCGCCCTGGTTCTGCTCACATTTTTAGGAGCTCGGCTCATGGGGGGCTATCACGTTTTCGGTTAACGCATCTTCCGACTTAAGTAAACCTTCGCAATGTCTATTGTCTTAGTAGGAATTAATCACAAGTCTGCACCGGTCGAAGTGCGCGAGCGTCTCGCGTTCACGGAAGAGGCGTGCTCGACAGGTCTGCAGGCGCTGGTCGATGGAGAGATTGTAAGAGAAGGCTTGATCGTTTCCACTTGTAATCGTGTGGAAGTGCTGGCAGAAACTTCAACTGAGCGATTGAGCGACTCTATCGAACGGGTCAACCAATTTCTCAGCCACACGGATTCCGTGCCACGTTCGTTTTTCGAAACCCATCTCTACCAGCACACTGATGATGAGGCGGTGCGTCACATTTTTCGTGTAGCTTCATCGCTTGATTCTATGGTGGTGGGCGAACCGCAGGTGCTTGGTCAAGTCCGGCGGGCTTATTCAATCGCTCTCGAAGCCGGCACCGCCGGACGGATCCTGAACCGCCTCGTGCATCACGCCTTTCGCGTGGCGAAACGTGTACGCAATGAAACGGGTATCGGCGCCAACGCCGTTTCGATCAGCTACATGGCAGTGGAGCTTGGTAAAAAAATCTTTAACTCTTTGTCGGGACATACGGCGCTCTTGATCGGCGCCGGTGAGATGGCCGAACTTTCTGCGCGTCACCTAATCACTGCCGGCGTCTCGCGGGTCCTGATTGCAAATCGAACCGAAGAGCGCGCCGAAAGTCTGGCCGCCGAACTCGGTGGGGAAACAGTCAATTTCGCAGAGTTCTCCAGGTATCTGGTCGAAGCCGACATCATTATTTGCTCGACCGCTGCCGATCAGTATTTGATTACCGAACCGCTAGTCCGCGAAGCGCTTGGCAAGCGGCGAAATCGGCCTTCTTTCTTCATCGACATCAGCGTCCCTCGCAATATCGATCCCGCCGTCGGCAAAATCCCCAACGTCTTTGTGTTCGACATAGACGACCTCGAGTCGGTTGTTTCGTCGAACATTCGCGAACGGGAACGAGAAGCGGAACGCGCGGAGTTGATAGTGGAATCGGAGATTATGCAGTTTGCGCAAACCCTTCGCGTGTTGGACATTGGTCCGACGATTGGAGCACTTAAAAACAAGTTGCAAGACATAGCAAAGGCGGAGCTGATACGACAGCGTAATCGACTTGGTCCGTTGACGGCGGAACAGGAAACTGCCGTGCAAGCCCTGTTAGTATCCACTGTTAACAAAATCTCTCATCCGCTGCTAAGCCACATGCGTCGCTCCTATGAGTCGAGCGATGCTGAAACCATCCAGGCCTGGCGCGATATCTTCGGGCTCGAAGAATAGTTCTGCCCAAACCCATCATGAAAGACAATCTGGTAATCGGTGCTCGAGGTTCGAAGCTTGCGTTAACGCAGGCCGGCATGATCAAAAGCCAGCTTGAACAGCTTGAGCCTTCGTTGTCCGTACGTATCGAGATAATTAAGACTTCTGGAGACGCGAACAGCGATCCTCTTTCAGTGATCGGCGGCAAGGGTGTGTTTACGAAAGAGCTGGAAGAGGCGCTGCTCGATAGTCGCATCGATCTCGCTGTTCATTCCCTTAAAGACTTGCCGACAATTCTTCCCGGTGGGTTAACCATCGCGGCCATTTGCAAGCGTGAAGACCCTCGCGACGCGCTCGTATTGCCTCGGAAGCTGGAGGGCGCGCTGGCTTCACTTCGCTCTCTACCGCATGGCGCTACGGTTGGAACCTCGAGCCCGCGACGCCTGGCACAGTTGCAGCACTTGCGGGGCGATCTGACCATCAGGGAACTTCGTGGCAATGTGGACACTCGCTTGCGCAAGCTCGATGAAGGCCAATATGACGCGCTGGTTCTGGCTTGCGCCGGTCTGCGCCGGTTGGGATTGGAAAATCGAATTAGCGCGGCACTACTCGCAACTGAAATGCTCCCGGCTGTTGGCCAGGGTGCGCTCGGAATTGAAACTCGCGCAGATGATGAAACAACGATTACTGCTGTTCGCAAACTTGATCACAAATTTACTCGGCTGGCCTGCACCGCCGAACGCGCCTTCCTTCGCAGTTTGGGAGGCGGTTGCCAATTACCGATTGCGGGCCATGCAGTGGTGCGCGAAAAGCGTCTCAGGCTGGATGGACTGGTAACGGACCCAGAGGGACATCGCCTCGTTAGAGATCGTATCTCCGGCAGTCTGGACGAGGCAGAACAGCTCGGCACAGAATTGGGGGAGCGACTCCTCGATCGAGGCGCACGCGAGCTGTTGGCCCAGTAGTTAACATTAGAGTTCAAGTGGTTCAGGGTTCAGTTAGCTTTCCATAAAAAGTCCGCGACAGCGGACGAATGAAAGTAGCCCCGCAGTTTACTGCTGGGCTGATGGCTCAAGTAAGACAGAAGTCCGTGAAGCGGACGACTGAACCATAGGTAAGATAACTCGCTTTATCAGTCGTCCGCTGCACGGACTCTGTCAGCAATTTTTGTCTCGCTGCCCAGCGATAAATCGCTGGGCTATTATCAGTCGTCCGCTGTGCGGACTGCCATGAACAACGCACCATCTCAGCCTGTACAAAACGCACCGCTCGCCGGTCGCACCGTCGTGATCACGCGGGCGCAGGATCAAGCGAACGAGTTCGTCTCCGAGCTCGAACGATACGGTGCGAACGTAGTTCTATGTCCCACCATTGAAATCCGCGCACTCGAAAGTTATGAACGGCTGGATGAAGCAATCGAACATCTCTACGGTTACGATTGGGTTATCTTTACCAGCGTGAATGGCGTCGAACATTTTTTCCAACGACTCCAAACGGGAAATCGCAACGTGAGTGATCTGGACGAACTCAAAGTTTGTGCGATTGGTGATGCCACTGCTGACAGACTGCGTGATCTGCACGTGCACGTAGATGTGATACCCGAAGAGTTCAAGGCTGAAGGCGTCTTTAGCGCGCTGGGACGGTTTGTCGGCGGAACAGCAGCGCTCGAAGGTCTGAACGTGCTAATCCCGCGCGCCTCGGTCGCCAGGGATTATCTGCCGAAGGCCCTGGAACTGGCCGGCGCTCGCGTCGATGTCGTGCCGGCATATCGCACGGACCTTCCCGCTGATCTCGATCGCGGACGCGTTGCAGCGCTGCTTTCGGGCGGCTCTGACTGTATCGCGTTCACAAGCTCTTCAACTGTCAAAAATCTTGCAAGGCTTTTTGACACGGAGGATTTAAGTGGAGCTCTGGCTGGAGTAGTCATCGCCTGTATTGGCGACATCACGGCTACAACCGCGGCAAATTATGGATTGCGAGTGAAAATTCAACCGCAACAATTTACAATCCCGGCGCTGGCTCAAGCGATTGCGGAGTACTTTTCTGCCGGCGACGCGTAGCCGCATGTTATTTTCAAAGGTGCGCGAACTCATTAACTAACAAATCTTATGTCAACCGAACCCCAAGCCCCTGAACTGAGCGAGGCCAAACGCGAAATCGAAGCTCTGCGCCGGCAGCTTCTTGATCGTGGCGCCTTCGGCGAACTGGTGGGAAATTCTGCGGCGATGCGCGAGGTCTATTCGCTCGTCGAACAGGTCGCTTCGTCATCCGCTTCGGTTTTGATCACCGGCGATTCGGGGACCGGCAAAGAACTAGTGGCCCGAACTATCCACCAGCTCAGCCCCAGGCGAGAGCATCCGTTTATCGGTATTAACTGTTCGGCGATACCCGAAACTCTGATGGAGTCGGAACTCTTCGGACACGAAAAGGGCGCCTTCACCGGCGCGGCCTCGATGCGAGCAGGATGTTTTGAGTTAGCGGAAGGCGGCACCCTGTTACTTGACGAAATCGCCGAGATGCCGCCGTTGCTGCAGTCTAAGCTGTTGCGCGTTATTGAAGAACGATCGGTTCGTCGTTTGGGTAGCCGCAAAGAGGTGGCGGTTGATGTGCGCCTGCTCGCGGCGACCAACCAGGATCCGCAAACGGCGGTGAGCAAGGGGACGTTGCGCGAAGATCTGCTTTACCGTATCAACGTTTTTCGCATTCACCTTCCGTCGCTGAAAGATCGCAAGGAAGACATTCCCTTGCTGGCTCAGTATCTGGTCACCAGCCTGGCGCAGAAACACGCTCGGCCCGCGCGTTTTCTAAGTCCTGCCGCGCTTTCTGCTTTGCAGTTTCATGCCTGGCCCGGGAACGTGCGCGAACTACGAAATGTGATCGAGCGCGCAGTGGTGATCTGCTCCGGCGAACAAATCGAGCGACACCACTTCGCTCCGTATCCGATAGACCAGCGCGAGCGACTGAGGAACGAGGACACGATAACTTTTCCGGTGGGTACTCCTATCGAAGAAGTGGAACGCCAGATGATCATCCGTACCATCAAAAAGACCAAGAATAATAAGACGCGCGCCGCCGAGCTGTTAGGCATCAGCCTTAAGACGCTGCACAACAAAATCAACTTGTATCGTGAACGCGGCCAGCTGGATGAAGAAAGCGAACGTGCAACCGACCACAACCGTGAGCAGTAGCGACCGGGTGCTAGTCCTCACACCTAGAAGTCGAATTCGAATTTGCCACGCACGGACACGCCGAGGCTATTGAAAAACTGGCCCAGTCGCGGGCTGGTGATGTTATTTTGCACCTCACTGGGGTTGAAGTGGTTCGTGGTGTTGAGCACGGCCAGACCCATTCGGATTCGTCGTCCTCCAATCCTGGGGAGGAACTTTGGTATAGCGAAACCTTTCGTAACCTGCAGGGCGAGCGACATAAATGTGGGGAAACGTCCCGCCCGGTTCTGTGGGCCGACAAAATCCAGGCGCTCATTAACAAAGGAATACGGGAAGCCCGATCGAATCTCGATCAGCGGCGCGATGTTTATATCCAGGGGCATTCGCAACTGGCCATAGACAAGGAATCGGTGCGGCGCGTCAAAGGGTTGCGGCCCGTACTCGTTCGGCCGTACTACGAACGCCGGGAAATCGCCGAGAAAGTTATCAATCGAGTTAAGATCGCCTCGAGCTTTGGACCAAACGTAGGTGGCGTTCAAGGTTCCGATGCGCGGGTTGTCATAGATTGCGAGCAGTTGCAACTCGCGGTAGCGCGAACGGCCAAGGTTGCTGAGCATAAGGGCGCCATCGTCCAGTCCGCCCGATGCGTTAACGCTGTCGACGATGAAATCGTCTGTCGTCGAGCGTTGCAGATAGCCAACGCGTCCGGTCACTCTACTAATGATAGGAAAATCAATTTGCAGGCTCGCCCGCACGCTGCGTGGGTTGCGCAGCTGAGCTGTGACCAGGTTGGTGAAACGCAACGGGCCCTCAGTTATTGAGTTGCCGTCTGCGGCAAACGTGGTAACAGTGCGCTCGGGAAGCTGGCTGAAGTAGCCCACGCTAAGCGGAGTGCGATCATAAAAGAGACCGATCCCGCCGCGAATGACCGTGGCGTGATTCTTGAGCGGTAGGTACAAAAACGAGAGACGCGGCGAGATAGCGTTCTGCCGGGCCAGTCCGTCACGGTCGAAGCGGAGGCCAGCGTCGACCGTGAGCTTTTGGTTGACCACCCACCGATCCTGCGCGAAAGCGGTGTATTCGTTCAGACTGCGCGAAACCGTAGCCGCGGCGCCGAACTCTATGCGCCGGGCGAGGGTTTGATCTTGCCGTCTGATCAGGATCGAGTTCTCGCGCAACACACCCGTCACGCGCGAGTAATCAATTTCGCCACCGAGCTTTAAAGTATGCTGACCGTGAAATTCAAGCCCGTGTGCATAGTAAATTTCCCGCCACTGAAATCGTTTGGACTGTCTGCGGATGTCGGCGAAATAGTTACCGGTGTTGCCTTCTGGCAGCAACTCAAGCGGCGCCGTCCCCTGCCCGAAGACGTCAAGATCAAAAGTCTTGTAACTGAATGTGGACGAGAGAAACGACGCGTCACGGAAGATTGCCTGTTCGGAGATGGAGACAAGTAAGCCTCGCTGCTTCGTATTGGGTGTCGTCGGCTGCGGGTTGAAAGTGTTGAGTCCGGCAAAGCGTACCTTCTGCGGGAAAAGCGCGCCGACGATTTTGACGCTGTTAGCCTTGTTGATATTGAGATCGATCTGCGTGAATGAGCTGAAGCTTTCGGAGGTTGTCTCGTCTCCTGGAGGTTGAAGACTCGGCACGGGATTGCGCGTAAAACGATACTCAAGGGACTGCAGAAAGAAAACCCGGTCGCGGACTACCGGGCCACTGAGAGTGACGCGCGGGCGAAAGGAATCGATTGTGCCGCTAAATGTCTTGCGAAAAGTTGGAAAGATGCGCGCGGTGGTGATCTTGAATTTGTTACCGCCGCCCTTGGTTTCAAGATCGGTCGCACCGCCGGTAAGCCGGCCAAAGACCGCCGAGTAGGGGTTCTCTTCGGTTCTTACGGTTGCCGCCGCTTCGAGCGGGATGTCGAACGCGAGGTTTCCGGTAACCGCATCTGTAATGTCCACACCATTGACTGTATAGGCGCTTTGTCCCGCGCGGGCCCCTTTCTGATGGTCGACCCCATCTGTTCCCTTCACAACACCGGGAGTGAGCAGCGGCGCGCTCTGATAATTTTCTGCCGGCAGCGGCACGTCCTTCAGTGTTTGGGAGCGAACCACATTGTTGGTGGCTGTTTCGGCGGTACTGAGCAGGCCCTCTTCCTCACGAATTGTAACCGCTTCGGAAATCGTAGCTTTCATCACGATGTCAACGGCCAGCGCTGCCCCCGCAGCCAGACTGATTTCACGCCTCACTGTGGCTAATCCATCAGCTTCAACCGTCAGCACAAACGTCGCCGCCGGCAGGTCCGCGAAGATAAAATTGCCTACCTCGTCGGTGACTACTTTGAAAACTTGCTCGGTAAGATCACGATTGACGAGCGTAAGGTGCGCCCCAACAAGCAAAGCCGGTGGCGCCTCTGTGGCTTCACTGGTGACCTTAACAGTACCCTTGATGCGACCCGTCAAGTGTTGGGCCACTGTGCTGCGGGGTAGGATTAGCAGACTGAATATCGCGAAGCACAAGAGGATCGAGTAGAACGGTTTGCAATCAGGCGAAGATGTAGAGGAGGTCGAAACGCAACTTGTCAGTCTTTTGTTCATTCCAACTTCTTCGAAATGACCCAGGGTGGAAGTTTGAGGGGGGGTTAACGGGGGATTTGCTATCGTGCCTTATTAAACGCTGGACTTCAACTATCGCGACAAGCACCGTGCAGCTCGATAGAACTTCAGCCTGAACGGCTGTCAGAAAGTCATACGCTTCTCATCGCCTTTGTGCTGACGAACACTCGGCGCGGGGTTACTGACCTCTTCGCCCAAACCTGCGTTGCCCGCCGAAGCCGTTGATGGTTGGTGCGACCTGCGGCACACCGAGTACATTTCGCACAATGGCCAACTGCGACATGAGGCGCGGTTCGGCGAGCTGAAATTTGTTCGCCGAGCTTTCGGCCCGGGAAAAGTCGACTTTTGCCAGCAGCGCCAGCTCCTGTCCGTACCGCGAGACCATATCGCTGAGACCACTCCCGCCTGCGAGTTGCAACTCGCCATCTTTGAAAATATTTACTTCGAATCCGCTGAGTAGTGCAGCCGCCGACAACAGTTCATTAAGTTGAGCGATACCAGGGTCGAGCACTTCAAAACTCCGCGAGGGCTCCAATGACGCGAACGCGTCAGCGATCCGCAACTGCTGATCAAAATGGCTGTAGTTGGTGGCACGGCGATTTGCCAGTCGTTGGGCTTCGCCGAGAAACGTGAGTGCGAGCTTCGCGTCTTCCGCCGGAGATCCCGAGCCCGGCTGGCCATCAGTCTTCTGCGCCTGAGCAGCCAGCTGCAACAACAGGTCAATTCGCTCGTCGTCAGAATGCAAATTCGCAAGTGTCTGCCGTAACTGATCCATGTCATCTGCTTCCACTTTTTTCGCTATCAACTGGAAGTCGACTCGTTGCAGCACTCTCTCGCGCATGCTGCCGTCAAGATGCTCGTTCGCAATCTGACGAGCCTGGTCGACGTTTCCTTCGTCGAGCGCCTTTTGCGCTGCCTGTTGATAGAGTCTCGACTGCATTCCGGGAGGCGCTGCAGGAGCAGCGGCAAGCAGGCTGTCAGTGGTCCCTTGTTGCATCAGGGTGCTGATTTGATTGAAAGCCATCCTTTGGTTGTTACCCATACCAAGCTCGGTCATCTTGTTGCGCACGACGGTTCCGCGGGCAGGGAGATATTGATCGATCTGCGGTAATAGCATTTGCAGTCCACCCAAAAGTCTGCGTGCGTTTTGTTGCTCGATCTGACCGTCAGTGAGGGCGCTCTGATTGGGATTCTGGGCCCCACCAAAATTAGCTCTGCCGCGTCCGTTGGCCTGCCCTCCCTGAGGGCCGGGCGGCTGCCGTGTCGCCCTTAGCGCCGCATCGATTACCGTGTTCAGCAGATCCTTGAATGCTGCCTCGCCCAAAACTGGCGGAGCATTACTGAAGCTCGCCCTGGTCTGCCCGGCTGTGCTTGAATTCGTTTGAGCGGCAGCAGGTTGGCTCGCAACTGCTTGCGTACTGCTTGCGTTAGTTGTACCGGCGCGCAAGAGGGATAGCGCGAGCGTATTTGCTTGCACATTAGCGAGCATGTTTTCCGTCTGCAACTTGGTTACGACTTTCGCTGTGAGTTTAGTTGCCGCCTCCTTGTCCTGAGACTGCAGCGCTGCTAGCACTTGCGGAAGCGAGTTTGGATACTGGCCGCCGCTGAGCGCTTCTTCGACTTTCTGTGACGCCAGTTTCGGATCGAGTGCGGCTACTTGCGCCAGCAGATTTTGCTCCAGGTTGGCGTCGGCACGCGGCCGCCGGAAATCATTACCCGTGTCCGCGGTGGGGTTAACGATTGAGTTGCCGCTAATAGTTGGTAGGCGAGTGGCGCATCGTGCTGGGCGGCGCTCAACACCAGCTCTTGCCGCAAGGGCGCCGCCCAACGCTGCGAGTTACCGTCTGTACTACGAATAAGCTCGGCGACGCCGTCGCCGGCCAGCGAAAACATGGAACGAGCCCGCGCTTCATTTCCCTTCCAAAGCATATCCGCCGCGGCGATTTGTACCCGAATGCGATTTTCAGGCAGCTTCAACAGCTGCACTTCGCCAACAATCTGCTCCAGCAAAGCCATGGCTTTCTTTTCCGCTGCTTCCTTCTTTTCTTGCGGTTCGGTGGTTTGCGCGTCGGTTGGTGTGAGTTGAGTGGCCGGCTCCTGCGCTCTGGTAGCTGTCACAGAGCTGAGAATCAGCAGACCGGTAATGAAAGCCATAGTGCGTACTTTTGTCATTATTAATACCTCAGAATGTAGAAGGAAGAGGCCATTTTGATTCCACAAAGAGTAGCTTAGTTGCTTTACGAAGAGCCAATGACGAGCGGCTGCAGCCTGATCCCACTGGTATCCGGAGCTGAAGTTCCCGGTTTTAGACGCTCGTCAGGCCCTGATTGGCGAAGTGAATGGCTACGCTCTGGCTCAAATGCGCTTGGTTTGAGTAGCCCTCCGGCTTGCACGGGAAGATTGTGGATGATATTCATCGCTCGCAATGTCAGTCCTTCTCTTCTTTATTGACGGCCTGGGAATTGGTTCACGGGGACCATTCAATCCCCTCGACGGTCTGGAAAATGTCCAACCACTTGCGATTTTTCGGGATGAAGAAACGGCAACTATTTGCGACGGCATCGTTGTTCCAACTGACGCGAGTCTGGGTATTGAAGGCCGTCCGCAGAGCGCGTCCGGCCAAACAACCATACTCACCGGCGTCAACGCCCCTGCCAGGCTCGGCTATCACAAACAGGGATTTCCCAACAGCGCCATGCTTGATATCATCCGCGATCATTCTGTGTTTCTGCAATTAACTCGCGCCGGAGTTCACCCAATAACTTTTGCCAACACCTACACCCGCAAGTTTTTCGACGAGCGCCCGCGCTGGGTTTCGGCTACAACCGCTGCGGTGGAAGCGGCCGGGTTACGGTTTCGCCAGGTGGCCGATAACCAGGCCGGTCGCGCCGTCTTCCATGACTTCACTAACCAGACACTGATCGAAAGAGGTGAGGATGTGGTGACGCGAACTCCCGAAGAGGCTGCCAGGGTGCTCGCGAACATCGTCAGCGAAAACCGTTTCACGCTCTACGAATACTTCATCACCGACAAGGTCGGACATGCACAGGACACAGCCGCGGCTAGAACAGTACTCCAGAAACTCGCCACCATGATTAGAGCGGTCCTGGAGGGAATTGATTTGCGTCACACTTCAGTTATACTCACCAGCGATCACGGCAACATCGAAGATCTCTCTACACGCAATCACACGCTGAATCAGGTTCCAACCATTGTCTGGGGCGCCGATAAAGAACTTATCGCGAAACGTATCAAAAGCCTCGCGGACATAACACCGGCTATAGTTGAAACATTGACGAAGAAAGCCGCCCTTCCCAGATAACGCTTTACGGAATTGAATTAACACGACCTGCCCGTTCGTGTCTTTGCGTGGAATTTCGTAGATCGATTTCTTTGGTCATAGCTAAGAGCGACGTTATGAAATCCAAACAGTCTCAGCATCTCGAGAAGAACAACCCGCGCGAAGTTTTTGGCTGGAAGATGTACGATTGGGCCAACTCGGCCTTTTCCACAACTATTGTCGGGGCGCTCTTCGGACCATATCTCACGGAGATAACCCAGCGCGTGGTTGGCGAAAACGGCACAGTGTTGAGTCTTGGCCCGTTGGGCGAAATCACCTCAAAGTCCTACTTCCCGACCTGTGTTTCGGTCGCAGTGTTTCTGCAGATTTTCCTTCTGCCAATCCTCGGCAGTATTGCCGACTATTCAAATCTTAAGAAGAAGATGATGGCCCTTTTCTGTTACATAGCAGTAGCTGCGACCTGTCTCATGTATTTCGTCGACGGTCGACTCTACTGGCTCGGCGGACTGCTTTTCATTGTGGCTAACCTCGGTTTCGGCGCTGCCGTAGTGTTCTATAACGGCTTTCTCAACGACATCACTACCGAAGATCAGCGTGACAAAGTGTCCAGTCGCGGCTTCGCTTACGGTTACCTCGGCGGTGGGCTTTTGCTCGCGCTTAACTTTCTGCTGGTAAAGAGCGCACCACGACTGGGTATGGATCCGTTACTGGCCGTCCGACTCTCTTTCCTGTCGGCGGGGCTATGGTGGGGCGGCTTTGGATTGATTTCCTTCGCGACCCTGAGAACGCGCGCTGTCGAGAAATCACTGCCGGCTGGAAAGACTTATTTGACGATTGGGTTTTCAGAACTGGGCCGAACGTTTCGAGAACTGGCGCGCCTGCGTCATACGCTTAAGTATCTCATTGGCTATCTGTTTTTTAATGATGGGATTCAAACCGTAATTAGCATGGCTTCGGTCTTCATGGCTCAGGAACTCTTCACCGCAAGAGGGCTCAAGACGGATCAGTCGTTCCTGTTGCTTATCTTTCTGATGGTTCAGTTCGTCGCGATCTTTGGCGCGCTGTTTTTTGAACGGCTCGCTTACGCTATCAATACCAAGAACGCGATCATGGTTTCGCTGGTGTTGTGGGCAGCCGTGGTGATTTACGGCTATGGTTTTTTGCAAACGACCAAACAAGCATGGTTCATGGCTGGTGTTATAGCGATCGTACTGGGCGGCTCCCAGGCCCTTTCGCGGTCGCTCTTCTCGCGGATGATTCCAGCCGGACGAGAGGCTTCGTTCTTTGGCATTTATGAGGTTTCAGAGCGTGGCACTTCCTGGATGGGGCCGCTGGTGTTCGGAGCGGTGGTGGCAGCAACCAATTCCTACCGGCAGGCATTGCTCTCTCTTATTATTTTCTTCGTCGTTGGCGCGATCGTTCTTTATCTCACTGACACAGATAAAGCCATTCATGAAGCGGGCAACCTGCTGCCGACTGAAGCAGGGGCCGGCGAATGAAGTAGAGAGGCTGCCTCTGCACAATTGGAAACAAGACTTTACACCGCAATTGAAAAGTCAACAATGGCCGGACAAAATCAGAACTGGGAGCGATAGCGACCAGCCCATGTGCTAGTGACGAGCCGTTTTCAAACAATCTTTTGAAGTAAATTCTTTAGCTGGTCGCTGTCGCTCCCAGTTCTGATTTTGCGCGAGCCACGTTGAATCTTGGTCAAGATAGCTTTGGAGATCTTCGGCCGCCCTACCTAACCCGCAATTTTTCGTTCCTTACCGTTTGATGTTTTCTCAATGCAATCGCGTGAACAATAAACCGACGAGCCCGTTTTCTGCCCGATAGCGCGACCAGCCGGTATCCAGGTGCCACAACCTACACAACGGACCAACTTCCCGTCTGACTTTCCAGTTGCACCTTTGGCCGTCCCGGGGTTGGCTGGTGAGTCTGTTATCGTCCTGGCAACGCCGAAAATTTTTTTCAGGATCAGGAGGTAGGGATAGATGCGGGAATACAGGAGTAGCAGCAGGAGGAAAAACAGCGCCACTATGACCAGGATCTTCAAGACTAACTCCAGACTTCTCGGCTAGCGCTAACTTTTTTCTTCACCCGACTTGCCTGTTCCGGGAGTGTAGGCAATATCGACGTTACGCCGACGCGGTGCCGGATCGGTGCTTCGTCGCCGCGGGACTGATTCGCGATTACGGCGATCTACACTGCCCGGGGGCAGGCCCTTGCCGTGCACTGCCTCCTCCAAAATCCTCGTGATCTCCTGCGAGAGAGTGCGGTGCTCGGCTGCGGCGCGCCGGCGCAAAGACTCTTTCAGGTGGTTGGGCACATAAGCGCCGATAAAAACTCCCTTACGATTCGCCATCTTTCGGGGCCTCTCTTTCAGCGGTTTAAGTAAAGCTAGTGAAGTTCTGGGATGCTTTGTTGCTCAGCAAAGTAGAACAGGTCTGTAAGCCGAATTCTGTATCCCGATGCTTTCGCATCGTGATGGCGATCATTCATCTAGTCCAACTGTTGCCAGATTGGATCAAGCGACCTACCCGGAGGTCGTATCCCGACGAATCGGAATTCGGGCGAGCAGCCCTTTTGACGCCTCCCTATTTGATCTTGCACTGCGAGGAGTTTGCCTGGCCGCATGTGTCACCACATACGCCGGTGCGCCCTTACTTTAAGCCCTTGCGGGCCGCACCATTTCACCCATCACCCAAAAAGGGCTGGTTTGCTTTCTGTTGCACTTGTCGTCACCCGAATCTCAGATCTCAAATTTGAAATCCAGGATGCCGGGCGCCCCGCCGTTAGCGGGCTCGCTGCCCTGTAGTGTTCGGACTTTCCTCTCCTGGACCGAAACTCAAGTCTGATAATTCAGATGTAATCCGAAATTGAAGATTTGAGCAGTTAACTCCAGCAGCGACCGCCCGACCTGTTCCACTCGCTGAGCCTGCAGAGTATAACAAGGCGTGTTCAACAGGTACAGCGGTTGGGTAGATAACTTTAAACCCTCAAGGAAGCCCTGACACTCCTGTCTGTTCCAACTAGCCGAAGTACTTAAACCCGACTCGCAAACCGTCGAGCAACTTCGGCGAAACTGCTAAGGCCAGCGTAGCCGATGAAACCGCGTGAGAGAGCGCTAACGCATAGAGATTTGGTTGACGCTGATAAACGGCCGCCCAAATCACACCGCCGACGAAGGTCAGGATGACCAGTAGCGGATTCGGAAAATGAAATAAGGCGAAGACGATTGCTACCAGGAGGACGCTCTTCGGTCCCTTTCCAAATGACAGTTGAGCTCGACGATTAATGAACCCGTTGAGAGCGTATTGCTGAAACAAGGCCCACAGCGGCAACAGTAGAAACCGGTTCCGCCATGGCGCTACGAGTATTGAGTGGCTCGTGAATCCAAGCCGCTGCGACCGCCAGCAGCGCCACAAGCGCGGTGGGTAGCAATAACAAGCGGCAAGCGGCGAGAAAGTTGTCAGTCCGAAACCCGATCTCACGTAAGGTCTCGCCGCGGTCGTAATGCGAATAAAACATGAGGCCCAGGGCCAGCAAAACAGGAACGGCGCCTACGACTTTACTTTTGCCCGCGAACGAAAGCACTACCCACTCCATCAGGAGACCCGAACTGACTATCGAGACGATCTCCCACATCGCGACGTTCCGGCCGGGCTCGACGTCCGAAGTAATTTCCGGGGCTTTGATTGCTGATGACATAATTCGAATAGTCCCTAGGAAGAACGCGGACCTATTTTTCCGCTGGGAGCCACCGTGAACATGATTGGGTCGCCCAGGAGTTGTAGGGATTTCCGCATCCCTGCTCCGCTGTCATGAACTGCATACACCCGCGCTTCATGTATTCCCGGCTGCACTGAAGTTAGGGCGAAGGTGTAACCATGCCAGGCGTCCTTAGCCCAACCCGCTGCCGAAACATCAGGCCGAGATTCATCCGCAATCGCATCGCCCACAAACTTCCCGTCAACAAAAAGTTGAACCTCGACGCGCTCCCATGGCGAAGCATTATTAACCGCCCAACCTGAAATTCCCGTTGCGGTCGCTTCGCACCAGCCGTGAAAAAATGGAGGCAGAACGGTGATGAATGTGAAAACGGCGAGGGCGCCGACGACAAGCGTTTCGACGATAGACTTTCCGATTAATACGTGGACTAGTCGGGCTGATGGATTCTTCATCGCTTTTCGAGGCGGGCAATTGTAACGCAAACTCTTAGTTTGCGTGGCACTGCGAGCTCTGATGCTAGCGCATCAAGGTTGAAATGAGGTCAGTACCACCACCCGGCAGCGGATGGGTTCTCGAACTGTTGGAGGCAAATCGGAAATCGGCAATTGATAATCACCAATCGAGAGACCCACCCGCTACCGCATGGTGGTCTGACCTCATTTTCACTCAGTGAAGCAGAGGCGAACATAAAAAAGGGGCGGCCTCCATGAAGGCCGCCCACGGTAGCTTGGTCTGAACGCTTACTTAGTTAGCGTTTGTAACCTCCAGCCGATCGCCGTTTTGCAGTACTGGATCGGGGGCTTTCCCGATCTGTATCTTTCGCAGGTTGAATTCTTGGGTGGCGAGTCTGCCGTCAGTTGCCTGTCGTGAAACTTTGACTTTTAAGTCAGCACTGGTTTTCGTTCCACCACTCGCAAGAATAGCCTGCGTGAGCGTCAGTCCGGCATGAAAGGGTTTCTGACCGGGAGACCTTATCTCTCCGCCTACAAAAAAGTACTGTGCGGTTGCCGGCGACCCACCTGTTACCTTTATTGAATCACCGGGCACAATCAGCGCCGCCGAGAGTCTTGAGTCTTTAAGATTAACAACGATCGGTGGAGCGCCCGGTCGCGTTATCGTTGCTCGTGCAGCTTCAGGAAGAACCAAAGCCTCAGCCAACAAAGTGTAAAGAGGCACAGCTTCACGACGCAAAATCTTGGTTCCGGGAGCGGAGACAAAACCAACGATGGTGACCGAGTGGCTGGCGTAATCGCGCACGTCTACTTTCACTTTTGGATTGTCGAAAATCTTGATTCGCTGCTGCAAGAGGGCGGCTATCTCAACGGTGGTCATCCCGCTAACCACTATCGGATTGCCCGCCAGCGGATATTCCAAAACACCGTCGGGAAGCACAGTGAACAGCGTCGAATTCCGGCTCGGATAATTAGAAAGCTGTATATCCAGCACGTCTCCGGGGCCGACTCGATATACCTGCGTGGCGGCTGCGGTAACGGCAACCTTCGCCGGTGTTTTTTTCGCCGAATCAGTTATCGCAATTACCGTTTCGATATGGCGACTGAGATTCGAATGGTTGTTGAAACTGGCTTCTGTTTGGGCCTGACGGGTTACGAGGCCCGCATTGGTTTCAGTGGTGGAGTTAACGGCTGCGGCTTCTTTAAAAACACGCGCGCTAGTCGCATAGATCGAGGAATGCTCGGTTGCGGTGGTAGAGTTGGTTTGGTTATCTGCTGCGGCCACCGATTTCACCTGAGCAGATGCGGTCATCGCCAGGTAGGCACTTAGAACGAGGGCGGCAAAAACAGGGCTTCTCATCGTCGTTCTCACTTTTTTCAATTGTTTTCCGGCAAGCAATTCAGCTGGGGCATTCAGCTTCAACGCCGCTGAGCAGGATGCTCAGCTATCAGTAAAAGGCTAAACGATGGCGATTTCTTAGAAGAACTCCACTTTGTTAAGGATTGGGGTAAATCGATGTTGGTTCGGTTTGGAAGCCAAGCGGAATACTCCTCGAATTTGAGGGACGATCCTTGAGTGTGAACAACAAACTCACACCAAATTAATGCGGTTCCGGAAATCAGCTGATTTGATTCTGCCTCGGTGCAGGCAGATTGGTGGAATCAAATAACGCAGGCCAGAGTTGGGTAAAGCGGTCACGAATCAGCCCTTCAACTTCATCCGCGGTGTCACAGTTGAGGCAGTCCTCAGCAATTCGCCTGGCGTTTTCGGCATCGATGCCAGCTATGGCGCGACGAACACGAGGAATTGCAGACGGCGTCATGCTGAGGTCCGTGGCGCCGAGGCCGACCAGCAACACGACATAAGCAGGCGTTGAGGCCATTTCTCCACAAACGATTACAGGAATACCAGCCTGGCGGCCGGCCTTGAGACTTTGATCGATGCTATGCAGAACGGCGGGGTGAAGCGTGCGAAACCATTCGGCGACTTCGTCATTGCCACGATCAACGGCGAGCGTGTACTGCACCAGGTCGTTCGTGCCGAGCTCGAAGAAGTCGACCAGTTTTGCAATTTTGTTTGCCATGAAAACTGCCGACGGCACTTCAATCATCGCCCCAACGCTGACCTCTTTGAAATCGACTTTCGAATCACGCAGATTTTTCGCTTCCTCCTGAATGATGGCCTGCGCACGTTTGACGTCGCTCACATCCGCCACCATTGGCAGCACAATTTTCAGAAATCCATTCGTGGCGGCGCGCAAAATCGCCCGCACCTGTTCACGCATGACGGGTTCATTGGCCAACCCAAAGCGAATGGCGCGTAGGCCCAGGGCTGGATTTTTTTCCTGCTCCTGAAACTGCTCGCGTAGATTGTCGCCGCCCAGATCAAATAAGCGAATAACTGCACCCTGTGCGCCGGTTACTTTTGCGATCGCCTCGTAGGCCACTCGCTGCTCGTCCTCTGAAACCAACGCGCCGCGCCGCGCCAGCAAAAACTCAGATCGATAGAGGCCGACGCCTGACGCACCGTAAGTCTCCACGGCGTGAAACTCTGATGGCACTTCGACGTTCGCTCGCAGGGTCACTTCCACACCATCCAGAGTACGGACTGGTCCAGTCTCTGCGCGACCAGCAGTTCTTGGCCGGCTCTGGCGACTGGTGGTCTCGGCCTGATAGCGTTCGAGCGTTTCGGCTGAAGGATGAAGGATGACCAGGTTACGGGTTGAGTCAACAATGATTCTGTCGCCGGTTCTGGTGCGGCGATAAAAATCGCGCAGACCGACTACAGCGGGAATACCAACTCCGCGCGCAAGTATCGCTGTGTGCGAGGTCCAACCGCCGGTGTCGGTGGCGAGCGCCCGGGTATGATCCAGATCCAACTCCGCAACTGCCGAGGGCAGCAGATCCTGTGAAACTACAACTGCGTCCTCGGAAAGGTCGCGATTCTGCGACTCCACACCGCTGAGGGCGACCAGCAAACGACGCATTACGTCTTCAATATCGGAACCACGCTCGCGCAGGTAGTCGTCTTTGATCTCAGAGTAGAGATAAAGGAAACGATCGCCAATCACCTTAACGGCCCACTCTGCGTTCACTTGTTCGGCAGTGATATGGCGCTCTACGTCGCCAATAAGCTTCTCGTCCTCCAATAGCAGCAGGTGCGCGTCGAAGATGTAAGCGTGATCCTTGCCAAAACGTTTTTCTGCCTGCTCCTTGATAGCCAACACCTGACGGCTCGCCAGCATGACCGCTGCGCGGAAGCGCTGGCGCTCTGCTTCCACGTCCGCCGGCGCAATTCTCCACCGGTAGACTCGCTGCGTGCCGTCGTGCATTCGCAGCACCTGCCCGATCACGATGCCTTCGGAAACTCCCAGCCCCTGGAAGCGAAGTTCCTGAACCGACTGCGTCATAGGGAAGACTCCGCTTCCACTTCGCCGAATCCGTCGGCAAAGAGCTGCGCGATTGCGTCCATCGCCGCTTCCTCATCAACTCCATCTGCGATGGCCTGCAACTCTGTTCCCCGACCGGCGGCCAGCATCAAGACACTCAGAATTGACTTGGCGTCGGCGGTCACATCGCCCTCGAGACGACGTAATTGCACCTGACTTTGAAAAGCACTTGCGACTCGAACAAGCTTCGCAGCTGCCCGCGCGTGTAGTCCGAGTCGTTGTCTAATCAAAAGAGTTCGCGCAACCATTACTTTGTGCTTTTTACCGGCTGGGCCAGCAGATCTCCGGCGAGATAAATTCCCTGACGGCCAAGATCGCAAACGCGGCGCGCGGTTTCAATCAGAGAATCGCTGCCTGTTTGGCCGGCCAGTTTGATGACCATCGGCAGGTTTACTCCGGTGACAACTTCAACGTTGCCATCATCCAAAAACATCGACGCGATGTTGGTAGGTGTGCCACCAAACATATCAGTCAACAACAGCACTCCGGCACCCTGCGAGACGCGAGTGATGGCCCGTTGCACTTCATCGCGCGCAGCATCGACATCGTCGTGCCAGCCAATCGAGACGGCCGTGATAAATGAAATGGGCCCCACGATCATTTCAGCCGCGGCCAACAATTCACCCGCCAGATGTCCATGCGTGACAATCACACCTGAAATCCGGCGCGCATCTTCTTTCGACGTGCCTGGTGGCGAGTTAGCGCTCATGAAATGTCCTCCTCCATCGGGAAGTTTAGTTAACGCTGGCGATTTGATTTTCTCACGTCGCGGTGAACCGCCTGAGCGTCGAAACCGGCCCGTCGCAGTTTACGGACCAGTGCGTTGGCTATCATCACTGAGCGATGCCGTCCTCCGGTGCAGCCAATTCCCACCGTCACGTACGACTTTCCTTCACGCTGGTATTGGGGCAGAAGGTATTCAAGTAGATCGTAGAAGCGACTAAGAGTCTCTTCCACTTCAGGTTGCTCCTTCAGATACTTCACCACGCGCTTATCGTGACCGGAGAGCGGCCTTAGCTCAGGAACAAAGTGGGGATTCGGTAGGTGTCTCACATCAAAAAGCAATTCCATATCACCGGGGTTACCGTATTTATGGCCGAAGCTGAGCACCTGAACGCGCATCGGTCCGCCCTTGTGGTCGGGACTGAATCTTTCAATGAGATGACTACGAAGGGTGTGAACGGTGTGATTGGAAGTCTCTATTATTTGATCGGCAAGAGAACGAATACGCGACATCGCCGTGCGCTCAGCGGCAAGCGATTGCAATAGAGTTTGTCCTGTATCAGCAGGGTGTGGCCGGCGCGTCTCGCTGAAGCGATGCTGCAACACGTCGTCCGAGGCCTCAAGAAATAGGACGAATACGGAAAGCCCGACAGCGCGCAAAGCTTCCAGTTGCTTAGCGAAATCAGTCAGAAACGTTCCTTCACGGATGTCGATAACCAGGGCGGCCCGCTCGATACCTTGTTCGTCACCATCTGCCTTCACCAAGCGTGCAAAGGTGGGCAACATCGTCAGCGGCAGGTTGTCGACGCAGAAGTAACCGAGATCCTCGAACGCGTTCGTAGCGGCTGACATTCCCGAACCGCTCAATCCGGTAATGATGACGATGTCTGGAACCGAATTGTTCTTTTCCTGGTTTTTGTCGATCTCTTTTTCCATGCGGAGGTGTTGTGCGCCCTCAGCACTGGACGCGCGGGATGTTTATAGCACTAACCGGCGCCCGGGTGCCCGTTTAGCAAACGGATTTCTTTGCCGGACCTATTCGACTCCAGCAGAGCCGAAAAAATGGATAGCCGGCATGTTCGCTTCCGTTGTTCAGAAGTTTTTGCAGCCTGGGTGGGCAATTTCAGGGCTCAATCAGGCCGTAGTTTCCGTCGCTGCGCTTATACAGCACGCCGACGCGATCCGTGTCAGCGTCGCGAAAGACTAGAAACTGATCAGGGTCAGACGACAACCGCAAAGCCGCTTCTTCGGCGGTCATGGGCTTGATTGAATAACGACGCGCGTTAATAATGCGAGGTGGACGCGGACTTGCTTCTACCTTGCCATCCGGAGTCGGGGCCACTGTCGAGGTCTTTCGTGCTCCCTGTTTCCGATCGATTTTTTTCGTCTTCAATTTGAGCGCTTGCTTTTCGATCTTTGCAATAGCCCGAGTCAGGGCAAGGTACATATCCGCGTTGATGTCTTTGGCGGTTAAGGTATGGTCTCGCCAGTGAACAATCAATTCTGCTTTGTGACGATTCTTTTCAACATCGATAACAGCGTGGGTCCACGCGGCAGTTGTACCGTTAAAAATATATTCCAGCTTTTTGAAATGATCTTCTACGTGTTTGCGGATACCGGGAGAAACTTCGACGTGACGACCTGTGTACTCAAACCTCATAGCTGCTGTTCCCTTCCCAACCCTCAGAAATAGTAATGTTTGCCAAACTCAGATCACGTTTGGCGAATTATTAACAACTCAGGGGCGAAACTCTTGTCCGGCTCAAGCTACGGTGCGTCACTAAACCACAGCGCGACGCTCGCGCGAACCGGGTATACTCATCTGATCACGATACTTCGCGACGGTGCGGCGCGATAGCTTGATTCCGTCCCTGATGAGTATCTTGACAACCTGATCGTCGGTGATCGGATTATGCGAATCTTCTTCTTCGATAAGTTTTTTGATTTTCAGCTTGATGATGCGCGTGGAGATTTCTTCCCCGTCCTCATTCATCATGCCTTCGGTAAAGAAGCGACGCAGCTCGATTACACCCTGCGGAGTATGCGCATATTTCCTGTTCACCACTCTGGAGACGGTCGACAGGTGCATGCCGATGTCTTCGGCGATGTCTTTCAGCATCATCGGCTTGATGTATTGAACACCCTTATCAAGAAATTCCTGCTGCCGGTGTACGATTGACTCCACCACTTTGTAAATCGTTTGACGGCGATGCTCAATATTGCGCAGCAGGTCGACTGCTGAACGCATCTTCTCGCGAATAAAACTCTTGGTCTCGTTACTGACGTCCGACTTACCCAGCATCTGCTGATACTGTTGACTCACGCGCAATCGCGGACTGCCATCGTCCGCGAAATAGATAATGTATTCGTCGTCAGCCTCATCGAGCTTCTCGATGTAGATCTCCGGGGAAATCAATATCGGCTCTTCCGACGAGTAACGCCGTCCCGGATAAGGATCGAGCGTGCGAATGAACTGCAATTCGTTCAAGAGCGTATCAACGTCGCTATTGATTTGTTTCGCCAGGTTCGGCAGCTTGTGTTGCTGTAATTCTGAGAGATGCTCGCTAATCAAGCGTGCCGCCAGCCGATCACTTTCACCTTTGACTTCCAACTGCACTAGCAGGCATTCCCTGACATCACGCGCGCCACAACCGACCGGATCCAAATGCATCACGGCCTGGCGGGCTTCTTCCACTGTCTCCCCGCTCCAGCCGCCCATTGCGGCAATTTCTTCATTGGTGGCATTCAACCTGCCATCCGCGTCGAGATTCCCGATGACACTAATGGCTGCTTCGCAAATATCCTCGGCAATCGGACTCATGTGCAATTGCCATTCAAGATGATCGGCTAGAGACGGAGCCCGGGTCAAAAACTGTTCGAAGGTGGGCGCGTCTTCTTTGTATTCGATCTCCTGAGTCTTGTAACCGGGGTCGAGGTAGTCCTGAAACTCCCGGCCGAAATCGATTTCTTCAAACGCATCACGACTGCCTTCTTCACCAACAATCTCGTCGCCTACCGAATCCTCGCTCAGATCGGCGACAGCAATTTCATGTCCCTCTCCAGGGCCAACATCGCCTTCGCCGTCTCCTTCAGCATAGGTCGAGATTCCTTCAAGATCACCGGATCCATTTGAAGAGGGACTACCAAGTTCAGGCTCCGCGGCTTCCAACCGCTGCGGCTCGTCTGGCGCGGCTCCGGGATCGGCGCTCGCGAGGTGGTCGAGAATTTTTTCCGCTAACTCCCCGACTTCTTCCTGAGTGGCCACTTCCTCCAGGACCGGGTTCTCGAGAATCTGCTGCTGAATAAGATCGGTGAGCTCGAGTGTAGTCATCTGCAACATCTCGATGCGCTGCCGCAACTGGGGCGTCAACACGAGGCGTTGGGATAGGCTGGTAGTTAGTTTAAGAGACATTCCTTACTTCGAATGAACACTTTTGATTTGTTATTTTGCAACTGTACGTCGCAGGGAGATTATACTCGATTGGAGCACATTTGCGCGTCCCAGTTTAGCTTTCGCGATCAAATTTGAAGATTACATGCGGAATTTGTCGCCAAGATAGAGCCGTCGCACTTCCGCGTCTTCGGTCAACTCGCGGGGCACACCGGCGCGGAAAATTCGACCGTCTGTCATAATGTAGGCCCGGTCAGTAACTCCCAACGTTTCGCGGACATTATGGTCTGTGACTAAGATCCCTATGCCACGATTACGTAGATAAAGTATGACATTTTGAATGTCATCTACGGCCTTAGGGTCAATGCCAGCAAAAGGTTCGTCAAGGAGGATGTATTGGGGTTCTGTTGCAAGGGCCCTTGCGATTTCAGTTCTTCTTCGTTCGCCTCCTGACAAAGCATCGCCACGCGTATTGCGAACATGTGCAATGCCAAACTCTTCCAACAATTCCTCGAGCCGGGTGAGTCGCTCTCGCCTCCGCAGGCCCATCGTTTCGAGAACCGCAAGAATGTTTTCCGCGGTCGTCAGCTTGCGAAAGATTGAAGGTTCCTGCGGCAAGTAGCCAAGCCCCAGGCGTGCCCGCAAGTACATCGGCAACCTGGTGACATCACGATCTCCAAGACTAACTGTTCCGTTGTCCGGACGCTCCAGCCCCACGATCATGTAAAACGTCGTTGTCTTCCCGGCGCCGTTTGCACCCAGTAGGCCGACTACCTCTCCCTTTTCCACGTGGAGACCGACATCGTCAACAACGCGACGCTTCCCATATCTTTTTTCCAGGTGGGACGCCGCCAAAGCGGAGGCGGACGGCGTCAAGCTTATTTGGCGCGCTAGACGAGGACTGTCAACGGGAACCGCTTCGTTGCGACCCTGCTCGATATTAACCTCCTCTGTCCGTGTGCTCATGTTAACTCTTTGAGTGCGGTGACCTCACCGCGGCTTTTGGAGTGCGGTGACCCGTCACCGCTTTGGTGCCGCAACCTGTCGCGGCCACCGTTGCCTGAAACTACTGAAAGACTTTGGACGTCAAGCCGACGAAAGCGGTGACAGGTCACCGCACTCCAAGAACTTGTTTATTGTTTCTTAACCTTGTGCGTGGATTTGATTCGTCCCGGTGCCTGCGACCCTCGCACGTCATCAGCGATCACTCTACCGTCTCGCATGTAGACGGTCAATCGGTTACCTTCGGTGCTTCCCTTCTCCGCGTCTTCAACTCTGGCCGGGTTGCCTTTAAGAACTGCGACCTCATCGGCGGTCGTATATTGCAGCCAGTCGCCGACGCCTTTTCTGTTTGGCTGAGTCAACACCACAGTGCGTTGCGCGATGGTCTTCTCCACTTCACTCGACTCCTTCAGGAGATAGACGTCGGCAACGCCGCTCGTCATCCGATCTGTTCCCTGACGAATATCCACGTTGCTTTCGTAGTGGAGCGTGCGATTGAGGTCCGAATAAGTCATTGAATCCGCGGTAGCAAACACGGGCACCGTGCTGCTGGTCCCTCCCGTGCGGCGACGCGCATTATAGATTTGGCTCTGCACGTGACCAGTTCCGTCCATCCGCTTCTCGTTGACATACATCGTTAGTTTGTCAGCGCGCACAAAATTGTCGTCTTGCCAGGCGCGCGCATTTCCGGTGTAGATTGCGACGCCACTTTCACTGTGAAACTCTCCTCTATCACTAACCACGTACACCGGGCTTTTAACTTTGGAAAATGGAGTCGCACCGTTGGTCTGTTCCTGGCTGTAATAGGTGGTCGCGGTTTTTCCACGGCTATAGGAGACCTTATTGGTCAGATCCGAATCAAGCTCGTCGCCTTTGGTGCGCGCCCGCGAATCCCAAACGGTTGGCTCACCGCCGCGGAGCCGAACCGTATTGTCCGCAGCTGTATAAGTAATGTTAGTCGCGACGCCATTGCGGTCGTTCTCATTAAACTTCGCGTCGGTTTGCGCATCCATTCGCTCAATGTCCTGCGTTGTGGGCACAAACACACCGGTCATTTTCCACGAGGTCAACGTACGCGTGCCGCGATCTTCCACTTTCTGCACCGGCTCGATGACGGCCTTAGCCCCACCAGTGGCGACCGCCGTGCGAACGATGTTACCGCTTTCAAAAAAATCACAATCGATACGCGGCGCGGTAAGAGTTTTCCTGTCGCTCGCCGCGGTCTTCGTGACCGGGTCAACAAATAATTCGGCGTTGCCCACGGCTTCGGCCTTGTCGAGATCCCGGCCCGTGACCCGCCAGTTAAGTTTTACGGTATCGGCGGTAAGCCGCTTATTTGCTGCACGCGGATCGTTTGCCTTTGATTTCGGAGCAGAAAGATTAATGACCGAACGACCTTCGGTGCGCAACTGTTTCAGCAGACTACGATCGCCTTGAGCCTGAAACAGGACTTCGATTAGGTTCGCGCCCTCAAGCTGTAAATCCGAATCCGCGTCGAGCGTTTTGCCGCCGGCATTGCGCATCGCTACAGCTCGCTCCAGACGTTGGTCTTTATCCAAAAAGAAATCCATATCGATGGAATGCACTTCCGCCGCCCTGCCTTCAGTCATCGTGCGCAGATAAGAGTTTGTGCGAACCTCAAGTTTTTGCAGGTGCTTTTGCTCGTTGAGCGTTCCGTATAGCGTGTCGCCGCTCATCAGATCTCGGTCCTGTTCGGCAGTAACTCCACCCGAGAAGGTCATCTTCATCAACTCTTGTTCAAAAAGCGCGTGGGCCGAATGGATAACTACGGGGCGCGAACGAGTGGATAATGGTTTGGCTTTCGGATCCTTGAGGGCGTCAGGAGCTACAGTAATCTCCACATCTTTCTTTAGTTCGAGCTTCTTTGTCTTCGACTCAACCACCGCTCCGGTCGAATGCCCGGAAACGTTTTCGCGGTCAAAAGAGACGGGTGCATCGGTTTGCGCGATCTCGCTGTTTTGATCGTAGGCAATCGACTCGGTGCTGACTTTCAACGCGTCCTTCGTTTCAACTTTGACGTTCCCAAGAAACGTGATTACCGAGGTCTTCGGATCGTAGATGGCCTTGTTCGCAAGAATCTGATCAGGTTTGTCGCCCACCGGTGGATAAACTGCCAGGTTTACGTCGACGAGTTCATGATGGTCGTCTGTGAAAGTGATGTCGCGTGCGGCTCGCAGCCAGAGATATAGACGACCATCTTTCATTAACCTTTGCTCGTAGCCCTCCACGATCCCCTTTATCTCTTTCGAAAGCTCAGGCGACTTTGATGCAAGCCTAAAAGGTTTGTTATTGCGAAGTCGATAGTAAGAGATGGCTACGAAAACCAGTGCGGCGGCGAGAGTTAAGAGCGCGCCGGCGCGCACCACGAGCGGAGCATGCGCGCGCAGGCCGATGGCGATTGCCTTTTTCCTGGTGACTTCCTGCATTTCTTACCAAGCAAACAGCAAAAAGTAAACAGCAACAGCCGAACCGTCAGCTCGATCTGGTTGTTGCGGCAGGTAGCTCTGGCGTCCGTCTAAAATCACGTACCTCGCGGTTTACTGCTTGCTGTCTGCTGTTTACTGTTTGCTGCTTGCTGCCTCGTGTCTTGCACTGACAACTGCAAAAACGTTTCGCCCGTCCAGTTACTGGTCTCAATCGTATAGGCCATGTCTACGCCGCGCTTGAGATCCGCCATTCGTTCCGCTCCATTCCAGAAGATTGTCTCGAGCGGGCGACCCTTCGGACCAGCAACAGACATCTTTAGATGCCGTTGTCCAATTAGACGTGGTTCGGAGACTATGCACAAGTTGCGAGCCAGGAAAACCGGGCGCAAATTGCCCGCACCATGAGGCTCCAGTGCATTCAGTTCGCCAATCAGTTCAAAGGTGATTTCCTCCGTCGGCAACTCCGCATCAACGTAAACACATGGCTGCAAGTCTTCCGCCGTCAGGCAGCTGGCGGCATGGTCGTTTAATCGCCGGCGAAGTTCGGCAATCCGGTCCGGCCGTATAGTGATTCCCGCCGCGTGAGAGTGTCCGCCAAACTTTTCGAACAGATCCGCACATTCCGTCAGGCCATTGAGCAGGTGATAAGGCTCGATGCTGCGCCCCGAACCATGGGCCACGTCGCCGTCAATCGACAGTACGACGCAGGGACGATTGATGCGTTCGGCAATTTTCGAAGCCGCGATGCCAATTACTCCGCGATGCCATCCCTCGCCGGCGATTACCGCCACAAAGGAATCAGCCGGCTCGGCGGCATTGCTTTCCAACTCAGTAATGGCCAGCTCGACGATCTGCTGCTGAACTTCTTTGCGCTCGCGGTTGCGCGTGTCGAGATGTAAAGCCAGCCGTCGCGCCTCTTCCAAATCTCGGGTGCCGAAAAGTTCAACCACAGCGCGCGCGGCATCCATGCGACCGGCCGCATTAATGCGCGGCCCCAGGCGAAAACCAATATCGTAAGCGGTCATGCCTTCGCCGCATCCGGCCACTTCCATCAGAGCGCGCAAACCAGGATTGGTGGCTTTAGGGAGATCCTGCAGGCCAAGCGCGACGATCGTTCGATTCTCGCCGGTAAGTTTTGCGACGTCTGCAACGGTGCCGATGGCAACGATCTTCAGAAAAGCATTTACTTGCGCTTGCCGTCCCTGCCTGCGAAACAAAGCGTCGACCAGTTTAAAGGCGACGCCAACGCCGGCAAGATTCTTATCGGGATAATTGCAGCCGCGTTGATTTGGGTTCAGAACGGCATATGCGGGGGGAACACCTTCGCCTTCATCCGGCAAGTGATGATCGGTGATGATTACGTCGAGGCCATTATCTCGCGCCCAGTAAAGTGGTTCATGCGCACGAATGCCACAATCTACGCTAATCGCAAGCTTGTACCCCTCGGTCACCGCTCGTTGAAGGGCAGCCTGTTGGATCCCGTAACCTTCGGTAAAGCGATGGGGCACATGAAAACCAGTCTTCGCGCCAAGCAGATTCAACGCTCGCAGCAGCAGAGCGGTTCCGGTCGTGCCGTCCACGTCATAGTCGCCGTAAACCAGGATGGGTTCGCCCAACTCGATGGCCCGAAGCAAACGAGGTACGGCCTCGCTCATTCCGAGCATCAAGTCAGGATCATGAAGTTGATCGTGGGATGGTTTGAGGAAACTTCGGGCCGATTGTTCGTCTTCACAACCGCGTGAAAGAAGCAACGCCGCAATTGTGGGTGAGACAGTCAAACCGTGAGCCAGCGAGGCCACCTGAAGCGCGTCGTGCTCCCGCAAGATCCAACGTTTGACGCTCATGTGAGGTTCATATTATTTCTGTAAAAACTAGTCTGCAAACCAGCCATCAGCATCGAGTAGTTTAACACCAATGCGGCGGCGTCCATCAATCGCATCAGTCCATGCGCCATTCACTTCTGCATCCAGCGGTCGCCCAAATGGAGGGGTCAGTTTCAGAATAGAACCCAACGCAACATCTGCATCTAACAGAATCGTGGCTCCAGCCCGGCTTATCTTAATCGCCTGCGCCTGGACGCTGAACGATTCACCGGTGGCAGCCTTTCCCTCTACTCCGAGCGCAAACTCTACCGGTACACGTGGACTGCGCGGTCTTTGGGAGGGCGCAGTCGGGCCTCGGAGATTCTTGTCATTCATTAAAACTCACCGCCTTTAGAAAATTATAGGAGTACCTGCATTCAGGGTCGATGCAAAGAGGGGGGCTCGCTTAGTTTACCCGAACAGGGAAAGCTTTTGGTAGTGATTTGATTCTGGAACCGTTCTGACCTGCTTCCAGCAATGCGACGTGGGAAATTGGCCGCATTCAGAGATCCGATTTCAAGCGGCCGCTGACATGTAACCACCAGCGAGAGCAAAGAGAATGGCGGCGCCCACCAACAAACGGTAGACGATGAAGACCCCGGTAGAGTGTATTCTAAGAAATCTCAGCAGAAACCAAATCGAAGCATAGCCAATTACGCCGGAGACAATAGTTGCTACGACTAGCGGCAGGTGAGTTCCCGGCGGCAGTTTGTGTATGGCTTCCTTGAGTTCCAGTACACCGCTGGCTGCGATAGCAGGGATTGAAAGCAGGAAGGAAAACCTGGCGGCGGTTTCACGTGTCAGGCCGGCAAAGAGGCCGCCCATGATGGTGGAACCGGACCGACTCGATCCCGGTATCAAAGCAAGGACCTGAGCGAAACCGACGGCCAGTGCATCACTAACTCCCAGTTGCCCCATGGAGCGTTCTCTTTTTCCGACGAACTCTGCAATCGCCAACAAGACCGCGACAACGACCATCATCGTAGCGATTACCCACAGGTTTTTGGTAAACGTTCCCTCAATCTGATGTTTGAATAACAGGCCAACCGCCGCAACCGGAATTGAACCCAGAATCACCAGCCATCCCAGCCAGGCATCAGGCGACAGCTGCACGCTGCCGTTTACCCTACGCTTGCCACTCAGCAGCGCAACGTGGTCACGCACAAACGCCAGCGTGATGTTGATAATGTCTCGCGCGAAATAGATAAGCACGGCTAACAGCGTGCCGAGTTGAATGACGGCTATGGTGGCAGTTGTTTGTTCGGCGCGAAGAGTTGCGTCAACCCCGTTGTAGAGACCAATCAGGCGTGATGCAAAAACAAGGTGGGCGGTAGAACTGATGGGGATGAATTCAGTAAATCCCTGAACGACACCAAGGATGATGGCTTGAAGAATGGTCATGAAATGGGAAAATGAACTTTGTTCTTCGAACTTTGGACTTTGGTCTTTGGTCTTTAGTCTTGAGAGTCCTTATTTTGGTTCTTTCGGAATCAAGTCGAGCGGACCTTCAACTCCAAAGACCTAAGCCCAAAGTCCAAAGACCTTTCATTCCCTAAACGAATTCGCGCGTGAAATCTGGTCGTACATCCAAAACGGCATGACCATTCCCAGACGAACGATCGTTGCGAGTTGCCACGGAAATGAATAACGCTTCCTGCGCTCCCCAATCGCGCGCAACATCTTTTGCACCGCATCGTCCAATTCCATCAGGAAGGGCATCTGCGCGTCGCGCCCGCTAGTTAACGGAGTCTTGATAAAACCCGGATGGATTATCGTAACGGCAATCCCTCTCGGCATCAGATCCAGACGCAGACTTTCGAAAAACGCTGAAACCGCAGCCTTACTGGCGCAGTACGCCGCCGATTTGGGCAAACCCCGGTAAGCAGCCAAACTCGATATCACAACCAACTGCCCACTTCGCCGCGCCACCATGTCAGGAATTACTGCTGCGACGCTGTTGGAAGCCCCAATGACATTCACGTTAATGACGCTGGCGATCTCCTCTGCGTTAATCTCCGCCGCATCTCTCGTCGGTCCGATGCCGGCGTTCGCAATAAGTATGTCGATGGGCCCTAACTCAGCGCGCACCTTCTCAGCTGCGGCAGACATCGAGCCTGCATCTTGCACGTCGGCAGGCACCGCCACTGCCTTGCTGCCAACCGCCTCAATCTCGCGGATTACTTCCTCGAGTACGCTGGCACGCCTTGCAACCAGACCAAGTTTCGCGCCGCGTCGGCCAAGTTCAACCGCCAGTCCGCGTCCGATGCCGGATGAGGCGCCGGTAATCATGACAACCTTGTCCTGGAAGGAATTCATTTCTAACTTTACAGTTCCAAGTTTCAGGCTTTGCAGGTTTCAAGTGCGGTGTTCGAACTTAAAACTTGAAACTTGGGACTTGAAACTAAACCTTGACTACGACGGGCAGGATCACCGGTTTCGAACCCGTCAGTGTCTGAATAAAGCGTTTCAACTCCACCCGTACATGCTCTTTCAGGAGGCTCTCATCGCTTAGTGTTTGACGCGAGGCGCCCGCGATGGCGGCGGCAACAACTCGCCGCGCGTCTATCAAGGACCCATTGGTGGAATCGAAACCGCGCACGCCGCGCATGACGATCTCCGGATCCCCCTGGACCTCACCTGTCTCCGAGTCAACAGTCACAATCAGCGTAACCAGTCCTTCATAGGCCATCTGGCGGCGTTGCTTTACAGTCTCACTGGTAATCTCTTCGAAACCGCTATCATCGATAAACGTTCGTGGCACTTCGCGTTTTTCGACAACTGATGCGCGTTCACCATCAAGTTCCAGCACGTCGCCATTTTCAATCAGGATAATGTTCTCTTCGGCGTAGCCAAGATGGTTCTTTACGAACTCCTTGTGACGAAAGAGCATGCGATACTCGCCGTGAATCGGCACCACAAACTTGGGCCGCACGGCCTCAGTCATGATTCGAATATCTTCCTGAGACGCGTGACCGCTTACGTGCACCAGCCGCCGCTTCTCTTCGATGATGTTCGCGCCACGCTTATAGATCATTCCAATCATTCGAGAAATCAAACGCTCGTTCCCAGGGATGATGCGTGCGGAAAGGACCACCGTGTCGCCTTCGTCAATCGTCATGCCCTTGTAACTTTGCGACGCCATCTGTGAAAGGGCCGCACGAGACTCGCCCTGCGAGCCGGTCACCAGAAACACGACCTCGTGGTCGCGGGTCTGTTTGGCTTCATTTAGCGGTATCAGCAAGCCGTCGGGAATGTCCAGGTAACCCAAACGGTCGGCAATCTCAACGTTTTTCAGCATCGACCGGCCCAGCACGCAGACTTTGCGATTAAACTGTTGCGCGATATCGAGGACGATCTGTAGTCGATGAATGGAAGATGCAAACGCAGCGACGATAATTCGCCCGCGCGCTTCGGCAAAGATTTCCTCAAATGCCGGGATGACGGCTCGTTCGGAAGGCGTGCGGCCGGGCACGGTTGCGTTCGTAGAATCCGAAAGCAATGCCAGCACCCCTTCCTGCCCATAGCGCCTGAACGAACGCAAGTCGATCGGTTCGCCGATGACCGGCGTCTCATCAACCTTGTAATCACCCGTGTGAATGATGGTCCCCACAGGCGTTTTGATCGCCAGCGAGAAGCAGTCAATCAGCGAGTGAGAAACGCGAATAAACTCTACGCTGAAGACACCGATATCAACCACGTCACGCGGCTCAACGCGGTGCATCAGGGTATCGCCAAGCAGGTTATGTTCTTGCAGTTTGCTCTCTGCCAGTCCAGCTGTGAAGTGAGAACAGTAAACCGGGACGTTGAATTTCTTCAGTACGTAAGGAAGCGCGCCGAGGTGGTCTTCGTGGCCGTGAGTAAGGACGATGGCAGTGATGTCCTCACGATACTCCTCGAGGAAATCGAAGTTGGGGATACAAACGTCGACGCCATAGGCGGTCTCTTCAGGAAACCCCATGCCGGCGTCGAGAATGATCATTTCGTCCTCGTAACGCACCGCCATGCAATTCATTCCGAACTCGCCGATTCCACCGAGCGGAATGATCTCTAAGACACTACTCACTTTTAGTAATTACTCAACTCTCCGGGGTTTTAGCCAGGCTGTAACTTGCTGCAGACGGCGCGCTGGAAGAACGTCGGAGTATAACACGATGCTAATCCTAATAACGGTTTGCGGTGATAGATATTGGTTCAGCTTGGCCGAGTTAAGCATGACGGGCGCCGAAAGATCCGGAACCAGGAGCAGTAGCGACCTTTCCAGTTGAGCTAAGGACCACCGCTTGAGAAGCGCATTCGAGGTCGGCCTGAGGCTGGTAGCTACCGCTCCCGGTTCCAACTTTATCGCAAGTTCAGGAACTCGGAATGGCTCGCGCAAAATGAATCACTATCAGAAAGAATTCGGCGGTTCCCGCTTTGGGTCGTCCGTTGCATGGTGTAATAACTAGTTGATATCTCTCGCCTGAGGTATCATTGCCCCAAACTTGGATGCTCACGTGCCTGAGCATCTTCAAACACAGTCGTCACGCCCCATGACGGCTCAGCAATAAACCAAGCAGTGACCGCAACGGGTGGAGAATGACTGACGAGAAAAGGAAACGTGAGCGCCTTCCGCTTGTGATAGAAACAACATGGGAGGGATCCACCAGCAAGTCTCTCGCGCGGACAGTGGACATTAGTGCAACCGGATGTTTCATCGACACGCTCGGCCCAGTAGAGGTTGGCGAGATGCTCAATCTCAGGCTCACGCTACCCGACGACGAATACATCTCGGTACAAGGTGTGGTGATGTATCAAATGCCCAGCGTAGGCTTTGGTGTGCAGTTCACCCAGATTTCCGATTCTGATCGCCTCCGGCTTGATGCCCTCGTCGAGATGGAAGCCAAGGACACACGTCGCACCGGTTAACCGAGTATTCCTGCTTGTCTGGTTGAAACTCTCTTCAAAATCCTCACCATGACAGGTAGAATAGCGCCTAACCCCAGAACCAGGCGGTTGCACACCGCAAATCCTGACCGGTGAACTCCAAATGAAAATTCTCTGCCTCGCGCTCGTGTTCTGTTTCCTTCCTGCGTCTGTTGCCCTCGCGCAGGGACAGGCGAATCCAACACCTGAGCCAACAACTCAGGATATCGAGGTCGTTCGCGTCTCAACCGAGTTGGTGCAAACGGATGTGATGGTTTTTGACAGGGATGGGCATTTTGTCGACGGCCTGCAACGCGATCAATTCGAGCTGCGTGTTGACGGCAAACCGCAGCCACTTTCGTTATTTGACCGCGTGGTTTCGGGGTCACAAAAAGAAGCGCAATTGGATTCACGAAAAATGTAATTACCGCGGAAAATGTTCTTTGTCCCTGTGCCCTGCTTCCTGCTCCTGCCTCCGGCCTCGTACGCCTGCGACCTGTCTCGCCCTTTTCGCGAAAGCATTTTTCGACTATGTTTGCGCTTATGACAAACATCCCAACTTTCTTCCTGGGGCTGGCCACGCTCCTCGTTTGCTTCGTCGCCGTCTCGGCCGCTCCACAAACAATGCGCGTGGACTACTACCACACCGGTAACTCGAAGCAGGAGGTTTTCAGTATCGATCGCGTTCATATCGAACCACTTCCCTGGCCGGGTGATATGAGCAAGACGATCGATGATACAAACCTCGGCAAGTATTTTTTTGAAGTTCGCGATCAAGCGACAAAACGCGTGCTTTATTCGCGCGGCTTCGCGTCCATTTTCGGCGAATGGGAAACCACAGATGAAGCCGCCAGCATGATGCGAACCTTCAGCGAGTCGCTGCGCTTCCCTGCTCCGGATGCTCCGGTCGAGATCGTCCTGAAGAAGAGAGACGCGAAGAATTCATGGCGCGACATCTGGACCACCAACGTCGATCCCAAAGACATGTTTATCGATCGTTCCAGGGTTACGGCACCAGCGCGTCTGATCCCAATTCAAAAAATGGGCGATCCCGCGGCGAAAGTCGATTTCGTGATTCTGGGTGACGGTTACACAGCCAACGAGCAGGGGAAGTTTGCGGCTGACGCGCGCCGGCTTACCGAAGTGCTCTTCGCCACCTCGCCTTTCAAGGAACATCGTCGCGATTTCAACGTGTGGGGCCTGTGCCCGCCCGCCACGGAGAGTGGGGTCTCGAGACCGTCGACGGGCGTCTATCACGATTCTCCTTTGGGCGCGACCTACGATGCTTTTGGCTCTGAACGTTATGTGCTGACCTTCGATAATCATGCGCTGCGCAAAGTGGCACAGTTTGCTCCTTACGAGTTCATCGAAGTTCTCGTCAACAATCGTACTTATGGTGGCGGTGGCATCTTCAACCTTTACAGCACGGTCGCGGCCGACAACGCGTTCGCTAATTATGTTTTTGTGCACGAGTTTGGCCATCACTTCGCGGGGCTCGCAGACGAGTACTACACTTCGTCAGTCGCTTACGCCCCGGCTAGTGAGCGCGTCGAGCCCTGGGAGCCAAACGCCACCGCACTGCTGAACGCCGGAAGCGCCGGCTCGCCCGGCGACATGCGAAACATTCTCAAATGGAAAGGTTTGGTGTCGCCGAATACGCCTATTCCGACGCCCTGGGATAAGGAAACTTTTGAAAACTACTCGCGCGAGATACAAAAGCGCCGGGCCCAACTGCGGAAGGACAAGCGACCGGAGAGCGAGATGGAGGCACTGTTCCGCGAAGAACTGAAGCATGAGGAAGCTCTGTTTGCGAAAGAAAAATATTCCGGGCGTGTTGGCGCTTTCGAAGGCGCCATTTATGAAGCGCGAGGCTACTACCGTCCGGAAGTGGACTGCATTATGTTTTCGCGAACGAACCATTTTTGCACCGTTTGCCGTCGCGCGATTGAACAAATCATCAAAATGTATTCACGCGCTTAAACTAAAATCCACCGGTTGCTAGCCTCTAGCCTCTTGGGCAATGCTCATAGTGCACTTGAAGAAGTGTCACTAGCTTTCGCAAATCTTCATTAGTCCAACATCAGAATCGTCAGTCTATGTTCGGGCCCTTCGTCCACCGGATTGATCCTCTCCTGGCAGACATTGGCGGAGTCTACCTATGGTTTTATGGCCTTAGCTATTCGTTGGGTTTCATATCAATTTTCCTTTGGTTCAAAAGGGTCCGTCATAGGTTTAACTTCACGATTGGGGCCGCCTATAGCTTGACCATCTGTCTGGCGCTTGGTGTTCTCGCCGGCGGGCGAGTGCTTGAAGTCTTTTTCTATGAGTGGGCGTTTTACCGTGAACATCTTTGGTTGATTCCAGCTGTTTGGTTAGGTGGCATGAGCACGCATGGAGTGTTGCTCGGCGTTCTTGCAGCTGTCTGGCTCTTCTGCCGAATTCACCGCAAGAGTTTGCTGAGTATAGGGGACCAACTCGTCATTCCCGGAAGCTATCTGATGGGTATGGGCCGCCTCGGCAACTTTATCGACGGGCAAATTGTCGGAGGCGCTACCAATGTCTGGTGGGCCGTCCAGTTCCCCGATGCTCTGGGATTTCGCCATCCCGTTGTACTTTACGACGGCGTAAAGAACTTCCTGATTCTGGGGTTGCTGCTCTGGCTGCGAAGAAAAAGGCCCGCGCCGGGGATGCTAATCGCTTACTTCGTCTTCTGCTATGCATTCCTTAGAATTTTTGTTGATCTATTTCGCGAATATCCTACAAGTCTTTTTGGCATCGCCACCGGTCAGGCTTTCAACATATTGATGACAGCCCTGGGCGCTTTGCTAATCTTCCGGTTCTCGCGAAGCGACCGCGCGACGATAAAAGCCAACCCGGTCTCGGAAACCGCTCCAGGTTCGGAGCTGCCAGCGCAGCCGCGGTCACTGTGGCCGAAAAGAATTCTCTTCGCGAGTTTATTACTGGTGCCACTCACAATACCGAGTGATTGGACCCAGGACATTCCGGCGCGCTACGGAAAGCGACATGCCGGTCTTCATCACTCTTTCCTCTACCCACCCATCGAAGGTAATATCCCGGCGAATTCAAAATGAGAGTCCTCCCTGGATTCCCGATGCGTCGACACCCTCCACCAGCCGAACTCATAAAGTTTCTGCGGCCTTATGACCGCGCGATTCAGAAGCTTGCATTGGATCTGCGGGCGTTGGTGCTGGAGGAGATGGCCCCTTGCCACGAGAATATCTACGACGCGTACAACGCGGTGGCGATTGGATACGGCCCGACGGATCGGCTGAGCGATGGTATTTTCCACATTGCAGTCTATGCGAAAGGCGTGAACCTGGGTTTTAACCACGGCGCTGCTCTGGCCGATCCCGCGGGACTCCTCGAAGGCGCCGGCAAACAGATTCGGCACATTAAGATTAGGACTCCCTCAGATCTTGAGCGTTCGGAGGTTCGGGCCTACATGAGGCGCGCGCACCAGTTGGCGGTTGATGATGCACGCAAGGTAGGCGAAACTGCATCAAAGGTTCAGGGCGTCGTCTCGACCGTCAAAGCGATTTACCCCAGGAAGCGTCGGCCGGGTCCGGAGTCGCGGAAGTAAATTGTTGAATACCGGTTTGGGATCCCCGGCAATCCAATTAGCGGGTCATGACGTATATTAGGGGTCAGGAGATAATTCACTATGCAAAAATATGTTTTCCTAGGTTCTGTCGTTCTTCTTGTTGGCGTCGCTTTGGCCGCTTGCAGTTCAATCGCCGCGTCAGCCAGGTCAATCCCGGATCCAACTATTGATGCTCCGCTCGCAAGCAGCAAGGGCGAACAGATTGCCGTTCTCGCAGGGGGCTGCTTTTGGGGTGTAGAAGCGGTTTTTGAACATGTAAAAGGCGTTTCCGACGTACGTTCGGGATATTCGGGAGGCTCAAGCGAGACTGCCCAGTACGAAAAAGTCGGCACCGGCGAAACAGGTCACGCCGAATCAGTGAAGATCATTTATGACCCGGCACAGATCTCTTACGGCCAACTGCTCAAAGTCTTTTTTTCTGTTGCCCATGATCCGACTGAACTTAACCGCCAGGGACCCGACACGGGTACGCAGTATCGCTCTGCTATCTTCTATGCGAACGATGAGCAAAAGCGCATCGCGCAGGCTTATATTGATCAGTTGAACCAGGCTAAGGTGTTTGAGCGACCGATCGTTACTGAAGTCGCTGCACTCAAGTCTTTCAATGAGGCGGAGGCTTACCACCAGAATTATCTCGTCAATCATCCTGATGAGCCCTACATCGTCATCAACGACATGCCGAAGGTCGAAAATCTGAAGAAGCAGCTGCCGTCTCTTTACAAAAAGAAATGATAGGGCGGGCGGATTCCGGCGCACCCAAGTAGACAAACAAAGTTGGAACTCGACCTTTCAACTCTTCAAGACGCTCCCCATGTTTACCCTGAATTAGCTTCCGCGCTGATATTTGGGCTCTTGTTCTCAGGGGACGTCCGTCCTGTCTGATACCTTGTCTGCCGGCCTGTTCTGGTTGCACACTAAGCCTCAAACAATTCGAGCATGTCCTCAACTAGAGAGTCGCGGCCGGAACGATCTTGTAATAATGATCGGCATAACGGGAAGAACGTTAATCTTTTATGAGTAAACCAATGCCTGCAATTTTTTTCGGGCACGGCAATCCGCTGAATGCTCTCCTTCGGAACGATTACACTAACAAGTGGGCAGCAATTGGCGCGTCAATTCCGAAGCCCAAAGCGATACTCTGCGTCTCCGCACATTGGTATCTTCCCGGCACGGCCGTAACTGCGATGCCCTCGCCGCGTACGATTCACGACTTCGGAGGCTTCCCCAGAGAACTCTACGAGGTTAAATATCCGGCGCCTGGTAACCCTGAACTGGCGGGGCGCGCGCGGGACTTGTTAGCACCTATCCCGGTTGAACTTGATCAGAGGTGGGGACTCGACCACGGCACCTGGTCGGTGCTTTGTCATGTCTTTCCTCAAGCGGATATTCCTGTAGTGCAGCTCAGTATCGATGAAACGCGGGAACCGCAATTTCATTATGAGGTTGGGAAACTGCTGGCGCCCTTGCGGGACGAGGGCGTGTTCATCATCGGCAGCGGAAACATTGTGCATAACCTCCACACCTACGCCTGGGGCAAACACGATGTCGAACCATTCGACTGGGCCTTACGTTTCGAAACACGCGCGCGAGAATTGTTGCACAGGGATAACGACGGACCGCTGGTGAACTATGAGACTCTGGGAAATGATGCGCTGCTCTCCGCTCCCACGCCTGATCATTATCTACCGCTGCTATATGTGATGGGGTTAAGACGCAAAGGCGAGGAGGTCAGCTTTCCCGTCGAAGGATTCGACGGTGGCTCAATTTCCATGCTGTCGGTTCAGTTTGGATAGCGTACCTGATTCGCGACGCGCATCTCGCTTCAGTTTCGCTGTTAGCGACCATTCAAAGGATTCAATTTTTAAGCCTGGACTGGACGCTTGGCTGCAATTCCCCGTTAGTTGCGCACTGGCTGGTCGCTATCGCTCCCAGTTCTGATTTTGTCAGGCCTAAGTGCTCTGTTTCTGTCCCAGCTTTAGGCCGGCCTGTCCCAACAACCTTGCCGGTGAAGAGCTATCCGCGCAAACTGCTCGTGCAATAGAACTCTAACCCGCAAAAAACTAACTAGGAGAAAACAGTGACCTTCAGAATACTTTGTCGCGCAATGCTGTTGGTGCTGCCGCTGATCCTTGCAATCGAGATCGCTGAGGCCAAAACCGCTTCCGCAAAGGAGCGGGTCATAGCTGAAGTCAGCAGACTGGGCGGGAAGGTTGAGTTTGACGAAAGCCTCTCCAGCCGGCCAATCACAAAAATAGATCTTCACGGCACAGAGGTAACTGATGCAGAGCTCGCCTTTCTCGACAACGCGAAGAAGGACCTCAAGCAGCTGCGCTATCTCGATTTAAGACTGACAAAGATTGGCGACGAAGGAGCCGGCAGGATTAGGAATCTCACCGGCCTTAAAACGTTGAACCTGTTTCGCACGCAAATCGGCGACATGGGATTGGCCCGACTGAAAAAGTTAACAAACCTGGAGACGCTGCTGATCGGCGGCACACAGGTCACGGACGCTGGTCTCGCTCAACTGAGGCCTTTCACAAAGCTTAGAAAGCTAAGTCTGTTTCAGACCCAAGTCAGTAATGACGGTATCGCGCAGCTAAAACTTCTCGGAAGTCTTGAAGTTCTGCTGATTGGTGGCTCGAAGATTACGGCAGCGGGGGCTGAGGAATTGCAAAAGGCCCTGCCCAAGGTGCGTTTCAGCGAAAACACCTAAACGCTGCTTTAACCTAACCCTTAGAATTACATTAATCCTTCGTCATCTGGTGCGCCCTCACGCGTGCCGTCTTCCGCCGACACCTCTTTCCCGGCTCGAACAACGGAACAGATTTCACATTTTGGGTGTCTAACTGCGTGCAAGTTTCATTCGCGCGCGGCGTTCATCTTCCAACGCTCGTGTGGCAATTAGCTGAGCGAAATAGAGTGAGGTGGACTTGACCATGAGGACTTCTTTCCTAATCGCGACTATCACCACGGTTTTCCTTTTGGCTTTCGTTGGTTACGCCCAATGGCCGGCTGAAGATATTCCTCCAGTGCAACCAGTCGCTCTTCTAACTGTAAAGAAGACGATGAAACCGTTTCGCTCGGAACGCGAGCTTACGAGCTACTTCCGCGAGCTGGCAGAAAAACAGAAGCGGAGAGCAGAAAAGCAGATAGCCCAAACCGCAGACCTGAATTCCGCGTCTGGCCTGATGATGGAGAGTGCAAAAAGTGCCACCCCGGCTCAATCAGTAAATTTGCCCAAGGATGGCGAGTCGATAACAAACACCCAGCAGGCCGGCGTCGATGAGGGCGGGATAGTCAAACTGCACAACGACCATCTGGTAGTTTTGCGGCGGGGCCGGTTATTCACGGTGAAGGTTGGCGACGGGGCCTTGCAACCTATCTCATCCGTCGATGCTTTTGGTCCGGAGATCAACCCAAGCTCCACCTGGTACGACGAGATGCTCGTCTCGGACGACACCATCGCGGTCATCGGCTATAGCTACGAGCGCGGCGGCACCGAAGTCGGATTGTTCCACATCGATGATTTCGGAAAACTCGCTTATCAGTCCACTTATCATTTGCGTTCCAACGACTACTATTCTTCTAGGAACTATGCCAGCCGGCTGATCGGCAACAAACTTATTTTTTACACCCCGCTCTATTTGTCCGTCGGCGCCGAGGATCCGTTTCAAAGTTTTCCCGCTGTGCGCAGGTGGCATAAAGGCGCGAAGCCTGAGGAATTTCAGCGCATAGTTTCCGCGAGCCGAGTCTACAGACCGGAACATGAATTTGAAGCCGGTTACGGAACAGCGTTGCACACCGTTACCGTCTGCGATCTTGCTGATGGGGGTTTCAATTGCAACGCCACCGCCGTACTCGGCCCGCCAGGACGCGTGTTCTACGTTTCAGAGAATTCGGTTTACGTCTGGGTTAGCGATTGGGTGCACCGCGGTCAACAGATACGCGCAGACTCGATGCTCTATCGCATGCCGCTTGATGGCTCTGAACCAAGCGCGCTTGGAGTTTCCGGCAGTCCAGTCGATCAGTTTTCGTTTCTGGAAAGCGAAGACAATCATTTGAACGTGCTGGTTCGTTCCGAGTCGGCCGGCGACGGTATGTGGGCAGCAGAGTCGGCTGCAGGCGATGTGGCGTTGATGCGCGTGCCGCTGGCGAGCTTTTCGGATGGGAGTGATGTGGTGGATTCATCCCAGTATCGCAAGCTTCCAAAGCCTTCCGGCTACACTTTTCAAAATCGCTTCGTGGGCGATTATCTCTTGTACGGCACGGGCAGCGGCTGGGGACAACTCGACAGCATGGTGCGATCCAAATTGTTTGCAGTCGCCTGGGCCGACGGGGAGCTGAATCAGATTGCGCTCACTCATGGAGTTGACCGGATCGAACAGATGGGCGCGAACGCCGTGGTAATCGGCACGGACGGAGCAGACTTGCATTTCACTGCAATCCGTCTGGATGAGTCTCCGTCGATTGCCGACAGCTACATACGCAAGGAAGCTTCGCAGGGCGAACTGCGCAGCCACGGCTTCTTTTACAAACCCGATGGTCCGGATTCAGGCACACTAGGTCTGCCAATCAGCGTGCCGGCGCGGGCCGCCTACCATCACCTGTTTGAGTCGTCTGCTGCGATCTTGTTTCTACGCAACAACGGATTGCATTTCGAGGAAGCGGGCGAGCTGGCGGCGCGATCTGATCGAGCGGTTGACGACGCTTGCCGTGCGTCATGCGTTGACTGGTATGGCAATGCGCGACCGCTCTTCTTTGGCGGACGCGTGCTCGCGCTGCTGGGCTATGAAATTGTTGAAGGCACGGTTGACGATGGCCGGATGCGTGAGCTGCGTCGTGTTAGTTATGCGCCGCATCGTTTGGAAATCACTAGTAGATAGTTTACGAATCTATGGAGAGTTAGCTTAAGTGATTTGCTGGGACCGCCCGCGGTCCCAGCAAATCACTTGACGTTGGCTGCTGCCTCCTGCTTCCTGCTTCCTGATACAATCCGCCTCACATGGACAGCGCGCAACTACCCACGATCAATACCAGTCGACTCTCTCTGCGTTGGATTCGCTCGGAGGATGTTGATGATTTCTACGCGGTTTACTCAAATCCCGAAGTTATGCGTTATTGGAGTACGCCGCCACTCACCAACAGCGATGCCGCGAGCAAGCTAATCGACGAAATCCATGAGGGCATTGAGCGTGACGATATGTTGAAGTGGGGCATCGCATTGCGTGCTAACGATAAGCTGATTGGTAGTGTGACCTTGTTTCACATCGATCTCACCCACCGCCGCGCCGAAATTGGCTATGCCCAGGGCCGGGAATTCTGGGGACAGGGTTACATGCAGGAGGCGCTTAGGGCAGTACTCAATCACGCCTTCGTAATGCTCAATCTTCATCGCATTGAAGCCGACGTGGATCCGCGCAATGCTGCTTCAGTGCGAACACTGGAGCGCCTGGGTTTTCAGCGAGAGGGGTATCTGCGCGAGCGCTGGCAAGTTAACGGCGAAATCCAGGATTCGTTCTATTATGGATTGCTTCGGCCAGACTGGGAGAGCATTATCTCGAACTCAGTGTCGTCGTAATAATTTTCAACGCACAATCACGCGCTGCTGTACGGTTTCCAGCTCGACCCGTTCTTCATATCGCCTGCGATCGCCATCAACCCTGACGTTTCTATCAGTTTCGTATGTCATCTCCTGAAGGAAATTTCCGGTACGGTCGTTGCCATAGCTATAGAAGGAGCCCGGCTGTGGTTCTAAATCGGTACGACTTACTTATTTGAAGGGGAGAAAATATCATGGGATTGTTCGACAAGATGTTCGGTAACGGCGCCTCCGAAGCTGAACAGCAACAAGGAGCTCAACAACGCTTTAACGAGCTGAAGCAGAAGTACCAATCAGTACTGAACATGGCTGACCAACAGCAAATTCAGTTTCAAAACCTCCACGTCCAGGACAATAAGCTCTACATAAGAGGCATCGCGCCGTCTGAGGATGCTAAGAACAGGTTTTGGGATCAGATCAAACTGGTGAACCCAAACAGCGATGATGTGACGGCAGATATCAACGTAGACTCAAGTCGAGCTATGGGTGCAACGGCCGGTGGCGGCGGGGCGCAGGGTGGCGAGACTTACGAAATCAAATCCGGAGATACGCTGTCGAAGATTAGCAAGCAGTTTTACGGCAACGCCAATGAGTACATGCGCATCTTCTACGCGAACCGAGACAAGCTTAGCGATCCTGACAAGATCCAGGCAGGACAAAAACTAGTGATTCCACCAGACGACAAAGCTTAGGACGAGGGCGAGGCACGTAAGGAGGGCGTCGAGACCCTACGCCTCTTTTCCTTTCGGAGTGCGCCGACCTGTCGGCGCTTTGGTCGCTGGCGACCTGGCGCCAGCAGCGTCGCGACAGGTCGCGACGAACCAAAGCGGTGACAGGTCACCGCACTCCAAACTAACCGCATGAGTGCCGTGCTGAAATATTGACTTACCAACCTCACCGGGTCTATTGTGCTGCCACATCCTTCGAACTTTGAATTCAGGTCCTTGCCCCACGTGGAGTTTTTTATGGAAAAACACTTCCGTTACCCTGTGTTTGTTATTTTCCTCTTGGTTATGGTTTTGGGCTCGGGCGTCTCACTGACTTCGCACGCCACCCCCATGGATCGAGGAGTCATTGATCCTGCCTGTTTGCTTTCCTGCCAGCAACAGCATTCTGCGTGCTTCATAGCCGCAGGTGGCAGGAATAGCGACGAGAACCATTGCCTCGCCGAGTATCGACATTGCATCGCCCAGTGCGGCAAGCACTAAGCCAGAACTCTGTCGCAATTCTCGTCTCGACGAAACGCCGATCGCATAACTGTTTCGAACGTCCGCGCAAGCCTACCTCTATTTTGTCGTGTGTTCAGTGGTGGCTGCAAATTAGGGCACACCCAGCAGTGAACTTACCGTCCTCATCAATAAAGCTTTATATTAGAATCGGTTTCTTGCTTCCTATCTTCGCAGACTCGGTTGGCTTGCGCGCTAACTGCATAAACGATTATGCCTGACATGCTGGTTAACCTTCTTAAATTGCCAAGGCTGGAACCGGCCTTGCAGGACATGGTTGACGCCCGGATCGTCATTCGCCGCGCGCAACCTTTCGAGATGACGCTCGTGCGTTCCTTTATCGAGAACAATTTTTCTGCCGCCTGGGCCGATGAGGTGTCCGTAGGCTTTGCAAATAAACCGGTCTCAGTTTTTCTCGCGATCTTGGAAAAGGAAATCGTTGGCTTCGCCGCCTACGAGTGCACACGCCGCTGCTTCTTCGGGCCAACCGGGGTGATTGAGAACGCGCGAGGTCAGGGCGTCGGTAAGGCGCTGCTGTTGGCTTCTCTCTGGGCGCTACAAGAGATGGGTTACGTCTATGGAGTTATCGGGCGGGCCGGGCCGATTGAGTTCTATCAAAGGACCATTGGCGCGGTGGTGATTCCTGACAGCGATCCCGGGATTTATGTCGACCTCTTGAAGTGATCCAAAAAGAAACGGGAACCGTTGAACTTATGAAGACTACGCGAGATTTCCCACTTGGAGGGGCCACGCCGGCGACAGCACCGGCCGCGCCCGGACCTAAGGGCAATCTTATTCTCGGTGTCATGCCCGAATTCAATCGCGACACGCTAGCCTTTATTGAACAGGCCCGTGATTATGGCGACGTTGTGCGCATGCGATTTTTCTACCTCACGGTCCACTTTCTCTATAACCCTGCTCACATTGAATACGTTTTATCAACCAACGCCAAAAACTTCATTAAGTCGCGCTCACTCCGCACTCCTTTTTTTCGACGACTCGTTGGCAACGGGCTTTTGACCAGTGAAGGAGAAGAGTGGAAACGTCAGCGTCGTCTGGCTCAGCCGGCGTTTCACCGGCAACGCATCAGCAGTTACGGCGACGTGATGGTTGAATATGCCGATCGCATGATCTCCGGGTGGCGCAATGACGAAGTCCGCGATATTCATCGAGACATGATGAGGCTGACTTTGGAGGTTGTTGTTAAGACACTTTTCAACGCCGATATTTCCGGTGAGGCTGATAAGGTTGGACGCGTGCTCGCTAGGATGGTGAAGCCGTTTGCTTCGCAGGCGACCCTGAAATGGATCCTCGATAATCGGTTGCCCACGCCAACTAACCGTCGCTTTAATGCCGACGCCCGGGAAATCGACAACATCGTCTATCGCTTAATCGCTGAACGTCGTTCAAGTGGTGCTGATCAGGGCGATCTCCTTTCAATGCTCCTGGCTGCGCAGGATGAAGACGGTAGCCAGATGACTGACCACCAGTTGCGAGACGAAGTGATGACGCTCTTTCTCGCCGGCCATGAAACTACTGCTCTAACCTTATCCTGGGCCTGGTATCTGCTCGCGCAAAATCCGGAAGTGGAGAAGAACTTTCATGCGGAACTCGATGAAGTGTTGGAGGGGCGACTACCTACCGTTGCCGATATGCCGCGTTTGAAATATACGGAGAAGATCGCGAAAGAGTCGATGCGACTCTATCCACCGGCGTACGGCGTTGGGCGCGAGGCAATTCAGGAATTCGAACTGGGCGGCTACCGCATTCCGGCCAGGGCCCAGTTGTTCATGTTTCAGTGGGTTACACAACGAGACTCGCGCTTCTTTTCTGAGCCTAACCGGTTTTATCCGGAACGCTGGACTGAGGAATTGACCAACAGTTTGCCGAAATATGCTTACTTCCCTTTTGGCGGCGGCCCGCGTGCTTGTATCGGCAATTATTTTGCGATGATGGAGGTCGTGCTCTTGCTCGCGACGATAGGCCAACGATTTCGGTTCTCGCTGCTGCCCGACCATCAGGTGAGCTTGATGCCCGCCATGTCACTCCGACCGGCTGGGGGCATTCCGGTACGAGTCGCTCCACGTCGTGTCACAAACCAACAGAATGAGGATCAGTAATGGGAATCGATTCGTTAAAGCGTTCGGGTTCTGCGCAACGACGCACTCGCCTCGTCGAAATCTGTGAGTCGTTTCCCGAAGTAAGCGTCGAAGTTGCCGGCGAATCGCATCTCGCGTTTCGCATTCGCAAGCGGATATTTGCCTATTATCTTTTTGATCATCACGGCGACGGCATGATCGCCTTCACCTGCAAATCGAGTATTAGCGAACAACGTCGCCTGGTAAGAGACGATCCGATTACTTTCTTTGTGCCAGCGTATCTTGGATCAAAAGGTTGGATTGCGATTCGTCTGGACCTGGATGAAGTGGACTGGGAAACCGTGACGGAACTCGCGCGACGGGCTTACCAGGAACTCGCACCCAGGAAGTTAGCTGCGTTGGTAGACTAGAACTCACTCAAGCACTCCGGCGATGCGCGTCCACTCGTCGAGTGTCAACGTCTCGGCACGCCGCTGCAAATCAACCTTGGCCTGACAAAGTACAATGCTGGCGCCCCCGTGATTCTTTACGATCTCTTGTAACGGACTCGGCGCATTTCGCAAGTTATTGAGCATCGTCTTGCGCCGTTGGGCAAATCCCGCGCTAACCACCTGCCAAATAAGTTTTTCATCCCGCAGAGCCGCTGCAAGCGCAAAGTTAACCTGATAACGCTGCTCCAAACCTTCGGCGCCGGACGAAACGAGCTGGGCGCAACGTCAAAAAGCTTCTCCACCTCGCAATACGTTTGCGCAAACACCGAGAGGTAGCCGCGTTCGGCGGTTCCCGGCGGAGCCGTTATCCGGTCAACAACTTCTCTCTGCAACATCACAACCAGTTCAGTCAGACACTGTCGTTGCTCAATCAATCGCTGCAAAATCGCCGTGGCCACGTTGTAAGGAAGATTGGCGACCACTCGCGCCTGACTCGCTGGACGAATAGCATCGCAAAAGTCGATTGCGAGCGCATCTTTCTGGATCAACTTAAAATTCGACTTGCTCTTGAATTTGTCGCTAAGCAGTGGGATTAGGTTTTGATCAAACTCAATTGCCACCAGCGAACCAGCGCGCTCCAAAAGCGGCGCAGTGAGCGCGCCTTTTCCAGGGCCAATCTCGATGATGGTTTCGTCCGCGCCCGGATCAAGAGCTTCGACTATGCGAGTAACGATTGCTGGATTGGTGAGAAAATTTTGGCCAAAACGTTTCGAGGGGTGGAAAGTGGGAGCGGCAGTCGCCGAGGTGTCTGGACGTGGGGAGGGCTTAGAGCGACGTGAGGGACCTATCTCAGAATCTCCCGGTCTGCCATGTCTCCTCTTCCCTCTTCTTCATCCCTCATCCTTCCGCCTTCATCCTTTCGTACGCGGGTATCCTGTGAATTCAAGGTCCAGGCCTCGTTGCGTCACCTTAACGTCCTGCAGCTCGATGCCTTCCGCCAATTTCTCGACGCCTCGTCCCCCAACCGCGGTAGGAGCGTCAAGCCCACCGATTATCTTCGGGGCAATGAAAAACGAAACCTTGTCGACCAACCCCGCGTCAAGAAACTTGCCCGCCACATTCGCGCCACCTTCAACCAGCACGCTTTGAATCTCGCGTCTTCCCAACTCGTCCAAAACCGTGGCGAGGTCGCGCCCGTTCGCAGCATCGCGAATAACCTCGACTCCGGGCGGCATTGCAGCGGTTGCGGTTGATGAAACGGAGCTGCCCGAGAAAATCAGAACTGGCGAGTCTTTTGCGGTCTGCGCGAGCCTTAGACTCAGGGGAGATCTCAAGCTTCTCGTCAAGCACCACGCGAACCAAAGGCCTCCTTCTACCCTTATCCGAGCGATCTGTCAGGAAAGGATCGTCAGAGCGGGCCGTGCCGGCGCCAACCAGTATCGCGTCATACTCGTGGCGCAATTCATGAACCTGGACTCTCGATTCGGGTCCGGTAATCCATCGCGAGTCTCCAGTTCGCGTAGCTATTTTTCCATCCAAAGAAGATGCGAGTTTCAAATGAACGAACGGACGTCCGGTACGCATGAAGTGTAAGTATTTTTCGTTTAGCCGCTCCGCTTCACGACTTTGCAAACCGACTGAGACGGCCAACCCTGCGGCTCGTAAATGTGCGAAGCCCTTGCCCGAGACTTTCGGATTCGGATCCTCAATCGGAGCAACCACACGTGTGATGCCAGCTTTGATCAGGGCATCGGTGCAAGGAGGAGTTCGACCGTGGTGGGCATGTGGCTCCAGCGAAACGTAAGCAATTGCGCCTTTCGCGCGTTCACCCGCCTGATCGAGGGCATAGGTTTCCGCGTGTTTGAGTTTCTCGTAAATATAAAAGCCTTCTCCTACAACCTGGCCCTCCGGAGTGGCGATAACGCACCCGACCAGCGGGCCGGGACTGACCAATGCTTGTCCCTGATTGGCCAGGTGGAATGCGCGGCGCATCATTTCCGAGTCAAACTCAGCCGAAGTTGCGTTCATTAAGCGTGAAGCTTCAAGCGACACTGTTGTTTCTTTCTTCGTTGTTATCCGGCATTTCTCTATGTTCTCGTTTCGACTTAATCACTCGAACAAACCGTTCACATAAAGTTCCGGATCAAACACCACGAGATCGTCAACCTTCTCGCCGATTCCCGCATAACGAATTGGCAAGCCTAACTCGTTGGCAATGGCAACCGCGATTCCGCCTTTCGCCGTGCCATCGAGCTTGGTCAAGACGATACCGGTGACGCCGGCAACCTTTAGAAACTGGCGCGCCTGCTCGAGGCCATTTTGGCCCGTGACCGCATCTACAACGAGCAAAGTCTCGTGTGGCGCGCCTTCGACTTCGCGGCCCGCGACGCGTTTCATCTTCTCAAGTTCGGCCATCAAATTTGATTTGTTATGCAACCGGCCTGCAGTGTCCACGATCAGCACATCTGAACCGCGGGCCTTGGAAGCTTTCAGCGCGTCAAACAACACCGCGGCCGGATCAGTTCCCTGCTTCTGTTGAATCAATGGAACACCGGTGCGCTGGGCCCAAATCGCCAGCTGGTCCGAAGCGGCTGCTCGAAAAGTGTCGGCGGCGCAAATTAAGACATCGTTCCCCTCGGCTTTGATCCGTTGCGCTAATTTGCCGATGGTAGTTGTTTTCCCAACTCCATTTACACCGACGATCATCATCACATAGGGCGACACGTTAGCAGCAACACTAGTCTCAGAAGCGACGCCTTGCTGCTCCGACTGCCGCAGGATTTTCAGTAACTCGTCTTTGATTGCAGCTTTGAGTGCATCGAGGTCGTTGATCTGTTTCCGGGCAACGCCACGCCGCACAGTTTCCAAAATGTGTTGGGTCGTAGCCACGCCGATGTCAGCCGCGATCAGAGCTTCTTCAAGTTCATCCAGAAGGTTCTCGTCGATCTGCTTGAGACCCTGGAAAACTGTATCCAGCCGTCCAGCCAGCGATTCGCGCGTAGCAGAAACAGCGCGACGAAAACGCGCCGAGAACTCCTGCTCAAGCGCAGCCTCCTGCGCTTGCAGTTCTTCCATCGAAAGATTCAGACCAAGTACAGAAGTGGCAAAAGGCGAGCGAGAAGGCGCAGAGGCAACAGGTCGCGCTTGTCGCACCTCGGGTTTCGCAACGTCAACTTCACGCGCTCTGACTTCCGGCCGTTCAATGGCTGGAATCTTTGGCGCAGACGGTTCAGCCGGGATTGGAGTAGGCCCAGCGCCGGTCGGAACCGGTTCAACTGGCGCCGTCACAATAGGCGGCGGGATAGGTGCAGCCGCGTCCACCTTAGCGAGAGATTCACCTGAGTCGCTGCCATTGGTCTCAGCGGTCTCGACCGCCGTGGCACCCGTTTTCTCGGGAAGCCGCTCGTTTAGTTTGAGCGAAACAAACTGATCGCCGCTCTTACGTTTCCAGAAAAGCCCCATAGAATTGATCCATTAAGTATTAGTGCTGAAACGGAAATGCTGATTATATGCGCAACAGCCGCGTCCTAACAAAAAGGACACGGCTGCACGCGACTCATCAATCCTTGTACCTGCTGACTGCATGCTTGGAGTCTTAAGAAACTACGAAGGCTTCGTGCCCGCTGGCGTCTACTGCCGGGGCTGGTGTTTTCGCGGGGAGGGTTGAGCGGCTCTTGAGTTTGACGGAGCCGGGACGGATTTGTCCGTCTTCGCAGGCAGCTACAAACGCAGCAACTACAGTCGTGTCGTATCGAATGTCGACGAAGGCCTGAATCCGCTCTATGGCATCTTCGAATTTCATTGCTTGCTGATACGGACGATCGGTGGTCATCGCGTCAAAGGTGTCAGCGACAGCCACCACCTTCGCCATCAGCGGAATCTCGTTCCCTTTCAACCCCTGCGGATAGCCCAGGCCATTAACCATTTCGTGATGCATGTACATACCGGGCAAGAATTCTTTCATCGCCCGTATCTGTGACATGATCTTATAACCCTTCTGCGGGTGCTGTTTCATGATCTCAAATTCGTCATCAGTTAAGGCAGCAGGCTTCTTCAAAATGTTGTCGTCAATGGCAATCTTACCAACGTCGTGGAGCAGCGCACTGATTCTGATCTTTTCACATTCGTCATCGGGAAGCCCCAGGCGTTGGGCAATCGCCACAGAGATTCTCGACACCCTTTCTGAGTGGCCACGAGTGTAAGGGTCCTTGCCGTCGATCGCTGCTGCCAGGCCTTTGACGGTTCCGAGAAACAACTCCCGGTTTTCATCAGCGGAACGCTGCAAGTCTTTGATGTAGCTCTCAAGCTGATCCGTCATGAGGTTAAACGAATCACCGAGATCGCCTAGTTCAGTTCGACTCCGTACGTCGATCCGTTGTGAAAAATCGCCCGCCGCGATGCGATGCGCACCCACGGCCAATTCCTGAACCGGCTGCGTCAATTTTTTCGCAAAGAAGAAACCGATAACCAGGGTCAGCATCGCAGCGACCATGCTGATCCAGATCGTCTGCCGTCGCATGTCGCTGATCGAGGCAAGCGCAGCGGATTCATCCTGAATGGCAATCACGCCCAGCCGTGAGTTCTTGTCCAACTCCGCACTCGCATACGAGCCGAGCATCACGACTGTCGCGCCCGTCACGCACCAGAGTGAAAGGCTCCAGGGCTGATTGCACTTGCTTCCCCGACTCCTGCCAATCGCGTACTACCTTGAGGTCGGTCATAGGCTTTTCTGAAAACGCCACACTCGCTTCCGGATGCGCAACTGCTCGTCCATTTTGATCGACTACAAAAACTACCGGCAGCCCGGCATCGAGTAATTCGTGCTCGCTTTGCGAAGTGGATTGGTGTACGGCCTTGAAAACTTCCTGAAACGAAACGATTGCCACCACCGCGGCCACTACATCGTGTCCGGTGTCGCCACCCATGACCGGCGCCGCCACTGTCATTGCCATTTCCTGACCTGAACGGATGATTTGCGGCCGGCTTACCACCATGCCACGACCACTCATTTTGGCAAGCACTTCACTAACGCGCTGATCAAGTTCTGCCTTCTGAATGTAATCAGGTTGAAAGGCTCGGTGGAGTTCACCGCTAACCGGCCAGATGGCCAGGGCAATCAGGTTAGGATCTTCTTCAAGGGTTTTCTGCAGACGAGAATCATAACCGGGGTCATTGAGGGGCTTGATTCCACCGGCGATTTCAAATGCTTGCGCCAGACCATTCACAACGTCCCGGTAACGCTGGCCGTAGAGTTCGATTTGCCTGGCCTTGTCCTGCACCAATTGAGCCTGATAACGGCCTTCTACTGACCTCAGTTCCTCGGCGCTACGCCCGGAAAGCAGAGTTCCAGCGAACGCCAGAGGCAAGAGTCCGACTACCAGCAAGACGGCGAGGACTATGTATAACAGGCGAATTCGCCCAATTTTTTCCAGCATTTAGTTGAAGAAGGGTGTGGACTATTCCGAGAAGTGATTTCCCTCAGGAGGGTCGTGCAGAACCGGCCGTGATTGGCCGCTAGCTCATTATGTCTAGTAAACTTAGGCGTGTCAACGCGTTTGTTAAACTGCGTTGTGTCGCGTTGCGTGCTCCGACGCATTGCAGAGCACGGGCTTGGCCTCAAAGGCCGTACATTGCGCGCTTTTTCTAAACTTAACTACGCGGGAATAACGTCTAAAGGGATGAGCGCCACCCTAATGGCAGGTGACAAGCTTATCGGGAGCGCCGGCAGCTGGGCTTTGCAAATCAGACAGGATGGGAACGGCTACGAGCGACGAGCAGATCGTAGAGCGTGCCTTGACGGGCGACGCAGAAGCTTTCGGCGAGATTGTCCAGCGCTGGGAGCGACGGATCTTCGTGCTCTCTTTTGGCATGCTTGGCCGTGAAGAGGATGCTCGCGACGCCACGCAGGAAACGTTTCTGGCAGCGTTTCGAAACCTCCGTGCTTTCCGGGGCGAGGCAAAGGTTTCCTCATGGCTGCACCGAATAGCGGTCAATCAGTGCATTACGCGGCAGCGTCGTGCAAAAGTGAGAAGCGAGAGCGCGCTCGAGACGGAAGAGGAAAAGAATGCGGCGAATTTTGCAGCGCCGATTCGATATTCGCCGGCGCGCGTGGCTGAAGGACGCGAGACCAGCGCTGCCGTCAGACTCGCAGTTAACAGTTTGCCGGTGGAACTGCGGCAGGTAGTGGTGATGAAGGAATTCGAGGAGCTTACTTTTAAGGAAATCGCCGATGCACTCGATGTGCCCCTCAGCACGGTCAAAAGCCGGCTATATACAGCATTGAAACAGCTGCAAATGCGGCTGGAGAAATTTAGCCAACACTCAGCGTAGCAACGTGGGAGCAGTGAAATGAGAAACGATGACCAAATTTGCGGACGAGAGAACGACTTGATCAGTTTTCTCTATGGTGAGCTGAATGAGGTCGAGGCAATTGCTTTCCAGCGTCACCTCAAGGGGTGCGCCGCTTGTAACACCGAGCTTGCCGGTTTTGGCGAAGTGCGTGAATCAGTCGTGGCCTGGCGCAACGAATCGCTTGGCAGTGTTGCCATTCCAGCTCAAGTGACAACCCCGATTGAAACACCGCGAGCAACCCCCTCAGCGGTGGCCGCCTTGCGAGAGTTTTTCAATCTGTCGCCACTATGGATGAAGGGCGCTGTTGCCTTCGCTGCAATTATGTTTTGCGTTTTTGCCGGCTTGGCTCTGGCGCGTTTGCGAGAATCACCCCCGGCCCCTGTAGCGTTGGCGCCGGCCCCATCCACCCATTCGCAACCAGAACTCAAAGCGCTTGTCGACCAACGTGTTCAGGAGGAGCTGATACGAATCAGGAATTCTGAGGCGTCGGCCGCCGCTCCATTAACGGCAAACGCGCCAAAGAATCCTGCCAAGCGGTTTGCCAATCGCAATGCGCAAGTTGCGCTTAGTGCGTACTCTCAAAAGGCGCGGCGACCGCTTTCCAAAACTGAACGCGAGCAGTTGGCCAACGATTTGAGGCTGGTGTCTGGCAGGAATGACGGAGATCTGTACTTGCTCGATGATAGAATTAATCAGTAAATAATGTTGTTGAAGATTGAATGTACTCGAGGACTAGAATGAGGCTTTTTATGAAACAGAGCGGTAAACAAAACGGGCGAATCTTAACCTTGCTTGCGTTGCTGGCGGTGATAGGCTTCCCGGCTACAGCCGGTTCTGTTTCCGCACAGACTGCTCAGCAGCCCGCGTCAGCGCCGGAGCCTCAACAGGGCGGGGATCTCATTCGCCAACTAAACCTGACGCCCGAACAGCGTGAACAAATTCGTTCAATTCGCGTGAACAACAGTGGCGAACGGGCGGCCATCAAGAGCCACCTTGACGACGCCAATCGGGCGCTGGAAGACGCGCTAAATTCCGAGACTCCTGACGAGGCGTTAGTAGAACAGCGTTTGCGCGACGGTCGCATCCGCCCAGGCGGCCGCGATGCGTATGAGGATCTTGACTGAGATCAGAATCCGACGAGTCTTAACTTCGGAACAGCGAAAGCTGCTGCGATCATTGCAACTGGAGGCGCAACAGTCGCGACGAGAACGTCGCCTGGACAACGCCGTGCAGAGACAAGAAAGGCGCGACGAGCGGACCAGGGGTCTAAATCAGCGCAATGGACTCGGGCCAATTCTTCGGCGCGACAACCCACGTCCCTGAACTTAGTGGAAAGAGTCAACCGCAAACTGAGCCGGCCCGGCAGCAACCTGGCTGGCTTTTTTGTATCTAATCTCCCCTTCCCCGCTCTCAGGCCCTGGACCGCAATATCTTCAAGCTTGACGCACCGCGCAAATTTTGCGCATGATAAGCCGCTCTTTTTCAAATGTGACCACACTTGTGACGATTCTGAAGCTTCTGCGAGACTCAGGAGGTGGTCACTGTTCTCAGTCGTCGCAATAGCAGTCCGGAACGGTCCACCAGCAACAGGCAGGACTTCTAACAGCTAACTTCCCTATATAGTCCCTAATGAACTTTGTTACGCGCTCAATCTTCGAGCTGCAAGAGACGACGCTGATGACCGCGCGAGCGGTTGGCGGACTTTTCCGAGGGCCGCGCTATTTCTCCGAAACAATCACCCAGATGGATGTGATTGGAGTCGGCTCGCTCACGATCATTCTCTTGACCGGGTTCTTCACGGGCGGCGTAATGACCTTGCAAACTTTTCCAACCCTCGCGTTCTACGGAGCGCAGGGACAAACCGGTCGCCTGGTTGCAATCTCGCTGATACGCGAGCTGGGACCTGTGCTATGCGCACTCATGGTTTGTGGACGTGTGGGCTCGGCCATAGCAGCCGAGTTGGGCTCAATGACCGCCTCGCAACAGATCGACGCGATGCGCGCACTGGGCACCGATCCCATTAAGAAGCTGGTCGCTCCACGCTTGATTGCCTTGGTAGTCACTTTGCCCTTGCTCACCGTCGTCGCTGACGTCGTCGGCATCGGCGGCGGCGGCATAGCGGCGACGACCCTCTATGGACTTTCGATTAATACATTTGTAACTTCCGTTCGAGATGGCATTACAGCCGATGATATTATTGGTGGCGTCATCAAGCCGATCTGCTTTGCAGTGATCATCGCGTCGGTTGCCTGTTACAAGGGTCTTACAACCGAAGGCGGCACGGTAGGCGTCGGCAGATCGACTACCCGGGCAGTGGTGACGGCGTCGATAGTAGTCATCGTGGCTGACTTCTTTCTCGCCAGAGCGCTTCAATACCTGCTGGGAATGCCGACGAGTTAGAATTAATTCAATATGTCGATTTCACATACACAGTCAAACCTCTATCCTGGTTCCGGCGAAGTGAGCCGAAATGCCGCCGGCTCAACCTTCGCAGAAGTGGATGACAGCCATCGCATCGTTCCGGCGATTGAATTTCGCGACGTGGTGCTCGCGTTCGATGAACGCGTAATTCTGAACAAACTGAGTTTCAAGGTACTGAAGGGTGAGACCAAGATCATTCTCGGCGGCTCCGGCGGCGGCAAGTCTACGATCATCAAGCTGGTGCTGGGCTTGTTGAAACCTGATGAGGGAAGAATATTTGTTGACGGCGAAGACATCACTGACTACAACGAAGTGCAGATGATGACTGTGCGCAAGAGAATTGGAATGGTGTTTCAGGAGGGCGCACTTTTTGATTCCTTATCGGTTTACGACAACGTTGCTTATCGCCTGCATGAGCAAGGACGTCCCGAAGACGAAGTCGAACCCGAAGTGCGCCGGATGCTTCGGTTCGTCAATCTGGAAGACGCGATCGACAAAATGCCCGCCGAACTATCAGGTGGCATGCGCAGGCGGGTCGGTATTGCCCGCGCTCTCATCGGCGATCCGAAGATCGTGCTTTTCGACGAACCAACAGCCGGCCTGGATCCACCAACTGCCCGCACTATTTGCGAGCTCGCCATGAAATTGCGCGATTTGGAAGACGTCTCGTCCATATTCGTCACCCATGAAATGAACAATCTGGATTACCTGTGTTCTGAGTACGCCGTGGTAAACGAAGAGGGACAGGTCGTGTTTGAGCGGGAAGGCGAACGTCTTTGTCTGACCAACAGTAAAGTGATGATGATGAAGGACGGCAAGATAATTTTTAGCGGTACCGATGAAACTCTGCGTAAGGCTGAGGATCCGTACATTCAGAGGTTTCTTCGCGGACACTGAGAGAAAGGATGAGGGATGAAGGATGAGGGATGAATAAGAAGGCATGACAGCGAATGGTAACTTAGCCACTCCTGACTTCATCCTTCATCCTTCCGCCTCCATCCTTATTGAGCGCCATGCCAAGATCAACGAAGACGGTGAGCTTAAACCAATTGCGCGTCGGCATATTCGTGCTGGTTTCAATAGTCATTTTGATTTTCCTCATATTGAATGCCTCCGGCGACATCAACCCGTTTAAGAAGCGGCTTCACTTGAAAGCACGTTTCGCTGACGCTAATGGGCTGCGCGAAGGATCAGAGGTCCGACTCTCCGGGGTCCGAGTGGGACAAATCGACAAGATAACTCTACTGCCACCGTCGACTGAACAAAATGCCCAACGCGTTGAGGCCCTGATGACAATCGATGCGGTTATCGATGGGCGGCCGGCAATGGAACGTATTCGCCAGGACTCAACCGCACAACAGGGATCACCAAGCCTGCTGGGAAACGAAATGCTAATCAACATTAGCCCCGGAACAGCATTGGCCCCGCAAGTAAAGGACTACGACATTTTGCGTTCGTCCAGCTCCAATACCGTCAACGACTTTGCCACGTCAGGAACCGACGTAGCCCAACGTCTCAGCAAACTCTCCGATCAACTCAGCAGCATTACCAAGGATGTGCAGGAGGGCAAAGGAACGGTCGGACGACTCTTTAGTGATGAAGCGCTCTATAACAACCTCAATGCCACGGTGCGCGAGACCGAGGAAGTGATGCGTCTGATTAAGGCCGGTAACGGATCGGCGGGACGGTTTGTCAACGACCCGGCTCTCTACAACAACGCCAACGATCTGGCCGTGCAACTGCGGACGTTGGCAGAAGATTTACGCGCCGGAAAAGGCACAGCCGGTAAACTGCTGACTAACGACGAACTCTACAATCGCGTTAACCGCACGGCGGATCGGCTCGATCAGCTCAGTCGATCAAATCAACGCCATGATTGCGGAGTTAACGCCGGTCGCGGCACTCTCGGAAAACTCATCAAAGACGAGCAGATGTATAACGATGCTCGGGCTGCCATCGCGCGCTTCAATATCACCGCCGGACGAATTGATAACATGGTGGCGGCGGCACAACGCGGCGAAGGTACCGTTGGCAAACTGATGACCGACGACGCGCTCTATTCCAACGTCAACCAACTCTCATCTGAGGGCGTGAAGTTGATGTACGACTTCCGCCAGAATCCCAAGAAGTACCTGACCATCAAGTTCCAGTTGTTCTAGCGTCGTTACGCCTTAACCGTGTTCGCTCCATGGTTAGACAGATATAGAACCGAGAGCGATACCAACCGGGTCCAACACTCAATTGAGCTGTGTCTTGCCAGACTCTTTAAACGCTCGCCGTATTAGCTTGGGGTCCACAACTGCGACGACCTTCCGCTCAGGTTGAATCAATAATACCTCGCATCATAATCTTCACCTGCGTCGTTTATCTCCGTGTTGGTGACTGATAACTGAAAGGACAAGGACTCCAATGTCGAAAGTTCGCGTTCACAGTTTCTCTATTTCCATCGATGGCTACGGCGCCGGACCGGATCAGGATCTCGCAAATCCGATCGGCGTTGGCGGGCTGAAGATATTTGACTGGTTCTTCCCTACTCGGACCTGGCAGCGTATGCACGGCGGCGAAGACGGCGAAACCGGCGTCGACGACGATGTCGCCGCACTCGGTTTTGAGAATATCGGCGCCTACATTCTCGGACGGAACATGTTTGGACCAGTGCGGGGACCATGGCCCGACGAGAGCTGGAAAGGCTGGTGGGGCGACGAGCCGCCATATCACACGCCGGTGTTTGTACTGACGCATCACGCGCGTCCTCCGCTCGAGATGGAGGGAGGCACTACATTTCACTTCGTCACAGACGGCATTCAGTCGGCACTCAACCAGGCAAAGGATGTAGCGGGCGGCAAGGATGTGCGGGTGGGAGGCGGCGTTGGAACAATTCGGCAGTACTTGGATGCAGCTCTAATTGACGAGTTACATCTGGCGATCGTGCCGTTTCTCCTCGGGAATGGGGAGCACTTGTTTGGTGGTTTGAATCTGCCGGCGTTGGGCTATGAATGTGTACAGCGTATCGAGGGCGAACGCGCGACGCATGTCACACTGCAGAAGCGTGGATGAACTGCTCAGCTGTTTCGAGGTAAGGAAGAAGGGGTTGCCCCGCCCTTCCGACATCTGAACTAATCCACCAAAGACCATTCCTGAGGTTGTCCAGAATCAAAACAGCAATCTCCTTTCTCAGCGCCCGACTGCATTCTTTCGCCACGCTTCACTTGATCCCAAGTGCTTATTTCAATGGTTTCGCCAGTTTCGCCTGCTCTGCCTCAAAGTTGCATAGGAAAGTCGGGAATCTTGGTGAGGCCCGGTGTCAGGGCCTCATCATTTTATGGTTGAGCTATGAACGAAAAAGTGCGGAAACTTCTGCTGCTTGTCGTTTTGTGCGTGCTGATGGGTGTTGGTGCGTGGGCACTTCTCCGCTTCAACGCGCTAAAACGTCTCGCCCTTCGCCAATCCGGCAATCTCGTTAACGCAACGGGACTTCGCGGAACCGATCCTGATTTGTGGAACCGCGCCCTGGAAAAAGTTAAGGAAGATCGAAGCGGAGGTACCGTTGAGATTCCGCCAGAGCTCCGCCACTACGAGGATCGGCATTGGTTTCTGGCTACTCAGGTTGCCGAAGTTCGAAAATTCAATCTGCAGTCTTGTCAGGACTACGTGGATCTGGCGGGAATGATTGAGCGCGGCGAACTGGTTTCGCTTCCCGCCGTAACCGATAACTACATTCTTTTCGGCGTCGGGGCCAGGACGGATGGCGAGGTGTTTAGTCGCTATATAGATGACCACAACATCGAACTCTACAACGAAGCCGAATTGCGCGACGCCTATTCACGATACGACTCTGAGCGTTCGAGGTTGCAAACGGAATTATCAGGTTTGAAAAAGCAGTTAGCCCAAGTGAAAAAAAGCGATCGCGCAAAACAGGGCGAGCTGAGGAAACTGATTACAGCGCGAGAGGAAGAGTTGAAATCAAAGGACGAAGAGAAAGCGCTTCTCGATCGAAGTTACGGGCATGCTGAAAGTAGGCAACAACTCTTCAGAGATTATGAGTCGCTGCAAACGCTGGCAAAAAACTTCGCCGGACGCTCCTTTAATCTCGACGATTCATCCGATCGTCAGGCGATGAAGGTGACGATGCTTAGTTCGCTAAGGCCCGAGGCGCTGAAAATCCTCGAAGAAATCGGTAAGGCTTATCACGAAAAGTTTACTCGTCCCTTGCCGGTAAGCTCGCTGGTGAGACCGGAACAGTACCAGAGTGCCCTCAGAAAAGTGAACAGAAATGCGGTGCTGATTGACACCCCACCGCACTCGACCGGTCTGGCATTCGACATCGATTACCGCTACATGAGCGGTGAAGAACAGACTTTCGTGATGACGGAACTCGCGCGCCTGAAGCAGGAAGGCCGCATTGAAGTAATCCGCGAGCGAAGCGCCAATTTCCACATCTTTGCCTTCGTCGACGCTCAGCGACCGGCCGACGAACTAATCACTGCCTCCCTCGAGGAGGCCAGTGGACCGGCGGAAACAAATCACGCCACCAAGACGCCGGCAAAAGTAACGAGCAAATCGCGATCAGCGTAAGAAGACAGAGACAGTTAGTCCGCGGAGCGGACGACGGCAAAAAACCCGCGGTGGAGCGCCGCGAAACCCCAGGAGCCACACCAGAAAATGATGCAGCCCGCGGAGCGGGCGACTGAGGAATCCGCAAGCGCAAGTTCTACAGTTCCCGCCACCTGGTCTGACATAGTAGACGTAGGTTTCCGACAGCACGTTGAGGATTTTCGTTTTAAGGTGTCGACGCGTCGAAACAAGTCTCAATGGACACTATGACGGACGTCGCTCGTCGCAGCAACTTCAACCCCTCAACCAACGGCGGAAAATCTATCAGCGCATCCTTGTTGACTCCCCAGGTGGTGAACATATGGCCAAGCAGTTTTGGATTAGCGTGCAATCGGCTGAATTCGATTAACGCCTTCGTCGCTTCAAGCCTTCCAGCCAGCGGCAAGAACCTGAAACCTTTTTCTATGAACATGGTGATCGACGGATAGTCTTCCCTTAGTTCGTAATGCCATGGGCACACGATGATATCCGTCGGGATCAGGTCGATAGCGGTAGCAGTTCCATTAGTGGAGGCTTCCCATTCCCCAAAATTGTACTTCGTGCCGTCAATCAACCGATCGCCCCACATCAACATCTCGACGTGACGATTGCGCACGAGGTGAGCGTAAATCTCGTTGACGGCCTTTGCGAAGAGAGCGCCACTGTCTTTGCCCTTCGTCGATGGCGAGAGTTCCGAGCCCAGCAAAAAGATCTCATCCATGCCGACGTGAAAGGCGTCGGCATGAAACGCGTCAATGATCTCGTCCATCAATTGGAATACGGTTCGCCAAACGGCCGGGTTGAGTGGATCCCACTCGCGGCAATAGATACCCTCGTTATTGGGGAACGCTCCCGGCGTGAGATCGAAGGTTGGGTAGACCGTGAGTAAGGAAAAAGTTTCAGCCTTCCAGGATTGATGACCGAGCGATTGAAACTCAGGAATCAGCCGGATGTTGAACTTCTTGCACAGCGCCGCGAATCTTCTTGCCCCATCGCGTGTAATCGGATTTGTTCCTCGCCTGAGTTCCGGGTGAGACTTGAAGGCGAAGTTGTAGTCAACCTCGAGAATGATTGTGTTAATTCCCTGCTTCGCCAGGTTCTCAAGATTCTGCCCAAGTGTATCGAGTGCGCTATCGCTGTTGTAGTCGAGGAGATGTACGGCCCGCCAGGGCTTCGGCTGCTTCGATCCGACACCTGCATCGACAGGCTTCCACGCGGCGCATAACAGAATGAAGAGAGCGACCCTGAGATAATTGGTGAATTTCACTGCTGAGCCAAACGAGTACTTATACTTTGAATCACAAGCTTAATGTATACGTACGGAGAGCGACCACACTCAGATGCCCACATACCACGACCACCCGTTCTGTATGTTCCCTTCTTTGCCGCCGTCGTCGAACTCGTCCCGAACGACGATGCGCTGCAGATACTTCATACTCTTGTAACCCAGTTGTCTTTCCACCCTCAGTCGAATCGGGGCCCCGTGAGGAATGGAGAGATCCCGTCCATTCATGCCGTAAGCCAGGAGGGTCTGCGGGTGGAGTGCGTCGAACAAGTCGATACAATCGGCCCACTGATCATACGAGTAGAAGCTAACGAAACGTGCTGTGGGCATCATGCCCGCCGCGGCAAGCACCCGGCTCAAGGGCACTCCGGTCCACTCTGCGATGGCGCACCAACCTTCCTCGCAAACGTGTCTGGTGATCTGAGTCCGCGAGGGGAACCGCTTGAGGTCGGCTAGCGAATACGACCCCGGCCTGGTCACAAGGCCTTCAATCGAGATGCGCCAGTCAGCAAAGGCACCTCGCTGGAGGTTTCCGTAGAGCTCGCTGAAGTAAGGACTATTTGGATCAGCTGGATTCGTGGTGCCGGTCGCTGGAAACGAGGAGATATCATTGTGACTGTACTCCTTTACCAGAGAATCTCCTGCCAATAGAGCCTGATGGGCGGCATACGTGAGATTGTCGCCCATTCGGAGGATGTTGCCGTAAGTTGGCGGGAGCTTCTTCGCACATCCGGAAAGAAGCAGTCCGCCCATGGAGGTAAGTCCGGCAATAAGTGCTTCACGTCGGCTGATCGGTTGGTTAGTTTTCATTTTTTGGCCCAAGAGTCATGCCGCGCATCTGCCGCATGAATCCTGACCTAATGACCATCAAGACATGCACCAGCAGAAACAGCATGAGGGTGACGAAAGAAAAGAAGTGAATTGTGCGAGCTGATTGGTAGCCACCAAACAAGCGTAACAGGAATGGATACGCGGCGGTAATTGCAGGTGACATCGTCAAGCCCGACACAGCTATGAGTGGCAGCGCGATAAATACGACGGCAAGATAACTACATTTCTGCAGCAGGCCATAGTGTGGGCCACCCGTCCCAATTCGAATACGCAGTCGTGCATGATCCAACACTTCGCGCCAGAACAGACCAGGGCCGAGCTCCGCCCGTCGAGGCACCATATGCCTCCGGAAATGACCTGTGAAAACTCCTGCGAGCAGATAGACGGTGCCGGTCAGTACCAGGAACCAGGCCATGAGAAAGTGCAGGCTCCGCCCCCAGCCATTCTTGTTGAAGATCTCGAAGGTGCGGCTCGCGCTAACAGGAGAACCCGCCTCCTGAAAGAAAGGAGTGGTATTTGCCCAGCCGCCATGTCGATGGTTTCGGCTGATGGGCAGTTCAATTAGTGCCGGCGTCAGGTCGTTTCCCACCTCCCCCCAGTAGAGACGCGGGTGGGCCATAAGTATCACGACGCCGGTGAACGCCAGAACCATAAAGCTCACCGATACGATCCAATGAGATATCCGAACCCAGCTTTTATGACTTGTATTGTTCATCTGCATTTGGTAGCGACAATTTCGCGGCCCACTATAACGCCGTATTTCAGATATTTGAAGGTCCAGCGTCGACAGTAGGTTTCTAACCCAGGCGTTTCAGAGCAATAACTGGGCTGGAATTGGCGCACGCTTTCAGCGTAAAGTGCGAGCAAACCAAAAGGAGCGCAAGGAGACCGTTGAGCATGCAAAGTACTTTCACCATGAGTCTCCTCAACGCCCTTAGAACGTTAGGCATTGTAATGTTTATCGGCTGTTCAGCCCTTAACGCGAATAGCAGCCATGCGAAGTTCAGAGTCATAGCTTTCTTTACTGCCAAACAGGATCCGGCGCATATTAGCTTTGTAAACGAGGCCAACCGCTGGTTTCCTCAAATGGCGGCGAAATACAATTTCAGTTACGACACCACTCAGATTGGCAGAATCTGAATTCAGACTTTCTTGCCAAATATCAGGTGGTTGTTTTTCTGGATACTCGTCCCGAAGATCCCGGCCAACGGGCTGCGTTTGAGGCATACATGGAGCATGGCGGAGCCTGGATGGGCTTTCACTTTGCCGGCTTTACGTTGACACCATCGGCTTATCCCGCAAACTGGGACTGGTATCACAACATTTTCCTCGGGTCAGGCTCATACGTCAGTAACACCTGGAGACCGACGTCGGCTATTCTACGTGTCGAAGACCGCAGGCATCCGGCGACTCGACATCTACCTGAAACTTTCAAGTCTTCGCCAAACGAGTGGTACCGCTGGGAGAGAGATCTGCGACAGAATCCTGACGTGGATATTCTGCTCTCGATAGACTTAACCAGCTTTCCACTCGGCACCGGGCCAAAGCAGCACGAGATCTGGCGCAGCGGCTATTATCCAGTGGTCTGGACGAACAAGAACTACAAGATGCTCTATTTCAACATGGGCCATAACGACATTGACTATGAGCACAAGCATGACAATACCAACAAGACGTTGTCGTATACGTTCAACAACAAAATTCAGGATCGACTGATCATCGACGGCTTGTTGTGGTTGGGCGAGCACTCTTCACGGCGTAGTCCTGGCACAGACTAGTCCGCGGAGCGGACGTGAGCATAAAGCCTGGGGTGGAGCGCAGCGAAAACCCCGGGATCGTTAACACCAAAGACTTGCAGAGTCCGCGAAGCGGACCGAAAGCGGTGTGATTAAAAACGTCAATCGCGTTGATTCCAGTGTCGGCCGCTCCGCAGGCTGTGAATATCTTCGAGTCGCGAGACTTTATGCCGCTATCCGCGCCGCGGGTTGAAAACGCTTCGACGCAAAGGAGAAACAACTCTGTGGACAAGCTGGCCATCATCGATTCCCTCTTCGGTGTCCCACGCGCGCTCATCGGCGTCGTTCACCTCCGCGCCTTACCCGGTACTCCCGCAAGTGAACTCGAGATCCCGGCCATTACCGCGATCGCCGTCGAGGAGGCTCGCCAATACGAGGCTGCCGGATTCCACGGCCTGATGATCGAGAACACGCATGATCGCCCGTACCTGAAAGCCGGCGTCGCTCCTGAGATCACCGCCGCGATGGCCGTCATCGGCGCTGAAGTGCGACGCGCGACCAAGCTCCCGCTTGGCATCCAGGTACTCGCCGGCGCCAACTCCAGCGCTCTTGCGGTTGCACTCGCCTGCGGAGCGAGCTTCGTTCGGGTGGAGGGCTTCGTATTCGCACACGTTGCTGATGAGGGACTAATCGAAGGAAGCGCCGGCGCTTTGTTGCGCTATCGACGTGCGATTGGCGCCGAGCATATCCTCGTCTTTGCGGATGTGAAGAAGAAACACTCCGCGCACGCGATCACTGCAGATATCGACATCGCTGAAACAGCGAAGGCCGCTGAGTTTTTTCTGGTTGACGGTGTGATAGTAACCGGCGTCGCCACCGGCCAGCCTGCGGAACCTGACGAAGTGAATTCCGTTTGCCGGGCAGTCAACGTACCAACCATAGTGGGCTCTGGAATCACAACCGAGAACCTTCCCCACTATGCGGAGGCAGACGCACTTATCGTCGGCTCATCGATAAAGCAGGACGGCCTCTGGTCGAACCCGATTGATCCTGATCGCGCCCATGCATTAGTCCGCGCGTTCCGCAAAGAGTAAGTCGGAATGCTGCGGACATAGCCCGACCTGTCGCCCTTACGATGCGTGCGCGGCTTCTCACTCTTGCGTTCCACTTCGCAACGTCAACGCCCTTCCACAGCAACCAAATGGTCATTACCAGCCCGCCAGGAACCATCAACAACAGCAGCACCTCCGACGCGTAAGCGGGCGCCAGTATCAACAGGAAGTTCCTCACGACAAATCCAATTCCGCCGGCTGCCATTAGAACAGCGAGGAACTTTGGAAAATAACCCGAGCGAAACATCAAAACGGCGCGCACAATCCAGGCCATGCCGTAGTAAGCGGTGAATATCATTCCCGCGAATCCATAAAACTTTAGCGACAGCAATGTTAATGAATTGAGTTGTTCGGAAGAAAAGGTCTGCAGGTATCCCGAACCTCTCATGATGACCAGTGGCGCAAAATAAAAAAGTTCGGCGAACGCGAAAAGAGCGGTGCCCATGAGCCCGAAGAACGCGGCAAGCAACGATAGTTCCTTGCTCACCGGTTTGAGCAATGCGTACATGATCAGGACCAGGGTGATATCGCACAGGGACTCTATCAGGAAGGCCGCGAAACCCAGGCGGTAGAGAAAGTCGAAATTCGTAAGATTGGCTGCCGTGGCGGCAGCGTCATTAGAGACAATGAGTTTGGAAGGAGCATAAGCCTCGCCAAACCCGCCCGCCACGAGCGAAATCAGAAACAGGACGCCGGCAATTCGTGCGTACCTTTGAACATTCATGTCGGAATTCCTCCTAACGAGGATTGTGTGCTGTTCGAACTCAGCAGTTGTTCACAGACGAACCAGTCAAGCTAATGTTGCAAACTTAAGTTCGTCACTTAGAAGCGCAATCGAGTAAGAATCACAGGCTGCATCTCCGCACTCCCGCTCAGTGAGAAATACGGTGACGATGGGCCATATGTTCCCATTCACGCTGCAGGTTTACTTGTCGCATTTTCTCGACTTCAAGTATGATTCGCGGCGTCCTGTTGAATCAGGTAGGAATAAGATGAGCAAATACCGTCAGCGCGGCTATATGGAAAGCGATCGCGAGCCGCAGCGACCAAAGTCGCAATCCAAGCCGCAGTCGAAGCCTCAGGATCGTGAGGGCCCGCGCTCGCCGCGCATGATGGCATTTGGCGAAGCGTCAAAGTGCACCGCGTGCGGAGCAAAGGCTCCGGCGAACATCAACTTCGACAGCTCTTGTCCAAAGTGCAACGCTGACCTCCACAGCTGCCGTCAGTGCACACATTTCGATCCGGGGGCGCGCTTGGAATGTAATAAACCGATCCCCGCACGGATAGTGAACAAACACGCGCGCAACCAGTGCGAACTATTCGCGGCTCGAATCATAATCGAGCGCGAAACTTCGTCAGGCCCTCCGACGGATGCTCGTGACGCGTTCGCAAAACTATTTAAGAAGTGAAATGTTTCGGATGTTGCTGTCTATGATGGCGGTTTGCGAGTTCAGACTCATCCCTAAGCGTCGAGAGGTTTCGACATATCGATGAAATGGCAGGGTAGCTTCGTCTCGACCTCTGCTGGAAAGGCGGAAGTCCCCGTTTCGACGTATCCTCGTTTGCGATAAAAGCCAGCCAGTTCCTCACGAAGATTGACGACCTTAATATCCACGAATCTCAGCCCGAGCGCACGGCAATAGTCTTCGGCTGCATCCATGAGCATGGAGCCCAGGCCCGATTGCTGATGCGCCGGAGCAACCGCCAGAAGTCCCAGATAGGCACGATCCTGGGACTGAGCTGATGAACGGCTGCTATCGAGGTGGCGTGGTTCGATGTATACGCAGCCGAGCAGTGTGTTTTCGCTTTCAGCTAATAAAAACTTTCCCGTACTCGAGGAAGTTCAGGACCTCTCCAACGTTGACACGATCTCCCTCAACAAAAAAATCCTCGGCGCTGCGAAAGGCAGAGTTGATTACAGCCGTAATCTTTTCGGCATCCTCCCGTCGGGCGATGTTTACTCGAACGGATTTGCTCTCGCGCGAATCGACGCTATTCATAGCCAATTCATCAGGCAACAGGGAAATCGGGAAAGCCAGTAGAACGCCGTTTGCCCCGCGCACATCTAATTCAACGTGGGGGCTGCTTCTACTCCGATCAGTTCAACGATGAAGATTAACGTGGCGTCGGGTGGGATCACACCGCCGGCGCCCCTCTCTCCATAACCGAGCTGCGGCGGGATTATCAGCGTCGCCTGTTCACCGACGCGCAGCTTTGCGATCCCTTCATCCCACCCCTTAATCACACGCCCCGCACCAAGTTTGAACTTGAACGGCTGCCCGCGGTCGAGAGAGCTATCGAATTTCATCCCACTGCCCAACAGCCCGGTATAGTTAACGACAACTGTTTCTCCCGATCGCGGCGCCTGCCCAGCACTACTTCTCGTAATTATGTAAATGAGGCCCGACGGCGTCTTGGTCATGGTCAGGGCATTCGCGCTGACCGGCGTAACTGGTTTCGTTCTTCTTCCTCGGTGGCGAGGAATTGTGCGATTTCTCGTTTGGCCCTCGGCTATGGGACCGCTGATTATGCCCAGCGAAAGGGCAACAAGGGCAATCATGAAAATTGTTAATGGCTTCGACATTTAACCTCCTGGGATTTGGTGGACGACGACCGTTGAGTCCGCGGAGCGGACGTTAGCATAAAGCACGGGGTGGAGCGAAGTGGGGATCCAGGGATCGCCGGCACAAACAAATTGCAGAGCGCGCGAAGCGGCCGATTGCAGTTCGAGTACCAACGTTAGTTGTGATGATTCGACTGTAGATTATTTCCCAGTCGGGTCCTGGGGTCCCGCGCGCTTCATCCTGGTTTGGCACAAAAAGTCGAAATTCATGGGTACGTGCAAGAGTCGTCGCAACTCCTTCAGAGTTGCGCCTTCGAGAAATTATATGCGTTTCCCCCAGGGTTGCCAGGCGCAACCCTGGGCTGGAATTAGCGAACGCTTTCAGCGTTTTCAGTGTAGTCGTGTATCATCTCGCAAATTCTATTTGGTGAGGATTCTCCCAATGTCAAAATTCCTTCTATCAATATTTTTATCCTGCTTCCTCGTGGGACATCTGTCGGCGCAAGTTCCACAAAACGCGACGGCTCAACAAAAGGGCGATGATTACAACAGCATTTTCAAAACCGTTAAATGGCGATCCATTGGCCCATTTCGTGGCGGGCGTTCCAATGCCGGCACCGGAGTGGTGGGCGATCCGAAAACCTATTACATGGGAACCACCGGTGGCGGGCTTTGGAAGACAGATGATATGGGAATCACCTGGCGGAATGTCTCCGATGGGTATTTCAAGACCGGCTCTGTCGGCGCGGTGGCTGTTGCCGAAAGCGATCCGAATGTAGTTTACGTGGGTATGGGGGAACATGCAGTTCGTGGTGTGATGACCCACTCAGGGGACGGCGTATATAAGTCAACTGACGCCGGCAAGACTTGGAAGAACGTTGGCTTGGAATTGACTCAGCATATCTCGCGCATCGTCATCGACCCTAAAAACCCAAACATCGTATTGCTGGCGGCCCAGGGCGCCTTATACAGCCACTCACCTCAAAGAGGTATCTACAAGTCAACCGACGGCGGGGCGAACTGGAAGAATGTTTTGTTTGTCGACGATAAGACCGGCGCCGCAGAACTATCAATGGACATGACTAATCCGCGAATACTCTATGCGGCGATGTGGGAACACGGCCGGCTTCCCTGGAAGGTGATCAGCGGGGGTCCGGGCAGCGGTCTGTATAAATCCACCGACGGCGGGGATACGTGGGAAAAAATGAAAAACGGATTGCCTGAAGAAATGGGCAAGATGGCGATTGCGGTAAGTCGTTCGAATCCGGAAAAAGTATATGCACTGATCGAAAGTGATTCTGACAAAGAAGCCGGTGGATTGTTTGTTTCGGAGAATGCCGGTAAGAAGTGGAGTCGTATTACCAACGATCATCGGCTCGTGCAGCGAGCATGGTACTACATTGAGTTATTCATTGATCCAAAGAATGAAAACACTATTTATGTTATGAGCGCACCTGCACTGCGTTCGACGGATGGCGGCAAGACATGGGAGACGCTGTCCGGCACCCACGGTGATTTTCACGATCTCTGGATCAACCCCGACAACCCCAACAACTTCATCATCTCCAACGATGGCGGTTCGGCAATAACCTTCAATAGCGGAAAGAGCTGGAGCACGCAAAATAATATGCCGACGGCGCAGTTTTATCGCATCAACGTCGACAATCAGTTTCCCTATCGTATTTATGGAGGACAACAGGACAATACATCTGTTTCCATTGCCAGTCGCGAATTGAATAGCAGCGGGATTACTCCTGCAAGCTGGACGTATTCTGCCGGCGGTGAGAGTGCTTTTCTCGCCTTTAATCCGGATGATCCCAAATATGTGCTGGGCGACAGTTACCAGGGAACGATCGAGGTACTAGATGTAAACGCGAAGGCCGGCACGAATATCATGGCCGCGCCCATTCAATACCTGGGTATGGATGCGAAAGACATCAAGTATCGTTTCAACTGGAATTCTCCAATCATCTGGAGCAAACACGAGCCCAATACTTATTACCATGGATCTCAATACCTGCTGAAGACAAGTGATTTGGGTAAATCGTGGAAGGAAGTCTCACCTGATCTGACCCGCAACGAAAAGGAAAAACAGGGGAAACCCGGTGGGCCATACACAAACGAAGCAGTCGGCGCCGAAAATTACGGCACGCTGAGTTACATCATGGAGTCGCCGCACGAAAAGGGTGTGATCTGGACGGGTAGTGATGACGGGCTTGTTTATTTGACTCGAGACGGTGGCGCTAACTGGAAAAACGTAACGCCGCCCGGGTTAGCAGAGTGTTTGATCAATGCCATTGAAGTGTCCCCGCATGACAAAGCGACAGCTTACATCGCGACCACACGGTATAAGTTCAACGACCACTCTCCGGGTTTGTATAAAACGGTGGACTATGGAAATACCTGGACAAAGATTGACAAAGGTATTCCTGCCAATGCCTTCACACGCGTGGTGCGCGAGGATGAGGTGCGCAAGGACCTCTTGTTTGCTGGTACCGAACTCGGCCTGTTTTTATCCTGGAATGGCGGCAAGGACTGGTCGCCATTTCAATTGAACTTGCCGGTTACTCCAATAACCGATCTTCGCGTACACAAGGGAAACCTGATTGCAGCCACCTCTGGAAGATCGTTTTGGATATTGGATGATTTAAGTGTCATTCGTCAGTACCAAAAAAACGCGGCTTCTTTCGCGATCTATCGACCTGAGAATGCTTACCTGGTAAATGGGTCCAGCGAAATGGACCAGCCGACAGAGCCGCCGGAGGAGGAGTTTACTGGCGCTAACAAACTGAGAGGTGTGAATCCCGCAACCGGAGTGGTGGTTTACTATCAACTGCCCGAGTTGAAAAAAGACGACCAAGTCAGCATGGAGATCAAAGACGCGGCGGGAAACATGGTGCGCAGCTTTTCTTCAAAGGCCGATGAAAAGTATGCGAAGTATGAAGGCGCGCCAAAGCCAGAACCGCTTTTGCCAAAGGCTAAAGGGCTCAATAGGTTTGTATGGGATATGCGTTATGCAACCATGCCGGGAGTGCCTGGGGTTGACATGGAAATCAGTTACGCCGGACACAAAGCACCGCCAGGGAAATACAGTATTACCGTAAAGCTGGGTGCACAGACCGCCTCAACCGAAACTGAGGTACTTGCAAATCCTCTCTACCCAACAAGTGCGTCCGTCTACGCGGAATATCATCAGACAATGTGGGCCATGGAAACCGAATTGGCGTCAATGCACCGCATGGTCAACAGCCTGTACGAAAAACAGAAACAGTTAGAATCGCTGCTTAGTTCAATACCGGCCGGCGATAAATTCAGCGTCGCCAGAAAAGAGGGCGAGGCACTGCTAAAGAAAATGAAGAGCTGGGATGAGGATATGGTGCAACGTAAATCAAAGGCGTACGACGACGTTGAGAATTTTCCGAATAAGTTCACCGCGAATTATCTGTTTTTGATCAACCAGACAGAAAGTGATATCCCCCGTGTGAATCAGCCGTCGCTGGATCGGCTAAAGCAACTAAACACGGAATGGTCTTCGTTGAAAGCCAGAGGCACTGAAATTCTCGAGAAGGATGTTCCCTCATTTAACAAGCGAATGTGGGAACTCGGACTGGGAGCTATTTGGAAAGATTAGGCACTCTGATTAGCTCGGGGTCGGGCAGGCGGGACTTGCCCCCACTCTTACGATTAGAAGAGACCGCATGGGCACTGGCTTCATTGTGCATTCGCGTCTCTTATCGCGATCACCTCATAGAGCGCGTTCTTAAAGAAGATTCGTTTCAATCTATCACCGGCATGGCGCGGCGGGCGCTGTTTAGCGGCTGTCCTGGATCGCTCGATATTATTAGACTCTCGCAGGACGCGAAAAGGTAGGTCTTCAAACAGTCGTCGCGCTTCGCTCAGCGTTAGATGAACAGTATGGTCGGCAAAGGGTCCGATCTCATACTTGATGCCAAGCTTGTTCCAGCCTGCATGTATCCGAGAGGCAAGGGCGTAAATCGGATGGTGTATGTTCACCGTGAAGTAGAGCAACCCTGACGGTTTTAGTACGCGGGCGATCTCAGCCACGATTGCTTTAGGCGACTCAGCGTGATCTACAACATTATCGCTCAGCACTATGTCGAAGGAGCTTTCACGAAAAGGAAGCGCCTCGCCGAAAGCGGCTACGGTAGGTACCCGATGCTGCCAGGCCGAAAAGAGTTTGGCGTAGGAACGTGCGAGCGGATCAACCCCGACAGCATGCTCCCTCCCGAAGAAGAAGATGAGACCGTGAGCGCCGCTTCCGACTTCCAACACATGAGCATTTCGATCGATTGGATAAACTGATTCAATAGTCGATCGCACGTTCGCAGACGAACGTTCCATGTTCAAAATGATCTCGGGTTCGCGACCGCGAACGCTCGCGGATTTTTTTTCCTGGTAGGCCAGTTGGCGCGTAAGCGCTCGTTTTGCCCGTTGCTGACGACTCATTAACTCTCTTAGGTCCCCTCAGTATGGTGACTGAAAAACGAACCATCATGAGAGCGATTTAGCGACTCGTCAAGGCGGTATTAGTTGTTAGTCCGCGGACTATTTCAGATCTGAACCGCGTCGCTTCTCAATCGACGTTCGCAACTCCTCCAATGTAGTAGATCGCCCGTGCACGCCGTAGATCTTTTCCACGTTTAATCCCAACTGCTGCAGCTTTTCGCTAAAACTAATCGTTGGGTCTTGTGCAATTGGAATTGTTCCGTTGGCTGCCGGGTTGACCATGTCAGCCTGAAACAAAATTTTCTCCTTGGGCAAGTACACTATCAACATTTCATTTGCATGAGGATTTGGGCCAATGTCGTACAACTCCACGAGGTGTTTGTCGTCCTGAAAAACTCGCTTCTTGTTTGCGATGGTCTCAATAGTCAACTTGTTACTCGCCGTTAACTTCGGCAGCAGCGAAGATTCAACGGCCGCGGCTTTTTCAAGAAAGTTTTTCGTTGTAGCAGTGGTGACAATCGTAGCCCCCTCAGCAACGTACTCGCGAAACCCGCCCGCATGATCAGAATGATGATGCGTCAGAACCAAATACTTGATCGGTTTACCTGGCACCGTTTCCTTAATCTTTGCCAGCGCCTGCACCGAGTTGTTGTTATAGAGAATTTGTTCCGGAGCCTCTACCACCAATACATGATCATTGAAGGCCACGAACAGGACGTTGTGCGTTCCTCCGGCTAATCCTTCCAGGATGTAGACATCTTCGGCGATCTTACTCACGGCGGGTGGTGGCGGTGTGGCCGGCGGCGCGGCGAGTTTTTCAAAGCCGTCCGGACCCTGGAATAGATTGTCCGCAGGCCGCGTGTTGATTTGCAGATCGGTATACTCCGTTTCCTGAATGATACCGCCGGAGTTGTACAAAATACGTCCGCTGGGAAGCTTCAACTTGCCGATTGTGCGATAGCCTGAATACGATTGTGCTATCTCAGCGTCGCCGGTCGCCGGGTCGGCGTAAAGGTAGCCATACCTGGTTAGCAAATTGGTCTGCGCATCAAACGAAAGCGTCAACAGCTGATTATCCGGCCGCATAACGCTGATAACTTTCTGACGCTTGCCTCCGATTTCATCTTCACCTAACCAACGAAGAGTGGAGGCGCGGTCCATTGCCTCGAGCAATACGAATGGTGGCAGCCGGCGCATCTGTCCCCGGAAGTTGTTTATAGAAGCGTTGGCTATCGGCGTTGCTGTTTTCGACCACATGTCAAACGTTTGACCTTCTGTGCCTTTGATTACAGTTTTGATCCAGTTATTGAATCCGGTGTTTGCGGCCTTCAGATCATCGAAGACAAAACCACGATCCGTATCGACGATCAGAGTTTCCTCTGAGGACCCGACAACGAACGGTTCTGCGGCGGGGCTTTGAAAGCGCGCATGGAGTTTGCCTTTCTCTTTGAGAGTAAAGTCTTTGATTGCGCGCATCGCTTCGAGTCCTCCGTGAGCTTCGATCGCGTCGTCCAGCACACGCCGGGCCTGTTGGTACGAACGCTGCGGAGCGTTTGGTTGTTGCGCGAAAATCGAAGGGATCGAGGTCGATGCTTGAAGAAGAATCAAGCTAGCGACGACAAATAGTCTCTGCTTCATAGTCGTAGTCCTTTCGTCCAGAAATCTGGCAGATATTCCAATACTTCGGAATAAAGGTATTGGTTAAGTGTTGCAGGGAAGACTGCTGGTCTAATACTCAAAAACGAGCGGAAAAGTTCTGCGAGTTTTTAAAAACAAAAATTTGTAAGGAGTCCAAAAATTTTGGTGAGCATGTATTTGTGGGTGCACTCTTCCCTTCTCTCTGAAACCTCGGTGTTCTCTGTGTCTCTGTGGTGAATAAACGCTAAAACAACCACTCACCACAGAGGCACAGAGTGCGCAAAGGAGGCACAGATAATTTCAAACCAGGGCGCCAGCTATTTGTTAGACCGATACGTATCATCGGACCACAACTATTTCTTCTCTGCCTCTTCCATGTGTTGCCAGATGTTCGGGCTGGTGCCGTCCAAATCAGTGAAGCCAAACACTTGCGCCAGTTCACCTGAACTAACCGACTGCTGATTCCAACGTTTGCGGTCAGGGTCTAATGCCAGTGAAACAATCGCGCGACCGACGTAGCGAGGCGACTCCGAAAGCGCAAAATCGGGTGGCGCCACTGGCTCGCCTTTCCGGGCCCGGGCCAGATCGAGGGCCTCACGCCAGTTGCCCTCGGTGACACCAAAGTTCTCGAGCATCATCTCTGACCGCAACCAGCCCGGCGTGACACACACGGCTGTGGCACCATACGGGGCGAGTTCGTGCCCTTGTGAGAAGGCAAGCCTGTTCACTGAGACTTTGGCCAAATCGTAATAAACCGAAATTCGATAGTGCTCAGCGTTGTACTTCGTCGTGCCATCTGTAACTTCGACGACGAGTCCGCCGGGTTCGGAAATGAGTAGCGGAAGAAGAAACTTTGAAGTAATGATGTGAGTGTCAATTGCAAGACGCAAGATGTGCAGACCCTTCTCCAGATCGAGCTCCCACAATGGCGTGTTCCACTCGGAGGGACCGCCCTTAAGAATCTCCGCACCCCAGATGTCGTTCACTAGCAAGTCAATTCTTCCGAAGTCTTTTTGCAGTCGTTCCGCAAGCGTCTTTACTTCATCAGCTACGAGGTGGTCTGTTGCTATGGCTATTCCCTTGCCACCCAGGCTCGTCACCAACTCCGCGGTTCCCTCGATTGTCTCGCTGCGATTGTAGTCTGAAGGAATAGTTCTAACGCTGCTGGTTCGGCCCGTGCAGATGACGGTCGCACCTGCTTCGCCGAGAGCGGCGGCGATACCTCTGCCGGCGCCGCGAGTAGCGCCAGCGACCACAGCTATTTTTCCACGCAATGCATCGCGGCCGTAGGGTAAAGTCATGCGGTCACTATTAACAGCTATCGTCGCCGACGACAAGAGGGGTCTCAACGGGTTTCGGCGTTATTGGGTTGAATTTGTTAACCCAGTCAGGATAGCCCGCTCCGCGGGTTGCCAAGGAGCCGTCACGGACTAAAATGTAATAGGCGAGACGCACATGAGACGCTCAAAGGTCAAAATGAAATTCGTTGTTACCATCTGTTTACTTTTGATTTCCACACCGCCGATCGCGAGCGCGAAGTCGAGCGGAAAGCATGGCGCATCTTTTACCCGTGCACAAACGAGAGAAGCCGAACGCCGGCTCGCAGACATGGGCTACTGGACCGGCGCGGTCGACGGGCGTTTCGATCCGGCAACGCAGGCGGCGTTGATCGCCTTCCAGAAATGGGAGAACCGCACTGTGACAGGCAAGCTTACGCTCGATGAGCTGGAGGCGATTCGCAAGAGCAGCTCGCCTAAAGCCCGCGAACCGGAGTACGCCCATGTTGAGGTGGATCTAGATCGTCAGGTGCTGCTGGTGATTAACGATGAAGGTAACGTAAGAGCCCTGCCTGTCTCTACCGGTAGCGGCAAGCCGTTTGAGGATGAGGGTCAGATGAGCGTAGCCCACACGCCGCGCGGCAGGTTCGTTGTTTATGACAAGGTCGCCGGTTGGGAGACGGGTCCGTCCAGTTCGATGTATTACTCCAACTACATTAGCGGCGGCGTGGCGATTCACGGATATCGTAGCGTACCAAACGAACCGGCAAGTCATGGTTGCATTCGCATTCCCATCTTCGCCGCCCGCGAGTTAAGCAAGCTACTACCAATTGGAACTATCGTGCTGGTTTACGATAAGGTCTCATTCGTTTCGGGGAAACCCTGGGTTGAGAACCCTGAACTCAAACAAGCTGCGCTCGATTGGAATCAAGGCATCGACAACTAATTCAGCTGAGAAAAGCTATCCGCAGGTTACCCGGATTTGCACTGCGATTTCCGGAAGTCAGATTACTACTTCCAAGGCGGCACTCGACTGTACTAATATGGCCGCCCACATGCTAAGAGGTCAGAGTCCGAAGTCAGCAGTCAGTCGAAAAGAAGCTTCATCAACATCATTCCGGAGGCCACCCCCATGCTTGGCAGGACCATATCGCACTATCACATCACGTCGCAGCTTGGCGAAGGCGGGATGGGAGTCGTCTATGAAGCCGAAGACACGAACCTGGGCCGCCATGTCGCCCTGAAATTTCTGACACCGGCACTCGCGGATGATGAGAGTCTGCTACAGCGCTTTCAGCGGGAGGCGCGCGCGGCGTCGGCTCTCAATCATCCCAATATCTGCACGATCCACGGCATTGAGCAGCACGAGTCACAGCACTTTATCGTGATGGAGTTGCTGGACGGCCAGTCGCTCAGCGACCGCATTCGGCGTGGCCCACTCGAGATCGAGTCGGTTCTGACCCTCGGCGTGCAGCTAGCGGACGCGCTCGAGTCCGCTCACTCGAAAGGAATCGTGCATCGCGATCTGAAGCCGGCAAACATATTTGTGACCTCGCGCGGACAGGCAAAGATTCTCGACTTCGGCGTGGCTAAGTTTGATCGCCGCAACGACACAGACCCTAATTCCATGGTGGCCACGGTACGTAAGGACCAGCTGACGTCGGCAGGTGCGACGATTGGTACCGTCGCTTACATGTCGCCCGAGCAGGCGCGCGGGGAGATCACCGATGCGCGTACAGATCTGTTTTCGCTCGGCACCGTCCTCTATCAAATGGCGACCGGCATGGTGCCATTTCACGGAGAGACATCGGCGGTCGTATTTGACGCTATTCTGAATCGAGATCCGACGCCGCTAAATCAGTTCAATGCGTCTCTCCCGCCGGAGCTCAGCCGGATTATTGGTCAGGCCCTGGAGAAGGACCGTGACCTGCGGTATCAGAGCGCCACTGATCTAAAGACGGCGCTCAAAAGATTGAAGCGCGATCTCAACTCGGGACAACACGCTACCGGAGGAAGTGGAGTTCGGCGAACCGCATCGACGCCTAAGGACCACTCGATTGCCGTTCTATACTTCGAAAACCTCAGTGGGATGAAAGAGGACGAATACCTGCGCGACGGTATTACTGAAGACATCACCACGGAGTTGTCGAAGATTAAGGGACTGAAGACATTCTCCCGGGCAATGGTGCTGGCTTACCGTGACAAATCGGTGACAGCCGGACAGGTTGGAAAGGAAATGGGCGCGTCGTACGTGCTGGTAGGCAGTCTACGTCGAGCGGGGGCACGCTTGCGTATCAACGCTCAGCTTGTCGACGCTGCCACGGATTTTCCGTTGTGGTCGGAACGATATGACCGCGAGATGAAGGACGTGTTCGAAGTTCAGGACGAGATCGCGCAGAAGATAGCTGCTGCTTTACGGATCACTCTCTCACCGCAAGAGCAGAAGGCGCTTTCAGCTAAACCGACCGAGAATATGCAGGCTTACGACCTCTACCTGCGGGGAAGAAACTATGCTCGTCGCGTCGGCAGGCAGGATCTGCTGTTTGCCCTGCAGATGTACGAGAACGCAGTTTCACTCGATCCGGACTTCGCGCTCGCGCACGCGGGGCTGGCAAACGTCTGCGCGCAGTACTACTACCACTTCGAACGCTTACCACAATGGCTCGATCGAGCGGTTGCGGCGACGCAGAAGGCGAGCGTGAATGACAATGACGCACCCGAGATTCAATTGGCCGAGGCGTGGGTGATTTTCGCCGAACGGCGATACGACGAGGCCGCTAACAAGTTGCGGGCGGCGCTAAGCCGGAATCCCGATCTTGATGGTGGCTACTATCTGCTGGGACGCGTGCTCTTCTCCGACGGACGGTATCAGGAAATCGTGGACATTATGGAGGAGGCCCTCGCACACGCAGGTGAGAACTACAATACAACCATTCCCATTCACAATGCTCTTGGTGCGCTTGGGAAAACGGATGCGCTAAACAATTATCTGCATCGTGAAGTCGCGATCTACGAAGAGCACTTAAAGAAGATTCCAGAGGACGCGCGCGTCCGCGTGTTGCTGGGTGGCGATTATGCCAAGCAGGGCCGCTTTGAAGACGCGAAGCGAGAGGCAGACATGGCCATGGCTCTCCGACCTGACGACTCGATGATTCTGTACAACATAGCCTGCGTCTTCTGCGGCATGAATAATGCGGCGGACGCGCTGAAAGCTATCAAGAAAGCGTGGGAGTCGGGCTACCGCGATGCGACGTGGACCAGGCAGGATCCCGATCTCGCATTGCTTCACGGTGATCCAGAGTTCGATCGGCTCTATCCTCCGGCGACGCCGTGAAACTTGGCACCCATGAGTCAGGCTTCTTCCCAAATGCTCGCGCTAAACAAGTCGGAATTCACCGTGTCATGACAACCACCGACAACAGCTCTCCTCATTACCGCGCCTGCAATCTCTGCGAGGCGATATGCGGCATCGAAATCAGGAGCAGGCGGCAGGCGCAGGAGGCAGGACCGGAACAACTCTCTGAACATCAGCTTGAAACTCGGAACTCGGAACTCGAAACTCGAAACCGGTTAGACATCCGCGGTGACAAAGACGATCCGTTCAGCCGCGGTTACATCTGCCCGAAGGCCGCCGCCCTGGGAGATCTTCACTACGATGACGACCGTTTGAAGTATCCAGAGCGCCGCACTGCTCAGGGTTGGCAACGGCTCAGCTGGAACGAAGCATTTGATGAGGTGGCGCAGAACCTTAAGCGTATTAACGCCAGGTACGGCAGAAGTTCCATCGCCACATACCTTGGCAATCCCACCGTTCATAACTATGGCGCTCTGCTGTTCGCACCTGGATTTATCCGCAGCCTGCATACGCGGAACAGGTTTTCTGCAACTTCCGTCGACCAACTGGCCCATCACCTGGCAGGTTACCTGATGTTTGGTCACCAACTGCTGCTTCCCATTCCGGATCTCGATCGCACGAATTTTTTTCTGATCCTGGGCGCGAATCCGGCGGTCTCAAATGGCAGCCTGATGACTGCTCCCGGTATGGGCCGACGGTTACAGGAGATTCGCGAGCGCGGCGGCAAAGTAATACTCATCGATCCGCGCCGCACGGAAACTGCACGCCTGGCAGACCGTCATCTGTTCATAAAGCCCGGCACCGACGTGCTGTTGCTGCTGGCGTTGCTGCACGTTGTTTTTGACGAAGTGCTAACCCGCCTCGGACCTCTCGCCGAATTTACTAAAGGAGTGGAAACTATCCGGGATTTGGTGGCGAAATTTCCTCCCGACAAAGTGGCCTCAATAACCGGAATTGACGCCGGGCAAATACGCACACTCGCGCGAGAATTTGCTGCAGCCGACGGGGCCGTCTGCTACGGAAGAATCGGTGTCAGCACTCAGGAGTTTGGGGGCGTCTGCCAGTGGTTGATTAATACGTTGAATGCTGTGACCGGAAATCTAGACCGGCCGGGCGGAGCGATGTTTACGACTCCGGCATTTGATCCGGTGACGGCGCCGGAGTCGTTGGCGCCGCGAGGTAGTTTTGCACGCTGGCATAGCCGGGTGCGCAAGCTACCTGAATTTTCCGGAGAGCTTCCGGTAGTCGCACTAGCGGAAGAAATTTTGACCGAAGGCCCGGGACAAATTAAGGCGCTGGTAACCTCTGCCGGAAACCCCGTGCTATCGACACCAAACGGTCATCAGTTGGATCGGGCGCTCAGCGGCCTCGAGTTTATGGTCTCAATCGATCCCTACATCAATGAGACGACGAAACACGCGCACATTATCCTGCCGCCAAGTTCGTCGCTCGAGCGTGCACACTTTGACGTTGCCTTTAATCTGTTGGCAGTTCGTAACACGGCCAAGTTTTCGCCGGCATTATTTCAGAAGGACGCGGAGACCCGACACGACTGGGAGATCTTTATCGAGTTGCAAACACGCATGGAACAGGACGTTGTATCCGGGCGGATCAAGCGGAGTCTAATGAAACGATTCTTCGGACCGGAAAGAATTCTTGACCTGGGTTTACGTTTTGGACCTTACGGCGCAAAGCTGAATCCTTTTTCGAAAGGTCTGACTTTGCGCAGACTCAAAAAGGCGGTCCACGGAATCGATCTGGGGCCTTTGCGAACCTGTTTGCCTGAGCGTCTGTGTACTGCCGATAAACAGATCGACCTGGCGCCGGAAGTCCTCGTCAAAGACGTCGAACGTGTGAAAACAAAACTGCTTGATGGGACCTCGCTTCCCGGGAACGGCAATCTGTTATTGATTGGGCGAAGACAGCTTCGCAGCAACAACTCCTGGATGCACAACAGTCAAAGATTAGTCAGGGGCAAGCCACAGTGCACAATTCTTATGAACCCGGTTGATGCTGCGCATCGCCAACTGACAGCGGGTCAGGAGGTCACGGTTCGTTCGAGAGTAGGAAGCGTAGTAGTACCAATCGAAATATCCGAGGAGATGATGCCGGGCGTGGTAAGTATCCCCCATGGCTGGGGACATGATCGCCCTGGAGTTCAAATGGACGTCGCTCAGCAACACGCCGGCGGGAGCATCAACGATGTGACGGATGACCTGGCAATCGACGCTCTTTGCGGGACAGCAGCCTTCAATGGGACTTGGGTGAAGGTTGAGGCAGATGCGAAGAGCGACCGAGAAATCGAATCCACAGCTTACGCAGTTTCAAATTAGCTGGCTATACAAGAGCCGGGCAAGCCCGCCTTTTGCAGCTACGCCTTTTAACCTTTCAGTGGCCAATCCAGGAACTACCGCGAGAAGCTGGCCCTTTTCCCTGCCATTTTGCGCGTTACCTAACAGCACAAAAACCCAAAGGAGCCCCCTATGTTGGCGAGACTTAACTCAAAGCATGTCGTCTTTGGCTTGATTGGAATAATGTCGGCCTATGTGCTGTATCACAACGAGCGCTTTCTCGTCGAACCGACGAATCCGATCTGGGAACACTACCAGCCTTTCAAATGGTGGTTGCTGCCGCACGGCATTTTCGGCGCCATCGTGCTTCTGCTGGCGCCGCTGCAATTCTCCGACCGCCTGCGACGTCGCTTTACTCTGGGGCATCGCATTCTCGGCCGTATCTATGTGGTCGGGGTGATCGTTGTGGCGCCGCTGGGAGCATACATCCAGTACTACGAAGAGCGCATGGGTTTCCCCAGATCATTTACGGTTCTGGCGCTGGTCGATGCTGTAATGCTAATTGGGACTACCGCCGTCGCGTTTGTATTCGCGTACAAACGAAAGATTGCGCTGCATCGTCAGTGGGTGATGCGCAGTTACGCAGTCGCGCTGGTATTTATTGAAGGGCGCTTTGTGTTAGGAGTCACTGGTTGGGAAACTTTGGGAATAGAAATCGCGCAAGCAATTATTTGGGCTTGCCTGGCGATGTCAATTCTGCTGGCCGACCTGGCTAACAATTGGGTGGAAATGCGTGCCGTCGTATCCGCACCGGCTCCACTGCGCGTGCCGGCGAAACATAATCTGTCTGAGATTGTCGCTGAAACAACTTATTAGTGATTCCTGTTGAATGAGTTGGCTACACGCTGCGGCAGTATGGTTGGCGCGTCTAATAGGCTACTCTTCACGAATGAGAAATACATCTGGACCGAAAACGCCCGCTCGAAGATTTCTGATCTACTCTGTAGTACTTACGATTTCAGCCATAGTAATCTTCGGGAACGCTGCTACTTCTCAAAAGCAAAGCGGCGTTCCCCCGCCGGTAAAGCAAGAGAACGCTAGCCATGAGAAGCTCCCTGATAAAGAGTTCACGCGCCCGCCAGAGAAACCTCACGACCCCACTGCCTTCGTTTTCAATTTTGATCAGTTGGACTACTACTACCGGGTGCCGGGTGAGTTCACCCACCGTCTAAACGGTGATCAGTACGGGTTTGAGTCACTCTCGTTCATTATCACGGAAACGCACCCGGGTGGTGGTCCAGGACTTCATGTGCACGACACGGAAGAGGCGCATGTGCTGCTCGAAGGCACCGCCGAATACCGAATCGGCGACAAGACGTTTACTGTTCAAGCACCTTACGTGGCGAGAGTGCCGGCAGGTGTGCAGCACACATTCATCAACGCCGGGAATAAGCCTTTCAACCTGATTGCGGTTTTTGCGTCGAAGCACCCCAACACGAAGAGGATAGGGCCAAACCCGCTGATTCCTGCGGGGCAGAAAAAAGAGGAACCACGATCTGGACTCATCCCTTAGTATCGACCACTCGCCTCGCAGCGATGCTGCCGCACATTACGGAAAGGCTTCGCCTTTCCGGTAGGCAGCCCTATTCTTTCGAGGCTACGCCTCCATCGGAGGCACAGCCTCCAGTCATTTCTGTTCAACGGTAAGGCAGAGCCTTACCGCACTTTGCAGCGGCAGAGCCGCGGAGGTACATTGAGTGCTACTTCATTCGGTTGTACTTCCGCAAGATCTCGACGACGCGATCGCCAGGCAAACCAAAGACACGAATACCGTCAGCACCGGTCATCGTTTGTGCCGCTAACATAGCGTTGACAACAGCCTCTTCGGTCGCATCGATCGTCGCTCGAAAGAGTGGATCGATCCGATCATTCGGCAGCATGATAAGCGACGGTGTGCCTTCGGGCTTCGCTGCGCCGGCGTTTGCCGTCGAAAAAGCAAGAAACAGATCACCAGATGAATTACCGGCAAAACTGCCCAACCGTCCGAGTCCAAGGCTGACGCGCCTTGCGATGCGCTCGAGTTGGTGAGGCAACAATGGCGCGTCAGTGGCAACAATCACAATGATGGAGCCCCGGCCTTCATGTTCAGAGTCACCCGCCTCGACCGCGCTACGCTTGGCTCCGGAGCATGGGGGAATGCCGGCCGTCCAGGGCCTGCTCAGCGGTTGCGGCAGTACTGTGCAAGTTGGAAGGTCCGTGATCTCGGAACGAATCGGGACTCCCAGGATTCGCAGGTCGCCACCGTAGTTGCATTGCACCAACACGCCGATCGTGTACCCACCTTGCGCGGCGGTCAGCACGCGCGACGCGGTGCCGATACCGCCCTTGAATCCATTGCAACCCATCCCGGTACCACCACCCACGGCACCCTCTTCGACACGCCCGGGCTTGGCATTATCAAGGGCCGCAAATGCGTGGGCAGCCTTCACGTGCTCACCGTTCGCATCATTCAAAAAATCAAACGTCTCAGCGACGATGGGATAGGTAAAGATAAACTCCCGGCCGTGTTTTAGCTGCCATTGAATCGCGGCGTCCCGCACTGTGCCCACGCTATGTGTTCCGGTCAAAAGTATCGGCCCCTCGAGAAAGCCCGATTCCTTAATCCAGTTGATGCCGGTCATGTCGCCGTTACCGTTCTGGTTGTACGTCGCCGCGAACACGGGATCCCAGTTGCCGCGCGGTCGCGGGAGGATCGCCGTGACGCCTGTCCGAATCGGCCCCTTTCCGGGCACGAGTTTGCCTTCGCCCTCGATGAGCGTCACATGCCCAACAGCAATTCCGGCAACGTCTGTGATCGCGTTAGCTGGGCCGGTCTGACCCGGGAACGGAATTCCTAAATCGCGGCCACGCGGACGAGTCTGTGCCACACTCGGCATTGCAGTAAGCGCGGCCAACAAGAGCCATAGTGCTAATTGCATGGGCACTGCTCTTGAGTGCCCGGGCGCGAATTTAGCTTTAGTGTTCATCGCACGTCCTCCGAAAGTTGGCTAATGAATGGTTGATTGGGCGTAAGCCTAGCGTAAAACGAAACTGCCTTTGCGCTTCTGGAATCTTACAGTGCGCCTCACCTCCAGCTCAGCTTCATCGGCACCTATTCACTCAAGCGCTCTTCTTAACGCTGCTCTAGCGAGCAGGCGCGTCGAATCTAGAGTCGGTAAAGGACAGTCGTCCGGCCTCACGATCAGTGGTATCTCCGTACAACCCAGCACGACCGCGTCACACCCACGCGCCTTTAACTTCTCCGTTACTTCATTGAAGTACAGCCGGGAGGCTTCCGGGAAGATGCCATTGACTAACTCCTTGAAGATGATCTCGTTGATTTTTTCCCTGTCCGCCTCATCGGGTATCTCTCGCTCAATTTTGAATTCCTCCAGAGCCTCCGGGTAGACGCTGCTTTCTGTCAGATACTTCGTTCCTAATACTCCGAGCCGCACATAGCCCAAACGGTGGGCTTCTGCGCCGACTGCGGCCGCAATGTGTAGCCAGGGGACCGGAGACTGCGGGATTAAATATTTGAACGATTGGTGGTAGGTGTTATCGGGACAGATGGCGAAGTCAGCTCCGGCTTTCGCCACCTTACGCGCCGAAGCCGCCAAAAGCCGGGCCACCCCGGCCCAGTCGTCGGCGCGAATGAGGGCCATGTGTTCGGCCATGGGCATCGAGTTCATGGTTATCTCAGGGTGATTATGCTCACCCATGACGGCCGGCGCCTCCAAACAAATAGTGCGGTAACAGAGGGCAGCCCCCTCGGCGCTGCCGGCCACGATGCCAATGTGTTGGGTCACTTTATCTTCACCTCCGTCTCGCGAAAACCTTGATTCCAAACCTCAGAACGGACTCTCGTCTGCCGACGGACCGTAGATTGAAGGCACCGGTATGTCGTTCAATCTCAGGTAAACACCTAGTTGTGCGCGATGATGAATAAGGTGGTTCATCACGAAATTACGGAGCACGGCGACCTTCGGCATTGTCAGAATGGTGTTGCCATTCATCAGTAAGCTCCAGGGTTTGAAAAACTCTGCGTCGCTGGCACCGGCAATCGCGGCTCGCGCTTTGGCTACGTTCGCATCAAAGGTTGCGAGAAGTTCCTCCGTTGACTTCGCGCGTTCCGTGGGAGGCAGTGGCTTTCCTTCCGGTGCAAGATCCAGCGAATCCTGATCGATTGTGTAGACGGCCCAGGTCGGAATATTGCCCAGGTGCGTCGCCAGACCACCCATCGCCGTCGACTTGTCGTGCGGCTTCCAGTCTGCCTTGTCATGCGGCACACGCTCCAGCGTCTTACGAGTGTTTGCCATCTCGTTATCAAATTCGGGTAATAGTGATTCACTTAGTGACATTTTGATTTCTCCTTATTAAACGGTGCTTAGATTCAATCGATCGTGGGCCGACAAATACAGAACCGGGAGCGGTAGCGACCGGGTCAACCACTCACCTGGATCTGATCTTGCTACAATTTTGCGGCGCTCGAAGTTTTGCGTTGAGTCCATGACCCGGTCGCTACCGCTCCCGGTTCTGTATTCTTCGACCCACCCAGGGACCACACCTATCCTATCAACCTTTGTGCAAGTCTTAACTTTCCACGAGAGCGAACGCGCGCACCGGGAAAGTTCCCATCCCTTTCACCTTGACCGGCACAGCAAAAAACTTGAAGCCGGTATCGGGCAGTTCACCCAAACCGCATAGATGTTCGACGATTGGAATTCCCGCGCGCAGCAGAATTGAGTGCGCTGGACGATTACCGTCTTTGGTGTTGTCGATGTTGTATGAATCGATGCCCACCAGTGCGGCCCCAGACCGCGCCAGATATTCCGCCGTCTCAGCGGTCAGGAATGGATGAGTGCCCTCAAAATAGGCGTCGGTTCGCCAGAACCGATCCCAGCCGGTGTGAAAAAGCACTGCCTTGCCCCTTAAATCGAACCCCTCGATTGCATCCAATGAGACCCGCGCCGGAGCAGCGACCCGTCTGACCACGAGCCCGTCAAGGTTAGCTAATGAATAGAGGTCGAGGCCGGCCAGGTCGGCGCCATCTGCATATCGATGAAACGGACTGTCGAGATACGTCCCGGTGTTCGCGACCATTTCAATCTTGCCAATGTGAAACTCAGTCCCGGCCTCATAGACTTGTTTCGACGCAGCGCGCGTAAGATGATCGGTGATCACCGGAGCCGGCAAACCTTTGTAAGTGATCATCCCGTCTTCAACGGTGTGGCAGACGTCGATTATTTCGTAGTCGCGTTTCATTGACATCCTGTTCTTAGTAAGCGCTATCGGAGCCCTCCCTGACGGTCGGGCTACTGCCCGGCGCACGCCATGCGCATGCCTAAGCTTGTGTCCTAATCAACGATCAGTCATCGCCCAGTTGAGGTGGGTGCCTCGTGCGCCGGGGCAGTAGCCCGACCGTCAGGGAGGGCTCCAATACCGATCAACGCGCGTCATCTCACTCTTTTCTTCTGTACCAATACTTGAAAACTTGCCGCCATCCCATCGGGCAAGATCATCTCGCGCGCGCCGCTGCTGAGCTTAAGTCGTTCACCCTCGTCTTTGGCTTGCCGGGATTCAATTTCCAATTCTTCGAGAAAGCCATTGGCCAGCAGGAACTGATCCTGCCGACTCAGTTCTACAAACTCAAGTCCAACCCTCTCTCCAACGGCTTTCACAAAACTCCAATTCACGGTGGTAGTCAGGTCGTGCTCGCCGGGTTGCGCCAGCAAGTCCTCCACGAATTGGTGACGTTGAAATCCGCGTAGCGTGCCCTCCCTGTTCGCCCCTAGCGAATAGAGATCTTCGGCCTCAGCTCCGTAATCGACGGTAAGGACGTAGCCAGAATGCATCGTGGCTGCGACTCTCCGTAGCCAACTCTCGATCTCAAGACTAACTTCAATAACCTGTCCTTTGGCGGGTCGGCAGCTTACTCCCTCAAAATATCCTTCCAATCGGGATGACAGGACCGCGCTTAACTCTTGAAGCAGCCAGGCAAAATTTCCCTTGTCGTCGACTGTTACATAAAACTCCTTAAACTCACCATCAACCAAAACAATGCGGTGGACTGGAAAGGCATCCAGCAACTCGTTGGATAAAACTACGCCGGGATTTATTTCCACCTCATCAATGCCGTTAAATTGAACCTGATCGCCAAAGGGACGCAAACGCTCCTCGGCTTGTGCGCGCGAAATCGAACTAACTTCATCGATCACAAACGCAGTTGCGGTGAATACCTCTGGAAAAGACTCTTGAAGCGTGCGCAGTAGGCCTGCAGCAAAACGTCCTTCGCCGGCGCCCGCTTCAAGAATTGTCCAGGCAGTTGGACGCCCAAGCTCCTGATGAAGGCGGGCAAGATAGCGAGCAAAGGTCCTTGCAAATAGCGGTGAACGCTCCGGGCTGGTGCGGTAGTCGCCTTTCCTGCCCCAGCGGCTGCGAGCGGTGCAGTAGTAACTGTCGCGCGGATCGTAAAGAGCTGAGTTCATCCAATCACAAAAAGTGATCGGGCCTTCGAGTTCGATGCGTTCACGAAGGCGAGTAGCGAGCGAGGAAGTGTTTGCAAGGATTTCGATCATCTGCCGGAAAATATTAGCCGCGGATTAACGCGGAAAGGTGCGGTGACTGATCAAGCAATACGGTGATTGTTGTTGTCGGATCCGCGTTCGTCCGCGCTAATGCGCGGCTGATTAGGTTAGTCGCTTTTTTTCTCGTCTTTATTCAGGAGTCGCGTCGTATTCTCCGTAACGCTGGGAGGCTGATATATCTCAGCGGTGTTTGGACGCGACCGCCAGGCTGGAATGGCGTCAATCGGCGCCGGCGGCAACGCAGAATTTTGCGGCGGGCGCGCGAATTGAGGCACACCCGGTTGCGCATACCCGCTAAGCGCCTCCGAACTCACCGGGGCCACCGGTTCTTCCAACAGGAGCGCATAGAAAATTCGCAGCAATCCGCCCAGCACTAAAGTAATCGCGGTGACTCCGACAATCACTCCCGGAAGATCAAGTATTGCCACAGCGAAAATCGCGACCAGCGGGACAAGCAACAGGGTGCTCAGCATCAGTAACGCACCCTGTCTGACTCCTTTACTTCGCGGAGACATTTGCCTGTAGGCGGGCTGAACGTATTGTGTCGGCAGAGTTCCCCCTCTCGCCACCACCGCATTGACACCGTCAAGCAGAAAACCACATCTCGAACAGTATCTGATCACATCCGAGATTTGTTGCTGTCCACATTGAGGACAATACATTCGAAAGACCTCGCTAACTGGTTTTACGATTGAATACTAGTTCTGACTAAAGGACTTGCCCTAGATAATAAACCCAGGCGGACTGATCCCGGAAAGAATCTTCAGGGTGATCAGCGCCTGCGTCTGAAAACTTGCGGCCTTGAGAAGCGTTTCCAAGAGCAAGTCGATTAACGGTCGCGTGCCGCCTGAAGGTACAGCGACAAGTTTCAACAGGCAAACATCATCCGTAAAACTGGCAAACGCGCGCTGCCGGGTTGCTTCAACTTCGTCTAAGTGTTCCCTGACTTTCGCCGGCGTCGAGAGATATTCCGGCAGCGTCCACTCAAACGGATCGTCCCAGAGGTTTGCTGTAATACCCCCGAAAGTTTGCTCGATCGCTGCGGCGGCTCTAAGAATGCTTTCGCCAATTGCAGGGAGTTGATGCGTGGCTGAGGATTCTATCTGCCCCGGCACGGCGTACAAGACGTCAATCGGGATAGCCGAGACAAGAGCGCAGGACTGCTGGTGTAAACGCGAAAACTCCCGGTCAAGACTGGTTGCGATATCCCGCCTGCCGAGAGTTTGCGCCTTTGTTCTGTCGACCATACGCTGACCGAAGTCAGAGACTAGAACCGACCATCCTAGCGTTCTTTGAAGCGCCGATCGGTTTCTTCAATTACAGTTCCATAATTCCGGCCGCCAAAATTGAAGCCCGTGTAGACATGGCCCTTGACTCCCACGCGCGCGCCGCGCGAAGGCACGCCACGCTTTGTCACCACCCAAAGTCTGCCTGTGCCGTCATCAATCTCGTAAGCGCCCTGACCCAGAGCTCCGTAGCTGTCTCTGACGGTCCCGACGATTGCTACCTCCTTATTGCGGTAGCGGGCCGGGTCGGCGTTTATTTTGGAAATAGTTGTCTGACTGGGACAGGCGGTCAGCAGCAGCACCGCGGCAAAAACGAACGATGCGGCCCCGATTTTCTTTAGCAAATGCATACGCGTCTCCTTTTCTATTTAACGTGCTAAGAGGGAGAGCGCCGCATCAACACTTCTAACGGGAAACACTGCGGCTCTTAACAGATGCTGCCGGCTTGCAAAGCGTTTTCCACGAATTTGCCGGCGCGATGTTATTTCCAATCTTACTTGCCGAACCAGCCAATCGGCTTGCCTGACAAATCAACCCATACGCTCTTCACATTGGTATACATCTCGAGCGCGTGCTTGCCCATTTCTCTGCCATACCCTGATTGTTTGTAACCACCGAAGGGCGACGCAGCATTAAACATGTTGTAGGTATTGATCCAGATTACGCCGGCCTTAATCTCTTTGGCGAACCGATGCGCGCGAGTGATATTCGTGGTCCAGATGCCGGCCGAGAGACCGTAGATGGTTTCGTTGGCCTGCTTGATCAAATCGTCTTCATTCTCAAATGAAAGCACCGAGACCACCGGGCCGAAGATTTCTTCCTGGGCGATGCGCATCTGGTTTTTTACGTCCGAGAATATCGTCGGCTGGTAGAAATAGCCGTTTTGGAAGGCTCCAGGGAGCGTCGGGCATTCACCGCCGGCCACTACCGTGGCGCCTTCTGATCGCGCAATGTCGCTATAACTCTTGACGCGGTTAAGTTGTTCCTGCGAAACCTGTGGACCCATGTGCGTCCCTTTGTCCATCGGATCGCCAACGACGATCTTCGCGGACTTCTCTTTCAGGCGATCGAGAAACTGATCTTTCACTGAATCCTGTACGAACAGGCGCGAGCCGGCGCAACACACCTGACCCTGGTTAAAGAAGATTCCCATCATCGCGCCGTTAACTGCCTGCTCGATGTCAGCGTCGGCAAACACGATGTTCGGCGCTTTGCCGCCCAGCTCAAGCGAAACCTTGGTCAGATTCTCAGAAGCGGCTTTCGCAATCAACTTGCCCACTTCTGTAGAACCCGTAAAGGCAACTTTGTCGATGCCGGGATGTGACGCCAATGCAGCGCCGGCAGTCTCGCCGTAACCGGGAACGATATTGACTACTCCGTCAGGAAAACCGGCCTCCTGTATGAGCTTGCCCAGCTCCATCGCATTCACCGGAGTTTGTTCGGCCGGCTTGAGCACTATGGTGTTGCCTGCGGCCAAAGCAGGCGCGAGCTTCCAGGCCGCCATCAGGAGCGGAAAGTTCCAGGGAATGATTTGTCCACAAACGCCTACCGGCTCTCGCAGAGTGTAGTTGAACATCTGCCCGGGGACCGGAATTGTTTCGCCTTCGATCTTCGTGGCCCAGCCTGCGAAGTATTCAAAGTTCTCCGCAACCTGCGGCAGATCAACGTAAGTCGACTCCTTAATGGGCTTGCCGTTATCAGCTGTTTCCAGAGCGGCTAATTCCGGCGTGTGCTCCTCAATCAACTGCGACAGCTTGTAGAGCATGCGGCCACGATCGCGCGCGCTTACTTTAGACCATTTGCCTTCAAACGCTTTTCGCGCCGCCGTTACGGCCCGATTGATGTCTTCCTTGTCAGCTTCTGCTATTACAGCGAGCGTTTCGCCGGTGGCAGGATTTGGCGTAGTGAAGGTCTTGCCGGATGCGGCGTCGACCCACTGGCCATCGATTAGAAGTTGATACTTGCGCGTTGTGTTTTCTTCGACTGTTTGTACTGATGACATTATGACTCCTTCAAATTTTGGAGTGCGGCGACCTGTTGCCGCTTTATTTCGGTCGCGACCTGTCGCGACCAGATTTTTCGTAGATGAACCGCCAGGGCGGCCCGGGACCAAAGCGGTGACAGGTCACCGCACTCCATTAATTACTAAAAATCCGTCGTGCCCGCGAGAATCTGTCTCAGCACATACGGAAGAATTCCGCCGTGCTGGTAATAATCGATCTCGATCGGTGTGTCGATGCGAAGGGTAACAGGTATCTCCTCCGTTTTACCTGAAGCGCGACGAATCACCAGCGTCAGATCCTTTTGCGGTCTGACTTCTTCTGCTTCTAGACCAATTAGATCATAGGTCTCGGTGCCATCCAGTCCGAGGGTGGCAGCGCTGGTTCCCTCCTTGAACTGACAAGGCAAAACACCCATGCCAACCAGATTGCTGCGATGGATGCGTTCAAAGCTCTGGGCGATTACGGCCTTAACGCCGAGGAGCCGCGTGCCCTTCGCAGCCCAGTCGCGCGAACTTCCGGTACCATACTCCTGCCCGGCAATCACCACCAACGGCACACCCTCGCTCTGATACTTCATGGCCGCATCGTAGATACTGGTTCGCTCGCCTTCCGACCCATTATCTTTTGATCGGTAGATTGTCACACCACCTTCAACGCCGGGCACCATCAGGTTTTTGATACGAACGTTTGCAAACGTGCCGCGCACCATTACCTCGTGATTACCGCGACGCGAACCATAGCTATTGAAGTCTGGAATCTTTACCCCATTTGCCTGCAGGTAAAGGCCCGCCGGAGAGTTTGGCTTAATGGCGCCAGCCGGACTGATGTGGTCCGTAGTTACCGAGTCGCCAAAGATCGCGAGTGGTCGCGCGCCCATCACGTCACACCAATCCTCAACTGCGTTACTAAAGTTTTCGAAGTAGGGAGGCTCCTGAATATAGGTAGATGAAGTGTCCCACTGATAAACGCTGCCGGTGCTGGTCGGGATGTCGTTCCATAGCGGGTTCTGCGCTTCGAAGCCGCGATAGAGACGGCGGTAGGTTTCGGGATCCATTGCCGCGCCAAGCAACCCGTTAATCTCCTGAAGATTCGGCCAAATCTCTTTCAGGTAAACATCCTTTCCCTCACGGTCTTTGCCCAGGGGATCCCTGGAGAGATCGATGTCCACGCGTCCGGCGATGGCAAAGGCCACTACGAGCGGTGGGCTCATCAGGAAGTTGGCTTTGATACTCTGATGAACGCGTGCTTCAAAGTTTCGATTGCCTGACAGAACGCTGGCCGCGATCAAATCGTGATCACTAAGCACTTGCTCGATGTTTGGATCGAGTGGTCCCGAATTACCGATACAAGTTGTGCAACCATAACCCACCAGATTGAAGCCCAGCTTGTCGAGATACTCCTGCAGGCCGGTCTTCTGGAGATATTCAGTTACTACTCTAGAGCCCGGCGCCAATGAATTCTTAACGGATGAGCGCACGGTCAACCCTCGTTCCACCGCCTTCTTTGCAACCAGGCCGGCAGCCAACATGACGCTGGGATTGGAGGTGTTGGTGCAGGAAGTGATAGCGGCGATCAGGACGTCGCCATGACCCAGATCAACTTCCGCATGCGGAAACTCTTCGGGATGAACCTCAACCAGGCGATCAGGAGTCGGACGGTTGTTGACCATTTCGGTCTCAGTCCACACGCTCGTGCTCTGCGGCGTCTCACCGTCCTTACCTACGACTGGAGCACTCTCAGGTCTCTGTTCGCCACCACCCGCGAGCGCGACTGCAGAGAGACTGACTGTTCCAATCCGTGTGAAATACCGAGCGGCAGCGTCTTCGCTGGACTTTCCATAGCCGCCCTCGGCAACGGGCTTCGACAGAAGGTCCAGGAACTGGCCCTTCAAATTTGGAAGTTCGATGCGATCCTGCGGGCGCTTCGGACCAGCTACACTAGGAACGATAGAAGCAAGATCAAGATCGAGCAGGGTGCTGTATTCGCATTCGCCCTGTTTCGGAATGCCAAACATGCCCTGAGCCTTGTAATAGCTGCGCACTGTCTCCACGCATTCGTCGCTTCGGCCTGTCGCCCTGAGGTATAGACAGGTCTGTTCATCGACCGGAAAGAAGCCCATCGTTGCTCCGTACTCGGGCGCCATGTTTGCGATCGTGGCACGGTCAGTTACCGAAAGACTGGCGGCGCCGTCTCCATGAAACTCCACAAACTTTCCGACGACCTTCGCTTTACGCAGCATCTCTGTGACGCGTAAGACAAGATCAGTAGCCGTCACGCCTTCCCGCAAACTGCCGCTCAGATGCACGCCGACAACATCGGGCGTAAGAATGTAAACCGGCTGACCCAACATCGCGGCCTCGGCTTCGATGCCGCCGACACCCCAGCCAACAATTCCCAAACCATTAATCATCGTAGTGTGCGAGTCAGTACCCACCAGCGAGTCGGGATAGTAAGTGCCGTTGCGTTCCCAAACGCTTCGGGCAATAAACTCCAGATTCACCTGGTGACAGATACCAATACCCGGCGGGATCACTCCAAAGCCACTGAAGGCTTGCGTTCCCCACTTCAGAAACTGGTAGCGCGAGTTGTTGCGCTTAAATTCCATCTCCATGTTTTTGGCAAACGCATCTTTTGTGCTGGCGAAATCAACCTGGACCGAGTGGTCAATCACCAGATCAGCAGGAGCGAGCGGTTCGATCATCTCCGGGTTTTTCCGCAATCGAGACACGGCTGAGCGCATGGCTGCCAGATCCACCAGCAACGGCACGCCGGTAAAGTCCTGGAGCAACACGCGCGCTACCACGAAGGGTATTTCTTCCGTGCGTTCGCCGTTTGGCTGCCAGTTGGCTAGTGCCCGAACGTCGTCTTCGGTGATTTTCTTGCCATCGCAGTTGCGCAGCACGGACTCCAGGACTATCCGAATGCTGACCGGTAGTTTTGAGATTGGACCGATGCCGTCTTTTTCAAGTTGCGGCAGCGAATAGAATTTGCCGGTTTGACCGGACGTTGCTGCGAAAGTTTGCAGGGAATTAAAGGGACCTTGTGGCATAGAAACTCGCTGATGCCTGGCTTCTGACCAGCAAATGCTGGTAGCTCCGGGAGAAGACCACGCGCTGAATGCTAAGCTGTTTATTGAACAAACTTAAGTGTAAAGTCCACGCAGCTTATCGTCAAGGAAGGGTCTTTGACGGGTAGTGTCCTAATCTGAAATCGAGACTATGGGTGTTTATTCGGATTGATCTTTATCGGCGGGAGCAGGGGTAATCGGCGACTCGGTTGGACTAGAAGGTGCTACGCTGCGTGCGGTGCAACGGCTGGCAGGGCGGTTGGCGTGACTGCTGGCCCAACCACAGGTTTACGCTGAACTGTTTGACCGACTCGAAAGCGAAGCGAAGCGCAAAGGCCGTGCATTGGAGGCCATATGGAAGGAGGCGCAACCTTATGTCTCAAGTATTGTCGGTTAACTAAAAAGCAAAAGGGCGTCACCGTCCTCGACAGATCAGCGGCTGCGACGAGCGCGATCTACGGCCGTCGCGATGTAGCAAATGAAGATTATGATGAGAATGGCCACCACTTCTTGCAGACGTGTGGAGACACGGCGGGCCCACCAAGGTCCGAAAGTCACGGGCGCAAGCCACCATTCTTTCCCGGCATACCAAGCGCCAAGGATGAGGCCACTTCCAAGTATCGCGCCAATAGCCGCAAAGCGGGAGTTAAGCCAAAGAATGTCGTTCCGAATTAACCGCAGCAGGCTGGTCATGTGGTGAGGGTTATACCACAGTGACACGAATCGTAAACCGGACAAGCCGCGTACTATAGACCACGGTGAGCGGTTTTAGATTAGGACACTAACCTCTTTGATGGGTAGTGATGCAGCTTGAACCCGACAAAGAGTCAACGTCGCTTACGCAAAATCAGAACTGGGAGCGTAGCGACCAGCCAACGGCCCAACTCACAAAGCACTGCAGCCTAAATCGTTTATATCCCCAACCTTTTGCAGTGAATCCTTGGCTGGTCGCTGCGCTCCCAGTTCTGATTTTGTCCGACCATTGTTGAGTGTTCAATTGTCAGTTAGGGGAATCGTTCTCCTAAGTCAGCAAGCTTGTTGCCGAGCTTTCGTCTGTTTGTTATAGTCCTCCGCAACCCCCACAAGTTTCTGCAAACGTCCGAGACTCGGAGTTGTTACGCTGAGTCGAGATTCGCCCAAAGATCCAATTGGATTGAGGAGAGAGTTCACATGTCAAAGAAATCAGCTGATAACTTCGAATACTTGAGCAATGATCCTGACTTCGTTCCTAATCCTGAAATCGAGGAATTCATGGAAGAGGAGATTGCCCGAGCTCCCAAAGATCCTGAACAGCTCGCCCACCGGCTGCGAAATAACACAGCGGCCTCTCCAAGGGATGCCGGAGGTGACCTGGACGCTAACTGGGAAGACGTAAACGAGAGCGGTTCAGAAACTGTGGGTGGCGACAACCCTACTCCCGATCAGTCTATGGTCGAAGAGAATGCGAACGCGGTAGGAGTCAACTTTGAAGACAATGAAGAGCTGGACTTCCTTGATAAGATTGAGAAGCGCGATCGGGATCGGTATGAATTGGACGAGGGTTCGAAAACCACTGACGACATGATTTAAAATCTTATGACGGTAGCCTGACAGTGTGGAGCTCCGCCCAGAGTTCACGCCAAGTGTGGAGATCGAACGTCGCGAAGGTCGGAGCCCTCCATCACTGTCGGGCTACTGCCCTGTTGACCACAGCTAAGGTTTAGTCGAAGCATACTTTGACCTCGGTTGCAGCGTAATGCTCTTCACCACAATCTTGTCGGCGGGCCGCTCAGTACCCTCGACCAGCGGTGCACGCATAATGATCTCCGCGTTTGTGAGTCCCGCAATTACCTGACCAAACACAGTGTAGTCTTCATCAAACTGAGGCGCGGGCGCGAGGGTAATGAAGAACTGGCAATTCGCGCTATTGCGGGCCTGTTCCTCGGTCACCGCTGCCCGGCCGTTAAATTCCGGCGAAACTCCACGCCTGGCCGCTCCTACCGTTCCCACCTCAAAAGGAAGATCACTGAACTCGCCCGGAACGTTCCCATAGGGCGACTCTCCGGCGCCATCGTTTTCCGGATCATTATCTTTCGAGAGTGGATCGCCACCCTGAATCAAACGTGCCGTCGCATTAATGCGGTGAATAGCCGTGCCGTTGTAAAAGCCTTCCTGAATCAGTTTCTTGAAACGCTCCACCATCAAAGGGGCCACATTAGGATAGAGCTCGATAACGATGTCACCATAGTCGGCCGTGGAAATCACCGCCACCTGCTCGTCCGGTTGCGGCTTGATTCCCTTCTTCACTTCACTTTTGACCGCGGACTCCTTGCCGGCGTCGAAATCTTTCACCGCTGTCGTGGTCTTCTTACAAGCGGCAAGGGACATAGCCAAAAAAAGCGGAACGAGAAATAATGCGGGATAGAAGATGTTTTTGGGCATTGCAATCATGCGAACCCGAAGCGACCTAATCTTAGTTCTTCTCTGTGCCTCCTCCGTGTTCTCTGTGTTTCTGTTTTGAGTTTTGCTTGCCGTTTATTAACCACAGAGACACAGGGAACAGGGATGAGGCACAGAGAATTCCAAGCTCGAACAAACAAAACCGATTAAGCTACCCAAATTCAAAACCGCTTACGGCTATCTAGCAGAATTGTCACCGGCCCGTCGTTCACCAGCTCCACCTGCATCAGACTGCGAAAGCTGCCGCACGCAACTTCGGCGACGAGTTTGCTTACCTGCTTGACGAAATATTCATACAGCGGCTTCGCCGTTTCCGGCGCTGCCGCTTCGATCCATGAAGGACGCAGGCCGCGCCTCACATCCCCATAAAGAGTAAATTGCGAAACAACCAGCAAGCCACCGCCAATATCCACCAGCGACCTATTCATCTTGTCGGCTTCATCATCAAAGATACGCAAAGAAGCGATCTTCGAGGCGAGATAATCCGCATCCGCTTCCGCATCGTCCCGCGCTACGCCTAACAAAACGACGAGGCCCTGCTTGATCTCGCCGATTATTTCATTCTCGACGGTAACTTTCGCGCGCGTCACGCGCTGCACCACGGCTCGCATTATTTTTTCGGCGGCCGGCTCGGCCTGATCTCGACCCGACTGGGCAGACTACGATCATCGTGCTGAAGGAGATCGATTACTACTCTAGCAATATCAGCCGGTTGTAACTGCCATGAGTTCTGCTCGCCGGGCGTATCGCCACCAAACTCGGTATTTACCGAACCCGGCATGATGTAACTCACCTTAATACCGTCGTGCCGAACTTCCTGCATCAGCGCTTCACTGAAACCATTCAGCCCAAACTTTGAAGCGTTATATGCAGCCATTCGCGGATGCGGGTTGGCGCCGGCGAGTGAAGAGATGTTGATGATGTATCCTCCGCCGCGCTCTTTCATGAGTGGAATGGCTTCGTGGCAACAATAGAAAACGCCAAAAAGATTCGTCTCCAAAATCGCGCGAAAATCTTCAGGCGCCATCTCTTCGACTGGGGCAAACATTCCGATACCGGCGTTATTAACGAGAATGTCGATCCCGCCCAGCGCAGCGGTTGCGCGCCCAAACAGCGACTTCACTTGAACCTGATCCCGCACATCACAAAGAAAACCGATTGCCTTTCCGCCGTTAAATTTGTTTAGCGCTTCGACGGTTTCCTCGATTTCCACGGCATTGCGCGCGCCAATACAAACCCTCACACCCTCATGAGCTAACGCCTCAGCGATACCGCGGCCGATGCCCTTAGTCGCACCTGTAACTATTGCCGCCTTGCCAGATAAGTTCATCGCGTATAAATGCGGCGGCTGTAGCGCAAACTTCGAACTTGCGCCCAGCCGCCGAACTTAGAGTCACGCAAACTAACAGTTTGCGTTACCAGAAGAGTTAGCGCACCGTGGTCGCAGGCAATGACACACTGCGATTCAGAATTACGCCAAACTCCGTGCCCGACTTCACTTCTGCTTCTTTTTCCTTCTCGAGAACGCGCGCGCCAGTGCCCAATGCGCCACCGAGTATGCCGCCTATTAAGGCCCCTTTGCCGCCACCTGCAATGCCACCAATGATTGCTCCGCCAGCAGCGCCGCCACCGATAAATACCGCATCACGTTTCCGGTTACTTGTGCCTTTGACCGTGCCTTCGTTATCGGAATTCACGTCGTCCGCCTGCAAGGTTGTTAAGGATCCATTGATCACGGCAGTTCTACCATTGGGCAGCCTGAGGGAATCAAAGGCAACCGTAATGTTGCCGGGGGTGCGTTTCCCGGCGCGGTTTACCTGCGTAACACGTCCCCCGATCCTGCTCCCCACCGGGACCACTTCCACGCCACTGCTGCCGCCGTAGACAGGCTCTTCTACCGTCGTCGTAAAACGGTCGCCAATCCGGGCATCACGAGAATTCAACTCGGTGTCCATACGGACGCGGATTACTGTGTTAACAGGAACCGTGTAGAACTGGACCGCCGGAGTTACTACGCGTGTTGCTCTCCGCCGGCCTCTTCGCCGTCTTCCAGTTTGACCTGAAGCGTCAAACAGAGCACCGGCTATTAGTGTCAGCAACACAAGAAAGGTCAGCATGCGCACGACCAACTTACTATTCATCTTCATCGTCATTCCATCCTCCCGTCAGGGTCAAAGAACCATTCTAGTTGTTCATCCGCCGTGCAATGTCATCATGTTAGCAGCGGACTGTGTACTCCCCTGTAAACTGGTTTACACCAGCTGCAGTTTCTTTTTGAGTCTTTCATTTACAACTTTCGGATTTGCCTTGCCTTTTGAAGCTTGCATTACCTGACCGACGAAGAAACCGAACAAGGTTTCCTTGCCTGCCCGATACTGATCAAGCTGCTGCGGATTCGCGGCAATCACCTCATCGATAATGCTATCAATCTCGCCCGTGTCGCTGACCTGAACCAGCCCTTGCTCAGCGATGATCGTCGCTGCGCTATTGCCAGACTTGAACATCTCAACCAGCACGTCCTTCCCTTGCTTGCCATTGATCTTTCCGTCTTCGATCAGTCGCACCAGCTCCCCTAAGTCTTCGGGTGCAATCGGCGAAGCACCCGCCAACATACCGGCGCTCTCGAGCTCACGCAGCAGTTCCGACCGTATCCAGTTCGAAGCGCTGCGCGGGTTACCCGAAACTTCGGCCGCTTTTTCGTAGTAGTCTGCGAGCGAACGCTCTGAAGTTAATTGCGAGGCATCGTTGTACGACAAGCCGTACTGATCCATGAACCTTCGGCGCCTGGCCTCAGGCAACTCCGGCATGCTCTCGCGCACTCGCCCTATGAACTCGTCGGCGATGATTAATGGTGGCAGATCGGGTTCGGGAAAATAGCGATAGTCATGCGCTTCCTCTTTGGACCGCATCACGCGAGTCTCGCCCGCACGTTCATCCCAGAGCCGCGTTTCCTGTTGCAACTGACCGCCAGATTCAAGCACACCAATCTGCCTGCTGACTTCAAACTCTATTGCCCGCTGCATGAAGCGCACTGAGTTTAGATTCTTCAACTCGACCTTGGTGCCAAACTTCTCTTCGCCGCTTCGCCGCACCGACACGTTGGCCTCACAACGAAGGTTCCCCTTTTCCATGTCAGCCTCAGAGGCTCCAACCCACTGCAGAGCTCGTCTGACGTGATTCACGTAATCGTAGGCTTCCCATGAAGTGCGGAAGTCCGGTTCCGTAACGATCTCCGCCAGCGGGCGTACCGGCACGATTGAGATCGATGTAAGAGTACCGATCTACCTCAGGCAATCCTTCGTGCACATTTTTTCCGGCATCTTCTTCGAGGTGCAGGCGTGTGATGGCGATCTTTTTGACTTTCCATTCAACCGGATGGCCCGCCTCATCTCGTGCGGCCGTCATGATCTCGAGCTCGCCGTTTGCGGAGAAGGGTCTGTCATACTGCGAGATCTGATAACCCTTGGGAAGGTCAGGGTAAAAGTAATTCTTACGCGAAAAAATTGACTCGCTGTTTATGTGAAGCCCAAGCGCAAGGGCCGCGCGTGCGCCGAGTTCAACCGCGCGGCGATTCAAGACCGGAAGAGCGCCGGGCAATCCCAAACAGACCGGGCAAGTGTTTTCATTAGGCTCATCGCCAAATCGAGTGGAGCAGCCACAGAAGATTTTTGACTCAGTGCTCAGTTGCGCATGAATCTCCAGGCCGATAATTGTTTCCCAACCCGTCATAGGATTTAGTTTCGCGTTTCTAGTTCGAGTCTCTAGTTCGAGTCTTTATTTCGCGTTTCTAGTTTCGAGTCTGTAGTTCGAGTTTCTAGTTTTGAATCTTAAATTTCAAATCTCAAATCAAGACTGTGCTTGCCGGCGTGCCTCCCGCCTCTGCCTCCTACCTCTGCCTCATGCTCCCGCCTCAACCTTCTGTGCCCTGCCACACTCACGGCCGGAGCCATCCCGGTGGCGCTCCAGCGCGCCTGGCTTCGTCTTCGAGTTCTCGCCACCTCGCACTAAGCCCCGCCCGAGCAGCTCCTAATTCATTAAACTGCGTAATCAGCTGGCTGCGTTCGGAAATATCATAGGTCTGCCAGGCAGCATTGTTCGGCCACCCAAACAGGGGCAAACCAAACTGACGCGAACGATCAAATCGCCGCGGATTGACCAGCACCTGGCCTCGGGACGCGCCTCCTCCGAATACAACCCGCCCATTTAGCTGTGCGCCGTTTCTTGGCGAACCAAAAACCAATGGACGTCCACCTCGAGAGCCAAACGAAACGTGCCGTCCGCCATTGCCGAATGAAACAAACGGGACAACACTGGTGACACTAGCGAACGACCCGTTCACACCGTAATACAGCGGCTCGTCCAATTGGCCCCGAACAAACCAGATTTGGGCATCGAGTGCCGCGATCTCAGTTCTCAACTCGGTCGCGCGCGCGCGCCAGTAGCTTTCCGACTCTCTTTCCGAAGTGCGCGTCTGTTCCAATCCGTGGCGATCGAGTCAGACTCAAGGGCAGCTTGCCTGCGTGACTGCTTCGACCGACGGCAGCCCAAGTTCTTTTCGTCTGCGTTCATAAGCCGACTCGGATTCGAGCCGGCGGCGCCTCGAAGATTCGAGATCGCTATTAGTGACAGTGTGCCTTAGCGGCAGTGTACTCGACCTTGTTGCGGAAGCTTCCTGGTCTGCGCGCACGTAAGATGCTGTTGCTTCCTTCGTGACGCGGCGCAGCAAGCTTCCGGGCAATTCGTTATTGGCAGTCTCTGTCGCAGGAATATCGATCGCTGCGAGGTTTAGTGTGACCTGCACTCCAGCCGACACTTCGTAAGTTAGAGTTGACGTCGTGACTACGAACTTCGAGGGAATTTCGATGCGACGTCCACCCCGCATTATCACGGTATAGGCACTTACCGTAGCGGTCACAAGGCACACAAAGACAAACACTGAAACGATCCGGCCGAGAGTTCGAATGGCTGCGTGAAGTTTATGCATAGCTATAGCTTTCTCAGGCTTCCACAATCTTCTCTTTTTGGGGGGAAAGTACGGAGACTAGTATAACATTCCAGGGAACAGGCAAGCTTGTCAGCCGGCATCCGAACCAGGGGCGTAGTTTCTTTTCCCCCTTTCCTGTCGCAAAATGCTTTCCAAACTCTGACCAGTTTGATATATAGGCCCTTACATTCCGACTTCGTACTCGCTTATTGAATGTGGGACGCATGTTTTCTCGTTGCACCCACGCGGTTGTCAACCTTCATTCAGGAGATAGAGACAAATCATGGCAAAAACCGTTGCGAAGATTTTGGGAGTGATACTTGTTGCTTGTGGGGGTGCTGGGCTTCACTCACTTGCTGGATTCGCTGGGCGCGCACCTGTCCCCGGTCCACAATCTCATCCACATTATTTCGGGGGTCATTTCGCTGTATTTTGGTTTCGCCGGAAGCCCCGGCGGGGCAAGATCATTCTGCGTTATCTTCGGCCTGTTGTATCTCGGCCTGGGGATCATTGGTATCGTCTTTGGAGATTTGAAGTTCGGACCCTTAATGCTGGGAAAAGTTGATCACGGAATCCATCTCATTGTTGGGGCGGGGTATCTCGCCGGCGGACTCCTTCCCAGGAAACCTTAGTTCTGGATCGACCGCCTAAAAGTTTCAGGTTGCAAGGTCAATGCTCGATAAGTAGCGCACTGGCGCCCGGAGCTTTGAAGCTTGCAACCTGAATCGTTTTTAGTTCCCGATCTCAAATCTCAGATCTCAGATTTGAGATTCAAGATTAAAACCTAAACTTCACCCCACCTCTTCCCACGATCCCGGGCGCCAGAAAGCCATTCTCGTAGTAGCGCTGGTTGAAAATATTGTCAGCCCCAACAAACAAAAGCATGGTTGCTCGTTCAGACAATCGCCGCTCATAACTCCCAAACAAATCAGCTTTCGTATAGCCGTCAAAAGTGAGTTCCGCAGTGCGAAAGGGAAGATCATTTTCGAACACTGGAGCAAGATGCGAACCCGTGTAGTTTAGATCGAAGTTGAACGCAAATGAACGATAGCGCTGATTCAAGTTGAGCCCAAAAACGTTACTGGGAGTCACATACTGCGGTTTAAGTCCAACAAACGGCACCAGCCGATCGCTATTCGTGTAGGTGTAAGACGCTCTCACTGCCGTCCCACGCCAGGGGGTGGCTTCGACAAAGCTTTCCACCCCTCGCGAAAATCCGCCCGGGCGATTCTCGTAACCACTGAAGCGGCCGAGGCCCAGTGGGTCAACGACAAAGAATGACTGAAAATCAATAACCCGTGGCTGGTGTGTGTAGAAGTACGTAATGCCGATAAGCGCCCGATCGTCTGCGAACCGCTGATCGACGCCGCCATCAACGCTGATCGATTGTTCCGCTCGCAGCGTGGGGTCGCCAAACCTCTGCAGGCCCAGACCTGGAAATAGTCCGGCGCCAAACCTTTCAAAAAGTGAGACGGCGCGAAAACCGTTTCCTATGTGCGCACGAAGCTTGGTGTTTGTCGAACGGATAAAGTACGCAACGGAGCCGTCTCCGGTTATCGACTTTTCCGCGTTGACTCCGCTTAAAACACCGGGACGGTCAGCGGCACGAATGCGAAAGAACTGGCCGCGCACGCCAAAGGACAGTTGTAGTCGATCGTCGAATAGAGAGATTTGATCCTGGCCGAAGATCGCAAAGGTACGTTGCCGATCCGTTGTATTGTTGAAGGCGCTGAACGATGGAATTGCCTGCTGAAACAACGACTCGCGTTCATACTCAAATCCGAATGTAGCCAGGTTTGATCTCGCCAGTTGAGCATTAAGGCGAGCATCAATCGTGTCCGTTGTTCCTTTGTTAACGTTGATGAATTCAAAATCGCCAAAGGGGTAGAAAGCAGCGAACTGCGGATCGATCCGGCTGCCGTTGTAATTGCGGCGCTGACTGGAAACGCGTTGAAAAGCGACCGAGTAGGAGAGACGCTGGTTGATTTCGTGAGTTAGCTTAACCGCACCAACCAGCAAACGGTTTCTGCGGCCCTCGTCAGGATTGTTGAAGTCCGGTTGAAAGCTCACACCGACGATCGCCGGCGGAAACGGCTGGCTCTCGGTGAAGGCACCCGGCAGCGCAAAAGGGCTGTCATTGAGGCGCGCGTTTGCGATCGTGCCATAAAGATTCACGGAGATCGTCAGCGACGGATGAAGGCGCGAACAGGAAACGGCCGGCGCCGGCGGAGTTTCCATATTGATCCTGACCATCGACGCCTCGGCGTACATCCAGCCGATTGAGGCCGAGACTAAAGCCCGCGTGTCCGTTCCCTCCTGAGACCTTGAAGCGCTCGCGAAAAGTTCTCAGGCCGCCGCCTTCGGCCCCTGCTTCAAAATGCAGACCTGGGCTCGTCGTTTCGGGAACGATGTTGACCACTCCGCCAATAGCGTTTGTCCCATAAATTGAGGAACCGGAGCCGCGCAGTATCTCGACGCGATCAGTGGCGAGCGGAACCAGGTCGGAAGTTAAGGACGCCGCTGAGCCGCCAATATCGGAAGCATCGCGAACTCGTAAGCCGTCAAGCAGAACGGCGGTATCGTATTGGCGCTGACCGCGCAGGCGTATCGAAGTAATCGCACCCGGCGAGCCTTGCTGTTGCACCCGGACTCCCGGAATTCCTCGCAGCGACTCCCACAGGGCCAATTCGCGTTTGTCATCAATCTGCTGCGAGTCGAGAATTGAAACAACTTTGGATACTTCATCAGCGCGCTGCGCCGTGCCGGTGGCAGTTACGACTATATTTTCACTGATTGCCTGCGACCTTGAGTTTCAACTGAAGCTGTTTTGCCTGCCCTCGCTCGACCACTATTTCGTCTGTTACAAACTTCGCAAACCCTTCGGCCTGAACTTCAATTAAATATTGACCCGAGGGGAGATCGCGAAATTCAAAGCTTCCGTTGCCGGCGGTTGCCGTGCTGAATTGAACTCCACTTCGTGAGCGCAGACGAACATCGGCGCCGCTGATCTTGCCGCCGTTCTCGTCCACGATCTCGCCCGTGATCGAAGTGGAGGTTTGTCCAAGACCGAGGACTGAAAGAAAAAGGGATAAGACGCTGACAGCAATTGCTCTGGCGAGGAAGCGCCTGAAGTTGGTTTTTGGTTCACGACTTGTGTCGCGATTGTTCTTGCGAGTTGTTAGTCTAATCATCTTAGCTTCTCCTGCCCGACGCAGTGCGAGCTGAAACTGACGCGGCCGAGAGGTTTCCTGACTTGCGGCGTGAAAGGCAAAGGATGAAGGCGGAAGGATGAAGGATGAATTGTTATTCAACCGAAACCCACCGTCCTGGCCTTGCCTATCGAGCGCATGCGCCTTCCCAGGTTGAAGAAATCTTGCGGAAAGAATTTTCATCCTTCATCCTTCCGCCTTCATCCTTTAAGTTCTCCCAGTGGCTGAAAGCATGCGTTGTAACCGCTTACAGTTGCGCGGGCAGTGTCGGTTTTTCACCGTCTTCCCTCGCCGGCCGTTCATGGTTGACAGATTACCGGAGCACTTCATGCACCGGCGTAATTCGAGGCACGCCCGAGACCGGATGTGCATCGACGAGCACCTTGACTGCAAAAACCTCCTTGAGTAGATCCGGCGTCAAGACTTCGTTTGGTTTGCCAAACGCCACAGTCTTTCCGTCTTTCATTAACAAAACGTGATTCGAAAACTCCGCCGCGAGATTGATGTCGTGAGTGACTACCAACGCTGCAGTCCCGCGAGTGTCACACCGCTTCCGTACCAACGCGAGAATCGCGGCTTGATGCGCCAGATCAAGATTCGCTGTCGGCTCGTCCAGTAACAAAGTGCCGGCTTCTGTCGCCAGGGCCCGCGCCAGCACCGCGCGTTGTCGTTCACCACCCGACAACTCTGTCATCAAACGATCGCTCAGTTCCTCAAGCTGCGTCTCATGCAGGACGTCGCGCGCTATCGCAACGTCGCGAGCAGTTTCCCATCCCCATCCCGACGTACTGGACCAGGCATAACGTCCGCCCAGCACAAATTCGAATACCGCAACCGGAAAACGCAAGTCGGCTTCCTGCGCAACCACGGCTATCCGCTTCGCAATCGCCCGCCGCGAGTAAGCACCGAGCGGGAGGGAATCAAGAATGATTTCCCCAGAAACTGGCGCGATTCCGTTATTCAGAGTGCGCAGCATGGTCGACTTGCCAGCGCCGTTGGGCCCAATGATTGTCGTAACTTCATGGGGCGACAACCTTAGGGAAACTTCAGACACCGCTAGTCTTGAACCGTAGTTGACTGAAATGTTGCGTGCTTCCAGCATTACTTTTTGGAGTGCGCTGACCTGTTACCGCTTTTTCTTCTGGGCGACTTGATGCCCAGTGTTTAAAAGTAGCTTTAATGCTAGGTGGTCGCGACAGGTCGCGACCGACCAAAGCGGTGACAGGTCACCGCACTCCAAAGCCTTATCGCCTCCTCAACAGGTAAACAAACAACGGCGCGCCGATCAGCGCAGTGATCGCGCCTACCGGTAACTCGCGGGGCGCAATTATGGTGCGCGCAACTGTGTCGGCAACAACCACGAAGATGGCGCCACATATTGCCGCGGCCGGCACAGTAATTCGGTTATCACTTCCAAGTGACAAACGCACAAGATGCGGCACAACCAGGCCGACATATCCAACTGATCCGCTTGACGCCACCGAACTGCCAACCAGCAAACTAGCCACAATGAAGACCACCAATCGCACGCGAGAAACCTCGACCCCCAGGTCGAACGCATCTCGCTCACCCAACATCAACAGGTTTAGCGAACGCGCATGGGCTGCTAACACGATGGTGCCGGCGATCGCAATCAAAAGCGCGAGCCACAGCAATTTCGCAGTCGTGCCTGATAAGTCGCCGAGTAACCAGAAGGTAAAGGATCTAATTCGTGTCGCATCCATTAACGTAGTCACAAAAACTATCGCGGAGGATAGGAACGTCGTAACGATCACCCCGGCGAGGATGAGGCGTTCAGGAGTTGCGCCCGTCTTTCCCTGTGCCAGCCGGTAAACCACCAGCGTCGCAATCAACGCGCCCGAAAACGCCATCAAAGGCCGACTCCACTCATGCGCGCCCATGAAAACCAGGGCGATCATTGTTCCCACCGCGGCGCCGTTAGAAATCCCCAGGAGATACGGTTCGGCAAGAGGATTTCGCAATAGCGACTGGTAGCTGGCGCCGGCAACCGCAAGCGATCCGCCAACTGCCGCGCCCAGCAGGATGCGAGGCAAACGAATGTCGAAGAGGATGGCGTCCTGATCACTGGTCAAGCCACAAGACGATTTACCAAAAGTTAACAGCGCGCAGAGCGAAGCCTGGGCTGGAAGTTTTTCGCTACCAAGCAGAGACATAAAGATAATGACCACTATTAGCGCCGCAAACAGAATGGCGCAGACAAGCAGAGTCTTCTTGAAGGTCGCTCGTGCTCCGTCGATCCCGCGAAGGACGCGGTCTTTTGCAGCTTCTTCTGTGGAACTAGCGATGCTCATTTAGTGAAGACTTCGGGGTGAAGTGCCCGCGCCAAATCCTCCAGGCCGTCGACTGCATCGAGGGCCCGGCCGGGAAAGATGGTCATCGTTAATCTTGTAGACGCGGCCATTCGCCACCGCAGGTGATCGCTTTAACGCGCTTGCTACGGTGGAGTTGGCGTCACCCATGGAGCCGCCAGTCGGCAAGATAATCGCTTCGGGGTTGGCGGCAAGTGCTGATTCCGCGCTGTACTTGGGCCAGGCGCCGGGAACGTCAGCAGTCACTGAAACGCCACCGGCACGTTTGATCAGGTCGGTAATGAAAGCGTCGCGGCCGATCGTATAAAGAGGTTCATCAGATACCTGATAGAAGACGCGAACCGGCGGCTGCGACTTAACTTTTTCAGCAACCGAGCTGACTCGAGCTCTCAGTTGTTTTAGCAGTTCGTCTGCTTGCGGCCGTTTACCTAAGACATCTGCGATCCGCTCGATCGAATGAAACACACCTTCAAGGTCATGTGAATCGGTAACGTATACCGCGATGTGATGCGCTTCCAATTCACTAGTGAACGCCTCAAGTTGTGAAGCGGTGGAAACGAAAACTATTTGCGGCCGCAGAGCGATGATTCGCTCAATGCTTGGTTTTAGGGTGTCACCAACTGCTTCAACTTTCTGAGCTTCCGCGGGATATGTGCAATAGCTGGTTCGGCCAACCAGGCCCTCGCCAGCACCGATCGCATAAACAATCTCGGTCAAGCTTGGCGCCAGGGAAATAAATCTGGTGACAGTGTTCGGGACGGTAATAGTTCTCCCGGCCTCATCAATGGTTTGATGCACGCCGATCTGGCCGTCACTTTTGTTGTTATTAGGCTTTGAACAGGCGGCGAATAGTAGTCCAAGACATAGAAGAACGGCGAGCGGGCGTCGCGTGCCAGCAAATGTTTGAAATTGTGGAAGGTGTTGCTTTCAGCAAAAGTCCCGCCGATCTCTGTTCCTTTGCGAAAGGCTACAGGCGGTCAGCGGGACTTGAAAATGGTTTCGAATTCCGGGCGGCCTGAACGCCTTCCGCGGGCGTTCAAAACTGCAAAGCTCCGGGCAGGTCTCCTGACTTAAAGACGATCTGCTTGCACTACCCAACGGTAGTCAGCAGAAGTCTCATCACAGTGGCGCGACCGCACGGGATTCTCACCCGTTTCCCTATTCTCCCCAGTTTGCTGGGGCACCCAGACGCTTTCATCTACAAAGAACAAATCGTGATCGACGCGGACACTATCACGCTCCGTTTGACACTGTCAATTCCAGGCCATAACCAGTCAAGTGATTGCTGGCCACTTTGCTTCGGCAATTGGCCTCCAGTAAGATTCAGCGCAACTTCAACGCAGAAAGAGCCGCGGACTAAATGATCAAAACTATTGAATGGACCGATGAAGGCATTAGCATGCTGGACCAGCGACTGCTGCCAACCGAGGAAAAATATCTAATGCTGAGGTCGTATGAGGAAGTAGCCGAGGCCATCAAGAAAATGGTCGTGCGCGGGGCACCGGCCATCGGCGTATCGGCCGCGATGGGGTTGGCTTTGGGCGCGCGCCAGTCAGTTGGCGCATCGGTCGCCGATCTGGAAGACGACTTCGACTACATGTGCAAGGTGATGTCTGAAACTCGCCCCACGGCAGTTAACCTCTTTTGGGCGATCGAGCGGATGCGCGCGAGACTGCGACGGGAAAAGTCTCTCACGAAAGATCCACTCGAGATCAAAGAGCGTTTAGTTGAAGAAGCTCTCAGTATTTTTCGCGAAGACATTGAGGCTAACAGGGCTCTCGGACGGTTCGGTGCGGAACTGCTTTCCGATGGCGATACAGTGCTGACCCACTGCAATGCAGGTGCGCTGGCGACTGCCGGAGATTATGGAACCGCGCTGGGAGTGATAAGAGGCGCCGTAGACGCCGGGAAACACATTGCTGTTATAGCTGACGAAACCAGACCTTTTCTGCAAGGGCTTCGGTTAACGGCCTGGGAATTGGCAAAAGATAACATTCCAGTTACCGTGATTACCGACAATATGGCCGGACACGTGATGAAAAGCGGCAAGATCAATGCAGTCGTGGTGGGCGCGGATCGAATCGCAGCGAACGGGGATGCCGCGAATAAGATCGGAACTTACATGGTTGCTGTTCTGGCCGACAAGCACGACATCCCATTCTATGTCGCGGCCCCTATCTCCACACTTGACCTGTCATTAAAGTCCGGCAATGAAATTCCAATCGAAGAACGTAACGCGAGAGAGGTAACTCACATCAAGGAGCATCAACTTGCCCCGGATGGGGTCGGGGTTCAGAATCCCGCGTTTGATGTCACACCCAACGAGCTGATCACCGCGATTATTACCGATAAGGGTGTAGCTCGCGCACCGTATGTCGAGAGTTTGCGTGCTCTGGTCGAAGGGAATGCGATTGGCACCAACGGTTGAGTGTGACAACAGATTAGTCACGCGCGAACCGGCTGTTTTTCCACCAGTCGATCGTAAACTCCAGGCCTGAGCGCAGGCCCACGCGGGGTTCAAATCCAAGCAATTCGCGCGCGCGGGTAATATCGGCAAGACTATGCTTGACATCGCCTGCGCGCGGCTCCTGGTAATCCGCTGATACGTCAGGCTTGTTGGTCAAACTTTTTAGCTCGTGCAAAAGTTGATTCAGCGTAATTCGCTTACCATTGGCGATGTTGATAACCTGACCGATTCCCTTGCTGGTCTCAGCCGCCTTCAAATTAGCGTCGACGACATTTTCTATGTAGGTAAAATCTCGCGACTGTTCACCGTCGCCGTAGATTACGGGACGCTTGCCACCAAGCAGATCGCTAATGAAACGTGATACGACGCCCGAGTAAGTCGAACTGGGATCCTGCCGCGGCCCAAACACGTTGAAGTATCGCAGCGAGACCGTTTCGAGACCGTAGACCCGCGTAAAGACCTGGCAGTAATGTTCCCCCACCAACTTGGCAACTGCATAAGGAGAAAGCGGCTCCGGGAGCATAGTCTCTACTTTTGGAAGCGTCGGCTGATCGCCGTAAGCGGAACTCGAAGCTGCGTACACGAGGCGCCTCACCTTTCTATCCCGGGCGGCCAAAAGCAGAGAAAAGGTCGATTCCACGCTGGCAACGTGGGTCTGTCGCGGATTCTCAACTGAACGAGGGACCGAGGGAATAGCCGCTTCGTGAAACACTAATTCGACATCCTCGACAGCCTTTGCGAGCGTACGCTCATCGGCAAGGCTTCCTTGAACGAAGTCCAGATCGCCCTTAATCTCCTGCAGATTCTCTCGATACCCAGTTGATAAATCATCAATCACGCGCACTCGCGCGCCTGCGGCAGCGAGCGCCGAGGCGATATGTGATCCGATGAAGCCGGCACCACCAGTTACAAGCGCAATTCCACTTAGGGCCATAAGAAATCTTCGTCAGCTAATCGTGTGGCAACAGTTGCAGCCGCGGGGGCACTCACTACCGGCCGACCCCGACATACTCAAAACCAAGAGCTCGCATATCTTCTGGATCATAAATATTTCGCAAGTCTGCAATCCTGGGAGATTTCATGAGGTCTCGAATTCGTCCCATGTCGAGAGCTCGAAATTGGTTCCACTCCGTCATAAAAACGAGAGCGTCAGCGTCCGTCACCGCCTCATATTCATCACCAGCGAAACTGACTTGCGGCAGTACCTTGGCGGCTTCGGTCATGGCCACCGGGTCGTAGGCACGGATTGTGGCGCCGCGTTCGACCAGTCCCGAAATGATATCTATCGCCGGGGCTTCACGCATGTCATCTGTCTCCGGCTTAAAGGCAAGCCCTAAAATCGCCACGGTTTTACCCTTAAGTGCGCCTACCAGTTTTTCGATCTTCGGTATCATGGCGAGTCGCTGGCGACGATTCACTTCGATCACAGCGTCTACGATCATCGAGTCGCGCTCAAACTGCCGAGCTACCGAAGCAAGCGCTTGAGTATCCTTGGGAAAACATGAACCACCGAAGCCGGGTCCGGGATGAAGAAACTTGTTCCCAATCCGCCGGTCCATCCCAATCGCCCTGGCTACGTCGTGTACATCGCAGCCAATACTTTCGCACAAATTCGCTATTTCGTTGATGAAGGATATTTTCGTGGCGAGAAAGGCGTTGGCGGCATACTTAGTCAGCTCAGCCGCCTCCAGCGACGTCACGACGAAAGGCACTTCGATCAGGTAGAGCGGCCGATAAAGGTCACGCATGATCGCGACTGCCTCGTCGTCTCTGCTTCCAACAACCACGCGATCAGGCCGCATGAAATCATTAATGGCTGCGCCCTCGCGGAGGAATTCGGGATTAGACACTATTCCGAAATTCAAACTGGACTTCAAATGCTCTCGGATTAGCTTTCGCAAATACTCACCAGTTCCAATCGGCACCGTCGACTTAGTTACGATTACCTTGTAACCGTTCATATGTTCGGCTACTGACCTGGCGGCAGCTTCCACGAAGCTCAGATCTGGTGATCCGTCGGCTTTCGGTGGCGTCCCTACTGCCAGGAAAACTACCAACGCCTGCTCGACGGCCTGCTTCAGATCCGTAGTGAATCGCAATCGACCAGACTGCACGTTTTTGGTTACCAGCTGTTCCAGCCCAGGCTCATAGATGGGCATTTCTCCGTCGATCAAGCGAGCAATCTTGTTGGAGTCAATATCAACGCAGGTGACATCAACACCGAATTCGGCAAAACACGCACCCGTAACCAAACCGACGTACCCAGTTCCAATAACCGCGATATGCATTTAGGAAATTACCTTCAGAAACAGGAAGGAACCAATGTGGACATGTGCAAAACCTTGCGGGTCAAGCACGAGGTATCGTGGCGTGACCCGCAAGGTTTCACATAGTTGACCGCGGCGCTGATAGGTGCGCGCCCGCAGTATTTTTTGAAAGCAACCCGATGACTTACTTCGAGGGGCTGATTACTACGACGGTGCCACCGAAGTTGAGGTCGTTGTTGTGCATCGCTGCATAAAGGATTCCGGCAACCGCACCGGCACCCAGCAGGAGTAGCGCAGCCAACTCACCACTGCTCATCTTGTCGTCGTCGTCGCCTGGATCGTCCTTGGGATTGGGTGTTCCCGCCGTAGCACTCTCACCGGCTGCAACTTGCTTTACAGCACTGCCAACGTGCAACTGGGCGACGCCGGAAGTAGTTGTTAAGGACGTAACTCCCTTGACAACGTTAACTGTGAATGAAGTTGCCTGGCTTCCATCGACTACTACCACGCCATCCTTGGTCGTGAAGTTGACAGAGGTTCCAGCCAGCGTTGAGACACGAGCAGTCCCGTTCTCAAGTAATCCCATGATGCTCTTGTCTGTGAAGCTCAATTTCAGGTTAGAAGTGGGCAACAACTCAACGCGGCCCAACTTGCTCAGGTTCACAGTGACATTGCTCTTCTCGGCGGTTGTGATGATGCTGTCCGAAAAAACTGTACCGCCAGAAACCGCTGTCTCACCGTTTACCGTAACCTGGCCGGCGATAGACAACTCGCCCGACGGGGCTTTTGCTGCAGGCGACGCCAAAACTACCATCGAGTAAACACTCAATATGGCAACTGCCACCAAGGCCGCTATAGGTTTGCGGCTCCAAGTTTTGCTGATCATTAACTTTCCTCCCGTATTGTGAACAATTTCTTGATTGCGTGCCGCGACGGCTGAAATGTCTTAAGAGGCTCACTCAATATCGCGTCAGCCTATAACCAATTACGATGTCCAAAGGCCTAAGTACCGTCTGCAAAGCCTAAAACACGGGGCAGTTATTACATGAACGAAGGCACTCTGTCAACAGACTTTTGGCTCGATTTGCCACAAAACTGTGCTTTTTTGTGTTGGCCCTGAATTTAGCATGGGGCCCAGAGGCAGTCCAGAGTTTTTTGCCTGTTGAAAGAGCAAGCAATTAAGGAGTCGAGACGCGCCGAACTCGAGTGCTGACTTTCGTACCTGATACGGGGTTTGACACCATAGACCCGCTCGCATTTGCAGTGATTGGAGCGGCCTTTTGCAGTAGCTCTGCCTGCTCATACGGGTCAAGCCTGGCAAAGATATAGAAGGAGTCACCACTCCGCACTACCCCAAGATATCTGAAGGTAGTTTGCACAACTTCGCCTACCCTGAGAGTTTGAAAGCGAGGCGGGTGCTCAAATAAGAGTCGCAGTTCATCGCCCGCAACAGCTTCCAACTCGGGAAGGTAATCGTTTTCAGTTTCGCGCGCGATTCGCATAGCCATCTGCCTCAGCGCACGAATCCGATTTGAGTTTCGCCGGTAGTAGGCTGCATTTATCTCGCGACGGCTGGCTCGATCATCAACGACTTCCTGTTCGTTTCGCAGGTAACCGAGATAGGCGCGAACCACAGGGCCGAACTGCGCATCTTCCCTCACGGTTTGGGCTGGAACCTCCAGAGAGGCGCCCAGAATAACAAGCGCGCAGATAAGGGTAGTACGGATCAGTCGAGTGTCGAGCATAATTCGGGACCTCCGGCCCCAAATATAAGACTGAATGGCAAGGGTGAAAAAGCAATTTACTGGAACGTCGTGGATTGTATCAAGCCCTTTACCAGACTCCATTGCGCCCTCGTTTCAGCAATGTTACATTGATCTTTAATTTCATGTAAGTCACCCTGGCACCGAGGCTCCCTTGGACAGCTCTTCCAACGAAAAAAAAGTAGCGCTGGGTATCAGCGGCGGAATCGCGGCCTATAAATCGGCTGAAGTCCTGCGCGGACTGCAACGCGCCGGCTGCATCGTCCGCGTGGGCATGACAAAACGCGCCTGCGAGTTTATCCAACCGTTGACCTTTCGGGCGCTTTCGGGGTCGCACGTAATCGTAGACGACTATGCGCCTGATAATCCGGATCCCATTGCTCATATCACCTATTCCCAAACTGTTGACCTGTTTCTGATAGCTCCCGCAACCGCCAATATCATTAGCAAGCTGGCCAATGGAATCGCCGACGATTTCTTAACTACGACTTACCTCGCCTGCACCGCTCCGGTGTTGATTGCCCCGGCGATGAATACCTCCATGTGGCATCATCCGGCGACTCAAAGGAACCTCGAGCGGCTGCGGGCCGATGGCGTTGTTGTTATCGAACCCGATGAGGGAGAAATGGCGTGTGGAACCATTGGGCCGGGCCGGCTTAGCGAGCCGGAAAGAATTGTCGCTGCAGCACTCGATATCCTGGAGAAATCGCAAAAGGCAAGAGCGCGCGATTTAGCCGGCGAGCACTTGCTTATCACCGTTGGGGCGACGCGCGAGGCAATCGATCCGGTTCGCTTCCTCTCAAACAATTCGTCGGGTCGAATGGGATTTGCGATAGGTGAGGCTGCCAGGCAACGTGGTGCTGACGTGACCGTAATCGCCGGTACCACGAACACGCCTCCGCCGCGTAACCTTGAGATTATTCGGGCGAACTCCGCTGACGAGATGCATGCTGCTGTCATGAAAAATCTCGCAAGAGCATCTATTTTCATCGGCGCCGCTGCAGTAGCTGATTATCGACCTGTCAGACGCTCAGCAGAAAAAATTAAGAAAATCGAGTCGTCGCTCTCATTAGAGCTGGAACGTACCACAGATATACTTCGCGCAGTAGCAGACGCTAGACAGGACGGGCTGCTGGTAATCGGGTTTGCCGCAGAGACTGAGAACGTAATTCAGAATGCACGCGATAAGCTAAGCACAAAGAATCTCGACGCTATTGTCGCAAACGATGTGAGCCGGGATGGCGCCGGATTTGATAGCGTGACCAATGAAGTCACAATCATTAGCAGCGATCGAAACGCGCCGATTCATGTGCCGTTGATGGCGAAAACAGGCGTCGCAGATATTATCCTGGATGAAGTTGTGCGGCTTCGTTCGCGAGTTAAGCCGTCTACTCACTCCGCCGTGAACAGTCCGAGAAAAGCTTAGCGACAAATCGCAACATTCATTCCACATTAACGCGATGCAAACTGAAGCTGAACATGCAGAGTTTCTTGCGCTTTTGAAAGCTGCGCAGGAGCAAGTGGCCTACCTGAAAGAACTCGGCGTCGAAGGCACGGAAAAGCAGTCTAGGCATACCACCGTTCAAAAAGGGCTCGCCAGCGACGAGCATAGAGAACCCTACGCGCCTGCGCCCCACCACGACCCGGTAGCCGCCGCAGCAACAGCGTCGGACTCATTATTTGGAGACTTAAGTGCCCCGCCCATCAGAATCCAGAGATCTTCGGAGACTTTCGAAGAAATCTGGGCCGACATTGGAGACTGCACCCGTTGTCCGCTCTATCAGGGTCGAACAAACATTGTCCATACCGACGGCAATCGGAGAGCGCGGCTGATGTTTGTGGGTGAGGCACCCGGGGCCGATGAAGACGCGCAGGCACGACCATTCGTGGGACGCGCCGGACAGTTACTAACCAAGATCATTGAGGCCATCGGACTGAAGCGCGAGGACGTTTTGATTGGCAACGTCAACCGTTGCCGCCCGCCCGCGAATCGTCCGCCAACGCCGGAGGAGGCATCCATGTGCAAGCCCTTCCTGCTTCGCGAAATCGCGGCGGTCCAACCCGAGGTAATCGTGGTACTGGGTAATACAGCCATGAAGAACCTTCTCGATCTTAAGCAAGGAATAACCAGGGTGCGGGGACAGTTCCAGGACTATCAGGGCGTCAAAGTAATGCCCACGTTTCACCCGGCATATTTACTGCGCGACCCTACGAAGAAAAAAGAGACCTGGGAAGATATTAAGAAGGTTAGAGACTACCTCGACACTGCAAGAAAACAAGAAAGCTAAACGACCAACCTGCCGGCGCTTTCGACTTTTGCATTTTCAGCTTTCGCGCTACCTTCTCACGCGTGGAACACAAGTCGGAATCTTTGCGCCAGGATTCGCCCGCCACGAACCCGTTAACTCCCAAGGAACCGACTGATGCGACGGGACCTCTCTATGCCGAGGTGGCGGTCCCCCTACACGTTTCGTCCACGTTCATTTATCGGCTTCCGATTTCAAAACGCCAGGTTGCTCAAACGGGTTCGCGCATAGTTGTTCCGCTGGGTCGCAAGTTTGTGACCGGCTACATCGTTGCGCTGCTCGAAGACTTGCCCAGCGGTACCAGCCTGCAGGAATCAGCCATCAAGGATGCAAAAGATGTCCTTGATGTTATCCCACTGGTGACGCCGGAACTTCTGCAACTGACGCGCTGGGTCGCCGATTATTACCTTGCGCCCTGGGGAGAGGTGATCAAAGCTGCCCTTCCTCCCGGAATCAGCCCCAGTATCGACCAGTTTCTTTCCCTCACCGAAAAAGGGCGCGCTGAGGTTGGCAAATGGTCCACAGACAATACGCTCAACCACAAACAGCGATTACTTCAGCTGCTTAGCGAGTCACAAGAGACGGAGCTCAGGGTAGTTTCACAGCAACTGCCGTCAGCACAGGCGACCAGGCTGGCGCGGGAACTCGAACAGGATGGCCTCCTGGAAATCAAACAACGTCCGCGTGGCGATTTCGTAAAAGCAAAATTCCAGCGGCGCGTTCGTCTAATCGCTCACCACGAAAAACCAGTCGAAGGACGTAAGTTATCTGAGACCCAGTTAAGAATTATCGAGACTCTCAAGGATCACGATTCGCTTTCCCTTCCCGAGCTGCTCATCAGGGCGAACGCCAGTTCTTCCTCCGTCAACACGCTGCAGAAAAGAAATCTTTTGGAGATCTTCGAAGAAAGACTGCGGCGCGATCCGCTCGGAGAGGCTACGCTTGATCAGCATGAAGACTACGAGTTAACTGAAGATCAGCTGCAGGTACTGGCTGAACTCGACAAGCCCTTACAAGCGCGAACGTATGCGGCCTTCCTCTTGCACGGGGTAACGGGCAGCGGCAAAACCGAAGTCTACATTCGAGCCATGCGCGTCGCTTTGAGCCTGGGCCGCGCGGCCCTGATGTTGGTGCCGGAGATAGCTCTCACGCCCGTTTTCTCCCGTCGTTTGCAGATGCACTTCGGTGATCGCGTGGCGATTTTTCATTCATCGCTGTCACGTGGCGAGCGTTTCGACGAATGGACGCGTGTCAGAAATGGCGACGCACGCATTGTTATTGGTACCCGCTCTGCGGTCTTCGCACCGATAAAGGATCTGGGCCTCGTTATCGTCGACGAGGAACACGAGTCGACCTATCGACAGCAGGATTCGCCGCACTATAACGGCCGCGATACCGCGATTGTGCGCGCGCAAAAAGAGTCAGCCGTTGTCATACTGGGATCGGCAACACCATCGCTGGAATCATTTCACAACGCCCAAACCGGCAAGTACCAGTACTTGAAAATGCCTAATCGGCTTGGTAACCGGCCACTGGCAGCTGCTGAAATCATCGACATGCGTGAGGTGTTTGCGAGACACCAGAAGCCACAGGTCTTTTCCGATGAGCTGCTGGCTGCTATCAAAGAAGCGCACACGGAGCGGCAGCAGTCGATCATTCTACTGAATCGTCGCGGCTACTCGAGCTTTGTTCTATGCCGGTCGTGTGGTGAGAGTATCCAGTGTCCGAATTGCGATGTAACGTTGACCTATCACCGGAGTGAAAGAGTCATTATCTGTCATTACTGCAACCATCGCGAGGCAGCTCCGCAGAAGTGTCCAAACTGCCAGGGAAAATATATTTACTACGTCGGCGAGGGCACACAGCAGATTGAAGAGCAACTCAAAAAACTCTTTCCGGAGATTCGGATCGCCCGCATCGATCGAGATACCGCTTCGCGACGCGGCGATTTTGAAAAGTCTCTTAGTGATTTTGGCGCCGGCAACATCGACATGTTAGTGGGTACCCAGATACTTGCGAAGGGTCACGACTTCCCCAACGTTACGCTGGTCGGTGTGGTCTCAGTTGACGCCGGAATGGCGTTGCCGGATTTCCGCGCGGCTGAAAGAACTTTCCAGCTGCTGACTCAGGTTGCTGGACGCGCCGGACGCGGGCATAGAGCCGGCAAAGTTCTTATTCAGACTTATCATCCCTATCACTACGCTCTACGGCACGCGAGTGCCCAGGACTACGCCGGGTTCTACGAGGAAGAGATACGTCATCGCGAGAATCATACCTATCCCCCGTTCGTGGCCCTGGCGTCGTTGCTGATCCATGGTTCTGACCTGGCGCGCGTACGATCTGAAGCGGTTGAACTCCGGAAGGAACTGGATCGCGCCAATGGCGAACGCACGGCGCGCATTTTGGGTCCGGCGCCGGCGCCTCTGGCGAGATTGAAGGGCGAGCATCGCGTGCAGTCTCTCATCAAGTGCCGCAACCGGCGCGAGTTACGCAGAATTATCGACGAAGCGCTCAAAGCACTAGCTGAACGGAAGATTAATCTCCGGTCAATAAATGTTGAGATCGATCCGATATCAATAATGTAATCGTTTTACTGGGACCGCGGGCGACTCGCCCGCAAACGCGCCGAAGGCGCGCAGTTTTTCCGTGTGCCGCTTCCATTTGGACTTTCGCGCTGCGCTCATTGCGGGCGGGACGCCCGCGGTCCCAGCAAATCCCTTAACCGTTCCCCCCTGTGTGTTGTGCGGCAAGCTGACGCGCTTAGTCTGTTTTGCGCTAAACTTCCCGCCATGAAACTTTCTGAACTTGCCGCCCTAACCGCTGCTCGCTTTGATGAGAGCTCCGCCGATGTTGAGATTAGCGGCGCTGCCGGGCTCGACGACGCGAGGGACGGCGACGTTTCCTTCCTGGCGAATCCGCGTTACACGCCAAAGGTAAATACTACCCAGGCGTCGGCAATCTATTTGTCGGAAGATGCGCCTATCGAGAGGGAAATTCCGGTGTTGCGGGCAAAAAATCCTTACCTGGCGTATACGCGCGCGCTGCGCTTGTTTCATCCTGAGCCTGAGTTCGTTTCCTCAGTTCATGAGTCTGCGGTAATCGATTCGTCAGCCGAAGTTGCGGAGAATGTTTGGATAGGAGCTGGCGTCGTTATTGGCCCATCGACCCGGATCGCTGAAGGCGTTCGCCTTTATCCGAATGTGACTATCTATGACAATGTCACCATCGGCAAAAACTCGACCATTCATTCCGGGACAGTTATTCGTGAGCGATCGCAAATTGGCGAACGTGTTGTTATCTACAACAACGTGGTTGTCGGTTGCGATGGCTTCGGTTATGCAAAAGACGAACAGCAGAGCTGGTTGAAGATCCCGCAAACCGGTCGCGTAGTGATCGAAGATGACGTCGAGATTGGCGCCGGCACCACCATCGATCGCGCATCGGTAGGCGAATCTCGAATTGGACGCGGAACAAAGATCGACAACCTGGTCCAGATCGGCCATTCCTGCACGATTGGTGAAGACTCTCTACTGTGCGCCCAGGTTGGACTCGCCGGCAGTTCACACATCGGCAGTCGCGTCATACTCGCAGGACAGGCTGGTGTCGCGGGACATCTGACAATCGGAGACGACGTCGTATTAACTGCCAAGAGCGCAACCAGTCATGATGTGCCTGCGGGGAAAATGATTTCCGGCATACCTGCCTTCGACAATCGTGATTGGTTACGATCGACCGCGGCATTCCGTCGCCTGGGCGAGATGCAGCGAAGGCTTAGAGAGCTCGAGAAAAAGCTGGAGGCGACTCGTCGCAAAACGGGAGTGAGCATACATCTGTAGACTCGAAGCTCCCCGCTCCGTGAGGAGCGAAGGCTAAGTAATCGCGCCGCCATCCACGATCACGACTTCGCCGTTCATGAAGCTGTTGCGATCGCTCACCATGAAGGCTGCATACTCGGCGAGTTCTTCCGGACGGCCCATCCTTCCAGCCGAAGCCCAGAAGTGATGCATTTGCAGCAAGCGTTCGGGCAGTTCCTGCGCCAACTCAGTATCAAAAATACCAGCAGCAATCGCGTTGACCTTAACGCCAAAAGTCCCGGCCTCGCGCGAGAGACACTTCGTAAATCCAATCATCGCCGCCTTTGATGTCGCATAGTGCACCGCTGTCGGCAGGGCCCGCATCGCGCCAATGGAAGTAATATTCAGAATGCTGCCCTTCCGTTGCCGAATCATCTGCTTGTAGATAGGTTTGGTGACTGCGAAGAGACTGCCAACGTTTGTATTAATAACTTCGTCCCAGGCGCGGTCGGTCGTGGTTGCGAAGTTGTCGCCGCGATTGATGGCGGCGTTATTGACTAGAATGTCTATACCACCCCATTTCTCCACAATCTCGCGAGTGAGCTTCTTCAGTCCCAGGCGATCGGTAACCGAAACCTTAAAACTAAGCGCGCGTCTCAGATGACCCTCGATCTTGTTGACGATACCGCCGGCCAGATCCTCTCGCGAGTTGTAGTTGAAGGCTACGTCAGCGCCTTCGCGCGCGAAAATGTCGCAAAGCGCTGCGCCAATACCGCGCGTGCCACCGGTTATGAAAGCGCGCTTACCTTCGAGCAATAGGCTCACAGTCTAGTTTGTCTCCTAAAAAGCCCGCTTCGAGGATCGCAAGCGGGCAACTTGTTTTTGAAATATGCTTATTTGTGAAAGATTGCCGGGAAATTAGACTCTGAAAACTGAAAACAGTCAACGAGCGAGGACCAAAGAGGAGCACCCTAATTCGATTTTGACACTGCGTTAAGCCGGGTGATTAGGAGTCAGGGGAGTTCAGACAGAAACAACTTTAGCGAGGACCGTTTGTTCCGGTGCCTCAGTTGAAGCAGGAATGAGTGCGGTTATCTCTTCAACAATGGAACGGGTGGCGTTTGGTATCGCGAGACCGATCGTCGCCGCGCGCATCGCCGAATAATGGGCGGTATCTTCAACCATCAGACGAATCACTGGAACGATGTCGACGGCTCGCTGCAACAACACGCCGGCGCCGCGCTTGACCAGCATGCTGGCTGTGCCCGCTTCCTGAGGCATCGGAGCAGTAATGCCGTCGGCGATGATCGGCAGGCGACAGGCAAACGCTTCAAATGTCGTCAGCCCGCCGAGTTTGGAGATCATGACATTCGCCGCACTCATCAATTGTTCGACATGTTCGGAGTAGCCAATCACCTTCACCGGGAAAGAAGCGGTTTCGGCGAGAGACTCGGCGTCAGCTCTAAGTTCTTCATTCTTTCCGGCCAGGAAAATTGCCTGCACCTCAAGTTCACCCCGAACCAACTCACGGAAAATCTGCGGTATGTTCCCGCCACCTTCCCAGCCGGCGTTGACGAAGACCGTAAATTTTTCCGGATCCAGACCGAGAGCCCGGCGGGCGGCGCGGGCCGCATCCTCTCCGGGATAAGCGAACTTATGATGCACCGGCATGCCGGAAATTTTGATTCGCTCCGGGGACACACCATAATCGATCAACTGCTGCCGTGCTTCAGGACTCGCCACCAGGTAAAGCGTTACCGCGTCGCAGGCCCATCCTTTCCAGAAGCCATAGGAGGGATCGGTTACGACCGAAACCAACGGAATTCGATCAGACAACTTCAGCTCTTTGAGAACGCGCGCGAAAATGTGTTGCGTCAAAGGGTGCACGCTCACAACTACGTGTGGGCACCAACGCTCAAAGATTTCAAGCACATAACCAATGCAGCGCTTATGAAAAAATTCTCGCGTCTCCGGACGAAAGCGATTCATCGCCCAATAGACATACTTCATCCAGGATTGCCGGTTTCTGAGCACCCAGTTGTAGATACCAACCATCTTGGCGGTGATTGAGTGTGACTCCTCTACCGCCCTGACAACGCGGACTGCATAAGACTGACCCTCAAAAAACTTATGCACGCCGGCCACGATCGCCGCGGCGGCAGAACGATGCCCGCCGCCTGTGTCGGACGAGATAATCAGAATCTTTGGAGTCCGTTGCGTCATTAAGTTTTGGAGTGCGGCGACCTGTCGCCGCTTTCGTCGGTCGCGACCTGTCGCGACCAAATGGAGATCAAGGAAGTTGCGGCGTCGAGCCGCCGCAGACCAAAAGCGGTGACAGGTCACCGCACTCCAAAATTGCTAAGCCCCTACGGCCATTCCCTCAGGCTCCGGATGCAGCCGATCCATTTCTTTGCGCGCCTTCTTCATTTCTCTTTCCAGCTTTTTGATCTGGATGAGATGGCCGGGATTAAACGGCAATGATGGGTAATAACTGTTGGACTCATGGGTACAGAAGCATCCATCCAGGGCCTTCTTTCGTCTCTCCTTCATTGCCGGTGAAAGCCAGAGCTTCTGGAAATTCCAGTCAAAATCTCGCAGGTTGCCAATCGGCGCCAGGTTCTCGCAGGACGAAACAGTTCCTTCGTCGTAAATCACGCCGCCGGCGGTTCCGGCGTAACACTTCATTTGGGCAGTTTGTGTCTCCTGGGCCTTCGCGATTAGACCGTGCATGTAAATATCGATCGCGGCTTTGAAGTAACCGGCGTTGCCGCCATAGTTATTCTTGATTGCCGCATGACGCGAGTCGTCATCAATCATGGCCGCCAGCTTCTTGTAGCGTGAATGATCGATGTTGAGTTCCACAGGATCAGCTGATGGGGGGCGAATATAATTGAAGTTAACCTTGTCGGGCCGCAAGTCGTACTTCAAAAAATCGTACCACTCGAAAATCGTGTCCTGGTTGGAATTCATGAAGCAGGTGCAAGTCTGCACATCCAGCTTCGGATACTCTTTCTTGATCGCTTGCAGTTGGCGTGCAGTATCGATTGCGATGTCCCACGAGCCTGGCTTTTGGCGAATCTTTTCATGCGGCGCTTTGATGCCGTCGATCCCGAGCGCAACTGTCACGTTCAGTTCGGGACACTCTTCGAGGATGCGAGTGATGTCCGGAAAGATTCGTTTTTGAATCTGACCGTTCGACATGATGTAGATCGACTCGAGCCGGTTGTTCTTATAAAAGGCCTGCGCTATTTCCGGAAGGTCTTTGCGCGTGAAAGGCTCACCGCCGGCGAGGATCAGGACGCCCAGATTACCACCCAGGGTCTCAGAGATTTTTTCAATCTCCATAGTCTTCATCTGCAGCTTCTTGCGCGGACGATCGTCAAGCTCATCCGTAAAGAAGCAGTGCGTACACCTCATATCGCAGACTGAAGTCACCAAAATATTCAGCAAAATCGGAGAAAATGGCTGGCCAATTGCCAGCCTCGCGTAACGTTTTAATAGCTCTCGTGTTGTGTAATCCATAAAAACCTCGACCGAAAAAAAGCACATCATACCGATGTTTGATGCGAACGTTAGATTAACAGATAAGAACTTCAAACGTAACCCCATCGATTTAGACTGTAATAGTTTTGTAATTGCGTCGGGAACGCTGGAATCGGGATTGAACCCGGAGGGTTCTGCGAAAGTAGCCGGTGGTCGAAGCGAAAGCGGAGACCACCGGAGATAGCTGCGCAATCGACCGCACCCTGAAAGGGTGCAAGCATTCTTTCTTCCACCCCTGCGGGGTGACGTTCAATTTTTTCTCGGTCCGGTGGTCTGCGCTGCGCTTCGACCACCGGCTACTATCTGACAGCCTTCCAGGCTGAAGACCATTACAAAACTTCTACAGAATTACGACACGGTCGTTCGTTCGCTGCGATTAGCAATTCCCAGCGCGCGCATGCGGCGGTAGAGATGACTACGATCAACTCCCATTAGTTCCGCGGCTCGCGAGACGTTGCCCTCAGCCTCGTCCAGTTTTCGTTGGATAAACTCGCGATGATAAGCATCCGTCGCTTCCTTGAATGAGGGAAAGCGGAAGGAGGCGGCCGGCGCCTCATCTTTTCCGTGCGGCGGCAAATCGCCGGCCGCTACTTTAACTCCCGGGTTCATGATCACCACGCGCTCGATAGTGTTTCGTAACTCACGCACGTTGCCCGGCCAGGAATAATTTTGCAACTCTTCGACTGCCTCCGGCGCAAACTCCTTTAATGTTTTCCCGTAAGCTAGCGAAAAGTTTTGATTGAAATACTGAACCAACATTGGCACGTCTTCGAGACGCTCGCGCAACGGCGGCAATTCAAACGGAATTACGTTCAGCCGGTAAAACAGGTCAGGCCGAAACTTGCCCTGTTCGATCTCACCATCGAGACGCTTGTTGGTAGCGGCGATTATTCTGACGTCGACCTGCACTGACGTGCCGCTGCCGACCGGTTCGAATCTTTGCTCCTCAAGCACGCGTAAAACTTTTGCCTGCACGTTGGCGCTCATATCACCGATCTCATCAAGGAATAGCGTGGCGCCATCCGCTAACTCAAACTTGCCCTTCTTCGCCGCCGTAGCGCCAGTGAACGCGCCCTTCACATGTCCAAACAATTCCGACTCAATTAACTCTTCGGGTATTGCGGCTGAGTTCACTTCAACAAAAGGCGCACCCGCGCGGCGCGACTTCGCGTGAATTGCATGCGCCACCAATTCCTTGCCGGTGCCGGATTCGCCGTAGATCAGCACGCGACCATCCGTAGGCGCCACGATCGAGATCTGTTTGCGCAGTGCGCGCATTGCCACCGACTCGCCGACCATCGTGTACTCCTTCGCGAGTTCGGCGGACATCTCAGCGTTGATTAGTTCGAGTCGCTGCTGCCGCAGAGCGTTACGAACGGTCAGCAGCGTCTTCTCAATCGAGAGCGGCTTCTCGATGAAGTCAAAAGCGCCGAGCTTGGTAGCGCGCACAGCAGTTTCCACATTGCCATGTCCGGAGATAATCACCACAGCGGCATCGGAGCCGGCCGCTCGCAACAGTCGCAATGTTTCAAGACCGTCTATTCCCGGCAGCCAAACGTCGAGAAGAATGCAGCCGTAAGCCCGCCGCTCAACTGCCTCAAGACACTCCTCACCCGTCGCGACAGCCTCGGCACTGAAGCCCTCATCTTTCATCACGGCGCACAGCGTTTCGCGAATGCCCGGTTCGTCGTCGACTATCAGAATTGAATCCATGGTGGAAATCAGTGGGCAGTGGACAGTGGGCAGTGGGCAGTCGGTTGCGAGTAGTTGTACTTATATCCTAAACGTCGACTCTTGTTCATTTTCGCTCCTACGTAAACTGCCCACTGCCCACTGCACACCGCTCACTGATTCATCGCTGGTAACTCAATTACAAACCGCGCGCCGCGTGGGTAGTTTACCCCGGCGCGAATTCGGCCGCCGTGTTCAAGGACAATACGCTGAACTATAGCAAGGCCGAGGCCGGTGCCGCTGCCACGCGTGGAAAAGTAGGGTTGAAACAAACGTTTAAAATCAGCAGGTCCAATCCCATGTCCTGTGTCAGAGACCTCGGCAATTAGAAGACTTCGCTCCGGATCAAAACTCGTGGAAATATCGATAAGCCGCTCCCCCTCAAGGTCTGCCAAAGCGTTACCGGCATTATCTATCAAGTTTACAAATACGCGGCGCAACTGTTCTGTATCCAACATCGCTGACGGCAGATCTGAATCGAGGTGTGTCTCCACCCTCACGCCGTCGAGCCTGCCTTCATATAAAGCAATCGCATGCCGGACCACTTCATTCAAGTCGGCAACTTCGAGGCGAGCTAATGGTAAACGTGCAAAACGCGAGAATTCGTCAACCATCGCCTTGAGCCCGGCGACCTCGCGTGTGATCGTCTCGGTACACTCATCGATGACTGCGGTTACCTGGTCCTCGCCTTTGCCACTGACTAATTCGCTTTGCCCATTCGTACCGTTCTGGCCGGCATGTTCGTTGGCGCGCCGGTAACTCTTCGCAATACGCTCAGCGGAAAGTTGGATCGGCGTTAAGGGGTTTTTGATTTCGTGCGCCATGCGCCTGGCGACTTCGCTCCATGCCGCCACTCTCTGCGCGGCAAGCAACTCCGATAAGTCTTCAAGCACGAGTACTACTCCGCGCTTTTGCGATGGGGAAGCCCGCAGGGCTGTAGCCGTTAGGGCCACGGGCAATGGAGTGCTCTCTGGGTTCTCACCAGATCCCGCCAGTTGGGCCTGTTCCGTCGCCTGGCCGGTACGACGCGCGCGGCGCAGAATCCGATCGATTACCGACCAATCTTCCGCTCCCATCAGGTTTTCAAGTCTGTCACTAGCTGCTACCGACGTAAGGCGCAAGATTCGTGACGCGGCGGCGTTAATGGTAGTGACGCCATCATTCTCGTCTAGTGAAACAACTCCGGTCGCCAGAGACTGAAGAATAGTTTCGATGTAATCCCGGCGTTCCTCGAGCGTCAGGTTTTTCTCACGAAGCGCCGCGGAGCCCGCTTCAATCCGGCTGCGATTGTCTGCCAGCTGAGCAGTCATCTGGTTGAAAGAATGGGCCAGCAATGCAAGCTCATCTTCTGCAATCGTCGTGACGCGATGCGTTAAGTTTCCCGAGCTATCTCTTTTGAGGCTTCGGCAAGGGCTTTGATGGGAGTAGCAATGCCGCGCGCCAAATGGATGGCAACCCAGCTTGAGGCGAACAACAGCATGAGGGTCATCAACCCAAGAGTTGACAGGCCGAGTGAACGAACGCGTCGCTGACGCGCCACAAGGTGTTGATACTCGCTCTGTGATCCGATGATCGTGTCGCCGAGATCCCGTCCTGGCCGGCGCAGAGGCACCACGATCAAACGTTGGTTTTCCGAGAGGGAACTACCATCGCGTCGAGGTCTTTGCCGTCCGTAAGACTGTCGTCGCCGCTCTTCAGTGCTCGTGCCTTCTCCATCAGGCTCTCGAACTCCCGGGACTCGGGCAACCCTTTACTCTGCGCGACCACTTTTCCGTTTGCGTCAACGACCTCCACGGCCGAAAGTTGTCCACCGGCAACTACCCGATCAAGAGTCGCCTGCTTTTCAGTATCAGACTGTGGCTTGAGTACGACCGCCAGCAGCGAGGCCGTGTCACGCAGGTTGCGGGTTTGTGTGTCCAGGGCCTCGCGCTGAACTTCCTGGGCTTCGTTCACAACTCGGGCATTAAAACCACCAAACCACTTTTCCAGTGACCGGTTCAGAAAGAGGTACGAGAATGCGGCCATCGCAATAATCGGAAGGAAGCTGATGGCTATGAAGTAGACGAGCAGGCGTGTCTTTATTTTTGAACCGAGTTGCAGTTCGCGCCGTTCACGTCGCAACTTGAGCAGATTGCGCACAAAGATAAAGGAGAAGACTACGAAGGCGACGAAGTTAAGTGTGGACAAGGCATACAGCAGCACTGTGTCCGAAGCGGTGTCGGGGGGAATGACGGTCCATAGCCATAGTTGCTGGGAAACGATGATCGAGAGTAGCAGCAGCACAGTTATCCCCAGGCTCCATATCAGGATTCGCCGCCGCCGAGTCAATTTGGGTGCGCGTGTTTCTGACAAGAACTCGGAGGGATTTTCGTGCTGGTTGCTCATGAAGAAGTGGCGCAAGTTTAACATACCGAGGTAGGCCAGGCATTCCGACCCTCTACACTGGGACCGCGGGCGTCCCGCCCGCAAACGCGCGGAAGTCGCGCAGCTTTGGGAAGTAGTTAATCCTCTTTCGCGCTTCGCGCTCATTTGCGGGCGGGACGCCCGCGGTCCCAGCAAGTCACTTGAGTGTTACCGCTGCATTATTTAGCCTTCATCGTCTAGAATGCCTGCGCTCGATTTGAACGATGACAGCTCGGCGTTTCGTAATCCATGGATCTGAAACAAGTCTTCATCAACTCCGCTGGCCGCCTTCGTAGCGGTTGGCGCTTGCTGATCTTCGTCGTAATCCTTGTCGTTCTTTCACTCCTCTTTGGCGCCGCAACGAAGATAGCTTCCGGACTGCTGGTGCAATTCGTGCCCAGCAGCGGCGTGGCACGCTACCTCGAGAACTTCATATTCCGTTTGATGTTTCTGATTGTCGCTCTGTTAGCAGGATTCATTTGCACACGCTTCCTCGAAAGTTTGCCCTGGCGCGCGTTGGGCTTGTGGTTACACGCAAGATGGGCGCGGGATTTCCTACTTGGCTCAGTCATCGGAATCGTCTCGCTGGCACTGGCTACAGCAATCGCCACCGCGGGAGGCGGATTGAGTTTCGCAATCTCTCCTCGCGCCATGCTGGTGAAGGTTCTACAGACTCTAGTCTTCTCCGCATTGCTGTTTATTCTTGCCGCGCTCGCTGAAGAAGCGCTCTTCCGAGGCTATCCTTTGCAAACACTGACGCGAGCAAACCTAGCGTGGCTGGGAGTATTTCTGACCTCAGTTCCCTTTGCCGCAATTCATCTGCAAAACCCGAATGTCGCCGCTGGATTTACCTTCATTAATACTGCCCTCGCCGGAGTCTGGCTGGCGGTCGCTTATCTTCGCACTCGCAGCTTGTGGTTTCCTTTGGGGGTTCACTGGGCCTGGAATTGGGCGTTGGGATCACTTTTCGGACTGCCGGTCAGCGGCATCAGCGACCTCGTGCCCCACCCATTGCTGCGAGGTACAGATCTGGGACCTGCATGGCTTACCGGTGGCAGTTACGGCATCGAGGGTGGGTTGGCCTGCACAATAACGCTGATCGCCTCGACCATATTCATCTTGCGAACCAGGCTCGTTGACGCTACACCCGAGATGAAGATGCTTACCTCGCAGGAAAACCCGGTACAAACAGCCGAACCAACCGCAGCAAGCGACTGAAGAGAACATCTCTAAATCAGACAGAATTTACAGGATGAACAGGATTACAAAGCGGCATTGCGGTATACGCTTGCGGATTTCATCTTGTCAATCCTGTTAATCCTGTCAAAGACTTGAATGGTTTTTCGGGCTATTTGGGCGTGATTTCGCGGATAGCCTTAATCATTTAGCCGGCTCACTGTTAACACTGTTCCCATCACCTCCGTCTTATCGGTGGCTAGAGAATCAAAACCTCGAAGATCGCCGAATGAGACCGCGCAATGTATGAACTCGAAGCCACAGCGAACGTGCTTCCTATGACCGGCCAGGGAAAAGCTTCGATCGATCGACGACACCTCGAGGTCGCACCGGCCGGCGCCGCGGCCGCGGCCGCTCCAGCACGCACATCCGGCGACTCTTACGAATCACCTGAGTCCTTCATAGTAAGGTCAGTCCTGGCCGGTGATCGCGACATGTTTGGACGGCTATACGAACTCTACGCGCCGCTTGTCTATGGAGTGCTGTTGGCACGCATGCCGCGAAGCGAAGTCGAGGACGTGGTTCAGGACATCTTTCTCCACGCGCTACGGAAGCTCCACACCCTGCGAGACGCAAACGCGTTTGGTCCCTGGATCGCGATGATTGCTCGCAACCGGGCGATGGACTTTCACCGGCGCTCACGGGAGACGGTTGAAGTAACTGACGATCTCAAGAGTAATGATTCGAGCGGCGCGAAAGCGGAGGAGATCCTGGCGATTATTCGAACGCTCCCCGATGCTTACCGCGAAACTCTGGTGCTGCGTTTAGTCGAAGGAATGACGGGGCCGGAAATCGCAGGCCGCACTGGCCTCACTCCCGCTTCCGTCCGGGTCAACTTACATCGCGGCATGAAACTGTTGCGCGCCAAGCTCGGCTTTAAGGAGGGCTTATCATGAATTCCAATTTGAATAGCGACGCCGACTACCTGTGGGACAAAACCGGCGAACCCGATCCTGAGGTTCAACAGCTGGAAGAGATTCTCGGCACTCTTCGCTATCAGCCTCGACCGCTGGAGATCCCGGCAGGTCTGCATGTCGGTCGCGAGCGAATTTTCTTTCGTGGCTATCGGGCGCCTTTGGCGATTGCTGCAACCGTAGCAATGTTGTTGCTCGGGCTCGGACTGTGGCTTGGATTGCAGCGTCTGCAACGAGGCCCGCAGCGGTTAGCGAAGAGTCCCGTGACGTCTCAGGTGAGTCCAGTGTCCTCTCCGGACCAAATGCAACCCCCCCGGTCGCGGTCGCATCGCCTCAGCCCGAACCGAAACAGATCGTTGAGTCTCCGCGTCACCGTTTAAACCCTTCATTGCTTGCTCGAAATTCAAAGCGGGATCGCAATACGGTGCTGAAGGATCAGCAGCTGACCTTGAAGGAACAACAAGAAGCCCAGGCTGCAAAAGATCAGTTAATGCTGGCGCTCCGCGTGACCAGTGCGAAATTGAACCTGGCGCAAAAGAAAGCACAAAGCACCAATGCCCCGGACATGATTCACAATCAACACAAGATAGGATGAATGAAGCACTATGAAACTACTTTCCCGAACATTATTGAAAATCGCATCCGTGAAACTCGCCGCGCTGGCAGTTCTCATGCGTGCTGGGCGCCACGGCAACGGCGATGGCGCAGAATCCACGGATCCAAACCAGTCAGCTCGACGCCCTGGCCGCGAAGGCGAGTGAGACAGTCGACGTAAATATCGACGAGAGCCTGATGGCGCTCACATCAAGTTTCTTTCCAACAAGGATGACGACGAAAGAAAGGTCAAAGAAATCGTCAGCGGCTTGAAAGGGATCTACGTGAAGAGCTTCGAGTTTGAAAGCGAAGGGCAATACTCCGACGCAGACCTGGAAAGCATCCGGTCGCAATTGCGCAATCCCGCCTGGAGCAGGATCATCAACGCGAGGAGCAAGAAGGACGGCAGCATTGAAGTCTACCTGATGCACACCGGCGCTCAGATTAGCGGGCTGGCCGTACTGGCTACCGAGCTTAAGGAGATCACTGTCATCAACATCGTAGGGCCGGTAGACCTCGAAAAGCTGACCCAGCTCGAAGGCGAGTTTGGTATTCCCGAACTCGGACTCCAGGGCTCAAAACCGAAGCGCAAGAACTGAATTAAGAATGGAGTGGTCGGCTCATGAAGAAATCCATCGCCATCAGTCTCACGGCCCTGGCGTTCCTTGGTTTGGTTCCGGTGACACTGGCCAAAGATGACGGCTTCGGCGACGTTGTGAAACTTATCGAGCAGTTCTACCACGTCAAACACCAGGGAATTCCGTTGCTGGCGCGCGCGGGGTTGAAAACTGCCACGACCGTTGCGCGCATATCGGGCGGGCCGAGACGTCAGGTTGCCGAGGCAGGCAGCGTGAAGGTCGCTTTCTTCGACGATCAGGACTTCAGGTCAACCAGCAGTTATACAGGTTTCAAGTCTTCAATGAACGCAGTGCTGACTGGATGGAGTCCTTTGATTCAAGTGGCGTCTCCGAAGGAAGAGGCACAGACCTACATTTATCTCCGCGAAGCTGGAGAAACGTTCAACGTTATGGTCGTGACCATAGAGCCGCGTGAGGCGTGTGTGGTCCAGGTAAATCTCTCTCCCGCGAATCTAGCCAAGCTAATGCGAAACCCCGACGAGATGGGCAACACCATCACGGTCGACGCTACCACTGACGACAATCAATAGAGACCAGGAGCGGGAACATGAACTCTGAGATCAACGTCAAGTTTGAGATCGATAAAACGACTGTTCGGCTGCTCGTCATACTAGCGGCCTTAATTGCCATCATCGTTATCGGATCACATTCGGTCGCCGCACAGGAAGTGGCGGAAACCATCAGCATCAAGACGCGTGTCGTTTTCATGGACGCGCTCGTTAAAGACAAGCGCACCGGAGTTCCCATTGCGGATTTGACGCCGGAGAATTTCGAAATCTATGACAATGGAACGCTGCGTCCTATCTCTTACTTCACCCGTGAAGGGCAGGCGCGCAAACCGCTCGCCCTGGTTCTGATTCTCGACCTGCGCGACGACGGAGCCGGGCGTTTTCTCAAGCGGCCGGAAATTCTCAAGGCCATGGCTGACGAATTGGCAAAGCTCTCTCCGGAAGATGAAGTAGCTATTCTGGCGATGGACATCAACGGTGAGGATGAGAAGCGCGTCTGGCTCACCGAATTCACTCGGGACCACGCGCAAATTGTCGCCGCCCTCGCGCGTGCGCCGCAGTTTGTGGACGTCGATCCTGAAGACGATGATGCTAAGGCAGCCAGGATGAACAAGACGCAGAACAATAAGAGCGACGCAGACCGCGGCAGCAGTTTGACCTTAGGTTCAGAGGGGGGCCCTAATCCGTCTGCGCAGGAAGCCGCCAAAGAGACTGCGAAGGATTCGAGCGGTCCAGGTCCAGGAGCAAAGTCGGATGAGAATGTTCAGGTCGAAGTCATCAAGGGGAAAAACGGTGCAGTGGTAACACGCACAACCAGAGCCGATGGTTCAGTTGACGTGAAGCGCGTAAACAAGAAAGGTGACGTCACTCTTGAACTAGGCGACCTTTACGACATGGCCGCCGCCGTGCGAGACACGACTCGCAAATCGCAAACGGAGCGCCCGAACTCACAAACGGCAATTGTCTGGGTGTCTGACGGCATTGCTCCGATCTTCTTCGAAGACCGCGACGCAACCGAGGAATTAGTACTGCGTTCAAATGTGATTTTTAACGCCTTAACGACAGAGTTGCGGACGCTGTTCAAGTTACTGATGCCGATTGCGAAACCGGTCGCGGGCAAGTTAGGTGTCAGTGTTTACGGAAGCGCAAAGCGTCTGGCCCAGCAGTCGGGCGGCGAAGCGGTGAAAGTGAAACGGACCAAAGACTACGCCGCGGGCCTCAGCAAAATCATCGGCAACCTGACTGCGCGCTACAGCCTCGGCTTCACGCTCGCCGAAGGTGAGAGAGACGACGGGCAATTGCATAACCTGGAAGTGAAAGTGAAAGCCGCTGATGCCAAAGGCAAGACACGGAAACTGGAAGTCAGTTCGCGGCGCGGATACTACATGTCAGAGACTGGCGCGAAAGAAATGAAAGACTCGACTGCGGTGAAGACGCAATGAACTTTAGGAAGAAGAGCGGGGCAAGCCCGCCTTCCTGACCTGAGAGGCTTTCGCGGTTGCGCATTACTTCGCCGAAGGCCTTTCATTGAAACGCATTACTCAAGGTATTTAAGCTCGGGGTCAGGAAGGCGGGCTTGCCCCCGCCTCTTTCTTTTGTTACCGGCTATCGCTGGTCGATTGGCACGAACGGAAGATCGCGTCCGCCGATGTATTCAGCGCGAGGGCGAATGAGTTTGTTGTCGGCGTACTGCTCGAGGACATGGCCGGTCCAACCTGAAATTCGACTAACGGCGAAGATGGGCGTGTAGAGGTCGAGCGGGATTCCCATCATGTAGTAGGTCGAGGCTGAGAAGAAATCCACGTTTGGATAGAGACCCTTCTCTTTCATCATCACTTCTTCAACTTTGCGAGACATCTCGTACCACTTGGAATCGCCCGCCGCTTCGCCAACCTCTTTGGAAAACCTCCGCAGGTGAGTGGCGCGCGGATCTTCTGTTTTGTAAACCGCGTGGCCGAAGCCCATCATTTTCCGCTTCTCCGCCAGGGCCTTCTTCACATAGGGCTCAACATTCTCCACCGAGCCGATCTCCAGCAAAGTTTTCATCACGTTGGTATTGGCGCCACCATGAAGTGGTCCAGACAGTGCACCGATAGCAGCGGTCACTGCTGCATACATGTCTGCCAGGGTGCCGGCGACAACGCGAGCCGTAAACGTCGATGCGTTCAGCTCGTGGTCAGCGTGCAGCGTCAGACAAACATCAAAGATGCGCGCGTCCCGTTCGGAAGGGTTCTCGCCGCGCAGCTGATACAGGAAACTGGACGCAAGATTCAAAGAAGGATCTGGTTCAACGAGTTCCAAACCGCGGCGAATGCGATCAGACGCGGCCACGATCGTGGGAAACTGTGCGGTAAGCCGGATGGCCGTTTTAAGGCTCGTTTCGCGAGAAATATCGCGCGAGTTGGCATCGAAGAATTCCAATGCCGAGACGGCGGTCCGCAAGACATCGATGGGATCGGCTTCGCGCGGGAATTGCTTCATCAAAGCAATGAGCTGCGCGGGGACCTGGTAAGACGCTCTTAATGATTGCTCCAATTCCGAAAGCTCGGCGCGGTTCGGCAGGCGCTTGTTCCAGAGCAGGAAAACTACTTCCTCGAAACTGGCGTGCTCGGCCAGATCGTGGATGTTGTAACCCTGGTAAATGAGTTCGCCTTTTTCTCCATTAACATCGGAGATTGACGACGTGGCTGCCGCAACTCCTCTGAGTCCTGCTGCTGAACTACCGGCTGACGGGTTTGCTGTATTAGTCATGAAGTTGTTTGTAGTGAACCGAAGATAACAAACCGAAACCACGTGTGACAAGTTGTCGCTAATTCCGGTCAAGCGAGATGCTGGGACGGCCGGCGTCGTGCCTGCAAATCCGCCGAAATGCACGAGTCATCAGAAGTAACTTGAAAATCATTTTCGCGCTTCGCACTCATTTGCGGGCGAGACGCCCACGGTCCCAGCGAATCACTTCTGAGTAGTAACGATCACAGTGTCACCGCGTTGCGCTTTCAAAAGTTTTGCTGCCGACTCATTAGCTGCGGCTATTTCGAGGAAGCCCGCGCTGCCCCAAATTCCAAACAGCTTGCTCTTACCTGCGGCTTTTTCCGCAAAGTAATTGCGAAACGACTTCACCGATTTCCCCTTTAGCCGGAGCGTCGCCTCGGCAGCGATCATTTTCGCAGTCAAATCATTCCCCGTGATGTTTGTGACGCAGTTTCCAAAACGATCGATATGGATTATTCGCGCCAACAGTCTGCCGTCACGAGCTATCGTCGGCCGCAACGGCGCGAGGCGAACGAGGTCGGAAATGGAAGTACCCAACCGAGCAGGTTCGACGCCGTTCGACAACGCTGTTGCCACGGGTGCAAAAATGTCGCGGCCATGGAAGGTTGTACTAACCGGATGACGAAAATATTCCGCGTTCGTCAGATGAAAGAATTCGGCTAAGGCACCAACACCCTCCCAGCTTTCGCAAAGGTAACTGAAAATTCCGTTGTCAGGACCAATAAAGAACTGCTCTCCCAACCTCATCAATATCGGCCTGCGAGCTGAGCCCACTCCGGGATCGACCACCGCAACATGAATCGTTCCAGGTGGAAAAGGCGAGCAGGCGGCAAGCAATGTGAAGGCAGCGGCCTCAATGTCCCCGGGTGGAATATCGTGCGTGATATCGACGATTTTGGCCGCGGGATTGCCGGAGAGAATTACCCCTTTGACCGCCGCCACGAAGTAGTCCGCGCTGCCGAAGTCAGTAAGCAGGGTGACTATAGGGGCAGCGGAATGTTGAGACCCAGAGACACGAAGACGAGGCGCCTTCTCACTCGGTCGCCTCGTCTTTGTGTCTCCGCGTTTAGCTTTCACTTAATGGCACTTAATGGGCACTTAGTGGATCTACTCAACACGGGCCTCGGTCGCGGTGCGAATCTTCATTTGCTGGCCGCGTCCCAGACGAACATCCTGCCCACGCTTGGTGAACACAGTGCCGGCGCCGATGCCGCCGCCAATCGCCGCGCCAATCGCAGCGCCCTGGCCGCCGCCGACAACTGCTCCAATGATCGCGCCGATACCGGTGGAAGCGCCGACTCTGGAAATGTCGTCCTTGGTCGAGCTTCTTCCCTTCACGCCACCTTCGGAATCGACCGTGCCGGCTTCATCCCGGCTGCCGATGTCGATAAGTTCAACTACGTCCGCCTTGAGCGCGGTCGTTCGACCGTCCGGAAAGTGGATGGCTTCGAACTCGAGCTGGAGTTCCGACCTTCCCTTAACTTTTCCGGCGCGCTTAACCTGGGTCACGCGACCATCAACCGTCGCGCCCGCAAATTCTCGCGGTTCGATCACGCGTGCCTGAAAGCGATCACCGCGTTGGCTGGCGTCAGTCGAAAGACTTGATTCCAACTCAACGAGCAGAATTGAATCACGGGGAATAAAGAGCGGCCCATTGCTAACGCCATTGGTTGGCCCACTGGTTTGGCTATTGTTGACTGGTGCGGAGTTGTTGGAATCTATGGGAGCCGAGTTGTCCGGAGTGTTGACCGGATTGGCTGGAGTGGAATCCGTAGCGCCACGGCGCGAGATTCCGGCTGGAATGGCTGACTCAAAGGGGCGGCGATCGTAGCCGGCGTTGTAGCCTATTTCGAATCCCTGCTGATAACCGTCGCGATAGTCTTCGATCGTACCCCAGGCTTGGTTGAAAGAGCGGTCGCCGCGTTGATAGTCCTCATTACTGCGAAAATCGCGGGCGGCATTTTCCGCGACGTCTTTGGAGCCGGCGCTGAAACCGTCGGAATAGCCGGTGCGATAGCCGCGCTCCAATGCAGTCGCCTGGCCCGTTTGGACCAAACCCGCAGACGCGTGCGAAACGGGGGTTAGCATTTCCGCGGCTCCGGACATCGTTAGCGCAATCAAAACTACCAGTGGAAGTCTAAAGTATTTCATTTTGCTGTTCCTTCCAGAAATTTACGGCGTCGATCTGCCGTATCTGTCTTGGGAGAGGTGTTTCTTACAATCGCGCCCTATTGTAGCGCAAACTACCATTTTGCGGACCGCAAGTTATTCGTCTGGGGATGCAGTTTAGAGTTCAAACTTTAGTTTGTGCTTTCGATTCCCAACAAAACCCCCAGCCTAAAGGCTGAACTCTGAACTCTTGCCTCACACTGCATCAGTACCCTATCTGCGTCACCTTGCCTTGACCGCCTCTATGGTGCGTCCTAGACTCAAATCGCACGAGCACCGAAGAGATTTGCTTCGTGCAAAACTGACTTGGCGCTCAGATGCTGGTTTTGACTTACTGGTTGGCGAGGGCTATTAACGCGAATGGCAGAAACTAGAAGGGTCTATCTCGATCACAGCGCCACGACGCCCGTAGACCGCCGGGTTGTCGGGGCGATGTTGCCATATTTGACTGAGAAATTTGGCAACGCGTCCAGCGTGCACTCTTTTGGCCAGGAAGCGCGGGCGGCCGTCGACCGGGCGCGCCGTGAAGTGGCGGCCTTAATCGGAGCCCGGGCCAATGAGATTGTCTTCGTCTCGGGAGGCACCGAAGCGAATAACCTCGCCCTTCGCGGAATCACCGATGCCAGTTTGACCAGGAAAAACCTCTTGAATGGCAGCTCGGAGAGTAAGGGCCATATAATCACCTCGAGCATCGAGCATTCTTCCGTGCGTGGGATTTCCGACGAACTCGAAAAACACGGCTGGGATATAACGCGTTTGCCCGTCTACGAAGAAGGTATCGTGCGAACTGACGACGTCCGCGCCGCGCTACGTCCTGAGACGGTGCTGATTTCAGTGATGCTTGCCAATAATGAAATCGGCACGCTGCAGCCGATCGCGAAAATAGGAGCGCTGGTTCGCGAGGAACGCGCGCGCGGACGCCGGCTTTGGTTTCACACCGATGCAGTACAGGCAGCCGGACGAGTTGCTCTGGATACAGAAGCGCTAGGTTGCGATCTGTTGTCGCTTTCGGCTCACAAGCTTTACGCGCCTAAGGGAACCGGTGCCTTGTTCGTGAGGCGCGGGGTACGTTTGGTTTCGCAGAATGTCGGCGGGCATCAGGAGCGTGAGAAGCGAGCAGGCACAGAGGGCGTTCCGGGCATCGTGGCATTTGGTATGGCGTCGAAACTCGCTCGCGAGGAAATGGCGGAACGCTCAGAACACGAGCGAGGACTGCGCGATCGTTTTGAGGCGGGAGTGACCGAGCGCATTGAAGACATCGTCTTCAACGGTGACCGCGCGCGGCGTTTGCCGCATCTTTCAAACATTTCCTTCCGTTTCATCGAAGGCGAAGGACTACTAATAAGTCTGGACCTTCAGGGCATCGCAGTGTCGACGGGTTCAGCTTGTTCTTCGGGGACACTTGAACCGTCCCCGGTCATCCAGGCGCTCGGACGCAATGATGAACTTTCTCGGGGCGCGATTCGCTTTAGTTTTGGAAAAGACAATACCGTCGCAGATGTCGACTACGTTCTCGGAGTTCTCGTGCGCGTAGTTGAGAAGTTGCGACAACTTTCGCCTCTCAACCGGGTATCGACACTGACGACGGCCGCAGAAGGTCTTCCGTCGCGTTAGCAGATCTGCAACAACCCAAAGTTTGCGTAGTGCTCTAATTTGTAACGCAAACTGTTAGTTTGCGATGAATGAATAGCATTCAACGACACGCAAACTAACAGTTTGCGTTACAAAATCAGACTGGGCACTATCAAACTTTGTACTCAAAAACTTTCAAAGATCACATCGAGAAGCCTCGCAACGCGGGCGAACTTTCAGACGCGAATGCTGTAAGCGAAGAGACGAATCCTGTGTGCGGCGATCGGCTGCGCTTAATGCTTCGCATTCGCGACCGGCGCATTGAAGCTGCCGGCTTTCTTGCCTATGGCTGCCCGCCGACTCTTGTCTGTGGCTCGATGTTGACGGAGCTGCTTACCGGAAAGACTGTTGATGAAGCGATGCTGTTGACCCGCGCCGAACTAGTCGCTGCTGTTGGTGGTCTGCCCTTAAGAAAGCAACATGCGGCTGCGTTGGCTATTGAGGCTCTTCGCTCGGCGATTGAAAAGAAAACAAGCAGCGGGGGCAAGCCCCCTTCCCGACCCTAGCAGAACTCGATTAACAACTTTGGGACATTGCAGAACCGCGAGCGGTAGCGAGCGGATGCAAAACTCGACCATTGCACTTGGAAGGATAATCTGCTGGCTTGACTCTGGCATCCGCTCGCTACCGCTCGCGGTTCTGCAGTGTTCCGCCAGCAGCGCGCGATGGGCACCGCTCCTATGTTAATCAACGATTTACCGGACTACGCCGAGTCGATTGAGGGTTAGCGATAGGCCTTTGATGATATTCAGGACCGCAGTACTTCTTGGGCTCCGTACCAAGTACGAAAGTTCTGGTGCGAATCACTGGACAAGTCTCCACCGCGATTAGCCCGGTTGTCGGATCAATGTCGAGCGTAATAGTTCCCTCTAACCGTCCGTCTTCGGTGGTTCGCAGTTCAGATCGCGGCGGCCTTTTCGGCGACGGGCTGGGCGATGGTTCAAAAACCGTTGGCGGCGGCAATACTTGATCCGGTAAGGGCGGCTCCTCTGTTTCCGGCGTAGCCTCGGTCTCGAGTTCCTCGTGGGACGCGGTCTCCGGCGAGGTACCGTTGATGAAAAGTTCAATTCTCTTTTCTGGATCTTCGGGTGCCGCCGGTCCGCCGGTCTTCGGATTGATTGCGACCTCCTGGATACCCTCCGGCATTTGCCAGTCGCCTTGCCACTCCGGATGTTCTCCCAGCGCCACATCCATGAAATCAGTCCAGATTGGTAGGGCAGAATTTGCTCCGGTTAAGCCCAACTGCGAGCCGTCGTCAAATCCAACCCAAACCACGCAAACCAGATTGGGTGTGTAACCGGCAAACCAACCATCGCGCGAAGTTCCGGTCTTGCCTGCGACGTTAGCTTTAAATCCGCGTGACCTTACTTTGGAGGCGGTACCGCGGTTGACCACGTCTTTCATAAAAGACGTCATCACGAAGGCCACGTCCGGGCGCAGCATTTCAGTCTTCTGCGGCGTGGGCGCAGCAATCGTCACTCCGCTGCCCGTGGTAATACGATTGATTGCAATCGGCGTGGTTCGTGTTCCCAGCGTGGCAAAGCCCGTATACGCGGAGGCCACTTGCAAAGGAGTTGCTTCGCTTGTACCCAACGCCATTGCCGGATAGGCACGAGCGGGCTTCGGCAGTCCGGCTTTTGCCGCCAGGCTCATGACGCGGCCGATTGTTACTTCCATCGCCACATCAACCGTTATTACATTGAGACTGTGGACCAATCCGTCGCGCAAAGTTACGGGCGCGTGAGTATAGGTGTCGCCAAAGTTGCCCGGAGAGTATTCCTGGTTATCGTATGAGAACGTCTTCGGCTCATCCAGGTAGGTCGTCGCTGGTGTTATCACTCGCGGGACCGGATCGTAAGCCGTGTTGAGCGCAGTGGCATAAACGAAAGGCTTGAACACTGAACCTGGTTGACGCAAGGCGTCGGAGGCGCGATTGAGTTGGCTCTTGCCGTAATCACGGCCGCCAACCATCGCCACAATTTCTCCGGTCCTGGCGTTCATGGCAATCAGTGCTGCCTGCAGTGTTCCCGGTTCAAAGCGTTTGGCTTCAACTTTGTCGAGTGCAGCAAGCTGTTTTGTAACGGCAGCATAGGCTGCGCGCTGCAGATCGAGATCGACCGTTGTGTAAATGCGAAGATGATCCGCAGCTCCGGGTCCGGCGACGATGTCGCCTAACTGGCTCTGAACGTAGTCGGCAAAATACGGCGCGTCTGAGGCGTCAATCCGGCCTTTCGTAGCTGCCACTTGTAGCGGAACCTGTTTAGCTCGAGCGGCTTCATCGCCCGAAATCTCGCCTGTTTCCGCCATGTTATCCAAAACCTGATTGCGACGAGCGGTCGCCGTCTCCAGATCATGGTACGGGTTGTATCGGTTCGGACTGCGAATTATTCCAGCCAGAAAAGCGGACTCCGGCAACGTCAGCGTGGTCACGTCCTTGTTGAAGTAGGCGTCCGCGGCTTCCCCAAAACCATTTATTGAAAAACCCGCCTGCTGACCCAGGTAAACCTGGTTGCAGTAGAGTTCAAAGATCTCATGCTTCGAAAGGCGTGTTTCGAGGATCACCGACATGTAGGCCTCGGCGACTTTGCGCTTCAGCGTTTTCTCGGGCGACAGCAAAAGATTTTTGACTAACTGCTGCGTAATACTTGAGCCACCTTGACGGGCGATCGGAGAGGTCGGGTCAGAATCGTAGCGACGCACCAGCGCTCTCAAGATACCGCGAACGTTAACACCGTAATGTTCGAAGAACGCCCGGTCTTCGGTTGTGGTAATCGCCTTAACCAGATGCGGCGGCAGATCATTGAAGCCCACCACTTTCCGCTTGGCACGTTCTCGGCCAGTAACGGAACTGATTAGTTCGGGTTCAAGCAGTGCTTTCTCCAGTCGACTATTGGTCTCAAGATCGGACAGGGAGCTGATGGTCTTGCCCGAGCGTGCGAATTGAACCCGCACTCTCTGAAATTGCCGCACGCCATCCACGGTTATGTTTTCGCTCGGCTCAACGTCCACGCTTCCGTCACCAACCGAGTAGCGCCCGCGTGCTTTGTCTGCCTGCTGCGACTTTTCAACGTAACCGGCGTGCTTGAGAAACTCGATCAGTTTATCGGGCGTGAGTGGTTGTCCCAGCCGGAGCTGCTTCGGCGCCGCATAGATGCCGGCAGAGCGAGTAAAGACTTCACCCTTCAGAAGGTTATCAATACGACCCGAGAAGATAGTCCAGTAGTAAACCAGGCACGCGATCAGGACCGTCGCCACCACCACTACGGGGATGACGACGATGGGACTGAACAAGCGACGAACGACACGCCGTTTGAAACTCACGGGCGGTTCACCATAGGCAACAATGCGGGATTTGGATCTTGGAACCATCCGGGACCGGTTCCCGGGTTGGGGCATATCTTCGGGTGGGTATCGTACAGGCATAAAAGACAGGCGATAGACCCTTTGGGGGGTCCGGCCAATGCGTCTGGGGTCAGTCGTCCATCCTCGCGCCTCAAATGCTAACCTCTGGGAACAAGCATGTCTACTTTACTAAGCTTAACCGCTGGTTCATTTTCGCTTTGTCGTCTCATTAACACCGTGGCTTTAGCGCGGTGATCTCGCGCCAACTAGAAAGCGGTGACCTGTAATCGCTTTGCTCGGTCGCCTCGAACCAGCTCAATTGACACCATCTTCTACTTTCGTTAACGTCCTGCGGCAGTTAAAGTTTGACTCCCCTGCTTAGATGCGACGGCTGATGTATGAGTTTCATGCCTATCGGCAAACGATCCTTATCCGGGAATAATCGCCGAATCCTCTTCGCCTTGATCGCGGTCCTGGTAGCAATTGCTTTTGGCGCTGCCGGCTTTTATCTAATCGAGGGTTGGTCAATACTTGATAGCTTTTACGTCGCTGTGCAGACCGTTACCACCGTTGGCTACGGCGATCGAACACCAGCCACACAGAATGGCCGCATTTTTTCCACTGTCTTCATGCTGGCAGGAGTCGGCGTAGTGCTGTATGCGCTTACGACCACGGTGCACGCTATAGTTCAGTCGGAACTGGTTGCCGCTTTTGGGCAACGCCGAATATCAAGAAGAATGAAGAAACTACGAGATCATTTCATCATTTGCGGCGCCGGACGAGTCGGTTCTCATCTCGCGCGTGCACTCTTGGGCAGCGCCGAGACGTTTATCGTCATAGAAAGAGATCCGCAAAAAGTAGCTGAACTCACCGAACTCGGTGTCACTGTGTTAGTTCGTGATGCGACACTTGAAGAAAGCCTGCGGGAAGCCGGAGTCGAATATGCGCGAGGACTTGCCGCCTGTCTTCCCAACGATGCAGACAACGTTTATGTCGTCCTTACCGCGCGCGATCTGAATCCGCATATGCACATTGTGGCGCGCGCCGCTGAGGAGCAGGCGGAGCCGAAACTGATTCGCGCCGGAGCCAATCGCGTGGTGGCGCCGACAATTATCGGCGGGCATCGCATGGCAGTGGCCCTGACAAAACCGGCGGTGGACGATTTTCTGGGTTCGATCACTGCGAACAAATTGGAGTTGGCCTTTGAACAGCTTGAAGTGGATTCCGGTTCAGTACTGACCGGACAAAAATTGAGCGAAACAAACATTCGCTCAGAGCTTGACATCGTTGTTGTCAGTATTCGTCGCAGTGACGGAGAAATACTTTTCAACCCGAGCGGTGAAGCGATGATCCACAGTGGAGATATCCTGATTGCGATTGGACACGCTGAGTCGCTTATGAAGTTGGCTGATTTGGCGAAGGGAACAAAGAGGTCCAATGTCCAAAGTCCAACGTCCAATGTCTGAGTGGCGGGGCCGTTGGGCTGTTGAGTTTGGACTTTGGACCTTGAACTTTGGACGACATGAAGATTCTTGTCACCGGCGGCAGTGGTTATCTTGGCACACACGTCCGGCATTTCTTTGCTGCCGATGATTTCTCCCGTCGTTCGGGGCGCGACATCCTTAGTTACGATATAGAACTGGTGGCAGATTACGATGTCGTAATTCACCTCGCCGCCTACCTCGATAAAGACCCTGCCGGCGCAGACCTCTCTTTTCGCACCAACGCTGAAGGCGCCGCGAACATTGTTAGTCATATGCGGACCGGCGCGGCCGTCATCTACGCCTCAACTAAAGACGTCTACGGCGCGAACGCCGACTCCTACAAAGAAGTTCCGGAGACTTGTGCCACAGATTATTCAGGACAAACGGCGCTGGAATGGTCGAAGTTTATCGGCGAGCGCTATGTGGAGTATTACGCCCGCCAGCGCGGCGTCCGTTTATGCATCTTTCGTATGTCGAACGTGTATGCTCGACCTTCACTCGGTAACGAATCGGGTTTTGTAACTCACTATGTTGAATCGGTAAAGCGCGGCTGGCCCATTCGCCTACCGTTAGGGGGCAAGGCCGTGCGCGATATCCTGCATGTAGATGACTTCTCGCGAGCCTGCCGGGCCTTCATTGACTCGCCGCATGTTTATGGCCTGTATAATCTCGGCGGTGGCAGGGAGAATTCCGCTCGGCTGCTGGATATCGTTTCGACAGTTGGCAGCATGATTGAACTTGAGCCCAATATAGTGAACGATGAAACCTTGCCGCCTCCGGTGCCGCTCAATTACGTGTCCGACTTATCGCGCATCCGCGAGCAATTAGGCTGGCAACCGAAGATCGGAATCGAGGAAGGACTTCGTTCGTTGTTATAGACCGTAGGGTGAGTTGAAGGTAAAGGAGATTTTCCATTTTTCAGTTGACATTTTTCATTCGCAGATTCAACTTCGAAGTGCAACAGATTGTTGTTTGAAAAATACTTCGTTAGGAGTCCGATAACCAAGGGTCTTACGAGGCCGGTTGTTTAATCGGTCTTCCACTTGTTGCAAGTCTTTTGCTGAGATCTTTGAAAACTCAAACTTCTTGGGAAAGTACTGGCGCACCAGACCGTTGGTGTTTTCGTTCAGGCCGCGTTCCCAACTGGAATAAGGATGCGCGAAGTAGATGCGCGCCTGGAGTCCGCTGGCTATCAGTTCGTGCTCACAGAACTCTTTACCATTGTCTACCGTGATGGTGTGCACCCGAGCAGCCAGCGGCGCTAACAAAGCAATGCTGTTGTGCTTGGTTTCTGCAGCTGTTTTGGTGGCTAGCTTGCGTAGCCGGGTCAGCTTCGATTTACGCTCGACGGCGCTGAGGATGCCGCCTTTATGGCGGGCACCCACGATGGTATCAACCTCCCAGTCGCCAAAGCGGCTTTTGTTGGCCACGATCTCCGGACGCTGATCAATGCTGGTGCGATTGGGAATCTGGCCGCGGCGAAGGTACCCGCTATAACGCTTGCGCTGCTTCTTTTGACTGCGTAAATGGCGATGCAGAGTGCCACCGCGACGCTTGTCATCATAAATGTGGAGGTAGATCCATTCGTGGCTGACGCTGGGCTGTTTTTCAAGTTTGAGGCGTCCGGAGATCTGCTGCGGACTCCAGTCCTGGCGTAAGAGCCGTTCGATCTCTTGCCAGGTCTGCCAGGCAATACGTGACCGATAACCTTCGCAGCGCCGGTCCAGAGCCAGTTCACCTGCTTGGTAGTGACGATAGCCTTTCTGGCCGCGGTTGCGACGCACTTCACGTGAGACCGTGCTCTTATGGCAACCGATCATCCTGGCAATGTAAGTTTGGTTATGTCCGGCTTTCTTCAAGATGGTTATCTGGTATCTTTGTTCACGGGCAAGCTGTTTATAGTTCATTTGTGTGCTTCTTTTGACTTGGCGGTTAATAAAGCACGCTCACGCTATCGCAGCTTGCTCTTAACCACTAATTTCAAAAGTTGCACTTCAAGTTGAATCCACCATTTGTCATTTGCTGGATCGCAGAACAATGGTCGAATACGACCACAATAAGGAAAGACAATTTGCCGGTCGTGAGTCGCCGGTCCCTTGTCTCAAATGACAAATGGAAAATCTCCTGCCACGGAACTGATGAGTAAACTCGATCGAAAGCCAATAGAGCGGATCGTGGTCCGTGGTACCAACTGGGTTGGCGACGCGGTAATGACCATCCCTGCTCTGCGACAGTTGCGTCGACTCTTCCCCGACGCGCATATCACGCTGGCTACACGCGCATGGGCCGAAGGACTTTTTGCCGACTGCGACTTTCTCGATGACTTGCAAGTTCATGAGGGTAGCGGGCTGCGCTCGGTTGTGCAGCAGGTGCGTCTGTGGCGCAAGCGCAACTTCGATCTTGCAATCCTTCTGCCGAACTCCCTCGAGACCGCACTTGTCGCTTCCCTTGCCCGCGTACCGTTGCGTATGGGGTACGCGACAGATGGCAGGCAGGCATTGCTTACGCATCCTTTGGCTTTGCCGGAATGGCGTGAGACGAAGCATGAAGTCTTTTATTACCTGAAGATCGTTGCCGAGCTCGAATGGCTCATCAAGCACGAGCAAACCTTTCTTAATACTCAACCCGATAGCGCGCTCGAGGTCAGCGATGCCCGCAAATCACGAGCGCGCGATTCTCTCTACGCGCGAGGTATTGGCGAAGACAATCCATTGGTTGCACTCTGTCCGGGTTCGATCAACAGCCGAGCCAAGCGCTGGCCCACGGAGCGATACGCGGCGCTTGCCGATCGGCTGATTGATGAGCTTGGTGCTCAGGTTCTCCTTGTCGGCTCGAAGGCCGAGGCCGAGGTTTCACTGGAGGTTAGCAACCAGATGCGCAACCAACCGCTGACGCTAACCGGTCAAACCGATCTCGCCGAGCTGGTTGCGACCCTCAGCCTGGTGGATCTGCTGGTGACAAATGATACCGGCCCAGCGCACATCGCTTCGGCTCTCGGAAGACCAACGCTGGTCATCTTCGGTCCCACCAATCCATTGACTACGCGGCCGTTTTCCCCCTTTGGCGAGATTGTGCGAGAGCCGCCTGACTGCGCGCCCTGCATGTTGCGCGACTGTCCAATCGACCACCGTTGCATGACTGCAATAACCCCCAGTCACGTTTTCGAACGAGCGCGTGCTCTGCTGGCTGATAAGCCAGGGTTGGCCTGTCAGTCGACGCCGCTTGCGGCAGCGATCAACAAACTGAAGTTCGCAGGACAACTGGAATGAGACGCGCAGTTTTCATTGACCGCGACGGCACGATCTCCGAAGAGGTAGGTTATATCAACCATCCTTCGCGCTTTCGCGTCTTCCCTTACGCGGCCGCTGCCATCAAACATCTGAACGATTCAGGCTGGCTCGCCATCGTAATTACGAATCAGGCAGGTGTCGCACGAGGATATTTTTCTGAGGACATGATTAAAACGGTTCATGCGCGAGATGACGCAGGAACTTGAGAATGGCAGCGCCAGACTCGACGCTATTTATTATTGCGCGCATCACCCATCCGTTGGTGAGCCGCCATATCGCTTTGATTGCGACTGCCGCAAGCCGAAACCCGGACTGATCTCACGCGCGGCGCGGGATTTTAATATCGACCTCGCCCGAAGCTGGATGGTTGGGGACCGCTATAGTGATGTGGAGCTGGCCCGGAACGCGGGGGTAAAGTCGATGTTCGTGCTGAGCGGTTATGGTCGCGGTGAGTGGGAACATCAACATTCGAGCTGGACTGTGCAACCGGATATGGTCGCTGAGAATTTGCTGGAAGCAGTGCGGGCTATCGCAGTGAAAGAAGATTGGGAGGTCAATAATTGACCATTGAGCGAACACTTTTGCAGGAACGGCTGGTAGGTATCGTCAGGCGTTTTCCTCAGCGACGAATTCTGGTTGTTGGCGATTCAGTTGCCGATCAGTTTATCTACGGCGCCATCAGCCGCGTCTCGCGCGAGGCTCCTGTCTTCATCCTTCGTCACGAACACACTGAGACCTTGCCCGGCGGTGCGGCAAACTGCGCCTTGAACCTCGCATCACTCGGTGCCAGCGTTTCGCTCATCAGTGTAGTGGGCGACGATGAAACCGGACGCGCTCTGCTTAGGACCTTGACTGCCGCCGGCGTCGATTGTAGTGGCGTCCTGATCTCGGCTGAATTACGGACAACTACCAAGGTCCGAGTACTGGCAGGACAATTACACTCAACGCGTCAACAAGTGATTAGGATCGACTACGAAGGCGACACGCTTAAGGATGCTGAATTACGTGCGCGGCTGCGCGTCGGCGTCCTGGAACACATGCAGGCTGCAGACGCTGTGATTATCTCCGACTACAACTACGGGGTGGCTGACGCCGACATGGCTGCCTTCGCGCGCGATGCCGCGGCGACACGAAAGATTCCCGTATTGGCCGACTCGCGTTTTCGGCTCGCAGACTTTGTTAAGTTCACTTCGGCGACTCCAAATCAGGATGAAGTCGAGCAACAGCTTGGTAAGGAATTTACTCAGCTTGACGAATTGGAAATGGCGAGCGAACAGTTGCGAGAGCGTCTGGGTTATCGCGCCTTGCTCGTGACTCGCGGCAGCAATGGCATGATGCTGCTTGAGGCGGGAGTACCGGCAGTTCACCTCGACGCGATTGGGGCGCGTGAGCCCGTTGATGTGACGGGCGCAGGCGATACCGTAATGGCGACTTACACACTTGCGCTGGCCTCGGATTCCTCGTTTCCGGATGCGGCGCACCTGGCCAACTACGCTGGTGGTCTCGTCGTGATGAAGCGTGGCACCGCCTCGGTCACGCGAGAAGAACTTGAACACTCCGTCATGCACTCCGAACCGGCTTAAACCGATCGCTACAGACTCCACAGATGATTGATTCAGCTTCTCGGATACTCGATCGAGCCGCCTTGGTCGCCCGCATAAAAAGTGAAAAAGCCGGCGGCTCGCGGATTGTGTTGGCCAATGGCTGCTTTGACATTTTGCACGCCGGCCACGTGCGATATCTCGAAGGCGCGCGCGCTCTTGGGAGCCTCCTGGTGGTCGCTGTCAATTCAGACGAACAAGTTGCCAGGTTGAAGGGTGCGGGTCGTCCGATTCTGCCCGAACGTGAGCGCGCCGAATTGGTAGCTTCGTTGCAGGCGGTTGATCTGGTCACCATCTTCCCCGAGCCGACGGTTACCGAACTGCTGTTAGCTATTAAGCCGGATGTGCACGCCAAGGGCACGGACTACACGGAGGAAACTGTCCCCGAGCGCGATGTGGTACGATCGTATGGTGGACGAGTGGCGATTGTTGGTGATCCGAAAGATCATTCAACTTCCGAGATTTTGAAAAAAGTAGGCGAGACTGGGCTGAGTAGGCAGTGGGCAGTGGCTAGTTTCGAATGAATCAGAGATCCAAAAAAGTTAAGCGGCCACGAGATTCTTCCATCACCCAGATCCGAATTTACTGGCCACTGTCACTGACTACTGGCCACTGCCCACTGCCCACTGATTAAGAATGCGTATCCTGATCGTAAAACTTGGCAGCATTGGTGACATCGTGCACACGCTGCCTTCCCTGGCGGCGATTCGCAGGGCAATGCCCAACGCAGAAATCTCCTGGGTGGTAGAACGTCGCGCTGCAGAAATTTTACGAGACAACCCGATTTTAGATCGGCTCATCGAAGTCGACACGAAGGCCTTGAGGCGCGGGTTGGTGTCTGGGGAGACGCTGCGGGCACCGCGCCAGCAGTTACGTCAACTTCGCGCCTCAGCCTTCGAGTTAGCCTTAGACTTTCAGGGATTACTTAAATCCGCCTCAATTGCGCGCCTTTCCGGCGCGCATCGTGTTTTTGGCTTCTCATCCAGTTCCCTTCGTGAGCCCGCTAGCCGCATCCTGTTATCAAAGTCGATCAGGATATCCAAAAATTTGCATGTAATCCGAAAAAACTTAGCACTCGCCAGTGGTGCCTTGCGGATCTCAGTTCCTAAGAACGCCGGCGACATGGAGTTTCCTATCGGGACCAACCAAGCTCACGAGCATGAGGCGCACAGCGCTGAACTACTTACCGACGGCAGCTACGCCATCCTGAACCCCGGTGGAGGCTGGCCGACAAAACTTTGGAGCGCCGAACGTTTCGGCCGGCTCGCCGATGAACTGTGGTCACATCACGGTCTACATTCGTTGGTAAGTTACGGTCCAGGCGAGGCGAAATTAGCGGAGACCGTTTTGCAGTCCAGTCAATCCGGCAAGGCGCATGCGGTCAGTCTCTCTTTGAAGGGTTTCTACGAGCTTGCCAAGCGGGCACAGGTTTACGTGGGCGGAGATACTGGCCCTACACATCTGGCCATTGCTGCCGGTGCGCCAATAGTCGGCTTGTTTGGTCCTACTGAATGGTGGCGCAATGGCAGCCTGCGAGCCGAAGACATCTGCGTCGAACGCGTTGACATCGATTGCCGCACCGACTGCCATCGTCGCGCCTGTTCCAAGTGGATCTGCATGGACATTGAAGTTGAACGAGTGCTGCACGCGGTAGGCGAAAGATTGAAGGTACGCGAAAGGTCGCAAAAATTGCCTGTAAATCGTAGCGCAGCGAAAATCAAAGGATTAGACGATGAGGAACTGCAACTCGACGGGTCTCAGATCTGCATTACCTGTAGATTCTCGTCTGCCGGGGAGTCAAAACTAATTGCGTAGAGGTGGGACCTGGATTCAACGTTGGCGCGTGCCGCTCGGCTTTCTGTGCGCCGCGCTATTTGTTTTGTTTGCACAACCGCGCCCCGCGACCCTCGCGGCGGGTGCGCCGTTATCCTTGTTGGGCCTTCTGCTGCGTGCCTGGGGCTCGGGTCACCTCAGAAAAAACGACGCTCTGGCCACCTCGGGTCCTTATGCTTACACGCGAAACCCACTCTACCTGGGCAGCTTTATCATGGGTCTGGGATTCACCATCGCTTCAGGCAGATGGTGGCTCGGAGTCCTTTTTGTGGCGCTTTTTCTTGGCATCTATTTACCCGTTATGCGCGTCGAATCCGCGACACTGGCACAACTGTTTGGCGAAAGTTTTCAAGAATACGCGAGGGCAGTTCCAGTCTTTTGGCCTCGCATTACTCCTTATCGAACCGGACAGGCCAGGATAAGGTTCGAACAAAGTTTGTACCTTCGATATCGGGAGTATCGAGCCGCCCTCGGGTTAATGGTCGCGTGGGGATTACTGGTGTTCAAGGCTTACTATCTGAAATGAAAATGAAAAATCACGATTATTCGGGCAATCCCAGTCGCATCATTGGTCTCGTTTTCGTTGCGCTTCTGTTTTGCCAGCCGGCGTCCCTTAGCGCCCAGAGTGCGAAAAAACCTGCAGCAACTCCGGCTGCGCCTAAACCCAACGTCGCTCGCGTCCACCCCTTCGAACCCACAGAGGAGCTTGTATATGTCGCTGAATTTTCCCGGGCTCTGCTGAAGAAAGTGGACGTCGCGGATTTTCGCTTCACCGCCAGCCAGCAGCCATCGGCATCGCTGCAAAAGGTTTCCGCGGTGTATGGCTTCGACAGGAATGGCGACCCTTACCTACTGCGATTTACGGGGGACGTCTCCAGCAAAGGGTTCTTCGCCAAACTTTTCAATCTGCGTTTTCGCGAACAGATCGAATCAATAGTTGATCCCGCCTCGTTTACCGTGAAGAAAACGAAAAAAGTAGACGAGCAGGGGAAACGCGCTCGGGTCAGCGAGACAATTTATAGTGATGGCAAAGTAACCTGGGTTGAAAAGGATCCTAACGATCCTGCGCGTCCACCTCGAGAAGCGGTAGCAACTTTTGCGGGTCAGGTTCAGGACGTGTTGTCAGCAATCTACTACCTCAGGACCCAGCCGCTCGAAGTCGGTAAGACTTTTGAATTGACGATTAGCGACTCCGGTGTGGTCTATCAGGTTCCAGTGCAGGTGATTGAAAAGAAACGTAAGAAGTCAGTGCTGGGGCGCGTGGAGACGTTTCTCGTCGAGCCGGAGGTTTTTGGTTCCGATCGGATGCTTTCGGGCGAGGGAAAATTTTCTATCTGGATCACTAACGACGCCAGACGTATTCCAGTGAGCGCTCGCATTAAGATGAAGTACGGAACCTTTGACATCACACTGCGAAAAGTCATTCGCAATCAACCGCAGGAATCGCTCGCCAGCAATTGAGGACAATAGATATAACTCACTGACTGTCCTCCTCGGTCAAAGACCTGAATGTTTAGTTAGCACAAAATCAGAACTGGGAGCGGTAGCGACCAGCCAAAGAGTCAACTCAGGAAAAGCCCAGAAAGGCGATTCACCTTCTGGAAAGTTGAGCGATCAGCTGGTCGCTGTCGCTCACAGTTCTGATTTTGTGTTGCCACACAATTCAAATTTCCACGTCGGCTTACAGCTGTTTGTGCAAAGCCTACTCTCTATCTCTTCTATCAATGAGTAGATGAAAAATGGATAATGCGGCGGTATGCCTATTCCTCCCCTGATTCTCGGCCATCGCGGCGCCTCAGCACTCGCTCCTGAAAATACACTGGCGGCATTTTCGCGCGCCATCAGCGATTGCGCGGACGGGATCGAATTTGACGTCAGGCTTTCCCGCGACGGAGTCGCCGTGGTTATTCACGACGCGAGCCTCAAACGCACGGGATTGATCGATCGTGCCGTTGCCGAACTAACTGCTGCCGAGCTGTGCGAGGTCGACGTCGGCAGTTGGTTCGCGGAGCGCAGTCGGGATCCCATGGAGTCATTCAGAGGTGAGAAGCTGCCAACGCTGGCGCAGGTGTTCGAGCTCTTCAGTGCAAATGATGGCCAGCTGTACGTCGAAATGAAATGTAGGTCTGAAGAGGGTGAAGCATTGGCGGCCGAAGTGGTAAGGCTGACACGCGAGTCCGATATGGTTGAGCGAGTGGTGGTTGAAAGTTTCGATCATTCTGCTATCGCCGCAATCAAGAGGAGCTATTCGGGAATTCGTACGGCGGCGTTGTTTGAACCGCAGTTTACACATCCTATCTCGACGATCCGCCGGCTCAGGATGGTTGATGCTGCTCTTGCTGTTGCAGCTGACGAGGTCGCACTTCATCACACGCTCGCCGCTGAACGCGTAGTCGAAAAGGCGAGGCAGGCGGGTTTGGAAGTAGTCATTTGGACGGTTGAAGATCCGAGCTGGATCAGGCGTGCTCGCGCGCTGGACATCAAGGCGCTGATCTCAAACGACCCCGGCTTGATGGTCCGACACCGGAATGAAGTCCAAACACTGGTCAGCTAACCTTCAGGCTGGTTTAGTTTGGTATGAGTTAGGCATTATTACTCGACAAGTACCGCACAAATACGGAACTTCTACTTGGGCTTGCCCCACCTGACTCAGTATCTCAAATTGCCTCCAGATGACAGCAGCCACGCGCATCTGTATCATTCGCACCACAAACCGCTAAATTAGGAGACTCAGATTAATGCCAGTTCGAAAAGACGCTGAGATTATTGAGCCTAAAGGCAGACTGGGAGTGCTGCTGGTTGGTCTCGGCGCAGTTAGCACCACTTTCATTGCGGGCGTGGAGGCCGTAAAAAAGGGTATTGGGCAGCCGGTCGGTAGTTTGACGCAAATGGGAACGATTCGACTCGGAAAGCGAACCGACAATCGCGTACCACTGATTAAGGATTTTGTTCCTTTGGCAAAGCTGGAAGATTTGGTCTTCGGCGCCTGGGACATTTTCGAGGACTCAGCATATGAAGCAGCGATGCATGCCGGCGTGCTTGAGAAGGATCTGCTGAAGCAACTGAAACCTCAGCTTCAGAAGATCAAGCCGATGAAGGCTGTCTTCGATCAGAACTATGTAAAGCGTCTTAATGGAGTCAACGTCAAGACCGGTCCCAATAAGTTTAAGCTGGCTCAGCAGCTCATCGCCGAAATAGCGGAATGGAAACGAAAGAACCGTTGCTCTCGTTTGGTAATGATATGGGCGGCCTCTACTGAAATCTTTCTTAAACAACATCCGGTTCACAAAACGCTGGAATCGTTTGAGCAGGCGATGCGAGATAACCATCGCTCGATCGCGCCGTCGATGATCTACGCTTATGCAGCCTTGAAGTCGGGAATTCCATTCGCCAACGGCGCGCCGAACCTGACCGTTGATATTCCCGCGCTGAAGAACTCTTGCCGAGGAAAACAACCTGGCAATTTGTGGCAAGGATTTCAAGACCGGACAAACTTTGATGAAGACCATCATCGCCCCCGGATTGAAAGCCAGGATGCTGGGCCTGCACGGGTGGTATTCAACAAACATTCTTGGTAATCGCGATGGCGAGGTGCTTGACGATCCGGAATCGTTCAAAACGAAAGAAGAGTCGAAGTTATCGGTTCTTGAGTATATTCTTCAGCCTGAAGTTTATCCCAACCTCTACAAAGATTTTTCTCACGTGGTTCGCATCAACTACTATCCGCCGCGCGGCGACAACAAAGAGGGCTGGGACAATATCGATATCTTTGGCTGGCTGGGTTATCCCATGCAGATCAAGATCGATTTTCTTTGCCGCGACTCTATTCTGGCGGCTCCGATCGTTCTGGACCTGGCTTTGTTTCTGGACCTGGCCCAACGCTCCGGCATGAAAGGTATCCAGGAATGGCTTTCCTTTTACTTCAAGTCACCCCAGACCGCACCGGGCCTCTATCCGGAACACGACGTGTTTATCCAGTTGATGAAGCTCAAAAACACTTTGCGTTATCTTCGCGGAGAAGATTTGATCACACATTTGGGAACCGAGTACTACGACTGAGAACGAATCGCCGACCGCGTCGTGATTCGTCTGGAAAGAATGGTTGGGTGGTGCTGAGGCGACCTTTTCGTGGATCTGCGCGCTAAAAGGTGCGCTCTGCCGTTCTCTTTGCGCCCGAAACAATTAATGGCACGAGCGCTCTGACAGGAATTGTCAGGCCAATTAGTATTGGAAAACATTCAACACGCAACCGCTATTTCACCTCCTTCCCAATATTTTGTGATGACATTTGCGGCCGTGTCGTATATATACCATCGGTCAGTTTTGCCGCGTCGCTTTCTACCTGGTGAAAAAAGCAAACGGAGGTCGGGAGCGGCGCATCAATATGCTTAGCGGATCGTTCCTTGCATTAAGAGAGGCCGGCCAATAGAGGCCGAGCCAGGAAGGAGAGCCTGCTGGTAACTAAAAGGCTCTCGCGCATGCAAGGAGGCCGAGCATGATTTCTGAAATGGAGTTAGAAAAACTAAACAAAACCATGGGCACAGTCTTCCTGGATCCTGATCAGAAAAGCCCGCGCGCCCAGGACTTCGAGGAGCGTCTTTACGCTCGCATCGTAGGACAAGAGCGCGCTGTCCGGCGCATGAGTGGCCTTTACCAGATATTCCTTGCCGGCATGAACCCACCAAACCGCCCGATCGGCACAATGCTATTTCTGGGTCCTACTGGCTCTGGAAAAACTCGTGTAATTGAAGCTGCGGCGGAAGTTTTGTATGGCGACTCCAACGCCATCGTGAAGATCGACTGCGCGGAGTTTCAGCATTCGCATGAAATTGCGAAGTTGATTGGCTCGCCCCCGGGATATCTCGGCCATCGCGAGACTGCTCCAATGCTGACGCAGGAAAATCTCGACCGCATGCACACGGACGATTTGAAGCTCTCGCTAATATTGTTTGACGAGATCGAGAAGGCCTCTGACAGTCTCTGGCAATTGCTGCTCGGCATTCTCGACAAAGCAACGTTGACCCTGGGCGACAACCGCCGCGTCGATTTCTCCCGTTGTATGGTCGTGTTGACTTCCAATCTTGGCGCCAGAGAGATGTCAGAGTTGATCTCAGGCGGCATCGGCTTTGCGCCGGGAAAAGGCTCGAAGAATCCTAACGACACGGAAGTAGATCAAAAGATTTACAGAACGGCTGTCGAGTCGGCGCGTCGCAAGTTTTCACCCGAGTTCATGAACCGCATCGACAAGGTCGTGGTCTTCCGCTCATTGAAGGAACATCATCTGCGGCAGATTCTTGAACTGGAGTTGGCAGCTGTGCAGGATCGAATCATGCAGTCGGCCGGAATCAAGTTTGTCTTCCAATGTTCCGACGCTGCAAAAGACACGCTGCTGAAGGAAGGTCTGGACTTTAAATACGGGGCTCGGCATCTGAAGCGTTCAGTCGAGCGTTTCCTGGTCTATCCGCTGTCCAACCTGGTAGCGACCGGACAAATTGGACTGGGAGACCTGGTACACGTCGATCTCGATGAGTACACGCACAAGTTGATCTTCTCGAAGAGTTCCGGCGGTGCACTTATTCACGACTTGCCGGAGCCGAAAGAGGACGAACCGGAAGCTCTGGAATCGCTGTCGGGTGGCGTAGGCCTACCGATTCCGCAGGCCACGAAGGCTGCCAAGAAGAGCCAGGGTCGCGGAGAAAAATCTGAAAGCTAGGAATTTGACTCGCAGACAAAAGAAAAGCGCCGTTCACTCGAGTGTTCGGCGCTTTTTCACTTGAGCTGGTTTGCAACTACCTGCCGCCAGCTGTCCCGAGCCTTGAAATCTTTTTTAGTGCCTGAAAAGCCGCTTCGGCAAGATAAGGATCACCTGCGGTAGTAACATCCCGAAGCGCCGGACTAGCGGAAGGATCGCCAATGTTCCCCAACGCAGTTGCCGCTTCTCGGCGCAGGTCGGCTTCTGCCTTCTCGTCCTGCAGCACCACCAGCAGAGCGGGGACGCCAGCGCGATTGCCTATCAGTCCCAAAGAGCGCGCCCCTGATCTCAAAACAAATGGATTCTGTTCTCGTTTGCTCTTTTGACTCTTTTTTGAGGGCGCTAACCCGGCTTGCGGATTCAACACGGCAGCCAGTGCAGTTACCGCACCAGGGTCCGCGATTTGACCTAGTGCAACTGCCGCCGCACCACGAACGGAATCTCGTTTGTCGCTAAGCAGTTCGATGAGTCGAGACACAGCGGAACGACTGTGTGTCAGGCCAAGTGCATAAGCAGTTTGCTGACGCACAAACTCGTCTTTATCACTTAACAGCGGCATCAGGCCGGCAACACTTTCATCTGCTGGTAACCATAGAACCGCGCCCGTTGCTGTCGCCCTCACTATCGGCGCTGGATCATTCAGGGCCGCTAACGCCACTCGCGAAGCTTCCGGACGCTGCAGAGCGCGCAACTGCATTAGAGCGTCGCGGCGATCCTCGATCTCAGCGGAACTCAAACGCTGCCTTTGCTTTTCAATTGCCAGCTGCATCGGCGTCAGTCGTGTCGGATCCTGCATTGCATGAACACTAATAAAGTGCACACCAACTCCGACGAACAAGACAATAGTCACCACTATTGTCCAATTCATAGCGCTCGAGCGTTGGGAGTTTTGCATTGGTTTCGATGGAACGAGCAGAGTTGTCGGCAACTAGTCTATCCGGGAAGTTAGAGCTTGCATTGAATCAACAATTAAGACGGCGATGGGAGGGTAAACTACCAGGTCGGGAATCAACAAGACCGTGGACGAATACAGGATCATGTTCGAGTGGACGACGTTGCGCGGTATCAGCATAGTCAAACCGTTCATGAAGCCGTGGACGTGCCAGCCAATGATCAACCCCACTCCGATGCTCAGCACATATCCCACCAACAGAAACGTGTAAGCAGAGAATCTGGTGAAAGGTTGTTCAGGTTTCTCGTCATCCCGCATGATGGAATCCTGAATTGACTTCGGACGATAGGTGTAGTGTGCGAAGTATTCACGGAGTCGCGTGGCGAGATGCCAGACGCCAATCACGAAAAGGGTCAGTACAATCGCGCGGCCCGCGAAATTAAAAGTCTCCCACAAGTGTGGTTTGATCATCGCGACAAAAAATGTCGATAGAAACAACGAAACCGTTGTAAACACCGCGCGCTGCCGTTCCCGGCTTTCTTGTCGATCTCTTTCAAGAACCTGGTTGACAACTCGGTCCCAGCGAGCCTGCGCCGCAAGATTTCGCGCTCGCTGCGCATGGGGATTCTCTGAGTGCAGAATCGAATATCCGCTCGACTGAGCCGTCAATTGCTGATCGTGGTAAGACCGTTCCTGAGGATCGATTAGGACACGATAAGCCCTTGCTAGGAGCGCGAATTCGCGGGCGGCCTTTTCTGACCCACCATTCACATCCGGATGCCGTAACCTTGCAAGCTTTCGGTAGGCCGACTTTACTTCCGACCTCGACGCCGAACGCTTGATGCCAAGCACTTTGTAGTAATTAATGACCACGCGTTTGCGAACTCCTAAATACAGCAAACAGACGAGCCGAGGGACGTTTACCCCCAAGGTGTTGCGCCAAAATTATAGCACTTTCTGCTGATCCTTTAGACAAGAATGGCGGGGGTCTTATAGATTCGGAGGAGTGACGATTGCTAAAATGGTGAGGCCAAAGGAGTGGGTGCTTATAATACCTCGAACGGCTGTCGAGGGGGGCGAGGACATTTTAAATGAGGGATTCCACTCCTTTGGCAACTAACCAACCTTTAACAATTCCAATGCCATGATCGGGCACTGGAAAAAAGTTGAGTAAAAGTAGGCTTTGAGGTTGGATGAAGTGAAATCGGTGTTCACGAATGAGGACAGCCATTGTCCTCTGCTGACTACAGCTCCTGGGAGCCGTTATGCTTCGCCGCCGCTCTCGCCACGATTCTAATAAAGGTTCGCACCGCCACGCCGGTTGGCCCCTTAGCTCTATACGGCTTCGCCTCGTCGCTCCAGGCTGTCCCGGCGATGTCAAGGTGAGCCCAGGACACACCGTCAGCAAATTCTTTGAGGAAGGCCGCTGCGGTGATTGTCCCCGCTTTTCGTCCACCGACATTCTTGATATCGGCAATATCGGATTTGATTTGCTTGGAATATTCTTTGTCGAGTGGCAGTTGCCAAAACTTTTCTCCCGTCTCTTTTCCAGCCGCCACTATTTCACCGATTAGCTCCTGGTCCGTCCCGATCACCGCGGTATTGACGTCGCCCAGTGCTATCGAAACGGCACCGGTAAGAGTAGCGATGTCTACTATCTTTGTGGCTCCGAGTTTTTTTGCGTACGCAATGGCGTCGGCCAAAATCAATCTGCCCTCAGCGTCGGTGTTGATGACCTCAATAGTTTTGCCAGTCATGGCGCGGACTACATCTCCTGGTTTGGTGGCTTTGCCTGAAGGAAGATTCTCAGAACACGGAACCACTCCCAGAACGGATATCGATGGTTTAATCTGCGCGATTGCGCGCATCGCTCCCATCACCGTGGCGCCACCGGTCATGTCATACTTCATCAACTCCATGTTCTCGCCGGGCTTGAGTGAAATTCCTCCAGAATCAAAGGTGATTCCCTTCCCGACGAACGCCAGCAACTCGCCACCATCCTCGCTGGCGTTTGACGGGGTGTACTTCAGAATGATCAACTTGGCCGGCTCATCAGATCCATGCGAGACACTCAAGAGCGAGCCCATGCCTTCCTGCTCCATGCGCGCTTCATCCAGGACGTCGATACTGAGGCCAAATTCCGTTGCCACTTCCCGAGCCCGTTCGGACATGTTCGTTGGTGTCATGTATGCACCTGGCTCGTTTGCGAGGTCGCGGGTGAAGTTGACAGACTCGCCTATGATTCTGCCCCGTTCGGCGCCACGCTGAAGGCCGGCTTCATCAGCGCCGTCCATAACAACTACCAGCTTGCTTATCTCCCGTGCTTCTTTGTCCTCGGTGCGATACTTGTCCGGATCAAACAACGCCATGAATGCACCTTCAACCACTACCGAAGCTATTTCCTCCGGATTTCCTTCGAGTCTGGGAAGAATTGCAATCGACTTCACGTTCTTTCCGCGAAGCGCACGCACGGCAGTGCCCGCCATCTGCGACGCCTGCGCATTGGTGTACTCGCCTAGCTCTCCTACGCCCACCAGTAACAGTCGCCGCGCCTTGATCTCACCATTGCCGACCAGATGGAGATATACCGTCTCGGCCTCTTTGCCCTTCAACTCCTCAGACTCAACTATTGACTTGATTACGCCACCGGTAACTGAATCGAGTTCCTTGAGAAATCCGTCGGCGTCGGCCTTCTCATCCTTGAAAACTGCAATAGCGATCGCCTGGACATCCAGGTCTCGATAGGATCCGTTTGTGCTTTCAATTTGCATTGTTACGATTGCTCCCTGCCAGTTCTTTTTATGACTTTCATTTATTGCGTTCCTTTAATTGCGCACGCGTCTCTCTTTCAACGGTACGCCGCAACTCCGTTTCCCTCTTATCGTACAACTTCTTCCCTCGCGCCACTGCGACTTCAACTTTGATCCGTCGCCTCTTCAAATAGATTCGCAACGCCACCAACGTCATGCCCTGTTTTACCGCCGCCTGATCTAATTGCTCTATTTCCCTTTTGTGGAGCAGCAGCTTGCGGGTTCGCAGTGGCTCGTGGTTCTCACGGTTGCCATGAGCATAAGGCGAAATGTGCGCATTAAACAACCAGACTTCGCCCTCGCGAACAGCAACATACCCTTCCTTTAACTGTACGCGGCCCGCCAGCACACTCTTCACCTCGGTCCCGGTCAAGGCAATACCGGCCTCGTACTTGTCCAGGATGTGGTATTCGTGAAACGCCGCACGATTTGAGGCAAGCAATTTTTCGTCAGCTGTAGCAGGCATAGTTCTTCACGGTTCAAGACTCTCTACACTACCTAATTGCTCTCGCCTCGCAAAGGCCGCGTCATCAATTCGTTCGCTGCATGCGATGCCAGTTTTCCTTCATAGAGCACCGCATGCACCTCAGTAGTAATCGGCATGTCCACTCCGAGGCGCGCCGACAGCCGCTTGACCGCGAGCGTTGTCTTCACACCTTCGGCAACCTCGTTCATCCCGGCAGTGATTTCGTCCAGGCTTCGACCTTTTCCCAGTTCCTCGCCAACAAAACGATTCCGCGAGAGACTACCAGTACAGGTCAAGACCAGATCACCCAGGCCCGCGAGGCCCATCAGCGTTTCAAGCTTCGCGCCCTCACGCAACGCCAGCCGAGTCATCTCGGCCAACCCTCGTGTGATTAATGCCGCTATGCTGTTAGAACCGAAGCCCAGACCTGCAACCATGCCTGCGGCGATGGCCATAACGTTCTTCACCGAGCCGCCGAGTTCAGTGCCGACGACATCATCGTTCGTGTAAATGCGGAAATTGTCAAAACTCAAGTCCGACTGAACCGTACGACTTGCCTCGGCGTCGTCGCTGGCAGCCACGATCGCGGTCGGATGATTGGCAGCCACTTCTTTCGCAAAAGAAGGTCCCGACAAGCTAACGAAACGCAGATTTAATACTCGCGGCACCACCTCAGCGACAACCTGCGACATTCGCTTGCCGGTGTCGATCTCAATTCCCTTTGTCGCGCTGACAACGATCATCTCCGCTCGCAAAGCCGGTATCATGGCGGCCAGCAGTTCGCGCGTTGCATGTGACGGAGCGGCGAGTATTACCATCTCTGCCGCGTTGAGGACATCGATTAAATTATTGGTCGCGCGGACGGTATCGGGAATCGGGAAGTCAGTCAGGTAACTCGGATTGACATGTTCACTATTGATCGTTTCAACCACTGCCGGGTTATGAGACCAGAGATGAACTTCATGACCGGCCCGGGCAGCTAACACTCCAAGCGCCGTTCCCCAACTGCCCGCACCGATGACTGCAATACGTTTCATCTAATTAAGGACGGCACTAAATACCGACGGCACAAATTACACTGGGTAGCCAGTGTCAAGCGAAGTGCTGGGACCGCGGGCGTCCCGCCCGCAATGAGCGCCGCAGGCGCGAACTTTATTTGAACCTATTCTCTGTGCCATTTCTCAATCTTCTAATATTCTCCCGGTGTGCAAACACAATCAGCATCGCACCCGCCATTGCCGCACTCATGATCGGCATAAAGGCTTCAACCGGTTGGACGAAAACATTCCGCAAGAAAACAAATAGTGGAATAGCAACCGCACCCAGTATTGACCCAAGCGAAACGTAGCGCGTAAGCCAAACAACAACCACAAAAATCACGCCCGCCAGCACAACCGCGAGCGGCGTTAACACGAGAAAGACCCCTACCCCCGTAGCTACACCCTTCCCGCCACGAAACCGCAGCCAAACGGGAAAGATGTGCCCCACGATTACCGCAATCGACGACGCCGCCACCCACCAGTACGCATTATCAGGAGCAGGACCCGCGAGTGTGCCTTCACCGAAAAAGGGCAAGCCTAAAACTATTTTCGCAATCGAAACCGCAGCCACGCCCTTCAAAGCGTCGAGCAACAACGTAACGACTCCAGCAGTTTTGCCCGCGCGTCGCGATACATTTGTCGCTCCCGTTCCACCCGAACCAGTCTCCCGTACGTCCGCACCTTTCGTCGCGCGAACGATCAAGTAACCAAACGGTATGGAGCCCAGCAGGTACGCAACGACCATGACAGAAGCAGATCTGAAGATATCTTCACTCCCCTCGCCTAAATTTTAGGCCGCACAAGCGCGCTTTGCGTTCGCTCAAATGCCGTCAGATCAATCTTCGTCGTAACAAGTCCAGCGCTGCCTGCGACGCGCGCCAGCGAATGAGTTGGCGGTCGCCAGGCACAATAAACTTCCGATGCTCGGTATGTGCGTCGTCGGCGAGTGCGATGTACACGAGACCCACTGGTTTCTCCTCGCTGCCGCCTCCCGGTCCGGCTATTCCGGTTATCGACAATCCAAAATCTGTACGCGCACTTTTGCGTATGCCTTCGGCCATCGCTTCGGCAACCGGCGCGCTGACAGCACCATGTTCGAGTAGCAGCACGGGCTCGACGCCCAACGTTCTCGTTTTCGCGTCGTTCGAATAGGCTACTACTCCCTCGATAAAGTATTTCGACGAACCCGGCACGTCAGTCAATCGTTGCGCGATCAAGCCACCAGTACAGCTTTCGGCAACGGACAACGTATAGCCTCCAATTGTCAGCTTTAAGCCAACGACCTCCTCCATCTTCTCGCCCGCAAACGAGAAAATCGCTTCACCCAGACGTTCCTCCAGTTGTTCAGATAGACGATCGAGCAAGGCATTTGCTTCCGTTTCGTTTCGCCCGCGAGCTGTTAGATGGATTTCGACCTCGGTCTGGTTGAAGAGAATAGTCGTCTGCGGATTCTCGTACTGCGTATAGATGGGTGCAATTTTTTCGTCTAACGCTGACTCACCCAAGCCGGCCACGCGCAGCATCCGCCTTACGACCTTTATCGCACCCGCTCTGGTAGCCAGTTTCGGCAGCACGTGGTTTTCAAACATCGGCTTCATCTCGCGCGGCGGACCGGGCAGCAGCACAATGGCAACGCCGTTGTCATCGATGAACAGACCAGGAGCGCTACCATTGGGGTTGGGCAATACCTCCGACTCGTCAATCACCATCGCCTGGCGTGAGTTTCGCTCCGGCATGACGTGACCAAAGGCACGAAACTTCTCGCGCAACTCGGCGAGAATTGACTCGTCAAGAATCAGTCGTCGGCCCAGTGCGCGGGCCGCCACCTTGCGTGTCACATCGTCTTCAGTTGGACCGAGACCGCCGGTTGTTATCACAACCTTCGACCGCCGGATTGCGTCTTTGATTGCTTCTTCCAGGCGTGCGTCGTCGTCGCCCACTATAGTTTTGAGTTTTACTTCAATGCCGATGCTGTTGAGTTTTTCGGTGAGCCAGAGACTATTGGTGTCGCTGCGATCGGGAGCCAGCAGCTCCGAACCTATCGCGATGATTTCTGCGGTGAGCGTTTCGAGCAATAGGTGGACACCCTTATTGGGAAGTCTATCGGTCTTCCTGGTAAACCTCGTTCAGGACTTCCGAGATCGTCGGCGGAGCAGTAATGGATTTAAGTGAACGGCTGTTAGAAATCGGCAAATCTTTTCGTGGCGAACGGATCTGCTCAGACATCTCGCCTTCGTAGGCCTCGACCATTCTTTTCAATTGCTGCTGGCTTTCCGCGAGCAGTCGTGCTCCACGCTCCTGGTGCATTCGTTCGAGGCTGGCAATCGCCGCATTTAATTTTGCATAGAGTTTTGGGCGCCGTTCGATCCGGCGCAGTTTTGCAACGTAACGGCGCAACTGTCGCGAAGGTGTCGCGTGGCGGCTCTCCTTCAGTACTTCTTCTTCGGCAGCAAAACCCAACTGTTCGACCGCCGCATTATGATCTCCGATTGAATAGTACAGAGCACCCAGCGCGAAGCGACTCAAAGGCGGCGCATCGGGCATCGACCTCACTATTCGTTCGCCAGTTTTGATGACCTGGGCAATTTCAAAGTGGTAACGGCTCTTGTCACCGTCAACAAGGATCTCATTAGCCGTCACGTAGAAACCGAAAATGACCTTGGTCTTGCGACTAGCACGAATCTTAAGCACAACCACAACGATCAAACCAATCGCAGCCAGCGCAACCAGAATAAGCGGCGACCTTCGCAGGACTTCAAAAGCAGCGATCGCCATTGCGACAACAATCGCCAGCGCAACCAACCGCATCGTCCATTTTCTTTGCGTGACCGTCATGATTAGTTCTTTGTAATGCAAACTGTTAGTTTGCGTCCACGTTGAACGCTAGTGATTCATCGCAAACCAAGAGTTTGCCTTACAGTTTATTTTGTACGTTTTCGGCGTGCTTGTCGATTGTTCACGTCGTCGCTTATAGTCAATGTTTTGTCAAAAACAAACTATGCCACCAAAACAATCCTATTACATCGTAGCGCTCCCCGGTGACGGAATCGGACCCGAGGTCATGGCCTGCGCGCTCAAGGTATTAAACACAGCGGGCGAATTATTTCAAATCGATTTTCAGGTCGAAGAGATTCCCTGTGGCGGCCACTATTATGCCGAACACGAAATCGAATGGCCTGAGGGCTCCTTTGAGAAATGCGAAGCGGCGGATGCCGTCTTGCTGGGAGCAGTGGGACACGAGGTAGACGGCAAAACGGTTTTCACCAAACCGGGGAAACCTTATCCCGAACCGCAATTGGCCGGTTTCGCTCAGGTAATTCTCAACCGGCAGAAACTCGGTCTCTACGCGAATGTGCGGCCCGTCAAGTTGTATCCCGGCGTCAAACACAAGATTCACGGCGAACTGAAACAGGTTTGGGAACCCGGAAAAGTCGACTATGTCGTAATTCGCGAAAACACCGAAGACGCTTACACGGGTGAGACTAATTCCATCGAAGGCGGTAAGGTGACTCCGATTCGAATCACGCGCCAAGCGACCGAGCGCGTTGCGCGCTACGCATTCAATCTGGCGCAACTTCGCGCGAAGCAACACAAAGTCACCTGTGTGGACAAGTCAAACATCATCGGCGCGCATCGCTTCTTTCGCGAAGTGTTTCGTGAAATCGGCACGCGCGAATTTCCTGAAATCAAACTCGACTACGCTTACGTCGACGCCTTCTGCCAGTGGCAGATTCGTAATCCTGAATGGTATGACGTAGTTGTTGCTCCTAATTTAGTAGGCGACATTGTCAGCGACAACGGCGCCACCACGGCCGGCGGATTGGGATTAGCGGTTGGCGGCAACATCGGCGACGAACACGCGATGTTTGAGCCTATTCACGGCAGCGCGCCGAAGCACGCCGGCAAGGACAAGGCCAATCCACTCGCAGCGATTTTGGCGATGCAGATGATGCTTGAGTGGCTGGGCACGCGAAACGCGGACGAGCGATTGCAACGAGCGGCGGAAAAAGTTGAAGCTGCGGTGGCTTCTCTTTTGAGCGAAGGCAAGACGCTCACTTACGATTTGATTGGCGAAGCGAAAGCTTCACGGTGTAGCGAAGTAGGTGCAGCAGTTGATGAGAAGTTGCGGGCAATGGTCTGAGTAGTCTCAGGGCTTGGTGCTCTCGGGAGTTGCCGGGCGGGCCGCAAGGTGTTCCGCGATTTTGGGTAGGCTTGCCAAAACCACCTCGCCAACCACCTTCATACTCTGGCCGGAGACTTTGTCGGCGGTGTCATCTGCCTTATGCCAATAGGGGTAACTGCTTAGTTGAATCAGGTCCAGCGAATCGATTCCGGCTTGAAGAAATGGTTCGTGGTCATCACCACCAACCCCCTCAGGACGATCAACGAAAAACTTGCCATGCCCCAGGTCCCGTGCCGTCTGCCAAACAACATCCTGTAGCCACCTGCTGCTCATCGACTCCCGGCCGAGTTCGAGGTTTTTGGATCCAATCATGTCCAGCAGAATCAAAGCCCGCACACGACTGACTTCATCGTTCTCGCGGAGGCGAGCAACATAATGACGACTACCGTAAGTGTTATCAGGCAACGGGCTCTTCGGATCGGCTGGGTTCGGATTCTGACACTGCTCCCAGTCTTCACATAAAGACTCCTCGCCGTCGAAGAATACCAGCCAGTAAGTCAGTTTTGGTTTCTGCTGCTGAGCGCCCAACACTCTACCTAACTCCAGCAAGGTGGCGACGGACGTTGCCGGATCGTTAGCGCCGACGAACCTCATGTCCTTGTAAAACTTTGAGTCGTAATGGCTGGCGACAATAATTATATCTTTCGACTCGCCCGGGACTTCGGCGGTCAGGTTAACCATGCTCTTTTCACCAAAGGGAGTGGTGGCAATAAACTCATCAGTCTTCACAACCAGTCCCGAACTCTTCAGTGAGCTAACGATGTACTCGCGCGTCCTGGCTAGTTCGGGCGAGCCCGGAATGCGCGGACCAATTTCAAGTTGCTTCCTGACATGGTCCATGGCCCGCTCGCCGTTGAACGCAACCGCACCTGGCACCACTCGTGGACTCACTTCTCGCGAAGGATCTGAGGTTCCGATACGCGAGCTCGGCGGCCTTTCCTCTTTCGGACAACCGGTCGAAAGAAACGAAAGCGTCAACAAGCACAACGCAGGTGCTAACTTATTCAGCCACACACCAAACCTGCGTCGTTCATGTCCACTGTTAAGCATCAAACGCACGTTACACTGTAACCAAGGCAAAACGCAAAAACGTCGCACATCGGGTACTGATGCGGTTTTAGACGGCAGTTCAGAGTTCAGCCTTTAGGCTGCAATTTTCGTTTTGCAATCAAAAGCACAAACTGACGTGAACTCTAAACAGCATCTATGCCGATTACCATTACTTGTTCGTTTTGCTATAAGCCTGGTAGTACAACTCGAATAGCACCACACAAATACGGAACCGGGAGCGGTAGCGACCAGGGGCCCGGTAAGGGATACTCAACTTTGACTTGAAGGTTGTTGACTCGAAAAACCAGTTGATCCGTACATTCGATGTTGACTGCGGCGAGGCTGGACCCGGTCGCTACCGCTCCCGGTTCCGTATTTGTGTGGCGTTCATCGAGCGGGAACCTGATTCATACCAAACTGAACCAGTGCCGAACATCGGTGTGTAGCCGTGCGGTAGCTATCGAGCCTTGGCAGTCGCTTGCGTCGCAACTCCGCGTGAGGCAGGCTTCTCTTTGCCGGCTTCTTTCATCGCCCGGCGGCACTCCGCACACACGCCGATGATCCGCAGCAGGTGTTGGGTGACCTCGAAGCGGTGTTTTGCAGCCATCGCGTCCTGGATTGCTTCCAGCTCCGCCGAAAAGAATTCGATGATCCTCCCACACTCCGAACAGATCATATGATCGTGATGCTGGTGTTTGTAGTTGTGTTCGTAGTGGGTGACGCCGTCACCAAAGCGAACTTCGCGCGCAAGCCCGGCTTCGGCGAGCAACTTTAACGTCCGGTAAACAGTGGTTTGGCCGATGCTTGGATCTTCCTGTTTCACCAGGCGGTAGAGATCTTCACTGGAAAGATGAGCTTCCGTCCGAAGAAAGATATCGAGAATCAAGTCGCGCTGGCTGGTGCGCTTGAGGCCCTTCTTCTGAATATGATTACGGAAAACTTCCTGCTCTTCAGTCATTTGTTGGGACGAATCAGCTGCGGCGCTTGATCCTTGTAGTACTGATTCTACACCTCTGGACGATCAACGTGAAGACGCTGGCGACTCCGTCGAGAACCACGATCCAACAACTGATTCCTGCATTTCGTACGTCCGATTGAAACGGTTTCAGCCATCTTCACATATCAAGCGTAGGGAATCACACTCTCGACTCCCGGCAGGTTCTGTGATAAAAGGCGGATCGAAACAGACAAACTCAACACAGGTCCAAAGTGTTTGAGTCCTCAACCGACAGAATTTGTCCTCTCTTAACCAACCAGAAGGACAAGCACCGCGGAAAACCGCAAGGAGACCTCATCATGCTTAGCTCACTTTTCAAAATCTCACTCTTAGTTTCAATCCTTCTACTCATCTCGATTACGTCGCCTTTGACAGCTCGCGCGCAAACTCAGCGTGTGATCTTCACCTACGCGGCGAAATTCGTTTGCGGCAAAGGCAATGAGAAACTCGTCTCACCCGGCCAGTATTTCACCAACATCAATGTTCACAACCCCAGCCCCTTCAATAAGACCGTCTACATCAAACGCTTCGCGATCGCTTTCCCTGAAGAACGCCCCGGTCCGCTCGTGGGTGTTTTCGGCGCCGTGCTCGAGCCGGATGTAGCGATGACGATTGACTGCAACAACATTTACAAGCATACCCAGATGCAGCCGGGATCTTTCCTGGAAGGCTTTGCGCTGATTTACAGTTTCACGGAGCTGGACGTGGTGTCGGTATACACAGCCGGACACAGCGAAGTGGAAGCGTTTCACACGGAGCGCGTTCCGGTTCGGCGGCTGGTCCTACCGCTTACCACCGGAGTCGTGCGTGATCTCATACGCCAGCAACGCCAGCAATAGTCTAGCGTCGGCCACAATGGGTTGGTTTCACAGCGGCTGTTCGACTACGACCGCCGCCCGCTGTGCATTGTTAACATGAATATCGAGGCCTGTGCCGATTTCATGAGACATTAGAACGTGCAAGGTCCAAGGTCGAAAGCTTCTTCTCACCAGGAAGACTTCCAACTTTGGACCTTGGACCGTTGCCTTACATTTTCCATTTTCAGATGATGGAAATATTTGAGATCCTGACTTCCTTTGGAGGAGAGTTTGGACATTCGAATTGTTTTCAGGCTATCTTTCCTGCGTGCCGGGGTGGCGGAATGGCAGACGCTACGGACTTAAAATCCGTTGTCCGTAAGGACGTGCGGGTTCGACTCCCGCCCTCGGCACTATTCCTAATCTCCCTGTTGAGTTAAGGGCATTCGATTACTGATTGGTTGAATCGGGTCCCTTTCACGGTCCGGTTTGAAGCGATGAGCAGCCATGACAACCCAGCGAATCTTTCTCAGCTCCTCAAAGTTGACCGCTTACGGTGCTGTCTTTGTCGTCCTGACCGTGCTTGCGATGGCTGGGACGGTTTTTGGCCAGCAGCTAAAGCGAGCTTCAGTGAGTGATGCGCCTCGCGTACGGCGTACTGGGCCAGGTAATGCCAAGACCTCAGCCGCGCGACAGCACTTCCTGGAGATGTTCGCTCGGGCATACTATCCCGGACGAACCGGCCAACTGCTGATCGTCCCACGTGAAGGCGACTTCATCACACGGCCTGAGCCGAACTACGCATACATGCACGGTTCACCGTGGACGTATGACGTCTCGATTCCTCTGATGTTTGCGGGCCCTGCGGTGAGAATCGGAGTGTACTCGAGCCCGGTCGTGCAGCAGGATGTGGCGCCAACGCTTGCGGCTGCGCTTGGGGTGCAAATGCCCTCAACCGCGACAGGCCATGTCTTGTCGGTTTTGCGGACAGATTTTGCGAGACCCCGAGTGGTCATGCTGATAGTCCTGGATGGCATGCGTCGGGATTACTTCGATCGCTACGCGGCCTCCATGCCAACGCTCACCGCCATCCGCCAGCACAGTGCCTGGTTTAATCAGGCGCAAGTCAACTTCCTCCCGACGAACACCGCTGTTGGGCACTCGACCATCTCGACGGGAACCGATCCGAGCGTGCACGGAATCACTGGTATCAGCGTGTATGACCGCACGCTCCGCCAGCGACACGACATGTTCGCAAGAGAAATGCCACAAGACCTGATGGCATTAACACTGGCAGACGTCTGGCAGCTGGCGAATGCTGGTCGCTCGATCATATTGGCACAGGGGAGCATCGACCGAGCGGCGACGCCGCTCGCGGGGCATGGTGCGTGCCAGTTGAATGGAACGCCAGTCGTGCTCGCAAGCTACGATCAGCAGACGGGCAACTGGACCACAAACCCCGACTGTTTCCGGCTGCCTGAATATCTGAAGGATCGAAACGCGAGAACACTGTGGCCGGCTAGCGGGGAGTGGATGGGTCATAAAATCGACTCGACTGCCGAGGTGCGCTATTCGGGTTTATTTCCAGCATTCGAAGCCGAGGCGATGGCCGCGATGATCGACCACGAGCCGGTAGGTGAAGACGACGTTCCTGATCTTATTCTGTTGAATTTTAAAGGTGCGGATTTCGTGGGCCACAAGCACGGCCCCGATTCCAACGAGCTCCGCCTCACGCTCGAGGAAATGGACCGTCAGTTGACGCGGATGCTTAAGGTCCTACGGGCAAAGGTTGGGGATAACTATCTCCTGGCAGTGACTGCGGACCATGGTATGCCGCCGGAACCGTCGTCGCCGGACCGCCGGCACTTTGCGCCGGCGATCGTAGACCTGTTGCACCAGAAGTTTGATCCTGCGGCAAAGCAGCTGATTACATCTTTCGAACCGGAAAATTGTCAGATCTTCGTCGATGAGCACCGACTGTCGGATCTTGGTCTGAGGCTGCGCGACTTAGCTCATTTCCTCGAATCACAGCCGTTTCTTTTTGCGGTGTTTACAAACGACGATGTGCGACGTGCGGCTGACGCCTTGAAGCCTGTGACGTCGACGCGCAGGCACTTGAAGTACAAATAGAGTCACTGACCATCCACGTTATCGCCGAGCATTCCAATGAAGTACTTTCAACGCTCCATTATCATGTCGGTCTTGAAGAGCTACCGGTCAAAGAGTTTTGAGTTGACGCTGGAACGAGATCCCACGGGCGATAGCTACGCGCTCTTTGCGCGTGACTCATTTCTCGATCCCATCAGAAAAGATCCGGTTTCATTCAATTCATGAGCGAGATGAAGACTGCTGGGAAGGTTACGGCCGCGAATTTGGATTAGAGGCTCTCGTCAATGTCAAAACATTCTCATGCTGAGATGGGGCTAAGATGGTGGCGGGACGTGTTGATACGAAGCCAGCTTAAGCGATACCTTGACGACCGCTAGGCGCGTAAATACTGGTTCGTACCGTTTGGTAATAGTAGGTAATGGCGCCTCCACGGGACTTAAAATCCGTTGTCGTAAGGACATGCGGGTTCGACTCCCGCCCTCGGCACCAATCTTTTCAATAATTTAAACGCATTCCTAGTTTGACTACAGACTTCGAGCTACGGAGTTTCACTCCGTTGCCTTGGCTCTTTCTTAAGAAAAACTCGATAAAACTATTGCCTGAGCGATTTCAAAGTCCCCTCATCATCACGCATATTGAACTCAGTAACTGAAGTCGCGGTAAGACCTTTCGACAACGCTAAGGCCTGTAGTCTTGGTTGTTTGAATTCACGATGTTTGCTGCCTCAGAAATTGTAGCAATCCAAGTTTTGATGATTACAGAACTCGCTTACCGAACCGAGGACCGGTAGAATCGGCGGCCATGCTCCGCGAGTTGTCTTAAATAGTGTCCGCTGAAACCGGGACAAAACTTGGCCGGTACGAAATCCGCGCGAAGCTTGGTGAAGGCGGAATCGTATTTGTTACAAAAGACGAAACGCTGCCACAATGCAATCGCGTCGAGACTGACGACACGCTCGCTTAGTGTCGCATAATTGCTAAGATAAACCAGCGAAGAGATGACTAAGGAACTATTCGCGAACACCAATCTTTGGCATTTCCGCATCGTTTCAAAACTCGGCGCGGGCTTTAGTCGTTGGTTCAACTCAAGATGGTTATTGTTTCTGCTCATCCTCGCCGCGGCTGCTCCGGCGACGGCGCAATACCGTTTCGATCATTGGACAGCGGACAACGGCTTACCGCAGAACTCCGTGCGCGAAATTGTGCAGACGCAGGACGCCTACCTGTGGTTCACAACCTTTGACGGGCTGGTGCGCTTTGACGGAGTACGCTTCACGGTCTTCAACAAGAGCAACAGCCCGGGCCTCCCCAGTAACCGTTTCACCAGTTTATTCGAAGACCGCTCCGGGGATCTTTGGGCGGCGCTGGAAACCGGCGAGGTGGTACGGCGCCATCAGGGACACTTTACGACCTACACCCAGGCGCATGGTTTGCGCGGTGACGCTCTTCCCAGACTGGCTGATGATGGGCAGGGGAACGTGCTCGTTTACTACCAGCAATTCAGCACGGACGATCTGGGAAAGACTTACACTCATCTTACGTTGCGCGCCTACCGTTGGTCGGACGGCAGGTTCCAGCCAGCAGAGGATCTGAGTTCTGTCTTCTCAGGACCGCCGGTGTCGGCCGAGGAATCCAATAGATTTACATTCAATAGACTTGTCGAAAGGGATTATTGGTTCTCGACACCTCAACGAGCAATTCACTTACGCAGAGGTGGCGGTGTGCAGGTTTATGACGATCGGAATGGGCTGCCCGGCACACAGCCCGCTCTGATCTGGGGAAAACAACGTCCTCTACAAGCGGTCACGCGTGATGCGGCAGGCCGACTTTGGTTGACCGATCTGAAATCAACGCAAAGCCAGCTATTGAGCCTGCAAACTCCGGAAGGGCTCGATGTCTGGGGGGGCTACTTAGACAATGAAGGAAATTATTGGTTCAGCACTAACAACAGCGGGTTGTTTCGTGCCCGTCGGCAAGCAGTCACCCCGTATGGCAAAGCGCAGGGGCTGAACTTTAGTGAAATCTATCCGCTGCTGGAAAGCCGCGATGGTTCTCTCTGGATTGGCGCGTACGGGGAGGGAGTCTTCAAGCTTAAGGACGGCGCCTTTACGCAATATCCCGCTCCGAAGAACAGTGGCCTCGATTCATTTGGCGGGTTCGTGTCTTCACTCTACGAGGATCGCGCCGGACAGTTGTGGATTAACGGGATCTGGCGATTGTTGGAGGGGCGCTTTGCCGGTGGGCCGTGGACGAAGGCGCTGATTGACCAAAGGATTGGTTATGTTTGGACGATGTGCGAAGACCGCGAAGGTGCTTATTGGCTCGGAGCGGAAGCTGGCGTGGTGCGTTATCTGAATGGCACGCTCACTCAGTACACTACAAAAGACGGTCTGGCGGGCAATGATACTAAGGTCATTATCGAAGACGGTCAGGGCGGTCTCTGGCTGGGCAGTTACGGCGGACTGACGCACTACAAAGATGGCAAGTTCACCTCTTGGGCCGAGAAAGACGGATTGCCCGGCGCTGCTGTGCGGGCACTCAAGCAGGACGGCGACGGCACGTTGTGGATCGGCACTTACGACAGCGGGTTGGGACGCTTCAAGGACGGGCGGTTCACGCGTTACACCACGAAGGACGGTCTATTCGACAACGGCGTCTTTCAAATTCTGGAAGACGATTCCGGCTGGTTCTGGATGAGCAGCAATCGCGGCATCTATCGCGCGCGCAAACAGGAGTTGAACGATTTCGCGGACGGCAGGCTCAAGACCCTCACCTGTTTGGCTTACAACAAAGAGGATGGCATGCCGAGCACAGAATGTAATGGCGGGCGCTGGCCCGCTGGCGTTAAAACGCGCGACGGCAAACTCTGGTTTCCCACGATGGGTGGAATCGCGATGATTGATCCGGCCGGCATCAGGGCCAACACCCAGCCGCCGCATGTCGTAATCGAAGAGATGCAGATTAACAACGAGCCCGCGCCTTCCGCCGCCTGGAACGCCGCGATCAGCAATCCGCAATCCGCAATTCGGGTTTTGCCGGGACAGGATAATTTTGAGATTAAGTATGCGGCGCTGAGTTTGATCAATTCGGAAAATCTGCGCTTCAAGTACAAGTTGGAAGGCGCCGATCACGACTGGGTTGAAGCGGGGACGCGACGCACCGCCTACTACTCACACGTCTCGCCCGGTGAATACACTTTCAAAGTACTTGCCGCGAACGCCGATGGCGTGTGGAATCTGACGGGCGCAAGCTTGCGCATCACGGTCTTGCCGCCGTTTTGGCGAACGTGGTGGTTTATGGCGCTGGTAGCACTGGGCATCGCAGCTACGATGGTGGTGATATGGAAATATCGGGTCGGGCAATTACAGCGTGTCCAGATTGCGCAGGCAGCGTTTGCCCGCCAGTTAATCGCGTCGCAGGAGGCTGAGCGCAAACGCATCGCCGCTGAACTCCATGATAGTCTAGGTCAGAGCCTGGTGATTATTCGCAATTGGGCCATGCTCGGCGCCCGCCAGCTCAAAGACGACGCGCCGGCCAGAGAAGAACTCGACGAGATCAATACAATCGCTTCACGCACCATTAACGAAGTCCGCGAAATCGCTTACAACCTCGGTCCTTATCACCTCGAACGGCTCGGCTTTGAAAACTCGATCAAAGATATGGCCAGCCGCGTCGCGCAGGCGTCGGGCATCGCCATTACGACTGAGCTTGAGGCGCTCGATGGCGCACTTTCGAGTGAAAGCCAAATGAGCCTTTATCGCGTCGCGCAGGAGGCGCTGAATAACGTGGTGAAACATTCACGCGCCACCAAAACGCGCATTGCGCTCAAGCGCGAAAGAGCGGGCGTCCGATTGACCGTCGTCGACAACGGGCGAGGCTTCGACCCGCAGACGGCGAAGACGTCTGAGACCCTCGGAGCTGGCCGTCCCGGACTCGGACTAAACGGCATGGCCGAGCGAGTGCGGCTGCTGGGCGGTGCATTTACCATTCGCTCAACGGCCGAGCAAGGAACGACCGTGGAGGCTCACCTGCCCGACACTGTGGCAAACGGGAACGTAACGGCGAAAAATGACTGAGAAAAATAGTCTTGAGATTCGCGTTCTGATCGCTGACGACCATCCGATCTTCCGGGAAGGATTGGCAAAGGTCATCTCGCGAGATGTCCGATTGCACGTCGTCGCCGAAGCCGAAAACGGCGACGAGGCCGTGGCGCACCTCACTAAGTTTCGACCTGACGTGGCCGTGCTTGATCTGGACATGCCTGAGCGGGATGGCTTCGCGGTCACTCGCGCAGCGCAGGAGGCTGAGCTCCCGGTCAAGGTGATCATCCTGACCTCACACAACAACGAAGCCCTCTTCCATTCGGCGCTCGACCTGGGTGTCGCGGGTTACGTGCTCAAGGACAGCGCGATCAACGAAATAGTTAGCGCTATCCGCGCTGTCGCTGGTGGGGGCCATTACTTCAGCCCGGAGTTATCCACCTATCTGTTGAACCGGGCGAACCGGCCCGCCAATCTCGCCGAGCGCCCGCCGACCGCTAACGAGCTGACGCGGGCCGAAGCGCCCAGAGTCAGCCTGCGCAAATTCGAACCGACCTCGGACCGTCGCATCTCGCATTACCGAATCCTAAAAAAGCTTGGCGCAGGTGGCATGGGCGTAGTCTATTTGGCTGAGGACTTCAATCTGGGCCGCCAGGTCGCCGTCAAGGTTCTGACTCACGAACTAACGGACAATCAGGAGCACTTGCAGCGATTTGAGCAAGAGGCACGCGCTGCGTCGGCGCTCAATCATCCTAACATCCTGACAGTCTATGAAATTGGCGAGGCAGATGGCGTGAATTTTATTGCCACGGAGTTTATTGAGGGTGAGTCGTTGCGCCAGCGGATAGACCGCGGCCCGATCGAGCTGGCGGAAATCCTGGACATCGGGATCCAGATTGCTTCGGCGCTCGGGGCAGCTCATGAAGCGAGAATAGTGCATCGCGATATCAAGCCGGACAACATCATGGTACGTGAGGATCACCTGGTGAAGGTTCTGGACTTTGGCTTGGCGAAACTGGTCCAGCAGGAAGCACATGAACTCGACAGCGAAGGGGCCACCAAAGCATTACTCAAGACGACGCCCGGCGCGTTAATGGGAACCCCTGAATACATGTCGCCTGAGCAGATACGGGACCGGCCAATAGATGCGCGCACCGACATTTGGAGTTTGGGTGTGCTGCTCTACGAAATGGTCGCGGGGCAAAAACCGTTTCAGGGCGAGACCTTCGGCGATGTGATCGCGGCGATTTTGCGAAGTGAGCTGCACAACTTATCGGAACTCGCCTCAGGTTGTCCGTCGGAACTTGAGCGCATCGTCGCCAAAGCGTTACAGAAGAGCCGCCAGCAACGCTACCAACAGGTCAAAGATTTTGCCGCTGACCTAAAAGGATTAAGGCGACAACTCACCTTTGCCGCGGAACTCGAGCGTACTGGCTCCGCTGAACGTACCGACGCGCCGAGCGGGGCAATAACCGTACAGACCGGCGCAGACAGTCACACAACTTCAAGCGCTGAGTATCTCGTCAATCAGGTAACCCGACATAGACCCGGCATTGCTCTCGCGTTGATTGCTTTGCTGACAGTGGCGGCAACTCTGGTTTACTTCGTGGCTTTCAAACCTAAACGCGCCGTCTTGTCGGACAAAGACACCATAATGCTCGCCGACATCGAGAATACAACGGGCGACGCAGTGTTCGACGGTGCACTTAAACAGGGCCTCGCGGTCACGCTCGGACAGTCGCCTTTTCTCGACATCTTTCCCGAAGCGCGCGTGCGCGAAACCTTGCAATTGATGCAGCGCCAGCCGAACGAGCGCGTGAGCGAAGCAGTCGCGCGCGAGATTTGTCAAAGGCAAGGATTGAAAGCCTTTCTCTCCGGTTCTATAGCACCGCTCGGCAGTAATTACGTGATCACGCTTAAGGCGGTCAATGCGCAGACGGGCGAGGAAATTGCAGGCGAGCAATCCGAAGCCGACAGTAAAGAACGCGTGCTCAGCGCGCTTTCACTAGCGGCGGTCAGGTTGCGCGAACAGTTAGGCGAGAACCTGAGTTCGATTCAGAAATTCGCTGCGCCTATCGAACAGGCGACCACGGCATCGCTGGAGGCATTAAAAGCTTACTCGCTCGGTTTGGAGCAGGCCAACAGCGGCAACTATCCGGAAGCGATTCCGTTTTATCAGCGCGCAGTCGAACTCGATCCAAACTTCGCTGTGGGTTATCAAGCGCTGGCGCGTGAGCAACTCAACAGCGGATTTCACAACGAAGCGATTGCTTCGGCGAGTAAAGCGTACGAGTTGCGCGAGCGCGCCAGCGAAAATGAAAAGCTCTTTATCACGCTGATTTACCATCGCGTCGTCACGCACGATCTGGCGAAAGCGATCGAAGTCGGCGAGATTTGGAAACAGACTTACCCACGTTTTTGGCGAACGTATCATGCGCTTGCAGACCTTTACCTGGACATGGGCGATTTTGAAAAGGCGGCTGCTAACGGACGCGAAGCGGTGCGGCTTAATCCCAAGGTTGCCGCGACCTATTCAAACTACGCCGGCGCGTTGATGTATCTAAATCGCTTTGACGAAGCCGAGCAGGTTTACCGGGAGGCCTTTGCCAACAATCTGGATGCGCCTGAATATCACATGTACTTGTACTGGAACGCCTACCGTCGCGGCGATGCGACAGACATGCAGCAACAACTGGATTGGGCGCAAGCCAGTTCTTTTCCCTATTGGTCATTCGCTTTGCAAGCGCAATCAGCCGCGCTCGCGGGCCAGTGGCGCAAATCACGTGAACTTTCAAACCGAGCCATTGAAATGCAGGACGCCCGCGGCATGAAAGGACTGGTAGCGTGGACAACCTCGCATTGGGCATTGTCTGCGGCCGTGTTTGGTGATTGCCAAAACGCGAAACACAAAGCGACCCAGGCTCTCCAGAATTCGCAAGACGCGACTTTTGCGGGCAGCATGATGGTCTTTGCGCTGTGCGGCGATGCGGCGCAGGCCGACGCGCATATCAAGCGCTTCGCCGCGGAATATCCCAATGACACCAGGCTGAACGGAATCTGGTTGCCAGTCACGCGGGCGGCGGTGGAGCTCCAGCGTGGACAACCGGCGAGGGCTCTCGAATTGCTCGCGCCAGTCACACGCTACGAAGCGGCTGCCGATTTTCAACCGCAATACCTGCGCGGCCTGTGTTACCTGCGTTTGGGAAAAGGCGCCGAAGCCGCCGCCGAATTTCAGAAGATACTAAACAGTCGGGGACAAACTGACTTCCTGGTCTCAACCCTGTATCCGCTGGCGCGCTTGGGTCTGGCGCGCGCCACTGCTCTCAGAGGCGACGCCGCTAAAGCGCGCAAGTTGTACGAAGAATTCTTCGCGCTCTGGAAAGATGCCGATTCGGATTTACCAATCTTTATTGAAGCCAGAAGCGAATACGGTAAGACGAAATAGAATCGGAAAGGCGAACTGGTTAGTGATGGTGATTCATGACGCTCGCCGCAGGCGCCAAACTCGGCCGCTGCGAAATCCGCTGAAACTTGGCGAAGGCGGAATGGGTAAGGTGTTTGGGTCGAAAGATACAGAGTTCGGTTCACAAAGTTGCGTTGAAGATTCTGCAATCCGAACTCAAGTGAGTCGCGATCGGATGGAACGCTTCATATCTGAAACAAAGTCGGCGACCGCTATTTCACTGGGCGCTGAGCAGCTGCTGGCTCAGACTGCATGTCGAATTGACGAAACTTTGGGTTTTTACTCCTTCATCAAGATGAGGGAAGATGAGGGACTCACGTGCTCTGACCAAGTCTTACCTAACTTGCTTTGACGGCTGAAACGCATAAGTATTACTTAGTCATGCGTAGTCCCAAAGTCAGTTGTGCTGAAACGGACTTAAAATCCGTTGTCCGTTAAGGTCGTGCGGGTTTGACTCCCGCCCTCGGCACCAATCATTTCAATAACTTACAAATACGCATCATGTTGGACTGAATTCTCACTACGGAGTTTAGTCCGTGGCATAGCCGATTTCGACTGAAGTTGCTGAGGAATGGTGAGTTCGTGCTCGATTGTTTGCTCCCCCCATCTTGGCTCACGCTTTGTTCACCGAGGCTAAATCGCGTGTGTCTTGGCCTGGTTGATAAGTTCCAGGAACAGTCCTGGTCGCGATGTTCAAACGATTCCAACTATTGATGGCCGTGACCGCAAGTGTCAGATCGGCCAGTTCTTTCTCGCGAAAGAATTTTCTTACTCGCTCATACACGGAATCGCGCACATATCCTTCCTGGACGTTCGTAACAGCTTCCGTCCACGCTAACGCTGCGCGCTCACGATCCGAGTAATACGGAGACTCCTGCCAGGCGTCCAGACCGTACAACCGCTGATCCGTCTCGCCGGCAGCTTTCAGATCCTTCCAGTGAATATCGATGCAGTAAGCACAGCCGTTAATCTGTGAAGCGCGGAGGTAGATCAAATCAAGTCGCGATTGCGAGCCGTCACTTTGCAGAGCGGCTCACCCCTTTCATCGGGGAGTGAAACAGGATGATCACTCAACAATGAAAACCGATCGATGTTCCAATCGTCTGCGATCGCCGGAATGGTTGTCTGCAGCAGTATCCTAATCGAGACTTACCATCGTTGTTTATCCCTGATCGGGCCAAGCTAAGAACCGGACGCCGTTGCGAGGCCACTATCAACAATTAGTTCTGCTTCGTGGTCGGGTCACTTCGTTGTTGAGATTGGCCGGGCCAATGGGCGTCGGCATTGTCAGCCTGGTGGAAAGTATCCTCTTCCAGGGCATCCTCACCTGGATCATCCACGTGTTATCAACACCTCCAAGTCTTCTTCGCTCATATGAACCTCCAAAGCAAATAAAATTCATTCCGCGAACTGAGCATCCATCAGGAAATCCACCGTAGATGGCCGCTTGTAGCCTGGGACAAAGCGTTCCCCGAAGTCGCTCGCGAAATTGTCATAAGTAGTCTCCGGCTTAGTCTTTAACAATGTGGCAGACCGAATCCGTGAAGCGCCGTTTCATGTCGAGGCGGGGAAATGCCTCGAGGATGGTCCTCATTTCGTTCGGCGGGATCCGGTCGTACTGGAATCCGAATTCGACGCCGATCCCAGCCGTGCAGAGCGCGACTTCCGCCTCCTTGTGCAGGCCGATCGAAGGTGTGGAATTCAGAGCGACGCTGTCCCAGATCAACTGCACGCGGTGATCGTCAAGACCTTGCTCGCGCCCGAACGCCCGCGCTGCGTCGGCTCCTTCTATCTCGAAACGTTTTTGACCCGTGAAGCTGCTCGTGAGCCCGAGGTCGTGGAGCAGCGAGGCGACAGCGACGACTTCGGCGTCGTGAGCTATGCCCTGCAGCTGTCCGAGCCGGACCGCAAAGAGCCAGGATCGGACAGCATGGTTGAAGAGAAACGGTTCGGAATGAGTCCGCGCGAGGTCCAATGCCCGGGTGACAAGTGGCGTATCGATCACCGTGATGCCACCCAGGATTTGCGTCTTTCCGCTAGTAATGGCGGGCTTAGCTAATGGCGACACGGTACTTCTCTCCCTTGATGAAGGCCAGCAAATCCGCATTGATCTGATCCTGATGCGTGGCGGTGATGCCGTGCGGTGCGCCCGGGTAGTAGATGTCCTTCGCACCCTTGATGAGTTGCGCCGACTTCATGGCCGAGTTCTTCACCGGAACCACCTGGTCGTCCTCGCCGTGAAGTACCAAAGTCGGTACATCAAACTTCTTGAGGTCGTCGGTGAAGTCGGTCTCGGAGAAGGCTTTGATACTTTCGTAGGCGTTCTTCAGACCAGACTGCATGCTCCAGGCCCAGAACTGATCGAGAATGCCCTGGGAGACTTGGGCTCCAGGCCTATTGGCGCCATAGAACGGGACTGCAAAATCTCTGTAGGCCTGCGAGCGGTCCTTCATCAGGCTCGCACGAATGCCGTCGAAAAGCTCGATCGGCAGGCCCTCAGGATTGGCGGCCGTCTTCAGCATGAGCGGTGGCACAGCGGCTATTAGGACGGCCCTGGCGACTCGGCTCGTTCCGTGGCGGCCGATGTAGCGAGCGACTTCTCCGCCTCCGGTGGAGTGGCCAACTAGCGTGACTTGCTTGAGATCGAGGGCTTCGATCACTGCCGCCGAGATCGTCGGCATACCCGTCCATGTCATTGCCGGATGAGGCCTGGCTGGATCGGCCGTGGCCACGTCGGTCGTGCGCGACCACCCGGAAGCCGTTCTGTGCAAGGAAGAGCATTTGTCCGTCCCACATGTCGGCATTCAAGGGCCAGCCGTGCGAGAACGTAATGGCCGGGCCAGTGCCCCAATCCTTGTAGTAAATCTGCGTTCCATCTTTCGTGGTGATAGTACTCATAAAACACTCTCCTTTTTTTTGTTGTGCCGTTCTCGTAACTTCAAGTTTGCCGAGTTTACCGTAGTGACCTTTTCAGTTTTCTCAGTGCGCCCTCCGTGGGCTCTGTGTCTCTGTGGTGTGGAAACGTTCGGTCCAAACACTCACCACAGAGACACAGAGAACACATAGAAGGCACAGAGAATTTCAAATTAGGGCACCACTTCTTGCCTTCGAAATTACTCGAGTGGCGATTGTTGCGACCGGCTTTGGCTGCTATTTCTGCCGCTACCGAGCATCACGCTGTCTGCGAGATCGTCTTCGCGGACCGGCTAAGCCAGTCTTCGAAGCGCGTCTCACCGATTTGCGCTCCATCGCCCGGAACAAGCGAGCGGTCGCCCAGCTCAGTGCCGAAGTAGCGCGCGTGCTGGTCAGCGATAACCTCTCGCGGATCCTTGCGGGCGCTGAGGCCAAGGCGAATGAGTTCATCGAATCGGAACTGCTCAGGCCCCGCTATCTCAACAGTTCCATTCAACGGCGATCCCATGGCCACTCTTGCTGCCGCACTGGCAACATCATCCGCCGCCATGGGCTGGAAACGCACCGGCGGCAGGCGAACCGTGTTGCCTTCGGTAGCGGAATCGGCGATGCGGTTAACGAACTCGAAAAACTGCGTCGCTCTCACGATCGAGTAGGGGATCGAGGATTCCTTGATCACCTTCTCCTGAGCAACCTTCGCCCGCATGTAGCCGCTGTCGGGCAGACGGTCTGTGCCGACGATGGACAACGCCACGTGATGTCCCACGCCAGCAGCTGCTTCATAGGTGAGCAAATTGCCAGTTGACGTCTTGAAGAACTCCATCACCGCCGCGTCCTCGAACGACGGCGAATTCGACACATCGACGACCACCGACGCGCCCTTAAGGACCTCGGCCAGTCCCTCGCCAGTTAGCGTGTTGACACCTGAATTAGGTGACGCAGCGACCGCCTCATGGCCGTGTTCACGAAGCATCGTTACGACCTTTGACCCGATGAGCCCACTGCCGCCAATGACCACGATCTTCAGACTTGATCTTTCATTCGTCATAGTTACCTCCTAATGGCTTTGGTCTTTTGAACTTTGTATTTTGAGCTTCGTTCTATGAAGTTCGTTCTTAGTATCAGGCCCCTTGAACTCGCTCCAGGCTCAAACACCAAGTACAAAGTTCAAAGTTCAAAGAAGCTGTTGATTCATTCCGGCGCTGGCACTAGCACCGGAGCGCCCTTGTCCTTGATGAAGAACACGACGAACTTTGCCGGGCTGGTACTGCTTGCGTTCCTACCCACGACATGAACATCGTCAGGGCCTTCATAGAAAGTCTGGCCCGGTGTCAGCGTCACCTCATTCCCACCTTTCACCTGCATGATTATCGAGCCCTCCAACACATATACGAACGCATGTGCATTGTGCCGGTGGATGGGATCCACGCTGCCAGGTGGGTATTCCACTGTGATCATCAAGACTTCTTTGCCAGGAAACTCCGGCAGATCTTTCGAAGTGAGTGTGGTCACCGACGCATGTGGAGTCTGACTGCTAGCCGGGTGTTGCGCCATCACTGTGCCCGTCATAAGAAACAGTAGAACCAACGATAGTGTCTTGTTCATCATGATTTCCTTTTGTTAATTACCGCGCGGAGCCGTCTGACAATTGGTTGTCCTTCCTCTCAGTCCTTGTAATGGATCTGCGTTCCGTCCTTTGTCGTGATTGTAGGCATGAAAATCTCCTCAGCGCCTTTGCCCGCGCCATGGATTCCTCGCTGGTGCGAGGCCGAGTCTCATAGCTATCTTCACGAGATCCGCGAGAGAGTCAGCCTCCATCTTTTGCATAACTTTTCCTCGGTGGGCCTTTACGGTGATCTCGCTGATGCCGAGTTTCACACCGACCTGCTTATTCAACATACCGGACACAACTAACTTCATGACCTCCTGCTCGCGAGGGGTGAGTGATGCGTAACAGTCGCGGAGTTTATGTATCTGAGCCTCGCGCCCAAGTTCAGCCGAACTGCGCTCGATGGCGTGGCGGATGGCGGTCAAGAGCACGTCGTCGTCGAATGGCTTCGTCAGGAATTCGACCGCTCCTGCCTTCATGGCCTGGACCGTCATGGGAACATCGCCATGGCCCGTGATGAAAATGATGGGCGTGTCGATCCGATCGGCGGCGATAAGGTTCTGTAGTTCGAGACCGTTGAGATTCGGCAGAGAAACGTCAAGTACCAGACAGCTGGGAACCTGGGCTCGTGGGTGAGCGAGAAATTCTTCCGCGGACGCAAATGTTTTTGGTTGCCACCCGACAAACCGGATAAGCGACTCCAGTGATTCTCGAACGGAGATGTCATCGTCAACGACAAAAACGATTGGGGTAGCTTTCGACTTAGGTGAACCAGATTCGCGGCTCCGTGCACTCGCGGAAATCATCTGAACCTCCCTGCTTACCGGGTTTGAATATATCCAACTCACTCGAGAGCAGCGTTGACCGCGTTACTCAATGCCGCTTCGCTGAATGGCTTGAACAGGCACTCCGCAGCACCCTGCAAGATCACCCGGGAACGAATAGTCTCATCTCTTTGAGCTGTAATAAAGATGATCGGTATGTTTTGACGGCGTTGCTTCAATTCCTGCTGAAGCTCAGGTCCAGTCATCCTCGGCATGGCGATGTCGAGAATCAGGCATTTTGTTTGATCGACGCAATCGGACGCTAGAAATTCCTCCGCCGAGGAGAAGGCTCGGACCGCAAAGCCAAACTCTCGCAGCAGGTCTGGTAGTGACTCGCGGACGGACTCGTCGTCGTCGACCACTGACACAAGTGAACGTGTTGTTGTCATAGACGCTTCCATGCGGCGCCCGCCGGTGGGGCAACAACCAGCGTGAGTTTGCAACGGCCCTGGTCAGAGGAAATCGATGGGGCGTTCAGGGAGTGCCGTCGATGCTGATCAAAGCAGCGCATTGAAAATCTGGATGTCTCATTCTCCAGAAAGGTCCTTTCATTGCCGCACTCCTGGCCACAGCATGCGCCACCGGTTGAGCGGCGTCTATAGTACTAAGGTATTGGTTCTGGCGTGGATATCAGCAACAGCGGCATACTGATCCATTTTGCTTTGCGACCTTTTGCAAAATCTTTTCGTCCTTTGCGGTGGGTGAAGAGCAACCGCAAGAGCGGGAAGTAGGACGCCAAAGTTCGCCAGGGAGAGCCCTAAGAAACTGATCGGTACCAACAGGTCAATTGCCATCGAGCGTTTCAGACCTTCCGACATTCTCAGTCTGGATCGCAAGGAATAGAAAATGAAAACGTGGCTCCCGCACCATCATTCGGTGTTGCCCATAGGCGGCCATGATGACTTTCGATAATTGAACGACTGACGGCTAACCCGATCCCCATACCGCTACTCTTGGTTGTGTAAAACGGTTCGAAGAGCTTGTCCACGCCTTGAGGTCCAAAACCCACGCCTGCGTCCTGCACACTCAGGCGCACCTTATCACCCTGGTCTCGCTGGGTCCTGACGATCAACTGCCTGGGGCGATCGTGTATGCCGCGCATCGCGTCGGCGGCATTCAGGAGCAGATTGAGCACGACCTGCTGCAGTTGGACACGATCACCCGTGACCGTCGGGAGGTGGTCGCCAAGTTCGACCTGCGAAATAACCTGACTTCTCTGAAGTTCACTCCGCGACAGGGCAATCACTTCTCGAATTGCCTCATTCAGATCTACGGCTTCGGTCGTGGCGTCCCTCTTACTAAAGAGGGCGCGCAATCGCGTGATTACGTCGGATGACTGTGGCCATCCCGAATAGTGCGCTGCGCGGTTTGTCGCGCGCCGTCGACGTTTGGAGGGTTGGCATCCAGCATCCGCAGACAGGTGCTGGCGTTGGTTATGATGCCTGACAGCGGCTGGTTAACTTCGTGTGCGATTGAGGCAGTCAACGCTCCCAGGCTCATGACCCTGGTCATGTGCGCCAGCTCCGAGCGAATTTCGCTGAGCGCTTCTTCCGAGAGTGCGTCGCTCCGTTACGTCCTGCACTGCGCCTATGTACTCGATTTGACTGGTCTCGTTTTCACCGCTGTGAGCGACGACGTGCATGCGCTTGACCGAAGCGTCCGGCATCTGCAACCGGAAGTCGAATTCGACATCGCCGCCCTCATTACGAGCGCGCGCAACGTGTTCTTTAATAACTGGAAGTCTTCTGGATGGACTCGCATGCCAATCAGCGCGAACGTTACGGGGACAGCCCGGTCTAACTTAAAAATACGAAAGAGTTCCTCTGACCAGGCGAGTTCATCTGCCCCGACGGCCCAGGAGAAGCTGCCGATTGAGGTGAGCCGTTGGGCTCCAGCCAGGAACGCCTCGCTGCGACGTAAGTCTTCCTCGGCAAGTTTTCGACGTGTGACATCGGCTGTGAATCCGACCATGCGAAATGGTTTACCCTGATCATCGAAAAACATCTGACCATTTGTTGCCAGCCAATGAAGGCTGCCATCGGGCCACCTGACGCGCCACTCTGCCGTCACATCTCCAGTTTCCTCGGCGTGTTTGATGGCTTTGAGAACTACCGGCCAGTCTGGCGGGTAAATCGTCCGTTTCCAACTCTGATACGTGCCGTCGAAACTGCCGGGTGGCATGCCGTGCAAGGCTTCTTGCTCGGGCGACCAGACATTGACTTCTTGTTGGACGTACCAATCGAAAGCCATCGCGCGGGCGGATTTCTGTGCGAGAGCGAGCAGGTCCTGATTGGCTTGCAACTGTTCGACCGCGCGCTTGCGCTCCGTTATGTCGCGCAGGTAGCCGGTGAAAGAGGGTGGTCCATCCAAAGTGATGCGTGTGATCGCGAGCTCGACGGGGAATTCGGTCCCGTCGGCACGTAGCGCAGTCATCTCAACACGCCTTCCGAGCACTCGTGTCTCGCCCGTGGCGAGATAGCGAGCGAACCCCCGCCCGGTGTTGCTCCCGCAGTGATGGCGGGACGATGACATCGGCCAACTCCTTGCCCACCACTTCGTGCCGACGGTAACCAAAGGTGCGCTCCGCAGCTGGATTGAACTCAGTGATCCTGCCTTCGTGATCGATCGTCATGATGCAGTCGAGTGCCGAATCCAGGATCGCTGACTTGCGCGCTTCGCTTTGTCGCAGAGCCGCGGCCTGTGTGTATGCGCGTTGCGCCAGGTAGACCGTCAACCCGAAGATAAGCGCCATCAAGACCCCGCCACCGAGGGCAACTGCAGGTAACAGGGCGAACGGTGCGTATCCATCGCCGACCAGCGCTTGCCACAAACCCAGGCTGCACGTAGAGATTCCGATCCCTACGCTCATCGGCAACCATCTGGGTGTGCCGGCCCGGTCCATTTCAACGCGCCAGGCCAGCGCAAGTATGCCACACCCAAAAACACAGAGGGCGACGGCCCAGGGAGCGATGCTCGGGTATCGTGACCCCAGCCGACAACATTACTCGACCCGAGCGTAAAGGCCATGCACGTTGCTATCCCAGCGGCCGCGAAATTCAACCGGTCAACCCAGCAACAGCGAGTCCCGCTTCGATAGGATCTTGGGTAGCAGCAGCAGCTCGAAGGAACCCAAGGCGAAAAGATCGCCGCCACTGGCGCCATGCGCCCTGGGCTCGATACTCGGATGGGGATGTAAGGCGGCCCAGGAGATCGTCAATCCCGGCATTCACTCCAAAGACATATTCGCCGATGGTAAGGATTGTTATGGCGCTGATTATTCCCGCGCACACGACTGTCAACCAACGTGGACCACGGAGAACTACCGTTAGCAAGGCGAGTCCACCCAGCAGGGAACATGCGGCTGCGTTGCGCGTCATTGGTGGCAGTTGTGGCCCAAACTGGATCAACGCGGGAGGGTGAGAGAACCAACCAACCAGTACAGTTAGACCTAATGCCCCCATGAACATACCCGAACCCGCAGCCAGGCGCGTGGGCCAGGGTCTTACTCGGATGGTTTCAGGCATGCCAGTGTCCCTTCGAGAATGCGGGAAACACCTCGACGAAGCGTCTGAGTTCAATATCCATCTTGGTTCTTTTCCGGGGGATTTGCATGGCACGAGAACGCGCCACTCTACGGGGGAAGACCAAAAGGCTTTGCTGTAGATTTGCGGCTGATTGTAGCACCAGCGTGTCCCGCCTCAGCAACACAGGATGCCCCTAAAATTCGCCTTCAAGGCGCTCAAGGTACGCTTCGCTGAACTTCACCTGAACTCCAAATGAATTGCGACTTGTTATTCTGGGGTTATGCTATCGCCTGGTTCGCAAGCTGAAGACAATCACTATTTGACGAAACGCCAGAAACAAACGCTCGTGGTCCATCCTCATCAACAAACGCCGCTCGCACTCCAACTAATACCAAGGAGCACCGATCGATACCTTCGTCCAATAGACTCGCTTTTGCGCGTGTGGTGTACTCCGCACCTGCGATGAACAGAATGAATCGGAGACGGTTCTGAACCCTAATAGGTGATTACCAGAGGTGCCTGCGCGCCTAAGGATTATTTGAAGGAGGAACCTCTATGAAAAGGATGGCTTTCTTGCTGCTTGCAGGTGCAGAGTTGGCTGGGGTTGTCGCCTTCACGGCGTTCGCATCTCGACACACCAATCAAGAGGACACCCCGATCTTTGTAACCAAAATTCCACCTGGATACCGCGACTGGAAGTTGGGCTCTGTGGCCCACGAGGAAGGCCAACTCCAGGACATCCGGGCCATTCTGGGCAACGACATAGCGATCAAGAGCTATCGCGAGGGGAAACTTCCGTTTCCAGAGGGTGCCATCGTTGGTCGAATAGCGTGGTATCACGTGCCCTCGGAGGAGAACAACAAAATCTTTGGCCGCGAACAATCCTTTTAGCTGGATCCGAGCCACCCTGGTATCTCCAGTTTATGGTCAAGGATTCAAAAAAGTACGCCGCGACCGGTGGCTGGGGGTACGCCCAATTTGATAAGGACGGCAAACCTGGCCCAGAGTCATTCAAAAAATGCTTTCCCTGCCATCAGGCTATCAAAGACCGCGACTTCGTTTTCACTCGTTACTCACCTTGATGCGGAGAGCGCAGAAGAGGCTGACAAGGACGACCACCAACACAACAAAAAGTCCAACCCTATTCAAGAGGAGGACACATGACGCAAACCAGTGCTACAAACAACGCGAGCAGGCCGCCGACAAGACTGCAATTCGTCCGTTTCAAGTGAATGTTCCGGAAGCGGAACTTTCCGAATTGCGCAGTCGCATAAACGCAACCAAGTGGCCTGAGCGGGAAGTCGTCAGCGACGCTTCGCAAGGCGTGCAGCTCGCGACGATCCAGAAACTCGCGCGCTATTGGGCGAAAGATTACGACTGGCGAAAAGTCGAAGCGAGGCTGAACGCCCTGCCGAATTACGTGACTGAGATCGACGGATTGGAGATTCACTTCATTGAGGTTCGCTCGAAGCATGACGATGCGTTGCCGCTCATCGTCACACACGGATGGCCGGGTTCGATCATCGAGCAGCTGAAGATCATCGATCCACTGGTCAATCCCACTGCGCATGGCGGGAAGGCATCAGACGCTTTCCACGTGGTCATTCCGTCGATCCCGGGCTTCGGGTTCTCCGGCAAGCCGAGCACGACTGGCTGGGACCCCGCCCACATCGCGCGCGCCTGGGTCGAACTGATGAAGCGCCTGGGATACACGCGATTTGTGGCGTCAGGTGGCGATTGGGGAGCAATGATCTCGGATGTCATGGCTGCGCAGGCGCCTCCGGAATTGCTCGGCATTCACATCACCTGGCCTTTCATGGTTCCACCAGAGATCGATAAGGCGATCCAGAGCGGCAGCCCGCTGCCATCCGATCTCTCAGCCGACGAACGAAGCGCGTGCGAGCGGCTGGCATCCTTATACCAGCACGGCCTGGGCTACGCTCAGGAGATGTCGACCCGCCCGCAGACGATGTACGCAATTGCGGATTCACCTGTCGGCCTGGCCGCCTGGATGCTCGACCACGACGACCGCAGTTACGCGCTTATTACACGAGTCTTCGACGGTCAGTCGGAGGGTCTCACGCGAGACGATGTTCTCGACAACATCACTCTCTTCTGGTTGACGAACACGGCGGTCTCCTCGGCTCGTATCTATTGGGAAAACAAATCCGCCTTCTTTGCCCCGAAACACGTCACCATCCCGACCGCGTTCAGCGCCTTTCCGGACGAGGTCTTTCAAGCTCCTCGGACGTGGGCAGAGCGGGCCTATTCCAAACTCGTCTATTACAAGAAGCAGGACAAAGGCGGACACTTTGCGGCCTGGGAGCAGCCAGAGCTCTATTCAGAAGATGTTCGCGCGGGCTTCAGATCACTACGTTAGTTTTTACGAGGCGGCGTGCAGCAACGGGAGTGGCTGGATGACGACCGCACGACCCCAAAGTCCAGTACTGCTCGAAAGGAGCACACGATGAAACAACCAGCGGATAGATCGCGCCGTCGCTTTCTCAAGACGAGCTCGATGTTGGGTCTGGCAGTCGCGTTCAGCCGCGGGACGATCGCCGAGGCATTTGCAGATTCGAAAACCAAAACTATTCAAGAGGAGAACAGCATGAGCCAAACCAGCGCTACGCAACTCGGCAGCGAGCAGACAGCTGACAAAACCGCTATTCGTCCATTTCACTTTGAGGCAACGCAAGCTGACCTCGCCGACTTGCGCAAACGCATCTTGGCGACAAAGTGGCCTGAACGCGAACAGGTCGCTGACGCAACCCAAGGCGTGCAGCTCGGGACGATGCAGAAGCTCGCCCAGTATTGGGCGAACGAGCACGATTGGCGCAAGTGCGAGGCAAAGATCAACGCCGTGCCGAATTTCATCACCGAGATCGACGGGCTCGACATTCATTTCATTCACGTTCGCTCGAAGCATGAAAATGCGCTGCCGATGATCGTCACGCATGGCTGGCCCGGCTCGATCATCGAGCAGCTGAAGATCATCGAGCCGCTGACCAATCCAACCGCCCATGGCGGAACCGCGGCCGATGCCTTTCATCTCGTGATTCCGTCGCTGCCGGGCTACGGGTTCTCAGGCAAGCCCGCGAAGCCAGGATGGAACCCCGTTAGTATTGCGAAAGCATGGGCGACGCTCATGCAACGCCTCGGCTACACAAAATACGTGGCGCAGGGTGGCGATTGGGGCAATGCCGTTTCGGAGGTGATGGCTTTGCAGCAGCCGCCCGGATTGCTCGGCATTCACACCAACATGGCGTCGACGGTTCCGCCCGATGTTTCGAAGGCGCTTTCCGCAGGCGGCCCGCCGCCCGCCGGCCTTTCGCCGGAGGAAAAGTACGCGTGGGATGGGCTCATTGACTTCTATAAGAACGGGCTCGGCTACGCCAACGAGATGGCGCTTCGTCCGCAGACGCTCTACGGAATCGTCGATTCGCCGGTTGGTCTTGCGAGCTGGATACTCGATCACGACATTCGCAGCTACCAGATGATCGCTCGCGTTTTCGACGGCAAGCCTGAGGGGCTGAGCCGCGACGACGTTCTCGACAACATCACGCTTTATTGGTTGACGAATACCGCGATCTCTTCGGCGCGTCTCTACTGGGACACGGCGCACAATTTGCCGGCAGGCGGCTTCTTCGACACGAGAGGCGTCAAGCTTCCGGTCGCCGTGAGCGCGTTTGCGGAAGAAATTTATACAGCGCCGAAGAGTTGGGCAGAGAAGGCGTATCCCAAACTCATTCATTACAACCGCCTACCCAAGGGCGGGCACTTTGCAGCTTGGGAGCAGACGGAATACTTCGTGACCGAAGTGCGAGCATCGTTCAAATCGCTGAGATAGAAAACCGATTGGATTGTACGGACCGATGGACTTTTGTCGGTCCGGTTGTTTCCTCGAGTCAACGAGCAGAAAGGAGTTTGAGAGAATGTGCGGAAACATCAACCGGGCAAAATTCTTGCTCGGAGTCATTGTCATCATTTGTTCAGTAGCTGCTGGCGTTCATAGTCAATCCGGTGATTCGAGTACGGGGCCACAAGCGGGAGAACCATATCCAAACATGCCGTCGATCGCGCCAATTGGAGTAAGGATCGCGAAATACTTTGACGTTCCGCCTTCATCGCAGGGACCAGCCATTGATCCAGCCAGGGGATATCGTTTGCAGGATATGGGAAGCGGCCTTTACATGATCACCGACAACGCAATCCAATCGATGTTTCTTGTTTACGATCATGGCGTGGTAGTGATCGATGCGCCGCAAAACCTGGCGGCGTTTATACCAAAGGCGATCGCTGAAGTTAGCGACAAACCGATAACACATCTTATCTACAGCCACTCGCATGCTGATCACATCGGCGGCGCGAAGGCGCTGGGCGGTCATCCGATCATCATTGCGCAGGACGAGACGCTTCGACTGCTGAAGCGAGATGCGGATCCGAACCGGCCGCTGCCCACCGTTACCTTCGCAGACAAGTACACGTTGCGCGTTGGAAATCAGATGCTCGAGCTTTCTTACCACGGCAACGGGCACGAACCGGGCAACATTTTTATCTATGCGCCGAAGCAGCGAGTGTTGATGGTCGTCGATATCGTGTTTCCAGGCTGGATGCCCTGGCGACGATTCGCCGTTGCCCAGGACATCAACGGTTATTTCGCGCAGGTCGAAGAGATCCGAAAGATGGATTGGGATACGTACGTTGGCGGTCACGTTGCGCGCGCTGGCACACATGCGGACGTTGACCTTCAAGCCGAGTTCAATAATGACGTGAAGCAGGCGGCGGCAACGGCGCTGGCCACGACCAAAGCCGGCGAGGGGTTGAACCCGCTGGACAAAAACAACCCATGGGCGTTCTTCGATCAATACATTGATCGCGTTGCAGCTCAGTGTGTCAACACGCTTACGCCGAAGTGGTCGACCAAACTCGCCGGCTTTGATGTCTACATTTGGGATCAATGCTACTCAATGGAGCAAACACTGCGCATCGAGTAGAAACGCACATTCATCAAAAACGCTCCGCGAACTGGAGGTTTTAAGATGACCGCATATTGATCAACCACCTGCGTCAGCCCGGCGTGGTTAATTTTCAAGTACTGGAGTACCTTGGACCAGGTACAGGCGACTTTGGATCCGTTTGGTGTGAAGTTCATCGTGCTGGGTGGTGAGATGGAGACACTGGAAGGTGCATGGGCCGAATCGGTCATAGTCCTTTCGTTCCCTGACATGACGAAAGCACGAACCTGGTACAAGTCGCCCCCGCCTATCAAAAGGTCCTGCATCTGCGCACCGATCATGTGGTCGGCGAAGTCATTCTGGTTGACGGCGTCGGCCCAAACCACACACCAGGCAAGTTCGCACAGCACATACCAGAGCGGCTAATGGTCAGCACCATCACGAGTTAATAGGAGAAACATGGCAAATCGAAGCTCGAAAGGCGCACGTCTGTTATTGGTTGGTCTCATACTGTTGTGCGCAATGAGTGCTGCGGCGCAAAGCCCAACGGACAAGTGTCGACCTGCATCGGTTATCCCGCTCGCCAACGAGCCTCCGCCGAAGCTCTTCGTCGATCCTCCGCTCGCTGAACCGCTCGCATCTCGCGGAGTTGCCGTTATCAACTATTGTGCTCAGAACCTGCGCTTCGTGCCGGTGTTCGGCGCAAACGCTCTGGCGGTGACACCGCGGGCTGGACACATTCATGTAAGAGTCGACGATGCTTCATGGGTCTGGGCGGATGCGAGTGGTAACCCGGTGATCCTGATGGGTCTCTCGCCCGGCCCTCACAAAGTGCTCATTGAATTGGAAGACGCGAACCACCATACGCTCGACCGGGGCACAGTCAAATTTGTCGTTCCCGAAAAGGCTACAGCCGATACCAGTCACAGCCCAAGGAGAAAAGGAAGATGGAAAATCTGAAAGATGAAAACCCTGGTAACGCCGCGAGCGTTGCGAAAGTCGACATGAAGCTGGAGGTCGTCATCATCCCCGTCTCGGATGTGGACCGCGCGAAAGCGTTTTATTTGAAGCTCGGTTGGCGGCTCGACATCGACGTCGCCGCAGGTGATGACTTTCGCGCTATGCAGTTTACGCCGCTTGGCTCAGGGTGCTCGATCATCCTCGGCAAGAACGTCACCGCAGCGGCTCCGGGCTCTGCACAGGGTCTGTATCTGATCGTCTCCGACATCGAGGCCGCCCGCAACGAGCTGCTTCGTCGTGGCGTTGAGGTCAGCGAGGTGTTCCACAATGGCGGGGTCCACGTTGGTCCAGACGAGCCTTACATGTTTGGTCGGGTTCGGGTTAGCGGTCCGGATTCAAATCGCGGCAGTTACCGCTCGTTTGCTTCGTTTACTGATCCGGATGGAAACGGCTGGCTGTTGCAGGAGGTGACGACGCGGCTCGTCCGGGTCGCATCGACTCCGCAACGACGACCTTTGCATCCGCGAACGATCTGGCGAGCGCGTTTCGTCGCGCCGAGGCCGCGCATGGCGAGCACGAGAAGCGCACGGGAGGACAGCGGGACGAGAACTGGCCCGACTGGTACGCCGCGTACATGGTGGCGGAGCAGGCGGGCGCAGAGTTGCCGACTTAGCCACAAGGGAGGAATTAATTTTGTCCATCAAAGGCAACGTGCCCGCCGAATATCTCGGTAGCGGCGATCCCGCTCTCAAAGACTACTACCCGGCTTGGCTCGACAACATGGCCGACGACGCAACCGTGGAGGGCTCTATGTTGGACGGCGCGGTGCAGGGTGCGGAGGCCGTCCGATCGGTCGTCCTCACTATCCGCTCGCTGTACGATCGCCAGGAGCACAAGTTCGCTGGCCCTTACGACAAAAACGGCTTCCTCGAGGACTACGTCGCTGAGGTCCACGGCGAGCCTATCGGCTGTGTCGTGCTGGTCACCTATAACGCGGCCGGGCAGACCCAGCACGTCGTGGCGAGTTACCGGCCACGCAGCTCGCTGCTGCTCTTTTCCCGTTTGCTCGGTGAGAAGTTCGCGGGCACCCCTATTGCCGAGCACTTCGCAGCCAGGGAGTCCTGAAACTCGACGAAATGATCCGATCCTGATGGAGGCAGTGCGGAATCGGGAAAGCGTGTTGTGCCGACGGTCGAGTTTCTATTTCGACGGGGACTCATTCGGCTTGACGAGTACGCCGACGCGATCGCCGAGGCGACCATCAAGACGTTCCCCCGATAGGACCGACCGACGCGCGGAAGAAGCGGGCTGAGCTGTATGTCTGGGATCCAACTGAGCAAAGTTTCGATGAGATGAAGGAATAAGAGGAAGGAACATGGCAAACCCCATTCTGGTCACCGGCGCGGCTGGCCGGGTCGGCGCGATAGGGCGCACAGTTACCGAACTGCTGTTGAAGCAAGGCAAAGCTGTGCGCGCGATGGTGCGAAATGAAGACGCGCGCGCGCAGGCGTTACGCGATATGGGTGCGGAGGTTGTGATCGGCAATCTGCTCGATCTCGATTCGATGCATAGGGCGATTGCCGGCTGCGAGAAGATGTACTTCGGCATGTCGGTATCGGATGCCTATCTGGCTGCGACGGTCAACACGGCCGCGGTGGCAAAACATCACGGCGTGAAGGCATTCATCAATATGTCACAGATGACGGTCGCACAGATGAGCATCACCGAAACCACCGCCAGCCAGCAGCAGAAGCTACACTGGCTCGCCGAGCAGGCGTTGAACTGGTCCGGTCTGCCGGTAGTGCACGTCCGGCCCACTGTGCTTCTCGAAGGTTTCTTCCTGATTTTCACTCCGGATTCGGTCAGGGAATCAAATCAGATCAGACTGCCGTTCGGCGACGGGAAAACTTCGCCAGTAGCAGTGGAGGACGTTGCAAGTGTGATCGCCGCGCTGCTCGCCGATCCGCAGCCGCACATCGGCAAGGTCTACCACCTGACCGGTCCACGATCCGAGAACATGCATTTCTATGCGCAGGAGTATTCGAAGGCGCTTGGCCGCACGATCACCTTTCAGGACATTCCCGTCGAGACTTGGCGGGCCGGGTTGCTCGAGCGCGGCTTGCCGCTTTACCTGGTGAACCACCTGGCGACGATGGCTGATCTGCACCGCGCGGGTCGCTACGATCGAATGTCTGACGACGTCTTCACACTAACGGGGCAAAAGCCGCTGAGTGTGCAGGAGTTCGTCAGGAAGAATGCGGCGAGTTTCACCGCGTTGGCAAAAGGGGCCTGAGCGCATGCGGCCTGGCTTTAAGTGAGCGCACCTGTCTGGAGCACCAAAATGAATAATCAGGACGTAATGAGCCGCTCGGGAGTCGCTAGTCAGAAACAGACCGAGGTGGCCGTGCTCGCCGGCGGCTGTTTCTGGGGTGTCGAGGAAATTCTTCGCGACGTGCCCGGCGTCATAGACACCCAAGTCGGCTATACAGGTGGCTGGCTCGAGAATCCTACATACGCCGATACGCACCACAGCAAATCGGGGCACGCTGAAGCAATCCGTATAACTTTCGATCCGGCCGTGCTCAGCTACGAAGACTTACTGGAGAAGTGGTTCTTCAAGCTGCACGACCCAACCACGCTCAACCGTCAAGGTTACGACACTGGCACGCAATATCGATCGGCGATTTTTCCGCAGACGCCTGAGCAGAAAGTAACGGCGGAACTAGTGAGGGCGCGTGTAGATGCATCAGGGAAGTGGCAGCGCCCGATCACGACAACCATTGAGCCCGCCGCCACCTGGTACAGCGCGGAGGACTATCACCAGGATTACTTGCGCAAACACCCTGGAGGGTACAGCTGCCACTTCATGCGCGATTAAGGGACAGATCCTGGAGCACTGGGGTTCCAGTGGTTTCGCCAACATGGATTTGGATTCGCAGGGCATCCATAAGCTCATCGTTACAGGCTGATCGCACACCGTGTTTGGAAGCAACTGTTCGTTATGCGTTTGAGCTTGGCTACGGGGTCACAATAGTGAGAGACGCGACCGCAGACTACCCGGATGTCAAAAGGTGATCGTCGAGGCGATCGCTTCTCTCCAAAACTTAGAAATCATTGCCCACCTATGAAACCTTTTTGTTCAACTCCTGCTGAGGCAGAGCTGGCTTGAACGCGAAACTCTGAGAGAGAATGATACACGAATGTTATATCGGTGAACCGACAACAAGCAGTCGCATCGCTCCTTGCGAAGAGGTTGTCGGTTTCAAGTATCAAAAAAAGCGATGACCACAGAGCACACGGATCTGACTATCGATGAATATTTGCGTGAACGGCTCATGCCGGTGGAAGGGTCGATTCCGCATATATCGGGCATCGAGATGTACGGGAATTCCGTTCCTGTCGGAAAGGTGGGAGGTGACCTATTTGAATATATAAACTTCCAGCAGCGCTATGACGTCGATGCCCGCATTCAACAGGCCCTGAAGTTATCGAAGGAATATCTCGATCCGCTCCCGCCAGGCGCACCGCCGCGTAATTCAGTAGACGATCATGTGGAGTGGTTGAGGTCCAGGCCGGATTATAGGTCCGGAATGGAGGCCGAATACAGAGATGCACGAAGCTCGGAGCAGGTGCGGGTCTCCGAAGCCCTCCACGAGCTCTCTAGTATTGCCGGAGTCCTGCTGGTGGACGCACAGGGACACGGACTTATTGCAGCGAAAATTGCCTCAACGGTACACGATACGTTTCATGCTTTCATGCTCTCCGAGCTTGATCAGCACGGAAGGACGACGCCGGAGCTGTTTGAAAACATCAACTTGCGTTTGGCGCAATCGGTCACGGCTCGTAACGCACTGGGAATAAGTGAGAAAGAAAATGCGCGCGAGCTTGCGACTATGCTTTATGGTGAAGTGCATCCCTACGGCTACTTCCGATTTGTAAACTTTGGACACCCGCCGCCGCTCGTGTTCTCTGCTGAATATCGCAAATTTGTGGAGCTGGATAAAGATCGGATGGTGCAATTCCTGCCATTGGGCTTACAGATCCCCGCTGATCATCCGGATCGTAAGCGGTATTTCTCGATGCAATTTCGGCCCCGGCCGGCTAACTCGTCCGATGTTGCAGAAATTACGCTAATGACCCCAGGCGACATTCTGTTTCTTTATACCGACGGCGTCTACGACGGGAGTGATGACGAAGAACGCCACCACCTCGAAGCTGTGATGCAGGAGCACTATTGGAAGTCAGCGAGAGACATCTGCAATGCGCTGCTGGAACACGCCACAAAAGACGACGACCATCTGCGGCAGATTGGAGATGAGGACCGGATTGACGACAAGACAGTCTTCATCATTAAGCGAGGGTGATGGAGAACAAGCTCTACGCTTAACGTGTCTTTTGCTTCTTTTAGTTAGAACGAGAGTGTATGGGAGCCCATTATGGAACCTGCAAGCATCGCAACCGCAACAATGAAAGTTGCAACCAAACTCATCGGTATCAACCCGTCGTCTCTTCTATGGTTCATTGGTGGCGCCGCGATGACTCTAGGTCTCAGCCATATCGGCGGATCGAATGACTCACAGCATGTCTACGAGCTGCGCATGTATCACGTTAACGAGGGCAAAATGGATGCTCTAATCGCTCGGTTTGGCGATCACACCGACGCTATTTTCAGGCGACACAACATGAAGAGCATTGGCTTTTGGCGTCCGGAAGACGAGCCGTATGCGCAGAACCTCTTTGTGTACATCCTGCAGCATCCGAGCCGCGAGGAGGCCCGGAAGAATTGGGCCGCATTCCAGGCCGACCCGGAATGGAAAAAGGTAAAGGCCGACTCTGAGACTAATGGTGCGTTGGCGAATCATATCGACAGCTACATCATGGATCCGACGAGCTTTTCAGCGCTAAAGTAGAAAGTCGAAGCACTAACAAATCAATAAGGCATTGAAGAAACGAGAAATCGGCCCGTCGGCGCAAATGACATCTTGCGGCCAGGCCTTAGTTAAAAAGATGTCTGAAAAAAGTAAATACGATCGCCGAAAGTTTATGAGCGCCGCAGCGATGACTGTCGCTGCCACCCAACTCAGAGTAAACCGCAATTCGGGCGCCACCCCAGAAAGAATCAAAAGCCCGCTGTCGGTTGCTTCACTTGGTCCGGTGAAACAGATCCAGGCTGGACTCTTGAATGTCGGGTACGTCGAAGCCGGTCCGGCAAACGGCACTCCAGTAGTTCTCCTGCACGGCTGGCCTTATGACATTCAGGCTTTCGTTGACGTCGCGCCTTTGCTCGCGGCTAAACGTTACCGGGTCATCGTTCCGTATCTGCGTGGCTACGGGTCGACACGCTTTCTTTCAAACGATGCGTTGCGAAATGGCCAACCTTCGGCACTGGCTCTCGACACGACCGCGTTGCTGGATGCTCTCAAGATCGAGAAAGCAATTCTGGCTGGGTTTGATTGGGGCGCGCGCACCGCGAACATCGTGGCAGCCCTCTGGCGTGAACGTGTTAAGGCAATGGTGTCTGTAAGCGGTTATCTAGTCGGGAGCCAGGCAGCCGGACGCATGCCTTTGCCGCCAACGGCTGAAATCCAATGGTGGTACCAATTCTATTTTGCGACCGAACGCGGCAGGGCTGGCTACGAAAAATATCGACACGATTTTGCGAAGCTCATTTGGCAACTCGCTTCTCCGAAATGGAGCTTCGATGATGCCACGTTCGATCGCAGCGCAGCGGCGTTCGACAACCCGGATCATGTTCAAATCGTGATTCACAATTACCGTTGGCGTCTTGGCTTGGCTGAAGGTGAGGCGAAATATGATGATTTGGAAAAGCGCCTGGCCGCGGGCCCAGTGATCACAGTACCCACGATTACGCTTGAGGGCGATGCCAACGGCGCGCCGCACCCGGAGCCGAGTGCCTACGCCAAGAAATTCTCGGGTAAGTATTCGCACCGGACCATCCCCGGCGGCATTGGTCACAACTTGCCTCAGGAGGCACCCCAGGCGTTTGCTGAGGCGATCATTGAAGTTGACGGTTATTGAAGCATCCGCAGATAACACCGACTGCATGGATTCTAATCAACGCAATCAGCGTATTCCCCGGGCTCCGTAGCCGCGCAATATTTCACATTGAACCAGGAGTAATTATGAGCACGAAAATGAAGGCAGCACAGATAAGTAAAGCAGGTGGCGATTGGGAACTCGTCGAGCGCGACATTCCCGAGCCGGGTCCCGGCCAAGTGCGCGTAAAGGTCGAGGCATGCGGCATTTGCCACAGCGACGCGCTGGTCAAAGACGGCCTCTGGCCCGGGCTTCAGTATCCGCGTGTCCCGGGTCATGAGATTGCTGGCCACCTCGATGCCTTGGGCGCCAACGTCACCGCATGGGCGGTTGGTCAGAGAGTCGGCGTCGGTTGGCATGGCGGCCATTGCTTCGTATGCGAGCAATGCCGGCGCGGTGACTTCGCCATGTGCGTCAAACGCAAAGTCACCGGGATCGATTTTGACGGTGGTTATGCCGACCATGTGATCGTGTCGGCCGCGGTACTCGCCGCGATTCCCGACGATCTGCCTGCGGAAGAAGCCGGGCCATTCATGTGCGCGGGCGTAACCGTCTTCAACGCGCTGAGAAACTCAGGTGCGCGCGCCGGAGAAGTAGTCGCGGTGCATGGCATCGGCGGACTCGGGCATCTCGGCGTTCAGTACGCGCGGCGTATGGGATTCAACACCGTGGCGATCAACCGGGGCAAGGACAAGGAAGAGCTAGCGCGACAACTCGGCGCGCACCACTACATCGACGCAACCGCGCAGGACGTCGTGGCGGAGTTACAGAAACTCGGAGGCTCGAGTGTGATTCTCGCGACTGCGCCAAATGCTCAGGCCATCTCTGGACTGGTGGACGGATTGGCCCCGAGTGGGAAACTATTGGTTCCCGCGGCACCGCTGGAGCCGCTCTCAATCAACGTCTTTTCACTGATCACGAAACGCAGCTCCGTTGCCGGTTGGTATTCTGGCACCGCGAAAGATTCGCAGGAAACGCTCGAGTTCAGTGCTTTGAGCGGCGTCCATCCGATGATTGAGAAATACCCGCTGGACAAAGTCGCCGAGGCTTACGAACAAATGCACAGTGGAAAAGTCCGGTTCCGTGTAGTGCTTAGTTTCGGCGGTTGAGGTTCATTAGCACGGTTCAGCGCCACAAAAAGCAGTGACTCATGCATGACCTAATAATTATTGGCGCCGGACCCGGCGGGATTGCGTTGGCAGCTGAAGCCTTTGCCTCTGGTATTGATCCGTCGCAAATTCTGATTCTCGAGAAAGGGCCGACGCACAACTCGGCAATCAGACAACTCTATCCCGAGAAAAAGCTAACTACCGCGAACTACAAAGGGTTCGCCGCCCGTTGCGAAGGTTTGTTGTGCGTTAGAGATATGACTAAGCTAGAGACCCTTCAGTTTTTCGATCAGATCATCAGCGATTATCAAATCAACATTCAATTCAACGCCGAGGTTTTCGGGATGCGTAGACTTGAAGAAGGAGGAGCGTGTTTTCTAGTCGAATCATCGCAAGGTGTTTATGAAAGCAAGGTACTTGCGTGCGCCATCGGGATATTTGGCCGGCCGAATAAGCCGAAGGAGTATCGACTACCGCCGTCACTTAAGGAACGCCTTCTCTTTGATATGACTTCGTTCGAGATTCAAAACGAAGATGTCCTGGTAGTTGGCGGAGGCGATACGGCCGCTGAATACGTTCAGTATTTACGCCCACAAGGTAATCGCATCGCGCTCTCATATCGAAAGGCAGATTTCACGCGACTCAATCAGCACAACCACTATGCACTTCTCGCCATGGAACAGCGTGGTGAGGTTGAAATACTCCGAAACTCAAACATCAAAGAGATCGAGGATGAGGCCGGACGACCGCGCATTAGTTTTGTTGAAGCGGAACAACCAGCTCGTCTCCTTGATCGCGTAATATTTGCGCTCGGAGGCTCGACGCCTACCAACTTCCTGCACACATTGGGAATTGCCTTCAATGGCGACGGCGCGATGTTCGATGAGGCGGGTACGACTAACGTGCCCGGCCTCTATCTGCTCGGTGATTTGGTCGTAGGCAAGAAAGGCGGATCGATCATAACGGCGTTTAACTCCGCAGTGCGGGCAATGAAGAGCATCTGCATCCACGACTTGCGTTGCCAGCCGCCAGAGAGTTAGTCGAATCGAACCTTGCCTCCAAGCACGGTCGCAAAAAAGAGTTAATTCTGCTTAGGTGACAGAACATCTGCGAGGCGAAGGAGTCTGAGCGATGATGAGATGCTCTCGACTGGACTTAAAATCCGTTGTCCGTTAAGGGCCTGCGGGTTTGACTCCCGCCCTCGGCACCACTCGTTTCAATAACTTGCATACACTCATACTTAGAACCGAAAATTCGCAACGGAGGTAACTGTTGCCCAGCTTGTTTTGATGGAATTTGTTTGAGGAGATCGTCGATTCGTGGTCCGCAGTGATCTCCTCATAAAATCACGGTCCACAATATGAAGTCTCCCTCGTGGAGGCCATGAGTACGGACGAAGAGTTTGAGATTCTCCGCGCGGGTGAAGCGACGATGCAGACACGCCAGTCTTAGCCGTGCAGGCGGCCCTCTTGAGAGTGCTGGGCCGGTGTGGCCTTACGCATGCGACGGAATTGCGCCGGAGGACAAGCAAACTCCCGCTTGAACGCACGGTTGAATGCCGCTTCTGAGCCATAGCCCACCGCGAGAGCGACTTGGGCCACGCTGTCCTCGGTCGACTGGAGCATCTCTGCCCCGAGCTTGAGTCGCCATTGGGCCAGATAAGCCATCGGTGACTCTCCCAGGAAATGGCGGAACCGCTCAGCCAACCGCGTACGTGATAGGCCGATGCGCCGCGCCAGATCCGAAACTGTCCATGGATCTGCCGGATCTTTATGAAGCAAGTTGAGTGCTTCACCGATGATCGGGTCGCGAGCGCCCGCTAGCCAACCGATCTGGTCGGGAGGAAGTGCGTTGATATAGCGTCGCAAAGTTTCTACGAACAATACTTCAGATAGTTTGGTGGACACCAGGCCGCTGCCGGCGCTCGATTCGCGCCCATCGGCCAGCGAGAATCGGATTGAGTTTAGGATCCATTCGCCTGAGGGTTCGTTGGCCACATGCACTTTTAAGATTTTTGGCAAGCCAGCCAAAAAGACCTCACTCAGCCGGGGATCGCAGCCCATGAATCCGCAAATGAATTTAGTTATCTCGCCACCGCCTCCAAAGCGGGCCAGTTTGAGTCCCTGGGTTAGATTTTTCGCAAACGTCTCAAAAGAGTCGACGGGTCTTGCGGGTGAGCCGTTCCCCAATAGGTGGGCATCTCCGTGCGGGAAGATGACAATGTCGCCGGCGGTCAGCTCCTCGCGCTTGCCCTCCAGCAACCGCGCATAAGCGCGACCCTCGGTTAAGTAGTGATAAGGGATCAGGTGTCCTGCTTCAGGAGATAGATAGGTGGCGATTCCAGTTGATCCGGATGAGCGGAAACACCAGGGAGCGGTAAACTCTCCATTGAAGAACACCGCTCCCTCAAGCTTGACGACTTTCAAGACTTCGGAAAGCACATCCATCTAATTAGCCTCGTTGAATTGAGCGTTCGCGCGAGAATACTGGACGATCAATCAAGTATTCAAGACCTTTCGGTCGGATAGTGGGGCAGGTTCAAAACCAAAACCCGAAGGAGGTGTTTGCTTTCATGCTTTTGCTCCATCGCTGCGGCAACGTCGTCGCTCTCTGAAACTGAACTGGGGGTTTGTGACAAGAATACGGGACGATCAATCAAGTATTCAGAGCCTTGCCAGCCTTATAGTGAAGTGAAATGCCGGAAGCGCGAAAACAGAAACAAAGTCGAAGGAGGTTGCCAGCATGAATGCGATTGCGATAGAGACACAGGTCAGCAGAGAATTTAGCGAACTCAAAACTCGTCTGAAAACGACATGGATGACCGGGAACTACGACCTTTTCTCACGCTTTATGGAGAAGGACGCTGAGACGTTTTTCCTGCGACTGGGAGTTAAACCCGGGAACTCGTCTGCTTGACGTTGGTTGCGGCGCCGGACAACTTGCGCTGATTGCGGCGAGGGCGGGTGCAAAGGTAACCGGTTGTGACATTGCCACTAACTGGATCGAGAAAGCCCGGGCCCGCGCCGCCGCCGAGCGACTTAATATCATCTTTGAAGAGGGAGATGCCGAAGCGCTGCCATATGCCGACGGCCAGTTCGACGCTGTGGTCAGTTTAGTTGGCGCGATGTTCGCGCCGCGTCCGGATCTGGTCGCGACTGAACTCACGCGCGTGTGCCGCCCAGGTGGATTGATCGCTCTGGCGAATTGGACACCCGACGGATTCATCGGGCTCATGTTTAAGACGATCGCCAAGCATATCGCTCCGTCCAACATGCCCTCGCCCGCCCTGTGGGGTGATGAAGAAACGGTTCGTAAACGTCTTCGTAACGGGATTGCTCATTTGAAGTGTGAACGACAAATCTATCACTTTGATTATCCATTCCCACCAGATGAGGTAGTGGAATTCTTCCGTACCAACTACGGTCCAATGTCGCGGGCGTTTGCATCGCTCGACATGGACGGGCAAGAGAAACTGCGCAGTGAACTCGTTGCCTTGTGGTCCGCACATAACAAGGCTAAAGACGATACCACCAAGGTTGATGCCGAATACCTTGAAATTATAGCGACTTGCAACGAGAATTTGCGCGCCGTTCGAGAGACCGCAGTTACTCGCTAAGAAAGAGGCCTCGATGAGCCGGCGCGCTGACTGAGCGCAAACAGTCGGCGTCAGCCCGCTCTCGAGTCAATTCGATTGCTTGGAGCTGTTGGCCAAATTACTGGAGAGGGAGAAAGACATGACGAATTTACAGAGCAGTAAGGATCGAGGAGTTGAAAGGTGGCTTTAAGGGAGAGATTCTTCTTCCGAGCGACGGCGCCTACGATAGTGCACGTCAAATCTGGAACGCGATGATCCAAAAGCGCCCTGCGATCATCGCTCGCTGCGCCGCAACACACAGACGTCGTCCGGGCGGTGAACTTCGCGAGGGACAACCATCTCCTGCTCGCCATCCGCGGTGGCGGGCACAACATCGCCGGCAATGCCGTGTGCGATGACGGGCTCGTGATCGACCTTTCGAAGATGAAGGCGGCCCAGGTCGACCCCGCCGCGCGCCGCGTTACCATCGAAGGCGGCGCCACGCTCGCGGACCTTGACGCCGCCACCCAGGCCCATGGCCTCGCCACGCCGGTCGGCATCAACTCGACCACTGGCATCGCCGGACTGACGCTCGGCGGGGGCTTCGGCTGGCTCAGTCGCAAGTACGGCCTGACCGTAGACAACCTCGAGTCCGCCGAAGTCGTGACCGCGGCCGGCGAGGTGGTGCGCGCCAGCGCGACCGAGCGCCCCGACCTCTTCTGGGCTCTCCGAGGCGGCGGAGGTAACTTCGGCGTGGTTACTCGCTTCGAGTTCCGACTCCACCCGGTCGGCCCGGACGTGCTGAGCGGACTCATCGTGTACCCGATCTCCGAGGCGAAGTCGGTGCTGCAGCAGTACCGCGAATACATCGCCAACGCGCCGGAAGAGCTCAACGTGTGGACCGTCCTGCGCAAGGCGCCGCCGCTGCCGTTCCTCCCCGAAAAATTTCATGGCCAGGAGATGATCGCGCTCGCGCTGATCTATGCGGGTGACCCGAAGCAGGGTCAGCCGCTCGTCGAGCCGTTGCGCAAGTTCGGCACCCCCTGGGGCGAACACGTCGGCGTCCAGCCTTACGTTGCGTGGCAGCAAACCTTCGATCCGCTACTGACCGCCGGGGCGCGCAATTATTGGAAGTCCCACAATTTCACAACTCTCCAGGACGGGCTCTTCGACGTCGTCGTCGAGTACGTCGGGAAGCTGCCGTCGCCTCAGTGCGAGATCTTTTTCGGCGCCCTCGGCGGCGCCACGACGCGGCCCGCCCCTGACTCTGCAGCGTACGCGCAGCGCGACGCCAAGTTCGTCATGAACTTCCACGGCCGCTGGGAGGACGAGGCCGACGACGAGCGCTGCGTCCGCTGGGCGCGCGACTTCTTCAATGCCACGACACCATTCGCCAGCGGCGGCGTCTACATCAATTTCATGACCGCTGATGAAACCGATCGCGTGCGCTCTGCCTATGGTCCCAACTACGATCGCCTCGTCCAGGTGAAGCGCGAGTACGATCCGAACAACCTTTTTCGCATGAACCAGAATATCGCGCCGGCATGACAGAGCACGATGCGCCAGAAACAACAAAGGAGGACTTAGCGATGGCTTCGACAAAAGACGTTTTAGACCGCCACTTAGAGTTTTTTGGTGAGGGCGACCTCAAGGGTATCCTCTCTGACTATGCGCCGCGTGCCGTCCTGTTCACTCCGGACGGACCGCTCAGGGGAGCTGACGCGATTAGGCCGTTCTTCGAGACGTTGATTGCGGAGTTTGGAAAAGCTGATTCAACGTTCAGGATGAAGCATCAGTCAGTCGAGGGCGACCATGCTTACATCCTGTGGACCGCAGAGACTGCCGACAACGTCTACGAGTTGGGCACTGACATGTTCGTCGTTCGGGACGGTAAGATCGTGGCCCAGTCATTCGCGGGCAAGATTACGCCCAAAGGCTGAAAGCGCGCCTTATTCGGGGAGGCGGATAAGTTGCCGGCGCAGCCGCGCAGTTTAAACCAGCGATTAGACTCTAAGGAGAAATACAATGATGAACGCAAGACAAACTGTGGAAGCCGATACCCATCACCATGACGTTCACGGATAATTTGTAGACAAGCATCAGAGCATTTTGAGGAATACTCCCTATCGAAGTCATAGAGTGAATCGCATTGTTTCTGCGTTGTACTGAAGGTCTCATTGAGCGACAGGGTGTGACCTTCCGTGACATTGGTAACAGCGGTGACAACCAGATATGCATATTGAATACTTACCGAACACAGACGAACTCATACAAAATCAGTAGAGAATGAGCCCCAGAATTCTCTCGTATCGAGTGCTTCTTAAGCTAGATTGACGAAAATAGCGTTGACATGGAGTTGCTCAAATGGAATCAGTGGCGATGCCGAAGGGAAACTATGAAGTTTGTCCTTATTTCTCGAGCCTGTGGTCCTCTAGAAAGTCCGGATATCAAAGTGAGGACCAAAAGTCTTGCTCCAGTTTTCCTTTTATCACTCAGAGCATGTTAACGCGTTTCTCTTTCCATCTTCCTCGAGTGAAATCAGGAAACTTAATTGGACCGGATCCTTTTGCTAGTGAGATCTCGCTAAGTGGTCCTGGCACACTCCACGTGGCGGCATCATAAACGTCCATGTCAGGAACCAAACCTTCACGCATGCATTCGATTAGCCGGTAGCACATCAGGTAATCCATTCCACCGTGACCGCCCAACTTGCGGGCCATGTCGCCTTCTTTGCGCCACAGCCGATGCGCATACTTTGCTTGATATCTATCAACAGTCTGCCATTCGTGTTTACCGTCCGCCTGATCTTCGATAAAGATGCGCGGGGGATAATCGCGAAAGATGCCTTTTGTGCCCTGGATAAGATTGATCCGGTCGTATGGACGCGGCGTTGATACGTTGTGCTGAAGCATAACTGTACGCCCAGTGGAGGTCTTAACAATTGACGTATTGTAATCACCGCATTTATAGGCTTCTTTTTGCCGCGGATCGTCAGCGGGAAGTTTGTCCTGACGATAGGCTTCCAGTCCCCAGTGTCCGGAACTCACCGATACCAGGTAATCAAATCGGTCGCCCCGATTAATGTTCAGGTAATTAGCTACGGGGCCAAGTCCGTGGGTGGGATAAAGGTTGCTGTCGCGCAAAGTATGATGCCGCCGTCGCCACAGACCCTCATTACGATTTTCGAAGAGAATTTCCCGCAGGTCGTGATTGTAGGCAGCTTCGCCATGAACCAATTCGCCGAGCACTCCGGCCCGAACCATGTTCAAAATTAATAATTCATCATCGGCATAACAGCAGTTCTCCATCATGAGGCAATGCCGTCTGGTGCGTTCGGACGTGTCCACCAGTTTCCAACAATCTTCGACGGTGTACGCTGCCGGAACTTCCGTACCAGCATGCTTTCCAGCATTCAGGGCTGCAAGAGCTTGCGGCACGTGCCATTCCCAGGGAGTAGCGATGTATACAAAGTCAATATCGTCTCGCTTTACTAACTCTTCAAAACCCCGGTCACCCTTAACGTAGATTGCTGGCGCACGTTGTCCGGCATTTTCAACAATTGCTTTCGCCGCCAACGCTTTTTCTTCAACGACGTCACAGAGAGCGTTTATTGAAACGCCGGGAACCTTGAGGAATTCTCCCAACACGCTTTTCCCGCGTAGACCTGTTCCAATGATGGCAACGCGTACTGTTTCGTGCTTTGGAAACGGAACCCCAATCATCGATTCGTGATTAGCCGGTGGACCTGCTACCAAAGTTTCGAGGGCGGTTTCAACGTCTGCGACTGCGCCGTCCACTGCGCGTCCAAACACTCCCACTCCTACGCCCGCCAGGGCAGCGTTCCGCAGCATTTCACGACGCGATAGTTTTTCCTGGTTCATAGTTTGTAGTTAGCGATAAACGATGTCGAATGATGAACTTTACCATGAGTGGCATCACTTGGAATATCGATGGGCCGGTTGTTTTTGAGCAGAATCGCTCTGAGTAAGATCCTTTCGACAATTCATAACCTGAAGCCGGCAGGGCGGGGTGCGGTTTGCCAAACAAGTTCTTATAATTAACGCTCGTTTTCGCATTTCACATGGCGTGAATCCCAAACCAGTAGGCCGCCTGCAAGACGGGAACGTCGAGGTGGCGCATCTACTTATGCTCATCGATTCGGACACATCTATGACTCAGTTAAACGCAAGACAGATCGAGCAATTTAATCGCGACGGATATGTATTGGTACCGGATCTTTTTGACGAAGAAGAGATGGACTTGCTCCTCAAGATTGGTAAGAGCGATCCGCAAATCGGTCAACAAGCGCGTGGACGGCTGGATCTGTCAAGCAACGAAACTAAGTTGTGGATCACCGGTTCACTGGATGAAGACATCTACACGCCTTTGTTCGCAGCCCGCGCATGGTTGATCCCATGGAGCAACTCCTGGGTGGTGAGGTTTACCATTACCACCACAAAGTGATGCTTAAGGAGCCTTTCGTGGGCGGAGCCTGGGAGTGGCACCAGGATTACGGTTACTGGTACTCCAATGATTGTCTGTTTCCTCTCATGGCGAGCTGCCTGGTTGCGATTGATCGTGCAACTTCCGAGAACGGCTGCCTGCAAGTAATCAAGGGATCGCATCACATGGGTCGCATTGATCATGGTAAAGCCGGCGAACAAACCGGCGCCGATATGCAACGGGTCGAGGAAGCCCTCAAGCATATGGAGTTGGTCCAATGTGAGATGGAGCCGGGGTCTGCACTCTTCTTCCACTGCAATCTACTTCATCGCTCAGACGCGAACAGAAGTCCAAATCCACGCTGGTCGCTCATCTGCAGTTACAATGCGGCACGAAACCCCTGCCGAGAGAAGCTGAATCATCCTGCATACCAGTTTCTTGAGAAGTGGCCAGACTCACAAATCAAAGCGATCGGACGTCATCAGTTGGAAATGATTACTCAGCAGGCGGGTTGAAGGCTATGCCATAACGTGGCCCACGCAAAATTCAGAACTGGGAGCTGATAGCGACCAGCCAAAAGCGCAACTGACGAAACAGCTGCAGCCGAAGCGTGCAACTCCGAAGGTGAATCCTCGGCTGGTCGCTATCGCTCCCAGTTCTGATTTTGTACTACCATGGTTGAGTAGTTCAATGGCCCTCAGTTAAGATTTGAATTCCGTTGATCACCGGTTGAAGCTCGGTGTTATTGAGATCGAGCCCCACTCACTTGCCACCATACACACCTCGACCGATCGACGGCGAAGTGCTTTTAAGTTTCGCGGTGGCCATCCACGTGGCGTAGTTAGTTCCCTGCCCTCCGGCTAGCTGCGGGTCACTTCTGCTGAAGCCCGGTTCGCTATTCGGATCGGCCAATCCTCCGAGTGGAACTTCCTGACCCCGATTGAAGAACGTATTCTCGCGATGATCAAATCTCAGCAATACTGTGCCAACGCCCGAGGTTTGATAGAGCATGGTCTCGTCTACCACTCCCGAAAGGACGAACACATTGCGCCTTAAGCTAAGATCTTCGGTCCGTGTGAGACGGACGGAACGCCCGCATCCTTTAGCAGGGCTGTCGACCTCGTTCCCGGGACGAACCAGTAAAACGCCACGCTCCCCAATGCCGACAAAAGTATTGTTCACAATACTGGCGTTCTTCGCGGCCCAGATAGCAACGGCCTCAACGGGACGTTCACCAGGGCGCGTGGAAACAACCAGGTTATCGCGCGCCGTCATGTCATAGGATTCGAAATAAGCGAACGAACAAGGATCGCCAAAGTGCCCGTCGATGAAAAGATCCGGATCAGTCGAACCGCCCGAGAAGGCTGCGCCCGAATTATCAACGAAGACGTTGGCCTCGATCAGTACTCTGCGACCGCCGCCCTTGCTTACCACGCCTCGATGACAATTGCGGATGAGGTTGCGACGCACGATCACGTCGTCGCTGCAGGGCAGGTCGATGGCCGGCTTGCGTTGAAAATTCTTGCCGTCGAACAGTTCGCAATCCTCCACCGTAATGTGGTGAGCCTGGTTGAATTTAATGAGATAAAGCCGGTCATCATCCTGCAACGGGTCATATGCTGAAGTGCATCCGCCCGGCGGGCAGGCGTAATGAATCTTCGCGCTACGGACCGTGATGAAGCTGGTCCAGAGCGAGCGGTCATACCAGGCGGCAGTGTGTCCACCCGGCGGATCATTAGTCTTGACACGGTTATATTGGTCTTCGGGTTCGTAGACGCTATCGCCGTGAATGCCATTGCGGCGACGGTTGAGCTTCTGCCCCTGCTCATCCGTGTAATAAGGGTTCGGAATAATCTCGAACCCCTCGATCACGATACCGCGCGCCAGATGAAACCTAACGTGATCGATGATAACGCCGTGGTTTGTCTCAGCGCGTATTGTGAGCGGATTGGCGGGATCGTAGCGGTAAATGCCGATCGCCTCAGGTGGCGTTCCGGACGGAACAGGCTGGCGTGGATCGCCAGGTTCGAGTTGGTCGCCCATCGTCAAGATCAGTTTGAGCCCGCCCCAACTTCCTTCGCGTCCGGATTTTCGATAGTCGCCGTTCTTCGCGACGATCGTATCGCCGCTCCCGATATGACGCAGAGCCACGCGCCAGGATTTGAACGGATGTGCGTAGTTGCCGTCACCTCGCGCGTCATCCCCGTCGAGTAAATGCACATAGACCGTCTTGCCCCTGGCCGCCGCCACTCCACAGAGTAGTAGCGACGCGCACAAAACTAATAGAACCCGCATAAATAAAGGGTAATTGTTTCCCATGCTTATTTCTCTTCGACGCGTGCCTGCAAAGAAAGTCTCTATCGTGGGTCGAGAAAATCAGAACTGGGAGCGTAGCGACCAGCCAAAAGCGCAACTGCCGAACAACTCCAACCTCAGCCGTTTCAACCCAACACTTTGAGGTGACTCCTTTGGCTGGTCGCTACGCTCCCAGTTCTGATTTTGTCCGACCATTGTTGAGTGTTCAATAGCTCGGTTGGGTCTTGATTCCGCGCTTCCGCCCATCCGCCGGGAATCTATTTCTCTTCGTCGCCAGCGCCCTTCACCCATTCGCCATTAAGCATAACGCGTTTGATTCGCCTCATATCGCTGATGTTACTCAACGGATTTCCCCCGACCAGCACCAGATCCGCCAGTTTGCCCGCTTCAATACTTCCCAGCCGATCGGAGGCATGAAAGAACCGCGCATTCTCGAGAGTACCCGCGACAATCGCCTGCATCGGAGTTAGGCCCGAATCCACCAGCAGCTCCAGCTCACGTTGATAAGCCCAACCACGCTTTGCATGTGGCACATCAGAATGAGAACCAACTACGACATGTGCTCCGGCACGGAAAGCGTGTCCGACAAACGCCTCCATCTGCTTGAAGGCGCGAACGTGCATGTCGGTCGTATCCTTGTCTCCCGGCTGCCGTTCGAAGACTGCAAGCGTCGGTGAGACCACGGTGCCGCGCTCAACAATCAACTTAAAGACTGCGCCCGCACGCGGCGAGTCGAGATCGACTATGCTCCACACCCGATACCTGCCTTCGCGGCGGGCGTTGTTGTCGGCGAGCACCGCCTGCCGATACTTCTCAGCCTCGCGCAACGGCAACAGCGCAGTCCCGAAGGAGGTGGCATGTTCTACGCCATCAACGCCGGCGCGGATGGCGTCAGTAGCATCGACAATTTCCAGATGCGAGGTAACGGGAAGACCGCGAGCATGTGCCGTCTCGACCGCGACTCTGATGAGCGCAAGAGGCAGGCGGTAGTAGACCTTAATCGCCGAAGCACCCTCGTCAGCGAAGCGGTTAACTGCATTCCGCGTCTCCTCCGCGTCCCTAACGATTAACGAATCGTTAGGATAGGCGGGGGGTGGCGAATCAAGATGAGGCCCACACAGGAACAAGCGCGGTATTGGCGCTGGTCCTTTGCGGGCAATGTCGTAAGCCTCCGTCCACTGGCCGGGGTCACGAACGGAAGTGACTCCGTGCGTAAGATAGAGTGCGGGTAAAGAGTCATCACCATCGATGTGAAAGTGAGAGTCGATCAATCCCGGCAGGAGGGTGAGCCCCTTCGCATCGATCACTTCCGCGCCGGCAGGGATCGACACTGCCGTGCGTTTGGCCGACTGCGAGAATTTTTTCGCCACTAACGACAACGACCGCATCGAGTAGTGGCGCACCGCCGCGTCCGTCGATCAGGGTGGCGCCTACGATAGCGACAACGTGGTTTGCATTGGGCCGCGCCACCGGGTTCACTTCATGAAGCGGCTTCACGAGCCGCGTGGCCTGGCTGCCTCGAGACTGCGCAAAGGCGTTGCTATAAAAAAAGGAGTGCAATGAATAGTGCGCCGATTGATATGCGTGTTGTTTTGTTCATAGTAAGGCCCTTATACAAGATGTCGAAACACTACCCTCCTCTTGAGAAAACTTAAGGAAATGAATAGCGCTGAAAGCGTTCGCGAATTAAGCCCAGGGTTGCGCTTTGGCAACCCTGGGACAACGTATCTCATTTGTCGAAGCGCAACTCTGAAGGAGTTGCGGCGCGTCTGTTACCCAAAACCGCGCGCAACCCCTTCAGGGTAGCAAACAATCTTTCCTCGCATCGTTGACCCAGGGTTTCAAAGCAAACCCTGGGCTGCTATTAGCCAACGCTTTCAGCGTTACTCGATCTACTCCGACGATAGCAGCCGCAAGCGCAGCCTTCCGTCCTTTTGACCCTTGAAGGGCAAGTAAATAACTCCGGAACCATTCGCACTTCCGATGTGGCTTCCGCCGGGCACTCCATTAAAGAGGCCGCCGCGCCAGTTTGCCCGGCCGCCCGTCATTTGGAGCTCATACTTCGCATGCGGCTTCAAACCGGAGATTAGTAGCCAGTTTGTGTCTACCGCCGGAATTGTTACCTCACCGCTGGTTACAGGACCGTCAATAGTCGCGAAGAGCGCAATGGTGCCACCTTCGACCAGCGCGCCAATAAATTTGAACCGTCTACCAGGTCAACGAGTGGGGCACGTGTATCGCCACGATCGCCAATCTCCAAAACGTGTAAAAAGAAATCTTCTTTCGCTGGTTGGGACGGCGATACCTCGACGCGCCAGGCGGCAGGCACAACTGCCCGCGTGTTCGACGGCAACAGTTTGTCAAAGTCCTCACCACCGATCCTTATCTCAGGAAGATGTGGAAGACTTTCTGG
>CAWEIN010000006.1:0-361153 GCA_963809065.1 Blastocatellia bacterium
CATCGTACCGGATTCGAACCGGTGTCTCAGCGCTGGCAACGCCGTGTCTTAAACCAACTGGACCAACGATGCGGGAGGAGTGCTTTGAGCTCTGTGCTTTGTACTTTGGTCCTCGGGCTCGATGATGCGTGTTACCAGAGAATGCAAAGTTCAAAGCACAAGAACAAAGATCGTTTTTATTCTTTTTGGTCGGGGAGGACAGAATTGAACTGTCGCCACGAGTTCCCAGGACTCGGATGCTCGCGTTACACCACACCCCGAAAGAAGGTAAAAGGAAAAGTTGAAAAGGAAGAGTATTCGAGCTAAGTCGTCTAACTCGTGTGTACGCTTCGGAGCTTGCGCAGTTCTGCTTCTAACTTCTCGAATACAAGCGAGCGACAACGGAAAAATCAGCCGTACTCAGTCGATGTTTGTTGACTGGACTGTGACTCTCATAATATCGCTCGGATTTTACGGGGATAGGGAACCGACCCGCCCAAAAAATGGATTCTTGCAGGCGATCGAGGAGTTCTTCTTCATCGGTGTCGAGGGTCACCAAAGACTTTGCAAAGTTCCTGATGCCGTGCCCACCGTCCTCGTGTCTCCATAGCCTTAGATCGAGGCGGTCGAGATTTACGAGGTTCGGGTCTCGCGCAACATCGACACCTTTGATGAGATTCTCGAAGGCCAACCCCAGTAGAAGCAACGATAGAAGCTAACGACGCCGTTCATCTCAACACGTCGGGAGGCTGGGGGACTGTTTATTAAGTCCTCAAGTAAGTGAGTATTCAGCATTTCAGCGCAATATCGCAGGCCTTGCGCTTTCTCGAGCCACATTAGAGCCTCTTGGCCAACGAGTCTATATTGCTCATCGGATTCGGATCGGTTCATTGGTATTCTAACCTCCCTCGACAGTTATTTTGGAAACGAAGGCGCAAGGAAAACCTTCCTTACGCCTTCATCCTTTGACACATACCACTTGCTTGATCTCGGCAACGATCTTCACCAGATCGCTCTGGTTCCGCATCACTGCCTTGATGTCTTTGTAAGCGCCAGGAATTTCGTCCAGTACGCCTACATCTTTACGACATTCAACGCCGTCTGTTTGTCGCGCCAAATCGTCTTTTGTAAAAGCCCGCTTGGCCGCGCCACGCGACATCTTGCGCCCGGCACCGTGAGAGCAGGAGTTGAAACTCTCCGCCAGACCTCTTCCCTTCACGATGAACGACTTTGCGCCCATCGAACCGGGGATGATGCCGTACACATCCTTGTCGGCGTTGATTGCGCCCTTGCGCGTGACGAAAACTTTTTCGCCGTAGTGCTCTTCGAGCGCAACGTAGTTGTGATGGCAGTTGACCTTAATCTCAGGCGTGAACGGTTGACGATGATTGAACATCTTGTTGAAGACCTTCAACAGACGCGTCATCATGATCTCGCGATTCTTCATAGCGTATGCTTGCGCCCACTTCAGGTCTTTCCAGTACGCCGCAAATTCCGGCGTGCCCTGAATGAAGTAAGCAAGGTCGGGAGCGGGTAATTCCGATAGCCTCCACAAGACTCTTGGCCGTCGCAATGTGGCGCTCAGCCAGTTCCTTGCCGATGTTGCGCGAGCCCGAGTGCAGCATCAACCAGACGAAGTTTTCCGTGTCCAGACAAACTTCGATGAAGTGGTTGCCGCCTCCGAGCGTGCCCAGTTGCGTCATCGCTTTCTTTTTGCGATCGCGAACGCCCTGGTGCAGTTCGCCAAAGTCTTTCCAGCCGTCCCAGTACGAGGCTTCGTCTACCGACTCCTTATACGCATTGAAACCGACCGGAATTTCTTCTTCGATCTTCAGACGGAGATCTTTCAACTTGCCGTCAAGAATGCCGCTTCGGAAGGGGGTCTTCACGGCCATCATGCCACACCCGATGTCAACGCCGACCGTGGCTGGTATCACTGCTTCCTTGGTGGCCACGACTGAACCGACCATGCTGCCTTTGCCCAGATGTGCGTCAGGCATCAAGGCGACGTGCTTGAACAAACATGGCAAGCGCGAAACGTTTCTGAGCATAGCTTGTTCTTCAATGCTGAACTCGTGGCCGGCCCACGACAGAACATCCGCGTGAGCGCCGCCGATTGGTAGTTTTTCGTAAGGCATGCTGGATTCTCCTTTCTAAAGAGTAAATTGAAAATAGATTGTTGCTTAACCTCGCAGAGCTCAGTGGCAATTCTCGTCCTGCCTCCGGTTTCTGCCTACTGCTTAGTGCCTCCTGTCTCCTGATTTTGGTGCGCCAGGTGAGACTCGAACTCACAATCCCCTGCTTAAGAGGCAGGTGCCTTTGTCCAATTTAGCTACTGGCGCATTAGGACAGGCATTTCACGTGACGACGTGAAAATCAGGCTGACGGGATTGCCTGTCCTGAATTGGCGGAACTGAACGAGACTCGAACCGTCATCGGCCTGGCTGACAGCCAGGTGCCTCACCTCTCGGCCACAGCTCCCTGGCGATTTCGGATTGCTGAATGGGAATTGCTGATTAGCGTAATCAGACGCTTCATTAACTGGAACCAAAATAAATTCCGCAATCTGAAATCCGCAATCCGCAATCGAATTGGGTGGGTCGAAGGGATTTGAACCCTCAATTGCCGCAGTCACAGTGCGGTGCTCTGCCACATTGAGCTACGACCCACAGAGAATTTCGGATATCCTGTTTTCAAATCCGAAATCCGAATTCCGCAATCTGAAATTTGTTGGTGCGCGTGGAGAGATTCGAACTCATCATCGAGCTGATCTTAAGTCAGCCGCCTCTGCCAGTTGGGCTACACGCGCAATGATTCTCATCTGGTACTCGCGGAGGGATTCGAACCCACACTGCACAGTTTTTGAAACTGTTGTCTCCTGCCGATTGGACTACGCGAGCAATACTGCATAAAGAGGGCGACCAAAATCGAGCGTGACATCACATTGGACAGATGTAGTCACGTTCAGCATTCGCCTGAGACTGGCAGGGCGTGTGGGATTCGAACCCACGCATCTCTTGATTGAAAATCAAGCGGCTTGAGCCTGGCTTGCCTAACGCCCCCGGGAAGTGAAGCATCGAATGGATTTGAAATGGAGTGTGTTAGCGACTCATCTGTTCTTCAATCCTTCATCCCTCATCCGAAACCTTTGATTGGTACCGGCGGAGGGATTCGAACCCACACTGTCTAGTTTCTAAAACTAGCGCCTCCTGCCCGTTGGGCTACGCCGGCAAAAATAAGGATGAAGGCGGAATGGATGCGGGATGAATGAAATTCATCGCTTCATCATTCCTACTTCATCCTTTGTTTGGTGGACCTGGCACGATTTGAACGTGCGACCTCGACCTTCGCACAGTCGCGCTCTAGTTCCGCTGAGCTACAGGTCCTTCGATTGCGGATTTGTGATTGCGGATTGCGGATGTGGGAATGAAGGAACGACGGACCGATAACTCGACAATCCGCATTCTGAAATCCGCGTCCACAATCGATTGGCGGAGGCGGCAGGACTTGAACCTGCACGCGCATTGCACGACGGTTTAGCAAACCGTTGCCATACCATTAGGCGACGCCTCCTCGGATTGCAGATTGCAGATTGCGGAGTGCGGAGTGCGGATTAGCAGAATAATCCCAGTCAATCCGCATGCTGAAATCCGCAATCAGCAATCAATTGGCGGAAGGCTAGGGAGTCGAACCCTACACGGTCTAAGCCGCCGCAGTTTTCAAGACTGCTTGACTCGCTCTACTGTCGGGCCTTCCTTCAAGATTTGGCAGGGACGCTCGGATTTGAACCGAGAATCTCGATTTTGGAGACCGATGGTTTTGCCAGTTAGCCTACATCCCTAAAAAAGCTTTCGCTGGGTTACACATCCTGCGATTTCGGATTGATGAATGCGGATTTTGCGGACCCGGCACAGATAATCTTGCCAATCCGCATTCCGCGTTTTCAAATCCGCAATCGTTTGGTGCACGCGGTAGGACTCGCACCTACGAAGTCACTTGACGCCCGATTTACAGTCGGGTGCTTTTGCTGCTCAGCCACACGTGCGGATTTTGCGCTTTGAGCTTTGTACTTTGAACTTTGCCTCTATGGCCCACCGAGCGGTCAAAGCATAAAGTTCAAAGTACAAAGATCAAAACGGGTACTGGCGCTATCACTGCAAGATCGCGATTCCACGATTTTTATGCTACAAAAAAACAGATGAAGGCAGAGAGAAACGTACCGCGAACACACTTCGAGGCACACTTCTCCTGAGGATGGCGACGCCCGACACTCTCGCAAAGCAACGGCGTCGTCATCCGGAAGGCTCCCTGCCTTCATCCAAAGACTCCACGCGAACTGTTCGCTGGAGTTTTTCCACAAATAGGTACTTCGATTGTCAAAAAACAAAAAGAGCGGGCTTTAAGCCTCCCAGGGAAGCTGCCCGCTCCTTACAATTCTCGCGATTTTTCTTTGAGATTTGGGAGCGGGAGTCCGCTCCCGCGAATTAATGCCTGATGTAACGGCTATCTATCGATGCTTGTCCGAGTCTGCCGACAAATAAATTGACGGGTGAACCCGGCTTGGCGTTCAGACACACGCCACGCATGGCGGCCGTGGGCTGCCGTTTAATCGCGTGTTCTTTATGTATCCAGCTCGTTAGCATTGAAATCTTCCTTCACTGCGCACAATTCACATGATCGCGCGCAACACTCTTTTTAAAGTAGGACCAGCAATCCTGTCAAGGACTTTCTCGAAAAATATTTTCGAGTTGTCCTCACTAGCTTTGATAACTCCAACGACCAGTGAAGTTGCCTTCCAGTTTGTAATTCAAAATAAACCTCAGCTCGTTTCTCATTTCAAACTGCGGGGCGGATTGTGAACTATAGGTGATCGCAAAAGCGAAAAGGCGCAACAGTTTTTGGACTGTCGCGCCTAATCTAATGTGGTCACTGTCCTCACCCCAGCAACCACGTGGATGGAAGGATTCACCAACCATCTAGTTGGAGCCACTATAACGCGCAATGCCCCTCTTGGCAAATCGGAGAAACGAGGAGCCGCCGGATTCTAAAAAAAGCCCAATTTAAGAACCAGACAGCGCCAGGAGCTCCAATGCGTGCCCGTCAGGATCGTCAAAGTAAACTGAAACGGAGTTCATCCACTCGTGATAAACCGGCTCAGAAACTGAAACCCCCTTCTTCCGCAACATCTCTGTGGCCGGCCCGATGTCAGGCTCGTTGACGGTAAAGGCGAAATGCTGCGTGGGCCATTCACCCTTATCTTCCTGCAGCACAACCATTCCCGCATCACCTCCCGCATAAAGGAAAAGCCAGTTTCGACGCTCGTCGCGTAGCCCTTCTTTCAACCCCAGTACCTCCTTGTAAAAAGCTTCCGCGCGCGCCAGATCTTTCACTCGGATGGCTACTTCATAGAGCCCTTTGATGGGTAACATTTCTAAGTTGCTCCTCGAAATCGGTTTGTTAGTTTCAGGAGTTTACCGGTCTCGCCGCCGGGTTCACAAGATATTCACCGCAACCTTTGTGCTGGCCAGGGCATCCGAGAATTGCCGCTTGCCTCTCCCGCTTGCAAAAGCAATCGACTCTTGTAAACTCATTATAGAAATGTTGCTTTGGAGAGAAACCCTATGAAAACCAGTCTACGCAGTTTTGGCTTGTTTGCCTTAGTCCTTGCCCTGTTTATCCCGGCCTTCGCTGACACAATTCGCCTGAAAGATGGCAACGTCATTCGTGGTCAGGTGATAGGGTTCCGGGACCAGCAGTTTACAGTCCTGGTAGGCTCCGGAGCCCAGGGCCGTCGCAGCCGAACGCTGGTTTACGTCGAAGATGTGGAGTCGATCGAGTTTGACTCGGCAACCACGGCTGCTGCGTCAACCCTGGCAAATGAGGACACGGAAACATCTAATAACTCGACGCCGCCCTATCAACCGCCCCGCTCAAATTCTCCGGCTGTGGATACCAGCAGAGTTCCTCCGCGCACAACTCCGCAATCTGCCCCCAGCACTTCGCCGACGTTTTTCACCATCAAGGTTGGTGTTAACGCAAGACAATGCTCGGTGCCGGCGGCCCGCGGAGAGGTATGTGCGCCGAATGGTTGGACCAACACCGGGCTGGTCGTACGACAAGGCCAACGATTGAGAATCAGTAGCACCGGCCGCGTGTCTTTGGGTGGCGGTCGCTTCTCGACTCCAGCGGGCATGGCCGGTTCCCCGGACAGCGAGAAACTAATGCGCACGGAGGCGACGGGCGCTTTAATTGCGGTCATCGGCGACGATAATGATGATTTTCTTTTGATCGGAACGCGGCGAGATTTTGTAGCCCAACGGGATGGCGTTTTATTCCTCGGACTGAACGAGGGGAATCTTAACGACAATACCGGAACATATGATGTGGTCATAGAGGCTGAGGCCGGCGGCAGCGGGCCCCGCTAGCCCTCTCGGCAAACTTCGCCTTGTTTTTGAGCATCACACCGAAGAAGCCTAAACAAGGTTGAAACGCGGATTGGAAGTCAACTCTCCTCCGTTTTTACGTCTTCTAACCAACAGGTGACACTAATGAGATTTTCCAAGCTGGCACGCCCGTTCTTTGCTTTAATTATCCTCTTCTCCTTACTCGCCAGTCTCAGCTTTAGCGGCGTGCTCGGACAATCGCGTCGCCAGCCACCGACATCGACTGAGAAAAAGAATAAGCGTCCTGCCGAAACTGGACAGCCCGGTGAAAAGCCCGACGAGCCGCTGCCGCCCGATATTACCGGCAAACCTCAAGAAGCTGAGAAGGTCACGGTTAGCACTCAAATCGTGAACGTCGACACTGTCGTTTACCACAAAAAGAGTGGCCAGATCGTAACCGGATTGAAGAAAGAGAACTTCTCGATTGCGGTTGATGGCGCTCCGGAAACCATCACCAATTTCTCAACTCCGGAAGCGCCGATCACGGTTGCGATGGTGGTTGAATACAGCAAGTGGTCGGAGATGTTTGGCCGCGCCTCAGGTGGAGGGTGGGACCCGGGCACATACGAAGTCATTCGACCGGTCGCGATGTTCCTGCAGCAGTTTGTCAAACCGCCTGACGACTATGTTTCAGTAGTTGCCTTTGATCTTCGTCCGACCACGCTGACAGATTTCACCAACGACCCCACGCGCATTAGCCAGGTTATCAACTTGCTGTTGCGTAATTATCCAGCCTTTCGTGAGACCAATCTTTTTGATGCGCTGAAGTTTACGTTAATAGGCGGGCGCGGCGACTCAGTTGTGCTTGAGGAATCCAAGAGCGAAAAATCCGACTTCGGCGGGTTGGTAAGCGTGCAAGGCCGCCGCCGCGCGATAATACTGGTCGCTTCAGGCATCGATACTTTCAGCAAGATCAACTACGGCGACGCTCGCAAAATTGCGCAGAATGCGGGCATTCCAATCTACATAATCGGGACTGCTGAACTTTTTTATAAGAAGTATGAGGCGTACCTTCCACCAACAGACAGCATCACCGGAATGCCCGGACGAATGACCTTTCTTCAGGCCAAGAACACCTTGGGAACCTTTGCCAAAGAGACGGGTGGCGCTTATTACCCCGTCACGTTTCCCGGCGAACTGCCTCAGGTTTTAGGAAGCATCAACGCGCTCCTGCGCAGCCAGTACAGCCTGGCGTTTAACCCCGGTGACGTGCACGACGGCAAGCAACATAAGATCAAGGTAAGCGTCGACGTGAATGGCGACGGCGTTGTCGATGACAAAGAGTACGTCATCCAGGCGCGACAGTTTTACAATGCGCCGAAGCCGGACGGAACGAAATAACAGAACTCAGGACTCAGGACTCAGGAAGTCAGAAGGTTGTAAGACATTGGACGGATCTGACTTTCAGTCCGGAATTCTAACTTCTGAGTCCTGAGTACTGAATTCTATTGCGTATGATCGAGAAAGACGTCGTCGTAATCGGCGGCGGAGCGGCGGGCCTCTTCTGCGCTATTGAAGCCGGCAAACGCGGACGCAATGTAGTAGTACTGGAGCATGCGGACCGTATCGGCAAGAAGATTGCTATCTCCGGTGGCGGCCGGTGCAATTTCACCAACCTTCATACCAGCGCTGACAACTTCATTTCCGCCAACCCACACTTCTGTAAGTCCGCCCTCGCGCGCTACACACCAACTGATTTCGTTTCCCTGATCGAGAAGCACAGCATCGCGTATCACGAAAAGAAGCTTGGACAACTCTTCTGTGATGGCAGCTCGCGAGAGGTAATTGAAATGCTGTTAACGGAAGCCCGCGAAGCCGGCGTTGAGATCCGCTGCGGCTCGCTGGTGCGAAACGTTAGCCGGTCAACACCGTCCCCAGTAGAGGGGAGATCGTCTCTGAATTTCACTATTGAGACCGACAAGGCCATCTTCAATTCCGCATCACTGGTCATCGCGACCGGTGGACTGTCGATCGCGCCGCTTGGTGCGACCGACTTCGGCTACCGTTTGGCTCGTCAGTTTGAGCTCGCGATTGTCGAGCCCTGGCCGGCGCTGGTTCCGTTCACGCTTTCGAGAGAAACGTTGCGGCAACTGGGATCGTTGAGCGGCATCTCGCTTGATGCTCTGGTCAGTTGTGATGGCCGGCAGTTTCGGGAAAATATTCTGATTACCCACCGTGGACTGAGCGGTCCCGCTATCCTGCAAATTTCTTCTTACTGGCGACGCGGACTAAGCATCACTATTAATCTGCTGCCGGAACGGGACGCACTACAAGTGTTAACCGAACACAAAGACAACGAGATCACGCTGGCAAACCTCCTGAGCCAGTTTCTGCCGCGACGCTTTGTTCTCGCCTGGTGTGCGCTAAACTTTCCTTCACAACCACTCAAACGCTACACCCCCCGCGAACTTGTTGAAATCGCCGGGAAACTAAATCGCTGGGAAGTTGTGCCTACCGGAACCGAAGGTTACCGGAAAGCGGAAGTAACAGCGGGAGGCATTTCAACTGCGGAACTTTCTTCGCAAACGATGGCAGTCAAGAAAGTAGCCGGCCTGTATTTCATTGGTGAAGTTGTTGATGTTACTGGGCAGTTGGGAGGCTTCAACTTCCAGTGGGCGTGGGCAAGCGGTTATGCGGCGGGGCAGAGCGTCTAGGCCCGGGGAAGAAGGGGAAAGGAAAAGGCAATGAGTACTGGACAAGACCGGCACTTTCCCCGTTACCCTTTTCCCCTCTTCCCCTGTTTACCCCTAGACTCCGTGGAGTCTCAGGCGAAACTCATCATTGATCGCCGTAAGTTCCGTTCTTCTATTTGAGAAAAGACGACTCGCGCGCAACAACATTGGCAATCCGCCGTCCGGCAATTTAAGACCATAAGCAGGACTGGAAAAGATAGCTGCCAACTGTGGGTTCAAGCGTTGGGGCACTCCATAGCGGATTGCTTTTTGCGCCACCGGAGAGAAGCCCGTGGTACGGCGCGGGTTTATGAGTTCGATCGAGTGGTCAAAAATATTAAGACGCGTTGAGAGATCTCGTAACGCAAGATCGCGATGGACAAGCAGATTGCTAATGGCTTCGCAAACTGAGGCGCGTTGGTAATTTCCTCGTGCAGCCACTGGACTATCGGCAACCTCACCCGCTGGAAAACTCTTTGGCCGCGCGTCCCACAAATCCGCATAGCGAACAACAAAACGCAATGTCGCTTCATAGAGCGTGAGCAGATTACCGGTAATCCTAATGCGTTCGACCACAGGAGATTGTAAGGAGTCGCCGGCAAACCGAGTCGCTGTAATCGCCGAGCGCGGCAGCAGGCCCTGGACGCGTTCATCATGACCAAAAAGCAGCAGACCGGCGACTGTCGGAACTACTTCGCCAGCATACTCGGTTGCCAGCAGCAGATCGCGTTCAAGCACATCGCCCGTCGGATACCCGCTCGCGACTGCCTGCTCGAAAGCGTCACCTTCAAACTCGCGCAGGAAGCTCCACAGGTGCGCTTCATCTATGTCTGTAGTGAGGGCGCCGATCACAGGCATGTTTTCAAATCCAACCGGTCTGGATTCGTCCATCAGGGCCGAGAGTTCTTCGCGCGTGGTCTCTCGCTTATCCGATCCTATTCGCACGTAGAAACGTCCGTCTTTGGTGCGGTATGGTCTGCGCTTCCCTTCTATATCAAGCGCCACAACGCGGCGGCCGTTATCAAAAGCTATGCGATCGATGAACGGAACCAGCGAAGGCTCGATGTCTTCCCGGCAGATTCGCACCAACTCTTCCTGAACGCTCTCAGGATCATCGACTCCTTCAATTCGCAATTGATCGTTGACTCCAAAAACAATAACTCCGCCGCCGGTATTGGCGAGGGCGACGATTTCCTGCGCAATTTTTTCTGAGTTTGAGAGCTTGACCTTCAACTCAAGAAAAGTGTCTTCCCCGGCACGGATTAACCGCAGAAGTTCAGTTCTCGATGTTTGCGGCGACGGAGTGGAGAGGTAGTACTCCTGAAAGGAACGCTCAGTGGAGGGTTCGTGTCGCTGGTTACTGCGAAATCTTCTGCGAGCCATTTGTGTATTGACGGGGCCGCTTGATCTGAAATTCTTTAAGTCGCCCGCCCGGATGTCCAAACTAGAGACATCACTGGAATAAGTTTAGTCAAAACCCGATCGTCCCAAAACTGTCAACGCCAGGGCTGCACCAGCCTCCGGCCTCAATCGTTCCCCGGATCGTTAACAGCTTCGAGTACTTCCAATTCGCGCCGCTGCAGCGCGTCACCCTGCGAATCAATCACGAACAGGTAGAAAGTAATCGCAAGCGCAGCCAGAGCGGCGAGTGTAACATATTCAATTAACAAACTCTGCGCCACATACCCGGCCGCCGTCGCCGCTAAGGGCGCTAAAGTCATCGCGAAAATCGTCGGTATCATGAGCAGTCCGGCAACGCCGGAGGAGTTGAGCCGCTTGCCAAATTTCATACGCTTCGGAAAGCGAATCGAAAGAGAGTTTCCTACCACGGACATCAGAGGGACGAAGATAGAAAAGCTAAGCGCGGTAAAAAGAAGAGCACTCAAGGAAAGGTCCCCAAACACCAGTTCATTAACCAGCAGCAAGCCACCTGAAAAGACGAGAGCAAGAGCTGACATGGCGATGTTCTTTCCCAGCAGAATATTCTTGCGATCAACCGGCGCAAGTATCATCGTGCGCATTCCTGCATGATCAAGCGCAAACTGATTACCGAATAGGCCGCCAAGGATCAGGAACACATAGAGAACGCCCACCGTGGCCATCAGTCCCTCACCATATTTTAAGAATTCAGCCGAAAAAGGGCTGCCCTGACCAAAGCGTCGCCGGTTCATGAACCTCACGACCAACACGATCAACGGAGCAAGCGTCAATGTTCGTACCTGCGCATTGCGCATCAGATAGCGTAACTCCTTTTCAACGACGGCGGAGAGCGGGGGCGGCAGCAGCGGGATTTCCCAACCGGTGTACGATGATCGAGACACCACTTCCGATTTCACGCGCGCGCGAATCTTTCGACCGCCACCGAGGATGGCGCGGCGCGACAACCAATATGAAAAGGCGATCAGGCTTGCGGTGTAAGCACTGATTGCGAGCAACGCGAATGTGTAGCCAATCGCGTTGCCGTCGCGCAATCCGTGCGTTAGCGCGTAAGCAATCGCTCCCGGTGGCGTCCAGCGCAGCGCCGTAATTGATTCCGCGTGACGAAAGAGCACCGGCGCAATTTGACCAAACAACGCGCCCCCTAAACCTGCTATCACACCCAACAAAGCGAGCAGAGTCTCTCCTCGGGTTCGTTTTTTTCGAATCAATGAACCAACCGAAATCGAGATCCATTTTGATAACGCGAGGCCGAATAGCGCCGCAACCAGCGAAATCAAAACACCGCCGCCGAGGTGTCCCTGGGCCAGGCCGGCGCCAACGCCGATTGCAATAATGGTCGGCAGGGCAAACACGGATTGGAGACTGGCGACCTCGCTGATGAAGTCTAAAGCGAAAAGCTTGCGCAAACTCACCGGATAAAGCAGAAGATTTCCGGGATCAAACTGACGGCTGCTACCGATGCTGAGTGGCAAGGTCGACCAAAGCAGGTAACACAACGCTAGGATCGAAAAAAAGATGAATTCCGCAGACGGTAGGGTTTTTGCACCACCACCTTGCGCTGGAATTCCTGACATGTCTGTAGATGGCGAAGTAAGCAGGTAGGCGCCAACGCCAAGACCAAGTGCAACCAGTAACGCGAGGGCCAGTGCGGCGAGCATCCCAAAAAGAGTAGCGATGCGATTGGCGACAGCTTTGGATGAGCGGAGCGAATTTCGGAAGAGCGACCACTTCAGCCAGAGTAGAGTGAGAAGTTGAGACATGGGAATCAGTGGTCAGTGGTCAGTGGTCAGTGGTCAGTGGTCAGTGGTCAGTGGTCAGTGACCTACGTTCGCTTTCTGCAATGTGTTCTCTGATTCGTACCGCGGCGCTCTTTCATTCTATACTCAACCGCCGCTGAACACTGAATACTGGCCACTGAATACTGGCCACTGACCACTGGACACTGGCCACTGCTACCGACCACTGATGCTAATCACAGCCTACATTAGTCTGGGTTCCAATCTTGGCGACCGCGCGGGAAATCTGGTGCTGGGAATTCGAGGAATACTCGGGGCTGGCCACGAAGTGACTCGACTTTCACAAATCTATGAAACCGAACCGGTCGAAACTTTCCCGCAGCCAAAATTCCTGAACATGGTTGCGGAGCTAAGGGCTGCGTCACGTCTCGAGCCTGGAGAACTGCTGGAGCAACTTTTGGAAATAGAGCAAGTGTTGGGACGTAGGCGGGAGTCGATTAAGGGCCCGCGCACGATTGACCTCGATCTACTTCTCTATGGCGATCAGGTGATCGATAACCTACGTCTTACTCTGCCTCATCCGCAATTTCATCGCCGCCGGTTCGTACTCGCACCGCTGGCAGAACTTTGCCCTAACCTCGAGCACCCTGTCATTCACCGGACCATCGCCAAGTTGCTTCAGGAAACTGTGGATAGGTCGGAAGTGAAGCTTTGGACGCCATGAGATAGCCTGGAGAGCATCGCCCTATGCTGCCGATGGGGTTTGCACAAAAGGACGAATGATTGTAGCCCAGCAATTCACCTGCTGGATCGAGAGCAGAAGGACTGGTAGTCGCGGAACGGACGGCTGACGCCAAGGATTGATCCACGACTCTGTTCAGCCGTCCGCTTCACGGATCGTTTTCCGGTTCAAGGTCTTTTCCCCTTTTTTCGATTTCTAGCTATAATGGCCCCCACTTGCGAACAAGCCTTACATATTTCCAATCCTGTAATTGCGAATGCAAACTGCGGTTTGCGTTCCGGCTGATACCTGGCACTGCACAGGCTACGGCGAAATTGCCGATCTAGAGCGCCGGAATTGGCCGCGACCGAGCGTGCCATAGAGGTGAAATATGCCCTATCTCAAACCTGAACGTCCTGAAAAGGTAAACGCCCCATCGCTGAAGACAAGCAAACAGCGCGGCGAGCGATTGGTTTGTCTGACCGCTTACGACTTTCCCACGGCCCGCATCGTTGATGAAGCGGGCATCGATATCATTCTCGTGGGCGATAGCCTCGGCAATGTGGTGTTGGGTTATGGCAACACGGTGCCGGTGACGCTGGATGAGATTCTGATTCATCTGAAAGCGGTGCGGCGCGCGGTCCAGCGAGCCTTGCTCGTCGCCGATATGCCTTATGGTTCGTTTCATACGGGCGCAGACGATGCCGTGAGGAACGCTCTTCGCCTCGTCAAAGAAGGCGGCGCTGAAGCCGTAAAACTTGAAGGCGGACATAAGCGCGTGCAACTAGTAAAGCGCCTCGTCGACGAGGAAATTGCCGTGATGGGACATATTGGGTTGACGCCGCAGTCGATCAATAAGTTGGGCGCCTATCGCGTCCAGGGGAAAACGGCGGTTACTGCGCGCCAGTTGCTTGACGACGCGCGCGCCCTGGAAGACGCCGGCGCGTTCGCCATCGTCCTTGAAGTTGTGCCACGCGAAATTGCCAGCTTAATTACCGAGAGCATCAGCATACCTACGATTGGCATCGGCGCGGGCGCGGGCTGCGACATCCAGGTGCTGGTCTTACATGACATGCTCGGTTTGTCGTTTGGAAAACTGGCGCGCTTCGTGAGGCCTTACGCAAATCTACATGAGGTAATTACGGAAGCTGTTACACGCTATGCCGACGATGTGCGCGGCGGGACCTACCCTTCGAATGAAGAATCGTATGCCCTGCCGGCTGAAGCCGCGGAAGAGCTGCACCTGGCAACCGGAGAAAGCTCGGAGAGCTAGCGGTACCAAAATATGAACTGGAGGAAGTCGGCATGGCTGAGCTTTGTCCGCCTTTTGTTGTGTCAAATGGCGTGACCTGCAACCGCAACTCCCATGTAATTGAGTCAAACTTTGCCGGGTTGTTTAAGACCGAAATCTGTATTTATCAGTGCGAAGATCGAAAAACTTTTGTATTGCGCTGGCAACATAGATTTCTTTGGTTTCGGTCCGAGATTCAGCAGCGACATCTTCGTCATCTCGAATAAGAAAACCACAGAACAGCCTTGCTGGTCGCCCGAATAATGCTGGCCGCAGCTTGAATAATCCATGGAAATCATTAATCGCCGTCAGCGCATGACTTCAGTCGCGCGCAAAATTCGCCGCGAGCAGGATAGAACGATCGGGTTGGTACCCACGATGGGCGCCCTACACGAAGGTCACCTTAGTCTAGTGCGTGAGGCGCGTCGAATGTGTGACGTCGTGGTGGTATCGGTTTTTGTAAACCCGACGCAGTTTGGGCCAAGCGAAGATTACGAAGACTACCCGCGAGACTTAACCAAAGATACCGCGCTTCTGACCGACTACAACGTTGACTATATTTTTGCGCCAGCTGCGGAAGAGATTTATCCAAAAGATTTTTCTACCTACGTAAATGTTGGCGGCCTTTCAAAGCTGCTCGAGGGTGAGAGCCGGCCCGGTCACTTTCGGGGCGTCGCCACCGTGGTCGCGATTCTGCTCAACACAGTTCGGCCCGACTTTGCGTTTTTTGGACAGAAAGATGCGCAGCAAGCTGTCATTATCAAGCGAATGGTTAGAGATTTGGCTTTCGATACCGAGATAGTCGTTTCACCTACGGTGCGCGAGGATTCCGGGCTCGCGATTTCGTCGCGCAATCTTTATCTCGACGCTGAAGAACAGCAGTCGGCAGCAGTGATACACCGGGCGCTGAAGCAGGCAAAAGAGATTTATAAGAAGGGTGAACGACATGCCGCCAGGTTAGCGGAAACTGTGCGCGCAACAATTGAGACCGAGCCTCGTGTACGAGTCGATTACGTGAGCGTAGTTGACGCCGAGACGCTCGAAAAGCTGGACAGACTTGATGAGCGTCCAATCCTGGTAGCCGTCGCCGCTTACGTGGGCAAGACGCGCTTGATCGATAACACTATGCTGAATAAAGCGAAGAAGGATGCGGCTACAACAAAGGGCTAGTGCTCCGTACGAATTCAGTTTAGAGTTCAAACTTTAGTTGTGCCTTCGGTTGCAAACGAAACCCCAGCCTAAAGGCTGAACTCTGAACTACTTGCCTCAAGCATCAGTAACTAGTGTTCCCACACCTGCGGTTTCCTGCCTGCTTTTGCTAAACTCCTTACGTTGAACCTATGCCGGATCTAAACAAGCAGAAGAGCCATATTCAGTTTACGCTGAACGGCGAGGCAGCGGAGGTCGCGTTTGCGCCGCACAAGACGCTACTCGAAGTCTTGCGCGAAGATCTGGGTCTGATGGGAACCAAGCACGGTTGTGAACTCGGCGAATGTGGCACCTGCGCAGTGTTGGTGAACGGACGAGCGATTCTTTCCTGTTTAATGCTGGGCCTGGATGCGGAAGGTCAGGAAGTAAAAACGATCGAGGGGATGGCTGTGGGCGCAGAACTTCATCCCTTGCAGAACACCTTTGCCGACCTCGGCGCAGCGCAATGTGGCTACTGTTCACCGGGATTTCTACTGGTTGCTGAAGAGCTGCTGAAGAAGAACCCGAACCCGTCGCGCGATGTAATCAAGGAAGCCTTGTCCGGCAATCTCTGCCGCTGTACCGGCTACATTAAGATCTACGAAGCAGTGGAACTGGCGGCCGCGCGCATGCGTGGTGAAGAAATGGAACTGCCGCGCGAGAGCGTGTACGGCTACGAATAGAATTGGCGGCGGATTAACGCGGATTTGCGCGAATAGGCAGTTTAGTCTTTACCTTCTTTATCAGATCCGCGTTCGTCCGCGTTAATCCGCGGCTGAATCCGAATGGTTATGGCTAAGAACGGAAACAACAACGGGCGACCGCTTAACGTAGTCGGCAAACCTTTTCGCAAGGTTGATGCACGCGCGAAGTGCACCGGCCAAACGAAATTTGCAGACGACATCGTGTTGCCGCGCATGTTGTTTTGCAAACTACTGCGCAGCCACCTGCCGCACGCGTTAATTAAGAGCATCGACATTTCGAAGGCCGCGGCCTTACCCGGCGTGTTTGCCATCATCACCGGCAAAGACCTCCCTATTTCCTACGGAATTCTCCCGGTCAGCCAGGACGAGCATGCTTTATGCATCGACAAGGTTCGCTTCATCGGCGACCCGGTTGCGGCCGTCGCAGCTATTGACGAGGACACGGCGTTCGATGCGATGAATCTCATCGAAGTAGAATACGAACCCCTGAACACCATTTCCTCGATTGAAGAAGCGATACTGATCGACGAACCGCGCATTCACGAATACGGTGACGAAGGGAACGTTCACAAGAAAGTCTCACTGGAATTCGGCAATGTCGATGAAGGCTTCGCCCAAGCGGATCTAATTCGCGAGGACACTTTTTTTTACGAAGGCAACACCCACCTGCCACTGGAGCAACACGCCGCAGTCGGCAATTTTGATCCTGACAACAAGCTGACGCTCTGGAGTTCGACCCAAACGCCGCATTACGTTCATCGCGCGCTCGCAAAAGTTCTGGAGTTACCGGCCAGCCACATTCGCGTTATCGCCACTCCAAACGGCGGCGGCTTTGGCGGCAAGAGCGATCCGTTTAATCACGAGGTCGTCGTCTGCAAACTTTCAATGATGACGGGACGGCCGGTGAAAGTGACGCTCACGCGGGAAGAAGTTTTCTATTGCCATCGTGGCCGCCATCCGGTGTGGATGCATATCAAAACTGGGGTTAAGAAAGACGGCGCCATCACCGGGATGCATTTCCAGACCTTCCTCGATGGCGGCGCCTATGGCAGCTACGGCGTCGCCAGCACCTTCTATACCGGCGCGTTACAAACCGTTACCTATGACGTGCCGCGCTACAAGTTTCAGGGCTTGCGCGCTTTTACGAACAAGCCGCCTTGTGGGCCGAAGCGCGGGCACGGAACGCCACAACCGCGTTTTGGTTTGGAAGTTCAACTCGACAAAATCGCCGAGCAACTGAAACTGGATCCCGCCGCGATGCGCCGTGCGAATTTGGTAAAACCGGATACTGTCACTGCCAACTACCTGCGCATCGGCAGCATGGGACTGGGTCAATGCATCGACAAAATTGTTGACGGCTCTGACTGGAAGAACAAATTCTCTGGCTGGGACGAAAACACTCGCAAACTGCCGTACGGCAAAGGAATCGGCATCGCTTGTAGTTCGTACCTTTGTGGCGCGGGTTTGCCAATCTACTGGAACAACATGCCTCAATCAGGCGTGCAGCTTCGGCTTGATCGACAGGGCGGCGTGTGCGTGATGTGTGGCTCGACGGATATTGGTCAGGGCTCGGATTCGATTCTGGCCTACATCGTCGCGGAAGTGCTTGGTATCGATCCGTTCGACATTCGCGTTGTGACGGCAGATACCGATCTGACCCCGGTTGATCTCGGCAGTTATTCGAGTCGTGTGACCTTGATGACCGGCAACGCGGCGATTCAAGCCGCGGAACGCGCGCGTGAACTACTGGTCATGGCCGTGGCGGAAAAGCTCGGCGTGCCCATTGAGAACTTATCGCTCGCTGAGCGCAGGATCTTCGACGTTGAAAATCCGGAAGTTGGTGTGTCATTCGCTGAGGCAGTCGTTCTGGCAGAATCAAAGTTTGGAACCATCGGCACGGTCGGCTCTTATTCGCCGCCGCGTTCGCCCGGAAAATACAAAGGCTCTGGAGTCGGACCTTCGCCTGCGTATAGCTACTCGGCTGCGATCGCCGAAGTTGACGTAGATCCCTCGACGGGAATTGTGATTGTTGAGCGAGTTTGGATTGCACACGACATCGGCAAGTCGATCAATCCAATGCTGGTGATGGGACAGGTTGAAGGCAGCGTCTACATGGGCCTGGGCGAAGCGCTGATGGAAGAGATGACCTATCGCGCAAACCGGAATGTGGTGCACAAGTTTCCCTCGATGCTGGAATACAAGAGCCCGACAACAATGGAGATGTGCGACGTCAAGACCTACCTGATCGAGGATCCGGATCCGAATGGACCTTACGGCGCAAAGGAAGTGGGCCAGGGGCCGCTGTTGCCGGTGCCGCCCGCGGTGGCGAATGCTGTTTACGATGCGGTGGGCGTGCGGATTGATGAAGTGCCAATCACGCCGGAGAAAGTTTTGAAGGCGCTAAAGGAAAAGGCCAAAGGCCGCGACGGGAGATTTGGTCCCGGCGCGGTGCCGTCAGTCGAATGGCCAGAGCCTTTGCGCGTGCTGACGCCGGCAGAAGGTGGCGACGGAAAAGAAATGCCAAGAGTGGCAGTGCATTCTTAAGAATTGATATGTTCAAAAGCAGTTTCCTTCTAGTCATTATCCTGGCATTTGCGTGTCTCCCCACGTCTTCGTCCGCGCAGACCAAACAAGAAAAACGCGTCGCAATCACCTTTGACGACCTTCCCGTCGCGTCAACCGTGCAGACTGACGAGCGTTGGGCCGTGATCACATCTAGACTCCTGACAACCATGACTCGGAATAAGATTCCGGTGGTGGGATTTGTCAACGAGGGGAAACTCTATCGAGACAATAAACTCGATCCGAAACGCGTGGCATTATTGAGACAGTGGCTGGACGCCGGACTGGAACTCGGCAACCATACCTTTTCTCATAAGTCCCTACATGCTATTCCCCTGGCAGAATATGAAGCGGATGTTTTGCGCGGCGAAGAAGTATTGCGCCAATTGACAAAAGAGAAGCATGCCAAGCTGCGGTATTTTCGCCATCCATTTCTTCACACCGGAAGAAGTTTGGAAGTCAGGCAAGAGTTTGAGTCTTTTCTACATTCGCACGGCTACACCATTGCTCCCGTGACAATTGACAACTCCGAGTGGATATTTGCTCGCGCTTACGACAACGCTCGGGATGCAAACGACCTGGCCGCTACGGCGCAGATTGCGGAAGCTTATGTTCCTTACATGGAATCCAAGCTTGTCCATTTCGAGAATCTGTCTGAAAAATTGTTTGGCAGGCAAATCAAACAAGTCTTGCTGCTACATGCAAATTCAATCAATGCCGATCATTTTGCAGACCTGGTCGCGATGTTGAAAAGGCGAGGGTACAAGTTCATCAGACTGGAAGAGGCGCTGACCGACAACGCTTATCAATCACCTGACACGACTACCGGGCCCTGGGGAATATCATGGATTGATCGTTGGGCACTTACACGCAAAGTGCCGGACGATTTCTTCAAAGGAGAACCACGAACACCTCCGTTTGTCTTGCAGCTTGCCAAGGTCGAATCTGAATGAAGTTGTCGACACGAAAGGGACAGAATCCGGTCATGATGCGACTACCCAAATTTGACTACCGCGTGCCGCGAGAGATCGCGGAGGCGGTGAAGATCATCGCCGGCTCAGGGCCGGAAGGGCAGTTCGTCGCTGGCGGCACGGATCTTTATCCAAACATGAAGCGTCGCCAGCAAACACCGCGCACCGTAATTTCCGTCATGCGCTTGCCGGAGTTGAATCAGATAACCGGTGACGGCAAGTCGGGCATTCGCATTGGTGCTTCGGTAACGCTCACTGACATCGTTGAGCATCCATTAATAAATCGCGACTATCCGGTCATCGCTCATGCGGCGCGCACGATCTCCACGCCAATACTTAGGAACATGGGAACGATCGGCGGGAACCTCCTGCTCGACACGCGTTGCAACTATTACGATCAGAATTACGAGTGGCGCAAAGGCATAAACTTTTGCCTCAAGAAGGACGGCGACGTTTGTTGGGTGGCGCCTGGAAGTTCGAAGTGCTGGGCCGTCCAGTCCTCCGATTTAGTTCCGGTGATGGTGGCGATTGGCGCGAAGTTTCGTTTGGCCTCGACGCTTGGTGACCGAATGATCGACGCGGCTGGTTTCTACAACGACGATGGTATTGACTATCTGAAGAAGCGGCCGGACGAGTTATTGGTCGACATTCACTTGCCGCCGCTAAATGGCTGGCGTGCCTCGTATCAGAAACTTCGTCGGCGCGGCGCTTTTGATTTTCCGGTACTGGGGGTTGCGGCGTTCGTACAGATGGAGAACGGTAACGGTAGCGAACGGGCTGCTCGAATTAAGAATGCAAGATTGGTTCTCGGTGGCATCGGACCGTCTCCGATTGAAGTGAAAGAAGCCGGTGAAGCGTTGATCGGGCAAACATTCGACGACGATCGCATACAGGAGGCGGCTGAAGCTGCTTACGTGAAGGCCCGCCCGCTCGACAATACCGACTTCGTTATGAACTGGCGCAAACAAATGACGCGCCAATACACGCTCCTCGCTTTGCAGGCGCTAGCTTCTATGGATTGATTTTGTTTTTGGTCTTTGGACTTAGACCTTTGGTCTTAGTAACCTGCTCCCGTGAAGATGGCATCAAAGAGCAAAGACCTAAGACCTAAGACCAATGCGGTTGCAGCCATAGTCCTCGCCGCGGGACGCTCGCGACGTATGGGCGCATTCAAACCTTTGCTTCCCTTCGGCCCAAAAACCATTATTGAAACCTGCATCGATAATCTGCGAGGCGGCGGTGTCGAAGCCGTCGTTGTGGTTCGTTGGCGCAGGGACCGCAAGCTGACAAAGCTCAAAGCGCACCTACATGAACGCGGAGTGATTTTTGCGACCAATCCCGATCCGGAGAGCGAGATGAGTGCCTCGATCGCCTCTGGTGTTCGCGCACTCCCGAAAGGGATTCAAGCCGTAATCATCAATCCTGCGGACCATCGCGGCCGTGCCGCCCGAAGTAGTCGCGACGCTTATCAGCGAATGGAAACTTGGCGCGCAACTGGTGAAGCCAACCTGGAGTGATCGCGGCGGGCATCCGGTGTTGATAGACGTTTCCTTTCGCGATGAGTTACTGAGCCTCAACCCAAACGGTGGTCTAAAAAAGTTCTTTACTGAACGCCAGGACCAGGTCAAACGTGTCGCGGTAAAATCGAATTATATTGCGCGCGACATGGACACATGGGATGATTACGCCGCTTTACACCAGGAGGTCTTTGGCTTTCCAGCGCGGGAAACGCCTCGCGAGCGGGACCAGGAAGAACGAGCGCCAGACGCAAAGTAAGCGGTTTTGCCCTTAGATTAAGGCATTGCCAGTCTGACCAACTAAACTGCTGTCCCACTCATCTAACGCAATGCCCCACCCTTTGGGTACGGGCAAAGGAGAGTAAATGCACCTGTCAAATCGAACCCCCTTATTGGCCCTGTTGTTAGTCGTTCTGCTGGGCTGCTCGTTTGTGTTCGCCCAAAACGCACCAGCCACGGTCAACTTTTCACTTCGCACCACAGACGGCCAGACAATCACTTCCGACAGTTTGCGCGGGAGAGCCCGTCGTACTGGCCTTTGGCGCATCCTGGCTGCCGCTGTCGAAGGCACAGTTGCAGGGCGTGAGAAAACTTGCAGATGAGTATAGCGACCGCGGACTGGTGGTCTACTGGGTAAGTACCGAGTCGGAAGATCCGAAATCGAAGAACTATGCCAGTGATGACAACCTGCGAGCGTTTGCCCAGAAGTATGGTCTCAAAGTTACTGTACTGCGGGACCCAGACGGCGCAACGTCGAAAAAGTTTGGTGTCGATCAGTTACCGTCGTTCGTCATCATTGATAAGCACGGCGTCGCCAGCGAGCCGATTGGCGGGCTGGATCCGAATGGCAATCTGGCCAACCAACTTTCAGAACGACTCGACAAAGTGCTCGATTAGCTCCTGCCGGACAATCGATACGAAGGCCGCCATTCTCGTGGCGGCCTTTTTCGTTTCCGTCCAAATCTTTACCTTAGTTCAGAATTTGTATCTCTGCGCCACCTCTGTGTTCTTTGTGTCTCTGTGGTGAATAACGATTAAGCGAACACTCACCTGTGGCACTGAGAACGCGTAGTTTCACAGAGAAGCTAATATTAGGTCTACGGACAACAAAATCTTTCGCCAAACTGAACCAGGGTTGGCGCCCTTGCCCCCCAACGCGTAATCTACTAACTTGCTATCGTCGTCCGCCTGAAATTTCTTATGACTTTCAAGTTGATCAACCCTGCTTCACTCGGTACGCCGCGAGGCTATTCCAACGGCATTTTGACAGACGCCGGTGGCAGATTGCTTTTCGTGGCCGGGCAGATCGGTTGGGACGAAAAGCAGTCGATCGTCAGCGACGACTTCGTGACACAATTTGATCGCGCACTCGCGAACGTGGTGGCGGTTGTCATCGCAGCTGGAGGCGAGCCGCACCAGATCGCCCGACTCACACTCTACGTCACCGATAAGCGGGAATACGTTGATCGACGCGAGGAAATTGGGCACTCGTATCGCGCCCATCTGGGCAAACACTTTCCCGCAATGGCGCTCGTCGAGGTGAAGAGTTTGGTGGACGATGGGGCGAAGGTAGAGATTGAAGCGGTCGCTGTTTTCAGTTCTTAAGCTTCCCGCACTGGTTTATGCATCGTCAATTCATCGCGCTCGGAATTCTATTATTTGCCTCGGTTGGATTGTCGTGTTCCCTCCTGCCTCGACGTGACCGCTTGACGTGGCGCCTCGTGCTCGAGAGCGACGCGGCTGGCGCTGACAGGGACGCAATAATAGGGCGCACCATAACAGTCATTGAGCGACGGTTGGATAATCTCGGGCTTCGCAATGCTCGCGTGGAACGCCAGGGCACTCCTTTGAATGGCCGAATCGTGGTGAGCCTGCCCAACATGGCGGATCACGAACGCGTGAAGGCGATCCTCACGGCCGCAGGGTTTTTGGAGTTGGCAGCAGTAGTCAGCCCTCCCAGCCCCTCGCCAGTTCGAACTTACAAATCTAAAGAGGAAGCCCTTATTTCTCTCGGCGACAAGGCGCCTGACAATCGTCGCGTTTTGCCTTATGTAGAGCGAGCGGAGCCACTAAACGGGTCGCGAAGCACCGAGAAGAGTTGGGTGGTGGTTGAGGAACCCGCGATCGTCGACGGTGGCGACCTTCGAAACGCTTCTGCGATTCCGTCAGCAGGTAGTCCTGATGACTATCAGATTCTTTTCTCGCTTGGGCCCGAAGGGTCCACCAAGTTAGGAGCCTGGACGGGTTCGCACATCAATAATTATCTCAGTGTCGTGCTTAACGGCGAAGTTAAGACGATTGCCTATATTAGGACGCAAATACTGGATCAGGGGGAGATTACTGGAAGATTCACGAAACAGTCGGCGGAAGATCTTGCCTTGGTCCTGCGGTCAGGAGCTCTGCCGGCGCCGTTAAAGATCGTCGAGGAGACCGCTAACAGATAAGTCCAGCCATGATTAACCCCGGCAGTTTTCTCTATCAGTTGAACGGTGAAGGCGTGGCGACGATTACGCTCAATCGGCCCGAGCGTCTCAACGCTTTGACCTTCGAAGTCTATCGCGAACTGACGGAAACCTTCGCCGCCCTAAGAAATGAACCGGAGGTGCGCGCTGTGGTGATCACGGGAGCAGGCCGAGCGTTCTGCTCCGGTGGTGACGTTCACGACATTATCGGTGAGCTGTTCAAACGCGATATGGAAGGCTTGCTAAAGTTTACGCGAATGACGTGTGAACTGGTCGCCAACATTCGCGCACTTCATAAGCCGGTGATTGCCAGTCTTAACGGGACGACAGCCGGCGCCGGCGCGTGCATCGCGCTGGCCTCGGACATTCGCATAGCAGCCGAGGAAGCGAAGATTGCATTTCTGTTTGTAAAGGTCGGGCTTTCCGGGGCCGACATGGGCGCGGCGTATCTGCTGCCGCGTGTTGTGGGACTGGCTAAAGCCACGGAACTGCTCTACACCGGCGATTTCATTTCCGCTCAGGAAGCGGAACGAATAGGTCTGTACAATCGAGTCGTGCCCGGGAGTCAACTGGAAGCCACCACACAGGAATTAGCGGAACGTCTTGCGCGGGGTCCGGCGTTTGCGCTCGCGAAAACCAAAGAGCTGCTGGATCGCGAAGCGCACATGAATCTTGAAGCGGCGTTGGAATGCGAGGCGCAGGCTCAGGCCATCTGCATGCAACATCCGGATTATCGTGAAGCTTATGAGGCGTTCGTTGCGAAACGAACACCAAAATTCAACTAGCCTTTTTTTACTTTGAACTTTGTGCTTTGTACTTTGGACCGTGTACTTCGCCAAGACTAGCAGAACTTAAAGCACCAAGAACAAAGTACTAAGTTCGTTTTTCAACTATGGACAAATTCATCGATCAACTTCCTTTCTTCACACCAGAGCATCGCACGCTGGCCGCGGACATGGAATCGTTTGTCCAGTTGGAAATCGAACCGCGCGCGAGTGAGGAGCGAGATTTGGATGCTCAGCTGCGCGAATTCGTCAGTATGTTGGCCAAGGCCGGCGCATTGCACTACGCCATTGCCTCCCCTGCCGCAAAACTGGACGTACGCGCGCTTTGTTTGATTCGTGAAGCGCTCTCTTACTCTTCCGCGCTGGCTGATCTCGGTTTCGTCATGCAGGGCTTGGGTAGCTTTGCCATCAGCCAGGCGGCGCCGGAACACCTGCGCGATTTTTGGGTTTCGCGCGCCGTCGAAGGAAAAGCAATTGCTGCTTTTGCTTTGACTGAGCCCGAAGCCGGCTCCGACGTTGCCGCGATCAAGACTACCGCCAGGCGTGATGGCGACGCTTACGTAATCAATGGCCGGAAACGTTTTATCTCGAACGCCGGCGTTGCCGATTTCTACACCGTGTTTGCGCGCACCGGAACTGATGCGAACGGTCGCGCTTCTTTGTCGGCGTTTGTGGTCGGCGCCAGGATGCCCGGCTTCAGTGTGATTGAGCGCACTGCGATGATCGCTGCCCATCCGATTGGTGAAATTGAGTTCAACGATTGTCGCGTTCCGGCAGAAGACATGGTTGGCGTCGAAGGCGAGGGGTTCGTGCTGGCCATGCGCACCATGGACACTTTTCGGGCCAGCGTTGGCGCCGCAGCGTGCGGCATGGCGCGGCGGGCCCTGGATGAAGCGGTGCGCCATGCAAAATCCCGGACACAATTTGGCCGGCCACTGGCTGAGCATCAACTGATTCAGGAGAAGTTGGCAGACATGGTCACCGAACTCGACGCCGCCCGACTTTTGGTTTATCGCGCGGCGCACTTGAAAGATGCGAGTGCTGGACGTGTCAGTCGTGAGGCAAGCGAGGCAAAACTCTACGCTACCGAAGCGGCCTGCCGCATCATTGATCAAGCGGTGCAGATTCATGGCGGCTCCGGGCTCGTGCGTGGGAGCGTCGTTGAGCGTTTGTACCGCGACGTTCGCGCGCTGCGGATTTACGAAGGAACTTCTGAAATTCAGAAACTAATCATCGCGAACCAGTTGTTGAAGGAATAGGAAATAACCGCCAAGACGCAGAGAACGCCAAGAAATTCTACTGAACTATTTCAACACTAGTGGCCTGGCGACCCTGGCGTCTTGGCGGTTCAACGTTAAGTCTCATGAGGATCAACATCATCGGCGGTGGCCCGGCAGGAATGTATTTTGCCATCCTGATGAAGAAGGCCGACCCCGGACATGAGATTACTATTTACGAGCGCAATGGACCTGACGATACGTTTGGTTGGGGCGTAGTCTTTTCGGGGAAGACTCTGGCTAATCTGCGAGCGGCTGACGAAGAATCACATGCCGAAATAACGCGCGCGTTTGCAGCCTGGGACAACGTCGATGTCGTTCGTCAACAGGAAAAGATCTCCATCCACGGCAATAGCTTTTCCGGTATTGCTCGACTGCAACTGCTTAAAATTCTCCAGCGACGCTGCGAACAACTCGGCGTTCAGTTACTTTTCCGGTCCGAGGTTTCCGACCTGAATTTTCTGAAAGCAAACTGTGATCTGCTGGTTGCAGCAGACGGTGTCAACAGCACCACAAGAAAACAATACTCCGACCACTTCCTGTCCACCCTGGATGTCCGGCCTAATCGTTACATTTGGTATGGCACGAATAAATTGTTTCATGGACTGACATTGACCTTTCGCGAAAACGAGGCCGGCGTGTTTGCCGCACACTCGTACAAGTTCAATCGAACCACCAGCACATTCATCATCGAATGCGATCAGGAAACCTGGAACCGAGCGGGCTTCGCCACCTTGAGTGATGACGAGACGCGGGACTATCTGGAAAAAGTGTTTGCACCAGACCTCGAGGGCCAACCCTTGCTCTCAAACAATTCCAAGTGGATTAACTTCCTGCTGGTGAAAAACGAGCACTGGTTTTTTGAAAATGTCGTCATGATCGGCGACGCGCTTCACACCGCGCACTTCTCGATCGGGTCAGGCACCAAGTTGGCACTGGAAGACGCCATCGCGCTTTTTGAAAGCTTCGGCAGAAGCAAGGGCGTGGCTGAAGCGCTGAAGGATTTTGAGAAGACCCGCAAGCCGGTGATCGAAGAGTATCAGGCAGCGGCTTTTGAAAGCATGCGCTGGTTCGAGAATGCGCGAGACTATATGAACCTCGCTCCCATTGAGCTTGCCCATACTTTGATGACGCGCAGTGGGCGAGTGAGTGATGAAGATCTCCGGCGAAGGGATCCGGCGTTCATGGCAAGGTATGAGAAGCAGTAGGCAGGGCAGTAGGGCAGTGGGCGATGGGCAGTGGGCAGTGGGCACTGGGCACTGCACTGGGCACTGGGCACTGGGCAAAAGGTACTTCGTCCCCCTGGTTTCCTGCCAACTTTCTGCCTCGTGCCTTCTGCCACCTGCCTTCTGCCTTTTGCCTTTTGCCTTCTGCCTCCTTTGCCTTCTGCTTCCTGCCTACTGCCTTTTCCACTCTGGCGCCAGCAGCCGTCGTCTTCCCTCATCGACCGTCGCTATTCCCGGCTCCTCGAGATCAAAGCGATCCCAAAGTTTGCAGGTGACAGGTCGATGCGCCTGATCAAGCGCCTCACAATAGTTCGTGTAAGTGCAGCGCCTCACCTCATCACCGCGCCCGAGTTTCACTTTGATAAACCAGTCAGGGTCTGCCAGCGCTTGACGAGCTAGTCCCGCGATGTCGGCCTGGCGGTTCCGTAGAATCGCTTCGGCTTGTGCAAAAGTTGTAATACCTCCCGCGGCCACGACTGGAGTCTTGAATCCCGCGTCGTTCACCGCTCGCTTGATCGCTGCAACCAGGGGCACGTTACGACCGAATGGCCCGGCAGCGTCTGATAGAACTGTCGGCATACACTCATAGCCGCTCTGCCCGGTGTAAGGATAGACCGCCTGACCAACCTTCGGTTGCTGTGCGTCTTCAAACTTTCCACCTTTCGAAAGAGACAGAAAATCAAAACCGGCGCGAGCAAACTCGACTCCGAAATAGATTGGCATCGTCAATGCGATTGCCGCCCTCGATTACTTCATCCGCCAAAAACCGCGTGCCCACAACATAGTCGTTGCCCACCGTCTTTCGCACCGCCTGAAAAACTTCGAGGGGCAACCGCAGTCGATTTTCGCGCGTGCCTCCATAACCGTCGTTGCGATCATTCAGGGCACTAAGAAATCCGGCCATAGTGTAAGCATGGGCGTAATGCAGTTCGACGCCATCAAATCCCGCTTCCCGCGCCCGTCGTGCCGCGGCCGAGAAAATGTCCGGCAACACCTGCGGCAATTCGCGGACGTGTGACAGATGCATATCAGTCACATGTTCACGATAACCAAAGCGAAGTGATTCCAACTCACGCGCGTCCAGTATGTGATCAACCACCCCCTCGGGCGCATTGTTAAGGAACTCTCGTACTTTGCGTCTCCGCCGCGTCCAGCCACGCTGTATCTTCAGTAATCTCTGCGAGCGCCTTTCGATGACGATCATTAACCTGGAGGAAGCGGGCGAAGTATTTTTCCTTTTCGGGGCGACGCTTAACAGACAGGAAGTCGATAATCTGGATAAAGAGTTTTGTTTCTCCTTCGCTTGCCTCACTCACGACATCCACCAGTTGTTTCAACCCCGGAATGAATCGATCGTGACCAATACGCAGCAAGGGACCGCTGGGAATATCACGTACGCCCGTCGCCTCTACTACTAAGACTCCTGGCCGTCCCTCGGCGAAACGTCGATACCAATCAAGGTTTTCCTGCGTAACGAAACCATCTTCGGTGGCGCGCCAGGGAACCATCGCCGGCACCCAGGTGCGGCTGGTGGCTTGTAATGAACCGATCCTGATCGGTTGGTAAAGAAGAGATTGTGCCGCTTCGTCGGCAGTGGGCCAGCGCGTTGCTGGAATTGAATGACGGATTGGATGGGCAAACTTCCACATAAGTTTACGTTAACTTTACCACGGAGGCCTGCGGTACGGGCGAACGCACCCACAGCGATGGTGACGTGACTTGAGCTTGACACTCCGGGGCAGTAGCCCGACTGTTAAGGAGGGTTCCAACGTTGCAATTCAAAGCCCTCCTTAACAGTCGGTCTACTGCCCCGACGATGCAAGCCTATAGTCCAGCAAGCTTCGGGCTTAACCGCCCTGGTAGCAAACGAGAAAGATCATCGAGGGTTATGGTAAATTAAACCTGCCTCAAGAATTCTCCTGGAGAGCCGCTTTGACTGATGAGCTTCTGAAATGGCGCAGTGAGTTTCCCATTCTGGACAAGACTGTCTACCTGATCTCCCACAGCCTTGGCGCCATGCCCAGAGAAACCTATGCGCGACTAAACGATTACGCTGAAACCTGGGCGACACGCGGGGTGCGTGCCTGGGCTGAAGGTTGGTGGGATATGCCGGTCACGGTCGGCAACGAGGTGGCGCGGATTATCTGCGCTGAACCCGGCAACGTTGTAATGCATCAAAACGTTTCGATCTGCCAGTCTTTAATACTTTCCTGTTTGGAGCCGACCCCTAAAAGAAACAAGATCGTCTATTCAGAGCTGAACTTCCCTTCCGTGATGTATGTCTATGAAGCTCACGCGCGCGAGGGCAAACTAAGAATAGAGACAGTCCCCTCAGACGACGGCATCACGATCTCGCTCGAGCGTTTTCTCGCGGCGATTGATGACCAAACGTTACTCGTACCTTTTTCCCACGTGCTTTTCAAAAGTGGATTTTTGCAAAACGCAAAAGCCATCACCAAACGAGCTCATGAAGTTGGCGCAATGGTTGTGCTCGACGCTTACCAGTCCGCCGGCACGGTTCCCTTCAGTGTCAAGGACCTCGAGGTGGACTTCGCTACGGGCGGTTCGGTGAAATGGCTCTGCGGTGGACCCGGGGCGGGCTATCTCTACGTGCGTCCCGATCTGCAATCGCAACTGCAACCAAAAACCACTGGCTGGATGGCGCATGAAGCCCCTTTTGCTTTCGACACCAATATGCGTTACGCATCGGGCATCGAGCGGTTCCTCCACGGATCACCTGCTATTCCGGCACTATATGCCGCACAGTCGGGTTATCGAATTATCAACGAAATCGGTGTGGAGAAAATTCGTGCCAAAAGCACACGGCAAACCGACCGCTTGATCGAGCTGGCAGAAGAAGCAGGATTTAGTGTGACGAGTCCAAAGAATCCCGCCGACCGCGGTGGGACTATTACCGTCGGCCATAAGGACGCGGCAGCGATCACCACTGAGTTGATTCGAAGGGAGTTCATCGTCGACTACCGCCCCGGCGCCGGGGTGCGCATCTCTCCACACTTCTATACGAGCGACGAGGAACTCGAACTGGTGGTCCGGGAAATGAAAGAAATCAGAGATACTCGCGCCTACGCGACCCATGAAACTGCGGGCGCGGCGTTCTGAAAAAAATGAGCTTTGTGCTTTGTGCTTTGTTCTTCTAACTCGAATTCTGGTTTTGGGTCTTTGGCCTTAGAACCTTGAACCGCGTTTCCGAAATTGACCAAAACCAAAGACCTAAGTCCAAAGACCGAAGACCACCAAGCTCAAAGTACAAAGTTCAAAGCACAAAGATCGAACTTCAATGACTAAAGACTACAGCAGCAACGCTCCGCTCTCCTACAACAAATACCTGCGCGTGGCCGACTTGATCGGTTTGCAGGAATGCCTGTCTGATCCGCAGCATCATGACGAGCTTCTTTTCATCACCATCCACCAGGCGTACGAACTTTGGTTCAAACAGATTCTTCATGAAATTGATGCGGCCATCGTTTTGATGAATGAAGACCGTCTCGCGGCTGCGGCGCGTGCGCTTCGGCGCGTCGTTGAAATAGAAAAGTTGCTGGTTAACCAGATTCACATTCTGGAAACAATGGCGCCCATTAGCTTTCTTGCGTTCAGGGATCAACTAAATCCTGCCAGCGGCTTTCAATCAATGCAGTTCCGAGAGATCGAGTTTGCTTCCGGTCTGAAACACCAGAGCTTGCTGAACGAATTTCGCGAGGATGACTTCGCACAGTCTCGAGTGCAAAAACGTTTCGACGCGGCTTCATTGGGAGATACGTTTTTTGCGGCTTTGCGGCAGCGGGGTTTCGATGCACCTGCCGGTTCAGATTCTGTGGGCGGCGAGGAACAGCGGAAGGGTTACGGAAAACGAACCCAGGCTGTTCTGGAGATTCTCACGCACTTTGAGGAGCGAAACGAAGAGTTTCAACTAGCCGAAGCCTTACTTGAGCACGACGAGTACTTTGCTCTATGGCGCTCGCATCATATCAAGATGGTCGAGCGCATGGTCGGCACGAAACGCGGCACGGGCGGCTCGGAAGGTGTGGGCTACTTGCAGACCACTCTCGATAAGAAGTTTTTCCCCGAACTCTGGGAAGCGCGCACGCATCTGGATACAAAACACGGCGAGGCTGGTTGTCCCTTTACCGGTGAGGCGGCCAAACCCGCCGCAGCTCCTCCCGCGGAGGACAAGGCCAGGAAGGCTCCACCCAAGCCCGTTACCAAGAGTAAACGAGTGCCGACAAACGAACGCCGACGTGCCCCCAGGGCCAAAGTGAATCTGCGCGCGCGTTGGGAAGGCGATCTCGGTCAGCACGAGGCAGAAGTGACGAGCTTAAGCAAGAGCGGCTGCTTTGTGCTTAGCGGCGGCAAGGTGAAAGCCAAGGAACTTATACGTCTGGAACTTATGCTTCCGAATGCAGAGATAATCCATCTTTGGGCTGAGGTTGTAGAGGAGGCTGACGAGATTGGGTTTGCCCTGCAATTCACCTCGTCGGAGGAAACGTATCAAGCGAGGCTCGAGAAATTCCTTGAGAAATGTCTGACTGACTAAGAACAGATCACTTGTCACTTGGAAGTTCCCACCAGTTGCCGGCTACACTTGGATCCCATCTCGAAAGTACTTAGCGCCATGAACCCGCAATTTCCCGAGCATTTCAACATGGCCGACTACTTCCTCTACCACAACCTCGAGGAAGGGCGCGAAAACAAAGTCTGCCTTTACTTCGAGGATCAAACCTATACTTATGGCGAGACTGCGCGGGTCTCGAATCGAGTCGGCAATGCACTACGGGAATTAGGCGTCGAGCTTGAAGATCGCGTCCTCATCGTCTTACCTGACTGTCCTGAATTTGTCTGGACCTGGTTCGGCGCCGCTCGCATTGGGGCGGTGATTACGATGGTTAATCCGTTGCTGCCGGCTGAAGATTACAAATACTATCTTGACTACACCCGCGCGCGTGTCGCTATCGTTCATGCGTCGCTCCTGAAAACCTTCAACGGTGCTGTGACTGGAGCACGGCACTTACGCGCAGTCTTAGTTGTCGGCGACCATGAACATGACGTTGACTTCACTAATGATTCTCTGTTCTGGACTTCTTTCGACAGCACAGTTCTAACGGCCGGCGACGAGTGCACTCCAGCCGACACACATCGCGACGACATCGCAATCTGGCTGTTCACTTCTGGTTCGACCGGCCATCCCAAGGGCGCTGTGCATCTGCAGCACGACTTGCCGTTCAATACCGAGGTCTTTGCCAAACAGACCATGGGAGTGAATGAAAATGATCTGACGGTTTCGGTGCCTAAGCTCTTTTTCGGCTATGCGACTGGAACAAATCTCTTGTTCCCTTTTGCCGTCGGTGGCGCTACCGCGCTTTTTTCAGAACGCTCAACCGCGGAGAAACTGTTCGAGGTTATCGAGCGATATCGTCCCACAATCCTTACTACTGTGCCGACAATGATCAACTCGATGCTTAACGCGCCTGACGCCGGCAGTCGCGATTTATCGAGTCTGCGTTTTTGCTATTCAGCCGGTGAGGCCTTGCCACCAGAACTCTATGACCGCTGGAAAAAGAGTTTGGGTGTGGAGATCTGTGACGGCATCGGATCGGCTGAGATGTTTCATATTTACATCACGAACGGGCCCGGCGATGTGAAGCCCGGAAGCCTGGGCAAGATCGTCCCAGGCTATGAAGCCAAGATCGTGGACGCTTCCGGCAATGAGGTTTCACGGAATGAAATGGGCACATTAAGAATAAGAGGCGACTCGGCTGCGCTTTGCTACTGGAACGCTCACGAAAAATCGAAAGACACTTTTGCCGGAGACTGGTGCACGACGGGAGATCAATTTCACGTAGACGAAGAAGGCTATTACTGGTATCACGGCCGCACGGACGACATGTTGAAGGTCTCAGGCATCTTCGTGGCGCCGGCTGAAATTGAGAACTGCCTGCTCCAGCATGAGGCCGTCCTCGAATGCGCGGTTATCGGTGACGATGCGGGCGACGGCCTGATCAAACCGAAAGCTTTTGTGGTGCTGCGCGAGGAGTTCCGGGGCAGTAGCCCGACCGTAAGGGAGGGCCCTGTCAATGTTGGCAGTAACCAGGATGAGCTCGTGGAACAGCTGAAAGAATTCGTTAAGTCTCAACTCGCAGCCTACAAGTATCCTCGCTGGATCGAATTCGTTCCTTCGCTGCCAAAAAACGATCGTGGCAAGATCGATCGCAAGCTGCTGAAACAAAGCTGAGCAAATTTTGGAGTGCGGCGACCTGTCGCCGCTTTGTTACGTGGCGGCTTGACGCCACGTCGTTGTGAGCTTGGTCAAAATAGTCGCGACAAGTCGCGACCGACCAAAGCGCTGATAAGTCAGCGCACTCCAAAGTTGAGAACCATTCGCCGGGTTACCGCGTATACTCTTTCCACGTCCAACTGATCAGATTAGGAGCCTACATTTCGATGCATCCATTTTCTCGTAACGATTTCCGACGTCGCGGATATTTGCACGCTTTCGTCTCTATCTCTCTTGCAATAACGCTGCTTTCATCTGCGACCTTCGCCTGGCAACAGCCTGCAGGCTCCGCTGCCGTCGCCACTCGAGCGGCAGCCACCTTAACCCCAACCGAGAAGAAAGCGGCCGCTCGAGTCAAACTCGAAACCATTCGGGAAGTTACTACTGCGTTGAGCTCTCCAGCTTTTGAAGGTCGCGGAACGGGGCAGGCGGGCGCCGACCGAGCAGCGCAGTATTTGATTGATCGGTTTGCAAAGCTTGGACTCAAACCTGCGGGTGACAATGGCACTTACCTTCAAGCGATCAAATTCAAGTCGGCCCAGGTGTTGGCCGAATCCTCCGTCAAGCTCGGCGATGCGGCACTCAAGCATGGCGAAGACTATGTAATCCTTCCGCCGACCACCTTCGATCAGGTTGATGTCACTGGCGGACTAGTGTTTGCGGGGTATGGAGTCGTTTCTCCTGAGTTGAAACGTGACGATCTTGCCGGCCTCGATCTAAAAGGCAAAGTAGTAATAATTACGGGCGGACAACCTGACGGGGTTGATGCTGCAGCCTGGAAGCGCGCCACTAACCCACAGGCAAGGGGGATGAACATTTTCGGCCGTGGCGCGGCTGCCATGATAGTTGGTAACGCAGGATCAGCGGCTCAACCGTATTCGTTGATTGCCAATTATCTGTCACGCCGTCGCGTCAGTCTGGCGTCTCAGGCTGCATTGCCTTTCAAGATTCCTCCAGTCTTGCTCGTGAGCGACGCAGCGATGGAGAAAGCCTTCGTCGGTTCAGAGATGACTTACGCGCAAACTCTGGCAAAGGCGAAGACGGGCGAAGTGGTTTCCCGCGAACTTGGCAAGACAGCAACCCTCGCCTTACGCATTAAGCGCGATGATACCACCAGTAGCAACGTAGTCGGCGTTCTGGAGGGCTCAGATGCGAAACTGAAGGAAGAGGCTATCGTCTTCTCGGCCCACTACGACGCTTACGGAATCGAGAGCGATGGCCGAATCTTTCCCGGCGCCGCGGACAATGCGCTCGGCGTAGGCATGATTTCGTCCGTAGCTGAGGCACTGGTTAAAGCATTTCCCAAACCTGCTGAGCGTCCGCGTCGCTCAATCATTTTTCTTGCCGTAACCGGTGAAGAATATGGCCTGTTCGGCTCTGAGTATTGGGTTGCACATCCCACCTGGCCACTTGAAAAGGTCGCCGCGGATATTAATTTCGACGGCATCGGCACAGAGATTTATGGTCCGGTGAAACGAGTGGTGGGCTTTGGCGCGGAGCATTCTGATCTGGGCACGACTTTCGAAGAGGTTGCCGCGGCTACCGGCAACATAGTGACACCCGATCCTATGCCGGAAGAGAACGCCTTCGTTCGTTCAGACCACTATCCATTTGTGAAGAAGGGCGTACCGGCGCTGATGCTGCTCGGTGGTCCGGCGGGCGAAGTAACTGCCTGGATTCCAAGAGCGCAAAAATGGATGGAGACTGATTACCACTCGCCCAGCGATACAGTGAAACCTGACTGGGACTGGACCGGTCCGCAAACACTTGCGCAGTTGGGAATGATTATTGGCCTGCGCGTCGCGAGTGCCGATACGATGCCGGCGTGGCGAGCAACATCGCCATTTAACAAGCCGCGCAATCCAGCAAAGGTGCAGTCAACGAATTGATTGAAGGTCTAAAGCTTTTGAGGCTCGTTGGCTAACGTAATTTCGATGTGTGCTAGCCGTTGCGGCGTTCGAGATTGTAGTCGCGGAGGCGGCGATAGAGTGTCGAGGGGGAAATACCAAGAATCTCTGCGGTCTTGCCGCGGTGCCAGCCGGTCTGTTCGAGCGCGGAGAGAATTTGTTGCCGCTCCACATCGCGCAGCGAGGTCGGGGAGGAAACGGGTCCAGGAGCGAACGAACCTGGGCCGGCGCTGTAGTCCGAAGCAGCCCCTGGTTGTGAACCAGAACCGACAAAGGCCGCTGGAACTGGAGGCCTAACGACTTCAGGCGGCAATTCGGCGACAGTGATACGTCCGTTGTTGGAAAGTATTACCGCGCGTTCAAGACAGTTTTTTAATTGGCGCACATTTCCCGGCCAACTATAGGCGCGTAAAGCATCGAGCGCCGCCGGTTCAAGTTCGGGTGAAGGCGTCCCACCAACATCAGCTAAGAGATGTCGAGCCAGGGGCTCAATATCCTCCGGACGCTCACGCAAGGGCGCCAGATCAATTTGAAAACCATTGATGCGATACAGCAGGTCAGAACGGAACGATTCGTTAGCCACAACTGAGTCGAGATTGCGATTGGTTGCCGCCACAATACGGACGTTTACTTCGACCTTGCGGACGCCACCAACTCGGAAAAACGTTCTGGTCTCAATCGCCCGCAGGAGCTTTGCCTGCAACTGCGCCGGTAGTTCGGTGACCTCATCGAGAAAGAGCGTGCCGCCGTCGGCCAGTTCGATTAATCCGAGCTTGCGTCCCTTAGCGCCTGAAAACGCACCGGCCTCGTAACCAAAGAGCTCCGATTCGAGCAGCGATTCCTGAAATGCAGCACAGTTAATATCGATGAAAGAACCATCGGCACGCGTCGACAATCGATGAATCGCATGAGCGATGAGTTCCTTGCCGGTGCCTGACTCGCCGGTTATCAGAACCGAAGCTTCCGAAGGAGCCACGCGCTCCACCAATCTAATGGCCTCAGTCATCGCGGGGGATACGGAAACTATCTCGGGCAAACCTGACTGCCGTGCCAGTTGTTCGCGCAGGCGCAAATTGTCCACGCGCAAGCGGCGTTTTTCGGCTGCCTGTTTCACGCGGACATCCAACTCCGTGATGCTGTAAGGCTTGGTGAGGTAATCGTAGGCGCCGAGCTTCATGGCCTCGACTGCCGTTTCGACGGTTGCCTGTCCCGTAAGCATTATTACTTCCGGCGGGTTAGGACGCTGATGAACGCGACGCAGAACTTCCATTCCGTCGATGCGCGGCATGTTGATATCGCAAAGCAAGACATCGACGTTACTCTCCTCGAGCTTGCGCAGTGCCGCTTCCCCGTCGGGCGCAGCCTGCACACGGTACCCCAAACGTTCCAATTCTTTCTGCAACACCAGCCGCAGGTTGGCTTCATCTTCTGCGATCAGAATTCGGGCTGTTCTTTGTTCGCTCAAGCCTGGGGTTCTCCGTCGCTTTGTATTGCCGGAAGCGAAATCGTAAATGTGGTTCCGACACCGGGCGTAGATTGTACGTCGAGGTGGCCTTCGTGCTCGGTTAAGATACCATAACAAACCGCCAGGCCGAGACCGGTACCTTTGCCAACCTCTTTGGTCGTGAAGAATGGTTCAAAAATCTTGGTGATGTTCTGCTGCGGAATACCAACCCCGGTATCGCTGACTTCCACCAATACGCTATCGCCATTTTTTCGGCTGGCTATTTTCAACACGCCACCATCTGGCATTGCGTCGATGGCATTGGTTGCCAACGCAATGACTGCCTGTTGCAACTGTCCAGCATCGCCGGCAACGAGCGGCAAATCGTCCGCCGTTTCGATTTGAAGTTCTACCAGCTCCCCACGCTGCTGGTGCGACAGCAGTCGCGCGGCTGAAGCGATTACGTCAGCGAGATTCACTAATATGTGTTCGCTGAAGCGGGTGTGACTGAAGTCCAATAGACCATTCGTAATCGTCTTGCAGCGAAAGGCTTCGCTGCGAATTAATCCGAGGTATTCACGGAGATCTTCAAGAGCATCCGACTCTTTGAACTCGCCACCGCTTACGCGCGATTCAAGGGCTTCCGCACATGCCGAAATGGTGGCCAGGGGATTGTTTATTTCATGCACAACGCCGGCAGCCAGACGTCCGATCGCCGCGAGCTTCTCAGCGCGAGCCACGGCCCGATTTGCTTCCACGCGGGCTGTTATGTCTTCCCCGATTGCGATGACATGAGAAACTTCGCCGCTGCGATCAATCCACATCGGAATCTTGCTGATTAACCAGTGCTTTAATTCACCATTTGCGAGTGCAGTGGTGTTTTCAAGACGTTGGATTTCACCACTCGCAAACACTCGGGCAAATTCGCTTTCCAGTAGTTCGCGTCTTTGGCGAGTGAGGACGCCGAAAACACTTTTGCCCAACACGGAGCCGCGTGGAATGCCCAGCTCGCCAAGTTCGCGGTTCCGGTTCCAGGCGACAATCTCAAAGTTGCGATCAACAGCGTAAAGTGAAAGCGGCAGACTATCAATGATGGCCTCGATAAAGCGGCGTTGCGCCTGCACTTCCGCAGTGCGCCGCTCGACTTCTATTGTTAGATTCGCCGAGGCAACGCGTGCCGCCTGGTAAAGACTGGCAATGTGCGCCGCTAGCGCAGCCTGTTGTGCAGCGGCGTCAACCAAACGGCATACTGTGTCGTCACAGTCTTCACGTTTATCGAAACCAACAATCAGCGCGCCCTTAGGGCGACCGCCGAATCTGAGTGGCGCCGCGTATTCCACCCGGTGGGCATCGTCACGAAGTAGAAAATCATTTGATTCACTGATCAATAAAGGCGCAACACTTGAGGATGTGGAAGCAGTCAACCAATTCTTCAGTCGATCGACTCGCAGCAAAGCAACTCCCTCCGCGCTTCCCTCACGATCGAAAACGCAAGCGGCTTCACTATCGTCGCTGAGGCTAATAAAGGCTGCGCACATGGCGGCGCTCGTGCCTTCGTAGGTCGCACCAGCCACACGGTTGACCAGCTGATCAAGCTCAAGCGTTCGCAGGAGCCCACGGCCCAGATCGGCCAGAAACCTCAGTTCCCGGTTGCTGTCAATGAGTCCCCACTCTCTTTGCGCGGCGCGTAAGTGGGCTGCGGAACGGGAAACAATTTCAGCCGCCGAAGACGACTTAGCAATACATTCATCGGCCCCGGCCGCGAAGGCCTGCTGCTTTTGGACGTCTGAGTCGTCATCCGATAGGCCGATTACCGGCAGTTTGCTTGTGGCAGGCTGCGCGCGCAGCAGCCTGCAAAATGCCAGTCCATCGACTTCAGAGAGTGCCAGATCAACGACCACAAGATCGCAGGGCTCTGCTTGCAGTAAGCGCAGCGCCGACGTTGTATCGGCAGCGCTTAACGCGCGGTAGCCGGCTTTTTCAAACATACTGCGAAGCCGTTCGCCGGCGTTGACGTCGTCGTCAAGAACCAGAACCGTAGCGGTTTGTTGAGGGTTGGTAGCAGAAGGCATGCTTGAATCCTGAACTGCAGGGCCGGTCTGGGTAACCTTGAGCCCGGAGTATGGCGTTTTGCGTTCGCTTAACCGAACTCAGAACCACATATCCAGCAGCGATTGAAAGCGATGCCAATAGGAATGTCAAGACTGTTCTTGAGCTGGCAATTGCGCGAGCGCCTGGCTGGAGCGATGCAAGGAAGAAAGAGCGTGAGATAACTCAGTTGACGGAAGTCAGAACTTCGTCGTGCCCGAGCTTCATTAGCTTGTCGGTTTTTAAGCGATTAGAATCTGAGGGATCCGACTTGGCTATTTTGTTCAGCTTGTGAGCGGACTTGGCCCGGTACATGGCCTGATCAGCGGCGACCAGCAGTTGATCCAATGTCTCGCCATCAACGCCGTAGGTCGAGGTGCCGATGCTAATGCCGACCCGCGCCCTGCCGACGCTTCGAACATGAAGCGAGAACTCTAAAACTGCAGTCTCGATGCGTTGTGTTAAGTCTTCAACCTGGTTTGCGTCCAGTTCCTGCACAATGGCAATGAACTCATCGCCGGCATAACGGGCGAGAAAGTCATATTCGCGAAGTTGAGCCTGAATTATTCGCGCCATCTCGCGCAGCATCTTGTCGCCCACTTTATGTCCAAAGGTATCGTTGACGAGTTTGAAGTCGTCGAGATCGAGCATTACAACCTGGAAGGGCCGCGCGTTGCGTCTGGCCCGCGAAGCTTCTTCATCAAACCGTAAAGTCATGTAACGCGCATTAGGGAGGCCGGTGAGCTGATCGGTAAGTGCGTTCGACTCGGCTTCTGCGTGTTGCATTGAGTTTGATAAGGCGTCGGAAGCCAATCGGGTAACCGTCTCGAGGAAACGCATATGGTCGTCAGTGTATTGCTCCAGCTGCGTCGAATAGACCGAAAGCGCGCCCAGGACCATGTCATCCTTAAACAGAGGCAGCGACGCCATCGAGCGGTAGTCGTGCTCAATATCAAGACCGACCAAATCCAGACTGGGGTGGAGTTGATTAACGGGAATGCGATTCGCCAATGCAAATCCGGTGACGCCTTCGCCGGGTGCAACACATTTGGCGGCCAGGGACTGAGCGTTTCGCCCGGCGACGTGAGCCGGTGTGGCGTAGCCTTTCAATTCATCGTAAAGGTAAACCACGCAAGTTTGAAACGGCACCACCTGCCCCACTTTATCAACCAAGACTTCCACCGTGTTTTGTACGCCCAAGGAGGAACCAAAGGTACGCGCTATCTCATAAAGCGCATAAACTTCCTGGTGTGCACTCTTGATCTGGTCATAAGCCAAATAAGCGCCGCGTTCACGCGACTGCGCCAGGTGTAGTTCGGCAAAACCCAACGTTTCGCCCGCATCGTTAGGCGCCCCTTGTTGCGGTAACCCGGCCGCGGTGATTTGCGATTCAAAGCGGGGAAGGTGTTTGATGAATAAGTCCACCACGCGTGGGTCGAAATGAGTTGCCGATCCACGCAAGAGAAAGTCTACCGCCTCATTGCGCGTCATCCCACGACGAAAAGGACGGTCTTCTCTGACTGAGTCAAAGCAGTCGACCACTGAAATGATCCGCGCCGTGATCGGAATCTGTTCTGCTTTTAGTCCATCCGGATAGCCAAGTCCATCCCATTGCTCATGATGGTGACGAACGATTGGTAACACCGGATAAGGAAAATCAACGCGGCTGAGAATCTGCGCGCCAACGGTGGTATGGATTTTCATTTTTTCAAACTCGGCCTGAGTAAGGCGGCCAGGTTTGTTTATGATGTGCGCAGGCACCGCGAGCTTGCCAATGTCGTGAAGCAAAGCCCCGGCTTTTAGGGCAGCTATTTCAGCTTTTGAAAGTCCAAGGATTTCTCCCAATCCCGCTGCGTAGATTTGTACCCGACGCACGTGGCAATGCGTGGTCTGATCTTTTGCGTCAATCGCTGTGGCTAGGGCCTCGGCAGTCGCAAAATGCAAACGGCTTAGCTCATCACTTTCGCGAGTTTTGGCTGTAAGACGGGTCCAGGTGATATGAATTGCCTGTGCAACGACAACTGTCGCAATGCTCAAAAGAACAAGTGAATACGCTTGATGAATACTCCAGGCAACAATGAAGGCCACAACGGCAAAGATGAATAACCGATAGTGGCTAAGTAAAAACTTTCTGCCCCTGATGTAATTCGCCGCGCCGCAGCAGGCTCATCCAAGCTCCTAAACCGACCTTTGGCTCTACAAAAAACGAGATAGACCCTCATTCCCAGTCTCCGCGCGATCTACCACTGATCGGTGATCAGTTGTTTGGCCGGAAGCAGAACTGGGGCAATCAGCTTTGCTTCCGGCCACGACTGGGGCAAGCGAGAGCAAGCTCCTGGGCTTGCCTTGCTGGGTGAGAGTCTTGTCAAAATCGAGTGGCTGGTTACTGGCGCCATTCAATTTTAGAAATTGTGGCGGCTCGGACTCCGTGCGGAGAGCCCGTGAAGCCTGAGCTTCTCAGCCGCGCAATTCTCCATTCTCAATTGCCGTGCCGCGCGCAAACATAGTGATAAGGCAGATGATTCAGCTTAGTTGCTGGTAGTTTTGCGATGCTCGCCGGATGTCGTCGTTTAGACAAGGATCGGAATTCATTCTGACAGGTCAGATTGGAAACTCAGGTCAAACTGGCCAAACCTTTGGTTGACAAATGTTGAAGTAAGCGGGCAACCTCGTCTTTCACTCGTTGACAACGATTATTTTGGAAGAGAGCTTGTGCTAAGCGCAGCGTCGTCACCTACTACAATCACGGGTCTTAGTTCTTAAGTTGAGCAAAGTGGCAGATTCCATCAGCAAACGCCTGGAGACGACTCGACCCTCAGGCTACATCGAGTTGCTGCGCGGCAATCGAAGTTTTCGCCAGGTATGGCTCGGCCAGGTTGTCAGCCAGATGGGCGATTGGTTTGACACGATTGCCCTTTACACCATCATCCTCAATCTGACCGGCTCTGGTCGCGCGATTGGACTATTACTGGTGGCTCGTTTTGTTCCGAGTTTTCTTGTCGGTTCGCTTTCAGGAGTGGTGGCGGATCGGTTCAATCGTCGCTCGATCATGATCATTTCCGATCTGTTGCGTGCGGTGGTGGTCCTCGGTTTTCTCTTTGTTCGTCGCGCCGATCAGTTATGGCTTATTTACTTTTTGACCGTATTGCAATTGGCACTTTCCACGTTTTTCGAGCCGGCCAAGACAGCAATAATTCCCTCAATTGTTTCCGACCGCGAACTGGTAGCGGCCAATGCAATCTCTTCAGTTACCTGGTCTGCCATGCTCACGATAGGTGCAGCTATCGGCGGCGTGGTAACGGGATGGTTCGGTACTGACGTCGCCTTCATTCTTGATGCCGTCACGTATTTACTTTCAGCAGCCTTGATAGCCAGCGTCCGCATACCCAGGCGACCGCCTCGCGCAAAGAGCAAACTGACGTTTGGCCGGGCTCTGGGCATTACGCAGACCATTGAAGGGGCACGCTACGTAAAGAATCGACCGCGCGTGCTGGCTCTGTTGTTGGTTAAACCGGCATGGGGTCTCGGCGGTGGCATACTGACATTGTTAGCGGTCTTCGGGGAGAAGATTTTTCCGGTTGGCAAAAGCGCAGCCACGGGCATCGGTGTTCTGTTTGCGGCGCGCGGAATCGGCACCGCTGTCGGGCCGATTGTAGCCCGCCGCATCTCGGGCGAAGGGAAAAAACGGATGCAGGCTACGATCGGCATAGCATTTCTTATCGGGGGTGCTTTCTACATGGCGTTTGGCTGGGCCAGCAGTTTTGTGGTAGCGCTCCTCGTGCTTGGACTGGCCCACACAGGCGGCAGCATTCTCTGGGTGTTCTCAACAGTCTTGCTGCAACGCGGTGTAGAAGACAACTTTCGCGGCCGCGTCTTTGCCGCTGAGTTGGCATTGCTTACACTCACCATGGCTATCTCAAACTATGCCACAGGCGAACTGCTCGATCGTGTGGGGCTCTCGGCTCGCACGGTAGCCATCGGAATCGGTGCGCTTTTCGTACTACCCGGTGTTGCCTGGTTTGTCACGAAGCGGTGGTGGGATAAGGACGAGATCGCTGTCGAGAAGAACATCCGAAAGAGTCCTGGTGATACCCACGGCCCTAAACAGGAGCTAACTCATGGAACCCCCAATTGAACCAACGGCGAACCTTTCACGTCCCAAAGAGACAACGTTAGCAATACAGTGTCTTTATGCCTCGCTGGCGCTGGGATTGATAAGGGCCGTTTTCGGTTTGACCCAACGAACATCCGGAGCCGCGTTGATTCTCGCCGCGCTTATAGTTATCTCTTTTTTTGCTTTGGGCTTCTTCGTGGTTTGGAAGATATCAACCAGAAGAAATTGGGCGCGAATCATTCTGCTGATACTGGTTCTCATTAACCTTCCTTTCGCAGTGCTGGCTAATATCTCGGAACTAAAACAGAGCGTCTTGTCTGGAACGCTCAGTATCTTAATTGAGGTGATCCTGTGGCTGGGTACCTATTTACTCTTTACCAAAAACTCTAATCTTTGGTTTCGAGGTCGCAAATGAACGTCAAGGTCGGCGTCATGGGTTCGGCCGGTGATGCACCCGGCGTGAGTAATAAAGAAGCGCTCGCGGAAAAGGCGAACGCTCTGGCTGTCGCGCTCGCAGAGCGACCGACGCTGCTCCTGACAGGCGCAACCACCGGAATTGTCTACGTTGTGGGCAAGGCGGCTCATGAAGCTGGAATTTTTCATGTGGGAATTTCACCGGCGAATGATAGCGGCGAACATGTCGATCGTTACAAATTGCCGCTCGATGCCTGCAACCTGATTGTTTACACCGGCTTTGGATTGAAAGGACGCAATGTGGTTCTGGTCCGCTCATGCGATATCGTTTTGTTCATCGCCGGAGCAATGGGTTCACTCAATGAGTTCACAATCGCGCATGACGAGGGAAAGGTCATAGGCTGTTTGACGGGGACCGGCGGAGTCGCCGACGAAGTCGAGTACTTGCTCAAGAAATTCTCGAAAACTACAAACGCGCGTGTGTTCCAGGATGAGGATCCAGGGAAACTGCTTGATACCTGTCTCAATGAATTACGAAACCGATAACAATCTTCACGGTGATGGCTGGGGGGCGGGGAGTTGTTTTCAATGAGTAGTCAGCCAACAATCGGAGCGCCATACTCTGAAATCGGCTTGACCGCGAAGGCGTTGAATCATCCTGAGTGGAAGCGAGCTCACCCAATTCAGATTACTCGTAAGTGGTCTGGAGCAGACGCCCCTGCCTCTCGTCACGCCGAAGTACGAATTATTTGGACAAATAATTCGCTGCTGGTGCGCTTCATTTGCCGGCAGGAAGAGTCGCTGGTAGTTAATTCCAATCCGCTACTCAACAAAAAGACTATCAGGCTATGGGACGGCGATGTGTGCGAGATCTTCATCGCCCCTGATCCGAAAACCCCGGAACGTTATTTCGAATTTGAAGCTTCGCCGACCGGCGAGTGGGTTGATCTCGCGATTATATTAAAACCGTCAGGACGACAAACGGATTTTGAGTTTCAATCAGGTATGAGCGCGGCCGCGAGCGTTGAGGGAAGCCAGATCATTATCGTGATGGAAATTCCCTGGAGCAGCTTCCTTGCGAAACCGCAAAAGGGTGACGTGTGGCGCGTGAATTTATTTCGCTGCGTTGGGGTAGGAGACGATCGTTATTTAGCGTGGCAGCCAACCCGTACACCTGAGCCGAATTTTCATGTGCCGGAAGTTTTCGGTTGGCTCGGGTTTCTTTAGCTCAGTTTGAGCTCAGTGCTTTGCTTTCGCGCAGGGTTGCAACATAGGCGAGGTACCTTGCGCGATCATCATCTGGCATCCGTACGATCTTTAACGCGATCAAGTATCCTGTTTCGCTCTGATCTTCTTCAAGCCGTTCATAGCGAACCGGCGTTGCCTGCATTTCAACTGGCCCACCAGGCAACTGGAGTTTCAAGTTTAGACCGCGGTTCTCGCCTACCAGATGATGTTCACCCAGCGTGATCCGCGGAACTACCACGGCCAGTCCATTCGTACTCAGATCCAAAGTATGGCCATCCATCCAGTTGATTCGGCGCGCTCCGTTCAGGCCTTTTGTGGCAGAAACCAAAGAAAGGCTCAGGCTCAGGCGAACACGCTGCCGTTTTGAATGGCGGCGGTCGCCAACAAACTGCCTCAGCCGTGACACGATGGTTCTGGTAAATTCCGCCATTGGTGCGCTTCTTGATACCTCAGCTTAGCCAGGGTATCTCTTGCCTGAATTGGAGGAGGGGCAAAGCAGCAAGCCGGTCGGGACGTCGCGCTTCCATTCTAGATAGCCCGACGCCCCGGCGCAATAGAAAGATGCTGGACCTTGATAATACGGGCCTTGCTTCGCCTTAAAGCAGAGCCAGTGCAAACCCGAACGGAGCGCGAGAGAGTGTGTCCGGGTTTAGTTTTTTGCGTCAGGTGTCAGTGGTTTACCACCTGTATCTCCGCTTCTAACTCCAGCTGCATCCAGGAAGAAAGACAGCCGACCAGTACTGCCATAAATGGCGGGTTCGGCACCCGCGTTCCAGGTCTTCCCCCCGTTTGGAGCGTTAACGTGGAAGCGATAGCCGGTCGATTCCGTACCCTCAAGGTCTTTGGGCAGGAGACCGAGCGAAATTAGAGTAGCCAAATCGGCAAACAAACCGTCGTGTTGCTGACTATAGAGAAGCTCTGCCAGCGAAACGCGCGTCAACATGACCTGTACTTCGTCGTGGTGAGTATCGATGCGAGCGTTAAAGAAAAAACGCTTGCCTGATTTCTTAACAAGCGCCTGGCTCTCCTTGTCGCCGATGATCCATGCGCCGTTTATCAGGATCAGCGCAACGGGTTGGAGCTCTTCCGGTTTCTCTCCTTCTTTAACTTTTACGAATACGGTGGCAAGATCGCCGCTAATCTGCTCACCACCAAGATCAACTTCAACAGGAATTACGGCCGCCATTTTTTCAAAGTCCGGCCGTAGTTCTTCAAACTCCTGCGGCTTCAGCGGATCAATCGCCGGCTTGTAAATTGACAGGTCGAATGCTTCGCGAAATCTTTTTTCGCGCATCGCTTTGTAAAACTCGCGGACTACATCTGAAGGAGATTTAACAGCTGGTGGCGCGGGTGATTTAGAGTCCGTCTGGGCCATTAAAGGCCCGGCACTCAGCCCGACAAGGCAAGAGAACAACCCGACGAAAACAACGGTACGCAGAAATCGCGAATGAGAATTTGAAGCTCGCATCAAAACTTATCCTCTGTTTATAAATACGAGGCGCGCTCCTGACTAAGCAGCGCGCCTCGATTGTTCTGATTGAGAAAGTCAGCTAATCATGATCGACGTTGGCGAAGATCTCGCGCAAACCCTCAGCGCCGGTTCACCGCGTCGGGTTTACTGGTAAGTAGAACCTCACGCCCCACCAAGTATAGCAAGACCATAAGCACCAGGAACGGGATCATTGACATGAAATCGGCGGAGGGGTGTGTCAAAGTACTAATAAAGGACCCGTCGTGGGGACCAAAGATCCTGCTAAAGAAAGATGTGTTTGCAGGTTCTCCAAAGAAGGGATTTCTCAAGGTAGCCCAATCCTCAACGCGCTTGTTGAAGGCCGCCAGGCCTGGTCGCGGCACGCCCTGCAGGATGGCTATGACGATTGCCGCCAGCGCCCCTCCGGCAATATATCCGGAAGCCATTAGCACACCGGGGCTCTTGTCCGTCTCTGCGACCAATTCATCATCGCTGAGGTTCTTGTGCTTTAGTTTCTTGCGCAGGTAACGATCCACTCCCCAGCGAATCATGCCGCCGATGAAGATCGGGCTGGACGACGAAAGCGGCAGATACACGCCCACCGCAAAGGCGAGCGAAGGTATTCCGCTCATCTCCAGCACGATGGCGATCATCACGCCCAACAGCACCAGGCCCCAGGGCAGCTGGCGGTTGAGAATTCCCTTGATGATGTAAGACATCAGCGTGGCCTTGGGCGCGTCATACTTTATGACCGCCGAGCCATCGGGTCTCGTCTTATGGATGCCGTTAATGCCAGGGTCGGACAGGTAGACCACCGCGCCCTGATCGTTTACCAGGTATCGACCAGCCGGGCCGCCCTCGGTGTCTGTTTTGTGCCAGGGACGGTATCTGCCGGTGTCTGTGTTGGCCTGCGGTCCCTTCAATCTCTCTGGCGCACCCGCCTGTGAAGGATCGACCTTTAGAGTTGCCGGAAAATTCTCCTCCAACTTATAAGCGACTTTGCCGGAACTATCGATTAAGTATTCGCCGGGATCAAGACCTGCAACGGCGCTAGCTCCCGCTTCGTTCTTTAGCACGCGGTAATCGCCCGCTGCTGAAGGTTTGATCGGATCCGTGTAGGCGGGCAATGAGGCGGCCTTCGTCGGATCCAGCATTACGCTCTGTTTTGCCGCTTCAAAACTAACGCGCGGCACATAAACCGTAGCCGAGTCGTTCAGTACAAGAAGAATCGGTCCAAGAATGAGCGCTGAAGCAAAGGCGCCTACTAAAATGGCAATCTGCTGATACTTCGGAGTAGAGCCGACGAGAAATCCCGTCTTCAAATCCTGCGAGGTGGTACCACCATTCGAGGAAGCGATGCAAACAATGCCGCCAATCGAAAGCGCTGTGATGTAGTAGGCGGGACCAGTCCAACCAACGATCAGAAATATCAAACAGGTCAGCAGCAGTGTGGCTACCGTCATACCAGATATCGGATTTGAAGAAGAGCCAATCTCACCGGTCAGCCGCGATGACACCGTCACGAACAGGAAACCGAAAGCGATGATCAGAATGGCGCCCATGAACGCGACAAAAATATTTATCTGTAGTCCCAACTGAGGGAACGCCATGATCATTCCGATTAAGGCAATGATGCCACCAATCACAAACTTCATTGAGAGATCTTGATCAGTGCGTGGCGCGTTGGCAGTTGCAGCCGGTCCGCCGCGAAGGTCAGCCAGACCTCCCTTAAGACCGCTCCAGATTGTCGGCAACGAACGAAAGAGACTGATGATGCCGCCCGCGGCTACAGCTCCGGCACCGATGTAGAGGATGTAAGCTCCGCGTATCTGAGACGGGCCCATCTCGCTGATCGGAATGGTGCCTGGAGCCAGAATGGCCGTCGAACCTTCGCCGAAGAATTTTATCGCCGGTATCAAAACCAGATACGCCAGTACGCCGCCGGCACACATGATCGATGCGATGCGCGGGCCGATGATGTACCCGACACCCAACAGCGCCGGCGAGATTTCTGCCGAGATCGAACCAGCTTTGAATGGAGAGTCAAAAACTTTTTCAGGCGTGTCTTTCCAGCCCTTGAATCCAGTCATCAGCACCTGATAAAGGAAACCAATCCCCAATCCACCAAATATTGTTTTAGCTCCCGTTTGTGCGCCCTCGTCCGCAGCGCTCGCGTGTTGCGCCGAACCCGCTGCCGCTGCCTTGCGCGATTCTTCAGAAGCCCCGGCCTTCAAAACTTCCGCACATGCCGTCCCTTCCGGATACTTCAGATAACCATGCTGGGCAACTATCAAAGCCCGCCGCAGGGGAATCATCATTAGAATCCCCAGCAGTCCCCCGAGCATGGCGACCAGCATGACTCGCGTGAACTCCAGGTCCATGCCCAGGATCATGATCGCCGGCATTGTGACACCGACGCCGAATGCGATCGACTCACCGGCGGAACCTGCTGTCTGCACAATGTTGTTTTCGAGAATGGTCGCATCACGCAAACCAAATTTCGAGAAGAGCCGGAAAACCGTGATGGAAATAACCGCGACCGGGATTGACGCGCTAACAGTCAAGCCCACTTTGAGAACGAGATAAAGGGACGATGCCCCGAAAACCATTCCGAGCAGAGTGCCAATGATCAGTGGCAAAGCCGTGAGTTCCGGCAATCGAACACCGGCCGGGATGTAGGGCTTAAAGGTCGCCAGGTACGGGTTGTCGGGTACAAAACCGATTCTGTCCGGATACTCGTTCGCAGGAATGCTTTCTGAAGACATTCAGGTTTTCCTCCAAATTTGCTAAAACGGGGAGTGCGTAGGGGTTAGTTCGCCGTTACTTTACACGGGCCACCTGCGCTTGGGCAAGCTGATTGCCGAACAAAGCCAATCCTCCGAGTTTGAAACCGAACGAACAGCACGCGTTGCCTAAGCTTGGTCCAGTTTTATGCTTCAACCTGCAACTGTCTTTCGATTACACTCTTCACGCCTCAAAAAAAGCAACCATGCGCACACGCATAAATATCGGCTTCATATTAGTCGCACTCACTCTGCCGCTGTTCTCGAGTTCGACAAGCGCTCGGCTCAACTGTCAAACGAACGCTCAAGTATTGGTGCCGGCGCACATTCCGGCGCCACAGGAAATTCTGGGCTTCGTGCCTGGCGACGATCGCAAGCTCGCAAGCTGGAGCCAGGTGATTCATTACTTCGAAGAACTGGATAAGGCGAGCGATCGCGTCAAGTTTGAAACGCTCAGCAACTCGACAATGGGCCAGCCTTTCGTCATGGCCACAATTAGTGCGCCCGAAAACCTCACGCGCTTGGATGAATACAAGAAAATCCAGGAGTCTACTGGCTGATCCACGCAAGCTTGGGCCGCCAGGTGTTCGCGACCGCAAAGCCGCGGAACTAATCAAGCACGGCAAGACGATCGTGCTCATCACCTGCGGCATACATTCCACTGAAGTTGGTTCCTATCTATCGAGCATGCTGATCGCTCACCGTTTGGCTTCCTCGAATGAACCGGAGATTCAGAACATCCTGCGCAACGTGATAGTCCTTTTAGTGCCATCGTTGAATCCGGATGGCGTCGACATCGTCAAAAACTGGTACGACAAAACACTCGGCACACCTTACGAAGGAACCGATCCGCCTGAGCTCTATCACAAATACACCGGCCACGATAACAATCGCGACTGGTATGCCTTCACGCAGGTCGAGACGCAAATTACAGTCGATAAGATTCACAACGTCTGGCATCCGCAGATCGTCCACGACATTCATCAGCAGGGTGAATACGGCGCCCGGCTCTTCCTGCCACCTTACATGCCGCCTGTCGAACCGAATGTGCCGAAGCAGATCGTCGCCGGCTACACGGAACTTGGCAATTTTATGGCGCGTGAGATGCGCGCCGCTGGGTTCACTGGTCTCACTACGAATTCGACTTACGACGCGTGGACACCGGCGCGCGCTTACTCGCATTACCACGGCGGCGTGCGAATTCTTTCAGAGACGGCTTCGTGCAAAATCGCCACTCCGATTACTGTCAAGTTTGCTGAGTTGAAGAAGGATGAAGGCTACGATCCGAAAAAGGAATCCGCCACTTACGGGCCGCTCTGGCACGGCGGCGAATGGCATCTGCGTGACATTACAAACTACATGACGAGCGCCGCGTTTCTGTTGTTGCGTCATGCTTCCGAGAATCGCAGTGAATGGTTGAGCAGGTTTTATGAGATTGGGAAGGACGCGGTGCGACCTCGGAGAAAAGGTGAGTTATACGCTTTTGTGATTCCAGAAGCGGCTCACTCAGGAACCTTTCTTGGTGTTCTGGAATTGGGCGGAGTGAAGGTCGACCATCCCGGACCATTCATCGCCAACAAGCACCGTTATGCCCAAGGTGACGCCGTCGTCCGCCTGGCGCAACCCTACGGAGGTTTTGCCAAGTCCTTGTTGGAAACTCAAACATATCCTAATCTTCGCGACTCTTCGGGCCATCCAATTCAGCCCTATGATGTAACTGCCCATACCTTGTCCTTACTCATGGGTGTGCCAGTCGAACCCGTCTATGCGCCCTTCGTTTTGCCCAGGCAAACGCCTATGCCTGGGGTTGGCGAGAATGGTGGTTGTGGCGACGGCTACCCACCGCTGCGAGCGATCTACAGATCACACGTAGCCGGAATCGACGAAGGTTGGACGAGATGGGTCCTCGATCACCCATCGAGCTTAAAATGTTTCTTCTACGGCACCTTGGACGATATGACACTGCGAGCGGGGAATGTGCGCGCCCGGTTCGAGACAGTCATCATCCCCGACCAATCGGCGGATTCCATCCTTAAGGGCTACGCCGCGGGTAAAATGCCGCCGGACTACACGGGCGGAATGGGAGCGGCAGGCGTTAAGGCCTTGCGTGAGTTTGTCGAGCAGGGCGGTACGCTCGTCTGTTTGAATCGTGCTTCGAGTTTTGCTATCGAACAATTCAAACTTCCGTTGCGCGACGTAGTCGCCAAAGTCTCTGAAAAAGAATTCTTCGTGCCCGGATCGATTCTGCGTATCGAGCTTGATACCAGTAATCCGATCGCACGAGGAATGCCGAGAGAGTCGATCGCCTGGGTTGAAGATTCGCCGGTCTTTGAAGTAATCCGCGGAAACCGGGGCAGTAGCCCGACTGTTAAGGAGGGCTCGGCAAGCGAATTGTCAGCAGCAAATGTACGGGTCATCGCACGCTACCCTGCCGACAAGAGTCCGCTGCTATCAGGTTGGCTACTCGGCGAGAATCGAATCAGAGGAAAAGCAGCGCTCGTCGAAGTCACGTTGGGCAAAGGCCACATTATTCTTTTTGGCTTCCGTCCGCAATACCGCGGCCAGTCGCTGGCCACTTATCCGCTGTTTTTCAATGCGATTTCGGCACCTAGGTGAAGTCAGCGTCCCGTTACTGGTACAGAGGCTCCGAATTACTTTCATCAGCCACCGGGCTAAAGCCGCGGTGCTAATGAGAAACAAAGCGGAATTGGCACCACTGCCCGACCCGGATTCTTGAACCTTCGCTGTCTCGTTAGCGTATAATGCATTACACGGCGCACGGAGAACATTGGCAGTAACCGCCGCCGAGGCCTAAATGGTCGCACTTCTTTTCACCGCACTTTTTATCATTGGACTCCTTGCTATTCCTCTTTTTTTCTGGGCACTGCGTGACAATGGCTCCGTAGAAAATTTACTGCCTCCGCCTGAACCACCGCGTGGCTTATTTAGTGATAAAGATGGTTTCGAGTCCGCAGTATTGCCGCCGGCGACGGACGAGCAAGAAAATCAGCGCCACTCGTTAAGCGAACGAGCCAAAGCGGGCGACAAGAGCACACTGTCTGAAGCATATGCCCTCGGCGATCGGAAGTTCTACGATGAAGTATTAGATCAATTGACGCTGAACGCTGATAGCGGTCCAACACTTCTCGCTCTCGCTTCTTACGTCACGCGAAACGAATTGCCTGTCAACCGCAAGCTGGCAGAAGCGCTTATCAGTTCCTGGAAGCATTCACCCGGCCGCAGTTCAACCGCAACTACGCTGCATCTGACGGCTCTGGCAGACGATGCCGAGCTCTATCAAAGTGCCGTCGAGGCTACCTTCGAGTTTTGGCGCCAGGGATTACTAGCGGATGTTTCAGCAGCAGAGTTAAGAGCTTTGTTTGACGGCGAGTTTTGGGTGCTATCGGCGCGCACCAGACGCTCCGGCGCCGGCTTCATTTTGAAACGCAAACTTGCAAGCGTTCGTCGCGAATTGGAAACCGCGATGCGCGTCAACTGAAATCGAGTTTCCCCACGTTCCGAAAGGTAGATCGACAAACCATGGAAAATATTGACTTCGTTGCCCTGCTGCCCGTCTTGCTGATTGGCTTTTTTCTCCTAATAGTGGCGCTCGTTATCTTGCGGCGCATCTTCGTAAACGTTGGCGCACGCGAAATCGCTATCAAAGAACGGCGCTACTTCGGCAAGAGAATGCCGCCAGGAAGAGTGGTAGCGACCGAAGGCGAGGTTGGTATCCAGGCCGACGTGCTTAAGCCCGGTTTGCACCTGATCAAATTTCCCTTCGAGAAAATCGTACGCAAGGTGCCGTTGATAGAAATTGGCGCCGATGAATTGGGCGTGGTTGAAGCGATCGATGGCGAGCCAATGCTGCCGGGAAGAATCTTCGCGCTTGACCGCGCGCAGAATGCCCACAACAACTTTCAGGATCCGATCGCGTTCATTAAGCAAGGCGGCGTCAAGGGTATTCAGTTGCGAACGTTGCCGCCCGGTTTGTGGCCTATTCACCCCTACCTGTTTCGCATTTCGGTGGCCAAGACAACGATCATCCCGCAAGGCAAGGTTGGCGTAGTTGTTGCCGCTGACGGAGCTCCGCTCGATCCGGGACGCCTGCTTGCAAGGGCGGTTGACGGACACATTAGTTTTCAAAACGCCGAGCTATTCGTTTCTGCCGGCGGACAGAGAGGTCCGCAGGTCGACATTCTTACGCCTGGAACCTATCGCGTCCTGACTCAGTCCGGCCCACTCGAAGGCGGTGGTGAAGCCAAGCCAGGACTGTTCTCTATCAGAGTTTTCGACGCCACGGTGATCAATGAAAACCAGATTGGTTTGGTTGAGGCATTGGATGGTTCACCGTTGAACCCGAAAGATTACGTCGCTGAGTCGGTTGCCGGCCACGACAACTTCCAGGACGGGCACGAGTTCATCGACGGCAAGGGCCAGCGCGGTCCGCAGAAAGACATTCTGTTGCCGGGCACTTACTACATCAATCCGCTGCTCTTCAAAGTAATTCCCGAATCCGCCAAAGAGGTGAAGCCGGGCGAGGTGGCCGTGATTGTTTCCAACACCGGCCAGGATCCTTCAGACGATATTCGCCGCGAGATGGCCGCGAAAGTTCGCGAGCGGATGGAACGGGAAGAACGCGAACAGGCTGAGCAATCAGCGGCGGTGCTCGACAAGATTGACGACGGCAGGACGGCTGCAGAGATCAAGGTTGAATTGATGACCGGCGATCCGGCCGATCGGCGACTCGATGAGGGCGCACACGAAGCCTACGTGGTGCCGGAAGGCTATCGCGGCATTCAGGAAAGTGTGGTTGGCCCAGGCCGTTATTACGTCAACACTCTGGCGATTACGCCAATCATCATTCCGACCACGAACCAAACGGTGGAATGGACCGCCGGCGAGGTCGTCAATACTTTCAATCCGTTTGAAGTGATTTCGAAAGACGGCTTCACGATGCAGTTGGAAGTGCGCGTTGTTTTCCGCGTCAAACCGGAAGATGCTCCTTTCATGGTGGCAAAGATCGGCGGCATCGACCGTCTAATCCAGAATGTCATGCACCCGTTGATCGATTCCATCTTTCGTAACCAGGCCTCCGAATCTTCGGCGATGGCCTACTTGCAAAACCGCCATGAAGAACAGGAAAGAGCCGAAGCTCGCGTGCGGGCGCACTTGTTGAAATATCACGTCGATGTTGTCAACGTGCTCATCTGCCACATTCATCTGCCGGAAGACTTGATGATTACGCAGACCGAAAAAATTCTCGCCGAGCAGCGCCAGAACATGTACAACGCTCAGCGCGAGGCAGAAGAGAAACGTATTCAACTGGAAAGGACCAAATCGCAGGCCGATAACCAGAAGGATTTGATGGGCGCAACTGTCGGCGTCGAGATTGCCGGCAAACGCGCCGAGCAACGCAAGGCTGAAGGTGAAGGCGAAGCCCATTACATTCAACAGACCGGCCGGGCCGAAGCCGAGAAAGTTCGCCTGATGGGCGAGGCCCAGGGCGTAGCCTATCGCGAGCAAGTCAACGCGCTGGGCGCACAGGGCGTCGCCTTGGTTGAAGTGCTGAAAGTGATCGGCGAGAAAGGCGTTCGCATCACGCCGGACATTATGGCTTCCGGGGGATCAGGTGGCGGTGAGGGCGGCGGCGGAATCGGCACGCTGCTCTTGCTTAATCTCTTCCGCAACCAGATGAACTTGCCGGCGGCGAACGGTGAGAAGGCGCCGACCAAGTAGCGGCTAGCAAACTCAAACTCTTACTGGGACCGCGGGCGCCCTCGCCCGCAATGAGCGCGAAGCGCGAACAGGGTTCGAGGAATTAGGTCAAAAAAACCTTCCTCGGCGTGCTCACGGCTAGTGTACCCGCGATCCCATAAGCTTGTTTGAGCGTAATCAGCGCAAAAGATCTCTTGCAAGAACCGGTATCTCACTCATAGGGCTCCCGCCGTAGGAAACGTCGGCACTTCTACTAGAATCATCTGGGGCCTAACCCCAGATGACACTTGCTAAAGATCCACATCAAAGCGAACTTCGCGCAGCAGGTTGGCATAGCCGTGGTTATCTGCCGCACTTCGACGGAGTAGTAATTCCCCAGTTTATTTCTCTTCATCTGGCTGATTCCGTGCCCAGGGAAGTCCTCGAGCGATGGAAACTAGAGTTGAACACCAGAAGCTCGATACAAGACAAGATTCTTCTACAGAGACGGATCGAGAGGTACGCTGACCAAGGATACGGCGCGGCTTACTTGAAAGACCCTGGGCTGGCGCAAATGGTGCAAGAAACATTACTAAAGGACGACGGAAGGATGTACCACCTTTCAGCGTGGGTCGTAATGCCGAATCATGTCCACATGCTGGTGACGCGATTCGACAACCATCTGTTATCGGATATCATGCAGGTCTTCAAATCGATCACGTCTCATAAAGCGAACAAGACTCTCCGGCGAAATGGGCAGTTCTGGATGCTGGAGTATTTTGATCGCTACATAAGAACTGCTGAGCACCACAGGAACACCATTCGGTATATTGAAAACAATCCTGTGAAAGCGCGACTATGCGCAAGACCGGAAGACTATCGGTTCAGCAGCGCTTGGTTTCGAGCTCGGGAACGGCACTCAACCGCAGTCTAATGGGGTCGCCGACACCTCGCCGTCAAGGTGACGAGGAGTTCGATACGAATGAAGTCCAAGAGACTTCGAGTTGAGTCTTGCGGGGAATTGCGGGCGAGGGCGCCCGCGGTCCCAGTAAAAGCTTGAAGGGAGTACTTAATGAGCTATTTAGGCGAAATGGGTTCCACTAACCGAGGTACATCTGCGCGGCCATCTTCGTGAGCTTCCAAACCCGTGACCATTCGATACTGCCATGGCCATTCTCACGGCCGGTAAGCTTGTCGAAGATCAGTTTGCGAAACACTTTCCCCTCACGGCGCAACATAAACTCTTTCGCGTAAGGCTTCGCCGTTTCAAAGAAGCTGAATTCCGGATCGGTGACGATGCCGATGCCTTCGAGCGTCATCAGCGCGCGCATGATGTAGGTGAAGTTTGCCGGCAGACGGAATGGATACTCGTATATCACTTCCGCCAGATCATAAGTCAACTCTTTAAACTTGACCTCGCCGAGTTTGAGGTTCAGATAAACCTTAAAGAGTTTTTCGACAACCGGACGCACTGTCTCGGGATCGACGCCGGGCTTGAGGAAGTTAAGATTGATGATGTCCTGTCCCAGGCCATGCACGTCTCGACCGACCACATGAAAGAAAGCGTCGATCATCTGCGACTGCAGTTTGGGAGTTATGCGTCCGACCATACCAAAGTCGAAGAAGGCTAGGTGCCCGGAATCCAGCACCAGCAAATTCCCGGGATGCGGATCAGCATGGAAAAAACCATCTTCCAATAACTGCTTGAGATAGGTGCGAACGAGCAGACGGTTCACTTTGACTGCCGATATACGCCGCGCGCGCAACTGCTCAACGTCTGTCACCTTCGTGCCGCGAATGAATTCGAGTGTTAACACGCGCCGGCTCGTGTGGGACCAGAAAATTTTGGGAACGCGCACTACCTGCCAGGTGCGGAAGTTATAACGGAAACGATCCGCGTTTCGCCCTTCCTTCACGTAATCCATTTCCTCAAAAATTGTGGAGTGAAATTCGCGCAGCATGCCTTCCCAATCGGCATTCTCATTCGCGCGCGGGAAGAAGCGGTTGGTGAGTTTTACTATCTTGTAGAGAATCGCAACGTCGAACGAGATGAGCTGCTCAAGATTCGGACGTTGAACCTTAACCGCCACTTCCTCGCCCGAGGCCAGGCGCGCCCGGTACACCTGACCGAGCGAAGCCGACGCAACCGGCTCGCTGTCAATCTCCGCATAACACTCCCGAAGACTGCGTCCCAATTCCGATTCGATGCGGGCGAACGCTTCCGCGGTTGAAAACGCGGGCACCTGATCCTGCAGCGTCGCTAACTCTTTCACATACGCAAGTGGCAGGAGATCGGCTCGAGTTCCGAGCGCCTGACCGATCTTGATGAAGGTCGGTCCTAAGCCAACCAGACTCTTACTCAACCACACTGCTTGCGTTTCCAGGCGCGCCGCTTTGCTGTCTGACCCATCATGACCGCGAAAGACAATCAAACGCAGCAGCCGGATCAGACGGTCGAAAGCAAAGTGAAAAAAGTAGCGGAGGTGCGACCTCAAGCGTGTGCTTAGATCGTCCGCTGTTGTTTCCTGCTGCAGACGTTCGACCATGCGGCGGTTGAAGTCTGCCCGTATGTCGTAAGTGTCGAGGAAAACGTAAAGCGTGAATAAGCCGAGCACTCGGGCCACTCGCGCAAGTCGCAACCAGCCGCGTAAGCCGCGTCCTTTAAGAATCTCGGCTACCAGTTCATCCGTCAGTGGCTGCGCGCCGTTCTTATCAGACGAAGGCGGAAGCTGAGTATTGACGCTGCTAATCGCGTCGCCGTTTCTGGCGGAGACCGATGCTGGAACCAATGCTTGGGTAGAACTCATAAATGTCGAACCTGACCAACTTCAAACCAACGAGAGTGAATGGCGCGAGCCGCCTCGCTCAAAATAACTCTCCGCGCGCTTCACGTCCTGGCGGATCTGCGCTTTCAATTCCTCAAGGGAAGCAAACTTCCGCTCGTCACGCAAGCGGTGGAGAAACCGGACCCGCACCACGTCCCCATAGAGGTCGCCCGCCCAGTTGATTACGAAAGTCTCCACCGAAGGTTCCGTATCGACCGTAAAAGTCGGCCGCAAGCCTACGTTCGTTACGCTGCGGCGCCATTGCCCGTCAATCAGAGCTCCGGTCACATAGACGCCATTCCGGGGTATGACGCGATTATGAGGGCGCAAGTTGGCCGTGGGGAAACCCAGCCCTGCGCCTCGCTCTGCACCCCGTTCTACGCGCCCTTCGACGCCATAGGGGCGACCCAGCAGCCTGCGAGCGAGGTTTACCCTGCCCTCCAACAGCAGCTTCCTAACCTTGCTGGAGCTTACGCGCTGACTCCGAAACTGCACCTCGGGAACCTCGTCTGCGAGAAACCCCAGTTCAGCACTAACGCGCCTCAGTAGTTCGATATTACCTTCGCGGTTGTGACCAAAAGCGAACCCGCGCCCGAGGTAGACTTCCTTTGCGTGTAACCGATCCTTTACAACGTCCGTGAGAAAATCTTCAGCTCTAATTTGAGAAAACTCCTCGTCGAAACGAATGACGATGGTCTGCTCGATACCAAGCACACCAAAGCCTTCAACTTTTTGATCGAGAGTTTGCAGGAGCGGAGGCGCCGATTCAGGATGCAACACCGCGCGCGGGTGTGGATCGAAAGTGATGACTGTCGGCACCGCGCCTGTTTCACGCGCCCTTTCAACCACCGTCCGCATGATTAACTGATGGCCGAGGTGTAACCCGTCGAACACGCCCAGGGTTAAGACGGTCGGTCGTTGGATGTCGGCGTTGTCGGTTCCGTGAAATAAGCGCATAAAAAAGTGATGAGTAATGAGTGATGAGTACTGAGTAAATGAGTGACAATCGCAAGCTCAGCGTCCTCATCACTCATTACTCATCACTCGTCACTTACTTCAAGCCCGTCATAAGCCCACTCAACACCCGCCGGCAATCGCGCTGAGTCACGCGCGTGTTTCACGTCATGAGCGATATGCGTCAGGTAAGCGCGCCGGGGTTTGATCTTCTCAATGTACTCAAGCGCCTTATCCAGCCAAAGGTGCGTCGGGTGTTCTTTGAATCGCAGGCAGTCAAGCGCAAGCGCGTCCAGACCGCGCAGCTGATCCATAGTTTCCGCTGGAATCTCGCTGAGATCGGTTGCATACGCAAAGTCGTTGAAGCGGTAAGCCATCACGGGCAGACGCCCGTGGATCACCTGCAGCGGCGTGATCAGAAAGTCTTCGTCCAAACAAAACGCCGCCCCCGGCACCACCGTGTGCGGAATTATCTGCGGTAACCCACCACCGAAATGGGAAGGCTCGAAGATGTATTTGAAGATGCGTCGAATATCGACCCAGGCACGTTCGTTAGCGTAAAGACCTAGCGCGCCGTAGCGAAAATTCAGAGGGCGTATATCGTCGAGACCGAAGATGTGATCGGCGTGACAATGCGTAACCAATACTGCATCGAGCCGCTTCAATCCATAACGCAACGCTTGTTGACGAAAATCGGAGGAAGTGTCAACCAGGACCGAGTGGCCGGCGTGTTCGATGAGAATGGAAACTCTTAAACGTTTGTCGTGAGGATCGTCTGAGGTGCAGGTTTCGCAATCGCAGCCGATGGAAGGAACGCCGGTCGATGTTCCGGTGCCGAAAAACGTAAGCTTCATGATCGAGTCCAATGTCCAACGTCCAAAGTCCAAAGTCAAATCATGAACGTTCGACTTTGGACTTTGGGCCTTGGACCCTGGACTATTATTCAGCCCCCGGTAATGTCCTGACTGGAAAAACTCCGGGCCTTTGGGGTGGCGTTAGTCAAAGAGACGAATTGCATTCGCAAGTCGGCAAGCAGACCTTCGAGTATCTGTTGCTCCTGCGGTAACAGGTTGCCGCGCGTTTTCTTTTCCAGCATTCCCAGCACGTCGATCCAGTGTTTGCCGAGCTCCAAATCAACTTCACGTTTGCGAGTTACAGGATGCTCCATCATTCCCAGCGAAGCTGCAGCATTGGAGGCGATCGACATCAAAAAGCTCGCGAAACTTGCTGGATCATCCGCGTCGGTCAACTCAGCTTCCTCGCCGTCTGGCGCTAAGTCGCCGCTCGCAGGTGTGGGTTCTTTGCTTGCTGATGCTGGAGTTGGTGCTGGAGTGGCCGCAGTACCGCCAACGCCTCCTGCGGCGCCAGCCTCTGCAACCTGCGATTCTGGCGTCGCGCCGGCCGTGGCGCTTGCAGCTTCGGGCTTCACCGGCGCGGGTTCCGGTCTCTCACTTTCGGGTACTTCACGCGGCGTTCCATCCGGATTAAAGAGTCGCCTATCGGTAACTTTGTAGCTGGTCTGTTCCTCGTTCATTTCCCCTGCCTATCTCTGACCAGACTCCTGAAAATCATCTATCTTCAGGAAATTCTTCGCAGCTTTGTTAATGTAAACCGATGTTAGCACCCGCATCTTGTGCCTGCAAACCGTTACGAGTTTCAAGTTTCAGGTTTCAAGTTGTTTAGAGCTGGTGCGCGTTCTAAACTCAGCCTGCGCCAAAAGCTAAAAGCAAAACCTGGAACTTGGAACTTGAAACTTGAAACTTAAAACATGCCAGCCAACTTTGACGACCTTATCGAATTAATGCAGAAGCTGCGTTCACCGGACGGGTGTCCGTGGGATCGCGAACAGACTTACGCGACTTTGGCCCCGATGCTCCTGGAGGAAGCATACGAGGCCTTCGAGGCGGTTGAGGCCGCGCGGGACGGTCAGCCAAATGAACTGTGCAATGAACTGGGCGATCTACTTTTCCAAATAGTTTTCTACGCTCAGGTCGCTAAGGAACAGGGCGACTTCTCCATCAACGATGTGACCAATGCGATTCACGAAAAGATGGTTCGTCGACATCCACACGTCTTCGGCGATACCCGCGCTGCCGACACAGCAGCTGTGCTCCGCAATTGGGAGGCGATGAAGCAGGACGAGCGACGCGCCGCAGGAAAGAGCGAACGCGAAGAGTCGCTGCTTGACGGCGTATCGTCGAAAGCGCCGGCGCTAATGGAAGCACATCAGCTTTCGACCAAGGCCGCGCGCGTGGGTTTTGATTGGGAGAACCTCGAAGACATCTTCGACAAGCTCGAGGAAGAGCTAGGCGAACTTCGCGCGGCGATCCAAACTCATGCGTCGTCAAATTCCGAAGCCGATCACACTCGAATCAGGGAAGAACTAGGTGATCTTCTGTTTGCGGCCACAAACATCGCGCGCCATCTCAAGGTGGAACCCGAGGCTGCTTTGAAGCTTACTAACCGAAAGTTTCGCCAACGGTTTGGATTTATTGAAAGGAAACTACGCCACCGTAAACAGACGTTTGACGCGACTACGCTCGATGAGTTGGAGGCGCTCTGGCAGGAAGCTAAGAACAGTGGACAGTAGGCATAGAAAGCAAAAGGCAGAAAACAGAGAACCAGCCTTCTGCCCTCCGCTTTCTGCCTTTTTCCTACACTGCCCACCGCATACTGCCCACTGCCCACTGCTTCCTCAGTCGCTAATCTGCAGCGACCGAAGCACGTTTCGAAACGCGGCTTGGTAACTTGCCGACTCGTTTTCCGGCGCCACCGCGATCATGTAGAAAAGCTGGCCGTTGCGCAGTTGAGTGGTTATCAATGTGATTACCTCCGCCTGCCCCGTTGCCTCGTTGACATTGGTTAAGGTCGTTGTCAAACCAGTTCTTCCGCCAACCGTAGTCCGCACCCAAGCACTTCGCTGACGCAGATTAGAGTTGCCCTGAGTCAAGCTATTTAGGAATGCCTGAGAGTTTTGTTGCAGACCCGGCTTTGGCTTTGGGCCAGGCCAAAGTTTACGCCGTGTGTGTAGACCACCGTATTCTGATACTGGCCGTACGCGCCTTCCGGCGAAAACCAAACCGAATTACTCTCGCTCAGTTGTCGCCAGTTGCCGGGCACACTCACGCGTATGATTCCGCCCAGCGTGGAGTAGGTTTGATAGCGCGTCGAGGGATACTCAACGCGACCGCGCGGCGCACTGGTGGGATAGTTCCCACGATTATCGCCGTTAGGATAACGATTGCCGCTTTGCGCAATCTCCTGCATTGACGGCGCGCGGCCCATACCGCGCAGGCGTTCCTGAATTCGCGAGAAACTCACGCGAATCGCGATTGGATTCGCTGACTCTCAGGTATTGCGCTTCCTGGTTGATTCGCGCGTAGCGATCGTTAGGACTCGGGTGATCGCTCAGAAAGCCGCCACCGCCACCGCCGCTCTGCTGCTCAATTGTCTTGAACATATTGGCCAGATCGCGCGGGTCGTAGCCGGCGCGCGCCATGATCTGAGCGCCCATGATGTCAGCTTCAGTTTCGTATTCCCGGCTGAACTTCAGAAAGTAAACACCAACTCCCTGTCCGGCAATCTGCGCAGCGGCTCCCGGCACGCCACCAATGATCTGGCCGCCAATGCCGAGAATTCCGGCGAGCAAACTGTACTTTTGCGCTTTCGAAGCCTGAGCTGTGCCATGCCGAAGAAAGACATGGGCCAACTCGTGGGACATGACTCCAGCCATTTCACCTTCGCTGTGCGCGGCTTCAATCATGCCGCGGTTCACATACATTGGACCGCCCGGCAGCGCGAAGGCGTTGATGTCACGCGCGTTTACGATCTTGAAATAATATTGGAACTCCGGATGTTGAAACTGCGCGGGAATCGCACTCACAAGTCGCTGTCCGACTCGCGAAACGTAGCTGGTCGCTTCGTTGTCGTTTAAGATCGGCATCTGCTGTTCTACTTCCGCAGCCGCTTGCCGTCCGACCTTGACATCATCTGTAGGTTTGTATTTGTTGCTGTGATATTTGATTTGTGTCTGCGCGAAAACCGAAACTGGCATCGCAAAAATTGCTACTACAGTTAGCCATGACACCAGCCGCTGTATTCCATTTGATATTTTTTCTAATCATTTCTTTCCTCCCTATCCACCTCCACTGACAATATTCAACGGGCGCTTTTGAATCTCAGAGTTCAGCGAGGATTGCAGTTTCTCTAATCTCTTCTGCTAGTCGTCCTCCCCGGATTTTATCTTTTCATCGCAGTCCGGCCATTTAGGGAAGAGAGCCTTTGGTCTGAATCGCGTTTGATGACTTGACGGAAAGCAGCGTTTGCCGGTTTTCCGCGCCTGAAACGTTGCGATACGAAAACTAAAGCTGAACCAAAACGCAACATTACCTCCATCGCTGAGGATGATTTCAGTTCGAAGATGCTGCAAATTGGTTATCGGTAAACCCTCCGCAGGTCTTCGTTGCAAGGTCAGTGCCAGATAGTACTCAATTGCTACGATTTGTTTTTTGGCTCGATGTGTCCATTGAACCACTGAGTGAGATCCGTCAAGTGGCGCTATGTGATGGGGCCGGCCTTTCCAAACGCGAACCATAGAAACTATGAGGAAAACAGTAGCAGCGGCACCGAACAAGTTGCCTCCGAACCGGTTGTCGGTGATTGCGCCGACGACTCCTAAAAAGGCTTGCACCACGATAATACCGAGGTGTAACGCAAGAGCCTGGGCTGCGTGAAAACGGACCCTCGGCTCTTTACGGGGCACTAGAAATAACTCAATTAGCGCAACAACGAGCCCGAGGTAAGCCGGAGCGTAAGGCAGAACCGTTGCCCACTTTTCCGGCAAGCTTATGCCGGCGCACGGATCGGTGAGTTGGCCTTTGTTCAAATGGCCGATATGGTGCGGGAGGGGGTTGATAAGGTGCAGGCTGCGAATAAGTCGGCGGCACGAAAATCGACGGATATGGAGCGTCGGGCGACACGGTGTCGTAGCGGCGTGTGGGAGCTTCCGAATAGATGTTGCGGCGTGCATCCTCGTTCGCGGAAGAGCCGATTTCGCGCGTTGCTCCCTTTACTTCCTGAGTCTCTGGCCCGCTGTTGTCGCGCCCGAGCTTCGGCATTCTTCACGAAGTCCGGATCAAGTGGGTTTGTGTCGTATTTGCTCTTCTTCGGCTCCATCAACAATTCCTACGATGCGTTTGCTCGAATGGTTCAATCTTACTCGCCCGCTATTACATACTCAACCTCTTCCCAACGTTGCTCGCGTTCGGAAATACGAAAAGCGCGGGCCACGGGCTGTGGACCGGCCAGGCCGATGATGAAATAGACCGCCTCGGGGTAATACGCCAGGCGGACATCGGTTTCGGATGGCGCGGGCGAGGCGGAGCGGGGGTGGGAATGATAGATGGCAAGGAGTTTTTCACCGCGGTCGCGCATCTGGCGCTGCGCAGCGAATAGATCTTCGGGCGCCGCTTCATAAGAGACGATTCTTGTCGGGAGCGACGTTGCGCAAGCGAATAAATGCTTTTTGCGATGCCGTCGTTTGTACCGCCAATCAACCCGCAACATTCGGCAGGCGCGGCCGCAAGGGCGTATGCAAAAATCTGATCTCGATGTGAAGTATGGAGAGTGATCATTGGAGGGATCGATTGCTCGGTAATAGACGCCTTCGGTTCTGACGATCAACCTCTTCCTGGGACCGCGGGTGTCTCGCCCGCTTTCGTGGAATGCCACCTTGTCCGCGGGCTAAATTCATTTAAGTCTTGAGTGAACCTGTTGCTTGGTGCGGGCGAGACGCCCGCGGTCCCAACAAATCGCGAGCTTACTGCTTGTCAACGATCCTGAGATGTAATTCAGCCAGTTGCTTTTGATCCACTTCTCCGGGCGCGTCGATCATCAGGTCCGTAGCTGAAGCGGTCTTTGGAAACGCCATTACGTCGCGAATATTTTCGGTTGGCACCAGCACCATCAACAGTCGTTCGATTCCCGGTGCGATGCCGCCGTGGGGAGGAGTGCCAAACTCCAACGCATCCAGAAAGAAACCGAAACGCGAACGCGCCTCCTCAGTCGTCATGCCCAATGCTTTGAACACAAGCCGCTGGACGTCACGCCGGTGAATACGAATTGAACCACTCGCCAGCTCCACTCCATTGATCACCGGATCGTATGCCTTGGTACGAAGCTTACCGAGTAGCGCAGTTTCACCGCCCTCGACAGCGCGCTCCAGCAACTCCAGGTCTTCATCAAGCGGCGAAGTGAATGGGTGATGCATTGCATAATAACGATCATCATCTTCGTGATACTCAAACATCGGAAACTCAGTCACCCATAACGGCGCGAAAACGTTCCCTGGTATTAACTTCTCTCGCCGGGCCACTTCATTGCGCAGCGCGCCCAAACTCGCCGCCACCGTTTTCGCTTTTCCGGCGACAATCAAAACGGCGTCGCTCTTTTCGGCACCCGCCAGCGACGCCAGTTGTGCGACGCCTGCTTCACCCAAAGCCTTCAGCAAGGAAGACGTAGTTTCGTCACCAAGTTTGATCCAGGCAAGGCCACTGGCGCCGTAACGTTTGGCGAACTCCTGCAGCTCGTCAAGCACCTTTCGCGACAGACCTGCGCCACCCTTGACTACCATCCCTTTCACTTCCCCGCCCGCACTGAGCGCCGCAGCATAGGGCGCAAAATCAGTCCCTTCGCAGCGCCGGTGAAAGGTTCTGCAGTTCCATGCCTGCAATGCGCAAGTCAGGCTTGTCCGAACCCCAGCGGCGAATCGACTCGGCGTAGGTAAACGTGGAAACGGCAATGGCAAATCAACACCGATCAGCTTGAAGACACGTGCGAAGAGTCCTTCCGTGACCGAGTAGATCTGATCGAGCGTCGCAAAACTCATCTCCACGTCGAGCTGCGTAAACTCCGGTTGACGGTCAGCGCGCAGGTCTTCATCGCGGAAACAGCGAGCGATTTGGAAATATTTATCCAGGCCGGCGATCATGCACAACTGCTTGAACAACTGCGGTGACTGCGGCAAAGCAAAAAACTTTCCCGGCTGCACCCGGGAAGGAACTATGTAGTCGCGCGCGCCTTCAGGAGTCGACTTGATCAGTATAGGAGTTTCAATTTCGGTGAAACCCTGTTCGTCCATGTAGCGGCGTATCTCGCGAAGCACACGATGTCGCAGCCGTAGGTTCGCCTGAAGTTGAGGCCGGCGAAGATCCAGGTAGCGATACTTTAAACGCAGATCTTCGCTGGCGAGCGCATCGGTGGAAGCTGTTTCGAGTTGAAACGGCAGCGTGCGCGCGTCGTTGAGCAGTAATAATTCACGCGCGTGCACTTCAACCTCGCCGGTCTCTAGTTTTGGATTTCGCTGATTTTCATCGCGCAGCGTTACCTCTCCGGTGATAGCGATAACATATTCGCCACGCACTTCTTTTGCCTTCGCGTGCGCTTCAGGCGCATCCTCGGCGTTCAGCACCACCTGGGTGACGCCGTCGCGATCGCGCAAGTCAAGAAATGTAAGTTCACCGAAGTCGCGGCGCTTCGCCACCCAACCCATCAGGGTCACAAGCTTCCCTACGTCGCCCGATCGCAGAGCGCCGCATGAATGTGTACGTTGTAAGTTTCCAAGGTTATCCAACATGCTTTGAATACTAACCGCCAAGACGCCAAAAACGCCAAGAGAGACGGAAGGAAAGCCGAACTCTGTTCAGTCCGACTTGGCGTTCCTCGTGTCCTGGCGGTTTAGTCCGTCTTTTGAGTTATTTCGAGCAGATTTCCGCCGGGGTCGCGGACGAAGAAGCGAGACTGTCCGCGCACCGGACGACCGTCGGCAATGATCTCAACTCCAGCATTGTGAAAACAAAGGCTGGCGACGTCAATGTCGGCAACCTGGTAACAAACGTGTCTATCGCTTTTTTCGTTCTGAACGTCATCTTCTACCGACAGGTGAAGTTGCAAATCACCGAGCTCGTACCAGGCGCCCATGTTTTGCCTCGTTCCCTCGGGCTTGGCAATCGGCGCGAGGCCCAGCACGCTTTCATAGAACTGTTTAGCATCCGCCTCCAATGTCGCCGGCACAGTTACATTCACGTGACTCAATCCAATAATTCCGATTGTCATAAGGTTTGAATGTTCAGGAGCGTTCAGAGTTTGAAGTTCGGATTCTCGATCACGCCGAAGATATTTCCAAAAGGATCTTTAACGGATGCTACTTTGATATTACCGCCGACGTCCTGAACATCTTCATTTGGCGTCGCCCCATGTTCAATCAAGTGCTTCAATGCCGCCGCAGCGTCCTCGACTCCCCAATAAGCCACCACCCCTTCTGCTTTGTTCGCTGGTTTAGCCTCATTGGGTTGTAGCCCGAGTTCGTAGCCGGCAACGTTGAACCCAACATAGAAGGGCTGATCAAAATAAGGGGCGAACCCGAGAATCGAGCTGTACCAGTCCCTCGCCTGCTCGATGTCCGAAACGTAATAGGCGGCGGTTCTTAAACCGAGAAACATGTTCGATTCAGCTCCTTTAAGACTAACCGCCAGAATGTCCCAAAGGCCGAACTGACTAACTGCTTTCAGACTTTATCTAGCATAAATTCATACCGGCATCCAACTGCTTTTCTTTGTCGGCAACTTTAGGCTTTTCTGCAAGCTGGGCATTGAACTCCGCTGAACGATTGCGCGGAATACTCAACGACTTCCAATCAGCCGAGCGAAAGTGCTTGGCCAGAAATACAATCTGGCCAATGTGGTTGGCGTAGTGCATCAACTGTCGATTGATAGCCTGAATAACCGTATGCTCTTCGCCGCGAATCAAGACCTTTTTTCCCAGATCTTCAGCGCGCAAAGGCTCGAGCGCGTTAAAGACGCATTGCCAACCGCTGTTCCAGTAATCAAGCACTGCGTCCTTTCCGGTTTTTGGATCGATGACAAATTCCATGTCGCGATTGCGGCTGGGCTTTTCACCGTCGGTAGTCAGAAAGTCGGTCCAGCGCGAGAACATGTTGCCGGCCATGTGCTTCATGATGATGGCAACGCTGTTGCCCTCCTGGTCGAGCGTGATGAAAAACTCATCGTCGTTGAGTTGCTCCAGGGCCTTCTCGGCAAGCTTCTTGTAGGCTCGCAGACTCGCGATTGAGTCTTCAAGATAATGTTTGGCTAGTGATTCGTTCATAGGTCACTCAATTCCCCGCGGAGCCGGCGATAGCGCAAAGCCTGGGCGTAACATCAGGTAATCATTGAACTCATTTCGTCCCGGCACGTATCAGTTCGACGATGTGTCGTGCTTCACCGTGCTTTGCTCACCGGATCGAAGATCCTTAACTGAAACCTCGCGACGAGCAAGCTCATCATCGCCGATGACGACAACGAAAGGGATCCCGCGCGTTGAGGCATACTTGAATTGTTTTCCGAGCTTGTCTGCTTCAGGATAAAGGTCAACCCGAAGACCGGCGCTGCGTAATTCCTGCGCAAGCGAAAGCGAATCCGCAATCGATTGCTCGTTCCAAACGCTCACCATCACATCGGCTGGCGCCGAAGCCAGGCCCTCGGGAAACATCTTGCGCTCAGTCATCACCACAATAATTCGTTCCAGCCCAAGCGAGAACCCGCATGCGGGCACGTCAGAGCCAAGAAACATGCCGACAAGATTGTCGTAGCGTCCGCCACCACCGAGGCTCCCAGGAAGATCCTTTACGTTGATCTCCATGATCGCGCCGGTGTAATACGACAGCCCGCGCGCTAAGCTTGGATCGATTTCGATTCGCGCACCGACTCCCTCAGCGTCGGCAAATTCCATGATTAACCTAAGCTCATCAACTCCGCGCGCGCCCAGTGCATTGTCGCCGACAAACTCCACCAAACGGCCGAGGATCGCACTATTGAGGGCCTTTCGTTTTTGCCCCGGATCTTCTCCGGCTGTAACTTCAGCCGCATGATCCAACGACACCAGGGCGCCAAAGAAATCTAGTAAGCTGGTTGCAGCCGAGGCATCAATACTTCGTTCGGCAAACTCTTTTTCAACGCCCGCGCGTCCAATCTTATCCAGTTTGTCGAGCGCTACCAGTGCGGCGTCGTGTTTATCTGGAGCTACACCAGCGGCTTGCAGCACGCCCGTTAAGGCATGCCGGTGATTAATCCGGATCACGAAATCGTCGAAGCCAAGTTTCGTTAGTACTTCACTTGCCGCGCTGCAAATCTCAGCCTCCACTACCATCGAACGTGAACCCAAAACATCGACGTCGCATTGGTAGAACTCGCGAAATCTGCCACGCGCCGGACGATCAGCGCGCCAGACGGGTTGAATCTGGTAGCGCTTGAAAAACTTCGGCAGCTCATTTTGGTATTGAGCCACAACACGCGCAAGGGGAACCGTCAAATCGTAACGAAGTGCCAAATCCGCCTGGCCGGTCTTCTCGTGTTCACCCCGCTTGAGTATCTTGAAGATGAGCTGGTTACCTTCTTCGCCATACTTCCCCAGCAGCGTTTCGATATTCTCAACCGCCGGAGTCTCCAGCGGCTCGAAGCCGTAACGCTCATACACTTCCTTAATAACGCCAATGACGTATTCACGCCGTCGCACATCAGCAGGAAGAAAATCGCGCATGCCGCGCGCGGGTTGTGTTTTGGAGGAGGCCACTTAATTAAGATTACCGCAGGAGTGTAAGATCACGCGGGGCATCATAACCTGAAACCATCGGCGCCAAAAGTTTGTGGTGGTATCAGCTTGGCGTGTGGTGCTGAGCCTACTTGGGCTCACTTTTGTAAAAGGGAACGTAGTTGACGTAGTTTCGCCAGAAGTCGTTAAGTCCGAAGACTTCCTCTTCGGTGAGCGGACGCTTCACCCGCGCCGGAACTCCCATTACCAAAGACCGCGGCGGAATAACTGTGCCTGGCGAGATCAGCGAACCAGCCGCAACCAGCGACTGCGCGCCGACGCGTGCATCATCAAGTACAATCGAGCCTATACCGATCAGCGCACCGTGCTCGACATAACAACCGTGCAGCGTGACGCTGTGGCCCACTGTCACTTCGTCTTCGAGGATGGTGGCATGTGAACCGGTGCGGGTGTGAATTACCGAGTTGTCCTGCACGTTGCTGCGATCGCCGATGCGTATATAGAACATGTCGCCACGCACAACGGCGTTACACCAGATTGAGGACTGCTCGCCAAGATGCACGTCACCGATGACCTGCGCGCTCACGTCGACGTATGCGCTTTCGGGGATCTGCGGATGAACACCGCGAAATGGTCTGATCATAGTTTTGCGAAATATTATAGACCCGATTGAGCGGGGGCAAGCCCACCTTCCCGACTCCGAGCTGACTAAGGTTGAAACTGATTCTTCACTGAAAGGCTTTCGTGGTTGGATGTGAAGAGCAGTACGTAGTCTCGGGGTTGGGAAGGCGGGCTTGCCCCCGCTGGTAGTTGGGCAAGTCTCACCATCTAATCATTGACAGTCGTTAGACCAGCATGAGAGATTTCGAGCAATGTTGAGCCAAAATTCCTGGTTAAGAGTCAGACTTGTCACATTCTTGATTGCTGCCGGCTTGCTGGCCACTTCCTGCGTGGGCTCCCTCTACAAAGTGAAACCGGTAGTTGAATTGCCTCCGCTCACCGGCGATGTGAAAAGCGCGAGCGCGGGCGGTGTAACGGTTCGCGTCGCTCCGCTATTGAGCGATGAGGAAAGCCAGGAACTCTTTGAAGCAAACCTGCCCCTGGGTGGAATCCTGCCGGTGCGATTGGAGCTGGTATTTGATAGCGGTGTGGCCGTTGAGACTAAGAAGGTGCGTTTTCGTTTACGAGACGGCGCTGGTCGCGAGTGGAAACAGTTGACGCCAAAAGCGGCCGTGAGCCACATCCTGAAAGCAAACGACGTCTATGCCTACAATCCGAATTCTCGCAAGCAGTTTGAAAAGGAGTTTGTGGCTTACGGGATCGATCTAACGTCGCCTTTGTCAAACGACGATCGCCGCCACCAGGGATTTGTTTTCTTTGAAACGCCCAGGAAGGAACCGGTTGAGAGTCCGCGCGGGTTGGTTCTGAGTGTTGAGCGACTGCCGCAGCCAGTCGAAATCCCACTGAACTAAATAAGAGCTCAAAGACAATTAGCCCCGGAGTTAAGCGATCTAAATAGGAAGAACGATTAATCCGTTCTTATTCAAATCCGCTAAGTCCGCGTGAATCCGCGGCTGCGATTTATCCCGTCGAACCGAAGCCCCCGCCACCGCGATCAGTGTCACTGATTTCGTCCGCCCAAACGGCGCCAGGTGTGATTATCTTTTCGATGATTAGCTGGCAAATCTTAGTCTGCGCCGGCAAGTGTATGGCTTCATCACCAGCGTTGTAGAGCAGGCAACGCACTTCACCGCGATAGTCCGAGTCAATAACACCCGCCAGAACATCAAGGCCATTCTGCACCGCGAGACCTGAACGAGGCGCGACGCGGCCGTAATAACCTTCGGGAATCGCCACCGCCAGCCCGGTTCGGACCAGAGAGCGTTGATTAGGTTCGATAACAACTTCTTCAATCGAAAAGATATCCAGCCCGGCCGCCTGTGAACTTCCGCGCGTCGGCAAAGTCGCTGCTGGATCCAGACGCTTGAAGCTCAAGCTCAAGTGGCGCAGTTCAGGATTTGCCGAGTCGTCGGGATCGGCTAGAATCCAACGACCGAATGGGGTACATAAGGTTCCTCCAGCGAAGCGATTTCTTCAGGCGAGAGCTTGAGCGAGAGCGCAGCGACAGCGTCGTCCAGGTGCTGCAACTTCGAGGCGCCGACGATGGGCGATGTGATGAATGTTTTCTGCAGCAACCAGGCTAAGGCCACCTGCGCACGCGGCACGCCACGCCCGGCCGCAACCTCGGCCACCCTCGCGATAATCCTGCGGTCAGCATCTTCCGTGGCGGCGTAAAGCGTTTTGCCAAATTCGTCAGTCTCCAAACGATTGGTCGTTTCACTCCAGTCGCGCGTCAAACGCCCGCGCGCCAGCGGACTCCAGGGCACGACACCAACTCCCTCCGCTTCGCAGAGCGGCATCATCTCGCGTTCTTCTTCGCGGTAGAGAAGGTTGTAGTGATTCTGCATCGAAACGAATGGTGTCCAGCCATTTTGTCGCGCCAGATATTGCGCTTTGGAAAACTGCCACGCATACATCGACGAGGCGCCAATATAACGAGCCTTCCCTGCCTTGATCACATCATGCAGGGCTTCGAGTGTTTCCTCTATGGGTGTGTGCTGGTCCCAACGATGAATCTGGTAGAGGTCGACATAGTCCGTGCCGAGCCGTCGCAGGCTGGCATCGATTTCAATCATGATCGACTTGCGTGAGAGGCCGCGCGCGTTGGGTCCTTCGCGCATCGGATAGAACACTTTGGTGGCAAGCACGATTTCTTCGCGGCGGGCGAAGTCGCGCAGGGCGCGGCCGACGATCTCTTCGCTGGTGCCGTCGGAATAAGTGTTGGCAGTGTCAAAGAAGTTAATGCCGAGTTCGAGCGCCCGCTGAAAAAAAGGGCGGCTCTTCGCTTCATCAAGACTCCAGGGATGCGCACCGCGTTCGGGCACGCCGTAGGTCATACATCCGAGACAGACACGCGAGACTTTCAGGCCGGTTCGACCGAGGTTAACGTAATCCATAGCACCCTGGAGAATTGCAACTCAAAGCTTCGGCAGCGTCACGCCAACCTGACCTTGATACTTCCCGCCTCTGTCTTTGTAGGAGGTTTCGCAAACTTCGTCTGACTCGAAGAACACGACCTGCGCCACGCCTTCGTTGGCGTAGATTTTGGCGGGAAGCGGCGTGGTATTCGAAAACTCGAGCGTCACAAAGCCTTCCCATTCAGGCTCGAACGGAGTGACGTTTACCAGAATCCCGCAGCGAGCGTAAGTGCTCTTGCCCAGGCAGATGGTGAGAACGTTTCGCGGAATGCGGAAGTATTCAATGGTGCGCGCGAGCGCAAAGCTGTTCGGCGGAATTACTACGAACTCGCCTTTGACGTTAACAAAGTTCTTCTCATCAAACTCCTTCGGATCAACGATAGTGCTGTTGAGATTGGTGAAGAGTTTGAATTCATCGGCGCAACGAATGTCGTAACCATAACTCGAGGTGCCATAGGAGACGATTCTCCGTCCATCAACTTCTTTGACCTGGCCAGGCTCGAAAGGCTCGATCATCTTGATGCTCGGCCGCCATGCGCCGAATCCAGCTGTCTGATTTTATGCTCATGATAGTGAGACGAGAGGATAGCGTGAGGAGTAAGCAAACAGCAAACAGTTAACAGCAAACAGCCGGCAGAGAACTTGCTGTTTGCTGTAATGCTGTCTACTGTTTGCTGTCTACTTGTTTTCTAATCACGATCATGCCATCGCCCACCGTGAGTTTGAACGCAGCTCCGCCGGCGCCGGCTCGAGCCGACAGGGTTCGCGGATCCACACCGCCGACTGCGTGCGGGCCAGGTCTTCAAATGATGCGTCAATCTTTCCTGCGCGTAACACTTCGGCATCAAAGTCCCCGCTGAAGCCGGTTGGAATTTCGACGGTGATATCGCCCGCGGCCAGGCGAAAAGTAGCACCAACTCCTCGCCAACTTCTCGCCGGCACCTCCAGCTTCACGGTGCCGGTTCCGATCGTGCCATAGACCGTTCCCCCGGTAAGCTTCAAGTTGGTTACGCTTTCGGCAGCGGACAATTGAATATTGCCTTCCACTCCAGCTGATACTTATCGGGCCACGCCCTGCATTAATGTCCAGATCGATGACGAAGGGCACACGAATTCGATAATCAATTTTCCAGGGCAATCCCAAAAGCGCTTTGGGAAATTTTTTCGCGACCGAGCGCATGAATACCTTGTCGTGCGTCCCCGTGCTCATCACCCGCAGATGATTCGCATCTTCGTCAAGCACGAACGTATTTACCGCAGCCAGTAGATCCAGATCCGCTTCGGTGTCTGCGCGTAGCTGGATTTCCGCACTGACGTCCACTTCACTGCGCTGCCAGCCTTCAATGGTAATCGAACTGTCCGGAGGGCCGATGATCGTCAGGGTGCTGCCGTATGGCAGTCGACGCAATTCATGCCTGGTTGTTGTGCGTACCAGCTGAGGATTGGAACTCAACCCCGGAGCCTTTTTGGCTTGGGCAAAAACGGCGGTCGTAAGGAGAAGGAAGGCAGCAAATAGTGTAAGCGAACGGATGTATGGAAATTTCATTAGTTACCTGCGAATCGAATCCCGGCATCTTCTGACGGCGTAAGTCGGAAGCAACGATACTATCAATTGACCGGAAGCCACAAAACAAGACGGGCGCTCCATCAATCAATCTGGAGCGCCCGCGGAGAATTCTCCTGAAACAAAAGTTTAGCGACGGATAAATGTGATGCTGCCCTGGAAGTTTGTGACGATCACTTTAGAACGACCGTCAATGACATCTCCCTGCAGTTTTCGTCCGTCACCCATAGTCCTGAATCCATTATTCCAAAACTGGCCCAACGCAATTCTCTTGTTAGGAGCAGCAGCGTCGAGATTGAAAGCTGAGTCAGCGGGGATGCGTATGGTTATATCGCCTTTAGTCGACTGAAAGCGGTAGGTTCCGCCTCGCGCGAATTCGCCGTCGAAGAAAATATTCCCGATCGTGTTTTGCGCATAGACCTTGTTGGCACTTATGCCGCTGAGTTCGATGTCCCCTTCCAGGGAGACATGTGCCCTCACCAGTTCGCCGCGAATATTGGTGACGGTGATCTGACCACGTTTTGTTTCCAGGTCAACGGAGGAATTGATTGGCACCTCAAGTTTGAAATTCACGTTGACATCGCTGCGGCCGGGATTGTCGGCCATCATGTCGACAATCAATGCATCGCTGGTCTGGCGCGGCGTCAGATTGGCCTTGTGATTCAAATACGGCGGTCAGTCGGATCTCGTCGCGGTTCCACGATTCTACGGTGATGGTGCCCGAGATATTTTTCAGTTCGACGCGAACTGTTTTTCCGGCTGGATATCGTTTAGAGAGACGCTGCTGGGCGTTGATTGTGCTGACGCTAAGCGCGCCGCAGATGAGCAACGCTGCAAGCAACACCAGCTTGGCAGAATAACGCACTTGGGGAATTTCAAATCGGCCGGGCAACATTCGCATTCTAATTGACGTGGGGCTGTGCAACAACCTGGATTCCTTCAGTCTTCAGTTCAAGGGGCAGACAATTCTACTAACCAACCCGAGGTTTACAACTCGGCAAACTCTTTAAGCAGCGAAAGCTTTTCGTTGAGCGCGGCATCCAGCGTTTCCTCTGAAACCTCGTCGCGCGGATTCTGGCTCAAGCTGTTCAGCGATTCATTTACCGTTTGGTCAATTACTGCCAGGTTGCGATCAAAGGTCTCACGCATCTCAGGACTCCAACGCGCCTTGTTAAATTCTACCCGCTGGTTCCAATAGGAAATCAACTGTTGTTGTTTCGAAACCCGGTCGCGCACACCCGCTGCCAGACTCAAACTCTCTGGTCCGGACACCGGGACTAGCCTTCCCACTCTGAAAGCGTCGCAAACCAACCACCGTCGATAGCGAAACCACCAGCACAATCGCCGCTGCTGACGCTGCCAGCTGCGGAAAGGAAAGTTCCCAGCTGCGGCCTACCCAGTTGGGCCAAAAGTTTCGCCGGGCAGGCGCAGTTGCTACTGCTACGTCGCCCCCACCTGCCTCGAGAGTATTGCTAATTCGCTGCCACAGCGCCTTCTCGTTTGGTGGCGCAGCATACTCGCCGCGATGCGCGCGGCAAAAGCCCACAATCGATTGCAGGTCATTGCGCACGTCGACACATTCGAGACATTCTCCCAGGTGCGCGTTGAGCGTTGTCTGATCTTCGTGACTTAACGTGCCGTCAAGCAAATCACTTATTAAGTCCTGACACTTCTCGCAGTTCATTGTCTTAGTAACCTCTAGCCTGCCATCAGTTTCCTTAGTCGTAACGACCATAGGCAAACGTGGCATTCGGTTTTCGAGCAATCAAGGGGAGACTGCGTTCAAAAAACTCTGCTTACCTGCTACTTCGTTCTCTTTCGGTTCCGGATCAAACCGGCAAGCGCTCTTTGGAGGCTAGTCTTTTGCCTTCTGTTGCCTCAGAAGCCCGCGCAATTTCATGCGGGCCTTGTGCAATTGCGACTTCGAAGTCCCAACTGAGCAGCCAAGCATCCTCGCTATCTCTTCGTGTTCGTGTCCCTCAATATCGTGCAGGGTGAAGACCGTGCGGTAGCCGGGCGGCAGTTGGGCAATGGCCTTATCAAGCGCAATGCGATCCACTACCGGCATTGCATTGGGGTTTTCCGTGCCTTTGACTATCTGTATCGGCGTTTCACCATCGTCCGTCGTCTGCTCCATCTTCACGCCGCGCTTGCGAAAGTGCATCAGGACCTGATTGACGGTCAGCCGGTGCAGCCAGGTCGTAAACGCAGACTCACCGCGAAAACTTCCTATTTTTCGAAAGAGCTGAATGAAGACTTCCTGAGCGAGGTCTTCTGCCTCCGAGACGTTGCTGGTCATTCTCAAACAGAGGGAATAAACCCGGCGATTATGCCGCTGGTAGAGCTGCTCGAAGGCCGCCATGTCGCCTTGGGCCGCTTTTTGCGCCAGAGCGTAATCGGTTTCCTGCGGCGTCTCGATTTCGGCTGCGGTCACGTGTTCGTATTGGGGCAAGCTACGAGATCTTCATCCTGAACGCTTGTTCGCCACTACCTCTCACGAGTCCGCGTTTTCAAGGGAGCGACGACCTTTTCCTTCAACATTTCCCAGCCAGCCTGTGGCGCGGTAATGTGGTCGCCCTCAACGCGGGTGTGATGCGGCGCTTTAAGCGCGTCGTTGCCTTACCCGACCCAAAAGATATTGAATTTCCTCAGCCGCAGCAACATTTTCCCTAAACTCGCGGTTACGTCCAGTAGGTACGATCGAGTGAACGATAACCCACCGCTTCGGCCACGTGCGCGGAACGGATTTCCTCGGAACTCTCCAAATCTGCAATTGTGCGGCTGACTTTCAGGATACGGTCATAAGCCCTTGCTGACAAGCCAAGGCGGGTCATTGCTCGCTCAAGCATTTGCTCGCTGTCAGCGTCAATGCGGCAATGGCGACGAATCATACGGGGTGTCATTTCGGCATTGGAAAAGATTTTTTCGTCCGCCAGCCGGGCACACTGCTTCTCGCGCGCAGTAAATAACACGCTCGCGAATGGTTGCGGAGTCGTCAGTTTCAGGAGGCGCGTCGCCTGTTAGATCGCGAAATTTTACGGCTGGCACATCAATATGGATGTCGATGCGATCCAGCAACGGGCCCGAGATGCGACCAACGTAACGCTGAATCTGCAGAGGCGAGCAGCGACATTCACGAGTTGGGTCATTCCAGAACCCACAGGGACACGGATTCATGGCCGCCGCCAGCATGAAGGAAGCAGGAAACGTCAGCGACATCGCGGCGCGACTGATTGTAACCTTCTGGTCTTCAAGCGGCTGTCTCAACACTTCCAGGACACTGCGATCAAACTCGGGCAACTCGTCGAGAAACAAAACTCCATGATGCGCCAGCGACACTTCGCCAGGGCGAGGCACGGCGCCGCCGCCGATTAATCCCGCATCGCTAATTGTGTGGTGGGGAGAACGAAAGGGTCGCTCAGTGACCAGTCCGGCGCGGCCAGTCAATCCCGCCACCGAGTGAATCTTCGTAAGCTCGAGTGCTGCTTCAAACTCCAGCGGTGGCAGAATTGTCGGCAGACGTTTCGCCAGCATTGTCTTGCCCGAACCTGGCGGACCGATTAGCAAAATGTTATGCGAGCCGGCGCTGGCGACCTCGAGTGCGCGTTTTACCGAGACCTGGCCGCGAACCTCGCGGAAGTCCACGTTGTAAAGAGCTGCACGCGAAAGAATTTCAGCAGGATCAATCGTCAGCGGTTGAGGCGGATCGGGAGAACGCAATGCTGCCACTAAATCCACCGCACTGCGTAGATCAGCAACCGGATAAACATTAACTCCGGAAACCACAGCCGCTTCCTTGGCATTCTCGTCCGGCAGGATCACGTGCTTGATTTGTGCTTCGCGCGCCAGGATGGCAATTGGCAATGCGCCCTTTGATGGGACGTACGCGACCATCAAGTGATAACTCGCCGACACATAACAATTGAGTCAGACTGTTCTCCTCCGAAAGGTCGCCGTTTGCTCCCAGAATACCAAGTGCGATCGGCAGATCGAAACTAGCGCCTTCTTTACGCACATCAGCAGGAGCCAGATTGATTGTGATTCTCTGAAACGGAAAGAAGAAGCCACAGTTGGTAATCGCTGCGCGAATGCGCTCACGCGACTCGCGCACCGCCGCATCTGGCAGACCGACAATCGTTACTGACTGCGGAGACTCCGCCTCGCCGCGAACTGGGGTTAGATCGACCTCAATGTCGACCAGATCGGCGTCGATTCCATACACGGCCGCTGAAAGTGTTCGAAAGAGCATGGGAGGTACGTCCTCTGCGAAAACAGCGGTGGTGGAAAAGCATTAAGGTAAGCGGGTAGAGCGGATGGGGTGAAAACAAATCGAGCGCGCTTGCGACTACATCGAAAGCGCGCTCAATAGAACTTCTCGCTGAGGGTGACAACGAGTTAGACGCGTTGGGATTTCAAATCGGACGAATTATCTGCGACGCGACGGAGCGGCAGCAGCCGTCGCGGGCAGTTTGATTTCCTGGCCCGCCTGAAGTTCGACTCCCGGTGTAACGCCATTCAGGCGTGCTATTTCATTCGCATCAAGATTTCGAGCGGCCGCAATCTTAGCGATCGTATCGCCTTTGCGCGCGCGGACCTTGGTTAATACCGGAGCAGTCACATCTGCGGTGCCGGGTTTGCGCGCGGTTGAGCGTTAAGCGAACGCTGCTATTCGGAACTACCAGTTTGTTAGTGGACTTCAAATCCACGCCACTGTTCATTGCCTGCAATTGGGCGACGCTGGTTCCAGTCCGATTTGCAACCGCCTGGAGATCTTCACCGGGGACAATGGAAATCACGCGGGCCGATTCGCGACGGTCGGCCGGGATTCGCTTCAGCACTGCGAAAAACTGCTTTCCTTTTCCGCCGGGAACGCGAACGTTATAAGCTTCGCCTCTCGGGGTCACGTCTCGCCTGAGTTCCGGATTAAGGCTGCGAATGTAGTCCACACTGCTATCAGTTGAGTCAGCGACTAACTGAAGACTGGTGGAGTTTGATACCTGAACTACGTCATAAGCCATCGGTGCTTCCGGTCGGATACCTTTGAAACCGTATTTCTCCGGATTCTTCGCGATCAGTATGGTCGCCAGGATGTTGGGTACGTAGTTTCGTGTCTCCTGTGCGATGTAAGGGTAAATCGCCCAGAAGTTAGCGGTGCCTGCTCGCGCTATGCCCCGGTCAATGTTACCGGCGCCGGTGTTATAAGCGGCCATCGCCAATTCCCAGTTGCCGTTATAACGCGCAGCGAGACTCTTCAGATATTTGGCCGAAGCTCGCGTAGCCTGTTCAAAACTATTTCGCTCATCAATCCAGGCCGTCTGGCGCAAACCAAACTGTCGTCCCGTGCCAGGAATAAACTGCCACAAACCCGAAGCCGCAGCCCACGACATTGCCTTGGGCTTCCAGGCGCTTTCCACCTGGCCCAGCCAGGTAATGTCAATCGGCACGCCTTCTTCTTTGAAGATCTGGCGCGCCATCTTCATATAAACACCAGACCGGCGCAGTCCTGACTCCATCGTGCTTCGCCCACGACCCTGGTAGTAGTTAATGTACTGTTGGATCAGCGGATTTGGTGTGAAGACGAAATTAACGTTCTGCTTGGCCTGCTCGAGCGCGAGCACGTCGTCAGCCGAAACATTCTGCTCATCAGCATTGAGAACGAGCTTGCTAAGCTCATCAAGCGGTGACGGCTCAAACTTCTGATCGACAAAACCGATTTGTTGTATTGGCGGCGGAGCCGGTGCGTTCTTACCAGCCTGAGCGACCAGTTCGATCACGTTACCCTGTCTCGAGGGTGAATTAAGCGGAACCTCTTCGCGATAGATCCGTTCGACTAATTCCAGGTAATAGGTCTGCAGGTCATGGCTCGAGCGTACATCGAGACCCGAGGTAAGGATTTCGTCGACTGCCTGATCGAAATCGTCGCGAGCCTCACTACGCTTGCCCGCTTCGAGGTTCAGCTTGCCCTTACGGAAAGAGTCCTCAGCCTTCTTGATTATCTGCGCCACGCGCGGCGCTGACTTCTCGACCTCGGTTTGAATGTTGCGAGCAGACGAGCCACCAGCTGGAATTTGTCCGAAGACAACGGCAGCTGGCAAAACGAGTACCGCCAATAGCGTTAAGCGCGCTATCAAGGTCGGGTAGCTCGTTCTCATCAATCGTTTGTCCTTTTCCTGAGTATTAAGGCAAATTTCCCGGGTTTTTAGCGACATCTATGTTCTTTTAGGGCCTTACGCTCTCGATAATTACTGAATTGGATGGTCCGTAGGCCGGTTTAAGCCACCCGGAGGTTATCACACGATTTTCCGGAGTGTCAAACAAGTCTACCTTCCGAATTAAACGGCAAATTGGTGAACTTTTCCACCGGACTATCACCGCCAAAGACTACAGATGCACTCTCCCATGACCGGGGTTGTGCGCGTTACTTAAACGCAGCAGGAAGGCAGAAAGATCCACTCATTTTGCAGGGCTCGAATTAATACAGCCAGCTTGTGATGGTTTACCATCTAAGCTGGTCGGGCCGCCGCGGCCTGAGGGATTCTTTGCGGGCGAGGCCCCGAACTCACGGGAGGAACCACCCTTTCCTTGAGGGCTTCTCGAAAGACCTGTCGCATATTCTCAACGAAGACAAAACGGATGTCTTTGAACGGCTCCTTGGGTACCTCGTCGAGATCACGCTTGTTTTGCAGCGGCAAGATAATGGTTGAAACTCTAGCGCGTCGCGCAGCCAGTACTTTCTCCTTTACTCCGCCTACCGGTAGCACATTTCCGCGCAACGTGATTTCGCCGGTCATGGCTACGTCTTTCCTAACGGCCCTCGCCGACAGGGCTGAGACCATTGCGGTGGCGAGGGTAATTCCCGCCGACGGTCCGTCCTTGGGAATGGCACCTTCCGGAATGTGAATATGAAGATCATAGTTACTGAAGTCTTCTTCGTTGATCTCCAGTTCCTTCGCCCGTGACTTGGCGTAAGAATATGCAGCTTGCGCCGACTCGCGCATCACTTCTCCAAGCTGGCCGGTCAACACCAGATTCCCTTTACCCTTCATCTTCAAAGCTTCAATAAAAAGCACGTCTCCGCCGACAGCAGTCCAGGCCAGTCCGGTTGCAACGCCTACCTGATCCTTCTTGAGGACTTCTTCGGGAATGATTTTGGGCGCGCCTAAAAACTCATGAAGGTTTTTTAAGGAAACGCTAATCGAGCCCTTATGTCCTTCCGCAATTCGCCGTGCCACTTTGCGACAGATGCGCCCGATCTCTCGCTCCAGTTGCCGCAGCCCTGCCTCCTGTGTGTACTGCTGAATCAGCGCGGTCAGACGCGGTCTTGGAAATGTGCAGATCCTTAGCCGTCACTCCGTTTTCTTCCAGCTGTTTTGGCATCAGATGTCGCCGGGCAATTTCGCGTTTTTCCTCTTCGGTGTAACCCGCCAGACGAATGACCTCCATGCGATCGCGCAACGGTGGTTGGATTGTGTCCAGCACATTCGCAGTCGTCATGAAGATAACGTTGGACAAGTCAAACGTTACGCCCAGGTAGTTATCGCGAAAGCTGTTGTTTTGTTCGGGGTCGAGGACTTCCAGCAGTGCTGACGAGGGATCGCCGCGAAAGTCGGCGCCGACTTTATCGATCTCGTCGAGCATGATTAGCGGGTTATTGGTGCCCGCCTGTTGTATCGACTGGATAACGCGGCCCGGCATGGCGCCCACATAAGTCCGCCGGTGTCCCCGAATCTCCGCTTCATCGTGCACTCCGCCAAGTGACAACCTCATGAACTTACGATCAAGCGCGCGGGCAATCGAACGTCCGAGGGATGTTTTGCCAACTCCCGGGGGACCGACGAGGCAAAGAATTGGTCCTTTGGGTTTTTCCTTCAACTTGCGCACGGCCAGAGCTTCAATTATTCGGTCCTTAACTTTCTCCAGACCGTAGTGATCCTCATTCAAGATGCGTTCGGCCTTTTGTAGATCAAGATTATCAACAGACGCCTTCGACCAGGGCAGGTCGGTCATTATTTCCATCCAGTTTCGCAACGTCGCCGTCTCAGCGGCATCAGGATGCATTCGCTCGAGCTTCTTCAATTGTCGCAGCGCCTCATCTTCGGCGGCTTTCGGCATGTTTGAAGTTTCGATCTTCTCCCTAAACTGCGCTACTTCCTCCGCCAGCTCATTGCCTTCGCCAAGCTCGCTTTGAATTGCCTTCATCTGCTGTCTCAAATAGAACTCGCGTTGCGATCGATCAATATCGGCGCGCGCCTGCGTATTAATCTCCTGCTGGACTGTTAACACTTCAATTTCCTTGTTGAGCAGTTCATTCACACGACGCAAGCGCGCGGTGGTGTCGGGAATATCGAGCACGGACTGCGCGTCCTCGACCTTTAGTTCAAGATTTGAGGCGGAGAGATCGGCCAATCGTCCGGCGTCGTCCAAATTCGCGATGATGGCCATCACCTCGGGCGAGATGTTTTTGCCCAGATTGATGGCTTTCTCCATTGACCCGCGAACATTCCGGACCAGGGCCTCAACTTCGAGAGAACGCTCCGGAGGCAGGACCTCATCCATGACGCGCACGTGAGCACGAATGTACTGCCCTGAAGTGTCGACGGATTCAATTTCGGCGCGCGCCAGTCCCTGGACGAGTATTCGAATGCGACCATCCGGCAATTTCAACATGCGCATGATCACGGCTGCCGTGCCCACTTTATAAAGGTCCTCGGCAGTAGGCTCTTCCTTGTCCAGATCTTTCTGCGAAGCAAGCAGAATCATGCGATTCTCACCCAGAGCTTCGTCCACCGCGCGGATCGATTTTTCGCGCGACACAAACAGCGGCACGATCATGAACGGGTAAATGACGATGTCACGTAGCGGCAACACCGGCAGATCACTGGGAATCTGCAAGTCCTGGCTGCTTTCCGCGACTTCGATGCTCTCGGTTATTTCACTGTCTTTTATAATTGCCATAATTACTCTTTACATACTTTCAGTCAGTTCCAGAAGCAATCGGTTGTTACCTAACCGACAACTGTTGCTCATTTTTCGTCGGCGTCTTTTACCGGGATCTTAAATTCCACTCCCCTGCGGTCCTCAATCTTCGGAAGACATATAGTCAACATTCCATCGGCCACTTCGGCAGTTGCATCTCGCATGCTTACCGTCCAACGCATAGGCACCAGCCGGCAAAATTTTCCATAGCTACGCTCCGAGCAATGGTGCGAAAGTATCTTGTTGCGAGTTACACGTCGTTTTTTCTCGCCCCAAATTCTCAACTGCGTGTTAGTCGCACCAATCTTGATTTGTTCGGCCGTAAGCCCTGGTAGTTCTACTCGCACCACGATCGCATCAGCGGTTTCACAAAGGTCCACCGGCGGCGCCCAGGTTTCCGAGGCCAGCGGATCGTCAGCAACTGTGGCCTCCTGCAAAGCAGCAAATAAGCGTCCCACGCGATCGCGCAGGCGATGGAGTTCCAGCCGTTCGAGGCCCGTAGCGCGTGCTGGTTTAATCACTTCGAGAACTTTCCTTACTTCTTGCCGGCCTGATTCGCGCGGGTTCGGACCAGGTGTTTCAACTCAGTCATAAACTCGGAGACGTCTTCAAACTCAAGATACACCGAAGCGAAGCGAACGTAAGCAACTTTGTCGAGCTCCTTCAGGCGCCGCATGATCATTTCACCAATCTTGCTGGTCGGTCTTTCACGTTCCGACGATTCCTGCACATACTTCTCTATCGCATTCACAATGCCATCGAGCTTTGCTGAGGCCACCGGACGTTTTTCGCAGGCCCGCAGAATACCGGCCATCACTTTGTTGCGATCAAAAGGTTCGCGACGTCCGTCTTTCTTGACGACCATGTAGGGAATCTCGTCGATGCGTTCGTAAGAGGTGAATCTTCGTTCGCAGCGCAGACATTCGCGGCGGCGGCGAATCGCCTCGCCTTCGCGAGACTCGCGCGAATCAACCACCTTGTCTTCGAGATAACCGCAGAATGGACACTTCATCGCATTTGACCTCGGAAATTGTTTCGATCAGTGTTCCGCCGACATTTCAATCCTGGGCAGCGGCCGTTTCCAACTCTGTTTGCGCGAAAAGCTCTTCGGGCAAGATGGGTTCGTCTTCAACTGCATGTTCGACTGATTCGGATGACGTTCTGGCGCGCAAGCCCGAAAGGTTGATATCGCCGCGGACAATGTAATAAATGCCAAAAATCAGGGCCGGTCCGAAGTCAACAATGTGCAGCACAATGGAGATGGCCGCAGCCGTTTCACGTTGTACTCCCAGCGATATGAGTCCCGCGGCGGTGGCCGCATGAAACGCGCCCGCTGCCCCACCTGGCGTGGGCACGAGCGAACCAACCAGCGACCAACCAAGAACAAACACTGTTTGCGTTATGCCAAATGGCAAACCAAAGGCGCGAAATACGAGCAGTTGGGCAAGGGCAATTGCAATCCAGACCATGGCGGACCAGCCGACAGTTACAGCAAGTTCACGCGCATCCACCAGCACTCGCAAAGCACTGGCAAGTTGTTCGAGAATACTCAGTATCGCGCGCGTAAGCCGGGCGGGAACAAAACGTCGCCCTTCAAGTTTCGTTCTTATCCAGCCAATCGCACCTTGCGACTTTTTTCTAAATCGAGTGAGTCCGAATACGCCTGCGAACGCAAGCACCAACAGAACTATCCCAGCGGTGCGGACTCGTCCAAACTCTACCCCCGCATTCACCGGTGGTCGAAACCATAGAAGGTTTAGGGCAAACAAAAGAACCACCGCGATCATGTCGTAGATTCGTTCGACCATGATCGTGACAAAGGATGCACTGGGACGGATTTTGGGGTCGAGCATCGGCAGCACGACCGGGCGTACCACTTCCCCGGTGCGCCCCAATAGAAACACGGCGCCAAATCCCACCGTTGTCGCGATATAAAGATTCCGCAGACTGGCGGGACAAAGAGGAGCGAGCAACGCCCCCCAACGGGCGGCACGAAAGAAATAGGCCAAACTGATTGCCAGCGCTGCCAGGCCCAGCAGGTAAGGGTTGGCATGGCTCACCGCCTGCCGCACTTCGTGCCAGTCCAGCTTTCTGCCAAACCACCAGAGAATGGCCAGAGCCAGGAAGCAGAGCGCCCCAAACTCTACATATTTTCGAGTATTAGACTTCAAGAATTATAAAAGCGCGGCTCGTTACAAACCTAAACCACAAGATATTGGGCCGGGCGAAGGCTACTACAGTTCATAACACGGAGCAAGAAGGGCTCGGCCGAGTTCGCAGGCCATTCCACAATTCACTTTCCCGATTGTTATTAGGGAAAACTGGCAAGCTAAAGCTTGAAGTCTAAGCTACACTGTCTCCTGAAACTACGCGGATCTGAGGTTCTACGGTTTGATCGGGAACTTTCCCCTTATGCGAATCGTAATTCCGCTCACCAGGGAGAAGTCCCGGCGGCGCGAGTCGTACTCGCACCAACCAGGTAGGCGGAGAGAATAAGTGAGGGTTGCAAGAGCTTTGGCTGCCAACGATGGAGCCGAGTTGGTTCGCAAGTGTCGCGCGGGAGATGGCGCGGCCTGGGAAGATATTGTTCATACTTATTCGCGAAGAATATATAACCTGGCCTACCGTTTTACTTCGCGAGCAGACGCTGCCGAGGATTTAACCCAGGAAGTTTTTATTAGAATCTATAGATCTTTGGAACAATACGACGCTAAACAGGGCGACCTGCAGAATTGGCTGATGAGGTTGGCGCGTAACCTGATTATCGACGATTACCGAAAGCGTCAGCGCACGCCCCACGATAATCAGGCTGACGACCTCGCCGATCACACTTATCATCTGCATACTGCTTCTCGTTCGGTGCAACAGGAGATGGAGCGTCAGGAACTGGGCGCTCAGGTGCAGGCTGGAATCGACAAACTATCTCCGGATCTCCGAACCTGCGTCATCCTCCGCGACATCGAGGAATTGAGTTATCAGGAAATTGTCGACCTCCTGGAGATACCTGAGGGTACAGTGAAATCGCGAATTAACCGGGGTCGGATTGAGTTAGCGAGGATATTGCGACGGATGAAAGTTTTGGCGGTGAGCGAGACCTAGACTTGAAGCCCTGCTCGCCTGGGAACGATGCAGGAAGAAATGAATATGTTGGGGCAGGAAGAAGAAGACTTGATGCTTTGTAACGATTTTGAAGACCGGCTGACCGATTACCTCGACGGCATACTCGAGCCCAACGTCAACAAGGCGTTTGCCGAACATGCCCTGCGGTGCCCGGTTTGCCATGAAACTTTGGGTGCCGTAAAGAACACTATGCAAGCCTGTCAGGCTGCCAGCGCTCTGCCCGCACCGAAAGAGTTGGAAGCACGCATCCTCTTGAGCACCATGCCCGAAACGGCAATGAGCTGCGGAGATTTTGAAGAGTTTCTGACCGATTACCTCGATGGGTTTCTGCCAGCCTCGCTCTATCACCGATGGGAACGCCATGCGGTTCTTTGTGAACGCTGCACGGAACTTCCCGGTGCGGTCGTCAGAGCGATCGGCGCTTGCTACACCTATACTGGCGAGGAAAAGCCATTACCCGCCGGCCTGCATGAAAGGATCTTGTTGGCTACGTCAGGTTCTCAAATGGCGCATGAGATTCGCGCACCCTTTGGCGAAAGATTCGCTTCGTGGCTGCGAATGTGGCTTGATCCAATCATCTCGCCACAACTCGCAACAGTAGCCACTATGCTGCTGATGGCAGTGTTTGTGCTGACTAACACAGTTTCGGCCGACGGTTCGATCAGTGGTGTTTATAGCGCCACTGTGCGCCTGGCAGAACAGAGCCACGCCGCCGGCGCGAATGGCGGAATCGAAAAAATCACCAATGGTTTTAAGGAATTAGTCGGAGGAGAAAGCGAAACTACGCCACCTGCGAAGGAAAAGAACGAGGGCAGCGGTCAACCGAAAGAGCAGCCGAAACCGAGTGTGGCTCCCAACAAGAACCGGCAAAACAGCCGTAGTTAATTGTCCGGGCTGAAACTAACAATGCTGTATTGCACTTACCATCCAAAGAATCCGGGAGTTGTTCAGTGTAACCAGTGTGCCCGACGGCTCTGTTCCGCTTGTGACCACCGAATTCGAGGCTTTCCATTTTGCCAGGACTGCATTGTGGCCGGCGTTGAGATGCTGCGTCAGGAGTCGCAGGCAAGCGGTTCACCGGTAACCTATCGCAACAGTTCTCCGTTTGTGGCTACGCTTTTGTCATTCGTGCCCGGACTTGGCGCTGCCTACAATGGTCAAACGGCTAAAGCAATTGTTCACTTCGCGATTTTTGCGAGCTTCTTCCAGATGGCGGTGCTTACTCAGGGCGTGCATTTTTTCATACTGGGCGTGCTGGGCACGTGGCTTTTCGCGGCTGTGGACGCATGTCGGACTGCCCAACTGATACGGGCAGGACTCACGCCGGAAACCGAAGAGGACGTGATTGCCAGGCGCTTATACGGAAATCCTTTTGCCTGGGGGATTACGCTGGTCGTTATCGGCACGCTGTTTCTACTGCATACCTTGCTGGATGTGCAGCTGCCAGTTCGTCGTTTGCTTCCGGTGGCGCTCGTGGCGCTCGGAATATATATGCTCTTTGACTACGCTCGCAGGCGGCAACCCAGCAATCGCATTATCCGGTTTGACTCGCGACGACCACCGCCGTCTGTGGTCGTAAGTTCGGCCATTGAATCGCCGCATTTCAAGACCGGGGAAACAACCCAATTCGGCCGGAAGGAAATCGAAAGTATTCCTTTCAAACGAAGCTCATAGAGAACAAAACAAGGCTTAACTATGGCATTCATTCTTAAGGCGCTCGGCGGCATCACCGCACTTATACTGCTGGTAATAACCCTGCTGGGCTCGATAGTCACGCTGGGCGGGTTCCTGCTCGCCGCGATCAAGGTTCTGATTGTTGTCATTTTCCTCGCGGTCGTAATCATGATCGTATTTTCGATTCTCCGCGACCGCTCCCGCCGCCGTCACGAAGCAACAGATATATAACAAAATCGTCTCTCTGGTCGGGTTGCAATGGCCTTTGACCGTGTGATAGGGTCGCCCTTCTTTTGCAGCGACGGCCGGTGAATTTCACCTCAAAATGTGGGTTTTATTCACCCGCTGCAATCTTCAAGCAGGCAAAGAAATAACCTCGCAGGACAATAGCTCGCACAAGTCGTCTTTTGGAGACTGTGCTTTCAGTTGTTTCAGCTGCCCCTAATTGTGCTGAGCAACCGGAGAGACAATAAATGGCTAGAGATGACCGTTTTTATGCATTCATCATTGCTCATTCCCCTCGTTCAACTTCAATCATCCGTCGTATTTGTGTAGAAAGGAGATCCCTCAGGCTCCTCGCTCTGCTGATCATCGTCCTGTTTGTTTGTTCCATTTACGGCTTTTACGGCATCGCACAACAGGGCGCACACCTGCGTATCGAAGTTGAGAATCAACGTTTGCGGGCCGAAAACGAGAAGCAGCGCCGGGAACTGAACGACCTGAACAATCGGGTTGAAGCGGTTGAGGACACATCTCGAAAGCTTGCAGAGAAATCGGGCGTGGTAAATGAACAGCCCGTTCTGCCGGGCACAGGCGGGCCCGCGCTACCATTAGACGCCCAAAGCCTGGCCGCGCTGGAAGGCAAGATGAAACAACTCGAACGCAATATGAAGGCTTATGAAAGCATCCTGCGCGAGCGTGGCTACACTCCGTCGATCTGGCCTGTAGTCGGAAAACTGGAAAGCGGTTTCGGCGGCCGGCGGAATCCGTTCGGCGGAAGTTCTTACGAGTTTCATTCCGGCCAGGACATCGACGCCCAAACAGGCGATCCCGTGGTGGCTGGCGCTAGCGGCAACGTGACCTTCGCGGGTTGGCAGAACGGCTATGGACAGTTAGTCGTTATCGATCACGGCGGTGGCCTTACAACTCGTTACGGACATTTGTCCCACATCGACGTCAGCCAGGCGCAAACGATCGCCAGGGGCCAATTCATTGGCCGCGTGGGCTCAACCGGCCGCTCGACCGGCCCACATCTACACTACGAGATCCGGATTAACGACGAACCAGTCAATCCTTTGCAGTACCTGTTAACCAGTACTGCCAAATAGGGGTTTTTTCTCTTGACAGCCCAATTTGCTATCGCTTAGTATGCGCCCTCGTTCAGAGTTTGGCCTCGAAATTGGTTCTAAGTTTTCGCTTTACAAGCTTTACAGCAATGTCTTCAGTAGTTGCCCCCCGTGAACATGCATGATGAAATGCGCTACCAAGCGTTTTTTCACCATGCATTTTTTGATTGTGTTTCCGTGTTGCGCCCCCTAAAAAGCGCGTCGGGCCACAAGCTTTAACCCAGGTCGCGCGAAAGCTCTGCAAGCTCTCGCCCCCGTTTTACCGAATCGTTAGGAGGATTCGTTGTTATGTCTAGAATATCCGGTAAGGTCAAGTGGTTTAACAATTCGAAGGGGTACGGCTTTATCGAACAGCCAGGCTCTTCGGACATCTTCGTTCACTACAGCGCCATTCAGGGCGACGGCTTCAAGACTCTCGAAGAGGGTCAGGAAGTTGAGTTTGAGGTAACCCAGGGTCCGAAAGGACCGCAGGCAGAAAATGTGATGAAGGTGTAGGTCTCCCCGGCTTGCAACAGCAACGCCACTGACCGCTTCCGGTCTTTCGGTCCGGTAAGCGCACAAAGAAAAAGCAACCCCGCCAGCCATCTGGCGGGGTTGCTTTTCTGTTTGTTAGCTGTGATCTCCCTAGCCTTTTTCCCCTCTGGCTTTAAAACTAACGTGACCACCTTCCACATCAATTGAAAAGGAAACTCGCTGGCAACCGAGTCGTTCCTTCAAGCCGTCAGCCTGCGACGCGATAAGTCGATGAAACCGTGGAAAAGAAAAGTCCTCCACCGACTCGCTGCACATTTTTTTCGCTTCAACCAGGGCGCCATAAATATTCTTCACTAACTCAACATCCTTATGCGCATCTTCGCAGACAAATTCCGCTCTTTTAAACTCTGCCACGGCTTGCTGTTTGGCAGTTGCTCTTGCTGTTGCGCCGGGGTCGCGCCCTTCTTCTCGCCCCTGCATCGTGCGGCGCCAAAGGTCGCGAAAAGCGTTATAGCGGGAACACAAAGAGTTATAACGATAGCGTTGGGCGAAGGTGATACTGCGATCATCGCCGATGCGTTTCATGATGGTATCCACGCGCCCTTTGGTATCGTACGGCGGCCGTTTTGAGGCCCCGTTAAAGAACATATCAAACTCGATCTTTCAGACGCCGAATGTCTTCTTCAAGGCGGGTCAACTGGTCGTCTACCGTAGGCTCAGAAAGGCCTGAAAGCCGATTATTCCTTGCCCTCATTTGTGCTCGGGCGAAGCTACTGCTGCCGGCTTTTGACTTAGTCACTGTCGAATTCTCCTTACGAGGCGGGGACACCGGGCGGGAGGCGTCAGTCGGAGGACCAACGCAGCTGAAATCGAGTCTAGGGGTTTTAAAAGCTTTGTGTCAACAATTAAGTCGGCCTTTTATCCCGCCAGGTTATGGCTTGTAGTTTCGAACCGCGGATCTTTCAGGAGGCGCCAAAACATGAGGTTTGCTCCCTTTGCTGCGAGCAGCTATCCTACAAACGCAATCAAGCCCAAAACATCATGCCTAACAACGCGCCCAGTAAAGACTCGACGTTGCGTGCGATCCCTTCAGTTGATCAACTACTTCGAACCGAAGAAGCCTCATTGCTGCGAAGTTCGGTTGGGTTGCCGCGTCTTACGGCTATCGCCCGCGAGGTAACTGAAGAAATGCGGAGGCAGATTCAGTCTGAGGACTTGCCGGAAACGACCAAGGAAGACCTGCGTAAAGAGGCAGTGGAAAGAATGAAATCTCTTTGCCGGCGTGACAGTCTTTCAGGAGTACGTCGGGTCATCAATGCCACAGGCGTCATTCTTCACACTAACCTGGGTCGGGCGCCTTTATCCGAAACAGCCCGACAGGCGGTTGTGCAAGAAGCTGCGGGTTATTGCACTCTCGAATACGATCCAACCACCGGTTCGCGAGGCAAGCGCGGCGGTCATGTCGAGGAGCTTTTAACTCAACTCACCGGAGCGGAGGCGGCTCTGGTAGTTAACAACTGTGCGGCTGCAGCGTTGCTAATTTTGACAGTATTGGCGCGCTCGGGCGAAACGATCGTTTCGCGCGGGGAGCTAGTGGAAATAGGCGGCGATTTTCGTGTTCCCGAGGTCATGTCGAATTCAGGCACGAGCATGGTTGAGGTCGGCTCAACGAATCGGACAGGGCTGGAAGACTACAAACGAGCAATCAACAGCAACACTCTCCTGATCATGCGGGTTCATCCTTCAAACTATCGCATCATTGGCTTCACTGCCGCGCCCGAACTTTCTCAGCTGGCATCGCTTGCGCATGAGTCAGGGCTGCCGTTGTACGAGGACGCCGGGTCAGGTGTGCTGAATGACCTCTCAGCCTATGGCTTGAAGGACGAGCCTATCATCAGTGAATCAATAGTCGCGGGGGCGGATGTCGTCTCTTTTAGTGGAGATAAATTGTTAGGCGCAACACAAGCGGGTTTGATCGTGGGACGTCGCGAGATAATTGATCGTCTTCGCAGGCACTCACTTTACCGCGCCCTCCGAGTGGACAAATTGTCTCTGGCAGCCCTTGAGGCGACTCTCGATGCCCATCGCCGCGGCGTTTTCGACGAGATACCAACTTTGCGAATGCTGGCGCTGACACCAGCCGCGATTGAATATCGGGCACAGCGTTTCATTGAATTACTCGCTGAGGCCGACCAACTCTTCGGAACTAACGGCCACTATGATCGCGGGCGAGTCCGCCGTTGGCGGGGGTTCCGGTCCGAATGTCCACCCTCAGACCACATTAGTTGCTCTGAGTCATGCGAAACTAAAACCAGATGAAATCGAACACAAGCTGAGAAGCGGTTCACCTCCCGTGATCAGTCGTATTGCCGATAACCTGGTTCTACTAGACCTCCGAACTGTAGACCCTCGCGAGGAACCCGAACTGCTCGCGGCCCTGCGATCGCTAAACCCCCATCTTTCGAGCTGAACCCAGCCAATTTCAAGCTTTTTCGTAGTCAATCGAGGGCCGGCGGTGTATAATTCACGCACTTTTGCAAGCCCCTGCAAAAGTTCCATTCGCCCAACCTACTACACCGTTCCAAACAACAGTTTTATCTTGGCACGTTCTTCTTATCTCAGATCGCTTTTGACCTATGCTGTCATCGCTTCTTTGGCAGGCTTGCTCAGCTTTGCGCTTTGGTCGGCAGGACTGCTGACTTCCCTTCAAAGCGCTTTTGTGCTTCTACCCAAAGCACAATCGGCTGCGACTTTGACAGTTCTTAGCCTTTGGCAGGCTGCGGTTCTGATCGTTGTCGTTTCTTTCCTCGTGGCGTTCGTCGTCGGCCGCTTTGGGGGACGTCGCGGCTTACTTTACCTGGGCCTGGGCCTTGTTGCGCTCGCCGGATTGAGTCTCTTTGCTTCAGCGTTTTACTCCCTTGATATTCTGTTCGCACCCATAGCTCTCGCAGCTTCACTCTCCGCCTTCGTCACCCAAGCCCAACGACTCCGAGAACGCGACATTGAACTAACTGAAAAGCTGAATGCGGCTTCGGCAAAATTTGAGTCGGTTCACTCGAATGAGGCTGAGAGTCGTTTGCTCAGCGGCTTGCAGCTCCTCGACACCGTTCTTTCGCCGAGCGAGGCAATAGTCTTTCGTCTGGACCGCGATGGCCGGCTGGTTTTCTCAGCTCGCCTGCGGCCGCAAGACAAATCTCTGGATACCAGTAGGAATTCCGCCTGGCGCGACGGTATTAGTTTGTGTGACCGGGCTATCAACGCCGGCGACATCATAGTTGAGAAGCTCGAATCGGAGGTTGCTGCTGCAAACATCGCACTGCCGCTGCGACACGAGGATCGCACGGTTGGGGCCATGCTTCTTCGCGTCACCAAAGAATTTGATGAGGACGATCGCGCGCTGTTGACCGCGGTAAGCGGTCAAATGGCGCGTAGCCTGCAACTTGAGGAAGCTCACAGGACAGAAACTAAACGAAGCGGATTGGCCTTCTTCTCAGCCACCGAGTCGGACCAGCGACTAGAGTCACTGTATGTGCTAAACGGGGTCATACTGGAGCAGAGTGTGGGTGTTGGCGCGCTGCGTGAAATAGACGACGGTATGGCGCTTGGCTATTTCGACGGTAGGATTGCTTTCGCAAATCCGACGCTGGTGGCTTTCGCCGGAATCAAGGCAGAGGACACGAGCAAGATGACGTTCTTTGACCTCCTCGACAGATTCAAAACCGATGTTTTCGACGAACCCGCGCGGGCCGTTCGCAGAGTCTTGCAAACCGGCGAAGCTTACGAATGCGAACTCCACTTTGCCGATCGCAACGTAACTTATGGTTTGCGTCTCGCTATGGTGCTGGCCAATTCGGACTCAAACAACGAAGCAAGCGAGGGCCCGGCTCAGCCCCTCTGCCTGGCGCTCGTAATTAAGGACCTCACTCTTCTCAAGGAATACGATCAGTTGAAAAGCGACATGATTTCCTTGATGTCGCACGAACTGCGCACTCCCCTTACCAGTATCAACGGCTTCGCGGAATTGTTGACTGCAGATGACGAATTGCCGGCGCAGGCCAGGGAATTTGTGACAATCATCGCCAACGAGTCGCAGCGGCTTTCGCGAATGATCAATACATTTCTGACGGTAACTCAGCTACAGCGTAAGGACCGGCAGGAGGTATTAAAGATTCCCCTGCGACTGGACGAGGTGGTCAAAGAAACAATCGCCAGCATGCAAACGATTGCCAAGAAAAGGCGGATACGTTTGGTCGAGCAGCCATCACAACGGCTTCCGCCCGTGGCTGCCGATAAGAGCATGATCACTCAGGCGGTAAAAAACCTGGTCAGTAATGCCATCAAGTACAGTCCAGAGCGCACGACCGTTACCGTGACAACTTCGCTGGAAGCTGAAGTTGTCAGGCTGTCCGTTGAAGACCGCGGTTACGGGATACCAGCTGAAGCCATGGATCGCGTCTGGGAAAAGTTTTATCGCGTCGTCCGCGAAGGACAGGAAAAGGATGAAGAGTCTACCGGGCTGGGTCTATCCTTCGTTCGCGAAGTGGTGGAACAGCACGGCGGAACGGTAGGTCTCGATTCAGAAGTGGGGCGTGGATCGAAGTTTAGTTTCACGCTGCCGCGGCTATAGAAACGGGTAAAGGGGAAGAAGGTAGAGGTACTGTCTTTCCAAACTGTGCTTCTAGTTACCCTTTTACCCGTTTCCCTTTCCCTAATTAATCTTATTGATCGTTCCGCGGCAGGAAGGTGCTCCACAGATGCACCTTTTTTTGTCGGAGTGGAGCGTTGATTGGTAGTCGATCGTGATTTCTTCACCAGGCTCGATATCGCGCAGAGCGATGAAAAGAATGTGACCGTAAAGAATCTGCATGTAAGCATTGGGCTCGCAGGAATGATTGATGTAGTGCGTACCGTTTCCACCTCGGCTGCCATCCAGACTCCAACGATTATTAATTGCACAGATGCGCAGTTTCCGCCGCGTAGCTCTGCGATTGGCCTCGGCCTCTGTTATCCGCTCGCCTGTGTACTCTGCAATTTTTCGTCTCCCCTTGAAGTGAGTAACTGAAAAGCATCCTTTACCTTCGATGGGAGATTTCTTGATCGTTAAGCCTGGAGCTAACTTTAGTCTCATTATTATTGGAGTGCCTTGACCTGTCAGCGCTTTGTCGGTCGCTATCGCAGGTATGCATTATTCAAATTGAACTCGTGGCGTCAAGCGCACTGACCCAAAGCGGTGCAAGGTCACCGCACTCCAAAAATTTGGCCGCCAACACTTTATTTAGCGTGGCGGCCAAGTAGAAACGTACTATGGAATCTGGCTACTTAAGCTTAAAGCTGCGGGCGATCAGATCCGTCTGGTTGCGTATGCGGGGAAGCTTGTCGCGCAAGCCACTGAAACGCAAGGCGTAGATCGTGCGGTTGTCGGCCTGAAGATAATAAATGCGGCCTATCATTGGTTTAGCCGTCCTGATGAATTCGTAGGAGACGGTAACGCCGTTCAGCCGTCCAGCAAATTTTTCCTCTTTTCCTTCCACGAAGCCTGGAAGAAATCTGAGTTTCTGATCGAGGTCGCGACGAGCAAGATCAGACGGTGTGGTTCCGGCGTCGACCACTTCCTTGCGAATTTGCAGATAACCCTCGAGCCGATCTCCGTTAACGAATTCGGCATGCTCGTGCGCTGCGTCAGGCTCGGTAATCACCTTCCAAACTGGAGAAGGAAGTTCGATCGTATATCCGCCGCCGTCATAGACCTCTTGGGCAGCCGCAAATACGCCGCCACACAACAGCAGAAACAGAACAAATCCAGCTAAGAGATGTTTCATGTCAATACTCAACTCCTTATGATCTGCTTGCGCTTTGCCGGTACGATGGGCTTGAGCGTCCTCTGCGCTTCCTGGCTATTTTACTCAAATTCGATGCACCCTGCGGACAGTCCCGTTGTCTTGAATCGGGGGTGACAGTAAGCCAGTAACCGCTTAACTCTTGCTGGTTGCATTCGTAATGGCATCTCTTTGAATAGTTATTAGCAGTTCGATGCCTTTCGCCGCCAGCGCTAATAAACTCTCCATTTGCTCGCGCGAAAATGGCTCGCGTTCCGCGGTTCCCTGCAGTTCAATGAAGCGACCGTCACCCGTGCAAACCACATTCATATCAACTTCAGCGGTGGAATCTTCATCGTACTTCAGGTCAAGCAACGGAGTAGTTCCAACAATGCCGACGCTGATCGCAGCGACTTCGTTTGTAATAATACTGCGCTGAAGTTTGCCGTTCTTGACCAGGCGATGCGCAGCTAAAGCACAGGCGACGTAAGCGCCTGTAATCGCAGCCGTACGCGTGCCGCCGTCCGCCTGCAGGACATCGCAGTCGAGGGTTATCGTGCGTTCCCCAAGTAGCCGCATATCCACCGCAGCGCGGAGGCTCCTGCCAATCAAACGTTGAATTTCATGAGTTCGGCCTGAGGCGCCGCCTCGTCTAATTTCTCGCGGCGTCCTCTGTTGGGTGGCGCGCGGCAACATGGAATACTCAGCCGTAATCCATCCTTGCCCACTGTTCCTCAGAAACGATGGCACCCGCTCATCGACCGAGGCCGCACACACCACGCGCGTTTGGCCCATCTCAATAAGAACCGACCCTTCCGCATAGGGCAGGTAACCGGGAGTTATCTTCACCGGACGCAGCTCATCAAACGCGCGCCCGTCAGTTCGTTCTAAGCTCATCATGTCCCCAGACTTCGACCGCCTCAAGTACTGCCGGCGCCGTTCCTAAAAATCGTTCAGCAACTTTTGCAAACCGCTCGGCTGCATCGGTCACATAAAAATGATCAAGGTCATCGCATAGTTGGCGTTCACGCGCTTCCCGCTCCGCTGGATTCGCCGAGAGATGGTTCAACTCTAATAGCGTTGCCACTTCGGCCGCGGCTGCCTCGCCGGAATCTATAAGGGGAACTTCGGACCCTACAGTCTCACCAATCAAATCGCGAAGAATCGGATAGTGTGTGCAGCCAAGGACTAAAGCGCCGAGTGGTTCTTTTCTCAAGTCACTCAAATACTCTTCGGCAACCGCGCGGGCAACATCGCTTTCGCCCCATCCTTCTTCAGCAAGCGGAACAAACAATGGACAGGCTCGCTCGATTACCACAATGGACGGATCGGTTTTCGCAATCGCCTGGGCATAGGCACCACTCTGCACGGTAGCTTCAGTGGCGATCACGGCAACTTTTTTACCGGCGGCGATTTTGGCAGCTGCCCTCGCGCCTGGTCCAATGACGCCAACAACGGTGACGCCGACAGCTGCGCGAATAGCCGGCAAGGCAAGGGCCGACGCGGTATTGCAAGCGACGACTAACAGCTTGATGCCGTGCGCCTCAAGAAATCTAGAGTTCTCAATCGCGTAGCGCTCGACTGTAGAAAGTGACTTCGTACCATAGGGCACGCGGGCAGTGTCGCCCAGGTAAACAAAATGTTCGTTAGGCAAGCGCTCGTGCAGGGCGCGGTAGACGGTAAGTCCGCCTACGCCGCTGTCAAAGATGCCGATGGGAAGGTTGGAAATCAAGGGATGAAGGATGAGGGATGAGGGATGAAAAAGCCAGCCTAACCACGGAGGGCTTTCCTATTCATCCCTCATCCTTCAATCCCTCATCCATTCAAAGATTGGTGGAGGCGCCGAGAATTGAACTCGGATCCAAGAGAAGCCGCCGAAAGACTCTACATGCTTAGTCACTTCTCTTTCCTGATCGTCGAGCGATCAGTTGTTCGCTTTACACCGAGTAAGTGAAGTGACAAGACCGCGGTGAAAGCTAGTCCGACTTTATCTCGCGCGAACCCACGGACCGAAGGTTCGCGCCAGCTTATCTGAGTGACATCTCCCTCCGCGCGCATAAGCAACTTGCGGCGAGACGCTAGCGGCTAATTAGGCAGCTAGAGCTAACTCGTTAGAGTTGGCAATTGTTTTTTCCCTACGCTTTTTAACGAGCTGCATAAGGTAGCCCGGCATGGCATCCGTCGGTCGCCCAAACCCCTGTCGAAGCCTGTCGCCCCCGTTTGCATTCCAACCCTATCATAAGGGCTAAGACGTCCGATGTGAAACCGGGGACTCAGGTCAATTTTGTAATAAGTTTGCCGGCCGGATTTTCAGGGAAAAGATACAAACCTATGAGTTCAACCTTTCAGACGGGAGCACGAATATTTCCTTGCGCGAAGTGTGGGGAAATGATCTATAGCGACTCAGCCACCTGCCGCTTCTGCTCAGCCCCGGTCGACCGCTACGCGGCTGAGGCAGCAGCAGACAATCAGAAAAAGGTCAACAACGCTGTAAATATGGCTAAGTGGATCAGGAATGCGGCTGGCGCAATGTGGGCTTTTGTTGGCCTCGGTCTGGTTTTTGGCATTCTTTCGCTGGCGGCCATCGCTTGGGGGACTGAAAACCGCGGATTCCGACTACGCCAAAGCCAAGCGGGACCGGCTAATTGCGCTGCTGCTCTGGCTGCCCGCGAGTTTCATTCAAATCCTTATTGTCATCGCACGGATGGTGTTGTGACGGATCGAGGTTAAGCCCCTGACTAAGTTACAATTGTTCCAGTTGCAGCCCAGGCGTGGTCACTGTGGGAAGCCACGTTGCCTTTGATGGGAGTTATAAAGCATTGTTAACGGCGACTTTAATTTGAGGACCGAACTAATATGTCGACAAAATCGCCCGGTTCGAAGCTGAAATCATATTCTCCCAAGGCAATTGTGGCCGCGCCTCCCGAACAACGGCGACACCTGCTCCGCCGTTTCTGGTTCCCTGCAGTTTTGATGTTAGCTCTGGCGGCCGGCGGGTTAACCGGCATGATTGCCGCCTATGAACTCAACTATTCCCGCGCCGCTAACGAAGTCGCAGCGCTGGCAACCTATCGGCCGAGCGTGGTCACCCGCGTATATGCCGATGACGGCGAGACCGTAATTGGCGAGTTTGCCCTCGAGAAACGAATCCCGCTCAAGTACGACGAGATTCCGCCAGTGATGAAAAACGCCATCCTCGCCGTCGAGGACGCTCGCTTCTACGATCACGTCGGCATCGATCCGATCCGCATCATCGGCGCCACCTGGAAAAATCTAACCAGCGACAAAGTTGAAGGCGGTTCGACACTAACTCAGCAACTTGCCAAGAACCTGTTTCTCTCCAAAGAACAAACCATCAAGCGCAAGATGAATGAGTGGGCCCTGGCGTTGCAGATCGAACGTTACTACACCAAGAACCAGATCATGGAGCTTTACGCAAACCACATCTTTCTTGGCGCTAATGCCTACGGTGTGGAAGCCGGAGCGGAAACCTATTTCGGCAAACAAGCGAAAGACCTGACGATTGGCGAAGCGGCCTTGCTCGCCGGCGTTCCCAAGGCTCCCAGCGAATATTCACCGACTGCAAACCCTGTGCGGGCAAAAGAGCGTCGCGATCTGGTGTTGGATTTGATGGCGAAGAATGGCTTCGCGACCCAGGCGGAAGTGGATGCGGCCAAAGCCAAGCCAATCCAACTAGCCGACACTGCTTACTACCAGTCGCAACCCAAGTCGAGCGCGTTTGATTATCCGGTCGAGACCGTAAGACAGGAACTCGAAGACAAATATACGACGCGAGTGGCGCAGGGTGGGCTCGCCGTTTACACCACTATCAACGTTGAGGCGCAGAAGAGGGCTTATGAAGTATTGCGCGCGGGTTTGCGTAATTACGACAAGACGCATGCCGGCTGGCGCTCGAGCTACAAAATGATTCCGACCGCGGCGAACAACGGACAGGGACCGCCGACGGCGCAGGAACTGACCAACTACAAAGATCCGGACTGGTACGGAAACGACTATCACGAAGGACGTTTCTTATCGGGACTGGTGACCAAAGTAGACCATGGCGAAAAACGAGGCCACGATCCGTTTTGGCAACTACACGGCAACCGTCGGTGCAGCGGACATGGGCTGGTCCAAGCGTAATCCGAAAGACGAGTTGAAGCCGGGATATCTTTCCGAGTTTGAAATCAAGGAAGTCGATGAGAAAAGCCGACGCTTGAAAGTTGAACTTTCACAAGTGCCGGCAATAGCCGGGGCTATGATGACGCTCAACGCGAAGACAGGCGAAGTAGTGACCATGATAGGCGGTTACGACTTCTATAGCGCCAGCAAGTTCAACAATGCCACGCAGGCTTACCGGCAGACGGGTTCCTGCTTCAAGCCGTTCATCTACACCGCGGCGGTCGAGTGGGGCATGACGCCGGACACTACGGTAAGTGGCGCGCCGATCAAGATTGGCAGTTGGGAGCCCCACAACTACGACGGCTCTCTGGGCAACGGCGATCTGCCAATGAAGATGGCCCTGGCAAAATCGATGAATGTGCCTGCGGTCCATCTGCTGCAAACAGTTGGCATTCAAACAGGCTCGCAGATGGTGAGGCGATTCGGGATCAAAGTTCCGATGGCGCCTTATCTCCCTTCCGCGCTCGGCGCTACAGAGGTGCCGCTCGATCAAATGGTGTCGGCCTACTCCGCTTTTCCGAACAAAGGCGTCCGTGTTGAGCCGCATCTGATTCGACGCGTACTCGATCGCGATGGGGCGGTGCTCGAAGAGTGGGAGAAGACAACTTACAAAGTTGTGAATGAGTATGTCGCGCTAACGATGGTCTCGATGATGCGCGGCGTGGTGCAGTTTGGTACTGCCACCGCGGCGAGTTCGCTGGGAGTGCCGCTCGCCGGCAAGACCGGAACGGTCAATGATCACACTGACGTTTGGTTTATCGGTTACACGCCAACTTATGTAACCGGCGTATGGATGGGTTACCCGGGGCGAAAGAAGCCTCTCGGCAATGATATGACCGGCGGTCATGGAGCGCTGCCGATGTTCATTACCTTCATGAAGGATTTTCTGAAAGGGAAACCGAAAGAAGATTTCGACAAAGCGCCGGGAATGCCGGAGGACATGAAGGAACTCTTCCGTCAGCGGCAGCGTGAGCTCCAGGCCGAACGGGCCCAGTTTAATGAAGACGCCGCAAAGGAAACAGACGAAGATACTAACGCGTCGCCGGCGACGAACAGCACAGAGCCTAAGCTGGAACAGATGACTCTGCCGCCGCCGCCAAAGGCTGACGACGGCCCACCCAACCCGCAACCGCGAACGGAACCGGTAACACCACACACTGAAGGTGCGCCACCAGCCACAACGCGTCCGCGCGAAGTGGATCCGCAAAAGAAGAAAGGGAAAAAGGGCGGAGACGAACCCTAAGAACTTGGGGGAAAAGGGTAAAAGGGGAACGGGGAAAGGGTCATAAACTAGTCTTACCTTTCCCCGTTCCCCTTTTACCCTGTTCCCCCTCTTACGTTTTTCATCCTTCATCCTTCAATTTTCGTTCTTTCCGATGATCACGCCGAGCGTGTGCGGCAACATCTTTCGCCACCAGGGCCAGTCGTGATCCACGTCGGCGCCCCAAAGATCGAGCTTATGTGGAATGCCTTTGGCTCTTAGAGTGTCGGAGAGATTCTGGCTGCGATCAGGCGCTTCGTAGTTTCCCTGACCGGTGAGAATGTAAATGTCACTCGCCTTTTGTAGGATTGGGAGGTAGTAGTCGTCATTTAGGTTTGGTAAATAATCGGCCGGGTTGTTGAAGTAGACATTGTCGTCGTAATAGCCCTTCAGATACGAACGCACATCGTAGCTTCCGCTCATCGCAATCACACCGCGAAACAAATCCGGATGCTTGAAGTAGGCATTGGCTGCCAGAAACGCTCCCAGGCTCGCTCCCGTCGTTAATGGCCGAGCGTCGGGGCCGGCGTCGTTGCGTATCAACGGCAAGACTTCGTCGGTGATATAGCGATCGAACCGAGTCAACAACTCCGCCTTCATGTGTGGCGGCATCTCCTCATTGAGCAAACTATATTTGTTGACGCTATTGATGGAGTAGGCGCGCAGCTTGCCGCTTTCGATAAGCGGCTTGATGGCATCAACCAAATGAAACCGCTCATACTCGAGATAGTCCGCGGCCGCGGTAGGAAACATCAGGAGTGTCTGACCGGCATGTCCGTACGCCACCAGAGGCATCTCGGCACTTAAGTTTTGACTGAACCAGGAAGTTATTCGACGTTCCATGCAACCTCTTTCGGGCGGATCAATCCGCGACAGACTTTTCAAAAGCTTGGTTTGGGCAGTGCGAGATATTCTCGCAGTTCGCGGGTTGAGCGCAAGTAAACAGGGTGTATTCAATGACCGTGACGCGTATAAGTCAGCTCTCTTGAAAATTATTCTCATTCACCCTTGTGGCGCCGTCCAAAGCGCACACAAAGGAAACCATTTAAAAACCCATCAGAACCCGGATTACTTTCCACTAGTAATATTGGGGAGCTCATTACTCCATTAGTACCTTCCTTGACGCTCCCAACCTCATCTGCTATAAAAATTTCTTCGCGCTCGCTCATGGTTTGAGACTATGTTGTGGGCGCTTATTCCGCAGTAGCTCAATGGCAGAGCATCCGGCTGTTAACCGGAGGGTTGTAAGTTCGAGTCTTACCTGCGGAGCCAATTTTTCTTAGAGAAAACGCATAAACCGCGAATGCACAGCGGGGCGCGGGCCGCGAATTTCCTCTAACTTTTCCTCTAGGGTCCCTCAAACGACGCAAAAAGGCGATGAAGAATCTTTACGTTTTGCTTCGTGGATTAAATCCCGGTCTGAAAAACTGGCTACGCGGGCAAGCGTGCGAGCCCGCTCCTGACAAGTAACTTTTGAGAATGATTATTCCCATAAAGTTGGTCAGTATGACGTGGAGAGCATTTAAGGAATCTTTAACAAGCTCTTCCCCGATCTGGGCCACGGAAACATGTTTAGGAGTTGTAAAATGAAAAGACCACGGATGATTAGTCGAGTAATCTCATTATTAGCTGGGACTCTAATTTTATTGACCCTTCTGTGCACAGGGATTGAGGCGTTGACTGAAGACAAAGTACAGGTCGGGATGGCGGAAGTTAATGGCACTAAGCTTTACTACGAAATGGCCGGTAAAGGGCCGACAGTAATTTTGGTTCACGGTGGGCTAGTTGATAGTCGGCTGTGGGACGACCAGATGCAAGAGTTCTCGAGGCATTACCACGTTGTCCGCTATGACCTACGCAGCTTTGGCAAGTCATCGGCGGCGACCGAGTCCTTTTCGCACATCGAGGACCTCCGCGCTTTCTTAGACTTTCTGAAGATCGAACGCGCTTCGATCGTGGGCCTCTCGCTCGGCGGCATTATCGCCGCCGACTTCACGCTGGAACATCCTGAAAGGGTCGATCGACTGGTGCTAGTCGGAGCGGGATTGCGCGGCGACCAGCAGCCGCAGGACAAGGAGGCGATAAAGGCGTTCGAGGCGTACAGCAAGGGTGCCGAGCCATTTGCTGACGTGGTCATGAAGAGTGCGCTTTACGCCGCTGTCCGGCCCGGCACCCAGTCATATGTGCGTTTGAAGCAGATGATTCTCGACAATTTTATGGCACTGGCGACCTTGCGCCCTGGCTTTCTGCAATACCCGGAGCCGCCAACTATCGAAAGGCTGGGAAGCATTCGTGTGCCGACACTCGTTGTTATAGGAGGGGAGGATGCACAAACCCTCAAGAATGTTTCCGATACGCTCACGACAAAAATTCCCGGCGCACGCAAGGTTGTCATCGCCGGGTCGAGTCATCACCCGCCAGTGGAAAAACCCAAAGAGTTCAACAAAACCGTGCTGAGTTTTTTGAGAAGATCTTAGCTTCACTGACCATCCGTTATCCGGAGGCCACGGCATCTTTTACACTCCTTCACGTTTCCAGGATGCATCCGGCGCTTGAGGAATCCAAGCCCGCCCAAGTAGTTGTTTAGAGTAACAAAGAGGATCGGGTTAATGCTTGTTTCTAAGCATAAGAATGATGGGCCTTTCGGTTTTTAGAGGTCACGTAATCTGATTGCAACCGACTTACAACGCACCCGAAATGCAGCCTTCAGTGATCTCAAGAATTCCTCAAGTCTGCCCCGCTAAACTCCCGCTTACAACCCCCAATATTTCTAAACGGCGTCGATGGTCAAGGAGGGTGTCATGTCTTTACTCACTGTCCAAAGCGGCACGGTGATGGTGGTTGACGACGCGGACGACATCCGCGAACTCATCTGCATACAACTGCGGCGGAAGGGATACGAGGTAGTTGAAGCAACAAACGGCGAGCAAGCGGTGGCACTCGCCACGCAAAGTCATCCCAGCCTTATTCTGATGGATTTGAGCATGCCTGTTATGGACGGCTACGAGGCGACGCGCCGGATAAAATCTCTACCCGGATTAGACGGAGTTACCATAGTGGCGATATCGGCGTTGTGCGACCCTTCCATCCAGCACAAGGCGCTGGAGGCAGGCTGCGTCGAATGCGTAAGTAAGCTGATCGATTTCCCGGCGGTTGATAGCTTGGTAGCGAGGTACTTACCCCGAGTGGGCTCCCAACCACATGCTACCGAGTAGCGCTGCACAAAAGTCGAAAATTCATGGGCGTGTGAATCGACTATCGGAAATGAATAACGCTGAAAGCGTTCGCCAATTCCAGCCCAGGGTTTGCTCTGAAACCCTTGGTTCAAACATGACCGGGGAGATTGTTCGCAACCCTGAAGGGGTTGCGTGGTTTTGCCGTTAACAAACGCTGGCGCTTTCAGCGTTAATGGCGCACGGAGCGCCTCGCTCATTTCAAATCCAGCGCCATGACATTCTTTCGGTCGCGCAGGTAGAGCGTCGTGCCCGCCAGCGTTGGCACGGTCCAGGCATTACTGGTAAGCAGCTCGATCCTGGAAGCGATCTTCAACCCTTCCGGTGTGGGCGTCGCGAGCGCCAAGTGCCCATCTTCATCAAGCAGAATGAAGCGTCCATCGGCGAGCACGGCAGTAGCCCGCGCTAACTCACGGTTGCGCCACATGACCTGGCCGGTTCTGATATCAATTGCTGTAAAAGGCGCAGGACCGAAGTCACCGCTCGAAGCGTATAAATAGCTGCCTATGCGGATGGCGTTGCCAAAATGGATACGCATTAGTTTACTGGCCCAGATTTGCTCCACGACTGTCTTGTTTCCACTTCTGGTGAGTTTGAGAACGCGACTTCCGCCATCGTATCCAGACGAACAGAATAAGAGGTTATCGTCGCCCCAGACCGGCAGGCTGACGTTCACACCGTTTTCGTTTGGGTGAGGATTGCTCCAGAGAAGATCACCATTATTCGGGTCAACCCCGATGATCTGGCCGTACATAAAGGCCACCAGTTGGTCCTGGCCATCTACCTTGATAAGTAATGGAGATGAATAGGAGTTATCCAAATCCTGTTTCTTCCAGGCCACGGTGCCATCCTTTTGATTGAACGCCATAATCGCATGGCCAACTCCGCCAACCATCAGAATCACGGTGCCCTTGTAGGCTATGGGATTGCAGGAATAGCCGCGCACGCGCACTGTGCCATTGAACTCCCGCACCAGATCATGTGCCCATACTAGTTTTCCGGTTTGCTTATTGAGGCAGTGAAGCTTGCCCGACGCGCCCACCGTATACACTTGACTGCCAACTACCAAGGGCATCGAGCGGGGTCCCGGTCCCTGCTCTAACTCATACTCCCCGGTAAACGGCGCATCGTATCGGTACTCCCAGACAGTTGTGCCAGTGGCGGCGTGAAGGGCCACCACCACATCCTGCACACCACTGCGATACATTGTGTACAGCTTGCCGCTTTCGACGGCGATGGCTGAATAACCATCGCCCAGCGCACGCATCCAAAGCCGGCGTGGTCCACTGGCCGGCCACGATGCCGCCAGCCCCCTCACATCTGATTTGAAGTCACGATGCGGCCCGCCCCACTGCGGCCAGTCTGCCTGGCCCGTCCGGTCTGATAACTGCGCCAGGCAAACGTCAACTCGCAGGAACGAGATTGTCGCGAGTAGCAGAACAGTTTCGCGCCACTTACGTCTCATTTGTTTCATGGCTTACCTTCATCTGCGGGTCCGGTTGTCACTGCGCCTTGCTCGGTTTTGGTTTTTCGAACAGCGCCGGATCAGTCTTGCTGTTGAGGGAGATGCTCTCGAGAGTCAGCGTCCGGTTTGCCTGACCGTTCCAGCTAATATTGGTTTTGAAAGGCAGCCAGACACCGTCAACCGCTCTGAAATCCATGAACGATTCCACGATCGCGCCGAACGCGCCACTAACCCCGCGCCCTTGATATGCGAGACTGTGAATCCGCCCTGTGACCGGATCAATTCCCAAAGTCAGATTGGTACCGTCCACTTCAACCACGAGCTGTTCGAGATTCAGGTCGCCGGATTTAGTCGTGCCGGAAGCGATGGCTTTGAAGTTCGCGCTCTTACGGGCGCGCAAAATGCCGAGGGGTGTTCTCTTGATTACTTGTTTTTCCAGTTCCCGACGTGCCCCTGGCGTCATGGGATTCGTGCCGCGATTAGTACTTACGAATGCTTCATCGGGCGTCACGACACTCATTATTGGCCCGAACTGGTGGATGATTTCTCGACGAATACTGTTTGGAAAAACAATCGTCAGATTGGTTTTCGTTTCCACCTGTGTCTGAGGCATTGTTGTGATTAGGATTCCCTGTTCCCGATAGCTCTTAAGACCATCAACCTTCTCCTCACCACCCAGGGCGGCAACTGCTTTAGTGATCAGCACCTCACCTTTCTTCAAAGCATCGGGGGGAGCGGCAGCTCCAGTGGTTACAGTCGGTTCAGGTTCAATGAATTTTTCTGGCGCGGCGTTGAACATCTTCAGGCATTCCGCTGAACCAAAGATGTAGATACGTCCACGAAAGACGGTGTAAAGATCCGGGTTGCCCCCCACCCCAGGCCCCATGCGCGCACAAGCTCCCTCCAACTGGATTTCGTAACTCGGCGGGTCCTTTTCAAAAGCAGTTTTGTTTTCCAAAGTCGCAAACAGATATTGGAATTGGCCGCGCGTTGCTGTGATCTTGACGTTGCCCTGGACTTCTTTCCCCTGCACCAGCATGACGGGGTCGAGTCCTTCGAGCACCGGTACGAGATCCTGCGCTGCCGATTGGGAAAAGGCGGCACTCCCGGCACTCAAACAAATTATGGCGCCGAAAATCACGGCTGGTCCGGCCTTCCAAAGCCTTTCAAAGCAGCGTTCCATCATTCCCTCCGGGTAATACTTATCTTGAAGTCTTATGGGGAGATCGCAGGAGCAGAGAGTGTAGACGAGTTTGTCCAATTCGGGAGCTTGTATGCAGTGAGTTGCGGAGAGGATGCGGTGAATGGGGGAAATGGGCGGCTGGAAAGCCCTGGAGAGCATCGGACGGGACTTGTTCGCACCCGCCGGCAAAACTCCTCCTGTCCCAAGAATGGTTGACACGGGCCGGATGGTTCGGTATATAGTCGCCTACCTTAGAAGACCAAACAGTATTCTATGAGCTTCGAGAGAACACATCACATCCACGGCGCACACGATCATGCCCATCATCACGGGCATCGGGGCCGCGCGCTCGAGATTGTGATCCGGAAGCTTGAAGCGACGAGAGAGTAAACAGGAATCACAACCAAGAGTTTCGCGAACCCGCTGCCATAGCTAACCGGCAGCGGGTTTTGCTTTTCCGTTAAGGACGCTTTCGTTATATGTCAGAACCACTTTCCAAAATTCCAGCCGGAATGCGTTATTACTGCGGCCCTGAAGCACGGTTGAGAAGGGCCATTGAGGCGACTGTCATGTCGATCTTCGACGGTTGGTCCTACGAAGAAATCACTACCCCGACAATTGACTACTACTCTCTTTTTGAGCACGGCATGGGTCCCACCCAGGCTCATCGTGCTTTCAGATTCAGCGACGGCGACGGTCGCTTGCTGACCGTCCGACCTGACGTCACAAGTTTGGTGGCCCGGGCTGCGGCCACTCTTTTCGCCCAACGTGAACGGCCATTGCGTCTCTGTTATGTGGCCCCGGTTTTTCGTCAACAACCCGAGTCTCATACGGATTGGCGAAGAGAGTCGAGTCAAATCGGCTGCGAACTGATCGGTGCGAACAGTAGTGTCGCTGACATTGAGTTGCTGGCAATTGTCTGCGAAGTGCTGCGAGGTCTCGGTCTCGATCGCGGTTGTTCAATAACTCTTACCGACATCGATGTTTTCAACGGGATAGCAGAAGAACTGAAACTCGATCCGGATTCCCGCGATCAAATGCGCCGGCTCGTCGACACCCGCAACACCTCCGATCTCGAACAGTTTCTCGCGCACTACTCCGGCAGGAAAGATTTGCACGCGTTCTCCCGGCTCGCTCAGATTTCCGGGAAGCACGAGATTCTGAACGAAGCTCGCCGATCAATCACAAATGCCAGATCCCGAGCGGCGTTGGACCGAATCGCCCGCTTGTGGAGTGTGATCGAGTCGCTTCAGCTGTCAGATCACTTTGCGATCGATCTCGGCGACGTGTCGCGTATGGACTATTACACCGGTCTGACTTTCAAAATCTATGTAGACGGCAGCGGTTCGCGAATCGGAAGCGGTGGACGTTACGACGGTCTGACAGCTAGTTTCGGCAAAACCGAACCTGCGGTTGGCTTTGTGCTTGAGCTTGATGTGCTCACCGAGATCCTGCTGAACCGCGCCGAATCAAGTTCCCCTGTCCAATCAAGTGCAGAGCTGATAACAGACACCGATTTGTCTGGTTTACTCCGCGCGGCAATGGCTAAGCGCGCACTGGGTGAGCGGATAATGATCGATTCCGGTGAGGTGGCGCCGTGACAAAATTGACTCTGGCAATTTCTAAAGGCCGACTGCAAGCTGACGCGCTCGATCTGCTTCGACGAGCTGGCTTGAGGTTGTCGAACGACTCGTTATCCACTCGCCGCCTGGCCATCGAAGACGAGTCTGGCTGCTATCGATTGATCTTCGTAAAACCTGCGGACGTTCCTGTCTACGTCGAGCATGGCGTGGCGGACTGTGGCATTGTCGGTCGTGACGTGCTCCTCGAGTGTGAGCCTGACTTATTGCAGCCGCTGGCCCTGGACATCGGAGCTTGCCAGATCGTGGTTGCCGCCAAAAGTCAGGCGATGTGTAATCAATTCGGCATGCTACGGGTAGCCACGAAATATCCACGCATCGCCGCGAAACATTTTGGCGCGCGCGGTATTGCTGTCGACCTGATCGAATTGTCGGGGTCGGTGGAGCTGGCGCCGGTTCTTGGGCTCGCAGACTGCATAGTTGACCTGGTGGAAACTGGCCGCACGCTCAAGGAGAACGGGCTGACCATGGTCGAAGTCATTGCCCGGTCGTCCGCGCGCCTGGTGGTGAATCGCGCGAGTTATCAACTAAAAGCCGAAGCGGTTGGGCAGTTCATTAGATCTCTCGACCAGGCCTCGCAAAGGAGAGCGAACGGTGATTGAAGTAATTCCGAGCGCCGAAAACGAACGTCTACAGAAAAAGCTTCACTCCCTTAGGGAACGTACTGTCGCGCTCGATGCCAGCTTATTGCGAGAGGTCGAATCGATCATCGATAGCGTGCGCTCGCGAGGCGATGAGGCGCTGGTAGATTACGCTGCGCGATTCGATGGTTATCAACAGCGAGTGTCCGAGCTTCGCCTTTCTGCGGAAGCACTTGAACACGCGGCCTCGCAGGTTGACGCGAAGTTTCTGGCAGCTCTAGCTGAAGCGATTCGGAACGTCAGAAGCTTTCATGAACATGAGCGACAACAATCGTGGCAGATGGAAACCGAACGAGGCGTTCGATTGGGCCAACGTATTTCGCCAATCGAGTGCGTCGGCCTGTATGTGCCCGGCGGGTCTGCTGCTTACCCATCGTCCGTGTTGATGAACGTGATACCGGCTCAATTGGCCGGGGTTAATCGCATAGTAGTCGCAACTCCGCCCCGCTCTCTTCAGGAAAACCCGGCGATTGCGGCCACGCTCCTGCAACTTGGCGTTAAGGAGGTTTACGCAGTTGGTGGCGCACAGGCCATCGCTGCTCTGGCTTATGGCACGGAGACAGTACCGCGCGTAGACAAAATCACGGGCCCTGGAAATCGTTTTGTTGCCGCTGCGAAGAAACTCGTCTTTGGGAGAGTAGGAATCGACTCCATCGCGGGACCGAGCGAAGTAGTGATCATCGCTGACGACACAGCTCGCGCGGATTTCCTGGCGGCCGATATGCTGGCACAGGCGGAACATGCTGAGGATGCCTCGGCCGTTTTGATTACCCCCAGCGATAAACTTGCGGCAGCGGTTGCCGCCGAGGTCGCTCGTCAAATGGCACCTTTGCCGCGGCGAGCCATAATTGAAGGATCACTAAACCGGTACGGCGCCATCATCGTCGTCAGCGACCTCGACATGGCATGCACAATAGCAAATGAGTTGGCGCCGGAACACTTGCAAATTATCACACGTGACGACGAAGCTGTGGCCGAAAGAGTCCTGCATGCGGGCGCGATATTTTTTGGGTCGTACACGCCCGAAGCTGTCGGCGATTATTTCGCCGGCCCAAATCATGTACTGCCCACCGCCGGCGCGGCCCGATTCGCGTCCGCGCTGAGTGTCTACGATTTCGTCAGACGTACGAGCACGCTGCGCTACTCGCGTGAAGCGTTACAGCGCTCAGCGGCGAAAATTGCCACCTTAGCGAAGGCCGAAGGTCTGGATGCACACGCGCGATCGGCTGAAATCAGATTGGAGTAAAGTTGAGAAATTCTTTGGACAGAATCAAGCCTGAAGTTCGCGCGTTGCGAGCTTATGCGCTTTCGCCGGATCGCGCGCGCGTAAAGATCAATCAGAACGAAAACCCATGGGACGCTCCGGCGCGCATCAAGGAGGAGACGCTGCGACGCCTCGATGCGCGCGAGTGGTCCCGCTATCCGGATTTTACTCCCGCAAATTTGTGTGAACAGCTTGCCGGGTTTGCGGGCTGGATGCCGGAAGGAATCATCGCCGGCAACGGATCCAATGAACTGATCCAGGCGCTATTGATGGTAACCGTTGGATTGGGAAAGCGCGTGCTGATCTCTGAACCAACCTTTGCTCTCTACCGGCAAATCACCACCGTGCTGGGTGGCGACGTCATTAGCGTCCCCCTTACTCCTTTCTTGAATTATGACATTGAAGCGTTGCAAGCCACCGCCAGAGATTCGAAGCCGGATGTAATGATTATTTGCTCGCCAAACAATCCGACGGGTTGCGTCTTGAGCGATGACGATTTATGCGGCCTGCTTGAAAGCAACGACGGTCTGGTTGTTATTGACGAGGCCTATCACGAATTTGCCGAACACTCCGTCGTTCCCTGGTTGCGCGAACACAGGAATCTTGTAGTCCTCCGCACGTTCTCGAAAGCGATGTCTATGGCGGCCCTCAGGGTAGGTTATCTGCTGGCGGCCCCTGAATTGACGCGCGAGATCGGCAAAGCCGTGTTGCCCTACAACCTGAACACCATTTCGCAGACCGCAGCAGAGGTAGCAATCGACCTGTATCAGGAGGAGTTGCGCCCGCAAGTGCAAAAGATCATCGACGAGCGCGAGCGCTTGTACGTCGAGCTGAGCAAGGTTAAGGGACTTGCACCTTTGCGTTCGCAGGGGAACTTTATGGTGGTGCGGACGAAAGCCGATCCGAAGCGAGTATTCGCCGAGTTACTGAAGCAGGACATTTTGATCCGCGACGTGAGCACGTATCCGATGTTGAGCGAATATTTTCGCGTCAGCGTCGGAACACCCGAGGAAAACGATCTGTTGATCCAGGCGTTGCGAAGTATTGTTGAACCCGCTTCGCAGGTTTTAGAAGGGTAATAACGATGAACAAAACTAGAAGCGAATCAATCATGCGCGTCGGGCAGATTCAGCGCAAGACGAAAGAGACTGATGTGCGCGTCAAGCTCAACCTCGATGGCGCTGGTAGCTCGCGCGTCAGTACAGGTTTGCCGTTTCTCGATCACATGCTCGACCTGTTTGCGAAGCACGGGCTATTTGATCTCGAAATTGTTTGCAAAGGTGATTTGGAAATTGACGATCATCACTCGGTCGAAGACATCGCGATCACCTTAGGACAAGCGCTGGCGCAGGCGTTGGCCGACAAATCCGGAATCAGACGCTATGGCGAGGCAGTTGTGCCGATGGACGAAGCGCTGTGCCGCTCAGTGATCGATCTCTCCGGTCGCTTTTACCTGGTCTATGAAGTCTCGACACGGCGCCAGAAGATTGGAAACTTTTCGGTTGAGTTGGCCGAACACTTCTGGCGATCGTTGGCTGAGACCGCGAAGTTCAATCTGCATATCGACTGCCTGCGTGGCCGCAACACGCACCACATGCTGGAAGGGACCTTCAAGGCAACAGCGCGCGCCTTGCGGCAGGCAGTTGAGCGTGACCCGCGAATCACCGGTGTATTAAGCACAAAAGGAGTTCTCTGAAAGTCGTGTCGCGAGTTGGCATCATCGACTACGGAGTCGGCAACCTGCGTTCAGTCGAAAAGGCCTTTGCCGCGGTCGGCTGCGACGCAGTTGTAAGCGCCGATGAGGAAATTCTGCAGACAATAGATCGTCTAGTGCTGCCCGGAGTGGGGGCCTTCGGCGCCTGTATGAGAGCATTGACCGAACGCGGCTTTGATCGGCTGGTGACTGAGCGCGCGGCGCAAGGGACTCCTCTGCTCGGCGTGTGCGTGGGCATGCAGATGCTCTTTGAAGAGTCGGAAGAGTTTGGCACGACGCGGGGCCTGGGCCTGTTGCCAGGTCGCGTGGTTCGTTTCTCAGATGATCTGGTCGTACCTCAAGTCGGATGGAACCAGATCAGCCAACGACAAGCGCATCCACTGTTGCAAGGAATAGCGGATGGCGCCTTCTTTTATTTCGTCCACTCTTACTATTGCGAGCCGGCCGACAGCAGTTTCGTTCTGGGTGAGACTGATTACGGCGTTGCTTACGCATCCGTCGTAGCTCACGAAAATATTTCGGGGGTGCAATTTCATCCCGAGAAGAGCCAGGCTGCGGGCCTCAGATTGTTGGCAAACTTTGCGCGGGCCGATTGACCATGCTGGCAAAGCGAATCATTCCCTGCCTTGACGTTGACCGTGGCCGCGTGGTCAAGGGCATTCGTTTTGTCTCACTCGTCGATGCGGGCGATCCGATCGAGCAGGCAAAACGTTACGACGCTGAGGGCGCAGACGAGCTGACTTTCCTTGACATTACTGCATCGTCCGATAAGCGAGAAATTGTTGCCGCACTCGTACGGCGGGTCGCTGACGAAGTCTTCATTCCTTTCACTGTTGGCGGCGGTTTGCGATCTCTTGAAGACATTCGCGCAGTGCTTCGCTCGGGCGCCGATAAAGTGTCGCTTAACACTGCCGCGATTGAGGAGCCCGAGTTGATCAGTAAAGGAGCGGAAGTTTTCGGATCACAATGCATGGTCGTTTCAATTGATGCGCGACGGCGCAATCCCAGCGACGTCAGCGGGGGTTGGGGCGTTTTCACTTATGGCGGCCGCAAGCCCACCGTATTAGATGTTATCGAGTGGGCCGTCGAGGCTGAACGGCTGGGAGCGGGTGAGATACTCCTGACCAGCATGGACTGCGACGGTACGCGAAATGGCTATGACCTGGAGCTTACGCGGGCGGTTAGCTCGGCTGTGCGCATACCAGTAATTGCTTCGGGAGGCGCCGGAAATCTCAACCATTTTTATGAAGCACTAACGGAAGGAGGAGCGAGCGCGGTTCTGGCTGCATCGCTCTTTCACTCGGGCGAATACGAGATCGCGGACGTGAAGAATTACCTGCGCTCGCGAGGAGTAATTGTGAGATGAAGATTGCAATCTCTGAAATAAAGTTTGACGAACGCGGACTCGCACCGGCAATAGTCCAGGACGCGAACACACTTGAAGTGTTAATGCTCGCTTACGTGAATGCGCAAAGTCTGAAACGCACTCTCGAAACAAATGAAACCTGGTTCTGGTCTCGCTCGCGGTCCAGCCTATGGCACAAGGGCGAGACCTCGGGCAATAAACAGCGAGTCGTCGATGTGTCAATTGATTGTGACTATGATGCGATTCGGATTCTGGTTGTGCCCGAAGGGCCAGCCTGTCACACCGGCGCCCAGTCCTGCTTTCACAACGAACTACAGGACGCGCCGGCGAGTAACCAAAAAGCACGGTCGGAACTGGGTGGGACACTTGGCAATCTTTATGAGCTCATCGAATCACGCAAGCGCGAAAGACCTGAAGGCTCCTACACCAGCTACTTATTTGCTGAGGGTCTCGACAAAATCCTGAAAAAAGTGGGCGAAGAAGCCACGGAAACGATCATTGCGGCCAAGAATGAAGATTCCAATGCACTGGTTCGAGAAGCGTCTGACCTGCTTTACCACCTTGTTGTGTTGCTGGTGGAGCGCGGGCTGACTTTGGATCAAGTGAGCGGTGAGCTGAACTTAAGAAGGAAGAGAGGCAAATGACGATCGACAGCTCAGAACTTAGTCAACTCCTCGAATTCTCTGTCCGGCTGGCGCACGAAGCAGGAGCAATTACCGAGGGTTACTTCAAAGGAACTCTGTCACCGGACCGCAAGGCTGACAATTCGTTTGTCACCATTGCCGATCGTGAAACGGAAAGGCACCTGCGCAAGTCGATCGAGCAAGTCTTTCCAGATGATGCCATCCTGGGCGAAGAAGAGGCTGAGAAGCGCGGAGCGACGGGCCGTCGCTGGATTATTGATCCGATCGACGGCACATACTCTTTTGTTCACGGCGTGCCACTTTACGGCGTGATGATCGGACTTGAAGTTGACGCGGAACCTGTCTTAGGTGTGGTTAATCTGCCCGCGCTCAACGAGATTATTTATGCGGCCATCGGCCTGGGCTGCATCTGGAACCACACGCCTGCGCGAGTGTCGTCAACTTGTCCTCTCGACCAAGCCCTGCTGCTGGCAACGGATTTCAGCAACACGCGTGAACACACATTTGGCTCAGCGCTGGAAGAGATGCGCCTGAAAGCGAATGCGGCGCGCACCTGGGGTGATTGTTATGGTCATGTCCTCGTAGCCACCGGCCGCGCAGATGTGATGCTCGATCCAGTTATGAATATTTGGGATTGCGCGGCGCTACTTCCAATCCTTGAAGAAGCGGGCGGCACCTTTACTGACTGGCGTGGCCGGCGGACGATTTCAGGTGGCAACGCAATTTCCACAAACGGCGTGCTCTTACCGGAAGTAATAGAAACAATCAGGCAAACTGAGGGCAGCTGATGCTAATTATTCCCGCGATTGATCTTCGAGGCGGTTGTTGTGTGCGCCTGACACAAGGACGCAGAGAGACTGCCAAAGTTTATGACGGCGATCCGGTCGATATCGCCAAGGGTTACGAAGCCGCGGGCGCAAAGATGCTTCACATCGTAGATCTTGACGGCGCTTTCTCGGAACCAAACTCGCGCAACCGCGAAACACTCGGGAAGATTGTTCAATCGATACAGATACCAGTGCAGTTTGGTGGCGGTTTGCGTTCTGTTGGGCAGGTCAAGCACGTAATTGATTTTGGCGTTGCAAGGGTCGTGCTCGGAACTTTGGCAGTTGAATCTAATGAGACACTAAAGACGCTCTTGGACCTGTTCGGCGGCGAAAAGATTGCAGTTGGGATTGATGCGAAAGGGGAAACCGTCGTAACGCGCGGCTGGGAAAAAGAAGCAGCGCTGTCTGCGGCAGGCTTTGCGGTTCAACTAGCCTCGGTCGGTGTCAAACGCATCATCTATACGGACGTGTCACGCGACGGAATGCTCAACGGCGTCAACGTCGAGGCCACTTGCGAGATCGCTCGCGCCTCCGGTTTAAAGGTTACTGCTTCAGGGGGTATCTCATCACTCGAAGATATTCGGCGAGTCAGCCGTGCAAACTGTGGCATCGACAGCGCGATTCTCGGGAAGGCGCTCTACGAGGGATACTTCACCATTCAAGAGGCGTTGGTCGCCGGAGGCCAATAGCGCTGGCCTTCTCAGGGACATGCCGCGGCACTTATTCTTACTGTGCCCATAAACGATTTTTTGGATAGTTTTGCCGTCATTTCGTAAGGCCGTTTGACCAGTCGTCGCGGCCAGTTCATCACAATCCCGTTGTACGGGCAGTCGTAATGTCTTAAAAGTGCCCTTCGCCCAATCTCCTATCTGCCCTTACTGTGCATTAGCGATGCGGGAGCCTGGGCAACTGTTACGTGAACATTGCAAAACTCGATTTCCAGTCCCGCAGCACTGATCCTTCAAAGCCTGGTTCAGGAAATTCAAGGAATATCGCCTGGGGCCCCCTAAACGACTTTGCGGGTTGCTGCTCCGGTTTGCTTTCCCCTGCTTGCGAAGGTCTACTATTAACAGGAAAACGTGATGCCTTTTATTCAATCGCCCTCATCGTCTGTGCGAATAGACTTTCGACGAGGGGCGGCAGTTCAACTGGCGCGCCGGCGATCGCTTCTCGCCCCAGGTTGGTGAAGCTCGGCGATTAAGATTTCAGCAAATGACTGACAACGCATTTCGAGACCTCGAGAGCAAAGGTTCAATAAAGATCCGGCCAAGGCGCTGGGTTCGGCTGGCGGCTATCTGGGGAATCTGGACCTTCATCGGTCTTGTCTTTACGCTGCAGGGCTACTTCACATCCTACCGCTCAGAGCGTCCGATGTTGTTTGTCGACTCGCTCTACCTGCAGATGACCTGGTCGTACCTGTGGGCGCTGGCCACGCCGCTCGTGCTTTGGGCGGCGGCGCGACTGCCAATCGAGCGAAACAATTGGTTGAGGAGTTCGCTGCTTCACGTTCCTATCAGCATACTTCTCAGCGTTTTCCTTACTGCGCTTGGTCACATTGCGCTTTGGCTCTACTGGAGCTACCCGGTCGGCAAACCTTTCTCATTCGACTATTTAACCCGATTTGTGGTGGCAAACTTCAGCGAAGGCATCGGCATTTATTTGCTGATAGCGCTGACCTTTTATGCCTACAGCTACTACAGCCGTTATCGCGAAGGCCAGTTGAAGACCCTTCAGCTCGAGGCCCAGCTATCACACGCTCAGCTGCAGGCTTTGAAAATGCAGCTTCATCCTCATTTTCTCTTTAACACACTACATTCCATCTCAGCCTTACTAACCAAAGACGTGGAAGCTGCTCGCAAAATGATCACGCGGCTGGGAGATTTTCTCCGACTCACACTGGAAAACTCCGGCTCGCAGGAGGTAACCCTCAAACAAGAGATGGAGTTTCTCAGTTGTTATCTCGAGATCGAGCGCATCCGTTTCCAAAACCGCCTGGTCACCCGCATGGACCTGGGCGACAAGACACTCGACGCCAAAGTACCGAACCTCATTTTGCAACCAATAGTTGAGAATGCCATCCGCTATGGAATCGCCCCCCGTTCCACTCCGGGATTGCTCGAAATCGAAGCGAAACAACTAAATGGAAAGCTTCGTATTCAAGTTCGAGACAACGGCCCGGGCCTTCCGGAACATCGGACATCCCAGAACCAGCTTAAGAAGGGTCTGGGATTGGCCAATACCGAGACTCGGCTGACAAGGTTATATGGAGCGGACCATCTCTTTGACTTAACAAACGATCCGGCAGGCGGGTTGATAGTAACTCTCGAAATACCCTTTCATACAGACGGCACCGCTCCCAGCCAATCGGAAATCGCCTGACTCCAGGCAGTTTGGTCGTTTCCGGCCCTCGGCCAGCAAACAGTAAGCGAAACAGGAAATTCGGTCGTGCTCTAATTTGTAAAGCAAACTATTAGTTTGCGATGAATGAGTGGCATTCAACGCGCCCGCAAACTAACAGTTTGCGTTACAAAACCAAACCCGGGCACTACCGGAACCCTTTGCCAATTACAGGTGCGCTGTGTAAGTTGGATCATAGCAACCCGACCCCGCGACTCTTGGAATCGAGATCGTGGTCGAGCGAATGGAAAGATGACTGACTCTCCTTTGATCCGCGTGTTATTGGTCGACGACGAGCCGCTCGCCCGTGAGATGCTGCGCGAAATGCTGCAGGGCGATCCGCAGGTTCAGATCGTTGGTGAATCCTGCAACGGGCGCGAAGCGTTGGAAGCAATTCGTAATGAGTCACCGGATCTGATTTTCCTTGATGTGCAAATGCCCGAGGTCGGCGGCTTCGAGGTGCTGGCATCTCTGAGAAGAGAAAAAATCCCCTACGTCATCTTTGTTACCGCTTACGATCAATATGCCGTTCGTGCGTTTGAGGTGCAGGCGCTCGACTACTTACTAAAACCATTCGACCAGGAACGGTTTGATGTTTCGTGGCAAAGAGCCAAGGCGCAACTTCTGCGCGACCGAAACGGCGGCATGGATCAACGCATCCTCGCCCTGCTTGAAGAGTTGAAGGCCGGTAAAAACTATCTGGAACGGCTGGTTATCAAAGCCGCCGGACGTATCTATTTCCTTGAAACAAACGAAATCGATTGGATCGAAGCAGAGGGCAATTACGTGTCAGTGCATAGCGCGAAGAAGACCCACTTGATGCGAGAAACTATCAGTAGTCTTGAAGCGCAACTCGATCCCAGAAAGTTTGTGCGCATTCATCGCTCGTCGATAATTCGTCTCGATTTTATTCAGGAGTTACAGCCCTGGTTCCATGGAGAATACCGCGTCATCCTGAAAGACGGTACGCAACTGACGCTCTCCCGCAACCATCGTGACAAGCTCCAGGAAGCTTTGGGCAAACTGCCTTAAGACGTTGGTCTTTGGTCTAGGTCTTTGTACTTTGAGCTTTGTACTTTGAGCTTTGTACTTGAAGTTCGGTTCAGTATTGCTTCGTGCGTGGGCAGGATGACGATCTCCATCTCCGAAGCAATGATTCACCAAACAACGCGGCCAACGCAAAATCAGAACTGGGAGCGATAGCGACCAGCCGAGAGTTCACTTTAAAAGACTGGGGTTGAGAGGGCTCAGGCGCCCGTTCTTCATGAGTTGCGTTTTTGGCTGGTCGCTATCGCTCCCAGTTCTGATTTTGCGTTGGCCGCCTTGAATGTTATCTGGTCAACGCAGCGCTTTGCGACCTTCGCCGTGCTCACGCGTCTATGAGGCCTTACAACTGAACGGGGGCTCAAGCGCAAAGTACAAAGTTCAAAGTTCCAAGATCAAAATCCAAAGTCCATAGAAAAATGTCACAACTACCGCTATCCCAACCTCAAGCCCATTAGTCACAGGCGTCTGCCCTTCCGTCACAAAAGCGATCCGGGCGTAAAGCTTCAGGGTTATAACTTGCCCCACTAAATTCGGCCTTGAAAGCCCGAAAGGAAGCAGGGAGGTGAGTATGAACTCAACGGCAACTTGGGGAATGGAAGAGCTGGAAACCGTAGCCCCTCCAGTGGAAAACACCGACTCAGTAACATCCCGAAACAGCCTTGCGACCCTGCAGGAGCTGGTTCTGCGGCTTCTCTGCGAGGTGCAATGCATTAACGACGTCAATCCGCTAACCATCGAGAGCGGTTTCGACTTTTACGACGAGGTCAGTCGTTTCGAGATTGATCTGATTCGCCGGGCGCTGCTTCAGACGGGCGGCCATCAGGTGCATGCTGCGAAACTGCTTAACCTGAAGGTGACTACGCTGAATTCCAAAATCAAACATTACCAGATCAACCCGCTCGCACTTGGCAATATCTATCCACTGGTTGATCCCAACCATCAGGAACTTCAGCACGCCTGAGTCTTGAATTTCAGATCTCAAATCTGAGATCTCAGATCTCAAATTGAATAATCCAAGTCACCCGGTCCATCAAGGCCGGGTGATTTGCTTTGTAGCGGAAACGAAAAACTGAAGACTGTTGACGGGAGACGAAAATCTCTCTCTCCAATGATCCGAAGATCCGCAATTTTACCTGCTCACCAGAATCCAAATTCCACAAGACGAGTTACGTACTTTGTTGCGACTTGGCCCAGACGAGTGACAGACTGGCTTTTAATCGGCAGTGTCGAAAGGCACGATCGTTGCACTTCCAAGTGGCCTGACTGTCAGGCGGCCTTCCGAGTTCTCGGAGACCCGGGTTGTTGAATCGCCGCTCAAACTCTCCCCAAAACATCGCGAGTCAGCCGTAGCCTGCAGGCAGAGCATGAGAAGCTCCCCTTCTTCGTGAGCATCAGCAAATGAACTCACGATCACACGGCAGTTCTCTTTCAAGGGACAAAGGTTAAGAAAGGAATTGATATGAGGAAGACCAAACTACGACAATCGGCCGCGACTGGCGCACTCGGATTTCTGTCAGTCGTGTTTGCTATTGCCATGATGGCCGGCGCCACGTTTGCCCAGAGCGCGACCGGTCAAATCAACGGGAAGGTAACCGATCCGAACGGCGCGGTTGTGGTCGCGGCGAATATCACCGTGAAGTCTGTTGATACCGGCCGCGAAACGACCGCCATTTCGGACAACGATGGAACCTATACGATTACCGCGCTTCAGCCTGGGCTCTACGACGTGACCGTGCAGGGCGGTAACTTCAAGGCCAGTATTCAGCGAGTGCAGGTGACGATCGGTTCGAAGGTATCCGTCGACACACAGCTCGCGCTCACAGAAGTCACCGGCGAAACGGTCAGTGTGATCGCCAGCGAAGGCGTGGAGGTAAACACGCAAACAGCTGAAGTTTCCAACATCGTTACGGGAACCCAGATTCGCGAGCTGCCGACGTTAACCAGAAATCCCTACGATCTGATCGGGCTGGCCAATAACGTTGCCAGCGACGATCCGGGACCGGCCGTGCCGGGCGTTGGTGTTTCCGGACGCGGCGCCGGCTTCAACATAAACGGCCTGCGCGCTGCCAGCACCAACGTGCTGCTCGACGGCGTTGATAACAACAATGTCTACTACGCGGCGCTGGGCCAGAACATTCCGCTGGATGCGGTCGGCGAGTTCCGAGTCGTCACCAGTAATTTTTCGGCGGAGTATGGACGAGCTTCGGGTGGCATTATTAACGTTCTGACCCGCGGCGGTTCCAATGCGTTCCACGGATCAGGCTTTGGGTTTAATCGTATCTCACGATTGGCCTCGAACGGCTTTAACAATAATGCCAACGGAATTCCGCGTGGTGTTTTCACACGCAACCAGTTTGGCTACACCATCGGCGGTCCGGCAATCAAGGACAAGTTGTTCTTCTTCAACAGCACTGAATGGACGCGCGTTCGCAGTGCCGGCGATGTCTTGTCGGTAGTTCCGACGGCAGCGCTCATCAATGCTTCCGCAGCTGCCACGCGCAACTATTTTGCCGGATACACTTTGCAAAGCACACCAACTACAACCAGCTTCACGGTTGGCCAACTCGTTGACACCTTTAATCTTCCGGCGGGTAATGCATTCGCAGCGCTCCCGGCTGATCTCCAGGCCTTCCAGCTGGTCCGATTCACCGAACCAACAAATCTCGGTGGCGGAATTCCACAAGACACTTACTCGACCGCTGCGCGCGTCGATTTCAATCTAAGCAGCAAGACCTTGATCTATTTCCGCTATGCCCGCGAGAACAAGAACTTCTTTAACGGCACTTCGGCGTTTAGTCCCTATGCCGGATTTGATACGCCGGCGACTACACTAAACAACAACTTTCTCGTTTCGCTGACGCATACGTTTTCACCGCGTCTGCTTTCGGAAAGTAAGATCGCGTTTAATCGCCTGAACAATAGTCAGCCTTACGGAGAAAATCCGGTGGGACCTGGACTTGTTCCTGTTCCCGGGTGCTACCGGAACCATTGGCGGCAACGCGGTCGCGATGCCCGGCTATTGGCCATACAACGCGGCGAATTCTCCCGCCGGCTTTGGCGGGCCGCAGAACCTGGGGCAGGTGTATGAAGACATGAGCTACTCGCTCGGCCGACACCAGCTCAAGTTTGGTGGTCAATACATTTACATCCAGAACACGAACACGTTTGGCGCTTATGAGAACGCGGTCGAAAGCCTCGGCGTTCAGGGCAATTACGCGCAGGCGCTGGGCAATTTCGTCACCGGCAACATCAATCAGTTTCAAGCTGCCGTTTTTCCGCAGGGGAAATTCCCCGGGGAAAGTGTGAATCTGCCCGTCGGTCCGCCAGACTTCACTCGTAGTAACCGCTACAACGAGTGGGCGGCCTACGTGAACGATTCGTTCCGCGTGAGACCAAACCTGGTGTTGAATCTCGGTGTGCGCTATGAATATTACGGCGTACAGCACAACAAGAATCCGGAGCTGGATTCCAACTTCTACTTTGGTTCCGGGCGCTACGCTTCAGGAACGAATCCGCAACGGCAGTGTTCAGATTGCCGGCGATAGTCCTGTCGGTGGGCTATGGAAAAAAGACAAAAACAACTTCGCCCCACGCGTCGGTTTCGCCTGGGATCTCTTTGGTGACGGCAAAACCAGTCTTCGTGGTGGCTATGGTCTGGCTTACGAGCGCAACTTTGGCAACGTCACCTTCAACGTGATTCAGAATCCACCGAATTACGCGGTGATGTCGCTTTTCAACAACGTCGACGTAACCAATTTACAGGTTACGACTGACAATGCTGGACCGCTGGCCGGAACTTCGCCGCCGACAAAGGTCCTGCCCGCCAACCAGTCTGCGTCACGTGCGCGAAGACATCATCAATGCCTATGCCCACTTCTACAGTTTCGCGTTCCAACGCGAACTTAGCCGTGGAAACGTTTTGTCAGTTGAGTATTCAGGCTCGCGTGGTGAAAAGCTTTATTCAATCTCGCCTTTGAACATAACGGGAGCGGGAGCTTTCTACCTCGGAGACGCGGATCCAAATTCGCGACTCAACAACGTCAGTACTCAAACATCAACTCGCGCGGCAATGAAGGCTATTCGCGTTACAACGCCTTGATAGTCGCTCTTGACGGAAACAATTTCCGCAACACCGGCATGCAGTTTACGCTGCATTACACCTTCGCCAAGGCGAATGACAACCTCAGTTCCACCTTCAGTGAAGGCGCCTTCAATAGCAATCTGGGACTGACTAATCCTTATGATCCGAGTTTCGACTATGGACCGGCGGACTATGACGTCAGGCATCGTTTGGTGGGCAGCTTGATCTGGCAGATACCCTTCGCCAAGAACACGACTGGTGTAACGAAGGCTTTGCTGGACGGTTGGTCGTTAACGGGAATTTTTAACGCCCGCACCGGCACGCCCTTCACCATCTTTGACGGAAGCAACGCCAATTTTGCAGGTCCAAGATTGGTCGCGACCGGACCACTACAAGTCAACGTTACCGACACCGGCAACGCCAACTTCTTCAACTACATTGACCTGACCGGTCAACCAGTGGGAGCGTTTGGTAATGCTGTATGCGGCGGCTGTTCCGACTTTGGTCCGTATCCGGCAAACATGACTCGGCGCAACCAGTTTCGCGGACCCGGCATATGGAATCTGGACGCTGGTGTGAGTCGAAACGTTAAGCTGAATGAGAGGTATAGTCTTCAGCTTCGTGCGGAACTCTTCAACGCGCTTAACCACGCGAACCTTTACATCGTGCCCGGCACGCAGGATGTCACCAGCCGGGTTCGTCGGCGCCACCAAAGGCGTAACGCCAAATGGAAACGTCGAGCGGCGCAATGTGCAATTGGCGTTGAAGTTTATCTTCTAACCCGAACTTGTTGTTCCCGACAACAAGCGATACGACCCTGGCGGGATCGAGAGATCGATCCTTCCAGGGCCGTAGAAGTAGGCAGTGGGCAGTAGGCAGTGGCAGTAGGCAGTAGGCAGTAGGCAGTAGGCAGAAAACGGTGTGAGCGCTAAGAGCGTTCACTTCGTAATGTTCTTTCTGCCTACTGCCTTCTGCTTTCTGCCTACTGCTTTCCGCTTTCTGCCTACTGCCTTCTGGAAGCCGCAGCCGATTGGGCGTCTGCTTAAATCTTAAGCTGAATAAATCATGAAGTGAGCGCCAGCATCTCTGTGCGTTGCCGGCATTAGTGTATGAACTCGAGCCCCAAAAGACTCTACCTCAGTTTCGTTTCATTGCTCTTCTTGCTGTTAACGACGACCGCGACCGCGCAAGCTGAGCCTTCAGCTAAAACGATCGATCGGGTCAAACGCGGCGTTGTCAGCATCACCACGTTTGACGAGGACGGCAAACCAATGCTGCTCGGCGGCGGTTTTTTTGTTCAATCCAACAAGCTCGTTACGAGTATCCATGTCCTTAAAGGCGCAAGCCGAGCCACCATCCGAACCTTTGACGGAAAAAGCTACCTGGTCGAGGGCATCCTGGCGCTCAACGAGGATAACGACCTCGCGCTGCTGCAAACCAGCACGGCGGCGAATGTTACTCCATTGGCGCTGGCGGGAAATGTCAAAGCGGAAGGCGAGCAGGTCACGATGATAAGCGCCTTGGATGACACCTCGTGGAAAGTGTCGAGCGGAGTTACCAGCAACCTCTGGTACATTCAGGGTGCCGGCGAATACCTGCGCATAACGGCAGAAGTTCGTCGCGGCAACAGCGGATCTCCGATCGTCAACGACCGGGGTGAAGTTGTCGCCGTCGCTGCGCTTCACATCGAGGGCAACGACGAATTGAGCTTCGCAGTGCCGGGAGAAATTATTAAGTCGTTACTTAACTTCAGCAGTCAGCTAACAGCAGGGCTCACACAGTTGGGCGGACATTCTGCGGGCCGGATGGGAAGTTCTCTGACAAAACGCTGAGAAGGACCGAATGTTGATAGAACATTAGCCCTTTCCGGCAAGGCTCTTCTTAAGTACAGCCATCAGATCGATCACGTTTCCTTCAGAGCGTTTCTCCGTTTCCACTTCAACCACATTCTTCCGGTTTGCGCTTTTCTTCTTAACCAATTTGAGGAGACGCTCAGTCTGCTCGTCCTCAAGTTTGCGCGCGGACATTTGTTTCTTTGACTTACTGCTGATCAGCTTTTCAAACTTGCGCACCATTGCCGGCGAGACCTTACTCTTCTTTGGCAAGCCAACGTCAGCGGGCGAACGCAGCTCGTCGGGAAAGCGCATCGTTTCCGCCCTTAGAATGCCGTGCTCGGCAAATATCGACACCAGATACTCCTTCCCTCTCATGACAAAGGTGGCCAATCCAGCCTTGCTGCCCTGCTCCATCGTTTCTGCCAAGAGCTTATAGGCCTTCTCGGAACCTTTGTCGGGGGTCAGGAAATAGCCGCGCTCGAAGTAAACGGGAGGAATGGAATCAGCAGGAACAAAGCGTTTGAGATCGATGTCGCGAGTCTTTTCCGGGGCCAACCGCTCAAGTTCGTCGTCAGTGATGACCACGTATTTATCTTTCTTGATCTCATAGCCCCGTACCATTTGGTCGGCGTCGAGATCGCGCTCCGTTTTCTCAGAGAAATACTTGCGCGCCAACGGTTCACCTTCAGTACTCAGCATGCGCAACGGCGCGCGGTTGCTCTTGTTAGCCGGAAACAGACTGACCGGCACACTGACAAGTCCGAACGTAAGCGTTCCCGACCAGAAAGGCCGCGCTCCCGACTGCTCGCCATTCTCCTCGTCGCTGTTTCTCTTTCCTTTTGTACCTCGTTTAGGCAGCGCGTTTCTCCTTTCTCAGTGTCCGCAAGCTCTTCTCGAGTACGCTGTCGAGTGCCGAAACTTTGCGCTTCGATTTCACTGCATGCAGGCGCGGAGCTTTACCCCTGGCCTTCTTCTCGATGAACTCCATTACTCGTTCGCGGTATTCATCCTTGTAATCCTTCGCGTTGAACTCATCTTCTTCCAGTAGCGCCACCAATTGCTTCGCCATGCTGAGTTCCTTCTGCGTGGGCGCCCGGCCGGCAGGCTTGGGCAGATCCTTCGCTGAGATTACCTCTTCGGCGTTACGCAGAGTGACCAGCAGCAGGTAGTCGCCTTCCGCGCGCAGGGCGCCCACGTAAGCTTTGTTGCGCATCACCCAGTGAGCGATCCCTTCGCGTTTACGATTCGTAAGAGCGTCGACGAGGGCGAAGTAACCTTGCACGTCGCCGTCCGGGCCAAGGTAGTAGGGTCGCTCATACCACTGTTGGCTGATGGCCTCGGGAGGGACAAACTCCGCAATTTCAATTTCACGAGAAGGCTTGGGTTCGAGCTCTTCCAACTCCTCATCGGTAACAACTACAAACCTGCCGGGTTCGATCTCGTAGCCCTTCTGAATTTCCTCTTGCGCCACCTCTTCGCCCGAATCGGGATTCACCATATGTTGCTTGACCCGCATCAGATGCTTGTCATCGAGAATATGAAAACGTACCGTGCGGTCAGTAACGCCCGAATACAGTTTGACCGGGATTTTGTTCGAACCCAGTTTCAACTCGCCTTTCCAAATCGCGCGCGCAGGCATCTTTTCCCTTCCACTCTTTTCGACTTGCTAAATTGCTTCACTCACACTGCCCTCAAAGCATGTGGGGCAGGAGAATTCCATCGTCACGGTTAGTTGCACACAGAACGGACACATTGGGCCATCGCAATCGACGCATCGAACTTCCGTGTGAAATGCATACGTCTGTTTGCATGCCGAACACACTTCCGAACCATCATCGAGCCACCAGGGCAACGTTCCCTGAGACTTTTTGCGGGGCCTGGCCATGTCGAGAAAATCTAAGGCAGTTTCAGTTCCACAGAGAAAGGGGAACAGGGGAACAGGAAAAAGGGGAAAGCGGAAAGGGGAAAGAAAAATCTGACCCCTCACCCGTCGCCCTTTTACCCTGTTCCCCTATTCCCCTTTTTCTTTATTCGTATCGTAGCGCTTCGATGGGATCCAGGCCGGCGGCTTTACGCGCCGGGTAGTAACCAAAGAAAATCCCCACAGCTGCGGAAAATATTACTGAGCCAATAATCGCCAGGCTGGACACCAGGGTCGGCCATCCCAGGAATTTTGGTATCGACAAAGAGACAGCGACTCCCAGTACGATGCCAATGAAGCCTCCCGTCAAACTAAGGACGATAGACTCGATCAAAAACTGGCTGCGCACAGCGGACGAGCGCGCTCCAATCGCCATCCGAATACCAATCTCGCGCGTCCGTTCGGTCACCGAGACCAACATGATATTCATAATGCCGATGCCACCGACCAACAACGAAACACTTGCAATACATGCGAGCAAAAGCGTCATGGTGTTGTTCGTCTCGTTGGCCGCTTCGGCAATATCCGTCATGTTGCGAACAGTAAAATCGTTCGGTTCGTTAGTGCCGAGTTTGTGACGTTGGCGCAATAGCTCGGTAATCTGTTCCTGTGCGGTGTAGGTTGCATCCTGAGAAATAGCCGAGGCATAGGCTATTTGCAAACGCGGACTGCCAAGGACTTTTTTCTGCACGGTGGTATAAGGAGCGAAAGCAATATCGTCCTGGTCACGGCCTTGTTGATCCTGACCCTTCCGAATCATGACGCCGTTAACCCGGAAGGGCAGGTTCGCCACTCGCAGAGTCTGCCCAACCGGATCCATTCCCGGAAACAAATTGTCGGCGATAGTTTGACCGATGACGATTACACGAGCTGCTGTGCGTACATCTGCGTCAGTAAAGAAACTTCCACTCTGGATCGCCCACTTTCGCACTTCCGGATATTGTTCACTAACTCCCTGGAGGGACGTATTCCAGTTCATGTTGCCTACCACGAGCTGAGTCCGGGAGTTAACGGTGGGCGTTACCATCGACACGCTTGGCACTTCGCGCTTGATTGCGTCAAGGTCCTCGACGGTCAGAGTGTTAGTACCACTATCGCCCGCACCACTGCGGACGCCGCCGACGTTTTGAGCGCCCGCGCTGACGAACAAAAGATTCGTACCGATACTTTCAATCTGCGCCTGGACTGAAGCCTGTGCGCCCTGCCCGATGCTGACCATAGCGATCACCGCAGAAACACCGATGATGATTCCCAGCATCGTCAGGATAGCGCGCATCTTGTTACGCACCAAGGCACGAAAGGCCACGCGGATGATCATTACCAAGTTCATGTTTGTTTACCTGACTCAACTCTCCACAGATTTCGCAGATTACACAGATTGTAGATTCGAGAAAAACGTCTTCTGATTATTCCTTGCAACCTCCCAGACGCCTCCCTCTCTTCGTCGCTCTGTGTAATCAGCGCAATCTGCGGATAACTAGTCTTCATCTTCTTCCTCGTCCTCGAGCACAGGCGGCAGATTTCTCAACTCTTCCGCCGCATCCCGCTGGTTCTCAATCTGGTAATCCTTTTTGATCTTGCCATCTTTAAAAACGATGACGCGCTGCGCGTACTCAGCGATGTCATGTTCGTGCGTTACCAGGACAAGGGTTATGCCCCGCTCACGATTGAGCTGCTGAAAAATCTCCATCACTTCCACGGACGTACGCGAGTCGAGATTACCGGTCGGCTCGTCGGCCAGGATCAGCGCCGGGTTGTTAACCAAAGCCCGAGCCACCGCTACGCGCTGCTGCTGTCCGCCCGACAACTGGTTCGGGTGATTCTGTTCACGTCCCGCCAATCCCACGGCCGCGAGCGCTTCCAATGCGCGTTGGTCTCGTTGCCCGGTTTCGACACCCGCATAAAGCATCGGCAGCTCTACGTTCTCCAGCGCTGAAGTGCGCGAGAGCAGGTTGAAACCCTGAAAGACGAAGCCGATCTTCTGACAACGAATATCGGCCCTTTGATCTTTCGACATCTCTGAGACGTCTTCGCCGTCAAGAACGTATCGCCCTTTCGTGGGCTGATCCAGACAGCCAAGGATGTTCATGGTCGTTGACTTACCTGAACCCGAAGCGCCCATGATGGCTACAAATTCTCCTTCGCGGATCGTCAGTGAAACTCCCCGTAAGGCGTGAACTTCAACGTCACCCATCGTGTAGGTCTTGTGTATATGATCCAACTCAATAACCGCACGTGCCTCCGGCTGCTGCGCGAGGGCAGCATTCACCGGTAACACCTGTGGTTCAGTTATGAGTGTGGCTGACATTGAGATCTCCGTAGTCGATTATTCCTGCGTAGTGTTGTTCAGTTTCGCCTAGTTCCTGCGCCCGCCGCCTGGTGCGCCGGTCCTTGGTGCGCCACCAAATCCTGGTGCTGCGTTACTGTTGCTCGGGGTTCTCGCCACTCCGGATACTGTTTGTCCGGTGATAACCAGTTCGCCTTCTTTTAGGTTGCTGCCTTCAATTACCTCAGTCGAAGCGCCATCACTCAATCCGACCTGGATACGACGAGACTGTGGCTTGCCATCCTGGCCCATCACCCAAATTATGCGCGTCTGACCTGGCAACACAGGTGCGCTCGGCGGAGCAAAGTTTCTCTGCTGCTGCTGGCCTGTGCCGGCGGAGGCGTTTCCACCATCCGCCTGCGCCTGTTGGGCACGCTGACGTCGTTGGCCACCTTGACCACCTCGTCTGGTCGTTTGAGTTCCCACTGCTTCTGCCAATCCGCTGACCAGAGGCGTCAGTCGGCGTAAAACGAAGTGCTGAGTTCGGGACCTTAAGCACGTTATTTCGCTCATCAATCGTGATCGTTAAATTAGCGGTCATGCCCGGCTTAAGTTTCTGTTCCGGATTGCTGACATCTATAACGACGTTATAGGTAACTACGTTTTGCACGTTCACCGGATTGAGTCGCATCTGTTGAATCTGACCTTCATACTCTTTGCCTGGAAATGCATCGACGGAAAACTTCACTGACTTCGCCTGCTCAACCAAACCTATGTCCGCCTGATCGATATTCGCGATCACCTGCATCTGCGTCAGGTCTTTGGCGATGGTGAAAAGTGTGGGAGCCGAAAGGCTCGCCGCCACGGTTTGTCCAACGTTTACGTCACGCGATACCACGATGCCGTCGATTGGCGAGGTGATTGTTGTATGGGCCAGATTCACCTCCGCCAGCTGCAGCGCTGCCTGCGCCTGTTGTACTTGCGCCTGGGCTTGCTGCACCTGCGCTTGTGATTGCTGCACTTGCGCCTGCGTCTGTTGTAACTGCGCCTTCGATTGCGCGATCCCCGAGCCAGCTGACGACTGTTGACTCAAAACAGCCTGTTGCACTTGCGCCTGCGCCTGGTTGTAGCGCGCTTGGGCAGTTTTGTAGGCAGTGTCTGCGAGATCGTAATCTCTCTTTGCAATTACTCCGCTCTGCATTAACGAGCCTTGCTGATTGAGAAAAGTCTGAGCATCGTCAAGTTGAGCTTTCAGCACTGCCAGGTTGGCCTGGGCACTGATAACACCCGACTGATTATTCTGAACTGTAGATTGGGCAGCCTGGGCCTTCGCCTGCGCATCGCTGACACCTGCGCGCGATCCGGCCACGCCGGCTATTGATTGCTGTAAACTGGCGCGGGCCTGTTGCAAATTCGCACGAGCCTGATCGACCTGTGCTTTGGAAACAGACGGATCTAATTGGGCAATCACCTGCCCCTGCTTAACCGGAGAATTAAAATCAACGTTTAGTGCGGAGATGGTTCCGGAAGCCTGGCTGCCTACTTGCACCGTCGTTACCGCCTGCAACGTACCGGTTGCCGTAACTGTATTACGCAGACTGCCGCGTTCGACCCTGGCAGTCATGTATTGCGTCGCGTTGGACTGCCCTCCCCAGAAGTAATACCCGGCTAGCGCAAGTACCGCCAACGCACCGCCTCCCAGCATAAACTGTAGCTTGTGGCTAAGGAGCCTTTTCCAGGTCAGGCTTAACCAGCCGGCAGCTTTCGCCGTGCCGACGCCGCTTATGGGCAGATGTTCTTTAATTGTTTGACTCGACATAATTGCTACTCTGTTACTGGTTAGTTTTCAGTACTGCTCGGCTCACCAATAAGCTAGACACTGCAACTGCCATTCCGGTTACAGGATCGGCTAAGAAAAACACAGAATCGAAACAGAGAATTTCGGCTTGGAAAATAGCGTCATGAAAGCCGATGAGAAGGGCTGCCGATGTGGATATGGGGGCCTGTTGCCACTCCGGGAATCGCGCCGCGAAAAGCCAGGAATGGTATTCCCTGCAACTGCAGATAATTGATTAGGGCCCTTCCTTCTGTACTGTCCGGATGCAATGCCACGTCAACAGCGTTACGGTGATCGTAGCCGAGGCGGTTGTGAGTGACCGATTGTCCAACCGCACTCGTAGGGAGCGAATGCCCAAATTTCGAAGAGAAAAAATTCTGGATTGTATTCAGACTTCCAGGCGACCAGGACACGGGGCCGTTGTAGCGAAGCATCATCGACGTGGTGCTGAGTGTTCCGTATTGCTTTGCGATCAGCTTCACCGGCGCGGTTGCCTGTTTCTTAGCTAGCTCCTGCTCCGCTTTAATTTGAGCAACCCGGGTGTCGGAATCAGCGATCTGCTTTTGAGTCGCTTGCGATTGCGCGCGCAACGCGACCAGTTTTTGCTCTTCCGTTTCAAGCTCAGCTCGGGCAACTAAACCTTCAGAGACCAATTGACGCAACTCCTGCAATTTCGCCTCGGCTTTGCTGATCTCCGTTTCCTGGGCTGCGAACAGTTCTTTGCTGCTGGCTTTGTATTGATTGGTGGCCTCAATCAGGTTGGCGGGCGCCGACGTGATTTCGTTTGCAGGTCCTGAAGCTGAGATCTGTCCGTTTGCTAAGCCATAGAACAAGCCTATGAATAGCGCCGTCGCTAAAATCGATCCCGTCCGCCGAAAATTTTTCGCGATTTGCTTCACGGTTGCTAGACACCGGCAAAGCACGAAAAGTTACAAGGCTATTAATTTCTCAGGCCGCGCCGGGGCAGACTGCTGCCGAACCAAATCAGCCACGCTGTAACCGTTGACTCATTTTCGGTGTCTTACGAGTCGGAGGCTAATAACGGCCCTCCACGTTAGAAATTCAAAATAACCAGGAGTAAGGAAGAAAATGACGAAATTAGGAAAGATCAAGACGCTGACCATTGCCTCCCTGTCGGCCGTTGCTTTAGCCGCGCCAATTGCTTTTGCGCAATCAACCACTACAACGCAAGACGCACCGCAAGCCACTGGCGAACGCCATGGCGGCCATGGCAAAGGCTGGGGCGATAAAGGACGCGAAGGCCGAGGCTGGGGTGGCCAGCGTGGCGGTCGCATGGGTGGCATGATGTTCGGAGCACTTAACCTAACTGACGATCAAAAAGCTAAGATGAAGGAGATCAGTCAGAGCTTCCGCGAAAGCACTAAGTCGCTGCATGAACAACTTCGCGCCAAGCGTCAGGAGTTGCGTCAAGCCAGCGAGGGCGGTACGTTCAACGAAGCGTTGGCTACCCAGAAGCTGCAGGAGTCTGCAGGCCTGCAGGCGAAACTAATGGGCGAACAGTTTAGAATGCGTCAACAGATGCTTTCGGTGCTGACGCCGGAACAGAAAACACAGCTGGAACAGAAGCGTGCCGAGTTCAAGGCCAAGAGGGCCAATCACGGCGAGCGGAAGGTTCAGTAAACATAGTTAGTATAGTCTGATGCTGGGAGCGCAGACATCTTGTCTGCCTCAACGTTGGTAGGATCGCTAAAGCCGCAGCAGGCTGCCTGCGCTCCCAGCTTAAACTTCGACGAGGGGCCGCTTCCTGTCGCACGGTCACGAACAGGACTCAGACTTGGAGTTGGCGCGCTCGGCGCGCGACGGCGATGAGTCTGCCTTCGAAGAGATTATGCGCCGGTACAGTCCTCGGGTTTTTAGATTCGCCGGCAAGTTCTTTAAACAACGGAGCCTGGTGGAAGAGGCAGCGCAGGAAGTTTTCTTAAAGGCCTTTACCGAACTCGGAAGTTACGAAGGCCGCGGCTCAATGGAGGGTTGGTTGACCCGCATCACCACCAACACTTGCCTCAACCTGCTCCGCAGTTCGAAGCGTCGTCCGGAATTGACAGTGTCTGATCTAACTGAGGACCAGACCGAATGGTTGGATAAGAACCTGACCGACGCAGCCAAGGAACAACATCATTCAACTGAGCGGAGTTTGGTGGCTGCCGATTTGGCCGGGCGGGTTTTGCAAACCATGCCCGCTGACGACCAATTGGTCTTGACCATGATGGATGGCGAGGATGCTTCCGTTAAGGACGTGGCCGCAATGACCGGGTGGTCCGAATCAAAGGTCAAGACCCAGGCCTTTCGGGCGCGGCGCCGGATGCGTGAAGCAGTTGAGAAATTGTTGGCAGGAAGAAAAGCTCGCCGGCAGGAGTTAGGCAGCGCGAGGAGTTGAGATGAGAGACGAACACATCATCAGTCTGATTGAGAACACCTCACTGGCAAGTCTAAGTGAAAACGATCTAGCTGTGATTCATGCTCACACGAAAGAGTGTTCAGACTGCTTTAGGGCATTCGAAGCAGCGCAGGTGTCTCTGCTCTTACTGAAAGAGCACGCTACTGTTCAGTTTGAACCTTCACCCTTCTTTCACACCCGCGTGCTGGCAACTCTACGTGAACGGCAGGCAGTAAATGATGTCTGGGCTTTCAGCCGGCTTTGGCGGGCTGCCGGCGCACTCGCTTCTTCGATGGTGGCCACAGTCGCTGCTCTTGCGTTCTTAACGTTCGTTATTCCGGACACACAGGTTGCGACAATTTCTCAGGCGAGTCCTAATGCCAACGGCTATTCAGCGGAGGAAGTAATTCTCGACCAGGCTCAGACTGACGAAGTCTCAGATGGCCAATTATTGACTACCATCTACGACGGCGACGAAGAGACGAGATAGCGCGGAGAAGCTGCGGAGATAAGTATGGACATAACAAACAAAAGGAAATGGCAAGTTCGTCTCGCCGCGATACTCATATTCCTGCTGGGGTTCGCGGCCGGGGCTCTCGCATTGAATGCTTACAAGAGATGGAGCCGGACCGCCGTCGCGCGCCAGGACCGTTTTGAGCGCATGCTGGATTCCCTCCAACTCACTGCCGACCAAAAGACGCAGGTCAACCAGATATTGAGCGACACGAGGAGTCAGCTTCAGGCTCTTAGAAAAGAATCAGAGCCGCGCGTTGGCGAGATTCGCCGGCAAGCTGACGAACGTTTACAAAAAGTTTTGACGCCGGATCAATGGAAGCAGTTTGAGCAGGAACGGGACAAGATGCGGAGCCGCGATCGACGCGGAAGAGGAAATACCCCCGGGAACCCCTGAATCCAACCCACACCTAGGACGAGCCTTCTGCGACGGGGCAGTGGCCCGACTGTAAAGGAGGGCTCGAGTCTTTCAAGCTGAATCCGCTACTGATCCTAACCCGAAAAATGGCGTCTGGAGCTCTGCTTCACAGTCGGGCTACTGCCCCGTCATAGTGCTATCGAGATAGTTAACAATGCAGTCGCGAATCAGATCATATTGCTTCTGATAGACGGCATTGCTCTGGCCAAACGGATCCTCGATCTCTCTTCCGCGACCGCGCGGATCAAACTCACCGAGCAGGCGAATGCGGTCCTCTGATACACCATGTTCATACCTCAGCACGTCCGCATGAAGTTGCTCCATCACCAGAAAACAACTTATCGACTCGAGCGGTAAGTCGCCTATCCAGGTGGCGATCTCATCGGGCGCCGAGGTGTTATTGAGTTCGCAGGTATTCGTTGTTTCCCGAATGGGCGGCGCACCGCGGAAGTCAAAGACCCCGGCAGAATAAACGTCATACGAGAGATGGCGCCGCTTTGTCTCAGCGACAAATATCGCGTGGGCCATCACGCTGCGACATCTGTTAGCGGTGCATATGAACGCAACTGAAACCATTGTCGCCGGATTCGAATTGCCAGCTAATTCTTGTTGGTTTCTGGTGGAACAGGATTAGTCAGATCGAAAAGAACTTTCCATCCGCCCTTGTCCTTTTTCCAAATTCGGAAGTAGTTACCGGATTCGATGACTTTCGCTCCCAACTCATCGCCGGAGATCTGATAACTCCCATAGGTGTAACCGAGGTCATCTGAGGCCGATACGTCGCCGGCAGCCGGCTCCCAGGTCCAGACACTTGAACTGTCAGGCAGAACTCCGGGCGCCAGATCTTTTCCTATCAAGGGAAACTTTCCATCTCGATATATCCGCACCTCCGGCATTGCATAGTCAGCGAATGCTGCGCGCGCGCCGCGCTTCGTTGCAGCTTGCGAAAACTCGCGATCACGCGCGAGCAGGAGCGTGTTACTGGACGTCACCGAACCTTTCATAGGTTTGAGGGTTTTGTAACCCTGCGGTAATTCCCAGGGCGCTTCAGTCTGGGCCGGTTGCGGATTCGAGATTCCGAGGTCAATCGCAAATTTCCATGACCCGTCCGGCTGGCGCTTCCAGACCGTCAGGAAATGACCCCACGCCACCGACTTGGCGTCGTGAATATCGGGTTTGAATTCCCACGGACCAGTGGTGTATCCCAGGTCTCCCGCGCGGGCCATGCCGGCAACTGCCGGATACCAGCTGAGCAGCGGGCGCTTGTCGGATTGCGGCAGGGGATGTTCCGCAAACCACTGCTTTCCCTTTACCGCCCGGGGCCGAAAAAGAATTCCGTCGTCGGCAATGAAAGCCACAAACGCCGGTCGTGTGCCCTGGTCTTCTGACATTTTGGCGAAGGCGCGCTCAGTGTCGACCATCGCTTGCAAGGCAGACTTATCCTGCATTCGTTTTGCAAACGCGAATGAAACCAGACCGAGCAGCAGCGTCAGGCAAATGACCTTTTTCATATCAGCTTCCCTGTGGCTATCAGTAATTCCGCGTTAAGAATGGCAGCGCCCGCAGCGCCCCTAATCGTGTTGTGACTGAGAGCCACAAAACGATAATCAAGCACCTTGTCTGGCTGAATGCGACCTATCGTTATGCTCATGCCGTTTCCAGCATCGCGATCCAGCCGCGGCTGCGGGCGGTCAGGTTCATCGCGCACAATTATCGGATGTTTGGGCGCCGAATGAAGGCCAAGCTCCTGTGGCAGCGCAGTAAACGAAGCGAAAGCTTCCTTTAATTCTTCCAGTGTGGCCCTCCGCGCCAATTTCACGCGCACCGCCGCGAGATGGCCATCGCTTACGGCGACGCGGTGGCATTGTGCGCTCACCGCCATCTTCGACTCTTCGACTGCTCCACTTTTGAACTCGCCAAGAATTTTCAGCGTCTCCTGTTCAATCTTTTCTTCTTCACCTTCGATGAAGGGCAAAACGTTATCGCTAATCGCGAGCGACGGAACGCCGGGAAAGCCCGCCCCTGAGAGTGCCTGCATCGTGGTGGCAACTGCACTCTCCACTCCGAATTTTCGTTGCAGCGGAGCCAGCGCCAGGGCCAGCATGATTGTCGAGCAATTTGGATTCGTAACTATGTATCCTTGTTGCCCGTTCTGTTTCCGTTGCACATCAATTAAAGCGAGATGCTCATGATTTATTTCCGGAATCAACAGCGGCACATCGCGGTCCATCCGAAAAGCTGAAGAATTACTAATTACTGGAAAACCAGCGCGCGCAAACGCGCCTTCACTTTCGCGAGCGATGTCACCGGGTAAACTCGAAAAGATCAATTCGCAGTCGAGCGGCGGCTCCGGTGCAGCGACAGTCATCTCTTTCGCAAATGCCGGCATCTCGCCTGACAATCGCCAGGTGCAAGCCTCTTCAAACTTTTTTCCCTGCGAGCGATCCGACGCTGCCAACGCCGTGATCTCAAACTGCGGGTGGTTTTCCAACAATTGGATGAAGCGCTGCCCAACCATGCCGGTAGCGCCAAGTATTCCTACGCGAAATTTTTTAGTCATCGTAAACTCTTCAACGCCACGTTTATTCGTTTCACCCCTTCCGTCAACACTGGCAGGTCGGCACAAAACGAACATCGCAGGAAGCCTTCACCTTCGCTGCCAAACGCATTACCCGGGACTGTTACTACTCCGCCTTCCAGTATCGCCTCTGCAACTTCAATTGATGAGCCATAGCGTCCAATATCAACCATCGTGTAAAAAGCACCCTCCGGCGTAACGCAACGCAAGCCACACTCACTTCGAATCAACCCGAGCAGATGATCGCGTCGTTTCCGGAACGTGCTGCGATGCTGCCGGCGCGCTTCGCTCCCTTCCAGACTCCATGCGGCCAGCGCCGCCTTCTGCGAGACGGTGGATGCGCAAGTTGTTACGTAGCCATGTAACAGATGGGCCGCGGCAATCACAGCCTGTTCGCCCAGGATCCAACCCAACCTCCAGCCGGTCATACTCATTGACTTCGAGAGCCCGGAAATCACAACCGTGCGTGGATAAAACTCCGAGATTGAAGCGGGGCGCTCTCCGGTGTAGTAAAGATCGCGATAGATTTCGTCGCTGATGATAAAGGCACCGGAGCCACTTTCCGCAACCGCATTGGCCATGCCGCTCAACTCGTCCCGCGACAAGGTGCGACCGGTTGGGTTTGAAGGACTGGTGCAGACGACAACTTTTGTTTTCGAACTGAGTCGGCGTTTGAACTCAGCCAAATCAAAACTAAAATCGCTTGCGGCCGGCAGTTGATAATAGGTGGGGCACCCGCCCTTCATGCTTGTAATTGTCGGATAGGCGACAAAGCCAGGGTTGGGAATCAAGACCTCATCGCCCGCTTCAACCAGCGTCATCAATGCCAGATACATGGCCTCCTGAGAACCGGCAGTAATGATCACCTGGTCGGTTGAGAGATTCAGATGTGGATAATCCTGAACTACAAGTTCGCGCAGCTGTGGCAGGCCTGCTTGCAGCGTGTACCCGTTCTGCTCCTCCTGAATCACTCGCCGTGCTTCCCTGCGAATGACATCTGGGGTTGGCAGATCAGGTTCTCCAAGTCCAAAACTAATATCGCCCGGCTTCGCTCGATCCGTAATCTGACGAATCGGGCTCCGTTCGATTCCGCGCAGGAATGCAGGTGGCTGAAACTTATTCAACGAACCCATGATCTTCTATCTGTACCTTAATGTCTTTATCAGTCCGCAAAGCGGACGAATGATAGTAGCCCAGCAGTTCACTGCTGGGATAAAGAGCGGAACAAGGTTGTGAGTCCGTGAAGCGGACGACTGATGATTGCTACAAGATCACGCAATCTTTTGAGCGGTCCGCTTCACGGTCTTCATCTCGGGCTGCTGCTAATGCCTCTTTTTGTGCAAAGCAAGTCACCGCAGGTAGTCTTCCAATTGCACCGCGCGTTCTGTCTTCTCGTCGCGATACTTCACGATCACCGGAGCGTAAAGTGAAAGTCCCCAGGCCCGCCCGACTTCACCTCGCACACTACGCGAGCCTGGCACTACAACTGCGCCCGCAGGAATCTCCAGGGGCGCTTCAGGTGTTCGCTGATAAATTTTTTCGCGCACCAGATCGTAAACAGGAGTTGAACCAGTCAGGATAGTTCCCGCGGCCAGCACGGCACGTTCGCGCACAATCGTGCCTTCGTAAATACCGCAGCCGCCGCCCACCAAAACGTCATCTTCGATAACCACCGGGATCGCGCCGATCGGCTCAAGCACGCCCCCGACTTGTGCGGCGGCTGAAAGGTGCACGCGTTTCCCGATTTGCGCGCACGATCCGACCAGCGCGTGGCTGTCTATCATCGTTCCTTCGTCCACGTAGGCACCGGCGTTAACGAACATGGGCGGCATGCAGACTACACCCGGGGCGATATACGCGCCGTCGCGAATGCTGGACCCACCCGGAACGATGCGCACGCGATCGTCCGTAGAAAACTTTCTAACCGGATAAGTGTTCTTGTCGAGGAACTGTAGCGTGCCATCTGCGGGTGACATGTCCACAATGGCACCCATGCGAAAGCCCAAAAGGATGCCGCGTTTCACCCAAGCATTTGTTTGCCAGGTTCCCTCAGCGTTTCGCTCTGCTGCACGAATTTCACCGCGATTCAGCCCGGTTTTGAATTCCGCGAACAACTTGCACTCTTCAGCAGAGTATTCGCCGGCGTCGCGCGCTGCCAGTTGCTCAATATCTTCACGCAGTGGCATGCACACTCTCCAGAAGACCCAGTTCGGCAATCACTTCGCGGATGCGGGTGCGACTTTGTTCCTGAATCGGCACCAGCGGCAGGCGAAAGTTTTCTTCCAGCAGTCCCATCATTGCCATGGCTGCCTTCACTGGTCCCGGACTTGATTCGATGAAGTTGATCTCCATCAACGGCAGGATGCGGTAGTGAAGTGCGCGGGCTTCTGTCCAATTGCCTTCTAACGCCAGTTCGGTCATGCGCGACATCAGATCGGGAATTTCATTGGACGCTACCGAAACGATTCCATCGCCACCAAGAGAGATCAGCGGCAGCGTCACGGCGTCGTCTCCGGACAGTACGCGAAAGTTCGCCGGCCGCTCGCGCAAGATCTCCATGATCTGGCTCAGGTTTCCTGACGCTTCCTTGACGGCCACAATGTTGTCGCAGTCCTTAGCCAATCGCAGAACTGTTTTTGCGGCAATGTTAGAGGAGGTGCGACCAGGGACGTTGTAAAGCATGACCGGCATGCCTGGTATGGCTTCGGCGATAGCGCGAAAATGTGCGTATAGTCCATCCTGCGTCGGTTTGTTGTACCAGGGTGCAACTTGCAGCACGGCATCGGCACCCAACTCGCGCGCTCGCTCGGAATATTCAATTGCTGCGGCAGTGGCGTTGCTGCCGGTGCCGGCGATCACTCGAGCGCGACCGCGCGCCACCTCGACAGTTATGGCGATGACGCGCTGATCTTCGGCTTCAGTCATGGTAGCGCTTTCGCCGGTGGTGCCGCAGGGCACTAACAAACGCACGCCGCCGGCAATCTGCCGCTCGACGAGCGCGCGCAGGCGATCTTCGTCGATCGCACCATCAGCCTGAAACGGAGTCACCAGCGCCGTCGCGCAGCCACGCATCCAGTCAACGTTCATTGTCATCGCATACCTCCTAAGAACAGTAAAAAGTGATGAGTAAGAACAAGCAGTTCAGAGTTCAACCTTTAGGTTGTCTCGATTCTGTTAGCACAAGCTGAAGCTTGAACTCTGAACTTCTTGACGCTCATCACTCATCACTCATGCTTTTCACTTTTTACTTTTCACTCATCACTTCATTAAGGACCTCAGAAAACTCATAAACACCTTTGCGACTGGTAATCCAGCGGGCCGCCAAAAGCGCTCCCGCGGCAAAGCCCTCGCGCGAACGCGCCATATGGGTCAGCATTATCTGATCGGCAGCCGAGTCAAAACCAACCTTATGCGTTCCTGGAATATGACCGGCCCGCACTGAGGTGATGGGAATTTCAGTTTTGATGTATTCAGACATCAGCTCTTTCAACTTTAAGGCTGTGCCCGACGGCGCGTCACGTTTGCGCGAGTGGTGCTGCTCTTCAATGAACGCCTGGTACTGATCGAGACTCGCCATCAGCCTCGCAGCCTGCGACACGATCCGGTAAAAGACATTTACGCCGATAGAGAAATTAGCGCCGTAGACGAGCGCCCCTTCGTGTTGTTCAACCAGGCGACGCGCCTCTGTTACCTTCTCGTGCCAACCCGTAGCTCCTTCAACCAACGGCACACTTGCAAGCGCACAAGCCTCAATGTTTCTCAGCACAGCGGGTGCGACGGAAAAATCTATCGCAACGTCATGCCCCCGGAGTGAAGCCGCAAGTTGGCCGGCATCCAACCCGGCCTCCCGCGAGTTTACCTTCATCCCGATCTGGTCGCCGGCAGCGCACGCCAAGATTTTCTACCAGCTTGCCCATCGCGCCGTAACCGATCAAGGCCAGCCTCATTGCGAAACTCCTTCGGCCAATTCACCCGTCGAGGTATCTTTGGCTAGTAATGCGCTAGCCATCTGCACGTAGATCTCTATGGCCTGTTCAAGTTCACGCTTTTCAACGGACTCGTGCTCAGTATGAGCATTAAGGATCGACCCGGGACCAAGCAACAATGGCTTCCCCCAATTGGAAAGATAAGGAATGTCAGTGGTAAAGCGAACTACACACTGCTCGATCCCATCAATCGTTTCCAAACGCACGGGTTCATGCTCTGACAAATATTCAACTTCGGCGCGTCCCGCGATCGCGGCTTCAATAAGCTTTCTTACCGGCGCGCCGCTGCTCACCAAACGAATTCGCAGGTCGGCAAAAGCCGAGTCAGGGACCACATTGGCTCGCGTGCCGCCGCTAATTACACCGATGTTACAAGTGGTCGGGCCTAACAGGTCATCAACCGGCCATTCGCACTGGCGGATTCTTTCGAGCACGTCGAGCAACTTTTCAATCGCAGACTCCCCTTGTTCCGGATAGGCAGAATGCGCGGCGCGCCCTCGGGTGCGGAGGTTCAATCCAATTGAACCTTTGGTTGCGCTCGCCAACTTGTTGTCCGTTGGCTCACCATTGATCAAATACTCGACTCTGCCGGGTTTTTCCAAATTGGCAATTTGGGCGCCCCGGCTTCCCTGTTCCTCATCGACCGTGAACAGAAGTCCTACTTCCTGAACTCCTGTGGCGCGCAATTTCTCAGCGGCGTTAATTTGAGCAGCGATAATTCCCTTTGCATCGCAGGCGCCGCGGCCATAGATCTTTTCGTCATCTTCACTTGATTGAATAAACGGCGGCACTGTATCCATGTGCGTAGAGAGTACGACACGCGACGGCGCCCCGGTCGTTGCAAACACATTGAAGCGATCCCGAGCGACCTCCTGGAGCTGGACTTGATAACCCAGACTCTCGAGGTGTTCTTGCAAAAAAATTCCCACAGCCCGTTCGTCACCGGTGACGGATGGGATGTCGATGAGGGTGCGAGTTAGCTCGAATAGGTTCATGGGACTCCTTCGCAACGCAAACTATTAGATTGCGATCTGGACTCCTTCTCACAAGCGGGTCCTATCCTATTCCGCCGCCATCTCCGAAGAGAGGGATACGCAAACTAACAGTTTGCGTTACTAAACAGACAGTTCGGCGCTCAGATCGGTAAGCTCCCGTAGCGCGTCTTCACTTTCTGTACCTTCAAAGAATTCTTTATGCAGCCGGGCCACCGTTTCGCGCACACGCTCTTCCTCGACGGCGAAAGTCAAATTGATTCGCGAGGCGCCTTGCGAAATCAGCGAAACATTAATATCGCTAATCGTCGAGAAGATGCGCGCGGCGATGCCGGGCGTCGTGCGCAAGCCTTCGCCGACCACGCAGAGAATCGCGCGCTTTTCTTCAACCGACACCGTGCCGAGCTTTTCCAGGTCCGCCACGATTTCACCCAGCGACGTCGTGTCGTCGAGCGATAGCGAAACGCTAACCTCAGACGTAGTCACCACATCTACCGCGGTCTTGTGTTCGGCGAATACTTCGAAAAGCGCACGCAGGAATCCGTAAGCGCCAAGCATTCGTGTAGAAGTAACCTGGATTGTAGTGACTCCTGTTTTATGCGCGATGGCTTTGACAGTCTCCGAAGATCTCTTCGACTCACCGACTACCAAAGTGCTGCCGCCCTCCTGTGCGCGGGAGTTGCAGATGCGCACTGGAATATCGCGTTCAATTGCCGGATGGAGCGTTTTCGGATGCAGCACCTTGGCGCCGAAATAAGCCAGTTCGGCCGCTTCTTCAAACGACAGGTGAGGAACAGTGCGAGCCGTTGCGACCAGTCGTGGATCGGCTGTCAGCACGCCGGGCACGTCAGTCCAGATTTGAATTTCTTTTGCTTCCAGGGCGGCGCCGATAAGGGCGGCGGTGTAGTCGGACCCGCCACGGCCCAACGTGGTGGTCACTCCGTCCACCGTCGCTCCAATAAAGCCTCCCAGCACGGGTGTGCAGCCCGAGGCAATCAGCGGTTCGAGTTGCGTGCGAGCGCTGCTGACGGTTTCGGTCATCAAAGGCGTGGCGCAACCGTGTTCGTCATCGGTGATAATGCAGCGCCTCGCATCAACGTCAGTACAGACGACCTGATTCTCGATCAGCACGGCAGCGAGCAAGGCCGCCGATAGACGTTCACCATAGGAAACAACCGCGTCTTCAAAGAGCTTGCGACGCTTACGAGCTTCAGTTCCACCCACTTCCGCAGCCGTCGTCTTCAGGAGTTCTTTAATCTCTGTGGCACTTTGCGCGATCAACTGACGCATCCGCGGCGCTTCGCTGCGCAGCAGTGCATCAACCACGCGCAAATGACGGTCGAAATGCTTGCCTAACGAGTCCGCTCCCGCAGCCGCCTGGCCGGCCAACGCTTGTTGCACACTGGCGATCAGCGCGTCGGTAAAACCCGCCATGGCGGAGACAACTACGACCGGGCGCAGAGACTGACGGTCGAAAATAATGCCTGCCGCATTCTTAAAAGCAGTGGCGCCTTCGACGGACGTTCCGCCAAATTTCATAATCGTCGGCTTCATGGATACTCGATTAGTCTAGCACTTGCGCGCCGCTGCAAGGCAAGGTTAACAAGACTGGCTTGTTTTATTTGAAGCGAACGGCCGAGGTGGGTCGACAAAATAGAACCGGGAGCAGTAGCGACCGGGTTCTTCTTATTCGAAACTGCCTTCTCATGCTAAACTCTCCCAGTCGCTCCGCTCCCGGTTCTGAATTTGTCCTCCTCACACTTTCTGGCGCTTCCATTTGCCCCTGCGAAATAGCAGGGCACTAACGATCGCCAGAGTTGAAAACGCAATCATGATGGCCAGGAAGACGCCGCGGGGTCCCAGGCCGAAGACCTTTGACAGCACATAAGCGAGCGGAAGTTCCCACAGCCAGAAAACGAAAAGGTTGATAATCGTCGGCGTCCAGGTATCGCCGGCGCCATTGAACGATTGCGTCAACACCATGCCGTAAGCGTAGAAAAGAAAACCGTAAGCCACGATGCGCAGACAATCGACACCGTACGGCACCACGTTTGGATCGGAAGTAAATAATCCAATTATCTGTCTCGCGAAGAGTACGAAAATCACTCCTACGGAACCGAGAAAGATGAAGTTGTAGAAACCTGCCTTCCACACGGCGCGTTCGGCGCGTTCCGGTTTCCCGGCGCCCAGCGCCTGGCCCACCATCGTTGCCGCGGCGTTCGACATGCCCCAGGACGGCAGCAAGGCAAAAATTATTACCCGGATGCCGATGATGTAACCGGCCACAACGTGCGTTCCGAAACTCGAGATCGTTCGCACCAGACCAATCCAACTTGCCATGCCGATAAATACCTGGAAGGTCCCGGTGGCGGATAGTCGGACCAGACGCGCCATGATCGCGGGCTCGAGACGAAAATGATGACGTTTGATATCAAACCGTCCGCCGGAACGGATCAGACGGCTGAATGCATACAACGCTCCCGTGCCGCGGCCAATACTGGTGGCGACAGCGGCGCCCACAATTCCCATTCTTGGAAATGGGCCCAAACCAAAAATCAGACATGGGCCGAGCAGTATGTTGATGGCATTTGCCAGCCACAGTACGCGCATCGCGATTGCCGCATCGCCGGCGCCACGGAAGATCGCGTTGATCATGAAGAGCAAAACGACCGAGGCGTTGCAGGCCAGCATCACTGTGGTAAAGCCCGAGCCTTTGGCAATAACCGAAGGAGATGCGCCCATCAATCCCAGGAGCTTTGGGGCAAGAGGCGCGCCGATGAGCGCAATCACGAACGAAATGATTAGCGCCAGCGCGATCGCTTGTACCGCAGCACGCGCTGCACCATCCGGGTTCTTTTCGCCGGTGCGCCGGGCGATGGTGGCCATGGCACCAATACTCAGACCAATCGCCAGCGCGTAGACCAGCGTCATCAAGGATTCTGTGAGGCCGACGGTGGCCATCTCGTCTTCACCCAGATAAGAAACCCACTTGATGTCAACGACCGCGAAAATACTCTCCATACACATCTCGAGCACCATGGGAATGGCGAGCAGGATTATCGCCCTTCCGATGGGACCGCTGGTGTAGTCGCGATGACTGCCGCGCAACGACTCGCGCACGGCGCTCCACAACCCCTCCTGTCCGGCCGGGGTAACGACGGCGGCATTAGAACCTGGGGCCGGGGTGTCGATCAGCGAAGGTTCCGTGATGGTTGGCAGTCCTTCTGAATCTGGCATGTTTATCTCGCTTGAATGAACTAATAGCGCTTCGGGTCGTCTGATACTAACGCAAAACCTCGCCAGAAAGTTTTCTGTGGATGAGGATTCGACTTACTTACACGGTTCTTCCGCGTCCGATCACAAGGTTATCGATTCAGGTTTGTAAGTTTGGATTCGCTCAAGCCCCTAAGTGATTTGACTCAGCAGGGCTTTGCACAAAAAGCTCGAAAATTCATGGGTGCGTCAAGAATCGAGTAACGCTGAAAGCGTTGGCTAATGTCAGCCCAGGCCGGGGTCCCCACGCGGGCAGCCCGCGTGGGGTGGAAGTGTTTGCTTTGAAACCCTGGGTTCAAAAATGCGAGAAGAGATTGTTCGCAACCCTGAAAGGGTTGCGAGGTTTTTGTGGGTAACAAACGCGGCGCAACTCCTTCAGAGTTGCGCCTTCGAGAAATGAGATGCGTTGTCCCAGCGTTGCCAAAGCGCAACCCTGGGCTGGAATTGGCGAACGCTTTCAGCGTTATTCATTTTCTGTAAGTCTTCTCAAAAGTGGGCAGCATTTCGACTTCTTGTGCAAAGCCACTCTGCAGGAAACCTTTACTTCTACACATCACTTATCACTTATCAGCCACTCGGCCAAAGTCATCCTGCAAACGCACGATGTCATCCTCCCCGAGATAGCCGCCGCGCTGCACTTCGATAAAGACCAGCGTCTCACTGCCGGGATTCTCTACCCGATGTGCCGCGCCTATCGCGATGTCAACCGCTTCGCCGGCAGCTACGAGAATGTCGCGATCGTCAAGAGTTACTTTGGCAGTCCCCTGGACTACTACCCAGTGTTCGGCGCGCTGCGCGTGCTTCTGATAACTCAATCTCTTGCCGGGCAATACCTCAATTCGCTTGACCTTAAATCCGTCTGCTTCATCAAGCACAGTAAACGTTCCCCATGGTCGCCGGTCAAAACGTGGCGAATTATCGGAATCTTGTTCACCCATCCAGGTTCTCCCAAGTTAGCTGTAACGCAAACTGTTAGTTTGCGTTCTTATCACGGCTGTGACATCGCAACCAGCCAAACTAACAGTTTGCCGCTACGTTAGTGTCGCTTGAAGTATTGCACGGCGCGCTCATGCTTCTCAGCCGCTGCTCGCGTATTGAAGGTGCCAAGGTTTTTGCGCTTGCCGGTTTTTGGGTCTTTCTTTTTTGAGTAAAGCCGATATTTGCCTGACTTCAATTTTCGAATCATGTTTACTCAACTTTCTTTGAATGCCCCGCGCTTCGTTGGTGAATCACCCAGCCGTTGCCTGCCTGGTTTTTACCTGACCCTTCTTCCCAGGCTGACGCTTTTTCTTACGGCGACGGCGCAATTCGGGCGCATAGCGTCCGGTGCGCTCAAGGTCGGCTATTGTATAACCGGTATCGAAAATGTCCCCTACGGTAATCATTGTGTCAACACTATAGTCGAAAATTTTTCCGTCGGTGCGAACATAAACTGAGCCTCGCTTGCCCTTCAGGTATTGTTCCTCAGTTTGCAACGCATACAAATGGCGACTGACGCCGAGTGTGCCGCTGGGACGACAGGGAATGAACTGCTTTCCATTGGGCAGCCGGTAGATGTTGAGTTCAAGGAGAACGCTGCGACTGTAGCGTTGCAATCGTGGGACAAAGCCTTCGGGTAAACCAAATCGCTGCTTGAGCGTTTCGTGAGGAACACGAGTTTTGCTTGTGGAGCGCGGAAGGGATTCGTTGCGCGTCGAATTGCTCTTGTGATCCAGCGACTGGACCGGCTGATTCGGCAGGGTTGGATCGGTGGGAAGATTTTCAAAAAAGGCGCTGGTCTTAGCCAGATACTCACGGCACGCATTGCGTAGTTGATCCGAACCGTCAAGCAAGCCCTCGCTCATCTGCTTCAGTGTCGCGTGGCCTGCAAAGACAGCTTCAACCTTCTGGCCCTCGGTCATCTCGGCCCAGACCTGGTCGCCGATCGAGTTCGACATTTGACGCCAGAGTTTACGCTTTTCTATTGAGCTTTCAAGCGATTTTGCCGGGTCGGTGATTGCCGGGAGCATCAGGCAGGCGGGTCAATGACCCAACCGTTAGGGGTAACTCCGTGGCTAGCGCCAGACAAACGCCTCCAGCTTGATGCCACGTCAGTTCAAGTTCGTCGCGACAAGTCGCGACCGACCAAAGCGCTGACAGGTCAGCGTACTCCAAAATTTGTCCGACAGCCTCAATGAAAGTCGTGTGAGGGGGCGGCGGCAACCGTGAAGGAAAGCGCGCGAACGCTTTTCGCTTTCACAGAAAAGACCTTGTCCTGATTTTGCAGTTTGCCGGTAATCAAAAGAAATGGATGGTCGACTAAAACTAAACGATACTTATCGAATAACTGCGGCGTGATAATAACGTTGGCGACGCCAGTCTCGTCTTCGAGAGTTAGAAACACAAAACCTTTAGCGGTGCCGGGACGTTGCCGGACAATCACCCAGCCGGCCACGCTGATCAAACTGCCATCGCGCAAATGTTGCATGTCTATAGCGCGACAAGCACCAAGTTGATCCAACTGCGCGCGATGATAAGCAACCGGATGACGCCCGATGGTTAGCCCGGTGCCACGAAAATCTGCCTCCATTCTTTCCGGCCGGGTCATGGGAGCTAAAGGGGAATTACCATCCGCCTCATGAAGTTCTTCGTAAAGCTCTCCGGCAGGTCGCGCGACTCGTTCAACCTGCCAAAGCGCGTCACGCCGGTTAACTGCCTGGTCCAAAGTCCAAAGTCCAAAGTCTCAAGTCTGTTCAGCGACCGGGGCTTGGAACATTGGATACAGCTTTGAATTTCCTGGTTTTTCGACTTTGGACTTTGGACTTTGGACTTTGGACTATCTTGGATGAAATTCAACGCCCCTATCGCCGCCAGTTTCCTCATTTCATCCTTACGCAACTCCGGCACCCGATTTTGTAAATCATCAATGCTTATGAAGGCACGCTTCACACGTTCGCGCACAATCGCTTTTCCGGATTGCTCACTCAAACTTTTGACATACCGCAGGCCAAGACGCAAAACAAGTTCTTTGTCCCTTTCCCCCTTCCCCTGTTCCCCTGTTCCCTCTTCCTCCTCGATCGTGCATAACCAATCCGATCTGGTTACATCCACCGGTCTGACTGTCAGTCCATGTCGCTGCGCATCCTTGACGAGTGTAAACGGCTGATAGAAGCCCATCGGCTGGTTGTTAAGAATTGCCGCAGTGAAGGCAGCCAGATAATGACACTTCAAATAAGCGCTGGCGTAAGCAATCAGAGCGAAGCTGGCCGCATGTGATTCAGGAAAACCATAAAGTGCAAACGAGGTGATCGCCTGCACAATTTCATCCTGCGCTTTGCTGGTCAGTCCCTTGCCCGCCATGCCGCGGCGCAGTTTCACTTCAATTTCCTTCATGCGCGCTTCCGAGCGCTTGAAACCAAAAGCGCGTCTTAGTTCTTCCGCCTCACCACCGGAAAAATCTGCGCAGACTATGGCTATCTTCAACAACTGTTCCTGAAACAAGGGAACACCGAGCGTGCGTTTCAACACCGGCTCCAGCAGAGGATGCGCATAGCTAACTGCTTCGCGTCCCTGTCGACGTTTCAAATAAGGATGAACCATGTTGCCGACAATCGGGCCCGGCCGGATGATCGCCACCTGCACTACGATGTCGTAAAACTTTTCCGGCCGCAGTCGTGGCAGACATGACATCTGCGCGCGACTCTCTACCTGAAACATTCCAATCGTGTCGGCTTTTTGCAAAGCAGAATAGACAGCCGCGTCGTCTTGCGGCAGATGGGCCAAATCAACTTCTTCCTGGTAAGCATCGCGAATTAATTGAATGGATTCTTCCAGGACTGCCATCATCCCGAGTCCCAGTAGATCAACTTTAATTAGTCCGAGGTCGGCGCAATCTTCCTTGTCCCACTGCACCACCACGCGGCCCGGCATTGCCGCGGGCTCGAGCGGCACAACGGAGTTGAGTTGTCCCTGGCAAATCACCATGCCGCCGGAGTGTTGGCCGAGATGGCGCGGCAGGTCCTGCACCTGCCCGTAGAGTTCAAAGAATTTTTTAATGCGCGGATTTCTTAAATCGAGTCCGGCGTCGCGAAACTGCCGCTCGGTCGAATCTTTTGGATCCTTCCATTCCCAGGTGTGCACCAGCCCGGCAAGCCGGCCGAGTGTTTCATCGTTAAAGTCGAGCGCTTTGCCAACTTCGCGCGCCGCCGAACGGCCACGATAAGTGATGACGTTTGCCGTCATCGCGGCGCCGAGTTTTCCGTAGCGCTGGTAAACATATTGAATCGCCCGCTCGCGCTGGTCGCCGCTCGGCAGGTCCAGATCAATGTCCGGCCACTCGCCCCTTTCCTCGGACAGAAAACGTTCAAACAACAAATCCATGCCGACCGGGTCAACGGCAGTAATACCGAGGCTGTAGCAGACGGCGCTGTTTGCCGCCGAGCCGCGTCCCTGAATGAGAATTCCCTGGGCCTTACAAAACTCAACGATGTCCCAAACGATCAGGAAGTAGCCTTCGAGTTTGAGTTTTTCAATCAGCTGGAGTTCATGATCCAGCTGGCGGCGCGCCCGCTCATAAGATGGTTTGCCGTGCTCACCGTTATAACGTCTCCGGGCGCCTTCTTCAGTGCGCTGCCGCAGAAACGAAGTCATAGTTTGGCCTTCGGGCACAGGATATTTCGGAAATTCGTAGCCAAGATCCTTCAGCGTAAATTTGAGTCGCGCTGAGAGTTCGGTCGTGTTGTGAATAGCCTCAGGCAGATCGGCAAAGAGTTGCGACATGGCCTCCGGGGATTTCAGATAACGCTCGGAATTTGTCGCCAGCAGGCGTCCGGCTGTTTCCAGTCGCACATGATTGCGAATGCAGGTGAACACGTCTGTCACTTCGCGTTGCGCTCGGGTCGGCATGACAAACTCCGTTCGTGGCCAGCAGAGGTAAAGCTAAACGCCGGGCAATTTCCAGCACTGCCTGATTGCGCGCCTCTTCTTCACGATTGAAATGACGCTGCAGTTCGGCATAAACATTTCCTTTGCCAAAAACATCAACTAACCACTCGGCTCTCCTTTGTGCCTCCTGCGTGTTCTCTGTGTCTCTGTGGTCAAACGCTTTGGCTAACGGTCCATCATGACCGCCAGTCAAACAAACTAAGCCTTTCGCATATTCCGCTAACTCATCAGGCGAGACCGCACACTCCCCTGGCTTCGCATGTTTCGGCACGCGCAATTTCATCAACGTGACGAGTCGGCAAAGATTTTGATAACCCGTGCGGTTACGGACCAGTACTGGAATCGAAAAGGTTTCTCTGGTGTTTGTTTGTCCAAAGTCCAAAGTTCAAAGTCCAAAGTCTGTCCAGCGACAGGCACTTGGAACATTGGATCAGTTTTTGAACTTTCTTGTTTTTTCGACTTTGGACTTTGGACTTTGGACTTTGGACTTTCTTTGGGACTTTGCACTGTTATCTCCGCCCCAATATGCGCTTTGATCCCAAGCTTCTGCGCCGCCAGATGAAAGCGCGGACTGCCATACACGCCGTCCCGGTCCAACAAAGCCATGGCCGGCATTTCCAGTCCTTTACAAGCAGCAATTAATTCTTCAGGCACCGACGCGCCTTCGAGAAAACTGAAGGCTGAACGCGCGTGTAATTCAATGTATCTCAGTGAGTCGAATAGTGGGCAGTGGGCAGTGGGCAGTGGGCAAGCTTGAACCTCTACCGACTGCTAGTTTTGTTGAATCTTCACCCTGACGTCTTTTCGTTTCTGCCCACTGCGCACTTGCCCACTGCTCACTTGGTAATTATCATTTTTCAGTCATAAACTCCCTCAACAAACCATGCCCCAGTGCGCAACTCGCGATAAATGCGATAAAGACCCTGTATGTGTCTACCTATTTCTTTGCTTTCCAAACCGTCTGCCTCTGCCCACTGCCCACTGCCCACTGACCCCTGGACTTCAATCGCCACATCCCATTCATCCCGGGCCCAAGTGTCCGCGCGCCACCAATCTCCCGTCGTGCGCCAGGGACCGGCCACACAAACTACTTTTCCATGGACACTTTTGTTTTTATTCCAGGCGCTTATCTCTCGCGGACATCCCTCCTTCCGCCTGCACCATTGCCCGCAACGGTGGCCGAAATACTCTGAAGCCCAACGTCGATTGCGGATTGCGGATTTCGGATTGCTGATTGCTGATTACTGTTTGCTGTTTGCTGTTTGTTCTTCTTCGCTTTTTCTCTTTCAACTCAAACCGCTTTACGCGAAAGGCATCCGGGCGATGCGTATCGAGCAACTCCGGCGAACCAATATTCTCCGCTCCCACCAGCTTTGCCAGGCGCGCCAGCATCAGTTCCAACTTCTCCGGCTCCGGCGCGAGAGGAATAAACAGTCCCGTCTGCATTACCCGCGGTTTCACCGGTTCACAATTTATCGAGATGCCCAACACTGCCGCAGGCGGCGGATGCATTTCGGTATCAAGCAACAATAGTTTGAGAAACACTTTGTGATCGCGCATCGGGTAAGGCAGGTTTAATTTGATTTCATGCACAGCCCCGCGTTCCAGTTTCATCTCCACCTGCAACGCATTCGTAGCCAGCGCATAGGCGTTTAGATTCGCGCATATCTGGTTGAGGAGTCGCGCCAGGATGAACGCCAGCGGTTCCAGGTCGGTGATGGGATATTCAAGCTCGATGGCGTTGTTGAACTCAGGAGCAGCTTGCCTGAGTTTTAAGTGTCGACTGGTTTTCCCGCTCGCCAGTTCGCGTAACTTTAATCCCTCCTGGCCCATTCGCTCAGAAACTCCCGCCACCGGCAGTTCGGCAAATTCTTTAAAGGTATGCACACCCCAGAGCCGGAGCGTTTCAAGAATTTCTACTGCTTGAGGTTCCGCAACTCCCGCCAGCGAATGTTGCAGTGCTTTTAATGGCAGGTTGCCGAGACAAATGAGTTCCTCGCCGGGCGCAGTAAAGGTGACGCCCGGGCAAAACTTCGCAGCGTGTATGGCGGCGTCAGGGTTTGCAGCCAGAGCCACATTAACCTTGCAACCTAATCCGCCAGGTCTTTCTGCTTTCGCTTGTTTGGCAATCTCATTGGCGAGTTCATAGTCAGATCCAAATCGCAACGCACATCCTTCGACATCGATTACCACCGTGTTAGGCGAGGTCTCCTCCACCAGCGGTGAAAAAGTGTAGGCAAACTCCGACAGGAAGCGGGTGCCAGACACTTCTGCCGGGAGTTGCTGACCATGAATGCAGACAAACATCGCACTTTTTAAGGGCTTTAATTTAAAAACACCGGTAAGCGAAGATTAGCGAAAATTAGCGAACATTGTCAAGGTGCTCGGACAATGGGGGTAATTGGGCAAAACTAACCGTTCGCGTTGCGAAAACGCTTCAACTGGCTTTGACCACAACCTCGCCGGCTCGCCTATTTAGATACAGCGGGCGCTGGCATTGCACCTGGAACGACAGGCTCTTCAGCAAGGTTGAGTGAGGCAGTGATTTATTCACCGGGCGACGAAGCGCATCAACCGCTGCTGGGGTGGGAATTGAAATTAATAAGGAAGTGGACGAGCGAATATTGCTGTTAGTAAAGGCCGGGCTGGCCGGTCCTTCGCTGGACGACCAGAGACATGCCTCTCCTCTTAACTCCAACGCCAGAGTCGCACACGAGCGCACGCAACTCTCCTCTGCAATAACAACCAGCGCGGTCGGCGTGGGTTCCAGAGTCCTGCGGAAGCGATACCACCAGGATGAAATAATTCGTTTCGCTGAACTTGCCGGAACGTCTCCCAGATCAAGCAGCACAAGTCCAAAGCCGCCCCCTTGCAACAATAGATCGGTAGCTTTGAATGCGTGCTCGAGATTGTTGGCGCAACGGACCCAAAGGAGTCGTTCACAATTTATTTCCGCTCGCGTGGCGGACTTAGGATCAAACGAATTGCTCGTATCCACCAAAGCGCAAACTTCATCGTGCCTGGTTGCGTGAGCAAGGGCAGAAAACATAAAGCTGGTTCGACCTGAAGAGGCTGATCCGAAAATTTCAGTTATGGCGCCGCGTGGCAGGCCGCCCAGGGTAAAGGAATCGATTTCGGGAATGCCGCTGGAGATTACTTCTGCCGGCAATTTTTCCTGTGGTTTAAAGGCAGAACTAAAGCGCGCGCTAATCTCAGATTCAATTTCAGCTTTTGAAAATGCGGCTCTCATCATTTATGTTGTAACGCAAACTGTTAGTTTGCGTCGGGCTTAATTACGCGGGGAAGCGCAAACTAAAGTTTGCGTTACCAAAGCACATGGCACGAAAAACTTCTCAAGGCTCAGCTGAAGAATTCTTTCCTGACAAACTAACCTTGCCTTCGCTGCGCGAGGCCGCAGCCGATTGCAAAGCGTGTGACCTCTGGAAGCTCGGAACGCAAACCGTCTTCGGTGAAGGTCGCCGCCGCGCAACGGTGCTATTCGTCGGAGAGCAACCGGGCAATGAAGAGGATCTCACTGGAAAACCTTTCGTCGGCCCCGCCGGTCGACTCTTCGATGAAGCCCTCGTCGAAGCTGGAATCGATCGCTCTCAAACTTACGTCACCAATGTTGTCAAACATTTTAAGTGGGAGCCGCGTGGCAAACGCCGCATCCACAAAAAACCTAATGCTCAGGAAATCTCCGCCTGTCGTCCCTGGCTTGAGGCTGAGATCGCTGTAGTCAAACCAAAAGTGATTGTGGCCCTCGGCGCCACCGCGGCTCAGGCCCTGCTCGGCCCAAAATTTCGTGTGACCAAACAACGCGGAGAGTTCATTGAATCCACTCTCGCTCCGTATGTCATGGCCACTGTTCATCCATCCTCAATTCTCCGTGCTCCCGATGACGAAACTCGCCGTCTCGAACATCGTCGCTTCGTCGAAGATCTCAAAAAACTCGCTCGCGTGATTAAGTAACGGATGCGCTGATGTCAGCGCTTTAAGTCGGCTGCGACCTGTCGCTTATAGCTGCTTTTCTCGTCCGACTGCGGCGCCAAGCCGCCTCTACCAAGCGCTGACGTACACTCCTTGACGCCGTTCGTATCTTCGATAATATTCGGTTGATTTTCGCCATAAAGCGAAAATAGCATAGTCGCGTATTTTGATGCAAGACTTTCGTGGAGGGATTTTGAAATGCCCGTAACTGCACGGCAAAGGCAGGTCTATGAGTTCATCTGCCGTTACCTGGAAACCAATAATCAGCCTCCTACCATTGCAGAAATTGGCGGGCAATTTCAGATGACTTCTTCAGCGAGCGTGCACAGCATCCTGTCGGCGCTCGAGCGCGAAGGACTTATCAAACGCATTCCCAACGTTAGTCGCGGCATTGAGCTGGTCAAAGTAGAAACGCAGGAGAGTGGTGGTGACGAGTTTGAAGTTCCTTTATTAGGACTGGTGGCGGCGGGCCAACCCATCGAAGCGATCCTCGCTCAGGAAACTGTCTCTGCTCCCAAAAGCATGATTGGTCGTGGTCGCATGTTTGCACTCCGAGTGCGTGGGGATTCGATGATCGAAGAAAATATTCAGGACAACGACATCATCATCGTGTCGTCGCAACAAACGGCGGAGAATGGCCAGATGGTGGTGGCGCTGATCGATGGGAATTATGCGACGGTGAAGAAGTTTTATCGTGAGCCCGACTTCATTCGCCTGGAGCCTGCAAATCCACAGTTCAAACCAATCTTTATCAAGACCCCGGAACGCCTGCAAATCCAGGGGGTTGTGCGTGGGCTTATTCGCAACTATCAAAGCTCCGGCTAAGATTTCAAATTTGAGATCTTAAATCTGCGATTCAACTTGGAAACGAACAATGGCTACCCGCGAAGTGCCGGCTTTTCAGAACAACATCTCAGAAGTGAGGCTTTGCGCGTTTGCTTTGGCCGATTGCGTCGTTCATATCGAATTGCAGTCAGCGAAATACCTGCGAGCGGTCCACCGAACAGCTTTGGAGTTGGCGGTGCCAAATCTTTTTGGCGCGGAGATAGGCGGCTTCTGGTTAAGACCGGATCAGGTTGATCAATTGCGAAAACTGCCAGACTGCTATCCGGCAAATGAAATTGATTTTGTACGACGCGCTGTTGAGGCTTACCTGGCAGCACAAACTGGAGAGAATCTTCCGAACTATAAGGAGTCTTTCATTAACTGGTAATCAGCACCAGAGCCAAAGTATTAGCTATCAATTAACCATACAGCTACAATCCGCACCAGAATGGCTAAGAACTCCCACATTGAATGGACGCACCACACATTCAACCCTTGGTGGGGTTGCAAGAAGGTTTCACCTGCTTGCGATAACTGCTATGCAGAGTTATGGGCGAAGCGGATGGGACACCAGCTTTGGGGTACCACTGCACCTCGTCGATTCTTCGGAGATGCGCACTGGAGAGAGCCGCTGAGGTGGGATGAAGAAGCGGGACTAGCCGGACATCGTGAAAGAGTCTTTTGTGCGAGCATGGCTGACGTTTTCGAGCGTCGCGCCGATCTAAATGCTGAACGCAAACGGCTCTGGCAACTCATCGAAAACACGCCGAACCTCGATTGGCTTCTGCTAACCAAGCGACCACAAAATATCGAACGACTTGTACCGTGGCACAATGATTGGCCTCCAAATGTGTGGTTGGGTACTAGCGTAGAAAACCAAATATTGGCTGAAAAGCGACTACCTTTCCTTTTGAGAAACCCGGCCGCAGTACGCTTCCTGTCGTGCGAGCCATTGTTGGGCCAGCTTGACCTCAAACCGTGGTTTAGGAAAAAGGGTCTTCACCCGATTGATTGGATAATCGCTGGAGGTGAAAGCGGTGGAAGCTCTCGTCCAATGCACCCCGATTGGGCGGTGAGCCTTCTACGTCAGTGTCAGAGATTCGAGGTTCCTTTTCATTTCAAACAATGGGGCCAATGGGTACCAACCGAACTTACAAATGAAATTGCCAAATCCAGGCTACTCGAGCTAAACAACGAACGACCGGTTCAAATGGTTCGACTTGGTAAGAAGCTTGCTGGCCGCATTCTTGAAGGAACCACTTGGGACGGCGTACCTTTCGCAACTCTCACTCATGCCTAAAATTGGCCTCGCAAATTACAAAGGACGTGAGCAAGCTTACGTTAAGCACTATCTGTTAGAGAAATATCTCTCACGGTGGGGTTACAAGATCGGAAGCAAATGGAACCCTTTGGTCTTCGTTGATGGATTCGCAGGTCCGTGGGGAGCCAAGGATGAAGGCTTTGCAGACGCTTCATTTGGCATTGCCATTAGAGCGCTAAATGACGCTGTGGATGGTCTCCTCCAGAAGCGGCAAATAACAGTTCGCGGACTTTGCGTGTTTGTGGAAAAGAAGCCTAAACCGTTTGCCAGACTGGACGAGTTCGCAAAAAGGAATTCAACAGATCGAGTCAGGGCGGTTGCACTGAATGGGCGCTTTATTGACCATATCGAGAGAATTGATGAAGAAGTTGCCGCTGTTGGCGACAACCCCTTCAAGTTCGTGTTTCTTGATCAGAAGGGTTGGGCGGCAACTCCTATGGGAAAGCTTAAACCGTTCGTAAGCACGCGACCCTGCGAGTTGCTCTTCAACTTGATGACATCTTTTCTGACAAGGTTCGTCGATCGAATAGATCTAGTACCCAGCTATGACGCGCTTTATGGACGCACAGGCGTCTTGGATAGAATTCGCGCGTTGCCGAAAGGAACTGGACAACGTGAGGAATCAGCGGTCGAGGAATACTGCAGGAGTCTGCGAGACATTTGCAACTTTCTCTACGTGTCACAAGCTATTGTGATGGATCCTAAGAAAGAGAAAGTCCGCTACCATCTGGTTTTCGCAACGAACAGCCTCCACGGGATTGAGGTCTTTAAAAGTGCGGAAGCGGCAGCGGCTGAAACGCAGGACGAAGTTCGCCATGACTCGCGAATCCAGAAGGAAGGCCTGTTTTTGCCATTTGGCGATTCGACGCCAAAGTCTCCAAAAGTCCTAAACCTTCATCAGCGCTACATTGATCGCATACGCGAGAAAATCATTGAGGTCTTGTCGTCGAAACAGAGGTCTGACTTCGCCTATGAGGAGCTTTATGCTCAAGCGATGGCGTTCCCTCTGGTGACGGCAAATGATTTGGAGATGTTGCCCCGAGCGTTTGAACCAGCCATCGAAATAAGACTAGGGGGCGTTCGTCGGAAGAAGCCATCACTATTCAAGAATGACCGAGTTACAGTAATCAACTCAAAGGCACTGAAGTAGTCCTGGCTTTCCGCAAAACTATCAAACCGATTCCTGAGATGATCATTGCGCCGCCGGCAAAGGTGCGCCAATTCAGTTCCTCATGTAAGACCAGCACACCCAAAGTAACTGCAATCACCGGCGTTACGAGCGCCACCAGCATGGTCTTAGTCACGTCCATGTGTTGCACCAGCCAGTAATACAAAAGGAAAGCGGTCACCGAACCAACGATCGCCAGGTAGAACAGCGCGATGACTGCCATTCGTGTCCAGTGAAACTTGAGCGGATTTCCTTCGAGCGGAATCCCAACAACCAATAGTGGTATTAAGCCAAAGAACATTTGTCCGCCTGCGAGAATTGCGGGATCGAGTTTGGTTCCGTCCTTCTTAACCAGAACATTAGCTGCCGCTGCGCAGGCAGAGCCAATCACCAGAGCAGCGCACCCTGCCAAAGCTCGCGGACCGGCAACACTCAATTGATTGGAAAACACTACGCCGACGCCAGCGACTCCAAGTACGCTTCCGAAAACCTTCGCCGGGGTCAATCGTTCGCCCGGAAGATAGAGGTGGGCGAATACGAGTCCGAAGGCAGGAATCGTCGCCTGCAGGAGCGCAGCAAGTCCTGAAGAGATGTACTGCTCGCCCCAAAAGAGCAGGCCATAGTTCAAACTAAACGAAAGGACGCCAGTGACGGCCAGCAGAATCCAGTCAGCGCGAGTCCGCGGAAGAGTCAACCGGCGCGCCTTGATGATAGCAAAGAGGATTGTCGAAGCAATTACAAATCTGATACCGGCAAAGGTAAAGGGCGGAAGGTCGTCGAGGCCAAGTTTTATGAAGAGCCAGGTGGAGCCCCAGATGAGACACAAGAGCAGCCAAACCAGGCGTGATTTCATAAAGTCGAGTGAGCTCCCGAACGGCTGGTCGGGATCGTCCAATTTGCAAGAGCGGCAAGCTAGACTTTGCAGTCTAACTTGCCGCCCTGGAAACGTTCCGTTGAATGTTTCCCAGCCAGCGTTCCTAAAGGAATCGCGGCTCCCTTCAGTCGCGGCGAATTACGAGGACCTGGGATTAAGTTTGATAATCCCAAACACAGCGCCCTGCGGATCCTCAATCACGGCAAAGCGTCCCACCTCAGGAATATCCGACGGTGGTACGATAGCTTTTGCTCCCAGTTCGGTAGCTTTCTTAACCTTGGAGTCTGGATCGCTGACGGCAAAGTAAGTGAGCCAGTTCGGCGGAATCTCGCCCATATCCGGCGTTGGCTTATACATTCCTCCGGCTTGTCGATCGCCGTTCGTAAACGACGTGTACGAAAAACCTGGGGACATCTCCCGAACGTCCTTGCCCCAACCGAAAAGGCCAGTATAGAAATCGCCGGCCTTCGTGGTATCCGGTGTTGCGAGTTCATTCCAGCAAAACGAATTGGGCACGTTTGTAACACCCGCGCCTTTATGAGTGCCTGCCTGCCATAGAGCGAATACGGCGCCAGTAGGATCCTGTACAACCGCCATACGTCCCACGTCCATCACGTCAAAAGGATCCTTCATGAGAGTGGCGCCCAGATCTTTCGCTTTAGCAGCACTCTCGTCAACGTTGGTTACTGACACGTATGACAGCCAGTGTGGCGGGACTCCTGCCGACCTCATTTCCGAGGTCAGCCGGTAGAGCGCTCCGACGTCTTTACCGTCAAGCTTAAGCATGGTGTAAACCTCGCTTGGCCCCATCGGCACATCATTGAAGGTCCAGCCAAACAGTTCGGTGTAAAACTTCTTTGCTGCTTCACCATCCAAGGTACCCAGCTCAACCCAGCAAAACGTACCCGGCGCATATTCGACAGCTGATTGCGTTCCTGCTTCAGTCATCTCCATATCTCCTTAGAATGCTTGGCGCGCAAAAACGCATAGGGAGACAGCAAGCGTCGCGCGGCGTTAAAAAGTTGAAGTTGATCCTTCATAATAACTTCTTTATCTAAGATAGACAAAAACGGAAAACGCCACCTCCGGCAAGCCGAAAGTAGCGCATCCGTTTCCTAATAATCGCCGAAGCTTTTAAAAGGATGGCAGCTTCGCATGTACACACTAGGCTGCCGGTTTGTATCCCGAAGAACAACTGTCGGTCAGCTAATCTTCGGTCAGCACGCGAATCATTTTCACAATCCTCGCATCCTTTCGAATGCGGTGCCGTTAGGTTTTTTTTGTGGTGGCTTTTCCTCCACCTTCGGTTACGATCCGAGAACGTCAGCTCAGCTTGCGCCGAGCCATTCGCCCCCTTCGGCGGGTCCGTCCAAAGGGTGCCACTCGTTTTTATCCGAATGGCTTGAAAAGACCTCTCAGCCTTCCCTAGCAAAGCCTTTCGGCTTCGACTCAGGGCGTCAATAGAATCAACAGACCGTTGCTGATTCCCTCTTCCGTGTGTCACCACATCGGTTGCCGATCCCTTTGTCGGTCTCGAAGGCCGTGACCCTCGTGACAGGGAGGTTTATACGCTTATCGAATTCTTAGATCAACTTTTTATGTGTTTTATTTTTTGTTAGTGTCGAATAAATTGCGCGAGCAAAATCATTATTGGTAAATCACTAGTAAAACCGCCAACATCACAACGCTTCTGCTTCAAAATAAAAACATCTACACCAGAAAATCATTACTGCCCGGGCTTTAGACTGACGTTAGTCGTCAAAAATGTTTTTGAATCCTGGCAATTGCCGCCTGAATAGCCTTTTGAGCTGCAACAATCTGTTCTTCGCCTTCATACTTGTTGCGCGGCCAGAAAAAACCCTTTAAACCATCCTTCTTTCGGCGCGGCACAACATGCACGTGCAAATGCGGAACGCTCTGGCTGACGCGATTATTCATCGCCACAAAAGAGCCCTGAGCTTCCAGCGCCAGTTCGACAGCGCGCGTTAATAGCTGCACATTCTTAAAAAAGGGTCCGACCAGCTCGCCTGGAAGATCGCCCAACGTCTCAAAATGATCTTTCGGTACAAGCAGACAATGACCGGGAAATAGCGGCCGGTGATCAAGGAAAGCCATCGACACCTCGTCTTCGAAGACGACGTTGGCGGCTGTTTCACCATTAACCACCTGGCAAAAAACGCATGTTCCGGTGGAAGAAGTCATGGAAGTGAAAAGATTCTAATCAAATTCTCATTAAGGGAGAAACAACCCGCCTCGATCCACAAGATAATTATTGACTGTCCATCCTGTTTTGTTTTAGAAGCCAACGCATGAACCACTCGACGAACCCTAAGGCTTGTGCCGGATCAACCGTAACCGATGAGTTTTCGCGCGTACTGACGACAGGTGGAAAACGATTCGCCACTTATTCCAACACGTCACCTTGCTCGAGGAGATTTACGCTCCTCGAGGCGTTGACCCCCGACAAACACGCGCGACGAAATTTACTTTATTGCCAACGGGACTGGCGAATACGTTTGCGAAGACACTCGCACTGCCTTTGGTCCAACGGCTCTACTCTTTTGCCGCAGCGGGTGTGGTTCATCGCTTCGAGAATTTCACTGAGGACCTGATAGTTTGGGTTTTGTTTTATGGTCCGGAGCGGCGAAGCTCCTGCCATCGAAAAACGAAAATGACGACTCTCAAAGCCATAGCGCCGTGTTTTGCTGTCGCCAATGTCGGCGACACCATCCGCTGGTATGAAGAGAAACTAGATTTCGAAGGTGACCCGTTCCCCGAGTTTGAGCCATACGTGTTTGCGATTCTGCTGCGCGATGGCGTGGAAATAATGTTGCAACGACTTGACGGCTACGAAAAGCCCGACTTGTATGCACAGCGTATTGGTGGCGTTTGGGACGCTTACATTAGAGTCGCCCGAGTGCGAGAGTATTACGAGGCAGTGCGGGAAAAGGTCGAAATATTTAAGCCACTACGACTGCAGCCTTACGGCGCATGGGAATTCGAGGTGAAGGATCCGAACGGTTACATTCTCGTTTTCAGCGAAATGGCGGATTGATTCTGCTTCAGGTAGGACGCACAGCGTTCGCAAACGCTTTTACACTCAGAGTATTGAGGACGTCAGTCTTTCTCAGCCAACCTCTTCGCGCCGTTCCCACACCGTATTTCAGATTGTTGAGCGCTCCGGTTGAGTGGGCGTCGACTGAAATCACAAACTTGATTTTCCGTTTTCGTGCTTCGCGAATCCATTGCGGCGCCATGTCGAGACGGTAAGGGTCGCCATTGACTTCAATCGCCGCTCGCGATTCGGCAATTACATCCAGGATCTTCTCGACGTCGCACTCGAACGGTGGGCGTCGTTGAATCAAACGCCCCAGCGCGTGACCCCAAATCTTAAATACCGGCTGGCGCATCGCAGTCACTATTCGCTTGGTCATCTTGGCTGCATCCATCTTGTAACGCGAGTGAATGCTGGCAACGATCACGTCAAACTTTTCAAGGATTTTGTCAGGATAGTCCAGACCACCATCAGCGACGATGTCAGACTCCGTGCCCTTCAAAATCTTAATCTTCACCTGCTCCTGTACTTCATCGATCTCGGCCCACTGACGTTTGAGACGGTCCAAAGTGACGCCTCCCGCATAGAAGGCAGTAGGCGAGTGATCAGTAATGGTTACATACTTCATACCCATCGCCTCTGCCGCCCGCACCATTTCTGCAATCGAGTGTTTACCGTCTGAATAAGTAGTGTGGCAATGAACCATTCCGCGAATATCTGCCAGTGTCACCAGATCTTGCGGCAACTTGCCCGCGAACGCCGATTCAATTTCGCCCTGGTCCTCACGCAACTCAGGCGGGATGTATGCCATTCCCAGACCCGCATAAATGTCTTCTTCCTTTAATAGTCCCGCAGATCGAGGTGAGTGCGAGGCTCGCTTCCTCGCACCTTGGTTCCTATTTGATTTCGGACCCTCACCGTTTGCGATCTGCTGAAGCTTATTAATATGTGCCTTCGACCCCGTTTCAGTTAACAACGCCAGAGCAAACTCCGGCGGGCGGGCCGCAACTATCGAAACGCGCGCACCATCAGCCAGGCGCACAGTACACGCTTCCTCCATCTGCTCTATGACCTCAACGATGACCGGGAAGCGTCTAAAGTGTTCAATCAAAGCTGCCGGCTGTTTAGTGTTTGCCACCAAACGAATGGTTCCCACAGTTTCCTTCCAGCGCCGCAGTGACCCGGCAAAACTGATCTCTTTAAGGTCGCGGGCAGTCTGAAGATAGTCGACAACCTGAGTGGCGGTTTGCAATGCACGGTGCAGATGTAATCGATCGTCTTTCTTTCCACGTTGTCGATGATTTGAAATCGTCTCGAGTAGAGTTGCTTCCGTTTTTGCGCCAAAGCCTTTGAGAGTTCTTATCTTGCCGGCCTCGGCGGCTGCTTTCAGCTCAGCTATTGAGGTTATTCCCAGGCCCTCGTGAAGCAACTTGATTTTGCTAACGGAAAGGCCGGGTACGGCAGAAAGCTCAATGATGCCGGATGGGAATTCCTTCTTCAGACCGCGCAAGACAGACGACTCACCCGTGAGATAAAGCTGTTCGATTTGCGACGCCAGCGCATCACCAATTCCGCGCATTGAGGTCAGGCGGTTCCCGAGCACTACCTCGCCAACATCTTCAGAAAGGCCGGCAATCACGCGCGCGCCTGTTTGATAGGCGCGTGCTTTAAATCGGTCTTTGCCGCCCTTTAACTCCAGCAGCGCAGCGATATCCTGAAGCGCAGCCGCGATGGCGAATTTGTCTAAACGGGTAGGTTTAGCCATAGAGCTAAGTTAACACAGCTTACAAGAAGTTTTTCGCAACTCTGTTACGGCATTGCGCAGGCTAAGCGTTGACGAAGGTTCACCATAGCAATGCAGAACCGCGAGCGGTAGCGAGCGGATGCCACTCGCTCTCAAACAGTCTGATTCTAGGTTGCGTGTGGCATCCGCCCGCTACCGCTCGCGGTTCCGCACCATCTCTCTAATGTGATTTTGCCGCCTTCCTACTCCCTGCGAGTGCGGTTCATTTATAATTGTAAGACTAAAGAAGAGTTTCAGTCAGCCAGAGGATCACATGCCAATTGCAACTGTTAACCCTACGACCGGGGAAACGATAAAAACATTTGAGTCGCTCAGTGAAAAGCAGATTGATGAAAAGCTTCAGCTCGCCGAGTCGACCTTTAAGTCCTATCGCCACACTCCACTCGCTGAGCGCGAGTCAATGCTGCTGCGTGCAGCGGAAATTCTGGAAACTGAGAAGCACGACTTTGCGCGCTTGATGACGACTGAAATGGGCAAGCCAATCAAAGGCGCCGTAGGCGAAGCCGAAAAGTGCGCATTAGTTTGTCGTTACTACGTTGAAAACGCCAAACATCACCTGGCAGATAAGCTGGTGGAAACAAATGCAAGCAAGAGCTACGTCTGCTTCCAGCCTCTCGGGCCAGTGTTGGCGGTCATGCCCTGGAATTTTCCGTTTTGGCAAGTCTTTCGTTTCGCAGCGCCAGCGCTGATGGCTGGTAACGTCGGCCTGCTCAAGCACGCGTCAAACGTACCGCAATGTGCGCTGGCGATTGAGGACATCTTTCTCCGGGCCGGGTTCCCGGAAGGCGCGTTCCAAACTCTATTGGTTGGTTCCGAAGCCGTACAACGGATACTCGAAGACACGCGTGTCGTCGCCGCAACACTGACCGGAAGCGAACCGGCGGGGCGCAGCGTGGCGAGTGTCGCGGGGAAACAGATCAAGAAAACCGTGCTCGAACTCGGCGGCAGTGATCCTTTCATCGTCATGCCTTCCGCTGATCTCGACGAGGCAGTGATTACAGCCGTCAAAGCGCGCACGATTAACAACGGACAATCCTGTATTGCCGCGAAACGTTTCATAGTGGCCATGGAGATTTACGACGTGTTTGAGCGAATGTTTGTTGACGAGATGAAGCGGCTGCAGGTGGGAGATCCGCTAAACGAAAGCACCGACATTGGACCGCTGGCGACTGAGCAAATACTGAAAGACGTCGACGAGCAAGTGAAAACATCGGTTGCGGCCGGTGCCATAGTACTAACTGGAGGAAAGCGCTTAGACCAGCGTGGAAATTTCTACGAGCCGACGGTGCTCGTTAATGTTCCTTTGGATTCCCCTGGCTCCTGCGAAGAAATCTTCGGACCCGTTGCGATGCTTTTTCGGGTCAACAATATTGATGAAGCAATTCAACTGGCCAATGCAACCAGCTTTGGACTCGGCGCCGCGGCCTGGACCAAAGACGTTAATGAACTGAAGCGGTTTGCCGAAGAACTGGAAGCGGGCTCAGTTTTTCTGAACGGCATGGTAGCTTCCGATCCCCGTCTGCCGTTTGGCGGGATCAAGAATTCGGGTTACGGCCGGGAGTTGAGCGAGTTCGGCATCCGTGAGTTTGTGAACATCAAGACCGTGTGGGTTAAGTAAACTGAATTCCTTTGTTGAACCATGAAGCACGTATTCACAGCGACCACCATGAGCGCGGATCAGGAGATCGTTAAGGGCCTGTTTGATGAGGCTAACATTCCGTGCATGATCAGAAACGACCAGCTCGCGATGGGGCCTGGTGAACTGGCGCCTTCAGACTGTTCTCCCGAAGTCTGGATTCTTAATGACGAGGACTATCCCAGGGCCAGAGAGATTGTGGAAGCTCTGCGAAATTCTCAGGAAGAAACGCCTAACGCGTGGACTTGTCCCGGTTGTGGTGAAGCGATTGAAGGCCAATTCACGTCATGCTGGAACTGCGGAAACGAAAGATAGTAGCCATCAACGGTGAACATCGTGGCGGAATCCCGGAATACGACCAGTCGAGCCAATCTTTATCGAATTGATGGAACGCGGCGGCCTGACGCCGAGATTCTTGCTGAGAGCGGCAATATCGGCTTGCGGCTCGCACTGCTTGACGAAGCAATGCACTTACGTGCAAGTTCCATCGAAGCCGACGCACTTTACCCGCCGCGACTCTTTCTCTCATACAAATGGGGCAACGAAAAACAGGACGCCTGGGTAATGCAGCTGGCCGACGACCTGACGAAGCGAGGCTGGGATGTTGTTTTCGATCGGAAACGTGACGAAACGGTTGATCCTAAGGTAGAGGATTTTGTGTCGCGCCTGGCAAACTGCCGCGTGTTCGTGGCGATACTCTCATCGGCTTACGTCGCCTCAGCTTTTGAAGCGTCGCACCCGACCTGGGTCTTCGATGAGATGCAATGCGCTCTCATCGCCCGCGATCGTATGCGCTTGATAGGCCTTGTTCCGCCCCGCGAACTCGCAACCGAAAAGGTTTCAACACCAGAAACTCCGATTGAGATGCCTAAGATTCCTGCGATTATCGTTCAGCCGATGCAGGAGACTCATTTCGATGATTTTCACGAGACGCGAAACCCTGAGGCTCTCGAAGGCTTTCTCGATTCGTCGTTGACCTACTCCGGGCCCCGACTGACCGAAGCCGAACAGTCATGGATCAAAGTACAACTCGCTTGTAATGACGAAGTTTCACTGCGCGAGGTGTTAGCCCGTCACACATTCATCAGCGGTGCATGGCGCCGGCTCGCCGTCCTCTTGCGGGATCGCGGTGAGCTCGAATCGGCCCTTGAAGTAACTAAGAATGCGCTCGCTTTAGTAAACGACCCGGTTGCACGCTTGCCCTTTCTCCACGAGAACATCGAACTTCGCAAACGCGTCGGCGATCGCAGTGGTGCTGTTCATGCGGCAGCTCAACTGATCGGAGAGCGACCACGCGACTGGATCGCCCACTTCCATCTTGGTGATTTGTTGGACGACGCGAACGATCCCTGGCCGGCGCGTAATCACCTTTTGCTTGCCTGCCGACACGAAGATGTCGCAGGCGCTGCCTATAACGCTCTCGGAGTTGTCTATATGGGTTTGGGCTTGTTGGCTCGCGCCGCTGAAACACTTGCACAGGCACTGAAGCTCGACCCCTCGCTCGAAATGGCACGGCGTAACTTCGACAAGGTCATGGCAGCGCGAGCTGCCTCAAGCGATCCTGATATGACCGAAGTGGCGGGCCCTTTGCCCGGTTGTTCCGACTGCGATGCGATTTTCGTCCCGCGTCCAGATCGTCCGCTGGTTTGCGCGACTTGCGGTGCTTCGAAAACCGCCGGTGCTACTTTGTGCGAGGTGTGTGGTGAGGATGGTGTTGCACCGATAGTTCGCACCGCAGAGGGCTATTTGCCGGTGCGTTGTCCGATCTGTCGCACTGGCACTATAACAGCGAAAGACCGAGCGCTACTTTAAGGTGATTCTCGGCAGCAACAGCCTATGAGTGGGGTTTACATTTCCCTGTCAGCTTAGGTATAAATACTAATAGCAGCAGCGACGCGATTTGGTTGCTGCCTCCCCCTTAACCCCCCTAAAGAAACATAACCATCCGGTCCCCGACTGTGTTGATGCATCTCTGTTCCGGCATCTTGCCTGGCCGATCCTGCGGCCCGATTGTGTTAACAAGCCTCTCTCCAGATTCTTACTCGGGAAGGAACCAATGAGAACACAAACCCTGACACCCCAATCATTGAATACGAAGTTGTTGCTGAAAGTCCTGGTGGCCTTCAAAAAAGGAGACTTCTCGGTTCGGTTGCCCGGAGAATGGACGGGCGAGGCCGGAAAAATCGCGGACACCCTCAACGACATCATTGAACTGAGCGACAAGACCACGAAGGAAGTTGAACGAGTCAGTCGTGTAGTTGGCAAAGAGGGGAAAATAAACCATCGCGCCGCGGTCCCGGCTGCGTCAGGTTCCTGGCTGCGGCTGGTCGATTCCACCAACTTGCTTATTGACGACATGGCCCGTCCTACGAGCGAAATGGCGCGCGTGATCGGCGCTGTGGCGAATGGCGATCTTTCAGAACGAATGACGCTGCAGGTTGACGAACGTCCGTTGAAGGGCGAATTCCTGCGCACCGTCAAGATCGTTAACTCAATGGTGGACCAGCTCAGCTCCTTTGCATCTGAAGTAACGCGCGTCGCCAGAGAAGTAGGAACAGAAGGAAAGCTCGGCGGCGAAGCTAAAGTAAAAGGCGTAGCCGGAACCTGGAAGGATTTAACGGACAGCGTCAATTCGATGGCCAGTAACTTGACGAGCCAGGTACGTAATATCGCCGAAGTCACCACCGCTGTAGCCAACGGCGACCTTTCAAAGAAAATCACAGTCGACGTCAAAGGCGAAATCCTCGAACTAAAGAACACCATCAACACCATGGTGGATCAGTTGAACTCGTTTGCCTCGGAAGTTACACGCGTGGCTCGTGAAGTAGGAACAGAAGGAAAACTCGGCGGCCAGGCCGATGTGCGCGGTGTGGCCGGAACCTGGAAAGATCTAACAGATAACGTGAATTCCATGGCCAGCAACCTCACCGGCCAGGTGCGCAACATTGCCGATGTAACCACCGCCGTGGCTAACGGCGACCTCTCCAAGAAAATCACGGTCGACGTAAAAGGCGAGATTCTGGAACTCAAGATCACCATCAACACCATGGTCGATCAGTTGAACTCGTTCGCTTCCGAAGTTACGCGTGTGGCGCGCGAGGTCGGTACCGAAGGAAAACTCGGCGGACAGGCGCAGGTGATTGGTGTGGCCGGTACCTGGAAGGACCTCACTGACAACGTGAATTTCATGGCCGGCAACCTTACCGGTCAGGTGCGCAACATCGCTGAAGTTACCACCGCCGTCGCGAACGGGGATCTTTCCAAGAAGATTACCGTCGACGTCAAAGGGGAAATCCTCGAACTTAAAGACACGATCAATACGATGGTGGACCAGCTCAACGGCTTCGCTTCCGAAGTGACGCGCGTGGCCCGCGAAGTAGGTTCGGAAGGAAAGCTCGGCGGTCAGGCAGAGGTAAAGGGCGTCGCCGGAACCTGGAAGGACCTCACTGACAGCGTGAACTTGATGGCCGGCAATCTCACTGGACAAGTGCGCAACATTGCGGATGTGACGACGGCGGTCGCTAACGGTGATCTCTCCAAGAAAATTACTGTCGATGTCAGAGGCGAGATTCTCGAACTCAAGAACACCATTAACACGATGGTGGATCAACTTAACGGCTTCGCGTCCGAAGTTACGCGCGTGGCCCGCGAAGTGGGTACAGAAGGAAAACTCGGCGGCCAGGCGGATGTGCGCGGCGTGGCCGGCACCTGGAAAGATCTTACCGACAGCGTGAACTTCATGGCCGGCAACCTTACCAGCCAGGTCCGCAACATCGCCGAAGTCACTACCGCTGTCGCCAATGGCGATTTGTCAAAGAAGATCACGGTCGACGTGAAGGGCGAGATCCTCGAACTCAAGAACACCATCAACACCATGGTAGATCAGCTCAGTTCCTTCGCCTCGGAAGTAACGCGCGTGGCGCGTGAAGTGGGAACCGAAGGACGTCTTGGGGGTCAGGCGCAGGTTATGGGCGTTGCCGGCACTTGGAAAGACCTGACCGACAACGTGAATTTCATGGCCGGTAACCTTACTGGCCAGGTACGCAATATCGCTGAAGTAACGACAGCCGTTGCTAAAGGCGATCTGTCAAAGAAGATCACGGTCGATGTGAAGGGCGAGATTCTCGAGTTGAAGAACACCATCAACACCATGGTCGATCAGTTGAATTCGTTCGCTTCCGAAGTTACGCGTGTGGCGCGCGAAGTAGGAACCGAAGGAAAACTCGGCGGCCAGGCAGATGTGCGCGGCGTTGCCGGAACCTGGAAAGACCTGACAGACAACGTGAATTCCATGGCCAGTAACCTTACCGGCCAGGTGCGCAACATTGCTGACGTGACCACAGCGGTCGCCAACGGCGATCTTTCCCGGAAGATCACAGTAGACGTGAAGGGCGAGATTCTCGAACTGAAGAACACCATCAATACGATGGTCGATCAGTTGAACTCCTTCGCGTCGGAAGTGACTCGCGTGGCGCGTGAAGTGGGAACCGAGGGAAGCCTCGGCGGACAGGCCGATGTGCGTGGCGTAGCGGGCACTTGGAAAGATCTGACAGACAACGTGAACTCCATGGCCAGCAACCTCACCGATCAGGTGCGCGGCATCGCCCGGGTCGTGACCGCGGTAGCAAATGGCGACCTCCAACGAAAACTCACCGTTGAGGCGAAGGGTGAGATCGCTGAACTTGCCGACACAATCAACAACATGACCGACACACTGGCGACTTTCGCCGATCAGGTTACTTCGGTCGCGCGCGAGGTGGGTGTCGAAGGAAAGCTGGGTGGACAGGCTAACGTTCCCGGCGCCGCCGGCACCTGGCGAGATTTGACAGACAACGTAAACGGGTTGGCAGCAAACCTAACCACACAGGTACGTGCTATCGCTGAAGTTTCCACGGCGGTGACCAAGGGCGATCTGACGCGATCGATTACGGTTGAAGCGCAGGGTGAAGTGGCTGCGCTCAAAGACAACATCAACGAGATGATCCTCAATCTCAAAGACACCACGCAGAAAAATATGGAGCAGGATTGGCTGAAGACCAATCTCGCTCGTTTCACCAGAATGCTTCAGGGCCAGCGCGACATGACTACAGTCGCGCAGATGGTGCTCTCCGAGCTCGCTCCGCTCGTCGATGCCCAGCAGGGGGTTTTCTACGTAAACGAAAGTCCCAACGGCCAGCCGATTATGAAGTTGCTCGGCGGCTACGCTTATAAGAAGCGCAAGAACCTGGCTAACGAATTCCATCCCGGTGAAGGACTGGTTGGCCAATGCACAGTTGAACGCGAGCGGATTCTGGTTACGAATGTTCCCAGTAACTACGTGCACGTCACTTCCGGTCTGGGTGAAGCGCCGCCGAATAACATTGTGGTATTGCCGGTATTGTTTGAAGGTGAAGCAAAGGCGGTGATCGAACTTTCCACTTTCAAGACCTTTAGCGATACGCACCTCACCTTCCTTGATCAGTTGACCGAAAGCATCGGCATCGTGCTGAACACGATTGCCGCCAACACGCGAACAGAAGATCTGTTGCAGCAGTCGCAGTCGCTGGCCGCCGAACTACAGAGCCAACAGGACGAACTGAAGAAAACGAACGAACAACTCGAGCAGCAGGCTGAATCGTTACGCGAGTCAGAGGAATTGTTGAAGAGCCAACAGGAAGAGTTGCAGCAAACGAACGAAGAGTTGCAGGAAAAAGCAGAGTTGCTGGCGCGACAGAAAGCGGAAGTGGAAGCCAAGAACCGCGAGGTTGAGGAAGCTCGCTGGGAAATGGAGGAAAAGGCCGAGCAGCTGGCGCTTACTTCGAAATACAAGTCGGAGTTTCTGGCCAACATGTCACATGAGCTTCGCACTCCTCTGAACAGCATGCTGATCCTTTCGCGGCAACTGGCTGAGAACAACGAGGACAACCTGACCGCGAAGCAGGTACAGTTTGCCGAGACCATTCACTCCTCTGGTTCGGATCTGCTTTCACTAATCAATGACATACTCGACCTCTCGAAGATTGAATCCGGCATGATGGGTATTGAGGTCTCGGACGTATCGGTTGCCGAGATGGCGGAGCAGTTGGAACGCAGTTTCCATCAGCTTGCCCAGGACAAGGACCTTGAGTTCGTCATCGAGCGCTCTGAGGAGATGGATCCCACGATTCGCACCGACGATAAGCGCTTGCAGCAGATTCTTATGAACCTGCTTTCAAACGCCTTTAAGTTTACCGAGTCAGGCAAGGTTGTTCTCAGCATCGGACCGGCTCCTAAACATGAGACTTTTTATCTCGAATCACTGAACCGCGCCGGTGAAGTCATAGCCTTCTCAGTGAGCGATACCGGTATCGGAATTCCGACTGAAAAACAGCGCATCATTTTCGAAGCCTTCCAGCAGGCGGACGGCACCACAAGTCGCAAATATGGCGGCACCGGTTTGGGACTATCCATTAGTCGCGAGATCGCCCGTCTGCTTGGCGGCGAGATCCGCGTAGTCTCGAAACCCGGCGAAGGCAGTACCTTCACCTTCTATCTCCCTCGCGACTATGTGCCCGCGGGCGCAACTACGGCGGAAAGGCAGCAGGGCAAGACACGGCGAAGTGCAAAGGACACGGAAGCGGCGTGGACCCCGGTCGAGTCTTTTGATAACGACGCGCTGACCTTGCTAACAAGCGAGTCCGCCGCAATTCTCGATGATCGCAACGACATTCAAGCCGGCGACCGCACGGTATTAATTGTCGAAGACGACATTAGCTTTGCCGGCATTTTGCTGGACCTGGCGCGCGAAAAAGGGTTCAAGGGTTTAGTGGCGACGAGCGGGACAATGGCGCTCGCATTAGCGCAGAAATACAAACCGTCTGCAATCACTCTTGATATACGCTTGCCCGATCGCGATGGCTGGACGGTGCTGGATCGGCTGAAGCACGACCCGGCTACCAGTCACATTCCAGTGCACATTATTTCGGTTGAGGAAGAGCGGCAGCGCGCGCTGAAGCAGGGCGCCATTAACCACGTGCAGAAACCGGTAAGCCACGAGGAGCTGCACAAGGCGTTCGACGGTATCAGAGACTTTGCCGAACGGCGGGTTCGAAAACTGCTGGTGGTTGAAGACGACGACGTGCAACGTATGAGCGTGGTGGAATTGATCGGGAATGGCGATGTTCACACGACCGCCGTCGCTACCGGAGAAGAGGCGCTGGGGCTCTTGAAGGACGAGAGATTCGATTGCATGGTGCTCGATCTCAGGCTACCGGACATGAGCGGTTTTGATCTAATCGAAAAGCTGCAAACCGATCTGGGACGTTACGATCTTCCCATCATCGTCTATACCGGTAAGGAACTGACACGAAAAGAGGAGCTTCATCTGAAGAAAGTTGCGGACGCGATTATCGTCAAGGAAGCGAATTCACCGGAGCGCCTGCTGGCGGAAACTGCTCTGTTCCTTCATCGCGTTGAAGCTAATTTGCCGGAGCCCAAGCGGCGGATGCTGGAGAAATTCCATCGCACTGACCCCGTCCTGGCAGGACGGAAAGTGCTGGTAGTCGACGACGATGTTCGGAATATCTTCGCACTGACCAGCGCGCTTGAAGCTCATCGCATGGAAGTTGTGCACGCTGAGAACGGTCAGGAGGGCATTGACCTTTTGAAAACTACGCCCGACATCGAGGCAGTTCTCATGGACATCATGATGCCCGAGATGGATGGCTATGAAGCTATAACCGCAATTCGCCAGATGGAGGAATTCAAACATCTGCCGATTATCGCGCTGACTGCGAAAGCAATGAAGGCAGATAGAGATCACTGTTTGGAAGTCGGGGCGTCAGACTACATCTCGAAGCCATTGGATATAGATCAATTGCTTTCGCTGTTGCGCGTCTGGCTCTATCGACCAGATGAAACGACTTGAGCTTTGGAGATACTTTTTGGAGTGCGCTGACCTGTCAGCGCTGTGGTCAGTGGCGACCTGTCGCCACGCTTCGGCTGCATTGAATTTAGTGAACCAGGGTCGCGACAGGTCGCGACCGACCAAAGCGGCGACAGGGTCGCCGCACTCGGAAAGAGGAATGAACTACGTGAGCACTGCGCCGGCATTAGAAAGTAGTCTTCAGGATGTCGAGATCGATCTGCTGCTCGAGGGGCTCTATCGTGTCCACGGCTTTGATTTCCGAGATTATTCGCGGGGCTCAATCAAGCGACGGATACTCGAGTTAATGCGAACCGAGAAACTGACAACGGTATCTGAATTCCAGAACCGCGTTTTCCATGATGCCGCTTGTCTGGAACGGTTTCTGCTGGGACTTTCGGTGCATGCCACAGCTATGTTCCGCGATCCCAGCTTCTACCTCACCTTTCGTAAACGAGTTGTTCCACTGCTGCGGACTTATCCCACAGTTCAGATTTGGATTGCAGGTTGTTCTACCGGCGAAGAAGTCTATTCGCTCGCGATCCTGCTGCAGGAGGAAGGCCTTTATCAAAAGTGTCGCATCTATGCCACCGACATTAGCATGGCAATTCTCCGACGAGCACGTGATGGAATCTTTCCCCTCGCAGCCATGAGAGAGTACACGGCGAATTATCACCAGGCCGGCGGCGTCCATGAGTTTTCTGACTACTACACGGCGCAGTACGACAGCGTGATCTTTAGTGCCAGCCTGAAGAGCAACCTGGTCTTCTTTGAACACAACCTGGCGACTGACGGTTCGTTCAATGAGTTTCAGGTGATTCTGTGCCGCAACGTAATGATCTATTTCAACAAAGAGCTGCAGGCGCGGGTGCACAATTTGCTATACGACAGTTTGAGTATGTTTGGCGTCTTTGGTTTGGGTAACAAAGAGTCGTTGAAGTTTACGCCCAGAGCGGAGTACTACGAGCACATCGATGAGAAAGACAAACTTTATCGCAAAGTAGCCTAAAAACAGTTCCTGGCTTTCAGTTCCAAGACTCCGAACTTGAAACTTGGAACTTGAAACTTTCTTATGGCATTCGACATTGTCGTTATCGGCACTTCCACGGGCGGACTGAAAGCATTGCAGACGCTACTGTCCGGTCTGCCGGCGGAGTTTTCTTTGCCAATCGTCATTGCACAGCACCGGGCCAAAGATTTGGAGAGTGGCTTGTGTGAATATCTCACCGAAAGCAGCCACCTTCCGGTTAGCGAACCCGACGACAAGGAACCGTTGCTCGGTGGTCATGTTTATCTGGCGCCTCGCGATTATCACCTGCTGATTGAAAATCGCAGCTTGGCTTTGTCTACGGCTCAATCTGTTCGTTTTGCCCGCCCGTCAATCGATGTGCTCTTCGAATCCGCCGCAGACGCATTTCAGACGCGGACAATCGGCGTGATCTTAACCGGTGCAAATATCGACGGAGCGCAGGGATTAGCGACGATAAAGTCGCTAGGCGGGTTCACCATCGTCGAAGATCCAGCCTCCGCTGTGGCTCGTGAGCTACCGGAGGCAGCCATTGCGCAAGCCGCGCCGGATCGGATTCTTGCTCTGGATCAAATAGCGGCGTGCCTGGTTTCTTTGAGTGAATCACAACAATCGGACCAACTACTGCGGCCACGGGCCGCCGGGACGGCAATCCATTATGGGCGCTGAAGAACGAATCAATATCCTGATGGTCGACGACAGCCCCACGAACCTGCTGGCGCTTGAATCAATCCTGCAGGCTCCCGATAGAAACCTCGTCAGTGCGTCTTCCGGCGATGATGCGCTCCGTTATTTGCTGGATAACGAGGTCTCGGTAATTTTGATGGACGTTTACATGCCCGGTCTCGATGGACTGGAAACCGCCGAACTAATCAGAGGTCGCCACCGCTCACGCAATATACCCATTATCTTCCTGACGGCTGACTCTACTGGTGGCCGGCATTTGAGTCGCGGTTATTCGCTCGGCGCCGTTGACTACATAGTGAAACCAATTGAACCGGACATTTTGCGCTCCAAGGTGAACGTTTTTGTAGAGCTGTTCAAAAAAACCCGCGAGATAAAACGGCAGGCAGAATTGCTGGAAGAAAAGAATCTCGAGCTTGAACATGCCAACCTCGAGCGCCTCAAGATGCTTATCGACCTGGGCCAGGAACTCGCCGCCGAACACGAGCCGGCCCGTGTCCTGGAATCGTTTTGCCGGTCGGCAAGAAAGATCATGGGCGCGCACGAGGCGGCGGTTGGCATCATCAATGTCCCGGGAACACTAAGTAGCAATCGTAACGGCGACACGCTGAGCTACTCTTTCCGTTGCGCGGCAAACGAGAATCGAGTTTTGAGCGACGAAGTTCCGCAGGTCCTGGAACGCGCCTTGAAATATATAGTCACCAACCGTCGCCCATTGCGGCTAAACGATTCCGACGACATGCTCCGTACCAATGGGAAGACTTCTGATTTAGTACATTGCTTTCTGGGAACGCCTATCCTGTCAGGTGTTGGGGTCATTGGCTGGGTCTGTCTCTTGAACAAGCTGGACGCCGATGAATTCAGCGAAGCTGACGAGCGCCTCGCGGCAACTCTAGCTACGCAAGTGGCGGTGGCTTATGAAAATGCAGTGCTTTACAGCAGTGCGCAACGACACGCCAGCGAATTGCAGTTGGAGATTACCGAGCGCAAGCAAGCTGAAAAGGCGCGCGCTCAAATGTTGCTCCGCGAACAGGCTGCGCGGGCCGATGCGGAACAGGCTAACCGCACAAAGGATGAGTTCTTAGCAACACTGTCTCATGAACTGCGAACGCCGTTATCAGCGATTCTCGGCTGGAGTCATTTGGTGCGGACCGGAAAACTTGACGAGCCACAGTTGTCACGAGCGTTTGAAACCATCGAACGGAACGCACGTTCGCAGTCTCAGTTAATCGATGATCTTCTCGACGTTTCACGCATCATCACCGGCAAACTACAAATCGAGCCCCGCCCGGTTGATCTCTGCGCGATAATTGAAGACGTGATTGAGGGCGTGCAGCCGGCCGCTGAGGCCAAGAAAATCCAGCTTGAGACAGGGCTCGAGGCCGCGGGAACTTTTGTTTCCGGCGATGCCAATCGTTTGCAGCAAGTTTTTTGGAATCTCTTGAGCAACGCCATCAAGTTTACCCCCGAAAGCGGTCAGGTTCGAATCAAGGCCGACCAGGTTGACTCGCACGTTCGGGTTTCGGTGAGTGACTCAGGCATAGGCATAGCGCCGGAGTTTTTGCCACACATCTTTGATCGTTTCCGACAAGCTGATGGTTCCACAACCAGGGTGCATGGCGGGCTGGGACTTGGTCTTTCCATTGTGAAGCATCTCGTCCAACTGCACGCCGGACAGGTTACGGTGGAGAGCGGAGGCCAGAATCAGGGCTCAACCTTTATTGTGAGCCTGCCGCTGGCCTCGAGGATGGCTTTAGACGATATTGAGGATGAAAGCGCCACCGAACAAGGGCCCGACGCGCTTCCTTCCAGTTTTTCCAACCTCCTCAAAGGGATGCGCATACTTGTGGTCGACGATGAGGAAGATTCGCGCGACTTAGTCTCCGCTATTCTCAAGCGTTGTGGTGGTAAAGTTAAATCCTGTAAATCCGCAGCCGAAGCACTGAAAACATTTCGCGCCTGGAAGCCAGACATATTGGTCAGCGACATTGGCATGCCAGTCGAGGACGGCTACAGTCTGATTCAAAAACTGAGAAAGCAAAGACTGAAATTGGCCCGGGAGATTCCGGCTATAGCGCTTACTGCCTATGCCACGGAGGATGATCGTGCGCGCGTTCTCGCGGCGGGCTTCCAGGTCCACATCGCTAAGCCAATTGAACCGGAGATCCTGGTGAAATCAATCGCGGGTGCGGCCGGCCGACATCCGTAATTTTGGAGTGCGGCGGCTTGACGCCGCTTTGGTCTGCGGGGGCTTGACGCCGCACGAGTCTGCTTGCACTCAAGAATGAAAAGGGCGCGACCAGTCGTGCCCGGCAAAAGCGCTGACAGGTCAGCACACTCCACATTCTTGTCACATGAAGAGAAAGCGCGTTGCAGTAAATGATCGAATGCAACAGGGCTATGTATATTTCTTGACAGAGCCCGAGGGTCGAAATTTTGATCCTGCCTTTCGGCCTGAGCTTTCGCCGAAAGAAATGCTTCAGCTGGGAGTTTTTGGCGGCAAGTATATGACCGACTGCACACGTGAGTTTCCCGCAAGTTGGTTTGCCAAAGCTAAAATTTGCGCGGAGCGTCACGATCCCAGTCTGAACTATTTTGGCGTAAACGCCTCTCAACCGCTCTCAGTTTGGCGAAAAAATGGTTGGCTTTACGAGGAAGACCCGCGTGGCTGGTTTCAGTGGTATTGTCGCTACTACCTGGGAAGAAGATGCGTCGACGATGAGCGGCAAATCAAACGCTGGCGCGCCGTGAGCCGTCATGTCGCTCAAATCAGGAAAAATTGTCCTGCCGGCGCGCTCGATTGCCGCCCAAAGCAAAGACAGGCACTGCTCCATTGGGCCTACGATTCGCGCCGGCTCTAAGTTTGCGCACGCGTGGCCTAAAAGGTACAGGTGGCTCATTCGAGGAATGCAAACAGCTCAGCTGCAAGCAGTGATCGAAACAACGACGCGTTGATTGATCTCAACTCGGCTTCAAAGACGCAGTTGATAGAACTGCCTGGAATTGGCGAAGCACACGCTCAGAAGATCATCGATGGCCGACCATGTCGACTGAAAGTGATCTGGTAAGAAGGAATATTATCTCCGAGAAGACTTACGAACTGATTGCTGACAAGGTTATCGCCAGGCAAAATTGAAACTGAATCACCGCAACTTGGGACAATTTCCGACAACTTATTGAACAGCAACTTAAGCCACCGCATCTTTTCGCATTGAAAGGGTTAGCACATGGAAGACTACGAAAAGCTCGGCGCTTTCTATCTCGGTCGTCCTTACGATCTCAAAGAAAAGAAAGCGAAGGAAGGGATCCTGTTATATGACTCAAAGGATCTGTTGACGCACGCAGTCTGCGTGGGAATGACGGGAAGCGGCAAGACTGGTTTGTGTATTGCGCTGCTCGAAGAGGCGGCGATCGATGGCATTCCCGCCATCATCATTGATCCGAAGGGCGACCTTACCAATTTGCTGCTGACCTTTCCCGATCTGAAGCCAGAAGATTTCGCCCCGTGGGTAAATGAAGAAGACGCTCAGAAGAAAAACCTTTCAACTGCCGCTTACGCAGCCCAACAAGCCGAGCTTTGGAAAAAGGGCCTGGCAGATTGGGGACAGGACGGCGCTCGCATCAAGCGACTGCGCGACGCTGCTGACTTTCGCATCTACACTCCGGGAAGCAACTCAGGAATTCCAGTTTCTATTTTGAAATCGTTTGCAGCGCCACCGGAAGCAATCAGGGAAGACGGCGAGTTAATGGCAGAACGCGTTAATACCACTGTCACTAGCTTGCTTGGCTTACTCGAAATCGAAGCAGATCCCATCAAAAGCCGCGAGCACATTTTGATCTCAACGATCCTCAACACTTCATGGATGAATGGTCAGGATTTGGACATCGCCGGGTTGATCCAACAGATCGAGTCGCCGCCGATGACGAAAGTCGGCGTTAAGGATATCGAGTCGTTCTTCCCCTTCAAGGATCGCCAGGAGCTGGCAATGTCGCTTAACAATCTGCTTGCCGCTCCCGGATTTAGTAGCTGGATGGAAGGCGAGCCGCTCGATATTCAACAAATACTCCACACGGCCGAAGGAAAGCCGCGGCTGTCAATTTTCTCAATAGCTCACCTCAATGATGCCCAGCGAATGTTTTTCGTCTCGCTGCTTCTGAATCAAACCCTCGGCTGGATGAGAACGCAATCAGGCACGACCAGTCTGCGTGCCATTCTCTACATGGACGAAATTTTCGGATACTTCCCGCCAACCGCCAATCCACCTTCGAAGGTCCCCTTGCTCACGTTGTTAAAGCAGGGACGCGCGTTCGGGTTGGGAGTTCTGCTGGTAACGCAGAACCCGGTAGACCTCGACTACAAGGGTCTATCAAACGCCGGCACATGGTTCATCGGAAGACTTCAGACCGAACGCGACAAGGCACGCATGCTGGAAGGTCTGGAAGGAATTGCCGGCGGTTCCAGGGATGAAGTTTGACCGCAATCAAATGGAGCAAACCCTGGCGGGACTGGGGAACCGAATATTTCTGCTAAACAATGTGCACGAAGATGGCGCTGAGATATTTGAGACACGCTGGGACATGTCATACCTGCGCGGACCGTTGACCCGAACGCAAATCAAGACTCTGATGGAGTCCCTTAAAGCAAACACAACGGCGACGCCTCAGACCGCCGCCATGGCGGCAAGCGCGTCGTCAACGTCAGCCAATGTGTCGCCGGCAATGTCGCCTGCGGAAGGCGTAGCCACAAAGCCAGCCGTTGGAGGTCAACGACCGGCATTGCCGCCCGGTGTTTCTCAATACTTTATTCCGGTGCGCGGTAGTGGCTCGGCAGGAACATCGCTCGTCTATCATCCGGCACTTCTCGGAGTCGCGGAGATCGGTTATAGCGATTCGAAGTCGATCGACATGACACAAACCTTGAGTTTGCTGGCGCCGATGGGCAGCGGCCCCATTGCGGTTGACTGGGGCCAGGCCTCAGTGGTCGATCTACCGGTCGAGGATCTGGAAGAGTCACCTGAAGCCGGCGCGCAGTTTGCCGAACTTCCTGGCAACGCGAGTAAGAGTAAGAGCTACGATTCCTGGGAGAAAGATCTGGCAATCTGGATTTACCGGAACCAAAAACTAGAGCTGATGGAAAGCCCAAGTCTCGAAATTGCTTCCAACCCTGGTGAATCAGAGCGCGACTTCCGAGTGCGCCTGCAACAACGCGCCCGCGAGCAACGAGACGAGGCGGCAGAAAAACTGCGCCAAAAGTACGCGCCTAAAATGGCGGCGCTGGCAGAGAAAAAACGACGCTCCGAGCAAACTGTGGAGCGTGAGGCGGAACAGGCAAAGGGGCAGAAGTTGCAAACTGCCATTTCCTTTGGCGCTACACTCCTATCCTCGTTTATGGGTCGCAAGGCGATTAGCTTAACGACACTGGGCAGAGCAACAACCGCGGCGCGTGGCGTCAGTCGCTCCATGAAGGAAGGCGAAGACGTGGACCGCGCGCAGGAAACCGTGGAAGCAGTCAATCAGCAAATTGCAGACCTGGATGCACAGTTCAAATCTGAGACCGACTCGCTTGAGAGATCCAACGACGCGCAAACGGAACAACTTGAGACCATCAGTCTGAAACCGAAGAAGTCAAACATCTCAGTCAAGTTGTTGACACTCGCCTGGGCGCCTTACTGGCACGATGCCCAGGGGCAAGCAGTTTCCGGTTGGGAATGACTTTTGGAGTGCGGTGACCTGTCACCGCACAGCTTCGCACAAAAAAAGTCTGGGCCACCCGCTGTGAAATTTAGTTGTGTAGTCAGACAAAATCAGAACTGGGAGCGACAGCGACCAGCGGAGGAGTCAACTCATGAAAATGCGAGCCAGGCAGGCGCTCGAACTTCTGTAAAGCTGAGTGATCGGCTAGTCGCTATCGCTCCCAGTTCTGATTTTGTGTAGATATCACATGGAGAAGGTCAGGAGACAACATGGAAGAACTCATTAAACAAGTAGCGGCCAAAGCCGGCATCTCCGAAGATCAGGCACGCTCTGCGACAACCACCGTGCTGGATTTCGTCAAAACCAGATTGCCCGAGCCTATTGCCGGGCAAATCGATGGCCTAATCGGCGGCGGAGCAAGTGGAGCTGTCGGAGATATCGCTAACAAAGTTGGCGGGCTGTTCAAATAATTCCAACCGTTAACTACGGCCAGATGACGGTTCCCGGCTTGGTTTGGTCCAATGCTTTGCTGCTTTGCGTAGTAATTGTTCTTGCTGCGCCGGGTGGTACCGTGCGCCCAGTCCCGGTCCTGGCTCTGTCCCAGGCAATGGCAGGCGATCAAAATAACGCGCGCGAAGTTGCCGCGCGTTTTGCACCCATCTTTTACCAGGCACTCGGCGACAAACCACGCAGCGATTACATTACCAACTTCGACTTTGACGGTGATTGGCGCGGCGATAACAATTGGGAGCACACTGACGACAAAACTTTTCCGCTGCGTGCTTACATCTACTATTCAGTCAGCGAAACTCAAACTCACTTCTTTATTCACTATGCTGTTTTCCATCCGCGCGATTACAAGGGCGGCGAGCGCAAAGGTCTGATTCTTAGCGAAATAATTCGCGAAGGAACGAAGCGTGGCCGCGAACACGATCCGACTGGGTTAATGGCTGAAGCCGGCGTGGCGCATGAGAACGACATGGAAGGCGTACTGATTGTAGTGGCGAAAAAAGGCAAGAATCCCGATCGAGTAGTTTTCGTTGAGGCGTTTCACCATGACGACTTCGCCCCTTATGTGACCGGCGAATCGGCGCCGAAAGGTTTCGCTCTTTTTAGGTCTGATGAGCAACACGTTCTCCTTTATGTTGAGCCGAAGGGTCACGGAATTGATGCCTATTCCGGCGATGAGAAGCAAACAGCGAAAAAGGAATTCCTGATCTACAAGTTTGCCGGTAAGGCCGAGGATCCTGACCAGCAGACAGAGGGTTCGGTGGGCTATGAGCTGTTGCCAATTCAAACTACGCTTTGGCGCCACGCGAAAATTCGTACCGCAGACAAGGGCACAACCTACGCAACTTCTTATGATTACCCTGAACTTTCTCTTAGCGTTGTGCAGGCAAACGGTCGCGTGGGAGTGAAGAAGATTAAAGTAGGAAAAATCGGCCAGGCTTTTGCCGGGGACTCAGGTGGTTTGAATATGGCCCGGCCTCCATGGGCCTGGTTTGACAAGCGTCGCCGCAGCGATCCCCTTGGTCTCTGGTTCTTCGACCCCGCCCGCATCATCAAGCGCGATTTCCAACTCGATGATTCGTTTTCAACCACCTATTCCCACCTGCCTTTTTGGGCGACAAATTAGTATTTTACAATCCGGTCGCATCCGTCACTGGATCCTGCTTTGTTGAATCGGTGGCATAGGTCTAATTTGCGGATGGGTACTGACGCAGTTTGACTCGAACTTTATCCGATTAGTAACGAAATCAGAACCGGGAGCGATAGCGACCGGCCAGGGGAACTCAACTAAAATGGACCAAGCAATGCAAAAGAACTTGAATATTCGGCCGGTCGCTATCGCTCCCGGTTCTGATTTTGTATTGGCTTGCTCGCCTTGTCCTTAGACGTTGACTCCGATTCAACATTGAGAGTGCATCAGTGCCTGCGGATGAAAGCGCCTTTCGGTTACGGTGGGATTGGGCGATAATCTCCGGAACATCTAGTTGGATCTATTAAGCTTGAGAATTCCACTCAAATACGGCTTGCTGATCAGCCTCGGAGTAATCGCCTGGGTCGTTGTTGCCCACCTGCTTGTGCCGGATCCTCGTTCACCGGTCCATACCGTAGGCGCCGGCGTCTTCTTTAATCTGCTTCACATTGCCGGAATTTACCTGGCTATCAACACCGTGCGGAATGAAGCCGGCGGCGATTTGAAGTTTAAGACCGGCGTGAAGACAGGGGTAGCAACGGCTTTCGTCTATGCGATTTCTTCCAGCCTCTTTTTTCTGGTGGCGATCTATGTAGTTGGTCCCAGGTTAATGGCTAGCGAGCCAGGTATGGAGTCGTTGCCTCTCTGGCAGGTGGCCCTGGGAGCTTTCGTAGGCTTGTTCGTGGGGTCGTTAATCTTCGGCTTGATTTATTCGACCGTCATCTCTTTCTTTTTGACTAAACGCACATAACCCTAAACCCTCCGCAGGTTACGCCGATTACACAGATTTAAAACGCCGGATCCACTGGAAGGGTACGAACTAAACGAAGCCTCGTTGATTTAGTTTGTCTGATTTCATCGATCGCAGACTCAGCTCACGGCACCAGCACAACCTTGCCGATATTCTTTCTCCCTTCCATGTAGCTATGCGCCTCACCTGCCTGCGCAAACGGAAATGTTTTGTCCACGTGCGGCCGGACCCAGCCTTCGTTGACACCCTCGAGAATTACCTTCATCCACATCGCCACCTTCTCGGGCTCGTGCCACATGTGACCGAGATTTAGTCCGAAGACCCCACGGTTTTTGTTGAGTAGCCCGAGGGGATGAAACCGCGGCATCTGCACGGCGGCTTTGATCATTTTCAACTTGCCCCTCAATCCATTTGCTGAGGCGGTGGATACTCCAAACATTCCCAGCCGGCCCGTGTGCCGTAACGCTGCATAACTCTTCTTCCAGTGGCTGCCGCCGATGGGATCGATGACTAAATCAACACCGCGACCGCCAGTTAGTTCTTTCAAGATCGGCAGCCAATCCTGATTGCGATAATCGATTGTGTGATCCAGTCCCCGTTCGCGCAGGAACTCATGCTTGCCGGGACTCGCTGTTCCGTAAGTAGTGGCGCCGATCTTTTGGGCGATATCGATGGCCGCCAGGCCGACTCCGCCACCGGCATTGTGAATAAGAACGGATTCGCCAGGGTGCAATGAACCCATCACCGCAAGCAACGCGTAAGCTGTCAGATAATTGACAGGAATTGCCGCCGCCAGTTCGAAACTAAGCGACTCCGGTTTGACGAAGAGTTGATTCGCTGCGATCGCAACTTTTTCTGCCTGGCCACGGAAGCGCGTCATGGCGACGACGGGTTTCCCTGCCAGTTGCGGATCGACACCCTCACCCACCGCTTCAATGACGCCGGCAACTTCATAACCCATCACGCAGGGCTTCTTCGGTCCATCCGGATAAAGTCCCTGGCGCGCGAGTATGTCAGCGAAGTTCAGCCCGGCAGCTTTTACCTGAACTACAACTTCGCCTTTAGCCGGCGTCGGGTCTGGCGCTTCCTGAACTTTCAGGACTTCAACGCCTCCGTTTGCGGTAGTAACAACCTGTCGCATCCATCCTCCAGTCTTGGAGTGCGGTGACCTGTCACCGCTTTTGTCTTGGGCGGCTTGACGCCCAAATCTTTCAAAAGACTTTCATGCTCTCGGTGGTTGCGACAAGTCGCAACCGACCAAAGCGGTGACAGGTCACCGCACTCCAAAGCGTTGAGGCTCCCGTTTGATTAGGTCGTCAGCGAATAGCAGCAGCCAGTGTTTGATTGCCAATGAAGACCTTCACACGCTTCACCGTCGGAAATTGTCGCGCGGTCGCATCAATCTGGGATTCGATGCGCGGTTCGTCGCACACACCTGCGACCGACAATGTGCCTGATAGTCGGATGCTAGCTGTGTGGTTAACAATCGAAACTGATCTAACTTTGAGATTGCGACCCTTCCAGAAATTCTCGAGGTTGGAACGGCCATCAACGCTGGGATGTTGCGGGGTTTGCAAGAGCTCGCGAATCGCAACCGTGAGCGGCGCCGCAGTTTTCTCAATCGTGCGCGTGACAGCTATCAGACTATCTCCGCAACCGATCTTCTTTCCAGCCTTGCCATCGTCGCCCACGGCCACGAGGTAGATGTTGATCGACTGACGGTTTTCTGCCGAGTCACGGTCGCGTTTGAGAATATCCAGCAGTGTCGAGCCGTCGTCGTATTCGATGTTTGCTATTTTCCAACCCGAACCGCCAAACGAAAACACCCGAAACTTGATCTCGTGTTTCTCGCCTAAATTCTCAAAGGTCACCGGGATTACGACCATGCGCGGGCCACCAACCCCTTCCCCAATCGAGAAATTCTTAATCTCCATATCCTGAGCGTTGAAGAGCGGGTCTCCATCGAGCGCTCCAACCTCGCCCCCGGAAGAGTGAGCATCGCGCCAGAGTAGGTCAGCCAGCTCTCGCGCAAAATATTTATCCAGCAACGCCCGACTACGCCGCTGAAAAAAGGGGCTTCGTTTCTTGTGCTGTCTATAGAGATCAGCAACTAACGACCGCGGAGATACGCCTTTGATCGGCTTCCATCCTTGTGCGGCCACAGTGGAAAAGGCGGAGGACGCGAGCAACACAGTGACGAACAAAACCAGTTTGTTTGTTTTCATAGCAGGATTTCGGTTTCCGCTAGTTCTTACCAAAAGTGAAGGCGCAGAGTTTCTGATGCTCTGCGCCTCGATTGCAAACATCTCGAGTCCACTCCCGAGACTGCGACTCTCTACCGATTTACGAAGCGCTCTTCGCGGCGGTATCAGTAGTCTTGTTCGGTTGCGGCGTGATTCGAAGATAAGGCTTCGGCGCTTTCCAGCCGGCCGGAAACTTCGCCTTCGCATCTTCGTCTGACATTGAAGGAACGATGATCACATCGTCGCCATCTTTCCAATTCACCGGCGTGGCTACGCTGTACTTCGCGGTGAGCTGCAGCGAATCGATGACGCGCAGAATTTCGTCAAAGTTGCGGCCGGTGCTTGCCGGATAGGTAATCATCAGTTTGACCTTCTTGTCCGGACCAATGATAAAGACCGAACGCACCGTGAAGATATCGCTGATCTCCGGATGAATCATGTCGTAAAGTTCGGCAACCTTGTGATCCGGATCGGCGATCACGGGAAAGTTCAAAGCCGATCCTTGAGTCTCTTTTATATCCTCGGCCCATTTGCTGTGCGAATCAGTCTTATCGACACTAAGGCCAATGACTTTGACTCCGCGCCGGTCAAATTCGGGCTTGAGACGCGCGCATTCTCCAAGTTCAGTCGTGCAGACTGGGGTGAAATCTTTGGGATGTGAAAAGAGCACGCCCCAACTATCGCCGAGCCATTCGTGAAAGTTAATCGGCCCATCGGTCGTGTCCGCGTTAAAATCGGGTGCAACATCACCTAAACGTAAAGCCATTTCAATCTCCTTCCGTCGCTGAAAAGTAACCTCCCTTTCGCTACAGGCAAGGGAGGGGGGTTCGGGTTGTGTGTTTGTATGAAGTCCGCAACGCTTTTACATCCAAAGTCGGCGCCAAGTCAAATTATGGCGACAGACCGAAGAATCGCCAGTATTACCCGGGATTAAACCAGTACTCTGGTTTTAACTCATTGGCAATGATGCTATTATCTGACCACCCCTTCTCCCTTTAGAAAGACCGAAGTACCATCCCTCCGCTTCGGACCCAGAAACCATGGCCAGCAAAACATCGATGCCGGAGGTAAAGCCGACTTTTGATCTGCAGGAAAAACTGCGCCAGGATTTGTATCGCGAGATTTTCAAACATTCGCCTGAGCCCATTGCGATTATCACCTGCAGGGCGTTTACCTGGAACAGAATGCCGCCCACGCCGAGCTGTTGGGTTATTCAGACAATGAACTAAGGAATCAAACTCCGGCCCTGCACATGGGCGAAGAAGAGTTTGCCAACATAGTCCGCGAGATTGCGGAAAAGGGCGAGTATCGTGGCGAGGTTAAGAGTAGGACAAAGACAGGTGAGCTTAAGTACATTGAACTGTCGGCGTTTGCTATGTTTGGCGAGTCTGGCGAGCCGGTTTGTTACGTCGGAACAAAGCGCGACATTACCCGGCGCAAGCAGGCTGAACAAGCTTTACAGCGAAGTGAAGCCGAGCTGACTGACTTCTTTGAGAATGCCGCTGTTGGCTTGCACTGGGTTGGACGCGACGGCACTGTGTTGCGCGTAAATCATGCTGAGCTGGCTATGCTTGGCTACACGCGTGAAGAATTTGTCGGCCATCACATCGCTGAGTTTCATATTGACCAGAGCGTCATTGAGGACATACTCGCGCGGTTACAAGCAGGTGAAGTGCTTGAGAATTACGAAGCGCGAATGCGTTGCAAGGACGGAAGCATTAGGTATGTGAGTATCAGTTCAAGTGTCTACCGCGAAGCTGGAAAGTTTATTCACACTCGTTGCTTTACCCGGGATATATCTGAAAGGCGGCGCACCGAGGGGCGACTGGCTTTGCAATATGCCGTCACCAGAATTCTTTCGGAGTCCCTCGAGGTCGCTGATGGCGCGCTGAAGATTCTGCGGACCGCTTGCGAGACTCTGGATTGGGAGGTAGGCGCGCTTTGGAAGGTTGATGCCGCCGCCGGTCTTTTACGCTGCGTCGATATTTGTCACGCCAATTCGAGTCACACTCCGGAATTTGACCAGTTATCTCAGAACACTGCGTTCAAGAAAGGTCACGGACTGCCCGGACGCGTTTGGGAGAGTGGCAAGCCCTTCTGGATTGATAACGTTGTCGAAGATCCAAACTTTCCACGCGCCGCGGTTGCCTTACGAGAAGGACTGCGGGGTGCCTTTGGCTTTCCCGTCCTGGTGGGCAACGACGTCTGGGGCGTACTTGAATTCCTGAGCTCGGAAATCAGAGAACCGGACGCTGAGTTAATGAATTTGGCGGCTGGAATCGGAGGACAGATCGGCCAGTTTACTCAACGAAGGCGTGCCGAACAGGAGCTCGAGGATTTGCTTAAGCGCGAGAGTAGCGCCCGGGCGGAGGCTGAAAAGGCCAATCGCCTGAAAGATGAATTCCTCGCCACGCTCTCCCACGAGCTGCGCACTCCTTTGAATGCCGTAATCGGCTGGTCTCGAATGCTGAATTCAGGGCGGCTCGATCGAGAAAACTCTTTGCATGCTCAGGAAGTAATTGAACGGAATGCCTGGGCGCAGAAACAGATCATTGAAGACATTCTCGACGTCTCAAGAGTAATCACTGGAAAACTTCAACTCAAACTAGGCCCGGTTGATCTTGAGGACGTGGTGAATGCGGCGCTTGATGCAGTGCGGCCGGCGATGGAAGCAAAGGAGATCAAAATTGAGATGAAGGTGGATTCGAACCTGCGAGCAATTTCCGGAGATTCGGATCGTTTGCAGCAAGTCGTTTGGAACGTCCTCTCAAATGCAGCGAAGTTTACGCCGATGGGCGGTCAGGTCCACATCTCCGTAAGGCAGAGTGGCACACATGCTCTAATTCAAGTGAAGGATAGCGGTCCCGGCATCGACCCCGCCTTCCTCCCTTATGTGTTTGAGCGCTTTCGCCAGGCAGACGGCTCAACCACGCGCACCCATGGAGGTCTAGGTCTCGGTCTGGCGATCGTACGTCACCTCGTAGAACTTCATGGGGGAATGATAGGGGTTGAGAATAGAGCTGAGAGTCAGGGCGCAATCTTCACCATCAGCCTGCCTCTGCCAACCGGCTTCCTGCAAAAAGAAATTCTCGACAGAGCGAATGCGGCATTCGGAGCGCGCCAGGCCGAACAACCTAATCTTGAAGGATTGAATATCCTCATCGTCGACGATGAGCCGGACGCCTTAGACGTAATCACGGTAGAGCTGGTGCAATACGGTGCGAACGTGACTGGCGTAAGCAATGCGGAGGACGCTCTTAAGGTTCTCGAGAAGCGGAGGTTCGACTTGTTGGTTAGCGATATAGGATTGCCGAAGATGGACGGTTACGAGTTCATCCGGCGTGTTCGCAAACAGGAAGAAGGGCTTATGAAGCGAATTCCGGCGGTTGCCCTGACCGCTTATGCGCGCGTCCAGGATCGCATGCAGGCGATATTGGCAGGCTTCAGCACTCATGTGGCCAAACCAATTGAGCCCAACGAGCTCGTTACAGTGGTTGCAAGTTTGGCTGGGCGAATGGGAAAGAGCTGACTTCGCCGAGCAATTGAAACACTCAACCATAGTCAGACAAAATCAGAACCGGCAGCGTTAGCGACCAGCCAAGAAATCATTTTAAAAGGTCGGATTTGAAACGGCTCAGGCTGCATTCCTTCGTCAGTTAGCCTTCAGGCTGGTCGCTGCGCTCACAGTTCTGATTTTGCGTGGGCCACGTTGATCTTTGTCTGGTCAATATAGCTTTGGTGGACCTTCGTCGTGCTCACATATCTATGAATGTTTCTCAAGTTTCTCCGCTGCTATAAAGACTTTCCTGATAAACTGGCCGCATGCTGAGGCGTTGCGACTGGGCCAGGTCCGATCTATCAATTGCTTATCATGACCAGGAATGGGGTGTGCCGGTTCACGATGATCGCAAGCTCTTTGAGTTTCTTATTCTCGAAGGCGCTCAGGCGGGTTTGAGTTGGGAGATCATTCTCAACAAACGCGAGGGCTATCGGGCAGCATTCAGCGGCTTTGATGCGGCGAAGGTAGCGCGTTATGACGAGCGCAAGCGTGAGCAGTTGTTGCAGAACGCCGGTATCGTTCGCAATCGTCTGAAAATTGCGGCGGCCATTCAGAATGCAAAGTCTTTCCTGGCTACCTCTAAAGAGTTTGGCAGCTTCGATCATTACATCTGGCAGTTTGTCGCCGGCGTTCCAAAGCAAAGAAAACGCGGCCAACATGTGCCTACACACTCGGCCGAATCAGATGCAATGAGCAAAGACCTGAGCAGTCGCGGCTTCAAATTTGTCGGCTCGACGATTTGTTACGCCTTCATGCAAGCTGTCGGCCTGGTAAACGACCACAACTATAGTTGCTTTCGCTACCGGGAACTTCGTTAACCTCAATCAGGAATAAGGAGCAACCACATGTTCAGGTTTGCCTTGCAGGCAACGACTGTTCTGATTTGCCTCGCCTCGCTCTCTTGCCAAAACTACTCGTCAGGTCTGCAGCAGTCGGTAACGCGTGCCGATGAGACTGTGGCGACCGGAGCGCTACGCACGATCGCGGTGGCTCAACAAACTTACTCAGTTACTAATGAGGGTAACTATGGAACCTTTCCACAGTTGTCAGCGGCCGGCTATCTCGATGAACGTTTCAACTCCGATAAGCCTGCGCTAAAGAACTATGTGTTGACAATGGAGGTCGTTAAGGGAACTGGAGGCCCGTTTTATTCGTGCAACGCCGATCCCTCAGGCGAGGGTCCGCAAGGCAGGCATTTTTATATGGACTCGAGATCAAACGCGTTGCATGCCAATGCGACGCAGCCGGCTACGGCAAGTGACCCCGTCGCGCAACCGTAGGTGTTCAACTGAAAAACTAGGGAATGATTTCCTGTCCGGCCGCGTCGCGCCGGAGTTGATCGATGATGGAGCGGATAGCGGGCGCCAGGCTACCGTTCGGCGCTAAGGCAAGATATTTCTCATAAGCGGCAACAGCTTCTTTGAACTTCTGCTGTTTCTCATAAGCCGCGCCCAACAGTTGGTAAATCACCGGCTCGGAATCCGAAAGCTGGTCGATGGCTTTGCGAAACTCGACGATAGCTTCTTCATACTGTCCTTTGTCTTCGAAAACTCTCGCCAAACCCACGTGCGCTTCCGGTTGTAAACCTCGCGGCGCCTCTCTGATTGACCGGCGAAATGATTTAATCGCCTCGTCTGTGAAGGCGGCCTCACGGTTTATGCGGCCTTCAACTGCGGAAGCCTCAGGATAAATTGGACGCGCGCGTCGCGCTGCATCAATTTCGGCGAGCGCCGGTTCGTATTGGTTAAGATCAAGCAGCACGCGCGCCAGGCCAACATGTGCAGCCGCATTCGCCGGTCGAAGTTTTAAGGCCGCACGGTAAAGTTCGGCAGCTTTTTGTCTCGCCTCATCGTCCCTCGCCTTTTCGCGCGCATCCTCGGCTTGCTGAAATGCGAGTTCGGCCTGCTCGGTGGTTCTGACGAGCTTAACTGCCATGCTGCGCCGGCCCGCGACGAGCGGCGCTGTTGCCTCCTTAAATCCCATCGCGCGAACTCGCAGCGTGTGACGGCCTGTCGATGTCTTCAACTCGATGCGTCCCGTGGCATCAGTGACACCACGACGAATATCGTCGATCCAGACGATGGCGTTGGGTTCAGTGGTCAGGACGAAGGAACTCGAAGATGGCGCTGCTGCTTTGTTAGTCCCGCGCTGCGCTAAGCTCTACACTTGCGCAAATAGAAATTAGTGCAATCAACCCGAAGGTAAAAACTTTCAAGAGATTTGCTGGGACCGCGGGCGTCCCGCCCGCAATGAGCGCGAAGCGCGAAAACGATTATGAGTCCAGAACCTGCGCACCTTCTGTGCGTTGCGGGCGAGACGCCCGCAGTCCCAGCAAATCACTTGAGACTTACCCTCTTTCATTCTTCACTTTCACCATCCGTAACCCGTCGCTTCCGCACTGACGGATCTTCGGGTAGGACTCCCGGCGAACCTCCGGCCGCCGGCTGTTTTGTCACGGCGCGAGTGCCAACCTCCGGGCGAAATTTTCCGTTTGCATCATAGAGCCGCTGATACTGCAGCCGGTTTCGCACCACGCCTTGCACGTAGCCGCGCGTCTCTTTAAACGGAACCGCCTCCGCCCATTCATCCATTTCCGCAGGCAATGTCGAACGCCATTGCACTGCTCGAAGTGGACCCGCGTTGTAAGCCGCAGCTACATATTCAATGCGGCCAAACTTGTCCATCTGGTCGCGCAGGTAGGCAGTGCCAAGTTGAATATTCAAGCGTGGTTCGTATAGCGACTCTTCAGTGATTGCCCGTTCTACTCCATACTTCTTAGCCGTCAGTGTTCCGGTGGGAACAAGCAACTGCATCAAGCCATAAGCTCGGGCCCCTGATCGTGCCCGCGACATGAACACTGTTTCCTGTCGAATCAAGCCCGCCACCTGATACGGATCGAGACTTTTAGCGCGAGACTCCTGAACGATTATGTCCCAGTAGGAAAGCGGGTAAAACACGTCCCACTGCTCGGGCGTCATCTCTGCGGGTTTCATCTGCGAATAGTCAGGAAAACTTTTCTTGAGCGCGTTCAGCGCACGCACGTTATCTTCTTCGGAACGATAAACTCGAGCGATTGCCAGGTTAACCTTCGGACTGTTCCCGGCCGACGAAGAAGCGACGGCCAATTCTTCCAAAGCCCAATCATTAAGTCCCACGTTATTCAGTTCATCCGACTTGGCAATCAGCTTATCTTCATTCGCGCCGGCCGTTTCTTCGGCTACGGTCACTGTCTGCAGATTCGCGATTGCCCGAGCCACTACGGAATCGGGAGGAAAAGTCCGCGGCGGTATAGTCCCGACTCCGCTGCGCAGCATTGCGTCCAGCCGCTGCTTCGCCAAATAGCCATACCAGTTGGCATCGTAGCGGCCCTGCATGGCGTTGTAGAGCGCGCGGGCCTCCGCGAGTTTGCCGGCACGTTCTGAATCGCGCGCTGCCCAATAGCCGGCGCGACCGCGATTGTCGGTGTTCTTGTCGGCGTAGTAAGCCAGATGCTCGGTTAGAAGTTTCGACGACTCGGCAAAGTTTTTGCTTTCATGCGTCATCCAGGCCAAATCAAACTGCGCCTGTGCAACTTCGCCCGAGCCCTGGTATCCGTTCACTGCGGTGCGGAAAAAATAAGAGGCGTCGGCATCGTTGTTCGCGTCTTCGGCGATCTGTCCCACGCTGACCAGGGCACGCGGTGTGAATGGACTGCCGGCAAAACCTTTACGCAATTCTTCGACGGTGGCACGCGCCTGCTCCCATTGCTTAGTGCGCGCGTAGCCCTGGGCCACGTAGTAAAGCGCTTCGGCCCGCGTCTCTCCAGCAGAGGCTGGAATAGCGTTCAAGGCGCTGAGCGCGTCAGCCATCTTTCTTAAGCCCGAAGCCGCAATTACGCGGCGCAATTGGGTGTTGGGAGTCGACGTTTCCGGGAATCTCGCGAAGGCGTCAGCATAAGCTTGCGAAGCGTCGGAAAACCGCTTTGCTTCATAAAATTTGTCCGCCCGGGCGATTGCTTCATCAGAGTTTGCCGGCGCCACAGATGAGCCCAACCGCGTAATGGAGGTCGCGGCATCCGCGCTTTCTGTCGCGGCCGGCGCATAAAAATACAAACGACGATAGGCGGAAAGGGCTCGCGTTGTGTCGGAAGCTTGTTCCGCGGCCCGGGCGATCAATAGCAATGCAGCCGGATCATCCTTTGCGGCCAGATCTTTCAACTGGTTTACGACGGCGGCTGCGCTCCCGCTACGCATGAGAATGTTGGCAACTCGCAAGGTCGCTTCACGCGCGCGAGTGGAACCCGGATAGTCGCTAAGCAATTGTTCATAAGCAGCGCGCGCCTCGGGCAACTTGCCCGCTTGTTCGAGCGCGCTGCCGCGCATCAGAAGCGCGTAATCGCCAAGCAAGCTGTGATCGCGGATAACGCTCGCGTCCAGCAACGAGGCGGCGCCGGCAAAATCTTTCGCGTTAAGCCGGATGCGGGCGCGAACTATTCTCGCGAGCGCAGCTGTTTTACTACGCGGATAGTCTGACTCGATTCGTGCCACGACGTCCTCTGACGGCAATACGCCGCCACGGGTCATCGCCCGCAGACTCTCAAGTGCTCTTAACTCGGCTGGAGTTTGCTGTCGCGTCAGACAGCTGGCGGTCATGAAAGCCGGCAGCGAAGCCCCCACAACTATGGCAATCCCAATGACCAGAAGCGTCAGCCGATATTTCCCGAGTTTATTCACAGACCCCCCTAAAACAGTTTCAAGTCCCAGGTTTCAAGTTTCAAGTTTAACCCAATCGCCCCGATTAGATGCATTTTCGGGGCGATTTGTCTCAACTCAAAACTGAAAACCTGGAACTTGAAACTTGAAAACTTGAAACTTGTGTTTATGCCGAGACTGTCGCTCCCGGATAGGCGCTACCAAGCTTCGCCTCGTCGCCTTCGGCGAGCGTGTTAACCAATTCATTGTGGAAGTAGTCGTAACGTTGCGCCACTTCCGGCCTGACGCGCTTGTCATACATTTCGCGCGAGCGATCGATGTATTCGCGCAGGCGCTGGTAAAGGTCGCCCTGGGAACGACCCTCGACGACTTTCTGTTCGTTATAGAGTTTGATTTCCGAAACCAGCAGGCGGGCAAAACGGCGCGCGTCGTTATGGAGTCGGCGCTCCTCATCGTTAGCCACTTCAACCGGCAGTTCAACGTCCTGGCCATACCGTCGTCGCGGTGTAGTCGCTGGAGCAGGTGCCTCGACCGGTGGTGCGTATTCAGCCGCTACCTCTCCCGGCGCTTCTACCGCAGCCGGGCTAGCTTCGATCTGCGCGACATAAGGCTGCGGTTCTGGCTGATACTCGACTTCGGGCCCAGCATACTGCGGTTCCGGAGTCGCTTCAAATTCTGTGACCTCGGCGGCCGGCGCGCTCTCTTCGACGACTGGAGTTATTTCGTCATACTCCACTGCGGGTGTGTAGGAAGGGTGCTCCTCTTGCACGACTTCCGCGGGCGCAGCAGCTTCCGCCGGCGCGGCTTCTTGAGCGGCCGTAGCTTCTGCAGCAGGCGCGGCGGCCGGTTGCGCTGCCGGAGCGGCACGCGACACCAACAATTCAACGGCCATGCCCGCGACACTCACCAGCGTCTCGAGCGCCTCTAAGTTGATCGCATCGGAATCGAGGTCAGCTGAGTCGGCATACAAAACCGCAACCGATCGATCGCGCACAACAAGTGGTACCGCAACGATTCTTGACGGCGGTTCATCACCAAGCCGATTGAGGATCAAGTGATCTTCAGGATGCGAGCTCGAGCTTCCGCTCCAGGAATCTCGCGATCTTGCAGCGTGGCCCACAGATGTTTCCGCGCTAACTGGAAACGACATTTGGTGAATGGCGTTGTCGCCAACTGTCCTCTGGAAACCGCGAGCCCGCCAACCAATACTCTGATCGCCTTTGATTACAAAGAAGGCGACTCGCGGAGCAAACGATGCGGCCCGGTTAACCAATGCCTTCAGGATGCCGGCCTGCGAATCCTGTTGGTTGACTTCGGAGATGGCGGCCTTAACGATGGCCATGTCACTCGAAGCTTTCGCACGCGACGATTCCGAAGCTGCCAGATCCATACCTTCTTCACGGGCCGCTCTCAGGTGCTCCAGCACCGAAGCCGAAACGGAGCCGTCCAGTTGCACTTCTGTTTGTCGATCCAGCATCCGGCTGAGCGACTCGTTTAGTTGGCTCTGAAGTGCGGCTATCTCTTGCTTGATACCGCCAATACGTCCTTCGATATAGCTCTCCAGCTCGTGGCGCAAGCTATCTTCCAGTTGTCCGCTTACCACAGTGTTTTCCTCCGTTGCAGGATATAATTGAACGCGCGCCCTTGGTGAGACTCATACCTGAGATGCCTAACTGGGATAACGCCTGTTGCTGATATGGCGGGGGGCAACACATCTCTTTAGCGATTATGGACGTGTGGGAATCGGAGAGTCAAGAATTCGTTTTCAGGCCTGTGATTGACACTGTTTCGGCCCTAAGTTATAAGTCCCAGATGGACCTACGAGCTGCATGACCGGGTTTATCCTGTAGTACTCCATGTCAACTACTATCCTAATTGCCGACGATCACGACGATAACCGGGAGCTTTTGCTGCTCTTGCTTTCTGGCGCCGGTTACAGCGTTCGGGAAGCCAGAGACGGTCACGAGTGCCTGGCCATCGCCCGTAGCGAACCTCCGGATTTGATTGTCATGGACCTCTCTATGCCGGTGCTGGACGGCTGGGGAGTTTTGCAGGAACTGAAAGCGGACCAGCGCACCCTGACCATCCCCTGCATGGCAGTTACTGCTCACGCGGAACTAAGTCAAAACGAAGCCCTTGCAACAGGCTTTCTCGCTTACGTGTCGAAACCCTTCAGCAGCGATTTGCTCTTAAAAACTATCGCCACCGTTCTTGCCGAGACCAAAGCTGCCAACGCGTAAAACACTCAAGTGCTTGTCTGGGACCGCGGGCGTCCGCGCAATGAGCGTGAAGCGCGAAAAAGAATTGGCATACGACTTTGGGACTGCGCTCTTGCGGCGGGCGCGCGGTCCCAGACAAGCACTTGAGTGTCTTTTCTTAGTCGAAATCACCACACGCTGAATCGACGGCGGCAACGCGTGCATCTCGCTGCCGGAAAATCCCGCGTTCGCAAACATTCTTTCCAGTTCCGCAAAGGTGTAGGCATCGCCACCTTCAGTGCCGCCAAGCATCTGAATGCTGAAAGAAGCTTCCGGAGGCGAGATGCGATCATCGTTTGGAATAAACTCCAGTGTGACTACGCGTCCGCCTTCAGCCAGCGCTGCATGAACCTTCCGCAACAGCGTCTCATTCGTTGGCGGATCGAAGTGATGAAGGAAGTTTGTTAAAAGGATGAGGTCGTAGTCATTCCCGTAATCGACGTCGAAAGCGCTGCCCTCGATAGTTGCATAGCGATCGGCAATACCAGCCGCAGCGGCGTTCTCCTTCGCAACCTCCAGGACATTGGGCCAGTCGAGCGCCACGACATTCGCTTGCGGGTTATTCTTCGCAAACGCAATCCCGTAGAGTCCATGACCCGCAGCAATGTCCAGAATTTTTAGTTTTCGATCGGCTCCGGGGTCAACCAGTTTCACCATCAACTGCGCCGGGAGCGCCATCATTGGCGCCATCGCGCGCGCAAACTTCACCCAGATGGGATTATCGTGTGAGACCGTACCGCCCTCAGGCAACGTGGTGCCACCTTTGCGCACTGCCTCAGCGAAATTCTTGAACGGATCGGTAAGCATTGGCGACAACATGAATTCTGTAACGCCGCCAAGATAAGCGGGCGAATGCTTGTCGAGAAACATAGCTGAGTCGGCGGTCAGACTGTATTTGTTTCCCTCTTTGCTGAGAAAGCCGATGATGCATAGGAAGTCGCAGAGTATGCGCATGCCGCGTTCTGAAGTGCCACACCTCCTCGCGATTTCGGGCGCGGTTGTATTGCCTTCGCCGATTGCCGTGAAAACTTCAAGCTCGATTGCCGCTTTCAGCCCTTCTGTTTGCTGGTAGGCATTAATCGTTTGGAAAAACAGTTGCGGTGTCGGTTGCTTGGCTGGACTAGACATGATTATTGCTCCTCACTGAAGAATTTGCGATTGACTTTAAGGTTTCTTGGATCTTGGGTCTTTGGTCTTTGAATGTCTCTCGGAGAAAGTCGACGCACCCTCGAAACGAGCAAAGACCAAAAGCCCAAGACCAAAGACCTAAATGAAGACCTAAGGCGTAAAGGCTCGATAGAAATCAACTCCGGCAACATTCGCATGAATCGCGCGACCGTCAATAATGGTATCAAACGTCACTCGGTCAACACCGGTGTCATCATCGAAACGAAAAACTCCAGGGCTGACTTCCACCAGCGGCTGGTCGCCGCCAATCAGCATTTGGCCCTTGCGAACCACTATCCGTACGCCGCCGTACCAGGGACTATCCGAATGAAAATGACCCGTAAAGGCGTCCCATCCTTTTGGATACTCAAACTTCTTTGACCCGGAATAGCGCTCGTTCGTCCACCAACTGGAACCATAGAAGGCTTCCGTGACCAACTCTTTTTCGCGTCCGAACCTCAGCGTGAACAACTCGAAATCTGGATGCTTGACGATAAATGCATCTCGGCCCGCCGGCTCCAGCGCGATACGTGATCCTGCGTGCTGCAAAATCAGTTGGTCGCCCTCGCTAATCACCACGAGCTTCTTGTCTTCAGTGAGTGCAGATCGATTGAAGTGTGAACGTGCCGGCGTAGTCTCCGGCATTTTGAACTAATGTCGGTGATGGCAACGGCGGCGGTGCGGGCGGCAACTCCTGACCGTCCGAGGCGGCGCTCAGCAACGCCAGCGCATAACGGACCACCGGGATGGGCCGATATCCGCCAGGTAGCCGCGCGGCGTTCACTGACGCGAAGGCCGCAAGCCCGTCAGTCGTGTCCACATACATCACCGAGCTAAAGGCGATCATGCCACCGGTGTGGCGCAAGAGTTTATGACCGTTGATTTCGCTGACCCAGAGCCCGTAGGCGTAGCTCGCGTCCTCACCACGAAACGGCGATTTGATTACCGGTTTGGTAAACAACGCGAAAGATTTTTCCGAAAGTACCCGGCCCTTCGCGCCCGCGCCGTTGTTTAGAAGCATCTGCAAATAGTTTCCCATGTCGGCAGCGGTCGCTGCGATACTGCCCGCCGCCTCCGGCACTTCAATCCACGGAGCCTCGCCGAGTTTGCCTCTGATTGGGAAAGGGCGATCCGACTGCAACGGCGCATAACCCACCGCCACGCGTTCGCGAATCTCGTTTGAGATAACTGGTGAGCTGGAATTCATCCCCAACGGATTGAGAACGCGCTGACGCATCGCTTCGGCAAAGGGTTTTTTATCAACTGCCTCAATCAGGAATCCGAGTAATCCGTAACCGATATTTGAATAAACCCAATTCGTTCCGGGCTCAAAACTGACTCCCAAAGTTGTTCCCGCTGTGCGCAACAACAGCGGCACGCCGGAAAGACCGGAAGTGTGACTAAGAAGGTGGTGAGTAGTAAAAGGCGAAAACTTGGATTCGATCTTGAGCCAGGGCAGATAACTGGTCACCGGTTTATTTAGATCGAGCTTGCCTTCCTCAGCAAGTTGCAACACTACTATTGCCACAAACGACTTCGATATGGAGCCAATTTCAAAAAGCGTTTGCGGACTGACTTTGAGGCCGGCCTTAACGTCGGCGAAACCATATTCTGAAGCCCGCAGCAAACCGTTGCGATTCGCCAACGCGAGCGTCATTCCCGGCGCACCCACTTCCGCCATATGTCGCGCGACGTATTCATCGAGACGCTTGTAAGCCGCCTGATAGCGATCGGGAGTCGTCTGCGGTACCTGAGAAAACGCGATTATCGACTCTGCGTTGAAGCCCTGCAGAGCAGTCAGTGCAACTCCCGTCTTGACTGCACCAACCAGGATTTTTCTTCGCGAGATCATTTGTGACATCGAGGCGCTCCCCCCTATTTGCATAACAACTCGGTGGAACCAAAGCGCCGCGCTCAGGAGTGAGTGCGGCGCATTGGCTCTTGACTGAAAACTACTAACAACTCGGATTTATCGGCCTTTTGGTTCAAGTATGATTTCCCGGGCCAACCGGCCGCCCATCACTTCGCGAATCTCTGAGCGATCCTTATAGCCTTGCATCTGCTTCTGGTCGTTACCAATCATCTTTTGCGCCAGAGCATCGGCTTTGTCTTCATTGGCCTCCATCGAAGCGAGGTCTTTGTATTCAGTCATAAGCATCAGATTCCAGTCAGCAGGCGTATGACCCTCGGCGCCGATGACCTTATATGAAAGGATCAGTCCTTCCTTCTTCGCAGCTTCCTGATTGGCCTTCCAGGATCCGGCGAGGTAGTCCATATAAGCTGCATCCATGCCGGGCTTTACGCGTATGAAGGAAATGTTCCAGACTGAACCATTGTGATAGGAACGATTAACCTGGGCAAAAACCGAAATCCCAACAATCAATACGAACAATACTAGCGAACCAATCAAGGTACGTTTGGTTTTCATTTTGAGCTCCTTACCGTACGGGGGAGTAGACTCGAGACGCCGGTACGTTCGTGCGTTCTCGAGACATAGTTGCGGCAAACAAGCTGCTGCAGAATTTGATAGAACTCTGGACTTGGGCGAGCGGGACTTTACGAGAAACCTGACCAAGTGTCAATCGAGCGCGTGCGTCTAAACCGGCAGACCTTTCCGCGCGATCGACTCCATTACCTCACAAAAACGATCCAGCTCGCCCAGCGTGGTGTAGATATTCGGCGTGATCCGAATTCCCTGAAACTCTTCGTGAATGATCGGTGTCGTGAAAATCCGATGCTTATCAAACAGATAACTACCGACAGCGCTGGGATTCAGGCCTTCGATTTGCACGTTGGCGATGGCGCACGATTGCGCCGGATCAAATGAAGTATTGAAGCGAACCTTAGGCACGTCCTTCAACCGGTTCATCCAATAACGAGACAAGTATCTGAGCCTGGCCTCTTTTCGTTTCCCGCCAATTCCATTGTGGAAAAGCAACGCCTCACCGATGGCGAGTTTGGGCGCGGCGGAGTGCGTACCGATCTCTTCAAACTTGCGTATGTCCCCGGCTTGTTTCGACTCGGCGGCCATCAATGGCCAAATCTTCTCGATCTTGTCGCGTTTGATGTACAGCAGGCCGGTACCTTTCGGAGCGTAGAGCCATTTGTGCAGGCTGGTGCCGAAGTAGTCGCAGCTGAGGTCCTTTTGCTTGAAGTCAAACTGGGCAAACGAGTGTGCGCCGTCAACGATTGTTTCAATCCCCTTGGCGCGCGCCATTTCGCAAACGGCTTTCACCGGTGTGATCTGCCCAGTGATGTTTACCTGATGGGCCATCAGGATTAGCCGGGTGCGGTCAGTGATGGCCCGTTCAAAGGCGGCGGTAATCTCGTTCAGGTCTTTTGGTGGAATAGGAATTTTAACTAACTTCAGCACCAGGCCCTCGCGTTTCTCGCGCTGGCGCAAAGTCGTTATCATGCGCCCGTAGTCCTGGGTAGTCGTGAGAATTTCATCGCCGGATTTGAAGTTCATCCCCATCAGGAGAATTTCCAGCGACTCGGAAGCGTTGCGCGTGATTGCAATTTCCTCGCGATCACAACCAAACACTTCGGCCAGGCCGGTGCGAATCGTTTCCGACTGCGGCTCGAGTATTTGCCACATCGTATAGGCGGTAGCGTCTTCCTGTTGCCAGATATAACGAACGAGCGCTTCGGTAACGATGCGCGGACTGGGCGAAACTCCGCCGTTGTTCAAGTTGATGATGCCGCGCGTGACGGAAAACGCGTTTTGGATCGTGAACCAGAAGTCTTCGTCCATCGCGGCCTGCGCGGGCGTCAGATGTGCGATGCTCTTCGACGCCGCGTGAATCTCTTGCAGTAAGCGAGGCGACTGTTGCGGACGAAAGGGCTGCGAGACCAAGACCTTTGCCGGCCAGCGAAAGAAAGTTGCGACGATCAAAACTGTGATTGGTCACGGAACACATTCTCCAATTCTTTCTGGCCTCATCCAGCAGGTAGTAAGCTTGCAAAGACTCAGCGAGCCTGCAGGCGACAGCATAGAGCCTGGGGTGAAGCGCAGCGGAACCCTAAAATCGTCAACCAAAGCCTGTTGCGCCTCGTAAACAATCTCGCCGCCAATCACCGTCATCACGCAACGCGTTTTCAGTATTTCCATCTCCGGAATTTTCATGATGTCTGCGGAGAAAACTGTAAAGTCCGCCAGCTTGCCGTTCTCGATCGAGCCTCGCAACGTCTCTTCAAAAGCGGCGTAGGCCGGCCAAATAGTAAACATCTTGAGTGCCTGCTCGCGTGTGACAGCCTCTTCCGGATGCCAGCCCTCGCCGGAAAAACCTTTCATGTCTTTGCGCGCCACGGCCGCGTAAAACTCAATCATCGGCTCGCCGCGCTCAACCGGCGCATCCGAACCGCCGGGAATAATCGATCCTGATTTGATAAAACTTTGCCAGGCGTATGCTCCCGCCAGCCGCGCTATTCCCAGACGCTTGGGCGCGAAGTGTAAATCGCCAATGGCGTGCGATGCCTGCATGGAAGGAATGACGCCAAGCTTTTTAAAGCGTGGGATGTCCGCGGGATTGACGATCTGTGAATGCTCCACACGCCAGCGAGGCGCCTTAATTTTCCATTCCGCCTTCGGCACAGCGTTCATCGCCTTCTCGTATTGATCGAGAATGAAGCGGTTGCCGCGGTCGCCAATCGCGTGGGTCTCGATTTGAATTCCTTTTCTTAAGGCCTCCCGCAGCAAGGGCTGGAGCTGTTCCTCCTTAATTGTCAAAAAGCCGGACGTGTCTGGTTTGTCAGCGTAAGGTTGAAGCAACGCCGCACTCCGCGAACCGAGTGAGCCGTCGGCGTAGAGTTTTAAGGTTCGCACCGTAAGGTGGTTTGCATACTCGCCAATCTTTGGTCCATCGTGAAAGAGTTTGTCTGCTTCCGGTCCAGGCGCTGAGAGAGCCTTGTAAATGCGAAGTTTGATTTTGCCTTCGCTGTAAAGTTTGGAATCAATAGCGACCTCAGCGTAACTGCCACCCGGATCCTGCACTTGCGTCCAACCAAGTTCGATGTCGCGCTTCACCCCCAGGATAATGGCGCGTTCAGCCTCGGCCGTGGTTGTCCCCGGAATGTGGCGTTGAATTAGATCCTGCGCTGCGTCGAGGAACATTCCGTTTGGTTCGCCGCTTTGTTTGTCTTTGGAAACTTCACCTCCGAAAGGACTGGGCGTGTTCTTGTCAACGCCCGCAATTTTCAGGGCCGCGCTGTTTGCTACTGCCCCGTGTCCGTCAGCACGATCCAAAAAGACGGGGTTGTTTGGCGCAACCTTGTCGAGGTCCCAGCGGGTAGGAAATACCGGTGGAGTCCAGAAAGTTTCAATCCAGCCGCGACCGGTCACCCACTCGCCTGGTTGTTTTTGATCGACGCGCTCTTTGACCTTGGCCAGAAACGCTTCGAGGCTCGTGATGCCTTCAAGGTTAAGCGTTATCTCCCGAAAGCCGACTCCGGAAAGATGATGGTGCGCGTCAGTCATTCCCGGCACCATCGTTCTGCCGCTGAGATCAATGACGCGCGTATTCTTCCCGACGTAGTTTTGTGCAAGACGATTTGAACCGACGAAAATAATGCGATCGCCTTTGACGGCGACTGCTTCGGCAGTTGGTTGGTTGGCGTTGACGGTGTAGATGTTACCGTTCTTGAAAACCAAATCTGCCGGCGCAACTTTTGCCGGCGCGGGTGAAAACTCAAGAGCGGAAACGATGGCAACGAGAAAGGCAGCGAAAGCTTTCATACTATTTTGACTATCAGGCGCGGAAGATGTTTTGCAGAGCGTCAGTTTTATATCACTTGCTCCGAGAAACTGTAAGTGCGCGCCTCTCTTTGGAGTGCGGTGACCTGTCACCGCACTCCAGAGACTTGAATTATAATCTCTTTACTTAAATCTGATTTCCACTTTCGAGGAGCCGCTATGAAAACCGAGACACTCAACTTGAACCCAGCCAGGGGCGCCACCACCGCATACGTTGCTCAGCCGGATGGCGAGGCCACGGCTGTTGTCTTAGTCATCCATGAATGGTGGGGTATCAACGACCACATTCGCGATATCGCCGGACGCTATGCGAATGAGGGCTACATCTGTGTAGCGCCGGATCTTTTTCGCGGTAAGCTCGCGAAAAACTCTACCGAAGCTGCCAAACTTATGCAGGGCCTGGCCATTGAAGACGGCTTGGAAACAATTCGTGCAGCCATCGTAGAAACCAGGCGGACCCATAACGTGCAGAAGTTTGGCATCACCGGTTTTTGCATGGGCGGCACGTTCGCCCTGCGCGCGGCCTGCGAGATAAGTGAACTTTCCGCCGCCGCACCCTTCTATGGCGACATTCCTGAAGAAGATGTCTTGAAAAAGTTGAAGGTACCTACGCTCTTCGTCGCCGGTAAGCTCGACGCGTGGATCAATCCCGAAAAAGTAAACGGACTAATAGAGGCGGCGCGGAAGTATAACTTGCCAGTGGAGGTTGTCACATACGACGCCGATCACGCTTTCTTCAATGATACACGGCCTGAGGTTTACGATGCCGATGCGGCGAGCGACGCCTGGCGAAGAGTGCTCGATCTATTCCGCAACAACCTGGCAGCAGCGGTCCCGGCCGGCGTATAACTCAATCGAACTTCTGGGACCGCGGGCGCCCTCGCCCGCAAATGAGCGCGGAGCGCGAAGACCGTCTGGTCATTTGATAGCCTGATGAAACTTCGACGGCACGTTTTCACGTCCCCACTTCAAAGTACGGCTCATCCAGACAAGTTCATCAAGAAAATCCTGCGCACGTTTCTCGAACGCGGGATCGAGGAGTTTTCCTTCCAAGTCAAAAGAGTTTTGTACTTTGGGAAAGTTCAGATCTGAAAACGTGACAGCCAGCCCCAGCTCGCGGACCATGGGCACCATCGCTTCGATCACACGCGTGCCGCCCCATGGCCCGGCCGAAACGCCGACAAACGCGACCGCCTTGTGTATGTATTCCCGCAGCAGTAGATCGAGGACTGCTTTTAATATACCCGGGTAACCGTGATTGTATTCCGGCGCCACGATAACGAGTCCATCTGCCTTAATGATCGTGTCGCGCCATTCCGGGAACTGATCTTTCAACCCCTGGCCATAATCATTCTGCGGCAACGAAAACTCACCGACATCAAACAACCTCGTTTCAATTTCCGGCCGCTTCTGCATCTCACCAATCAACCATCTGGCCGGGTGTACGCTATTTCGCTCCTTTCGATTAGTGCCCAATAAAACCGGTAGAAGTAGCTTATCCATTAGAAGTCTCCTTAATTTCGCCAGCGACGTGCAGCAATGTGGTAACGGAACAATTGTGTGGTGCTCTATTCGGATCCGAGAAACTCCATTAACGTGCTTCTATCCGGCAACGCGGTGCGCGCGCCAAGGTCGCGACACTTCAACGCCGCTACTGCGTTCGCAAACTGCAGGCTGGTTTCAACTTCCTCGCCGCTCAATAATCCGAACAGAAATCCGCCATGAAACGCGTCGCCGGACCCGGTAGTATCACGGCAACCGCCGGGTACTGTGAACGCCGGCGACTCGATAAACTGTCCCTCGCAATAAATGGTCGCGCCCTCTCGCCCTTGAGTCATGCCGACGATTCGACATCCGTAGCGAGCTTTCAATTCGACTAACGACGCGCGCTGGTCGGTGATACCCGTTAGTCGATGAGGAAACTCTCGTGAACTTATCAGGACATCGATCAGCGGCAACAGTTCAGGCAGCCCTTCGTAAATATTGTCGACATCCGCGGTCACAATTGTGCCCGCTGCGCGCGCCGCGCGTGCCATCCGCGCACCAGCCGGCGGATCATGCGCATCAAGATGCAGGATTCGTCCGCGCGAAGCTAAAGCGATCGGCGCTTCTTCGGCAAGGTAAGACAATCGCTCGTCTCTGTCCCAGATGATTGTGCGCTCGCCGCTGCGCCCATCAACGATGATGAAAGCGACCTGGTTGCGCGCCCCGTTGATAACTTCCGCGAATTCGCTGTTGACACTTTCTGACTTCAAAGACTCGAAACCAAACTGTCCTTCAGCGTCCGAACCGAATCTGCCGGCGTAAGCCGTTTTCAAACCTAAACGTTGCAACGCGACCATGGTTGTTGCCGTTTGGCCGCCGGTGGTTTGTTTGTGTTCCAGCAGACGTATTTTGGTGTCGAAGGCCGGATACTCAGGAACGACGATCAAATGATCTACAGCGTTGAGACCGAAGCCTACGGCGTCGAACTGGCGTTGAGTGGGAAGTATGAAAGGAAAGTTCATGTTCTCGAATGTGCCAAGGTTGCAGAACCGCGAGCGGTAGCGAGCGGATGCCGGCTCTCAAGCTGCGAAGGTCTTCCTACAGACAACTTTAGTCTCATGCGGAAAGGAGAGTCGAGTTTAGCATCCGCTCGTATTGCTCGCGGTTCTGCAAAACTTGTGGCCCCCGTTAGTCGTCCAATTATCACGTCAGTTAGAATAGGATGACAGGATAGGTTGATCTAGAGCGTTCAAACAGTGACATTAGCCGAAAAGCTCAAGGAAATTCCAGTTTCTGCCGGCGTATATCTCTACAAGGATAGCGCCGGCAAAATAATCTATATCGGCAAGGCCAAGCGCTTGCGCAGCCGCGTGCAATCCTATTTCCGCGAGGCACGCCCTTTTGATCGCAAGACCGACGCGCTGGTCAGGCAGATTGCCGACGTCGAGGTCATTGTTACTGACAACGAAGTCGAAGCGTTGATCCTGGAAGCAACCCTTACCAAAAAACATAAGCCTCGTTACAACGTCAATCTAAAAGACGACAAGTCGTATCCTCACCTGAAATTAACGATCAACGAGCCTTTTCCCAAAGCGGTCATCACGCGACGTATTCAAAAAGACGGCGCGCTTTACTTTGGACCGTTTCTGCCGGCCAGCATGGCGCGGCGGACGATCGACGTCATCAACAGAACTTTTCAGCTGCGCACCTGTGACATTGAAATCAACGGCAAGGCGCCGCGACCGTGTCTGGAGTATCACATCAAGCGCTGCCTCGGACCGTGCGTCAAAGGACTGTGCACGCCGGAACAATATCAGGAAGCAGTGCGCGATGTGCGCTTACTCTTAGAAGGACGAAATACAGAACTCGCCGACACACTCGAGGAGCGCATGGATCAGGCATCGGGAGAGTTGCGTTACGAGATGGCGGCCAAGTATCGCGATCTGCGCAAGACTGTAGTCAAACTTTCGGAGCAGCAGAAGATGGCAACCGTTGCCGATCGCGACGTGGACATCTTCGCTTACTACCGCGAGGGACCCCGACTCGCCCTGCAACTTTTCACCATGCGCGAGGGTAATATAGTCGGCCGTCGCGAATTCTTCTGGGAAGATTTATCTGAAGACGATTTCGATCCAGCTTCGTTTCTGGGCGAAGTGTTGGCGCAATATTACGCCACCGACTACGTGCCCCGCGAGATTCATGTACCGGTGGACTTCGAGGATCGCGAACTACTGGAGAAAGCATTGACAGCGCGCAAGGGCCGGCGCGTTCGTATTCATCACAGCCAGCGCGGTGAAAAGCGCGACATGATCGACCTGGGTGAGAAGAATGCGAAGCTGGCATTCGAGCAACGCTTCAGGATCCTGCAACCGGATATGAAACTCGTGCTGGAAGAATTGCAGGAGACGCTGGAACTGCGGCGCTTTCCCGCGCGTATCGAGTCGTTTGATATTTCGCACATTCAGGGGGCGGAGAACGTCGCTGGTATGGTGGTCTGCGACAATGGCAAGATGAACCGTTCAGAGTATCGCAAGTTTCGCATCAAGACGGTGGACGGCGCGAATGATGTCGCGTCGATGCGCGAAGCTGTGGTTCGTCGTTATCGACGGTTGCTGGACGAGGGAAAACCCCTGCCGGATTTGATCATGATTGACGGCGGTAAGGCTCAACTTAACTCTGCCGGAGATGCGATGCGTGAACTTGATCTGGAAGCGGTGCCGATGGTCGGCGTGGTAAAGCCTCCCTTTAAGCACAATCAGGTCTCTTACCTGCTGGTGAAAGGCCGTGAGCATGAACCCATCTATCTCGATCCGCATTCGCTGATTCTTCGCCTGCTGCAAATGATCCGCGATGAGACGCATCGTTATGCGTTGACCTATCATCGCAAGCGCCGCGAACTACGTGACTTTACTTCTGAACTGTCCGCGATTCCTGGCGTCGGCGAAAAACGTAAGGGACGTTTGCTGAGACACTTTGGTTCGATTCATCGTATTGCGGCCGCGGCTGTTTCCGAGTTGACGCCATTTGTCGGCAAGAAGACCGCGCAGGAAATAGTGGATCACTTTGAGCGTCAACGCGCTTTGGCGGAAGAAGCGAGCGGAGAGGCTCACCCGGTGGATCAGGTTTCTGCCTGAAGTCGCTCGCCTTTTCTGCAGTGGCAAACACAGCGCTGCGCGGCCGAAGCGCTCAAGGAGGTTAGCTCTGTGGTTGTTGTCCTTTGGCGCCGGTGAACTCATAGGTGATGTGCAAACGCAGCGCGCCATCCTGCACTTCGGAGCGCACATCTTTCACCTGGGCTTTTACCGAACCATTGCTCGCCTGCACCGGAATTAGTAACTGCAGTTGCTGCGGACGCAGGAATTGGATCGGATTAACTTTGCTGTCTATGGCACTGCGAACAAAGACAGTCACGAAGTTATTGGCAAACGGATTGACGCCCTCAAGATTGACACCCTCAACGTTCAGCTGTCCATACAGGGTTTGATTTGGCTGATCAAACGAAAGTTGGATTGTTGTTTGCGCCCATCCCTTAAACTCCGTGCAGTTCCCCAGTAAATTATAGTTGCCACTGAAAACAAGCGGCGCCGAGATTTTGCCTTCCGCAAAGTTCACAGCTGTCTTTACATTGTTTCCCTCCGTGCCAAGGGTCAAGGTGTTTGCGCAGCCACCCTGAAACGCCACGTGGACATTAGTCGTGCTCTGCGCGGGATTAACGATCTCAGCAAGTTTGAACGAAGGTGCTCCCAGATCGCGAAAGATCGTTCCTAACATTTCGTTTAGGAAACTGTCACTTAGCGAAACCATCACGGTGGCCGGCGGATCGCCGCCCGCGGTCGGAGCCTGGACGCGCGCGCCTGGGATAGCTTTCGCACTCGGCACGCCAAGGAAATAGATGGCGGCAGCCGCGCCGATGACGAGACCGAGAACGAGAAGCAATAGATATTTCATTCGTATTCTCCCTGAGTGGTTACAGCGCCGGCGAAGCGGTCGGCGAAGGTGCAGGCGCGTTCATATTACTCAGCACTATTTTGCCAAGCGCCATCACAGTTCTGGTAAACGAATCGATTTGTTGCCGCACTTGTTCGGGTGGAACTTTACTAAAGTCAGCGGGCACCTGAAACAATGAGTCGTCGATAGTTGTGCTGATGTCGCGCATCTCTGCAACAACCCTCGCGCCTTTCACACCCTGTACGTTTCCACTCGCTTCGGACTCCAGTTCTGCCCTGAGCGGCAGGCCGGTCTCTTTGTCGACATAGAAAAAGGCTTCGCTCTTAACTTGGCCGGCGGACGTTGAAGTGTTGGTGGTGGTCGCATAACGATACTTATCCGCAGGGCGGCCGTTCATTGTCTCATCGCCGACCCGCTCCACGCCTTTCAGTCGCTCCAGATAGGAGACGATCTGGCCCGGCGTCATCAGCTTTTGCAATTGGAAGCCGGTCGCTTCCGGAGTCAACTCCGCATATTGCTTGCGGGCAGGCGCGATCACAATGTGTTTGTCTCCTTGTTCGAGGTAAATCAAATCGGAACCATCAGGGAGCTTAAAGGATACGCGGCGATCGGCTGCGTTGCGTGCAACTTCTACAGACAGCGTTGGAATGCCAACCGTCTTTTGTCCGCCCTCCGTTTCCGCGCTGAAGACCAGCACGGCCCGATATTTTTCCGGCTCACGCGCAGCACTTGTCGGCGTAGGAGATGCGGTAGGACTGACGAGCGCGATTGGAGAGCTGTTGGCGTTAGTCGTCAGATTGGTATTTGTGCTTGTGTCAGATCGTTGGCAAGCGCTTAGAGCCAGACAAAGCAGACTGATCAGCAAAAGAGAAGTTAAGCCAGAAGTTGAAAATCTCGAGCTGAGTCCAGCAGTGCGAACAGTCTTGCGGGCAGCGATATTCATAAGTTTCTCCGAAGAATTAGAGCGCCAGGGCTCGTTAAATAAAAGGGGGTTGTTTGGAGGGGAGTCGTAGCATAACACGCGCGGGTGAAGTTTGTAACACTAAGGTCAAGTGATTTGTTGGGACCGCGGGCGTCCCGCCCGCAAACGGCGCAGGCGCGCAATCTTTCTGAATAGCTCCCAACAATTTTTCGAGCTGCGCGCTGAATTGCGGGCGGGATGCCCGCGGTCCCAGCAAATCACTTGAGCGGGTCAGTATCAAGCATTTGACTTAACACAGTTTTTGGAATAGAAGCGCTATGCTCTTTCAGTCTTCTTCTTGCGAGTAAACCATGAAACATCTTCCCGTCTTAATAATCCTCGGATTTGCGCTCTCGCTTTGCAATCTGACTAACAAACTGAAACCGTCGAGCAATTCCGGTGCATCGGGCAAGGGCGACAGCGACATCCAGGCCGAGCAGGCAAAGCCAACTCAAGCGCAAACTGCAGCTCTTGCGGGCGGCCAGACAGTTAAGTGGGACCGGCAGGGAATGTCCTGGACGGTCCCGCCGAAGTGGACTGAGACAGAAAACGAAGCGAAGTCGCTAACCTGGCGTTCACCTGGCGGTTCGGAGGCGGCCAACTTGATCGTGAGCATTTCCCCGATGGATGAAAGCTTCCCCGCAGACATCAGCATCAAGGCTTACTACGATGGCGCCAAGACCCGTGCGAAGAATGGCGAGGTTGATGAAGTGAAGTGGCTGGAGATTGACGGCCTCAAGGGCGTAGAGTTTCGCGAAATAGATCCTGAGAAGCCCGACGACTTCAGGCGATTGCAATGGCTGGCCTACCGGAAATACAACGGACAACTACAATTTGTAAACGTGATGGTTTCGAGCAACGGCACTGGCTTCAAGCAGCACCAGGATGAGATGTACGGAGTGCTCTATTCGACGAAGCTGGTCCACTAAAACCAAGGGGAAAGGGTAAAGGGAAGGGGCAAGGGTCACCCTTACCTTTCCCCATTTCCCTTTTCCCCTGTTCCCGTTGTCTTGTTCCCCTAATTCTTCTTGATATAGTTTCGGTGAATCCACGCGCCGTTTTCTTTCTTATCGCGAGTTTCAAAGAAAATATTCTCACTATCTTCGCGAGTCATCAGGTTCACGCGTGCATTAACGTCCTTATCTGAGCCTTTCGCCTTCTCCGAGTCGGAAAGAAATCCCTGCACACTATCGGCCGACGCAGGTTTGAACTTGCCCGGTTGCAATTCAGCAATGGCTTCGATCGCATTTGCCTTAAGCAGTTTGGGCCAGAGCTTCTTGAAAAGCACGTTTGAGCCGTAGATGTCCGCACTATTCACCTTGCCGTTGATCGCAAACACATAACCGATGACGTCGTCGCTGCGGTTGGCAATGCCGGAAAGCGCCTTGATATAACTATCCGCGGTTTCCTGCACCTTGTTGTTTTCAACCGCCAGCTGCAGGCTCGACTCCGATACCTCGGAATTAACACGTGCACCAATATTCCGACTCAGTTTGTCCTGGGCCACCGTTACACTTTTCCAGACATCGCCTTGCGAAGTTGAGCGCTTTGCCGCAAGTTTAATTTCTCTAGTGGATGCGGCGTCAGCGGAACTGCTGAAGACCGAAGCGCGTTCGTTCCCACGGCCACTCCATCTGCCGTGCTCGACACAAAACGCTGAAATCGGCAACTTGCCCGAACGCGGCGGGACAATCAGGTCGACTCCAATCATGCGGTCTTGCTGTCCGCCTTTTACGATGTCGCCGGACTGTACGAAAACATCTTCGTCTGAAAGGTTTTGTATTGAAAGCTCGTTAACGCTGCGTGTCTCGTAAACTACTACCTTCTTCTGCACCAGCGCTTCCTGCAAAGTTAGAAACGACTTCCCCTTAATTACACTTTTTCCATGGACCAAAAAGATTGAGAGGTTCTTGTGGGTGTAGGGTCCGGAGAGCTTGTAGTCGCCGGCCTCACTTGCCTGTCCGGTTCCCCCGCCCCGGCTGGATGCATGCCATTGGGCGCGGGCCGTTATTAGCACTCCCACAGAAACCATCACTGCAACCATTAAAACCCCGAGTGTTAGAACAAACGTTTGTTTCTTCATTGTCTTGTCTCCTAAAAGTTGTTTGGACGGTGTGGTCAGAACCCTTTTGGACACACTGTCCCCCACCACCTAGAGCTGAATGAAAAACTCTGAATGGGGAGCCCGCTTTGGACGTTTGGGGAGATTCCCTGGAAAGTCAGGGAGACGTTAGAAGCCTAACTGGTTGTTAGAACGAGGCTGGCTAATCTTCTTGCGTCTGAGATTAACGGCGAAGGAATGATATTTCTTGACCGCGCCTTATCCGACTGGGCCGATGCTACTGCAGCGTTCAATTTGCTGGTGCGTTAATTACTGTCGACTTCGTGGGACCTGTTTTCGCCCGGTTCGCATCCTATTTTCAGGAAAAGTGCGTTTCAAGTGAAATCCCTTGCCAATTTAGTGCATATGTTATAGAAGACACTGCTCATAGGTTGGTAGTGGCTCAAATTCCTTTTGAGGATATTGATCTGCGAAGTCTGAAAACTTCTACCTCTGGCACAATCAACCCCATTGGCGTGAAAGCCTGGATCGCCAATACTCACGAAGCGATTTTCACATGTCCATCAAAGCTGCTATTGGAATTCCAATCGTACCTCAACCGCTTCCACTTACGGCTGAGGCAGTTTTCGTAGAGCACGCCTCTACAGCAGTTTCCTCTGAAGCGGAAGGGGCTGAAGTCAGCTTGGCGATAACGGCGGAGACTACAGTTTTAGCTTCTATGTCAGGTAGTGACAAAATCGAATTTCCTACATCTATGCAGCAGCGAACACTCTGGTGCTGGGCAGCTTGTGCAAGAATGGTGCTGCGTAGCCTCGACCGCAACGTCCGTCAATGCCGTATTGCACACTCGCTCCTGGAACAAGATTGTTGCGCCAGCTCTTGTGGCCTAGATTGCTGCAATGAGGGCTGCAGCGAGGATGATGTGCTTACCGTGTATCAGTCCTTTGACGTCGAGGCAGATTTCCACGACGGACAGGTAACCTTTACAAAACTCAAGAAAGAAATCTCGGAAGAACGACTACCGTTGCATGTGGCAATCGATTGGCCCGGCGATAATGGCGGGCATATGATCGTGGTCAACGGTTGGAGCCGCGAGCAAAGTGTGCGCCGCGTAACAGTCAAAGATCCATTGCATAGCGGAGAAGGCGAGATCATGTTTGAAGATTTAAGGACATATCAAGGAGGGCGATGGGTTTTTACCTGGACTGGTTTTAGATAAGCGAGGTCTCAGATAAGTGAGGTCGTATGGCAAATACAAAACAGCTGCCTGATGACGTACTTGAAGTCGTAGCCCAACAGATAGGCGAGCGCCTGGGAGTTTTTCCGAACAACTCTCATTTCTTTCCCGCGTCGGCGGGAGGCCCGCAACCGATTGTAGACTTGGGCGAGAGTTTTGAAGTGTGGACGTTGCCTCCGGATGCGTTGGAGGAATTGGCTGCTGGTTGTACGTTACAAGACATAGCAAGACAAACCGGGTTCTGGCATCACCAGATCAGATCAGACCAACAAGCCCTGAGTTTTGCTCGATCCAAGCCGTTAGGCGCAACTGCGGACAGTTGGTCTTTGAGACAATTGTTTGTCTCTTCGTTGGCGGAGGAAATGGCCAGGGCCATCGACTGGGTCGAAGAAAATGTGCCGGAAGGTTTGGGAGTGCGGTATTTGAGTTTGCCTATATTTCAGATTGATGCCTTCTGGTTAATTGCTGACCCGACCGGTCCGGACTTCGACTGGAACGATAAAATTGTCATCATTAGAGCTGGCGCGTCTTCCGCATTAAAGCCGTTAGACGTGCTTAGCTCCCAGGACTTTTTCGAAGTACTTCAAAAAGAAGATCGGGGCGCGGGCTTTCGTCGGTGAACGTTTTTTTATATGCGATGTGTAATTTAAAACAAAGGAGCTAATAGCATGGCAACGAAGAAAGCAGCAAAAAAATCTCGGCAAGAAGTTCGGTGGAAAAGCCACGGGCGGAGCAGTGTTTGGTGGCGGGCCCAAAACGGGCGGTGCCTATGGCAAAAAAAGACCCACCAAGAAGGCAGCTAAGAAGCGCTAAGGGCATAGTCTCAACTGGCTCTTGTCACATTCTTCAGGCCTTTCCTAATTAAGCCCAAGTGCTCGATCACCCGAAACTCCGCCAGTGGGTGTCCGGGTAGCTCTACCTGTGAACTACTTCACCGCGGGCGCCTCGCATTGTGTTTGCAAATTAATTCTAGCTCGCCCACGAGGACCTAAAGCCAGGTGGGATCGAGTTTGGGTTGGAGTTGTCAGGCATGGGGATTTCCTCTCTTTTGGATCCCGCAAATTCGGGAAAATTTTCAGTTCTGCTGCTCACCGTTGCATGCTGCCTGGGCTTCGGCGGCCTCGGCACGCCTTCTTCAATTCACAAGCTCGAGAGTGTGCCGGCCAACACTAATGCGGCCTTCCTCAGCAGCGTTTCAGACTTTGATCAGGCCCAAGGAATTGAGAAACCAAGCGGCTGTGAAGACGCGCGGGTTCTGGTCAAACAAGCCGAAGCCTTGCGTAAAGATTGGCAGCGCCATTCTTTAGAGGAAGCGATCTCAAATTACCAGCGAGCCGAATCCTGCTGGCATAAGATTCAGGCCGTAGCCGATGAAGCATACGCTTTGAAGGGTCTTGGCGATGTTTACATTCTGTTGAGTCGGTTCCAGGAGGCAACAGAGGCCTATTCAAAGAGTCTCAGCTTGATAAGGGCGCTCCCCGATCGTGGGGCAGAAGCTGAAGCTGCTGCTGACTTAGCCGTCACTCTGGGTTTCGCCGGGCAGACCAAAACGGGTTTGGAGAAAGCCGCTGAGGCCTTACTACTCAGCCAGAAGGCACAGGATCATCGGCGGGAAGCTCAGGCACTCTATGCGTTGGGAATTTGTAATTATGTCAACGGCGAACAGGAGCTATCACTCACGTATCACAAGAGAGCTCTGCCATTAGCCCAGGCAACTCAACAGAAAGAGCTCGTCGCGAAGATTCTCATGGGCATTGGTTATGTTCACCACGATCTGGACGATCTGGAAGAGGCCCTGGTCTATTACGGGCAGGCGCTGGGTGAATGGAAAGCTGTGGCGAACCCCTGGGGAGAAGCCAAAACGCTTAGCTCCATGGGCCTCGCCTACACCTTGCTCGGTGATCGACAGAAGGCGCTGGAGTCGTTGAGGCCAACCTTGTCCATTTTGCGGCAGATTGGAGATCGCCAGGCGGAAGCCGCAACTCTCAATAATCTTGCCTACCTTTATCAAACGTTTGGCGACCTGGAGATGGCCCTGCAATATTACCAGGAGGCAATGAATGTATATGAGAAAACTGGATTAGTGATCGGCAGGATTTTAGCGTTCGAATATTGTGGCGACATATATGCACAAATGGGTAAAGCTGAACAAGCTCTCAAATCCTATGAGCAGGCATTGATTCTTTGTCGTTCACTAAAGAACAGCTTGATGGAAGCGGATGCGCTGATTGGAATTGGATCTTTATACTTTGCTCAAGGCCAGCATGAACGCGCGCAGCAAATTTTCGTGCGCGCTCTTGCCAAATATAAAAGCGAAAAGCACTGGCGGGGTCAGGCGACCTCTCTAAATAGTCTCGGCTACTATTTTGAGGTTTCGGACCAGAAGTTGAAGGCGCTAAATTACTACACTCAAGCACTGTCCTTTGCTGAATCCGCCCAGGATCAGGAAGGAGTCTCCGCGACACTTTTTAATCTTGCTCGTATAGAATCTCAGTTACGACATTTCGACAAGGCCCGCAGCAATCTCGAGCGGTCTCTTGCCATAATCGAAGCGTCTCGCGCCAAGGTCGCCAGCCAGGATTTGAAAGGTTCATACCTTGCCTCGGTTCACAAGCATTACGAGTCTTACATCGACCTGTTGATGCAGCTTCATCAGGAGCGGCCTGATGAAGGCTTTGATGCACTGGCGCTGAAAGCAAGTGAGCGAGCCCGGGCTAGATCCTTTCTGGAGACGTTGGGAGAAGCGCATGCCAATCTCCGTCAGGGAGTAGACGCTTCGTTATTGGATCGAGAACGCTTGCTACAGCGGACAATCAATACGAAGGCCCAAGAGCGAATGCAACTCGTGTCAAGTGGGGATTCCAAGGCTCTCGATACGGTAACTAAGGAGCTCAATCAACTAACTACGGAATATCACGAAATAGTTGGTGAGATCAGGGCCAGCAGCCCAAATTATGCAGCGCTGACTCTCCCCGAACCCCTGGACCTTAAACGCATTCAGACGGAAGTCCTGGATAACAATTCCATCTTGCTGGAATATGCCCTGGGAGACAAAAGTGGTTACCTATGGGCAGTCACTCGCACCGAGATCACCAGCTATCAGTTGCCGGGACGGAAAGTGGTCGAAGCCTCCGCTCGAAACCTTTACGATCTGCTGACTGCTACCCAACCAGGGTTGGGGGAGTCGTTCGACGATCATCAAACGCGAGTGGCGAAAGCCAACGAGCAATTGCCGGCTCAAATCGCGCAGCTCAGCCGCATCATTCTCGGGCCGGTGAGCTCAAAGCTTGGAACAAAGCGCTTGTTGATAGTTCCGGATGCGGCGCTGCAGTACGTTCCTTTTCAGATCCTGACGGCGCCGGTTCAAACGAATCCCGCGAGTTCCGAGACAAGTGTGGTGACGGAGTCAAGAGCGTTGGTCATGGATCATGAAATCGTAAACGAACCGTCCGCTTCGACCCTGGCACTTTTGATCGACAATACTGCGGGCCGGAAACAAGCTGCCAAGACGATCGCGGTGTTCGCGGATCCAGTCTTTGAGGCTGACGATCCGCGGATCAATTCGGCGAATCGGAATTCCAGTTCCGCGACCTCTCAATTACAGGAAACTGATTCACAACGTGCTCTCAGGGATGTTGGAGTGGCACAAATGGGAGGCCACATTCCCAGGTTGCAGGCCTCGCGCCTCGAGGCGGAGGCTATCATGTCGGCCGCGCCCTGGTGGTCAGGATTTGAGGCAACCGGTTTTGAGGCGAGCAGGGCAACGGTGATGAGACCCGATATTGGAAATTATCGCATCCTGCACTTTGCCACTCATGGCCTGCTTAATGATGAGCATCCTGAATTATCTGGTGTGGTGCTCTCGTTGTTTGATGAAAAGGGACAGCAGCAGGAGGGGTTCCTGCGACTTCATGATATTTACAATTTGAAGTTACCGGTTGATCTGGTGGTGCTAAGTGCCTGTAACACTGGCCTCGGAAAAGACGTGAGAGGCGAAGGATTGATCGGTCTGACGCGAGGCTTCATGTACGCCGGCGCATCGAGCGTGGTAGCGAGTCTGTGGAAAGTCGATGATGAAGCGACCGCCGAATTGATGCGTTACTTCTACAGGTTCATGTTGAAAGACGGACTATCCCCTGCCGCGGCCCTTAGAAAAGCGCAAGTCACTATGTCTCAGCAAGCGCGTTGGCATGCGCCGTATTATTGGTCGGGATTCATAATTCAGGGACAGTACATTCAACCCGCTAGCAGCAAAGGTTGGCGTATCAGTTCGCTGGCGTTGTGGGCAGGCGTATCCGCTTTGTTGATCGTCACAGCATTTTTCGTCTTAAAACGACGACGAAGATTAATTCTTTAGATACAATGCCCCCGCAAGGCGAAGTTCAGGCCTCGCCCCAAAACTCAGTTTGGTTCCCCCGTCCCATGAACAAAGACTGGATCCTAACTCAAGAATCTTTTGATGCTTTGCTTAACTGGCTCGATCCCCGACGTGACGAGGCGGGAGTGAAGTACGAAAACATTCGCTTGCGTTTAATTAAGATTTTTACCTGCCGGGGTTGTCTTGAGCCGGAAGACCTGGCCGATGAAACGATTAATAGAGTGAGCAAGAAATTGCCCGACATACAAGACAGCTATGAAGGCGACCCCACGCGTTACTTTTATGGAGTTGCCAACAAGGTGCACCTGGAATATGTGAGACGAAAGCCTCCTCCGCCGATCCCTCCAGTCCCTGACAACTCAGATGAGATCGAGAAGGAATATGAATGCCTCGAGAGGTGTATGGAGAAGTTAAGGCCTGAATATCGGGGCCTGGTACTGGACTACTACCAGGAAGAGAAACGTACAAAAATAGATCACCGGAAAAAACTTGCAGATCAACTGGGAATTGCGCTAAACGCCTTGCGAATAAGGGCCCACCGTATTCGACTGTCCCTTTACGAGTGTGTACAGGATTGTGTTCAGGATGTTGCGAGATGAAATAGGATGGCCCTTACCGACATTCTATACAGAAGTGGTTTTCGTGGGGGCGTGAACCGTTGCAATTAGATTACAAAGAACAAGAATCTTTGCGCAGGTATCTCTTGGGCAGTTTACCGCCCGAAGAAATCGCCGCACTTGAAGAGCGACTTTTGACCGACACCGTCTTCTATGATGAGTTGTTAATGGTCGAGGATGAGCTAATTGATCAGTATCTGAGTGGAGAACAGTCGGGAGCGGAGCGCGAAAGCTTTGAGGCCCACTTCAGCCTGGCACCTGAGCGTCAACAGAAGGTTCGTTTTGCGCGCGCACTGAAAAAGTACCTAAGCCGTATTGATGAACTCGAGCCTGAGGACGTCGTCATTGCCGAGGCTTCTCTTAGTGGACCAGCTTCACCAGTTGATCCCAGTAAGAGTAAGCGATCGTTTCTCCCGTTCCTTCCGACGAATCACATACTGGCCTACTCTCTTGCCGCCACATTTGTTGTGGTCATCGGCCTCGTAACATGGATGGCGGTAAACCGGTTGAAGAATCCAGGCTTAGGTGAAACGGGACAGGTGCTAGCCGTCGTCTTAACGCCCGGCCTCAGCCGTAGTCTCGACAGCGGTCAGATTAAGAAGATTTCTATTCCTCCCGAAACACAGACCCTTGAACTTCAGCTGGAACTTCCGAAAGCTGAATACGCCTCCTATCGTGCTGAAGTATTGCGGAGCGACCAGACCATTGTCGCAACGATAGAAGGTCTCAAACCCGCAACCACCAGCGCAAAGGCATCCATTACAGTGCCCGTGTCGGCCAGTCTAATCAAACGTGAAGATTATTCCGTGAAGTTGGCTGGAAAACGCGCCGACGGTATTTATGAGGATGTCGCCGGGTATGTATTCCGTGTCTTGAACTAACCGGGCAAGTCAGAACTTCCACCCGCTATCATTCAGAATGCACTGTGGGCGCGTCGGCGTGTGGCACGAAGCACTGGCGACAGCGGGCTTCGTACATGCCGGTGGCGCCCACCGCGACGCGCTCTTCTGATTCAAAGGTACGTTGCGAATAGTTTGCCGGTTGGCCACACTTCATACAGATGGCGTGAGTCTTAGTAATGTATTCGGCAACAGCCAGGAGTTGGGGCATCGGTTCCCACGGTTTGCCTGTATAGTCCTGATCGAGGCCGGCGATTATCACGCGCACTCCCCGGCCTGCCAACTGTGTGGCAACGTCTACCAGGTCGTTGTCAAAAAACTGTCCCTCATCAATCCCAACCACTTCGGTGTCCGCTTCAACTTTTGCGAGCACTTCCTCGGCGCTGCGGATATTGGCGGACTCATGTCTCATCTCGGAATGTGAAACAATGTGGTCCTGGGAAAACCGCGAATCTATTTCCGGCTTAAAAACCTGCACCTTCTGACGTGCAATCTTCGCTCGGCGTAATCGGCGGATTAGCTCTTCGGATTTTCCGGAAAACATCGAACCGGCAATTACCTCGATCCAGCCAACATTGGGACGCGAATGATGCGTCCCATCTCCCTCATTAACCTGTGCAATAAGTTCTTCCATTTAGATTAGAGTCCGTGCTCAAACTTACCCGCTTCCTTTTCAGAAGAACGCCCAGAATGTGAAACTTAAAGATCAGTGTACATCGCCTTGTTGTAAAAAGGCGCAAAGGCGGCAATCAAAGCGACTTCAAAACTCATCGCACGGGTAACCAGATCGCGCGACAGTATGCCCCAGGCTCCCTGGCGACTGCGCACGTCTTTTGTTCCGGCGACCTCATCAATCACCAACCCCAACTCACGACGTCCTTCAATTACCTTTTTAGCCAGATCGGCGGGAACACTAATCGAGGGCGTAGCGCCAAACGTCCCATTCCTGCCGTCAGTTGCATAAGCCCAGCCACGCAGGAACGTGTGCCATTCGCCTTCGATGGAGATCGAATGAAACCCACCTTCGAGTCCGACATAGATGTCGGCCTCACGCCGCTGCCCAAGAAGTTGATCGCGCACCGCCAGCGCCCTTTCCCGCGCCCCTTGCATCAGCTCCCAATCGTTCATAGGCATTGCCGGCGCATTCGTTTCCACGGGCCGGGCGAGAACGGTCGCCTCGGCCCAGGACGAATCGATCGTAGCCACCCGCGCAATGCTGGCGCGGACGGCCAAAATTTTCGCCGCGCGATCCGAGCCCAGCGCGATGGTCTTAACTTGAGCCTGAGCTTTAAGAATCAAAGTTATCAGAGTGGGGCGCAACGACCTTCCGATGAAACGCGTGAGAGGCTATAACAGAGCGGCGCTTCGCGTCAAAAGCCAAACCTCAAATGGCTGGCTTGACATTAACAATGACCCGTTGTTGTAATCAAAATTCTTCCCCGGTTCAGAACATAAACGCAGGTCTAGAAGATTGGAAAACAACAAATACAAGCTCAGATTCTTGATTCTCAAACAAAGCGGCTTCCGGAGGTTTCTCGAGTGTCCCTTGCTGAATTAGTTTACGACTGGAACACAATCGATCCTGAATTGACTCTACCGAATCGTCACATAGGTTTTGATGATGAGACACTGCGTGATGGTCTGCAGTCGCCTTCGGTCAGCGAACCGCCTGTCGAACAAAAAATCGAGCTGCTTCATCTCATGGACGCGTTGGGCATCGATACGGCGGATATCGGTTTGCCCGGTGCAGGCGGCACTCATGCTGCTGGCGTAGAGTTAATGGCTCGCGAGATCGCCGAGAAGAAGTTGAAGATTCGGCCTAATTGTGCTGCCCGTACTCATCGAAACGATATTTTACCAATCGTCGAAATCTCCCAGCGGGTTGGTATTCCGATTGAGGCATGCACGTTCATTGGCTCCTCCGCCATACGTTTTTTTGCTGAGGACTGGACCCTCGACAAACTCCTGAAATTGACCGAAGACGCTGTGTCGTTTGCAGTGGGCGAAGGCGTGCCGGTTATGTACGTCACTGAAGACACCACGCGCGCTCATCCGGAAACGATTCGCGCACTCTACACGACCGCCATTCGTTGCGGAGCGAAGGCAGTCTGCGTCTGCGATACGGTTGGCCATTCAACCCCGGACGGCGCTCGCTCGGTGGTTCGTTTCGTTAAAGATATTATCGAGGAACAGGGTGGCAACATCCGCCTGGACTGGCACGGCCACCAGGACCGCGGTCTGGGTGTGATCAATTCGATAGCTGCGATCCAGGGCGGCGCCGATCAAGTCCACGGCTCGGCATTGGGTATTGGCGAGCGGGTGGGCAACACGCCGATGGATCAATTATTGGTGAATCTAAAACTCATGGGCTGGATTCAGAATGATCTGACTCGGTTGGGCGAATATTGTGAGGTTGCGTCGCAGGCTTGCGGTTGGGACATCCCATACAACTATCCGGTTTTTGGCCGCGACGCTTTTCGTACGGCAACCGGCGTTCACGCAGCGGCAGTGATCAAGAGCTACCGGAAAGGTGATCGAGAACTTGCTGATCTGGTCTACTCAGGTGTGCCGGCAGGACAGTTTGGCTTGGAGCAAGTAGTAGAAATCGGACCGATGAGTGGCAGGTCAAACGTTATCTACTGGCTTGAGAAGCGCGGAATCGAAGCGAACGATGAGCGCGTCAGTAGAATTTACAATCGGGCAAAACAAGCCTCGGCGGTGTTAGCAGACGACGAAATAATGCGGCTGGTTTGAGCTAAGGTCAAAAAGGTTAAGGGGGAAAGGGTTAGAAGCACGGTGGCTTTACCCTTTCCCCCCTTAGCCTTTAAAGAGGCAGGTTTTCAGTTTATCGGGATGGTGATTGTCGCTGAACCGGCCTTTCCGACCGGGAAGCGTTTTTGACGGGCGATTCTCACTGCACTCGCATCTCCACCCGAGGCCTGCGTAACTCGCCCTGATTCATCGTAGGTAACGGTTACGATAATCTTCTTCGCTCCAGACTTCGCGGTCTCGGACACCGCACTGGTCGGGACTGATGAACTGGCGGCGGATGCCAACGCCGCCGCAGCCTTCCCTTCACGTGCCTTCGCTTTATCCTTCTGCTTCTCCTGTTGTCGCCGAGCTGCGAGGGCGGCTTCTTCGGAGTGGTCGCTAGGCTGTGAACTCTCTGTGGGAACGGCGAGCTCTGGGGTCGGCGCCTCCGTTACGGCGACGGTATTTGGTTGAATGATGACTGCTGAGGCTTTAGCCCGACCGTACCAACCAGCCGGAACTCCGATCGCAGCCACGCTCGCAACTACAGCGAAGGCCACGGCACCTGCGATCGCAAACTTTCGCTTAGCCATTGATTCCGTGTTGATGAAAGAAAGGAACGAAGGAACACGCAAACTTTCAAGCTCAGTTGATGGCACCCGCGCTGGACTCTCCTCCGCTTCTTCGCCATCCTCATGGTAGTCAGGCGGATAGGCATTTGCGGGAACGATTCCTTCATCCAGACGTCGCAGACCTTCAAGAACCACCTGGGTCCAAGGTTGGTTAATGGTACGTTCGGCCGGCTCGGACTCGCCACCAAACTCAAATTTCGCATTGGGAAGAGTCAATGCATAGTAGACGGCATCGATGCCCCGCAGCACGCCGATCCGCGCGTCAACCACCGACCCAGCCTGCAAATAAAAATATCCAGGACCTTGGGGATAGAGGACCTTCAGCTGTCCGGTCTTGCGCTGGTTGCAGAAAAACTCGATTAATTCGGAAAGGGAAAGGTCACTCAGGTGTCCGGTTAATGCCATTGGAGTTAGCTCCTATTTTATGAATCAATACGTCGCAAACATTTGTAAGAAGCAAGACGCCAGTTAGAGGGCTGGCGTCTTGCGGGTTGAGAATTATTGGGAGAGGGCGAATTTGTAGTTGATAAGCCCCGAAACTTTAACAGGCTGTCCTGAAAGCTTCGTCGGAGAGAATCTTGCTCGCAACGCCGCTTGCACAGCAACATCTCTCAAAAGTGAAGGACCGGAGGTGGCCACTGCCGAGATTACCTTTCCGGTTTCGTCGACCACTACCTCCACGGTAACTACGCCTGCTGTCCTCAGACGTCGGGCAGTCTCCGGATAAGCCGGCGACGGCAAACTCAGGGCTATACCGTTCAGCACTCCGCCAGAAACTGGTTTCAGAATTGGCCTCGGGGCCGGCGAAGGTGGTTCGGATTCGATATTGACTGGCGTAGTCTCAACATTAGAATCCGTTTTCGCGCCGGTCAATTCTGCCGATTCCAAACCACTCTGCTTGTCGGTCGCAGTCGGGGATGCGTCAGGCAAAGAGGGAGAAGTTTTGTGATTTGAATTTGGGCTATTGATCGGGGCTGATGACTTGGGCACAACTGCGGCTGTCTTGTTTTCCAGGTTCGCGCTGCCTGTATTGCCGGCAGGCGCCGAAGCCAACGTGTTCGGGTTCGGCTGTATAGCCGGTGACGTTGCCGGTTGTGAAGCCGGCTGAGCCATCTTCATCATATTCTCGTCCAGGTAATACATGATCGAGCGATACGTGACTTCGGTAGGCTCGAAAGACAGCTTGCCACCTTCAATCACCGCCACCGAGGTGGTCATCTTGTTCCAATTGCCCGCAAAATCGAATTCGTATTTGTAGACTTCCTTGCTCAATAAGGATCCGTCGGTGTTTAGCAGAGTCATCTCGCTGATGTTTCCCTTATCGTCATACTTGTAAACCTCTTTGCCGGTCAGACTCGCCCCGGCAATAGGAAAGTATTGATTCTCGACTTTGGTGCCCTTGAGGTTGTAGGAGACAAGCTCCAGAACAGCGCGTTTGCCCTCCGCAGTTTTTCCTGTCTCATTGGAAAGTTTGACAACCTCAGTGCGAACTCGTCGCACAGGCCCGACCAGGCCGTCCCTGCTCCGATCCGTTTCCACGGCGGCCTTTGGAACGGGCTGAGGAGCAGCTGCTTTCGCAGTAAGGTTAGACTGGGCCTGAGCATTGGCACTAAAGGCCACCAGCGCGAGTGTGCTTAAAAGGGAACTTCCTATCCGTCTTACCATTTGATTTCACTCCTGACTTGAAGCGGTGGGTTCCGAAAACTCGAAAAGGGAGGAGGGTTTGACTGCGGGTAGATGGATCTACCGCAAAACCGACAAATGGGATAATAAACGGTTAAACTCTGTTTGTCTAGAGCCAACATTGGCTCCCGGCCCTAAATTATTCAGATTTTTGACTTTTTTCGGCAGGAAGGTCTGGATAAGCCGCAAGCAAAGCGACAATCTGGTCGATGAGCCGGATGCTATTAACCGACCCGATCTGGTCGTTGCACATGATTGAAAAGGTGAAAAGTTGCCCCTTGGAAGTGGTGAGGTATCCTGAGAGCGAGTTGTCGTAGGTCAGAGAGCCAGTCTTGGCAGACACGCTATCGGTTAGCGTTTTGAGCCGGCCGGCCAGGGTTCCATCACGTCCGGCGGTCGGCAATGACTCCCTGAAAACCGGCCCTACATTTGTTTTAGAAAGAGAAAGCAGAAAACGGGCATTCGTCTCAGGGGTTACCAAGTCAAGCCTGGATAATCCTGACCCGTCGTGTAAAGCCAGGTGAGTGGTTGAAATTCCGGATCGCTCCAACCACAGCCGGATAACTGCGAGTCCGGATTCATCATCCCCTCTTTCTCTTCCCATCTCCTGAGGCGAAGGGGACATCTCGCCGCGCTCTCTTCCGAGCGTGCGCAGAATCAACTCGGCAAAAAGATTATTGCTTTCCTTGTTTGTTTTCTTTGCTATCTCACCAAGCGGTTGGCTTTGCACGAACGCAAGCTCAACGGAATGTGATGGGTCAAAACGCTGACTGGGAGGCAAGCGTGAATCACGCGAAAGCGTCTGACCATCGACTTGTATGCCGCGCGTCTTAAGGGCCTGTCCAAATAACTTCGCAGCCCACAGTGCCGGTTTGTGAACTGAAAGCCGCGCACCGAATCCTTTCGAACCGGGCACAAATTCTCCCCATACTTCAACGTTGTTATCGGAGAGTCCTCTATGCACGCCGATGGTCGGTTGGACGCTCCTGTCTCTTGCCGCCGACATATGATTTTGAACCGTCACATAACCCTCGGTATCGCTCGTCCTCACGATTGATTCGCCAGCCTTGCCGGCCGGAACGAAGTTAATGTCGACCTCATTCCCGTTGATCGAAAGGGCACTCGCTTCGGCGCCGAAGTACCACTGCAGATCCGTCCACTGCCAACCGTCTCCCAGAGGATCACCACGAAAATAGCTTTCGTCGCCGATAACATTCCCACCTACGCTTCTTACGCCTCGCGCATAAAGGTCGTCGGCGAGTTTCGCCAGCGAGCCGCGATTCTCATCCTTGCTACTCGCCACGAGATCAGGCGCACCTCGTCCGTAGAGTATGAGGTCACCACTAACACGACCGTTTGCGTCGGGTCGAGCCTTCGCGTAAACAGAGGTTCGCCAGCGGTAATCAACTCCGAGCAGATCCAGCGCGACGCCGGTCGTATAAATCTTCATGTTTGAGGCCGGCGTGAAAAGCTTATCGCCGTCTCGCTCGTAGACCTTCGACCCATCAGCCATTGAAACGACGGAAATCCCCCAGCGCGCTGTCCTGTCGCTCTCCTCAATAACACTATCTATGCGCTTGGCGAGATCGTTAGGCGCGGTTGCGACAGACTTGTTTGAAACCGCCGCCTTCGGCTGTTCTTTGTCTTTTTCTTTGCCTGCAACCAGAGGTAGCAGTACCAGGACACTCACAATCGCAAGAACTAGGACTAACACGACCTTGAAACTAACAGTGCGCGTTATTTTGAAGCTGCTTTTCATATCCTTAAATCTTTTGGGGTCGAATTCGAGGGAATTGTCCTGTGACGGATTAAAATTAAGCCTTAACTTGCAAACAGCGTCGCTGTCCTGCCTGACGCCAGAATAGCTCTGGTCGCCTCATAAACTTCTTCGACTGTAATGTCCGCGATAACACTGTTATAGATCACTCGGTGGCGGTCGCCTTGTGGCAGATAACTTTCGGGAGCGCGCTTATCCAGCAGGAGCACCACGGGCGTTCCAACCGCTGATGCAATGTGCATGGGGCCTGTGTCATTTGAAACGAAAGCTGCCAGCCGGGCTTGGGCTGCCGCCAGTTGTGGAATAGTGAGCTGGTCCAGGATGACGACTGAAGGCGGAAACTGCCGACGAATGTCCCGAATGAAATCACGCTCTTCAGGTCCCACGAAAACCAACACGCGGATCTGATCATTTCTAATCAAAAAATCTGCGAGGCTGGCAAACTGGTCCAGCGGCCAGCGACGGCTGGGGTGGCCGGCGCCGGGAAAAAGTCCCACCAGCGGCGTGCCCGAGTCAGCCCTGGCCTTGACTAAAATGCGCGCGAGCGTCGCGTCGTCAACCGGCCGAGTTTTTAGAGTTGGCAGACGTTCCGCGTTCTCGATATCGAGCGGACGCAGGACATCCAGATAGCGATCGATTAGATGCCGTTGGCGATGATCGGTTTCGACTGGTGGGCGCGGCTTAAAGTTAGACAGATAATCCAGCGAGCGTCCCGGCCGCCTTGAATAGAGCCGCTTTGGAGCGCCGGACAAAAACCCGAGCAGATTTGTTTCAGAGAGGCTGTGCAGATCAATGACGAAATCAAACTTCTTCGCCCTCACCTCTTTAACGAGTTTGAAAACGCGAAGAACGGAAAGAGGCTTGAAGCCGTCACGCAACGCGACCCGATCCACGACCAGCGTATCATCCGCAAAGTCGGACATAGCGATCACATCAGCGCCCGGCTTCCCTACTGCCACCGTGATCCGCGCCTGCGGAAATCTCTTACGAATCGCCCTGAGCGCCGGCAAACTAAGCACGACATCGCCAAGCTGACCAAAATCAATTACCAGGATGTTGCGAGGATCAAACACTTCCAAATCTTTCAAAATGGACGGGCAAGAATGTCTGCCCGACAACTGCTTCACTACAGGTCTCGTAGATCGTGGCCAGTCATCTCTTCAGGTTTGTCATTACCCAGCAACCCGAGCACAGTGGGAGCCACGTCTTCCAGCGCACCGCCCTCACGTAACTTCAATCCACGAGAGGCTTCATCGATCAAGTGAAAGGGAACTGGGTTGAGAGTGTGCGCGGTGTGTGGGCCGCCCGACTCCGGATCGATCATCTGTTCCGCGTTTCCGTGGTCTGCGGTGATCAATGTAACACCCTGCGCCTGACGGATAGCCTTGGTAATCCAACCCAGACAAGTATCAACATACTGGCAAGCCTCAATCGTCTTATCAAGCTTGCCAGTGTGCCCGACCATATCAGGATTGGCAAAGTTAATAATGAAAACGTCAGTTTCCCGTTCGTCGACGCCGCGCAGGACATTGTCGGTTACCTTGAACGCCGACATTTCAGGTTGCAGGTCGTAGGTCGCGATCCGCGGCGAAGGTACGAGTAGACGTCGCTCACAGCCATGCTCTTTTTCCACGCCGCCGTTAAAAAAATAGGTAACATGCGCATACTTCTCCGTCTCTGCTAAACGATAATTACGCACGCAGATTTTTTCCCACACTTCCGCGAGCACGTTTTTGTGATCGTGCGGAGGAAAGGCAACCGCCAGTGGAAACGAACGGTCATAAACAGTGAAGCAGGCAAAGTGGGTCTGCGGCCGGGCAGACACGTCAAACTCGGCGAAGCCAGAAATTGCAACGGCCCTCGTAAGTTGACGCGCACGGTCGGGCCGGAAGTTGAAAAAGATAACGGCGTCGCTATTCTGGATTGTTGCCACCGGCTCGCCATCATCCCCAACGACCACGATAGGTTCAATAAATTCGTCAGTAACTCCCCGCTCATACGATTCTCGAATGGCTGCCACCGGCTCGGTAGCTCGTTCGCCCTTGCCCCTGACCAGCAAATCGTAAGCGCGCTCAGTTCGTTCCCAATGCTTGTCGCGATCCATTGCGTAATATCGCCCGATGATTGAAGCGATCTGGCCGCAACCGATCTCGCGGATCTTCAGCTGTAACGCGGCTATATAGTCAGCGGCGGACGACGGTGGAGTATCGCGGCCGTCAAGAAAGCAATGAATGAATACACGTTCCTGTCCCTGTTGTTTTGCCAGGCGCAGCAGTGCGTAGAGATGTTCCTGAGAGGAATGGACCTGGCCATCAGAGACTAATCCCATTAAATGAAGCGCGGTCCCTTGCGTTCTGGCGTGATTGATCGCCGCCAGCAAGACCGGGTTACGGAAAAACTCTCCGGTTGCGATGTCATGATCTACTCGCGACACATCCATGCGGATGACGCGCCCAGCTCCGAGATTCAAATGCCCAACCTCGGAATTGCCCATCACGCCGGCGGGTAAGCCCACGCGGGTGCCCGAAGCCTCAAGTAGTGTTTGGGGGTAATGTTCGCAGAGTTCGTCGTAAAAAGGCGTGGCAGCCAGCGCAATAGCATTGCCCTCGTTACGTGCTGAATAACCCCAACCGTCAATAATGATCAGTGCGAGCGGTCCGCGTTTTTGGTTCAATTATTAGCCTCGGAACTTTCCTAAATCGATGGATCCTTTTTCCAGTAGTCGGGACTCTCCTGCATATTCGGATCGGGTCGTTCCATCCAGCGTTCAGGACGATGCAGTGGGATGAACCCATAACGTTCATACAACGCGTGTGCATCTTTGGTTGCCAGGACCCAGCGCCGAAATCCCTGCAATTGCGAGTGCGACAGCATCACGTCCATCAGCCACTTGGAGAGACCATGACCACGATGTTCCGGCAGCACGAAAACATCGGCAATCCAGGCGAAGGTCGCGTAGTCTGTCACAACGCGTGCGAAGCCAACCTGATCGCTGCCTTGGTAAACTCCGAAAGAGAGCGAGTTATCTATCGAGCGTTGTACAACATCACGCGCGCGACCGATCGCCCAGTAGGATGTCTTGGAGAGAAAGTCGTGGATTGAGTCAATATCAAGACGCGAGCGATCCGTGCTGATCACATAACCGTCACGCTCCCATGATTCAGCCATAGTCAGTAATTATGCAGGTATTTCGCGTCGCAAATAAAACAGCAAATCGGTAGCTGGAGGCGTAATGCCGAGCTGTCGGATCATACCGACTACTTGTCCGCGGTGCAGTGTCGCATGATTGACTACATGTTGCATTTGATCCACCAGCCGCAAGCGCACTCGCATCGCCGCTCAGAAGCGTGAAAGGCAAGTCAGCCGCTAAACCCGTTTCCTCAAGTTGGGAGATTAATTGCGCGCGTCGCTCAATGACCTCATTCCAACGCTCAGTCAGAACTTTTAGATCGGTACACGAGTCGGTCGTCCAAAGGGACCACGCTTCCTTACCAGCCGGCGACCGCCCGCACCAGCGTTCCAACCAAATCCATTCCGCCCCAGCCATATGCAGCAGAGTTGCGAAGATCGAGCCGTGACTAATCTTAAAATCATGCCGAAGATCTTCGTCGGATAGAGCGGCCGCCGCATTTAGCGTTAACTGGTTGGCCCACTCGGTATAATCAAACAGATGTCTGATGTCTGACAGATTCATGTTTCACCTTAAAGGCAGCCCGACCTGGATAACGCGCCGCTCCTCGCAAGTCTTCTTCAATGCGCAGAAGTTGGTTGTACTTGGCAATCCGATCCGTCCGAGAAAGCGAACCAGTCTTAATCTGACCGGCGTTTGTAGCCACCGCCAGATCAGCGATAAAGGGATCTTCCGTCTCACCCGAACGATGAGAAATGACTGCGGTGCGCCCACTTGTTTTTGCGAGCTCAATACAATCCAGCGTCTCGGTGAGAGTTCCAATTTGATTTACTTTGATCAGGATTGAGTTTGCCACGCCTAGCTCAATTCCCTTGCGCAGGAATGCTGTGTTCGTGACAAATAGATCATCGCCGACAAGTTGTACACGCGGGCCGAGCTCGTCAGTCAACGTCTTCCAGCCGCTCCAGTCGTTTTCAGCCATGCCGTCTTCGATCGAAATTATTGGATAAGTCTCAGACCATGCTTTCCAAAACTGCACCATTTGATCGCTCGACAATTCACGCTTATCACTCTTCTTAAAGACGTAGGATTTACCGTCGTAAAACTCACTCGCTGCGGGATCAAGAGCCAACAGACAGTCTTTCCCGGCAGCGTACCCGGCCTGAACAATCGCCTCGAGGATCGTCTCGATCGCTTCCTCATTGGAGCGTAAATTCGGAGCGAAGCCACCTTCATCGCCAACGCTGGTAGCGTAGCCCTTTTTCTTAAGTACCGCTTTTAGAGTATGAAAAATCTCCGCGCCGATTCGAAGGCTCTCACTAAAACTCTCAGCCCCAACGGGCACGATCATGAATTCCTGAAAATCGACATTGTTATCGGCGTGCGCGCCTCCGTTAATAATGTTCATCATCGGTACCGGCAGCGTGCGCGCGTTAGGTCCACCGAGATATTTGTACAGAGGAACTTCCAGGTATGCAGCGGCGGCGCGCGCAGTAGCCATGGAGACAGCCAATAACGCGTTGGCGCCAAGCTTCGACTTCGTGGGCGTGCCATCAAGGGCGATCAAGGCGCTGTCAATCTCGGCTTGATCAAGTGCGTCCATGCCATCCATTTCCGGCGCAATCACCTCATTCACATTTCGCACGGCCTTTAGCACGCCCTTGCCGCCATAACGCTTCTGGTCTTCATCGCGCAATTCCACGGCTTCATGTTCGCCGGTAGATGCTCCGGACGGCACTGCCGCCCGGCCAACCTCGCCACCAACCAAAGTCACTTCTGCTTCGATGGTGGGGTTACCACGTGAATCCAGAATTTCGCGTGCTACTACAGCTTCAATCCAGCTCATCTCATTTCGCTCCAGGTAACAGAAACTTTGAATAAAGCGGCGTTATCTACGAGCCTACGCCCTTGCCCCCGAATCACTTGAACTCAACCTGCGGCACGGGCGCCTTCACTCGCGGGCTCAGCGGTTGTGGTCTGCTGATCGACTGCCGGCAATTCCAGACGCACGCTAATAACGCGACGTCGCTCCACGCGATCCACCTCAAACAGGAGTCCGTTGTAATTTATTTTGTCGCCTGGTTTAAGCATGTGGCCGGCCTCGGTCATCAGGAAGCCGGCGATCGTCGTGTAACTCTCAGACTCAGGCAAAGAGAGCTTTAGCCGGCGGTTCAGATCTCGCACCGCCAATCCTCCGGCAAGGACGTAGTTATTCTTACCGGCGGCGATGATTTGTTCGTTCACCTCTTCATCATGTTCATCGGAAATGTCGCCAACGATTTCCTCCAACAAATCTTCGAGGGTGATAATGCCTTCAAGTCCACCATGTTCATCTACCACAAATCCAAAATGCGACTTCGCCTTCTGCATTTGCCGTAACACATCCTCAAGGCGTGCGGTATCAACCACGTAAAGAGGCGGCTGCAGCGCGTCCTTGAGCCGGAACTTTTCGGGGCCTAAAAGAAAAGGCATTACATCTTTGCTATGTAGAAAACCCAGCACGTTATCGAGCGAGTCTTCATAAACTGCCAGACGGGAATAACCATATTGCTGAAAGGCCCTGCTAATCTGGTCCAGCGAGGAATCCTTTGGAATTGCCGCCATCTCGGTTCGCGGAACCATAGCCTCGCGCACCAGAGTGTCGGAAAACTCAAACACGCGATGAATTAGTCGTCTTTCTTCGGCGCGCAAGTAACCACTATCGCGAGCCACGTCTATCAGCTGACGAAGCTCCGTTTCAGTGTAAACCGCCGCGTGATCCAGAGAGGACTTGAGACCAATAAGACGACCGAGAAAGGCGCCCACTGAGTTGAAGATCCAGAGCGGGGCGCCGAATACTTTCGCAAACAACTCCAGCGGCCGCGAACAGAAAAGCGCAATTCTCTCGGCGCGCTCAAGAGCTACCATCTTCGGCATTAATTCACCGAAAACGATATGCATGAATGTGATTACCGAAAAGGCGATAATAATCGCCATCAGATGGGCCACATATCCAGCGCGTCCTTCGGATGCAATGGCTGAAGCGATTGGCTCGAGTAGTCGAGCGACGGTCGGTTCACCGATCCATCCCAGCGCAAGCGAAGCGAGCGTAATTCCAAATTGCACCGCGGAAATGAAGATCGTCGGATTATCGAGCAGTCGAAGTGCGGCCCTGGCGTTTTTGCTGCCGGCGGCTGCACGCGCTTCCAACCGTGCACGTCGAACAGATACCAGTGCGAATTCAGACGCGACAAAAAACCCGTTGGTGGCAACGAGCAATGCGATCGCAACTAGTTTTAGGAGTGCAATCATACTGGCAGCGCGGCTGATAAAGCCCTCTGCGGGAAACTTTGGGTGAGATTACTGCCGGATTCGTCCATGTTAAAGGCGGATATGATTCAGGTCGGGGATTATAGCACGCGCTTCATGGCGCAAATAGTAACGCCTGGGCTGTCAGACCCAGCGTTTGAGTTTGCGGACGTAGCAAAGTACGCCTCCGCGCAGTGACGAGGGTTACCAGGATTCTGATTTTCGTAAAGAGTAAAAACGAATAACGCGCCAGCGGCAGGTGAAACTTCCGCTATTCCTGAGAAGATCAGTGGCCCACGGCAGCCCCGGCAGCGCGTGCGCGAGCTGGCCGGCGATCATGCTTCATGCAGGCTCGAGCTAGCGCTTCTTCAACGCGCGGTTCGATGTTGCACTCCGGCTGTCGACAGACGGCGGCCAATTCCGAAATCACCAGGTAGCGAGCTCGCTCGAGCATACGTTGTTCACGGAATGAGAGGGGCTTGAGATTGCCGAGATACGTCAGATGCTTGAGCACTTCAGCGGCCTCAAAGACATCGCCAGTCCGCATCTTTTCGGAAAAGTCTTTGAAGCGGTCTTTCCAATCGTTAGCTGGGAAGGAAAAATCATCAGCTAACACCTTGAAAAGCATTTCGCACTCGCCTGAGGAGATTGGCGACCGCAAACCGACTTCCATAGCATTTGAGACGGGAACCAGCACCAGTGAGTTATTAGCAGCGAGCCGAAGCGTATAAAAAGGGAGCAAAGTAGCACCTATTTGCTTCTGTTCAATCTGCTCGATGGTTCCGATACCGTGATTAGGATAAACAACCTTCTGGCCGACTTTGAAGCCCACTGCAGCACCTCCATTGGGTTTGAAAATCAGACTGCGCCGCACGCGCGGGTCTGGGGGAAATCCGAGCGACGCAGTAAAGCGCCGGGGCCCTGACTTGGTAAGTGTTTTGAGTCTAGCAACTCGTCTTGCAACGCGTCAAGCGATTCAGATCCAAGTGAAAAGCGGATCAAACACGGTGAGTTTGTGACCTTGACTTTTCGACTTTGATGCTTGCCTTACCGCTAGGTGCGACGTCGCACGTGGCCGGTTCACTCTCGCTTTTACTAATTCTTGACTGATGAAGGCGTGAACGACAATTGATAGTCAATTACATTTTGGCAAGGCTTAAAGTCTACTTCGTTCTTATCGGCTTCAGCGGCGCGTCGTATTTTTAGGCGAGTCTCGCCTTCCTCGACAGCGCGCAGCGTTGCCTCAGACTGCGGATCACTTTCAGCCGCCGAACGCGCAAGAGCCCAGTAGCGGCCCGGCGGCAGGTTGTTGAGGGAAAACCTGCCGTCGGCCTGTACCGCCGTTCTAAAGAATCGCAGAACATCCTCGGCGTTCTCTTTCTCCACCGGAACCAGGTACAGAGAGAGTCGGGCCGGCAAGCTTTCTCCCTCCGTCTGCTTCACTCTTCCGCGAAGTGAGGCGGCGCCTGCAGCAAGCGTAATGGTCACTCCGGTAATTCGCTCACCAAACTTTAGAGTAATCCCGTTACGCGCCACGTCCGCCTGCCGGTTGACCGGTCCGGTTCTGGCAAGTGGAGCGCCTGGGGCTTCACGAATCATCGAACGCAGATACCAATACTTCGCAAAAAAACTTGCATTCAACTTAAACTGGCCGGCGGCCAGGTTATTTAGCGCAAAATCCCCGGATTTGTCCGGCACGCTCTGTGCAAAAAAGTTGGGAAATGCAAGTTGATCTTTCGCCGTACTCTTTTCACTGCGACGAGCAACCAGCACGGTCTCCCAAAGCAGGGGTTGACGTTTGTTCTTACAATCAGCGGCGGTAGTTGTCTCCAACACCAGCCGCCCTCTAATCGAAGCAAGTTCTCTGACAACAAGCTCAATGCCGGAAATGTCCGCGCCTTTGACAATCACGTGTCGCGGCTCTGACGCAATAATTTCGCGCGGGCTTGTAACCGATTGGGCGATGAGATCGTACTCTCCATCCGCCACTCCATAAAAAGCGAACCCTTTACGATTGAACAGCTGAACGGAAAAGCCGCTGGCCAGCGGAACTCCATTCACAATTTGCGCAATGGTGATATTGGCGCTGGAGTTTGGCGCAAGTGGCCCATTGACGATACCACTAACGGTGTGTCCTTGTTCGCTCCGGTAACGAATGTCTGCCGTTGTTTCTTCGCCGGCTCGAACGTTAATTTCCATTGCAGAATCGCGCACTGAGGATGGAGCATAAGTTGGTGCGTCGGTATCGTAGGGGTTGTTGGAAAAATAGACATTGCCGCGACCACCCGCCGCAACAATGTAAGTTCCCGTGGACAAGCCGTAAATTCTGTAAACGCCGCGATCGTCGGTTGATTTTTCAACCACAAAGCGACTGAAGGCGGGTGGCTTGCCGTTAGCATCACGAATCAGTATTGCTCGCACGCCGGCCTGAACCACCGGTTCTCCGGTCGAAGACGTGACAGTCCCTGTAATCACGCCTCCTTTGATCAGGCTTATCGATACTGAGTCGCCGATTCGATAATAGGACGGCAAAACATCAGGATCGCGCGGCGCAGGAACATAGGTCGCTGCTGATGCGCTGATTGTGTAAACCAAAGCATCGAGACCACTAACCTGAAAATTTCCGTTGTCATCAGTGCTACTCGAACGTGCTTGCGTGGGATCAGCTGGTGAGCCAATGAAGATAGTAGCGTGTGGAACCAGCTGACCACTTTCATTAACCACGCGTCCAGTAATCGCGCCGGCCCGTCCTGAAGCAGTCTTGCTTTCATCGTCCTGTGCCACAATCGTTTGAGATACGGCCAGAATCGCGGTGACGCTTAAGAGCAGCCACAACGAAGTGGAGTTGGGATTATTATGGGAAGGAAGCATGACATTGACCGCAGGCCTAGAGAGGTTCAAGGGCTCACTGGTTGCCACGGTTTCGGCTTTAGATCCAAGGTGATAACGACATCGCTGACAGCTCCCTCGGGAACGGTGACCTGTCGGGTCGCGGAAGGCGATTGACGTCGCGGCACATTCGCCTGCACGCGTAATTCATATTCTCCTGCACCAACACCTTCTATCAAAAAGTGCCCACGCAAATCGGGGTAGTAGGGCCTGAGATTGGACTCCGCCTCGCCTAGTTTTTTGAGCCAGACCATTACGCGCGCGCCGGCTGGAAGCGGACCGTTTTCTATTTTCACTTCGCCCCGGACCGATCCTGTTCCGTATCTCAAAAAAATCTTCACCCCGGTAACATTTGGTTCGCCGGAATTGAGCTCGAGCCCTCGCGGCTGAACAACCCCATCGCGTTCGATGCGCGTGATCGCAAAGTTCACCAGCGGTCGACCCTCTTGAGCGCCAAGTGTTAAATCTGCAATACCTGGACTTAATCCTCCTACACGAAAACTTCCGTCAGCATTAAACGGCGACGAGCGCCCGAAACCCGCGTTGTGGGCGCCTTCGTTGCGGACATAGACATAAAGACGTAACTCGGCAAGTTTGGCGGCGAAACTACTGTCGGTTTTTCCTTCGATGATGACATTGCCGCTGATGCTCAATCCATTCAAAGTCTTAACCAGCAATGCACTCACATCTTGATCAACCACTTCAAAGCTCACTGGATCGGCACGCGTTTCAGTCCCCGGCAAGGGCAATATCAAAACCACGTACTTTCCGGGTGTTATGTTTTCCAAACGAAACTCGCCTTGACTGTTTGCGCTCACGGACGCATTAACGCCTGCGTAGTCTTTATTTAACACCCGACGCAAACCCAGCCTTAGACCTGTCACCGGTCGGCCCGTCTCGCCGTCGACGACTTTTCCGCTGGCTACGAAACCGGGCAAGATCTGACCGAGTGAGATATCGATATTTGTGGCTTCAGAGCCTTCAGTGACCTCAATGACTTTGGCCTCAGCTGGATCGGTCGCGTCTGGATAAAAAGTTCTTTTGTAAGTTACGCGTCCAATACCGACGCTCGAATAATAATTGTCGTCATCCCGGCCGACTGAGATCTTGTATTGTCCCGGTGGCAGACCAAAGATCCGATAAAGGCCGCGATCATCAGTTATTGCTCCAGGGCCCAGGAACGGACCGACCATCTGCTGGTTCGGTTTGCTCTGATCCGCAGACACCAGCGTCAATCGTTCTTCGACTACGGGCCGCCCATTAGCATCGGTGACCCTTCCCGCAATCACGCCGCCGGGTTCCAGCGAAAAATCGACATCCTGAACATCCTCACCCTCCTCCAGCAAGAGGCTTCTTCCCCTTTCGCGCGTTGCCATAAGGTCTGTAACAACGTAGGCAGGGGCCATTGGTGAGACATGATAGCTTCCCGTAGGTATTCCAGTGATTCGGTAAATGCCATCAGCGTCGGTTGTTGCTCTGATTGCGGGCGGCGGCTGGGGTGAAAAGTCGGAGTTGCGAACCCCAACAATGATGCCGGCAGCGCCTTTGCCGTGCAGCGTGACCCGACCCGAGACACTTCCGGTTAGCGGTTTTTTGGGGCTCTTTGTCTGGGAACTGGCCGGCAGCAGGAGTCCACTGCTGCAAAGACTCAACGCTAAAACAACGACGTAGCGAAGGAAGCCGTTCATAAGAACAATCCTGCATGATCCGCTGAACAGGGAGGCCTCGATGATACTCAATCATCCTGCTGTTGTCTTGATCAAAAATGTATTCCTCCATCACGCGAAAGGCGTTTAGTTGTCACAGGTAAACCATGTTAGGATCGACATCGAATTAGTCGACTAACATCCTTGAGCTCGTTTGAGCGTTACGTCGCGATGACAGCCTCCTGTTAATTTCAATCCGATTCGTTTGTCATGGCACTCCTGAAAGTCACTGACGCCAGCGGCCGCCAATGGGAATACATTTTCCCCCCGCAGGGCGGGTGTACCATCGGCCGCGCACCTGACAATACCGTCGTGCTGGACGACCCGCGGGCTTCGCGTTATCACGCGCATGTCAAACCTGCCGATGATGGCTCCTTCACCCTGGTGGACGGTGCGGTGATTAATGGGGAACTCCGTCGCAGCGCCAACAAGGTGTTCGTCAATGGTGGTCCGCACTATGAACACCAGTTGAAGAATGGCGACCGCATCACCATCGGCGCCAGTACGCTGCGCTTTGAACAGCGCGCCGAAGAGCGCACGACCGATGTGCGTTACGACGACAAGCCTTTGGGCCATACCCAGCTGGTCGTTTCTGCTAACGATGTGATGCAGACTGTCCTCCACAAGTCTGCAGAAAACCTACCAACAGCAACGACCAGCCAGTCCAGAGATAAAGTACTTGAAGCGCTGCAACGAAAGGCAAACATACTCTCCGCGCTTTACGAGATGAGTAAGACGCTGGGTTCGGTCTTCGATCTTGAAGCCATCTTTGCCAAAGCTACTGACGTAATATTCCGTTCCACTCCGGCGGATCGGGTGGTGGCCTTGTTAGCCGAAGGCACTGGAAAAGAGAATCCGGAAGATGTGGTACTGAATCCCATTGCCATGCGTGCGCGCGACGAAAGTCTTAACAACCACGCGCGCAAACTTTCGATCGGAAGGACGATTACGCGGAAGGTCATGAGGGATCGAGTTGCGCTGCTTTCGCAGGATGCTGCCTCTGATGAGGAGTTTGCCGGTGTGGATTCGATCGTCTCGCAAGGAGTTCGCTCAACGATCTGCGCGCCACTGGTGGGTGAGTCGAGAGTGCACGGCGCAATTTATGCCGATCGGCTGGATCCTTTTGCCGCTTTCAAACCGGACGATCTGGAGTTGATCAGCGCGGTTGCGGCCCAAACTGCAATCGCGGTTGAAAACGCTCGGGCCCACGAGCGCCTGGCGCGCGAGGAAGTAGCGCGTGCGAACTACAGCCGCTTCCTGCCTGAGTATGTTGTGAAGCAGATGCTTGAAAATCCGGACTCGTTCAAGCTCGGTGGTGTGAGCCAAACTATCACCATACTCTTTGCTGATATTCGCGGCTTCACCAGAATTTCTGAACACGCAGCCCCAGAAAAAATTGTCAATTTGCTCAACCGGTATTTTTCGGCGATGACAGACATCATTTTTGCCCACGGCGGAACGCTTGATAAATATCTCGGCGACGGATTAATGGCCCTCTTCGGAGCTCCCACTACCACTCCGGAAGATGCGTCGAACGCTTTGAACGCCGCGGTAGCGATGCAGCGGCGGCTGCTCGGCATCAATCAGGAACTCCGTCAGGAAGGCTTGTCAGAAGTTGGTGTAGGGATCGGACTGCACACCGGTGATGTGATCGTGGGATACATCGGCTCAGAACGGCGTTCGGAATACACTGCTATTGGCGATGCTGTTAACACGGCGTCCCGGCTCGAATCAAATGCCAGGGGCGGTCAAATTCTCATAAGCGATGCGACCGCAAAGGCTGCGCGTAGCCGTTATAAACTTCACCCGCGCGACCCAATCACAGTCAAGAATCGCGAACAACCGGTAGTCCTGTGGGAAGTTGATTGGCAAAAAGCGAGCGGCGCGTTTTAGTCTCCCCAAGCGTTGCCCTTCCCAGAAGGTGCTTTAGCGACCGGATCCCGATACTCAACACTTCTTATTAGATTGTTTACTAAACCCTGCGGCGCGTTGAGGCGTTAGTCTATTATTCAATGAGCTTTTTTCAGCTTGTCAAACGGCAAATAACAATCGCGCGCGTCTATGATATTCCGGTGCGCATAGACTATCGCTGGTTCGGGGTTGTGATTCTGAGCGTTTGGCTAATCGCCAGCAATTTGCAGAACCACGCAATTCAGGTTGTCAACGTTCAGGTCCCTCCGCATGCACCAATCACAGCCTGGGTTCTGGGGCTAATTACCACGGCTGGCCTTTTCCTCTCAGTCTTTGGACATGAACTCGCCCATGCGCTGATGGCCAAAGCAGAGGGAATTGAAATCGAAGAGATCGTGCTTCACCCTTTCGGTGGTCTTGCTCGTTTAAAAACCGATCCGCAGAATCCGCGAGCCGAGTTCCGGATCGCCCTGGCTGGACCAGCGTCGAGCTTCTTGTTCGCCATCCTCGCTTTTGTGGCGACAAAGATCGCCGCAATGGGAAACTACGAATCAACCGTTGTCGTCTTTTTCTTAATTTCCGCAGGTAATCTCTTGCTCGCGCTCTTCAATCTTTTCCCAGGCTATCCGCTTGATGGCGGACGAGTGTTGCGCGCCTTATTGTGGCGCAGAACCGGCGACATCAAGGACGCTACACGCAAGGCCGGCATCTGCGGAATCCTGATCGGTGGGATGTTAGTTCTTTTCGGCGTGTATATTCTGATCTCGCCAAACTGGCGAGCGGCGCAACCCTACTTCATGAGTGTCTGGTCGATCCTGGTCGGATTCTTCCTGCTGGATACAGCGTTTAAGGTGGTAAAGAGTGCTCAACACGCCAGGCTGGTGACCGTTTCGGATGCGATGTCGCCACCGGTGACCCTTGACCCAGCGCTCATGGTTACGAGATTTGTGGACGACATCCTTCCGCTTCATCGTCAAACAAGTTTTCCGGTGGCGGTGAGTGGGCGACTCCACGGAATTCTGTCGCTCGAGGATTTGAAATCATTGCCTCGAAATCGTTGGGCTACCACCAGCGTGCAAGCTGTGATGCGTCCAGTCAAACCAGGATTTTTTGTTGAAGCAGCCACGACCCTTGATTCCGCGCAATCAGTCATGAAAGAAAACGGCGTAGGAGCGGTCGCTATCGTAAACGCCCGGGGTGAGTTGGTTGGTTTTCTGCAAAGGGGAAGCATTAAGCGACGTTCAAGAACGAAACGGAGTTAAGGATCAGTTTCCAGAACGCAGGCGAGCATTGCCGAACCGGGAGCGGTAGCGACCGGGTCCTCGTTCAACTTACCCAATGTCGATCCAGTCGTAAGAAATGCAGCCAGCCCAAACGTTGAGCGCCGGCATCCGGTCGCTACCTATGCCGATTCTGCAGTCAGCATCTCCGCGGCAACAGCTGCCTCTGAGAGGAATGACGGCAAACTAATCCTTTTACGAATTTCCCAGTCTTCATTGCCACACGCCTGTTTTTTCGCGATAATCCAAGCGGGGCTTTCCATTTCATAACCGAAGGAACTCGTTGATGCTGGCCGTACTGGGTGCGCTCTTTGCCAACGCAGTAATAGCAATTCTGAAGCTGGTGGCGGCGCTGATGACCGGCTCTTCGGGCATGATGGCCGAAGCTCTTCACTCGATTGCTGACACCACTAATCAGGTGTTTCTGCTGCTCGGTTTGCGGTTTTACAAGCGCCCGGCGTCAGAGAAACATCCCTTTGGCTATGGGAAAGAGCGCTTTTTCTGGTCTTTCATTGCGGCGATATTCATCTTCGGAGTTGGGGCGACTTATGCGATTTACGAAGGAATTGTAAAACTTCGGCACCCCCATCCTCCGGAGAACTTGATTTGGGCTTATTGGGTACTCGCGATATCGTTTGTCCTGGAAGCCGGCTCCATTGCTCTGGCGATCTACCAGGAAGTTAAAGAGGCCCACCATGAAGGGCTGACGTTCTTTGCATATCTTCGGGAGTCGAAAGACCCGACCGCGAAAACTGTCATCTTTGAAGATTCAGCGGCGCTACTGGGTATCATCATCGCTGGCGTAGGGATTTATCTCACCGAGCATCACAGTGGTCCTGGCGATGGCGCATATTGGGATGGCTTAGCGTCGATCATAATAGGGCTGGTTCTGGCAGTGGTCGCGTTTGTGCTGGCGCGAACGTCCCGTGGCTTGTTGTTGGGTGAGGCGGCAAATCCAAAGACTGTTGCGGCTATCGTGGAAGCCATTGAGAGTCATCCGAACGTAGTCAAGGTCGTCGAATTACTTACGATGCACCTGGCGCCGAAACAAATTTTGATAAATGCCCACATAAACTTGCGTGACGATTTGGTGACCGGCGAAATCGTGAAGACCGTTGAAGAGGTTGAGGAATTGATCAAGCGAACAGAACCTAAAGTTGAGATGATTTTTCTGGAGACTGCGCGGCAATGCGACAGCTCCGAGCAAGACTGCGTTCCGGAACACGTTGGTTAAAAGGTTTCGAGGATTTCGATCACGATTTGGTGAAAATAAATTGCAGCCTTTGAATCGCAAATCGCAAATCCAGAATTTCAGAAATGTTGTTACTACTGCCATACACGGAGTACCTGGGAAGGCTTAGTGAGCCGCGCAATATCGCGGATGTCATTCTTGTCTTCTTGCTTGTGTATGCAGTTTTGAAACTCGTTCGCGGAACCCGCGCCGCTCCCATGGCCGCCGCGATCGGGGCTTTTGCCCTCCTTTACTGGGTTGCCGTTAGACAAGACCTGGCGACACTCGCATTTATTCTGCGCGGAGCGCTGCTTTACATCGGCGTCGCCATTATCGTTCTCTTTCAAAGCGAAATTCGTCAGGCACTCATCACTTTCGGCAATCGCTTTCGCATGCCGTTTACGCGCGGGCAACACGGTCAATTCGGCGAGGGCGTTTACGACGAAGTGATTCTCGCGGCGACTTCCCTTGCATCCACCAAGACAGGTGCGTTGATCGTCATCGAGCGCAATATCGGTCTCAAGAACATCATCGATGGCGGCGTGAAGCTGGATGCAGAACTCAGTTACGACCTGTTAGTAAGCATTTTCAATCCAGAGTCGCCGCTTCACGATGGCGCAGTTGTGGTTCGCCGGCATCGCGTTGCTGCAGCCTCCTGTTTTTTGCCTTTAACTCTGAATCCACGCTTATCGCGTGATCTGGGAACGCGTCATCGTGCTGCCCTGGGTGTTACGGAAGACACTGACGCAGTCGCGGTGGTGGTTTCCGAAGAGTCAGGGTTAATTTCCATTGTCCAGCACGGAGAGATCAAACGTGGCCTGGACGCTCCCAAACTCAGGGCCGCAATCTCTGAAGCTCTGCAGGTTTCGCCCAAACGTGAGAAGCTAAAACATCAGGAAAAACCGGGTGAACCCGACGCCGATACTGAAGAGATCGCCTCTATTTGAAATAATCACTTAGCAGCTGAATCTGAGATCTGAGGTCTTGGATTTGAGACTTCGCAATGCCTTATCAGGACACAGAAGATACCGAGACACTGCCAGCCCCGCGCGTACCGACTCCGCCGGAACGGTTGCTGCGTAAATTATTCGTCGAAGACTGGGGGTTGAAGTTGCTCGCCCTGGCGATCACAGTTGCGCTCTGGTTGGGTGTCACTGGTCAGAACAAGCCCGTGACGCTTCGAGTCTCTGGCGTCCAGCTTAATTTCCTTCAGCCAGACGGATTAGAGATAAGCAATGAACCACCGAGCACTGTGGATGTGATTCTTACCGGAAGTAAAGACAAGCTCGATCGCATTGGACCCCGCGATCTGATAGCTAATGTCGACTTGAGCGATCAGAAGGCCGGTGAGCGTGCTATTAAGTTGACACTGGATCGCGTCAAGGTGGATTTACAGGAAGACGTAAAAATTCAGGGTTTCCATCCCGCAACTGTTGCGATCCGTCTAGAGCCCGTCGTTGAGATGTCGACTGACGTTGAAGTTAAGTTTGAAGGCAAGCTACCGGAGGGCTACGAGGTGGCTGGTGTATCGGTTAATCCTGCAAAAATCAGAATGCGGGGCCCGGCTGATCGGATTAACGCCTTGCGCAAAGTTATTACTGAAACAGTCTGGTTAGACGGCAAGAGGGAAAGCTTCAATGTTTCTCATGTCCAAATCAACCTGGCCGATCCAAAAATCGATATACTCGATCCTGCAGTCGATATTCATGTCGAGGTAGTGGAAAAAAGACGTGGTGATCTCCATCTTCGCTTTGCCAATGCAAACGAGTCGCCCTATTTAGCAAGGCTCGACATGCCCGCTTGTCATCCTTAGTTACTGCTAAACTTTTCCTTCTCTAGCCTTAATGAAAAAACTCTTTGGCACTGATGGTATGCGCGGCGAAGCCGGACGCTTTCCTCTCGACGCTGCAACCATAGAAACCGTTGGGGCTTCCCTTGCCCGTCGTCTGAGGGAAAAACTTGGCAGAGCACCGTCCGTTGTAATTGGCCGAGATACACGGGAATCAAGTGGGTGGCTGGAACAAGCGCTGGTTGCAGGATTGGCGCGAGCAGGCGCCACCTCGAAGTCCGCTGGCGTAATTACAACGCCCGGCGTTGCTTTTCTCGCGCGCTCGATGCCAGCCGATGCCGGGGTGGTAATCAGCGCCTCGCATAATGCTTATCGCGACAATGGTGTAAAGATCTTTGCTCCTTCGGGAACCAAGCTTGACGAAGAAACTGAGCGACTTATCGAGCGTGATGTTTTTGCGCAACCAAATACGGTTGCTCTCACAAACACCCATCGCTCTTTAAAAGTTGTCGAAACCGACGCCGCGGAAGCTCACGATTTGCGGTCTCGTTATGTAGATTTTCTTGCTGACGAAATTGGCCGGGACTTATCACTTCGCGGGATGAGTTTGGTGCTCGACTGTGCGAATGGCGCCGCTTTCAAACTCGCGCCCGAGGTGTTTGAACGCCTGGGAGCGAGCGTGAGCACAATCAATAACCAGCCTGATGGCCGCAACATAAACCTCGGAAGCGGCGCTCTTCATCCGGAAACTCTCCAGGCTGAAGTAGTAAAGCGGGCTGCGCATCTCGGAGTTGCGTTTGACGGCGACGCAGATCGAGCTTTATTCGTCGACGGAAACGGGAGGTTGGTAAATGGTGACGGCAGCTTGTGGGTTCTGGCGAGATATCTCAAGGGCTCGTCACGAACTAACTCACGATACGGTCGTGGCGACCGTGATGAGCAATATCGGGCTGGAGATCGCGTTTCAGTCACTGGGCATTCGGCTTGTCCGTACGGATGTGGGAGACAAATACGTGCTGGAAGAGTTGTTGCGGATAGGCGCGAGCTTGGGCGGAGAACAGTCAGGTCACATTATCTTTCCGAAATTAAGCCTCGCGGGCGATGGATTGATCACCACCCTCATCATGCTCCGTGCGATGTCGAAAGATGGCAAAGGCCTTCATGAACTGACGGAAGGGTTTCAAAGCTTTCCACAAATCCTCGTAAACGTAGAGGTGAAAGTTAAGCAGCCATTTGATGAGGTCCCGCCGATCCAAAAAGCTGCGCGCGATGATAGAAAGTGACCTTGGGGCGAACGGGCGACTCCTGCTCCGTTATTCCGGTACTGAACCGCTGGCACGCATTATGATTGAAGGTGAGAGCCAGGACGAAATCGAAAAATGCGCATCAGCATTGGCAGGTGTGATCAAGCAAACGCTGGGGGTTTGATCTCGACTTGCCGTGAAAATTTTACGCTCAATACTGAAATAATTACTCGGTTTTTCCGCGTGAGGTGACGCTGTTTTTGACCCGATTTCACAAGTGCAGCAAAGAAGAACAGGAAAACCTTTGCTTCGTAACTTGTTAACAGCATGAATCTTGCACGGCACGCGCGTTGCGATGTATATTGTGGGGCAAGAAGAGACGGTTGGTGAATCCTCCGTCTCAAGTGGTTGCTGGGGTGAGGACAGTGACCACAAATATGGATGGACGCGACGTACTCCCACGTTTGTCGCGTCCATTCGCTTTTTATCACACCCTACAGTCAAGCATATTTCCCAATCGCACCAATCTATCCGGAACCTTGAAGCGTTTACACGTTGCGCGTGCCCTCAAAGTACCCTAGTCTCAGCTGAAATCGGCTCGTGGCTCATTGGGTCCTATGGATGAAAGGGGTTCGGGATTGAGGCGACTCGTAGTGCGAACAAAGGAGCGAGCGCACGAATATGAAATTCGGATTGGTCAGGGCGTTCGGAAGGAGGCTGGCCACGTGGCTCGAGGCTGCCTCGGCAACCGTGCTCGACGCCTGGCTCTCATCTCGAATACACGGGTTTTTGCCCTTTACGGGCCCGCCTTGCTCAAGAGTCTTAAGGCGAGCGGATTCAATGTGATCCCGTGGTCCATCGGAGACGGCGAACGCTTTAAGTCGATTCAAACAGTTGAGCGCGTGCTTCGTTTTTTTAATGAATCCGGGCTTGAGCGAAGCGACGGCGTGGTGGCTTTGGGTGGTGGCGTCGTCGGCGACGTGGCTGGATTTGCTGCCGCCATCTACCTGCGCGGAATCCCCTTTGTCCAGATTCCTACCACCTTGCTGGCACAGATTGATTCGTCGGTCGGCGGTAAGACCGGTGTAAATATGGATTGCGGCAAGAATCTCGTTGGCAGTTTTCACCAGCCAGCAGCGGTTATTTCAGATATTGAAACGCTCAGGACCTTGCCGGCGCGTGAACTTGTTGCTGGTTGGTGCGAATGCGTCAAGCAAGGGGCCATCGGTAGTCGAAAACTCTTTCAGGAAACGACGGACTTTCTACAAACAGCGCGCACTCACAATGCTCTTGAGTCTTCACAACTCGAACAACTCATCGCTTCCCACTGCGCGTTCAAAGCGTCAATCGTGGCTGCCGACGAACGTGAAGATACGAACCGCACCGATCAGCGTTCGCGCCGAATTCTAAACTTTGGCCATACTATCGCTCATGCACTGGAGACCGTCACCGACTATAAACGGTTCCGACATGGTGAGGCTGTGGGACATGGGATGTTAGTGGCGGCTGAGCTGTCAAAAAATCTGGGCCTGCTCAACCAAACGGAGTTAGAATTGCTGACCGAGGCAATAAGGCTTTGCGGTCCATTGCCATCTGCCGGGGATTTAGACGAGCGCGCAGTAATAAGCGCAATAGCGCACGACAAGAAGCGAACTGCCGGCCGGATTGAGTGGGTACTTCTAGAACGTATCGGCCGTCCTCGCATCGTAGACGGGAAAACGATTAGTTCAACTCTGTTACGGAAATCAGTACGCGAAGTATTTCAAAGAACGTAGTGGACGTTGAGAATGAATAACAATATTAGACCGAGGAAATCCGAGCAGGGCGGAGCTCGTCTCAAATTCCTTATTGTGGCTGCGATTCTCGGTAGCGTCGCTTACGCGGGCTATCAGCTTATCCCGGTATTTTATCGCGACTATCAGATCAAGGATTTAATGCAGAACGACGTCGACACTGCTGCCAACCTGGGGAAGCCCGCCTCCTGGATTAAGGATCAACTGGTAAAGAATTCCACGGAATATGGGATTCCCGATGATGCCGTAATCACGCCGCAAGTACAGGAGGACAAACGGATGGAAGTGCGGGTGCAGTTTACGCTGCCAGTTGAATTTCCCGGTTTTGTGTATACCCACGAGTTTGACTACACTGCTAAGAGCGCAACCTTTCTCACTGTTAAGTAAGACACTCCCAAAAGAGAATCAGGGCGCGGAGAGAACTAAACTCTCTGCGTCCTGACTTCTGCCTGACCGCAAATCTATCGTTGAGTATTCTCAAGAAACGCCTTGAGCTTACGCGAGCGTGAGGGATGACGCAGTTTGCGCAACGCTTTTGCCTCGATCTGCCGGATGCGTTCGCGCGTAACCGCAAAATGCTGGCCCACCTCCTCGAGCGTGTGCTCAGAACCTGTGGTGCCAAGGCCAAACCGCATCTTGATCACTTTTTCTTCGCGCGGTGTTAAGGTCGCCAACACTTCGTCTGTAATCTCGCGCAAGTTCGACGCAACCACGGCGTCAGCTGGATTAAGAATCGACTTGTCTTCGATGAAGTCGCCGAGATGCGAATCTTCCTCCTCACCGATCGGCGTCTCGAGTGATATCGGCTCCTGCGCAATCTTCAGGACTTTACGCACCTTCGCTACCGGAATGTCCATCTTTCGCGCAATCTCTTCGCTGGTCGGCTCGCGGCCAAGCTCCTGCACCAACGAACGGGAGGTTCGAATGAGCTTGTTTATGGTTTCTATCATGTGCACCGGAATGCGAATGGTGCGTGCCTGATCGGCGATCGCCCGAGTTATCGCCTGCCGAATCCACCACGTCGCGTAGGTCGAGAACTTATAACCGCGACGCCATTCAAATTTATCGACTGCCTTCATCAAACCAATGTTGCCCTCCTGAATCAGATCCAGAAATTGAAGGCCCCTATTGGTGTATTTCTTGGCAATTGAGACAACCAAACGCAGATTTGCTTCAACCAGCTCGCGCTTGGCCTGTCCCGTTTGTTGTTCGCCGATAATGATTGCCTGTAGCGACCGCTTTATCTCGACCGGGCTGATGTAATGCTCAATCTCAAGCTGCAGCATTCGTTTCTTTGACAGTGAAATACGGCGCTTGAACTCTTTTTGGTCGTCGGCCCTGATCCGTTTGCGACTGAGTTTTTCGGTGAGACTATCGATTTCACGTTCGGAGTCACGCACTTCTTTTTGTACGGTTCGTATTGAATTAATGAGACGTTGGCGCGCGCGCTCAGTGATGTTCAGTCGCCCAATCTCCTGGGCTATCTCCAGCCGAAGTCGCGCCACTTTTCGACGCAGACGCAACACTTTCTTACTCTTCTTACCGCGGGTAGCTTTCTGTTCTTCGCGAAGCTTTTCCCACTCTTTCAATCCCTGCTTGAAGAGCTTGCGAATATTCTCAACGCCCTCAATGGTCCAGGCCCGGTACTCGTCAGCCTTATCTACATCTTCGTCGCCGGTTAACTCTGCCTGCTCTGCGAAAACAACTATTTCGCGAATGTTGGTTTTGCCTGCTTCCAGTTCTTCACCAATTTTCAGAAGTTCCTTAACGGCAATGGGCGAACGTGCAATCGCCTTTTGAGTTTTGAGCTGACCACGTTCGATGCGTTTGGCAATCGCTACTTCGCCTTCGCGGGTGAGCAGGGGGACAACGCCCATCTCGCGCAGATACAAACGGACTGGATCGTTGGTCTTTTCCAGAGCGCCCGCAGAGAGATCGAGCTCGACATCTTCATCTGTCTCTTCTTCGTCAACCGCAACTGCTGAGGCCTGTTCGAGCAGACGTTCATCGGAGTCCGCGACCGGAATGTTTGAACCTTCGAGCTTTTGCAGTACATCTTCAATGTCATCGGGCGAAACGACATTATCCGGTAACTCGCGATTCAGATCGTCGAAAGTGAGATATTTTTTGTCGCCACCCAACTCCAGGAGCCGCTCCATAACATCGTCACGATCTTTGTCTTCGATACTCAAACCTTGCTGCTCCATTAAAATTCAGTTTCTAAAAAGAAGTTGTGAGAAGCTCCTAATTAAGGAACATTCTGGCGAGGACGCCGCTGACAACGATAGTGGCTCAATGCTCCATCTGAGTAGCCTCTGCCTTTGTCAGGAGAGCTCGTTTCCGCTTTGCCAATTCTGTCTGTTCGGCTGACACTCGGATTACCCTTTCAGAGTTCCCCTCACGTTCAGCCAGCGCACCCTCATCTCTTAATTGACCGATGCGATTCTCCAATTTCATTAAGCGAAAGGTGAAGACACACTCTTCCGGCGTGTAGTGTTCATTCGACGCGTGCAAAGATTCGCTCATCATCAACATTGGCAATAATTCTCCAAGTTCGGGCGTTTCCGCCAACTTCTCGCTCAAACTATCAAAGTCAATTTCCCGATGCTCGTTTTGCAACTCAAGCAATACACGGAGCAGAGGCGCTGTGGCCAGGTCTTCATAGTCTTCAGGCTGCAGCATGCTCAAGACACCTGAGCGCAACTCTTCATTGGCAAACACAAACCCTAGTAGTCGCTCTTCTGCCACGGTCGGCTTGATGGTCGCCCGCCTGGCGCTTGCTTTTGCCACTTCGCCGGCGCGCGCTCCTTCCCCAGTTCCCTGGCGGATTGAATGCCATAACTCTCGTCTCAACGTAGCATCGCCGATTCGTAGCGAGTCCATCGCAATGTCAAAATACTCACGCTTCTGCAAACGACTGCGGACAACGCGAATGTAGGGTAGCACCTCATCAATCGCGGCTTCTTTATCCGCGGGGTTGCTGAGTTTGCGATCTCTTACAGCTTGATCTATTACAAATTGAATGTGTGGTTGTGCGAGCCCACGTTGCTGCTGATACTCACTAACGCCGGATTTTCTGATGAACTCGTCGGGATCCGAGCCATCGGGAAGCACCAGAATTTTCACTTCCAAATCTTCCGCGAGAAGAATTGCAATAGCTTTTTTTGCCGCCTGCACGCCCGCGTTATCGCCATCATAATTGACCACAACTTTACGGGCAAACCGGCTCACTAACCGCGCCTGATCCGGCGTTAGGGCAGTCCCCAAACTTGCGACCATGTTGCGTACTCCGAACTGATAGGGGACGATCAGATCCAAAAAGCCCTCAACCAATATGACGAACCCGGCACGCCGGATCTCATCGCGAGTCAGATTGAGACCAAAAAGGTTGCGCCCTTTAACGTAAGCCGCCGTCTCAGGAGAGTTGATGTACTTCGCGTCTTCGTCGCGGAGCGTACGTCCTCCGAAAGCAATCGGCTTACCCTGAATGTCCATCACTGGAAATATCAGACGTCCCCGGAAGCGATCATAAGAACCGCCTTCTTCTTTCTTAACGACTAAGCCGCTGCGTTCAATCTGGTCCTGAGTGGCGCCCTTTTGTCTTAGATAAATCGAAAGCGCATCCCAACTATCCGGCGCGTAACCCATACGGAAAGTCTTGCGCGTTTCGTCGGTAATCTCGCGACGCTTTAAGTAATCCCTGGCAATACGCGCTTCACCACTTGACTCAAGCTGTTGCTCCCACCATTCCAGCGCCCACTTGTTGAGTTCGATTACAGCGTCCGCTTCATTTCGTCTCGCTTCAAAACGGCTGTCGTCGATCAACTTGGGTAGTGGCACGCCTGACTTTTCTGCCACCAGCTTAATAGCTTCGGGAAAGGAGACGCGCTCCATTTCCATCACGAAGTTGAAAACGGAACCCCCCTTGTGACATCCGAAGCAATAGAAGATTTCTTTAGCCGGACTGACAGAAAACGATGGCGTTTTTTCCTTGTGGAAGGGACAACACGCCATCCAGTTTGCGCCCTTCTTCTTGAGCTGCACGTAGTCCTGCACGACGCGCACAATGTCAGCCTGTCGTTTGAGGTCGTCGAGGAATGTTTGGGGGTAACGCATTTTTACTGCTTCAATTCTACAACTGTCGCACCACTTCCGCCTTGATCCTGCGGCGCCGCGACAAAGCGCGCGACGTGCGGATGATCCGTTAAGAGCTCGGCGATTGCCCGGCGCAACGCGCCGGTCCCGTGGCCGTGAACAATGCGCACGTTGCTCAAGCTGGCGAGCGATGCTTCGTCGAGAAACTTATCAACCGCATCAACCGCTTCGTCTGTCGTTTGCCCGATCACGTTAATTTCCGAACGGCCGTTTCCCTCCCCGGTCTTAAGCTGAACTTCCGTGCCGCGCGAGCCTCGTAAACCGGCGAATTTCTCTTTCTTAGCCTGCCTGGATTGAGGGGTATCCAGGAGTTCAACCAACTCAAGATTCTCCAGCTTCTCTCTAAACCGAAGAGACTTCACGCGCACTTCCGCTTCGTCTCCTTTAAGACTGTCCACAATCCCGATTGAACCAAACGAGCGCAGCTTCACCGTATCGCCCACCGCAATTTCACGAACCTCCGCCGGCGCATATTCTTCCTCAACGGTTCTGCCTTCCTCAACTTCCTTGTCTTTCTTAACGACCAAACCATCGCGCATCACACGCACTCCGCGCCCGCTGGTGCTTGCAGACGCCGCCCCAATCGAGTCCCGCTTGCCTCCGGCATAGGTTGCGCGTTGTGCTTCGCGTTTGAGTTCTGCAACTCGCCGCTGAGCTTCTCGGTCGACTTTCAACCGTTCGGACCGGTCCTGAATAGTCGCCACCAGCTCGCGCGACCGCTTTTCAAAGTCTCGGATGATCGTGTCGAGCGACTTCTGAAACAAAACCTGTCGTTCGCGTTCGTGCCGTTCGGCTTGCTTATCGAGTCCGGCAAACTTCTCCGCAACTGCTACGCGCTCTTCTTCAAGTGCCTGGCGCAGGCTTTCGGCTCCCTCAGCTTCGCGCTTGATTCGCCGCAAGTACTCCGACGCCTGCCGCGAAGAGTCCTTGACCAGTTCCAGTGCCACTGTGGTTACGCTGCCAGGAATACCAAACCGCCTCGCGATCTCAAGACCAGATGACGAGCCGGCAATGCCGACAATCAGGCGATAGGTTGGCTGCAATGTTTTTTCGTCAAACTCAACACTCGCATTCAACACGCCTGCCTCGTTCGCCGCATACATCTTCAAGCCACTGTAGTGCGTGGTCGCCATCACTTGCGCACTGCAGGCCTTTCGGAAGTGATCGACAACAGCTACACCCAATGCCGATCCTTCTTCGGGATCGGTGCCCGTGCCGACTTCATCCAGCAAAACCAGCGCCGGAGCTTTGCAGCATTTCAATCATGCGCGAAATGTTGGCGACGTGCGAAGTAAACGTTGAAAGGTTTGCCGCCAGCGATTGGTGGTCGCCAATATCTGCTAGCACCGATGCATAGAATGGAATCTTTGCCTCCCGGGCCGGTATCGGCACACCCGAGAGAGCCATCAGCGACAGCAGGCCAGCAGTTTTGAGAACGACGGTCTTGCCCCCGGCATTGGCGCCGGAGATCACCATCGTGTTTTTTTCCTCGTCCAGCGAGAATGAAACCGGCACCACTGAGCCGCCAGACGCGCGCAGATTTTCCTCGAGGAGTGGATGGCGCGCCTCGCTGAGTTCAAGGACTTGAGATCCAATTTCAGGTAATTACGCAGTTAAACCGTTGGTGAAAAACTGCCTTCGCGTTGATAAAGTCGAGTTCGGCAACTGCGTCAGCGGCCAGCTCCAGGGCCTGCAGCTGCTCGCGCACTTCCTGAGTCAAGCCAAACAGGATCTTGTAAATCTCGCGCGCCTCCGCTTCATGCAGCGCCTGCAGCTCGTTGTTCGCGTCAATTGTCTCCAGTGGCTCAATGAAAGCTGTCGCTCCGGATGAAGAGTAGCCGTGCGCGACTCCGTTGACACGGGTGCGGTGATCGGATTTGACGGGAATTACAAACCGGTCGTTGCGAATAGTGACTAACTCATCCTGTATGGCCTCACCTGACTTGCGCATCAGGCTTTCCAGTGTGCGAGTGATACGCGAGCGTAATCCAGTGATGTCATGGCGTATGCGCGCTAGTTCGGGACTAGCGCGATCGTCTATCTCACCGCTCGGCAGAATCTTGTTCGCAATGCGAGCACTGAGTCGACTCAACTCGACGGGCAGCTTTTCCACCAAACTCCAAAGCACCGGCGCAGCCTGACGCTCGGCCAGGATAGAAGCGCGCGCCGACATTGCGTGATCCGACAACGATTTAATTTCGAGCATCGCAGGCGGCTCGAGGATGGTACCTTCCACCCGGAGCAAAGCTAGTTTCTCTGCCGGATCGCCAAGCTCGCTGAAGGTCCACGTGCCACCGCGTTTTCTCAGGTCGACGCATTCCGAGACGGCTTCGAGGGCCTGTTGCAGCTCCCTGACACTCTCGTAAGGTTTAAGCGCGTCTATGCGCGTTTGTCCCATGGGCGTTTGCGCGCCGCCCTTAATCAAGGCTCGCAGGTCGTCATACTCTAGAATGTTGAAAGCTTGTTCGTGCATACCTAAAGAAATAATGACGAGTTATTGAGTTAAGAGCGCCGATCAGCCGATGAAGCACGCGAACGCCGGAGACTCAAAAGCTCGTTAGTTGTTTTGATTCAATTTCGATTCTAACACTGGGGCAGGATTTTCACATTTCGTACAAGCCGCTACTTGTCAGAATCGACGCTGACGGCGTTCGCGTCCCAGAATCGCAGCTGGAAATAGTCCCTTTGGATTGAGAATCTTTATTTCTCCTTCCCCACGCTGCCAGACCCTGCGCACAGGACCGCCAACAGTTTCCCGCCCGGCGATGGAGTCCGCGTGCGTTGCTGGTAAGCTGAACGACTTCCCCAAGACCTTCTACCGCGAGCGCGAGTTGTTCGTCGCCCCGCAAGGCGATGAGATGCTTGGGAAAGGTGCGCGGCGAATCAGCCGAGACCGCGTCGGCGCCGGCAAGCTTTGCAAGATCCAGGACCGTCAACATGCGCCCTTGAATACATACGACACCAAGCACCGAAGTTGGCGCGTGCGGCAATGGAGCCGGTTCCTGCCATTCCACTATGGCGGAAATTTGATCGGCGAAGATCCCAAACTGGTCCTGACCCGCCAGAACGAGTTGCAGTTTGCGAGATGCTCCTCCAACGGCCTTCTGCTCAATTGCTTCGTTATTCATGTGCTGATCAGGTTACTAAACTAGCGGAACCATTCTAACCAAAGCGCGCGGTTCAGTGCGAAGGTCAAGTGATTGGCTGGGACTGCGGGCGTCCCGCCCGCAGACGCGCCACGGGCGCGCAGCCTTTAAGTAGCTTTGAATTCATTTTCGCGCTTCGCGCTCATTTGCGGGCGGGACGCCCGCGGTCCCAGCCAATCACTTGACCAGCTATTAGCTAGCTAGATTACTTCACGGCTAGAATAACTTCGCAATAATGAGCGAACGCCACTGAAAGGCTAATCTTTGTATGGATGAATTTGATCAATATCGCGCGGACATGAATGAGAAGTTGCTCGGTAGTAATCACCTGGGCATCAAACGGTTCTTTGCGCTCGACACGCAGGCCTATGAGGACGGCGCACTCGACAAGCGCACTAAGGAACTGCTGGGTTTAGTCGCTTCAATCGTGCTGCGTTGCGACGACTGCATTACCTATCACATCAAACAGAGCGTGGGCGCGGGCGTGACGCGACCAGAGTTTCTCGACGCCTTTAATGTGGCGCTGGTTGTCGGAGGCTCCATAACGATTCCGCATCTTCGCCGGGCAATCGATCGTCTCGATCAAGTGTTAGCAGGGCAGGTCGAAGCAGCGTCGCCGCACCGGCATGACTAGATCTACAACCCGTGACCGTTGGCCTGCAATCTAAGTCGCAACGAAGGTTCGTAAATCCACTGATTTGAGAAACAAATATCACTTGATTAGCCGGCTACGAGTCGCCTGGATAGTTCTCCTGGCGATCAATTTCTTCTTCGCTTATTCAGTCAATTCAGAGGCAAAGAAAGGTCTTGCTATGTCTGCTCAGGAAAAAGTTCGCGTACGCGCGCCGGAAATAACCGGCGGACGCGGTTGGCTCAATACTGACAAGCCGATCACGCTGGCGGCGCTGAAAGGCAAGGTTGTGCTGCTGGATTTTTGGACCTACGGCTGCATCAACTGCATTCATATCATTCCTGATCTTAAGCGGCTGGAGCAGAAGTATGCCAACCAGCTCGTCGTCATCGGTGTTCACTCGGCGAAATTTGAAAACGAAAAGGACACCGAAAATATTCGCCGCATCATCCTGCGTTATGAGATCGAGCATCCCGTTTACAACGACGCAGAATACAAAGTTTGGCAAAGCTACGGCGTGCGGGCGTGGCCAACGCAAGTTCTGATAGACCCGGCGGGATACGTCATCGGTGCAGTGTCCGGCGAGGGGAATTATGAACTGATTGATCAAGTGATCGCCAAGGCGGTCGCTGAGTTTCGCAAACGCGGCGAGTTGAACGAGGCACCTCTCAAGCTGGCACTCGAGCGCGCTAAAGTTGGCGATCTGCCGCTGGCGTTCCCGGGAAAGATTTTGGCAGATGCAAAAAGTGATCGGCTCTTTATCGCTGATTCGAATCACAACCGGCTGGTCGTCACGAAACTTGACAGCACTTTTCTCGAAACCATAGGAACAGGTGCAGCTGGAGCAGCCGATGGCGCTTTTGCTAAAGCGAGCTTCTATCGGCCACAGGGAATGGCTCTTGACGGTGACAGTCTCTACGTTGCTGACACCGAAAACCATTTGATTCGCCGGGTAGAACTGAAGTCGAAGACTGTGGAAACAGTAGCGGGAACCGGTCAACAATCGCGCGAGTATTTCCGACAAGGACCGGCGCGCGCAATAGCCTTGAGCTCACCATGGGATCTGCAACTTGTCGGCCGGCAGCTTTATATCACGATGGCCGGCACGCACCAGATTTGGAAGCTTGATCTGGAAAAGCAGGAAGTCTCGACCTTTGCCGGTTCGGGTCGCGAAGCTCGAGAGGATGGAGCGTTGCTTGAGTCCGGATTCGCGCAACCATCAGGCATCACCTCGGACGGCAAAAAACTTTACATAGCCGATAGTGAGTCAAACATTATTCGAGCGATTGATATAGCGAATGGACAGGTCGATACAATAGTTGGTGGCGACTTGTTTGAGTTCGGCGATGTGGATGGGTCGGGCGATGACGTGCGCCTGCAACATCCGCTTGGCGTAGTCGCATTTAATGACAAAATACTTATCGCCGATACCTACAATCACAAGCTTAAGGAACTCGATCCGAAAACGCGCACCGTCAAAACTTTTCTTGGCACCGGCAAGCCTGGCCAGTCTGACGGCGAGGCGCCGTCATTCTACGAGCCCGGCGGGTTAAGTATTGCCAACGACATTCTTTACATTGCCGATACAAACAACCACGCCGTACGCACGGTAGATCTGAAGTCGAAGAAAACCTCGACGCTAAATATCCGTGACTTGCAGCCGCCCGTTCTGAGCGTCGGGACTGATTCAGCGGCAACCGAAGGTGGTCCCAACGCCGAAGAGATCAAGCTGGCATCGCAGACACTGCGCGCTGAAGCCAGGGGCGCACTAGTTGTTCAGGTGGACTTGCCGGCTGGTTACCATCTCAATCCCGCGGCGCCACAGCGTTATCGAGTCTTAATCGAAAACGGGCAGCGGCAGATCGGTCTCGAGTCGGCTACCGAACTTGGCGCCATCGGCCACGACGTCGGTGTCAGCCAATCGCTGAAAAATTTGCAACTGCCTTTGCGCATTCCGCTGCGAAGTCATGAACCGGGCAAGGCTGAACTACGCCTGCAGCTGACTCTCTTCTATTGCCGCGAAGATAACACCGGCACCTGCCGGATTAAGACGCTCGTGTGGCGCGTGCCGGTAGAAGTTGCTAACAATCCGAGCGCGCCCGTTGAGATCAGGGTTCAGGGAAAAGTCACTGCCGAATAGAAGCCGATGGGCCGCGGGCTCTGATACAGTTTAGAGTTCAAATTTAGTTTGTGCTTTTGATTGCCAACGAAACCCGCAGCCTCAAAGGCTGAACTCTGAACTGCCTGCCTCAAAACTGCATCAACCGGGCCGCGGCGTCACTTGCCCGACTCGCGTGGGGCGAGTACCATCAGTATTCCCCTAAATTCAATCCGAGGAGTGAAGCCGTGGCTGAACAATCAGGAGCACAACCCGTGTCTGACAAACCATTTCTTACTGACGTCAAAACGTTGCGCGAGCGCGCTCGCAAACATATCGAGCAAGGCGCCATCACCGAAGGCTATAGTGCCGACCGCAATACCGTGGTCAAGCTTCTGAATGAGGCGCTGGCAACCGAGCTCATCTGCGTACTGCGCTACAAGCGGCACTATTTCATGGCTACCGGCATCAACGCTGAGAGTGTCGCGACTGAATTTTTGCAGCACGCAAACGAAGAACAAGGTCATGCTGATCTAATCGCGCAACGCATAGTGCAACTGGGTGGTGAGCCAAACTTTAGTCCAGAAGGACTGGCCACCAGAAGCCACGCCGAGTATGTCGAAGGTACTGACTCTGATCGACATGATCAAGGAAGATCTGGTGGCCGAGCGCATCGCGATCGATAGTTATCGCGAGATGATCGCCTACGTTAATACCGACGATCCCACCACGCGGCGCATGCTGGAAGGAATCCTGGCGATGGAAGAAGAACATGCGGACGATCTGGTCAGTTTGTTGGAGACAATGGCCAAATAGTGGATTTGTTTTGACGTGAAAACTTTGGAGTGCGGCCACCGGACCGCTCTGCAAGAGAATCAAATTGGAGCGTGGTGCTTTGTACACAAAGCATCACGCTTGTTAATGTAAGCACTTGCTAAATAACTCGCGTAAGGAAAATTCTGAAACTGCGAAGTCCGGCCGCCCCACTATGTGCCGGAGTTGTGGCTCAATCATTGGCGCCGGCCAGGAGCAATGCGCAGTTTGCGGAAACTCCGCCTCCGGCCAAACCAGTACCAGTCAACCGCGAGCAACCGTCGGCGACAGCGAGGCCATGCGCTTCGCGCGCGCTGTTCTGAATAGGCCTTACAAGTTCACCATCATTCTGCTGGTTGCAAATATCTTCGTCTTCGCAATGATGTGGCAAACGAGCAACTTGCCGCTGAGTCTTTCTACTCCCCTACCGGCTGAGGTCTTATTAGCGTTTGGCGCAAAGCTAAACCTATATATTCACGCGCATCAATGGTGGCGTTTCGTTACACCCATGTTTCTCCACGTCAACCTGCTGCATCTCCTTGTAAACATGTACAGCTTGTGGATTGTCGGACCTTACGTTGAAAAGCTTTATGGTTCCGCGAAGTTTGTGGTGTTTTGGGTTTTGACCGGTGTGGCCGGGGTGCTTGGCAGTTATCTCACCGTCCGGCCCGGCCTGGCCGGCAATCCGCTTACTGGTTTCATTTTTAAGGCTTACGACACTCCCTCGGCGGGAGCTTCGGGCGCGCTCTTCGGACTAGTTGGAGTTCTATTTGTTTTCGGCATCAAGTTTCGCCACGAACTGCCGGAAGGGTTCAAGCGCGCCTTTGGCACCGGCTTGCTGCCGATGATTGTTCTCAATCTCTTCATCGGTTACGTGTTGCGCGGATTCATCGATAACGCCGCGCACGTGGCCGGTATGCTTTCCGGCGCGGTGCTGGCGCTGCTGGTCGACTATCGCCGGCCAGGAGAAAGATCGGGCGTGGCTTTAATATGGCGAGTGTTGCAGATCGCCGCGATAGCACTGGTCGCCGTGGCCTTTCTTAAGATCATCCAGCATTTTCGCGACCCATGGCCGACGGAATCTGTCACTCAGCTGGAACAACCTACGGAGCCACGGAACCCGGCTTACCTTAAATACGCCAAGGCAATAAGTGACGGACATGACGCTTTTGTGGTTGCAGTAGAGGACAAGAACGCGAGCAACATTGATGCTGCCGTAAAAAGTTTGGAGGCCGCGCCGTCGCTCGACCCGAAGGCTGACGAATTAAGGCAACGACTAAAAGCTCTCCTCCTGCGAGCGAAAGAACCTCAAGCGACACCTGCAACCTCGCCCACGGTTCCCAGGAATAAACCGGCACCGACTGATCAATTGACGCAGGAGTTTGCCGCGTGGCGTAAGGAGTACAATCAATGGTTGAAAACCGAGGCGAGAAATCACAGTGGTTTGAATGAGTTGATCGACGAATCGCAGAAGTAACCAGTGCCTGACGCCGGTCGATTGCTGCGCGTAACTGCGCGAACTATAGTTTGCGTTACTAAACCGAGGAGAATTAAACCAGATGGAAATTAAGAAGGTTGGAGTATTGGGCTGCGGACTGATGGGCTCGGGTATCGCCCAGACCGCTGCCAGCGCCGGATTTGAAACAGTAGTTCGCGAAGTTTCTGATGAGTTGCTGCAAAAGGGTTTTGTGGGAATCGAAAGATCACTGGAGAAATTTGCCGAGAAAGGCACAATCACCGCTGAGCAACAGAAGGCCACGCGCGATCGCCTGTCCGGCACGACTTCGTTTAGCGATTTCGCCGACTGCGACATCGTGATTGAAGCCATCATCGAAAACATCGCTGAGAAACAAAAGACATATGCTGAGCTGGATCGTATCTGCAAGCCGGAAACAATCTTCGCCTCAAACACTTCTTCGATTTCCATAACGGAAATGATGACTGCAACATCAGCTGAACGTCAGAAGCGTTTTGTGGGTCTGCACTTTTTTAATCCCGTCCCGATCATGAAACTGGTTGAGGTCGTGAGAACTATACTGACTGACGATGACGTCTATGAACAGGCTTTTGAATTCGGCAAACGCCTTGGCAAGGTACCGGTGCGCGCTAACGACACAACCGGATTTATCGTCAATCGCCTGCTTGTGCCGTACATGCTCGATGCAGTGCGCGCTCTGGAAGAAGGAGTGGGATCGATTGTAGATATCGACGCGTCGATGAAACTCGGCCTGGGTTATCCGATGGGGCCGTTTACGTTGGGCGACTTCGTCGGGCTGGACACGACTTATTACATTGCCGAAATCATGTTCAATGAATTTCGCGAGAAGCGCTTTGCGCCACCACCACTATTAAAGCGCATGGTGCTGGCAGGATTGTATGGACGCAAGTCAGGGCGTGGGTTCTATGACTATACGAAAGACCCAAAGAACCCGACGCCCATGAAGCTTGTGTAAAAGTTCCGAGTTTCTAGTTCCTAGTTCCGAGTTCGAGTTTAGGGATCACAGCTCGACGGCAACATACAAAAACTAGAAACCGAAACTAGAAACTAGAAATAATGCCTTCCATAATTCAAGAGCGGCGTGGTTCGGCCGCAATCATTCGCCTCAATCGCCCGGAAAAGTTCAACGCCCTTTCGCGCGAGACGATTCTCGCCCTTTGCGACATCTTCACCAAACTCGACAGCCAACCAAAGCTTCGAGCAGTCATTCTCACCGGCACCGGTGACAAAGTCTTCTGTGGCGGCACGGACATTACTGAACTCACCGGAGGCAGTGAACGCGAACTTTCTGAGCTTGTTCAGGGTCTCTTCAGTCAAATCGAAAGCAGTCAGGTGCCTGTAATTGCTGCTGTCAATGGAATCGCAGCCGGTGACGGTTGCAAGTTGGCGCTTGCGTGTCACCTGAGAATCGCCTCGGACAACGCGCAGTTTAGTTTGCCTGAAACGAGGTCGGGAGTTGATTCCGGCTCCGAGGGGACTCGGCGCCTGGCGGGCGAGTTTGGTGAAGAGGGCGCACGGGAGTTGTTGAGCGGGAAACCAGTTTCGGCGGAAGAGGCCTTGCGATTTGGATTGATCAACCGCGTCGTTCCTGCCGCTGAGTTAGTCGCACGAGCAGAAGATTTGGCTAGCGAGATCGCGCAACTTGCGCCACTTGCAATTCGTGCTTGCCTCGAAGCTGTTACTCAGGGAAATCAGTTGCCGCTCGCGGAGGGCTTAGCGTTGGAAGCGAAACTTTTCGCCAGTCTGTTTGACACGAATGATGTACGAGAGGGGACGAGTGCATTTCTGGAAAAGCGTGCGCCGGCATTCAAAGGAACTTAAGGCGACCCTGTTCGGCAGTGCGCCGACCTGTCGGCACTTTGGTCGCTGGCGACCCGTCGCCAGCCATGGTGCGACAAGTGGCAACGGATGAAAGCGGTGACCGGTCACCGCACTCCAAATTGCACCTACACCTTAAAAAGCCTAACTTGCCGCTCAGAAACGCATCCCCTATACTTCGAAATGATTCCGCTAATTGAAACCGCAGCACGAAAGGGAACCTAACCGCTCTTGCAGGCAGTAAATCACGAAGGACATCTCAATGGTCAGGGATTTCGTTTTGCGATTGTCGCCAGTCGTTGGAACGACTTCATCAGCTCACGCCTGGTTGAGGGAGCGCTCGACGCTCTCGAGCGCCTGGGCGCCGACGAGAAGCAGGTAGAAGTCTTCCGAGTCCCGGGCGCTTTTGAGATCCCTTTGCTGGCTTTGAGGCTGGCCGAGTCGGAAAAGTTTGATGCAATCATTTGCATCGGCACGATCATCCGTGGCCAGACTCCTCATTTCGAATACATAACCGCAGAAGTCACACGCGGAATCGGCGAGGCAGGTTTGCAAACAGGGGTGCCGGTAGTTTATGGAGTTGTAACTGCAGACACGGTTGACCAGGCAATCGATCGTGCCGGCGTCAAGCTGGGTAACAAGGGTTTTGAAGCCGCCACTACGGCGGTGGAATTAGTTAATCTTTATAAGACAGTTTTTGGAGCACGATGAATGATGACCGCTGAACGATGAAAGAGGAATTCCTACTCATCATTCATAATTCATAGTTCATCTTTGAAGCATTATGGGTTCGCGACGTAAGGCGCGTGAATGCGCCTTGCAAATGCTCTTTGCGGCTGATTTCGCCGAGGCTGTCCCGGAAGAGGTCCTCGAAACCTACTGGGTGGAGCTGGGCGATTCCGACGTCGAGGAAACGGCGCGTGAATTCGCGACGCGACTCGCGGCGGGAACGCTCTCGCGTCTTGAGACTCTCGACGAGCGCATACGTTCGCGCGCCGAACACTGGCGTATCCCGCGCATGGCGATCGTCGATCGCAACATCCTTCGGCTCGCTGTCTACGAATTTCTTTACGAACCTACTCCTCGCACTGTCGCCATCAACGAAGCGCTCGAAATCGCTCGACGTTTTTCAACCTACGAAGCTACCCAATTTATCAACGGCATTCTCGACGCCATCAAACGCGACCTTGATGAACAGCAACCTCAGGAGCATGTCCAGCCTGAAGAAGTTGAGCAGTCTTCTGAAGAGGAAGCGGGAGAGATGCAGGAAGACTAGTGGAGGGCTCAGGACTCAGAATTCAGTATTCGCTGTCCGGCCGAGAGATCTAATCCTGAATACTGATTCTGAGTCCTATCACCAGCACTATTCACTATTCACTCTTTACTGTTTACTATTCCTTCCGTGGATCAAACACAGCGCGAATTTCTGGCAGAGCTTGAAGATCTTGTCGAGCAAATCTTTGCCGACCTGGATGAGTTGCGCACAACCAAAACTGAAGGCCAGGCTCGTCGCGAATTGATTGATCGAGTCTTTCGGCATGTGCACAGCGTAAAAGGCTCATCAGCCTCATTCGGCCTTGAGGTGGTTAGCCACATCGCGCATGAATTTGAAAATCTGCTGGCCGAGATTCGCGCGCGGACGAGTTCTGGTTGATGACGAAGTGTTAGACACCTGCGAAAGCGCCGCCGAAGCGCTCTCGGAAAGCTTGACCCTGGCCGAGTCTGGAGCTGTCCAGCCATCTCACCGCGCGCTTTTTGAGCGGCTGCGGGCGGCTGCCCTGGATAGGGCCCACGGGAGCGACGCGGCCGATAGCGATACGATCCTGAAAAATATCCCTTTTGAGATTTGGGAATCACTAAACGAATCCGAGAAGAATAAACTGATCAGCATAGCCACCGAGGGAAGTCCGCTTTTTTTGGTGGGCACCAGCTTTGATATCGGAGATTTCGACGCTGAGTTTTTCCGCTTGAAAGAGAAACTCGCCGGCTTTGGAGAAGTGATCTCAACTTCATCCGCGGTAGATACGGATCGTCCTGACAAAATCAATTTCCGCATTCTTTACGCCGCCAATTCGGATCTGCAAACAATTCAAACGGCTGTTAGCGATTTTGCTGAAGTGGTTTTCGAGGAAATTGTGAGCATGGATAACGACCTCACAGTCTCGAAGGAGATCTTTTCAGCGTCACAGCCTCCCGTTTCCATTCCCAGGCTCTCAAACTTCGTGCGCACGGATCTCGACAGGCTAGACCGGCTTATTTCCTCAACGCATGCCCTCTTGCGAACTACTTCGACGACTCTGAACCTGGCCATGTCGCAATTGCCGGTCCCGAGCGAAGAGCTTCATAACATGAACAGGCAGATTAGAAGTTCCTTCATAGGTCTGGAAGAGGAACTAATTAATCTACGCCTGGCGTCCCTCGGGCCAACCCTGCAAAGGGCCGCGCGTGCCGGCCGGGGAGCAGCGCGTTTAGACGGAAAGCAAATCAACTTCGAGATAAGTGGTGCTGAGCTCCGCCTGGACAGATTACTCATCGACGCTATAGCTGATCCGCTCATTCATCTCGTGCGCAATGCGGTAGATCATGGGATCGAAACTGTCGAGGAGCGTACTAAGGCGGGCAAGCCGCCCGGCGGAACTGTCAAGATCGAAGCTGTCAGTGAAGGCAGCCAATCCCGGCTGCGAGTAGTGGACGATGGCCGCGGGGTGGATCCGCGCTTCATTACTGAAGCGGCACGTAGACTTGGACTCTTTAAGAGCGATGCGCAATTGGATATGGAGCAGAGCTTGCGACTGATTTTCCGTCCCGGGTTCACAACGCTCTCATCAGTGTCAGATATCTCTGGCCGTGGTGTTGGCCTCGATGTAGTGGAAACTTCGGTCGAGCAGGTCGGCGGAGAGTTGCGCGTATCGAGCAAACCCGGCTACGGAACGACCTTTGAAATTCGTCTGCCAGTTACCTTCGGACTGGTCGCAACCAATGTGATCGTTTCTGCCGGCAAACACTACTGCATCCCCGCCAGCCAGACTCTGGGGATTGACGCAATCGACATCGTTGACGGCACTTCCGGCGCGGATCGCATACCACAGGTTTTGATGCGCGATTTGCTCGGCCAACCTGAAGAGCCTGACGATTCCATGAGTCGACTGCAGCTCATCACTTGTCAGTTTACTGACGAGCGGGCCGGTCTCGACGATCAGAAAACGAGGTGTGTCGGCATTGTCGTTGATGAAGTTGAGGCGCCACAGGAAGTGCTGGTGAGAAATCTCGGCCGCCATGCGGGCCGCTGGTACGGCATTGCCGGTGCGACAGAGTTGAGGGACGGAACAGTTGCGCTGGTTCTTGATCTTCCGCGCTTATTGTCAGCCGCGCTTTGTTAAGCTCCCCAATCCATCTTCGGATGCATCTTGTGCCACTGGGTAGCGCGCTCGTACGCCAGGGCCACGCGCAAAGGCGCGCCCTCGTCATAGAGTCCACCGGTAAACATGATTGATTGCGGCAGGCCTTTCGGAAATCCGCAGGGCACACACACTGCCGGATGGCCCGTGAGATTCGTGATCAGCAGACTGAGACTACCCGGCGCGGGCGAAACAAACACATCCCACTTCGACATTAGCTCTTCCATGTCGTGCATCAGAATTCGCCGCGCGCGTTGCGCTCTGATGTATTCAACCGCGGGGATGAACCGTGAACTGCGAAAAGTATTTGGCCAGTCGCCTGGCTCCTGTCCCGAAAGTTCATTGATGCGACCATCGCGTGTGATGTCGTCAAACGCGGTTGCCGCTTCCGCAACCAGAATGATTCGCAGGGCCGCCACCGAAAACTTCGGCATTTCGATTGGCTGAATGTTTGCCCCGGCAGATTTCAACGCGTCGAGCGCTTGCTGGTAAATGGTTTTGCGTTCCGGATCCTGTTGCTGATCAAATTCTGTTTTCAAATAACCAATCCGCAGGTTGGCAAGCGATCTGGCTGGTTCCCAGTTGAACGGGACATCGCCGACGGTTAGATCTCGTCCCGTCAGGTCCATACATTCCGTTGAGCGCAGCGGCGCAATCTTCCACGCCGCGGCAAATCGGTCCGATCTTGTCCATGGTCCAACTGAGCCCCATCGCGCCATAGCGGCTAACCCGGCCGTAGGTTGGCCGCAATCCGGCGACGCCACAACGCGATGATGGTGAAATGATCGAACCGAGTGTTTCAGTGCCGATTGAAAAACCAACAAGTCCCGCCGCAGTCGCCGACGCCGGGCCCGCTGATGATCCGCTCGAACCGATCTTGTCTTCTTCAACCTGCCAGGGATTTCGCGTCATTCCCGCAAACCAGCGGCCGCCCTGCGCCAGCGCCCCCATCGAAAGCTTGGCCACCAGGACTGCCCCGGCTTCACGCAGACGTTCGACAACTGTGGAGTCGTAGTCAATTACCTGATCGCGATAAGGCTCAGCCCCCCAGGTGGTGCGAATTCCTTTGGTTGCGAAGAGATCCTTCGCGCCCCAGGGAATGCCGTGCAATGGTCCGCGATATTTGCCGGCCTTGATTTCACGTTCCGCGTCGCTGGCCTGCGAAAGGGCCAACTCCTCAGTCAAGGTCACTATGCAATTGAGTTTTGGTCCAAACTTCTTCAGTCTCGCGAGATACATCTTTGTCAACTCGAGCGGCGAAACTTTGCGCGTGCGAACTAACTCAGCCAGTTCTGTCAGCGGCGCAAAGGCAAGGTCATCAAGCGAACTGAATTTCGGCACCTCCGCTTTGCTCAACTTGAATTTGGTTGGTTTGAGATCGAATTTGCGGCCGGGCAGTGCCGGATGAAACAAGGTGGCCGGCTCGGTATCGAGCGGAACGTCGATCTTGCGAAGTGCCTCATAACGATCGAGGTTCGTGCTTACATTCTGAAGCGCCATAGCTTCCTGAGCGTCGCTGAGTTCGATGCCGATAAGTTTCTCGGCCTGATGCAGCATGTCTTTTGTCACTCGCAACGGCGCCGGCGTTGGCGACGGTGAAGGCATCGGAGTCGGACTGGGAGACGGGCTCTGCGCCAGAGCAGCGGCAATGTTCAGATGCGGTGTCGCCAACGCGGCGGCCCCGAGAGCCGGAACAAGCTTTACAAACGCGCGCCGGTTCAGATCTTTGCTTTCAGTTCTAGTTAATCGCTTCCCCACTCGCTTCTTTGCCGACTTGAGCTTTTGCATGCTTGTGCCTCACTGCGTTCCGGTGACCTGCTTTTTGGAGTGCGGTGACCTGTGACCGCTTTGGTCTGCGGCGGCTTGACGCCGCGCCTTCCAAGTAACTCACTTTACCGGTGGTCGCGACAGGTCGCGACCAACGAAAGCGGTGACAGGTCACCGCACTCCAAATTAAGGCTTCATCATTCCCTGATTACCAACCGGCATGACCGCGCTGCCATACTTCATCTTTATCAGTCTTGCCGGCGCGTCGCCGTAAACAGTTAGGATGTAAAGGTTGTCATATTCCGTTTCCGGAATAATTGGTAAGTGCGGTCCGCCCATGGCAGCGATTATTTCCGGAACAGAGTTGTTATGTCCCGCGATGAATACCACCTGACCGGCATTGCGCGATCGAATCTGTTTCACCAGTTCTGCGGTCTCTTTCGCGTCGACTTTGTTGACCGCCAGCGCGAGTTTGTCTGCCAGTGGTTTTACAGTTTGCTGCGTGCGCTTGTACTGCGTGGCGTAAATGGCCGCGATGCCCGAGTCGCTAAACATCCTCGCCAATTCTTGTGCGCGCGCCTGACCTGCCAGACTAAGATCAGGATCCTTATTCTCCGGAGGCACGATAAGTTTTTCGGCGTGGCGGACAAGAATCAGTGTTGTCGGAGGTTGGTCAGTCGCGTGAACGCCCGCCGGAAGCGCAGTGAAGGCCAGCAGTGCGATTAGGATTAAACCACGGACAACTAGAGGAGCGCGTTTGCAGAGGCTCATTTGTTTTTTCATTGTGCTGATTGCTGGTTGATCGACTGAAGCGGCGCTAAAGATAACACCTCTAAATACCAGATGCTAGAACTGGCTGTTAGGTACCGGATCGCGCGCCGCGGCTGGCATCTGGCATCCCGTTTTGCGTTTTTTGCGCTCTCAGGAGGCCGGATGCAAAGCGTTCCGGAAGGTGCTAATCTATTGCAAGAACCTATTACTAAAGCCATGCCAGTCGGGCCGCTCGCGCCTATCGCGTTTACCTGAAAGAGGTGAGAAGAGTTGGGTCAGCCAGTGAGAACTGATTTATCTGAAATCATCGCCGAAAATTTCGGCGCTAACGCAACTTATGTAGAAGGACTGCTTAGTCGTTTTCGCAGCAACCCGGAGTTGGTCGACGAATCCTGGCGCAACTACTTCGCCGAGCTCCTGAGTGATGGCAATTCGGGCCAGGCTGACGGCGCGAGCGCCTCGCCCCTGGTTGAGCCAACTCTCGAGCGTCACGCTCGGGAAAACGGTGGGCGGGGGCTAACGGCGAACGCCGGCCCCGCCGAGGCTGCGGCTCCCGCAAAATCTGCAGCACAACCCAAAGCGTCAGCGAAACAAGCTCCGACTGCCCTCGCAGCCGCAACTGATCAAGCGGCGGATCAAATAGAAGCCATTCCAATTCGCGGTGTTGCGCTCAAGATTGTCGAGAACATGGAGTCGAGCCTCTCGGTTCCCACCGCGACTTCGCAGCGGCGCATTCCGGTCAAGCTACTTGACGAGAACCGGCGCATCATCAACAAGCATCTTCAGGAAAACGATCGCGGCAAAGCGTCGTATACGCACTTGATCGCCTGGGCCCTGTTGCGTGCGCTCGATGAGTTTCCTCAACTCAATGACGGCTTCGACGTAGTAGACGGCAATCCTGTCAGACTGCAGCGGCAGAGCATCAATCTTGGCGTCGCCATCGATGTCACGAAGAAAGACGGCACGCGCACGTTGCTGGTTCCAAATATCAAGGGCGCTAACAAGCTTCGCTTCAGCCAGTTTCTGACTGCCTACGATGACGTTGTGAGACGTGCTCGTGAAGGTAAACTTCAGCTTCCCGATTTTCAGGGAACGACAATCTCACTAACAAACCCAGGCACGATTGGTACCGTCGCCTCCACTCCGCGTTTGATGGCCGGCCAATCCCTGATTATCGCTACTGGCGCGATCGAGTATCCGGCTGAGTATCAGGCGATGGCGCCCGAAACGTTGTCGCAACTCGGGATCAGCAAGGCGATCACGATTAGCAGCACTTACGATCACCGCATAGTGCAGGGCGCCGAATCTGGTGCGTTTCTGGCGCGCGTTCACGAGTTGCTGCTGGGCGACTCCAGATTCTATGACGATGCATTTGCCGATCTTGACATAGCTCACGTGCCGTTCCGCTGGAACATTGACCGCAATCCGCGACTTATGCCGGGCGATCAATCCCGGCAACAGGCGACCAAGGAAGCTCGCGTCATCGAGTTGATAAATGCGTATCGCGTGCGCGGCCACCTGATCGCCGACATCGATCCGCTACATGCCATGCCGGTGCTGTACCATCCGGAACTCGACATTGAAACCTACGGACTTACGATCTGGGACCTCGATCGCGAATTTATAACTGACGGATTGGCCGGCACTGACAGCGCCACGCTGCGTGAGATTCTCGACATTCTGCAGCGCGCCTATTGCGGCAAGATCGGCATCGAGTATCGGCATATCCAAAGCAAGGAAGAAAAACTCTGGATACGAGATCAGATACGCCGCGAACTTGTTCAAGCTCAGCCGATTCCGGTCGAGATCAAGAAACAACTCCTATGGAAACTGATCTCGGCCGAACAATTCGAACGTTTCCTGCACACCAAGTATCTCGGTCAGAAACGTTTTTCCCTCGAAGGTTGCGAGACGATCATCCCTTTGCTCGATCAACTCATCGAGGGCGGCGCTGAGCGCGGAGTTGACGACATCACCCTGGGCATGGCGCATCGCGGGCGCTTGAATGTGCTCGCAAATGTTATCGGACACTTTTGCGAACGCATCTTCGCGTCGTTTGAAGGATCGGTTCATCCCTCGTTTCCAGCCGACGAAGGCGACGTCAAATACCATCAGGGTGCGGTTGGCGAACGCGAGACCGCGAATGGCAAAAAAGTCAGGTTGACCCTGTCGCCTAACCCCAGTCACCTGGAGGCTGTCGATCCGGTCGTAGAGGGAATGGTGCGCGCCAAACAAGATGATCTTAAAGACCGGGTCGGACTGCCTCGCGAAGAAGTGATCGACCGCGCGTTGCCGGTGTTGCTCCACGGAGACGCCGCCTTTGCCGGTCAGGGGATCGTGATGGAAACGCTCAATCTCGCCAAGCTAAAGGGCTACCGGACCGGCGGAACGATTCACATCATCATCAACAATCAAATCGGGTTTACTACTTCGCCCGAGGCCGGACGGTCAACGATTTATTCGACTGACGTGGCCCGCATGACACAGTTGCCCATCTTCCATATCAACGGCGACGATCCCGAGGCAGCTTATCGCGCGTTACGAATCGCGCTTGATTACCGCCAGGAGTTTAATAAAGACGTCGTGTTGGACGTGGTGGGATTCAGAAAACTTGGCCACAACGAGACTGACGAACCCAGTTACACGCAACCGCTGATGTACGCGCGCGTGAAAGCGCATACCGGCGTTCGCACAATTTATTCGCAAAAGCTGATCAAAGAAGGTGTCCTTACCGAAGCCGAGTTGCAGGAGTTAATCGCCGAGCGGGTTCGCCGTTATGAAGACGCGCTGGCACGTGCAAAACAAATCGCACCCAAGAAAGAAGTGCCGGCTGAAATAGTTATAACTGAAGACATCGATGGCTCGGCGTTTATTGAAACTCTAGTGGCGGCTGACGTGATTAAAACCATCGCACACAAGATCGCGGTGGTGCCGGAAGCTTTCAATATCAATCCCAAGATGGTCGGCCAACTCGCTCGACGCGCCAAGATGGGCGCCGGAGAGCTGCCTATAGATTGGGCCTTTGCCGAGGCGATTGCGTTTGGATCACTAGTCCTCGAAGGCAGTCGCGTGCGTTTGAGCGGTCAGGATTCCGGTCGCGGTACTTTTAGTCAGCGGCATGCCGTGTTGTATGACACGCAGACCGGTAAGTCCTGGACACCGCTTGGTGAGCTGCGGTCCGAAAAGAAACCCGAAGCGCGTTTTGAAGTCTTCGACAGTTCCCTTTCGGAAGAGGGCGTGTTGGGTTTCGAGTATGGTTATACCGTCGTTGCACGTGAGGCCCTGGTCTTGTGGGAAGCCCAGTTTGGCGACTTTGTAAACGGCGCGCAAACCATCATTGATCAATACATCGCTGCCTCCGAAGATAAATGGCGGCAGACTTCCCGTCTCACGTTGCTGCTGCCGCATGGCTACGAAGGACAGGGACCAGAGCATTCCAGCGCGCGCCTCGAGCGCTTCCTGCAACTCTGCGCCGAGAATAATTTGCAGGTTTGTTATCCATCTACCCCGGCGCAGTATTTTCATCTATTGCGAAGACAAGTGAGACCGGGCATGGAACGACCGCTGGTTGTGATTACCCCGAAGAGTCTGTTGCGTCTGCCGGCAGCAGCGTCCGCGCTTGACGACTTCACCAGCGGCGGCTTCCTGCCCGTGATTGATGATCGTGAAGTTGCGAATGCGAAAACAGTTGAGCGTGTCGTCCTTTGCAGCGGCAAGGTGTATTACGATTTGGTTGAGGCTCGTAAGAAGGCTGCCATTGAGAACGTCGGGATAATTCGAATTGAGCAGTTTTATCCCTTCCCCGCGGAGCGGCTGCGCGAAGTATTAGCCCTGTATCCGGCGGCCAAACAACTCGTCTGGGCCCAGGAGGAGCCGAAGAACATGGGCGGTTGGACTTTTATTGAGCAGCGGCTGGAGAATCTTTTGCCTGCTTGCCAACGCCCGATCTACGTGGGGCGCGTTGCGTCGGCGAGTCCGGCAACGGGATCTTATGCGATTCACCAGGCGGAACAGGTGCGGCTTGTGTCGGAAGCGCTGAAGATATCGACTTAAAGCAAACAGCGGGGGCAAGCCCCCCTTCCTGACCTGGAGCTTCCAACTCGCGTGCCTTTCTTTTTAGTTGGATGGCGTTTCGCTCTCAGATCATCATTCAACTCTATTCAGCTCAAGGTCGGAAAGGCGGGCTTGCGCCCGCTTCTGGGTAACAGTCACTCTCTAACAACAAATGCAAATCAAACCAGTGAAACTATTTCTTGCCTTACTAACAGCCACTGTGCCCTTTGCAGTTCTGGGCTTAACGGGCGCGCGTCCCATCCCGACCACTTCATCCCCTGAACAACTGCGACTGCCGCAGGAGAAGCATCTCAAAAATATCAAGCAGCTTTCTTTCAGCGGGGAGAACGCCGAAGCCTATTTCTCAGCTAACGGCAAGCAATTAATATTTCAATCCAAGCGTGAAGGCCGCGAGTGTGATCAGATCTACACCATGGATATCGACGGCGAGAATGTGCGCATGATCTCGAATGGTGACGGCCGCACCACCTGCTCTTACTTCTTCCCCAATGGCCACAGAGTGCTTTACTCATCGACACACCTTGGCGGAAGAGAGTGCCCACCGAGTCCCGATTTCTCCCAGGGCTATGTGTGGGCTGTCTATCCCGCATTCGATATCTTTACGGCGCGTCCGGACGGTTCCGACATAAAGCGGTTGACGAAAACGCCCGGCTATGACGCTGAGACAACCATCTCGCGCAATGGCAAGCTTGTGTTCACCTCGATGCGCGATGGCGATCTGGAGATTTACACAATGGACGCGAACGGCAAACACGTTCGCCGTTTGACGAATGAACTCGGCTACGACGGCGGACCCTTCTGGTCTTACGACGGCAAGCAAATTGTTTATCGTGCTAATCACCCGCAAACGGAAAAAGAGAAGGCAGACTACGTTGGCCTGCTCAAGCAGAACCTGATTCGTCCGACAACTCTGGAAATCTGGGTGATGAATGCGGACGGCTCCAATAAGCGCCAGGTGACCCATAACGGCAAAGCCAACTTCGCGCCTTACTTTTTTCCCGACGGCAAACGGGTCCTGTTTGCCTCAAATATGGACGATCCCAAAGGCCGAAACTTCGACATCTATAAAATCAATGTGGACGGCAGCGGCCTCGAGCGCATCACATACAACGAAACTTTCGACGGCTTCCCCATGTTTTCACCTGACGGCAACAAGCTGGTGTTCGCCTCGAATCGCAACGCGAAAACTCGCGGTGACACGAACGTGTTCATTGCCGATTGGGTTGAATAGTTTATTGGTGTAGAGGTAAGAAAAATGAAAGCTTAATCGATTACTCGCTTGTCTGGCCATTGCGGTCCTCGCAATCGGCATCGTCGCTCAGCAGCGCACCGCGACGAACGTCCCCAGCCTCGAGCGCCTGCGCGCGCACATCGAGTATCTCGCTTCGGACAAACTGGAAGGGCGTCGCACGGGAACCGCCGGCGCCAATCTCGCCGCGGAATACATCGCGCGTGAGTTTTCACGCTACGGCTTGCGTCGCAGCATCGGCTACGACACGGCCGGCATGTCCGTCCTCGAGGCTGATTCTCCTAATCGCTACCTGCAGAAATTTCCCTACGTCTCAGGAGTGGAGTTGGGCGAGCATAATTTGCTTTACGTGAACCCGGGCAAAGCTGATGACATGGCGCAGTTCAGGGTTGGAGAAGACTGGATGCCGCTCGGATTCTCCTCAAACGGACACATAAGCGGCGCGGAAATGGTCTTCGCTGGATATGGAGTCTCGTCCGCGGAGTTGAAGTACGACGACTACTCGGCCTCGGCTGCCAGAGATCGCGTGGCGATAGTTTTCGCAGGCACACCCGACGGTGATAATCCGCACGGGCAGTTTGCTCGCGCAGGCGAGATACGGTTCAAGGCTGCCGCGGCCCGAGCCGCCGGCGCTCGCGCTTTGCTGATCATTACAGGCGAGGAAAAGCTGAACGACGATCGTATGTCTCGTTTTTCTTATGACAATGCTGGCGAGGCGGGAATTCCGGTACTGGTTATCTCGAGACTACTGGCCCAAAAGCTGCTCGCCGGAGGCAGCCTGTCGGAGTATCAGGCCGCAGCCGATGCGAGAGTCGCAAACAATACTCAGTTAAGGACGCCGATAGGCGTGCGGAAGCTGGACCTCTCAACCGAGGTTATTCGTCGCTTGTCGCCTTCTGCCAACGTCGTCGGCATTCTCGACGGTTCCGATCCAACACTCAAAAACGAAGTCATCGTAATCGGCGCGCACTACGATCACCTCGGCCACGGCGGTGAAGGTAGTCTGGCGCCACGAGAAGGTGAGATACATTACGGCGCCGATGACAATGCCTCGGGCACCGCCGGCATGCTTGAGCTGGCGCGTTTGTTTAGCTCACAAAAGCTACGGCCACGACGCACCATCGTTTTCATGGCCTTCAGCGGTGAAGAAGAAGGATTATTGGGATCGAACTACTACGTCAACCATCCAATCACGCCGCTCGCGAATACGGTGACGATGATTAATATGGACATGATTGGCCGTATGAAAGACAACAAGCTGATCGTCGGTGGTGTGGGAACGGCGCCTGAGTGGCGTCAGGCCCTGGCTGCCGCCAATGCTCCCGAAAGAATGAGAGTGGCTGTCGCTCCGGCGTCACCCGCAGAGATGTCCAGGACAGTATCGACGGTTGGCAGAGAAGTTCCTGGCAGAGAAGTCCCTATCGTCACCGGCAGCAATGGTACCCCGGTCGTCACCTTATCTTTTGAAAAAGCATTCGACCTGACCCTCAACGAAGACGGCTTCGGACCGAGCGATCATTCGTCGTTCTATGCCAAACAGATTCCGGTTCTTTTCTTCTGGACCGGCACGCATGAGGACTACCACAAACCTTCAGACACCGCCGACAAAATTAACTACGTCGATGAGGCGCGCATCCTCGGCCTCGTCAGGCGCGTTGTTTATGAGATTGATACCAGCGACAAACGTCCGGTGTACGCCGTCGCAAAAAGCGAATCGACGGGCCGCGCCGGCGGTTTCCGCGTCTACCTCGGCACGATTCCAAACTACGCTGATTCGAACGACGGCTTACTGCTTGACGGCGTGCGCGATGATTCGCCGGCAGCCAAAGCCGGCATCAAAGCCGGCGACAAGATTGTGAAGCTTGCCGGCCACGACGTTAAGAATGTTTATGATTACACCTATGCCCTGGGAGAAATGAAGGCCGGGCAGGAATATGAAGTTGAACTAATGCGCGCCGGTGAGCGGATCAAACTCGTGATTACGCCGGCCGCGAGGAAATAGTAGATGAGTAATGAGTGATGAGTGATGAGTGTAATAAGGTGATGACGCGGACTATCAACCCGCTTACTCATCACTCATTACTCATCACTCATCACTGTTTGTTACCAGCGTGGCTCGCGTTCGTAGCCACCGCCGCCACGGTCTTCACCGCCGCCGTATCCGCCGCGATCTCGGCCACCCCCGTAACCACCGCCGCGGCCGCCGCGCTCTGCTCTCGGCTTTGCCTCGTTAACCGTTAGATTCCGGCCACCAAACTCTTTGCCGTTAAACTGCTCGATAGCCGCCGCAGCTTCTTCCGCAGTTGCCATCTCCACAAAAGCAAAGCCGCGTGAGCGTCCGGTGTCGCGGTCTTCAATTACCGAAGCTGACTCTACTGTTCCTACTGCGGCGAAAGCATCGCGCAGTTCATCGCTCGTTGTGCGAAACGAGAGGTTTCCCACATAAAGTTTCGTACCCATCTTTTTCTATCCTTTGAATCGTGTGAAGCGCGGGCGGGGTAAATCGCAAGACTCAAGCGGGGATCTACTTGACCTCTTCAGGCGAAACGCGACATGCCCGGTGCTCTAAACTGCGAGAGCGGCTTCCAACCGGTTAACAATTGCCTAACTCTCTCCTCAGCCGAACGCGGGTCGCTTCACGATCACGGACAGGACAGGCGCAGTCACCTCTGATGCGCGAGAGCAGGAACTTTGACGGGGATAAGTATGCCCCAGCCAGCATTTGGAGTTCAAGGCGAGTGGCTGCGTCGGTGGTGGGTAGTCTGGGATTGTTATCTCGGTATGTCTGTACTCCATAGCCGCCGCTCGCGGCTTTGCCGCCTCCCGTGCGGAAAGGCTTCGCCTTTCCGGTTCAGCCTTGTTTGTCGAGGCTATGCCTCTGACGGAGGCGTAGCCTCATTGAACTACAGACGTTTCGGAAAGGCGGAGCCTTTACCGCACGGAGCGCGGCAAAGCCGCAGTCACAAGAGTTCTTCCAGCTAGAAGCGAATGACTAACTGATCAGCGGACAAATGACTACGCGACTACTCGCTGATTGCTTGCCGCGCGTCGCTTGGAATATATTGCTTCCCCTAAAGTTCAATTAATCCGCGAAAGGTCTGATTCCTACATGTCTAAGTCTGTCCCTATCACCGTTGCGCACGGCGACGGCATCGGTCCGGAAATCATGGCCGCCACCCTGCATATTCTCAAGGAAGCCGGCGCGAACCTCGAGATCGAAACAATAGACATCGGCGAGAAGGTTTACCTGGCCGGGAATACTTCGGGCATCGAGCCCAGCTCCTGGGAGTCTTTGCGCCGCACCAAAGTTTTTCTTAAGGCTCCGATCACTACGCCACAAGGCGGTGGCTTCAAGAGCCTTAACGTCACCGTGCGCAAGACGCTCGGCCTTTTTGCGAACGTTCGTCCCTGCGTTTCCTATCATCCGTTTGTGGATACCAAGCATCCGATCATGGACATCGTGATCGTTCGTGAAAACGAAGAAGATCTCTACGCCGGCATCGAGCACCGGCAAACTGAACAAGTCATGCAGTGTCTGAAACTAATTTCCCGACCGGGTTCTGAGAAAATTGTCCGGCACGCTTTTGAATACGCCGTCCGGAACAATCGCAAGAAGGTGACTTGCTTCACCAAAGACAACATCATGAAGCTCACCGACGGTCTTGTTTCACAAAGTGTTTGATGAGATCGCCGCGGAGTATCCGGACATTGAAAACGAACACTGGATCGTGGACATCGGCGCCGCGAAGATGGCAGACACGCCGGAAGTTTTTGACGTCATCGTCATGCCAAATCTGTATGGCGACGTGCTGTCTGACGTGGCCGCGCAGATTGCCGGCTCCGTCGGCCTGGCGGGTTCGGCAAACATCGGAGAGCACGTTTCGATGTTTGAAGCCATCCATGGTTCGGCGCCGCGACGCGCCGGGCAAAATTTGGCGAACCCTTCGGGACTGTTGCTGGGCGCGGTAATGATGCTCGTGCACATTGGCGAAACCGCAGTCGCCGAACGCGTGCACAATGCCTGGCTGCGTACCATCGAGGATGGCGTTCACACTTACGACATTTATGAAGAGGGCAAGAGTAAGCAGAAAGTTGGCACTAAAGAATTCGCACAGGCTGTTGGCCGAGCGCGTGGGACAAACACCGCAGACGCTGAAAGTTGTCAAATACAAATCAGCAGAAGAAGTGGCGCCGGCAACGAAGGTGGCCCCGCAAGTACAAACCCGAGCAAAGAAAGATCTGGTCGGCGTCGACGTTTTTCTGGACTGGTCCAGCGGCACTGCCAACGAGTTGGGCGACGCTATAAGCAAACTTAGCGGCGATGGCACAAAGCTCGAGATGATGAGTAATCGCGGGGTCAAGGTCTGGCCGGGTGGTCACGCTGAAACCTTTTGCTCTGATCACTGGCGCTGCCGGTTTCTTTCAGACACTGATGGTGGCGGAGTGTCCCACGCGCAAATAATCTCGCTCCTCAAGCGTTTCGCGGATGCCGGATTCGATTTCATCAAAACTGAGAATCTCTGTAACTTTGACGGCGTACGCGGATACTCACTTGACCAAGGAGCGTGATGCGATTGCGGATTGTGGATTTCGGATCGCGGAATTAGAGATTTAAGGCTAAAGAAAAGGATAGAGCAATGAACGAAGCGAACAAGCAGTCTGCGGCAAGCAATCAAGAGCAAACCGGTGACTCAGGAAACAACGAAGTAGGACCGACTGAAAAACTGCGCGAGTCAGATAAACCAGAGGGCGAACTCTCAGTACCGGGGGCGCAAAACCCCGAGAGCGAAGAAATCAAGGACGAGACAGGACCGAACTCGGAATAGTTCGATTGCTGATTTCGGATTGCGGATTACAAACTCTTAGCCCTGGCTATTTCAAAAGGAAAAATCGAGACGATGCCGAGAAAAGTACCTGGATCACAAAATCGCAGGAGTTCTAAAATCAGCAATCAGCAATCCGCAATCAACAATCCCCTGGTTGCCGTGATCATGGGCAGTAAGTCTGACTGGGAAACGATGCGTCATGCCGACGAAATGCTGACAGAGTTTGGCGTCGCGCATGAATGTCATGTCATGTCGGCCCACCGGACGCCGCAACTAGCGTCGGAATTTTCCGCCGGCGCGGCAGCCCGTGGCCTTGAAGTCATCATCGCAGCTGCCGGCGGCGCCGCCCACCTTGCCGGAGTCGTGGCGGCTCATACCATCCTGCCAGTGCTTGGTGTGCCCATGAAAAGCGATGCGCTTAATGGCATGGATTCGCTGCTGGCAACGGTCCAGATGCCCGCCGGTATTCCGGTCGGAACTTTAGCAATCGGCAAACCCGGTGCGATAAACGCGGCCCTCTTCGCCGTCGCCATACTCGCTAACAGCCGTCCCGACCTTCGTGCAAAACTGGAAGAGTTTAGAAAGCGTCAGGAACAGAAAGTTCGCAGCGCGACCCTCCCCTAGCTCTCACGTGTGGTACGGCGTGAGATAACCGTTCCCACTCCACGAGCGCCGCATAAATACAGAACCGGGAGCGGTAGCGACCGGGCTCAACTTGCGATATAGACTACGGCATAACAAGCGAATTCGAGGTCTTCGGCTTGTTGAATCTGAGGCGAGTTGAACCCGGTCGCTACCGCTCCCGGTTCTGACTTTGTGCGGCGCAGGTTGACCGGCAACGCCAACTGACCCGGTAGCTCGCGCAGTTACTTCTTGATATGTCACAGCCTTTAGAGCAGAATGCGCTCACTGAATTCCGACTCGGAATAACCTGAGACCCCAGGGACTTTTCCGTTGTTTTTCACGCTTCTCACCGTCTCGCTTGGTTTGAAGTCCAGAGCATGATCGGCGAAACAGTCTCACAGTATCGAATCATTGAGCAGCTCGGTGAAGGCGGCATGGGCGTGGTCTATCTTGCCGAAGACATGACGCTGGGCCGGCGCGTGGCGCTGAAGTTTCTTTCCACCACTACTAAAGAATATCGCGCCAGGTTCCTGCGCGAAGCGCGCGCGGTTTCGGCGTTGAATCATCCGAACATTGCCACGGTTTTCAATTACGGTGAAACGGACGAAGGCCAGCCCTACATCGTTATGGAACTGATTGAGGGTAAGCCCTTAAGCGAGAAGCTGCGTCAGGGATCATTGCCATTGCCCGAAGCCGTGCGGATCGTGTCGTACATCGCTGAAGCGCTCGGCGAAGCTCATCGCAAAGGAGTCGTTCACCGCGACGTGAAACCCTCCAATGTGATCGTGACCGACCGCGGACAGGTTAAGGTGCTCGACTTCGGTTTGGTCAAACACATTTCGGAGCAGATTGCGCTTGGTGGAGGTTCCGATCAGAGGACCCTGCCTTCGACGCGAACTCGCAGCGACGTAATTGTCGGCACGCCGCTGTATCTTTCCCCTGAGCAAGCTACGGGAAAAGCGGTTGACGGGCGCAGTGACCTCTTTGCGCTCGGGGCTGTGCTTTACGAGTGCATCACAGGTCAGTCGGCCTTTGGCGGTGGCAGTGTGATCGAGATTGGCGCCCAGGTAATTCACGTCACGCCAATCGTGCCTTCAAAACTAAACGACCACATACCACCTGAGCTGGATCGCATTACGATGAAGGCGATCGAGAAAAAGCTCGACGTTCGTTACCAGTCTGCCGATGAGCTGATCGAGGACTTGCAACGCGTCCTTCCCAATCTTGTCGCCGACGGCTATCGCCGAGGCAGGTCGACCGAGTCACTGCCGAAGCAGCGCACTGGTTCAGCCAGCGCACTGACCACCTTCATCGAACCATTCCGGCGGCCTGGCCCTAATCTAGGCGTCTTTGTTCTGGCCGTTTTGGGTGTGGCCTTGTTGAGTTGGTTCGCTTTTCGCTGGTGGAAACCGGCAGCCTACAAGCCCAATAGCGTGGCCCAGGCGTGGTATGACAAAGGAACCGACGCCTTGCGAAACGGGGCCTTTCTGCAAGCGACAGGTGCGCTCGAACAGGCAGTGGCGGCTGACGAAAAATACCCGCTGGCCCATGCCCGACTTGCTGAGGCTTGGTGGGAACTCGACTACGCAGATAGAGCCAAAGACGAGCTGCTAAAGGTTCAATCGTTGACACCGGGCGGTTCGCGCATTGCGGAAAGTGATGCCTTGTATATTGAAGCTATCAACGCCACAGTGTCGCGAAATTTTTCCGGGGCTATTGCGGCTTACTCGAAGTTGGCACAGCTCTCGCCGAATCAACCACAGGTGTATCTTGATTTGGGACGAGCTTATGAGAAAAACGAGGAGCCCAGGAAAGCGATTGAAAGTTTTCTTCAAGCAACTCAGCGCGATCCGCAATACGCTACCGCATTCCTTCGGATGGGAAGTCTTTACGCCAGACAACTGGATCAGGCAAACGCACTTAAGGCTTTCGATCGGGCTGACACAATCTATAAGGCAGTGGGAAACTTTGAGGGGCAAGCGGAAGTTTCGTTTCAGCTAGGCTTTCTTTTCGACCAGCTCAGCAAACTTCCCGAGGCTCGCCAGCACCTGGGGCGGGCGTTGGAACTCGCTAAAACTACTAACAACGATTACCAGCAGGCAAAAACTCTTCAGAAACTTGGGGACGTCGAAGCTGATGCAGGCAACCGCGGCGAGGCGCGCAAATATATGACCGAGGCAATAACTCTCGCACGAGCAAAAGGGATCGATAACCTGGTGAAACGTGGACTTGTAGATCTCGGCAACACATATTTCGTGGAAACAAAATATCCGGAAGCCGAGGATTACTTTCAGCAGTCTTTGAAGCTTTCTGTAGACCAAAAAGACGCGCGAAACTCTGCCAGGGCGCGCCTCGCCCTGGCCAGCCTGGCACAGCAACAAGCTAAAACTGATCAGGTCGTTGCTTATGTTGAACAAGCGTTACCGTTTTATCAGCAGGGTGGCTACCGCAAGGAGATGCTTCAGGCTTTTGCACTGCTGGGACGCGCGAAAGTTCAAAAAGGGGAATATGAAGTCGCTGGGCATGCCTTCGAGCAAGAGTTACAAATCGCACAACTGCTTGGTGATCAGGCCTTGGAAGGACTTGCTCATGAAGATCTCGGTATTGTCCTGTTCAAGCGCTGCCGGCATCCGGAAGCGATCCAGCACTTTGAGGAATTTCATAAGATTGCCAAATCATTAGGCACACAGAAGAACATTATTTACGCCCTGGTGGATGGGGCAAACGCCCTTTTGCGTCTGGGTCGGTATGAAGAAGCCCGCTTGGCCCTGGAAGAAGCAGCGCCAATTGCCACAAGCGACGGTGCACCCGAGAATTTGTCGGCTATCTATTACCTGACAGTTGCGCGAATTGCGCTGACCCAACGCAATTTCCCCGAGGCAATCGCCCACAGTCAACGCGCCTTCGCTTTGGCCACGCAGCTGAAACGAACTGCGATCACGGCTATGTTCACCAGCGGACTGGCGGAGAGCTTTTCCGGCTCCTCCACTGGCCGACGCAAGTGCGAACAAGCGGTGCAGAAAGCGCGAGAGTTAGGTGATCCCATAATTCTTTCTGACGCACTACTGGCGCTGGCGCAGGCCCAGCTGGAGGAAGGTGACGCGCAGGCTGGATTAAAGAGCTCCCTCGAGTCCCAGGAATTATCGGCGCGAATCGGCACTCCCGAGATTGAACTGATGGCGCTGCTCACAGCCGCTCGAAACAGCCGCAGGTTGCGCGATGACCAAAGAGCTCTAGATTATGCTACCCGCGCAGACAAACTAATTACGAGTTTTCAAGAACTATGGGGCGCAGACAATTACAACTCCTATCTTAAGCGCCCCGATATCCAGGTCTCTCGCACCCAGCTGAACGAGCTTCTTGCTCAGAAGAATTAACGTCAGTAACCTCAAAGGAGATAAACATGTCAGAAGGTGGCAGTGAAATTATCATCAAGGGTGGCTCGGTAAAGATCGAGTTTTCCGAAAGCCTCTACAAGAAAGATCCCAACGATCCGAAGAAGCATGAAAACGCCAACCGGAGGATTACGGGAATTGTCATCGTCGATGAAAATGGCGCTGAACAATTCAATAGTGGTGACAAACCAAACGGTCTGCAGTGGACAATCACCGTCTCCACGAAGTGATGTCGACGCTTCACTAATGAGTCGGTCGGAGTTGGCCGCTGCCCAGATGTCCTCCGGCTGTTGACTGCTAAAGACACCCGGCTCTCACATCAAAGGTTTGATTAGATCTGAGTGACGATTCGCGCAGGGCTCTCCCGGCGATTAGGTTGAACTGTGCGTTCGAATGAGACTTAAGGTCTCCGCCTCGTTAGCAATGAGATTATTGCCACGAAAAGAGCCGAACCAATGATCGACCAGACAATCGGGAAGTTGGTGGTGCCAATCCGAATCGAAAACAGTTCCGGCAATCCCATTTGGCGCGCCAACCACATTCCCAACACGGCGCCTACGAACCCGAGCGCGATCGAGACCAAACAACCGCCTCGCGAAAAGCCACCGATCGCCTGACCGATGGCGCCGCAAACACCGGCGATAAGAAGCAACACGATTAGGTCTAGAATTGTCATTTTATCTCCTCAATGAAGAATCAGGACTCAGGACTCAGAATTCAGAAGATAGAAGCTAATCAGAAATCCTGTTCAACGAATTTCAAAACCTCAGAAAATCAAGTCTCCTGATCCTGTCTCACTTGTCGTTTCGATAAACCTCGCCGCCTTTCATTACGAAACGCACTCGTTCGAGTTCCGAGATATCGCGCAGGGGATCGCCACTAACCGCGACGATGTCCGCGAATTTGCCGGCTTCAATCGATCCGAAGTCGTTTGAACGCTGCAGCAGATCCGCAGAGGCCGCTGTCGCCGATTGAATTGCCTGCATCGGAGTCATCCCATAGCGCACCATGTAAGAAAACTCTTTAGCCTGATTTTCCGTCCAGGCGTAGCCGCCCGCATCCGTGCCGTAAGCGATCTTCACTCCTTTGCGCACCGCAATGCCAAAAGCCTTAGCCTCGAGATCGCGCATCGTCAGCCAAATCGGCGCGCCGGCTGCAGCGCGTCCTTCAGCAACATACGCGCCGACGTAGATCGTCGGGCACCAATACGTTCCCTGGCGCACCATGCGGTCCATGAGTCCCTCGTCGAGTCCATATCCGTGCTCGATCGAATCCACACCCGCCTTGAGAGACGCGTCGATGCCGTCCCAGCCCATTGCGTGTGCGGCCACCGGGCGGCCGAGCCGGTGCGATTCGTCGACCATTGCTTTCATCTCGTCCTCGGTGAAGTTCACCCAGGAGTGGAGCGCCCCGTCCTTCACGTAATACCGGCGGTCAGCGTAAAACTTGATCCAGTCGGCGCCATACTTAACCTGCTCGCGTACTGCGCGGCGGATGTTGTCGGCTCCGTCAACGATCTGCACGCCTTCCGGCATTTTCAATTCCCAGGAGTAACCAAGCAATGGGTACATACCGGTGGCGGAAAAGGCACGAGTTGAAACAAACATGCGTGGCCCGGGAATCACGCCCCGGTTGATCGCAGTCTTCACATCGACGTCGGCGTACATCGCGCCTTCGGTTTCCAGATCCCGCATCACTGTGAAACCGTTCATCAGTCCAGTGCGGGCAGCGACGGTCGCGCGGATCGTGCGATAAGGAATCGACTCCTTCAATAATTGCTCATCGTAGTCGGCGGCTGTGATATCGCCTTGCAGAAGTACATGCGTGTGACAATCGGCGAGACCGGGTAGCACAGTGGATTTCAAGAGGTCGATAACCTGAGCGGTTGAGGGCACAGTTTTTTCCACTGTCGCGATCGGGCCGACCATTTTGATACGTTCGCCTTCGACCAGAATTCCCTGGTTGTCCAACACCCGCCCAGCGCGCACATCAATTAGGTGACCGGCCTTGATGAAAACAACTTTCGGCGGCTGTGTCGTCTGAGCCAAAGCAGTAGTCTGCAACAGCGATGTAACCATGATTAAGGTAATGAGTGTTCTTTTCATATTTTGATCCTTCCAGTCGTCCAGAGCCATTAGGGGAAAACGAGCGGCTTCGGTTTTCAAAACCCTTTCTGCTTAATCCAAGCGCGCACTACCTCAGCCTGACCACGCTTATTTGCATCAACTTCGTAGTTTAACTGGCGCATCTCGTCAGTCGAGATCGCATGGGCAAGCTTAGACAGTACTTCATTCAACGCCGCCACACGGGTGAGCGAATCTTGCCGCACAAGGTAGACACCCTCGTAAGGCGGAAAATAATGACGGTCGTCCTCGAGTTGAAACAAATCAAGCGCCGCTATTCTTCCTTCGGTCGAATTGCCGGCAATCAAATCAACTTTCCCGGACGCCAGCGCGATGTAGGTTAGGGAAAGATCCATCTCCCGCGGTTGTTCCTTAAACTTCAGCTCGTAGGCTTTTGCGAATCCCGGGTAACCATCCGCGCGCGACATAAAATCCTGCCCAAAGCCGGCGCGCCAATTTCGCGCGTATGGCACGGCGTCAGATATCGTCTGCAACTTGAGTCGCCTGGCTTCTGCACCGCGCACCAAAATCGCGAACGTGTTGTCGAACCCCAGCGGCTCGCTGACCGCAACCTTAAATTTGTCGGCATACTCTTCTTTCACCTGCTCAAAGACTGCTCGCGGATCAGTTATGGGAGCATGTTTTAAAATAGCGGTGTAAGCGGTGCCGGTGTATTCCGGATAAAGATCGATCTTACTGCCAAGCAACGCGTCATGCGGTAAGTTTCCACCTAATTCAAACTTGCGCTCAACACTAATGCCGCGCGCTTCGAGCAGCTCGGCGACGATTTCGCCGAGCAGCGCAGACTCGGTGAAGTCCTTCGAGCCAACCACAACGTGTGCGCTTTGCACCGGGGAAGAATGCGAACCCGAATCGCGCGAGCCGATATAAACCGCCGCGATGATTGCAATAGCGATTGCAGTCGCAGCGCCAATAGCGAGCCTCCTTTTCGAACTTGTGGCCATCTTTCTGCTTCGATTCACCGAGAAGTGATTTTCAACTAGTCCGAGTCCGAAGTCCGCGGTCAACGCCAGCAGAGCCGCGGGTACGGCGCCGGCGAGTAGCAAATTGTTATCAAACTGCCGGATGCCGCGAAAGATGAAGACGCCGAGGCCGCCGGCTCCAACCGCTGCAGCAATCGTCGCCACACCAATAGCGATCACCAACGCCACTCGCACGCCGGTAATGATCACGCTCATCGCCAAAGGTAACTCGACCTTCCACAGAACCTGGCTGCCAGTCATTCCCATGGCCACCGCGGCCTCGCGCACATTCGGATCAACTCCCAGGATGCCGGTCACTGTGTTGCGAATAATCGGCAACAGCGAATAAAGCACCAGCGCCACGATCGCGGTGCGCGCACCGATGCCACCGACGAACGGCAGCGGAATCAGGAAACCAAACAGCGCCAGGCTCGGAATGGTTTGCATAATGTTGGCAATTCCCAGGACGGGACCGCGTAAAGATTTTTTTCGTGTCAACAGAACGCCCGTGGGAATGCCGATGGCCACGGCGATCAGCGTCGAGATAAATACCAGCCACAAGTGCTCGCGCAAATGTTCCCAAAGCTCCGGCCAGTTTTGCCGGAGAAAATGCCAGAAGCTCATTTGCCTTCCTCCGCCGGATGCGAATCAGCGAGGTCAAGCGTCTCTATGTAAGCAAGTGCCTGCTCGTTTTTAGACTTAAGAAAGTTCTCGGGAGTATCAAGCAGCAACAGCTTGCCCTTGTGCATCAGTCCGATGTGCGAACCAACCAGCAACGCCTCGCGCACGTCATGCGTAACGAAGACCGCAGTTTTTTTAAGTCGCCGGGTGAGGTCTACGAATTGTCGCTGCAAGCTCGCGCGTGTCAAAGGGTCGAGCGCGCCAAAAGGTTCGTCTAACAAAAGCAAGGGCGGCTCGGCTGCCAGGGCACGCGCGACACCCACACGCTGTCGTTGGCCGCCCGATAGCTCGCCTGGATAACGTTCGGCAAACTCAGCCGGACCGAGACCGACGATCTGAAGCAGTTCGTCAACTCGATTCTTGATTCGCACTTCGTCCCAACCTTCGAGTGAAGGAACCAGGCCAACGTTTCTTCTTACGGAGAAGTGGGGAAAGAGGCCGCCTTCCTGAATTACATAACCGGTGCGCCGCCGTAAGCGAATCGGATCCCAGGCGGTCGTGGACTTACCTTCGACCATTACCTCGCCGGAGCTCGGCGACAAAAGGCGGTTGATTAATTTGAGAGTCGTAGTTTTTCCACAACCTGATTCCCCTAGCAGGACCAGGTTTCGCCCTGCTGAACTGAAAAGTTGAGGTGAGAAATGACCGGCGCGGATGCGGCCGCGTGGGAGAAACTCACATCGCGAAATTCGACCAGCGGATTGTCAGGGACATCGGGCATTTGGGCGCGCATGAAGTGAACATAGACAGGATTTACCAGATGAACATGATACAGAACAATCAGCCAGAACGATTTCTACTTGATCTTGTTAATCCTGGTAAATCCTGTCCTTGTTTTCTCAAACCGCCAAGCAGAAGATTGCTGCTAAACCGCTCCTCGCCGTCAAGCCAGGTGCGATCGTGGACGAATCCCGTTTCAACTGCCAACCTCGCGATGTCGTTGCGATCATACTTGTAAGAGTTCTCGGTATGAATCTGTTCGCCCTCAGCAAATTGGACTTCCATCTCCAGCCCGCTAATTAGAACAGTCTGTTCGCGCATGCTCTCAATATAGATTTCAACTCTGCCGATTGCTTCGTTATAGAAGGCGCGATGCTGGAAAGCGCGGAGGTCGAAGTTGCCGCCAAGTTCGCGGTTGATTCGCGCCAGCACGTTCAAGTTAAACGCCGCCGTCACACCGAGTGCATCGTTGTAGGCGGCCTCGAGCACACTTTTATCTTTCTTCAAATCAGCCCCCAGCAACAATGCATCTCCAGAGCGCAACACTTGTCTGAGAGCGCGCAGAAACTTCAAGGCATCATCCGGATCAAAATTGCTGATGTTGGAACCGAGAAATAGCGCCAGCGTGCGGGCCCTCGGCTTCTTTGCTAATTCCGCCAGTCCGGCGAAATAGTCAGCGGCGTAGGCTTCAATGCGGAGCTGCGGATACGACTGCAAAAGTATGCGTGAGCTGCTGTCGAGCGCTGACGCGGAAATATCAACCGGAATGAAAAGCAACTCAGCTTGTTTCCTGAACAACGCCTCAATAAGCAGCCGCGTCTTCGAGGCGCTGCCGCTGCCCATTTCCAGGAGAGTGATCTTGCCTGCCACCGAAGCCACGATTTCATCGGCATAGCGATCAAGAATCTCATTCTCAGCGCGGGTGAGGTAATACTCCGGCAAAAGACAGATCGCCTCGAAGAGTTGCGAGCCTAGTTGGTCGTAGAAGTATTTTGGCAGAAACCGCTTGGGCTGCCTTGCGAGACCGCGACGCACATCTTCAGCAAGGCCCGCGCGCGGTTCGCGCTTCACCAGGTTGTGGATGAGGAACTTCTCTTCGCTTATCTGCACGGCCGGAGTTTCTAACACTGGACCCCCCTTTATCGACGATGCCTCGACCTCGTGCTTGCCAGCACGACCATCAAAGCTGAGTTTAACTGGTCTGCGTATGATAGCGGATCAATCTCGATTAGCAACTGTGGCGAGGCTGCCTTCGGAGATGCGCTGACCCTGTCAGCGCTCTTGGTCCAGGTTATGCGAGCGTCGTAGCGCACCTGCGGGTAACACTTGCCGGTCAAGCAGCCGGAGGGGTGCTACTGCGGCGTCAATCTGCCGCCTTGCAGACTTCAAAGCGGCGCCGTGGTCTGCGCCGCACTCCGAAAGAGTAGCCGCTGCTCAATTTGGGTAGAGACTTGACCGTCGGCCTGAGCTTGGGCAAGATCAATGCCTATGTTTTACCTGAAGGCCCCCGCGGCTAACCTCGGCCGCAGTTATCCCGTAAATACAAAAGTCGTCGTCTTGTTTGGGCTGCTACTCCTGCCCGGGCTCTTCAGTTCCGTTTCCGCGCAGAGTTACCACACAGAGCTGGACACCAGCGAAAAGATCTCGCTGACCGTAAAAAGTCGCAGCGGCAGAGTCAGCGTGATTGCCTCGGACGAACAGATAAAGAAAGTCTCGATTGAGGCCAGCTCAACCGGTGCACCAGTTAGCGCCAGCGATCTTCACACCGTAGCGAAAGGCGGTAACCTGAACATAGAAGTGCGCGACCGCCGCGATCAAGATCGCATCGATCTGATCGTGCGCATACCGTCGCGCTCAAAAGTGATAGTCGATACTCAAGCGGGTTCGGTTGATGTCGTAGGCAATGTTGAGTCGGCTGCGGTCACCACCAACACGGGAACGATTCACGCTGACGTTCCACTCGATGCCGTAAAGTTTGACTTCATCTGGAGCGCAAGCAAGCCTCGCTATCTGAGCGACGTTGAGCTTCCGAAGATCAAGGAAAAAGCGGCCGGCATCTCCAGGATCTCCGGGAAGCTGGGTGAGAAGAAACCCGGCAAGGAACAGCGGGTGCAACTCAATTTTCTGACACAGCGCGGCGTAGTTTTACTGAACGTCGATCCCAGCATGGTGCCGAGCGATCTGCGCGAACGGCCTTTAACCGAAGCTGCGCGCGCCATCGTTCGCAGCGGCGACAGCCAATTGATCGACGCCATTCGCAAAGTGTCGCCGAAGCTGTTTGGTGATTACGCTAAAACACTTCCTCCGCTTCAGAAGGAGCCGACGCTGGTAAGACGAACACCGCCGGGTAAGTTCGTAAGCGTATCGTCACCTCAGCTTCTGCGTTTCAACGCCAGCGTTACCGATCGAAATGGGCGGGCGATTGGCGGTATGAAAGAATCCGATTTCACCGTCTACGAAAATGGAGTCGAGCGCCAGGTGACGAAGGTTGTGCCCACGCACGAACCTTTCAATCTCGTGCTGTTGCTCGACGTTTCGGGAAGCGTCGAGGAACGAATCGAGTTTATTCGCAAAGCGGCGCGCGACTTCCTGAACACTGCCAGTCCGCAGGATCGAATTGCAATCATCAGTTTCCGCGACGACATCCAGGTGATCTCAGACTTCAGCACCGACCGCCGGATGCTCTCGCGCAAACTTGATGAAATAGACGCCGGCGGCGGCACCGCGCTTTACGACGCACTCGGCTTTGTTTTGGCAGACACGGTGAAACAACTCCGAGGCGAAAGAACCGCCGTGGTGATTCTTTCGGATGGCGATGACAATAAATCCTTCGTGCCCTTTCCGGCGATCCTCGAAGCGATCGTCGAATCAGGGGCCTTGATCTATCCGCTTTACATTCCTTCCGGCTTGATTCCGGAGGGCAGCGTGCCCAAACCGGAAGTTACGATCGACCCGCTGCGTACTCGTTACCTGACGCTCACCACTCGCGCTCACGAGGAAGGTCAAAAGCTGGCCCAGGCTTCGGGAGGAGTCTATTACCCGATCCGTCATCTGCAAGAGTTACAGCGCGCCTACGATGATGTCGTCGTTCAACTTCGTACCGCTTACACAGTCACCTACGCTTCTAATTCAACGTCCTCCACCGGCCCCCGGCTGCGCGTCCGCACCAACCGCGAGGGCGCGTCGGTGCGCTTGAGTCCGGCAGTGAATGTGGCGACGCCTTAGCGACGCTCAAGTGATTTGCTGGGACGGCGGGCGTCCCGCCCGCAAACGCGCCGTCAAGCGCGAAGTCTTTTTAGAGTCAATCTTTTCGCGCTTCGCGCTCATTGCGGGCGGGACGCCCGCGGTCCCAGCAAATCACTTGAATGGCGCGGTCGGAGTTTACTTTTCATCCTTCATCCGTCATCCTTCAGCCTTCCGATGTCCCAACCACTTTTCGCATCGCTGTTCGACGAAACCGAACGCCGGCCGCTGACCGTCAGCGAGTTGACGGAATCAGTTCGCAAAGCCATCGAAGCGCGTTTCAGTACGGTCTGGGTTGAAGGCGAAATCTCAAACTTCAAGGCGCATTCATCCGGGCACTGGTATTTCACGATCAAGGATGAAGGGGCGCAGTTGCGGGCGAAATGTTTTCGTTCAGCAAACACCCGCATCCGGTTTCGACCAAAAGACGGGTTGCATGTTCGCGCGCGTGGCCGGCTGACAGTTTACGAAGCCCGAGGCGATTACGAATTAATTGTGGAGGCGCTCGATCCGGTCGGCGCCGGCGCCCTGCAGATTGCCTTCGAACAACTGCGTGATCGACTTCAGGCTGAAGGACTGTTTGCACGCGAACTAAAGCGGCCTCTCCCTGTTTTCCCGGGACGCGTCGGTGTTGTTACCTCACCGACAGGGGCGGCGATTCGCGACATCCTTAATGTAATCTCCCGCCGCACACGCACCGTTCACGTTCTCTTTTCGCCGGCACGGGTGCAGGGCGATGGCGCCGGGAGCGACATCGCGCGGGCTATAAAGCTACTGAATGATCATCACCGGCGCGCTCAGTCTGAAGGGCGCGATAGAGATTTGGTTGACGTCCTGATCGTAGGTCGTGGCGGTGGCTCAACTGAAGATCTCTGGGCCTTCAACACCGAAGAAGTGGCTCGCGCGATTCGCGCTTCGGCGATTCCGGTAATCTCGGCGGTAGGTCACGAAACAGACTTCACTATCGCTGACTTTGTGGCCGATCAGCGGGCGCCGACTCCGTCAGCCGCAGCCGAACTGGTTGCCGCGCGCGAAGATCAACTTTGCGCTACGCTGGCGCAGGCGGGACAAAACCTCGCGCAACTGATGCGATACAAAGTAATAACTGCACGAACACGCGTACAGGAACAAGCTCTCTCTCAGGCGTTTGACCAGGTGCGTGGCAGATTGCGAGACGCTGCCGAAGGAACGAACTCGGCCCGGCATCGCCTGGAGATACTGATAGCTCAAGCGTTACGCGGCGCACGGCTCCGCAACGATGCCTTGAGTGCCAGTCTCGCGCCCGCGCAATTGCGAGCGCGGCTGTCTGAGGCCCGCGTGCGGTTTGATTCAGCGTATACTAACTGCAATATCGCGCTCGAAAAGCAGCTGGAAGAAGCGAAGAATCGGCTCGGGTTGGCAGCGGCGTCGCTCGATGCGCTTTCGCCGTTGGCTGTGCTGCAGCGCGGGTTTTCGCTGGCGCAGACTAAAGACGGAAAGCTGATCAGTGATGCCAAACAGGTTTCAGTGGGTGATTCCATAACGGTCCGGTTGGCAAAGGGGGCACTGGGCGCTCGTGTCGAGAGCGTTGATGAGAAGTGAGCGTTAGTCCTTAGTATTAAAAAGAACCCATGGTTGAATCGCAGAGAGGTTTCATGAAGGAAGACCACGAAAAACCAAAAAGCTTTGAGGCGTCGCTCGAGGCGCTGGAAGAAATTGTCCATCAACTCGAGGGCGGTGACCTGCCGCTCGAAAAGAGTCTGGAACTGTTCGAGGACGGTATTCGGCTATCCCGGCAATGTCAGGAGCGTCTCAGCCAGGCGGAACGACGTATTGAAGTACTGCTGCGCGATAATCAAGGCCGACCGGTAGTAAGCCCGTTTGAGAAAGTAATCTCCGAAGCCAGTAACGCCGAATAATACTTTCCCAAAAAGTCCGCCATAGCATGCGGTGTCACCTCGGTGAGCGATACAGTGTTTAGCTGTGGGTCGACAAATATAGAACCATGAAGCAGCTTCGCGGCATGCCTGACTAGTTTTTGCACAAAGTCTCCGAATGATGAACAGTTCTCCTGACATAGCCGATCCGGAAACTTCCGGCGCTACGGCTGCTACTGATTTTCCGCGGTTCACCATTGAAGCGCGCAAACTGATCGATGCGGCGCTCGATCGCATTCTGCCGGCGGAATCGATCCCACCCAAAAGAGTTCACGCCGCGATTCGCTGGAGCGTTTTTGCAGGAGGCAAACGCTTTCGACCGATCCTGCTGCTGGCGGCGGGCGAAACATTTGGCGCTGAGCGGCAACTGCTCAGTGACACCGCCTGCGCGCTGGAGCTTATTCATACCTATTCGTTGATACACGACGATCTCCCCTCAATGGATAACGACGACTTGCGTCGCGGGCGGGCCACCTGTCATGTGCGATTCGGCGAAGCAAACGCAATCCTCGCAGGCGACGCGCTGCAGACGCTGGCCTTTAAGTTAGTCGCGGAGGACGAACGCCTCTCGGCGGAGAAGCGGGTGCGCTTGATTGGGGAGATGGCGAGGGCTGCAGGCACGCCGCGCGGAATGGTAGCCGGGCAGGGATGTGATCTTGAGGCAGAATCGCGCGAGGTTTCTGCCGGCGAGTTGGAACTGATTCATCGACTGAAAACCGGCGCGTTGATAATTGCTGCGGCAAGATGCGGGGCCATCATCGCCGACGCTTCGGAAACTGAGTTGGCCGCCGTAACTGAGTACGCCTCTCAACTTGGATTGCTTTTTCAAATCACCGACGATTTGCTCGATGTGACCGCCACAGCCGAAACGCTCGGCAAAACTCCCGGCAAGGATCAGCGCGCGCAAAAGGCAACCTACCCGTCTCTGTTTGGACTTGAGGCCACACGGAAACACCTGGCTCAAGCGCATCAATCCGCTTGCGCCGCGCTCGCAAACATAGATCGACCAACCAAGCTGCTGCAGGCCATCGCTGATTTCATTCTGCAGCGACAGGCGTGAAGCCACCTTTTTGGAGTGCGGTGACCTGTCACCGCTTTAGTCGGTTGCGACCTGTCGCAACCTTCGTTCGGTTGAATCTAGCGTAGACTGCGGCGTCAAGCCGCCGCGGACCAAAGCGGCGACAGGTCGCCGCACTCCAAATAGATGCGCTTTCAGTGGGACAGAGATTCTAATGAAGCACGCCCTACTTTTTGTGGTTATCGCAGTCGTCGTCTTAACGGCTTGTCAGAAGGCAACCAAACAACAGTCTGCAATCGATCCGGCTGTACACCACAGTGAAATTCAGAAGTGGCAGAACGATCGTCTCGCGAGCCTGACAAAGGAGGATGGCTGGCTCACCCTGGTCGGCCTTTTCTGGCTCAACGAAGGCGAGCATACCTTTGGCAGCGATCCAAAGAACGCCGTTGTGCTGCCAAAGGGCAAAGCACCGGGCGTCGCTGGATTGTTTTCGGTGGAGAAAGGTAAGGTGCTGTTGACAGTGCACCCTGGAACCGAGATCACTGCGGATAATAACCCTGTCACTGCACCACTCCAGCTGAGAGATGATACCGACGACAACGGACCCACCATCCTTAAACTCGACTCGCTCCTGATTAATATCATCAAACGCGGCGACAAGGTGGGTGTCAGAGTTAAAGATAAAGAGAGCCAGACACGGCGCGAGTTCAAAGGCCTCGAGTATTATCCGATTGATCCGAAGTGGCGCATTGAAGCGCGCTTCGAACCTTATCAACCCGCCAAAATGATCCCAATTACTAACGTGCTCGGCATGACTGACGACGAGACCTCACCCGGCGCGCTGGCGTTTGAAGTTGACGGCAAGACTTACCGGATTGATCCGATACTCGAAAAAGGCGAAACCGATCTGTTCGTGATGATTGCCGACGAAACCACCGGCAAAGAGACTTACGGCGCCGGACGTTACCTTTATGTGTCGCCGCCAGATGCAAGCGGCAAAGATCGTAATCGATTTCAACAAGACTTATAGCCCGCCGTGCGCCTTTACAAACTTTGCCACCTGTCCTTTACCGCCGCGGCAGAACCATCTTCCGTTTCGCATCGACGCCGGTGAAAAGAAATACGCCGGGATTGTGCATTGACAGCCTACGGAGCAGGCGACAGCATAAAGCCTGGGGTGAGCGTAGCGGAACCCCAGGATCCTAAAGGGAAAAGATAGTAAGCCCGCGAAGCGGTCGGAAGTAGTTTGATAACAAAACGCCATTCGTGATGATTCTACTGTCGGCCGCTTCGCGGACTTTAATTATTGTCGACAAAAGTTCCTGGGTTTCCGCTACGCTCCACCCCAGACTCTACGCTATCACCTGCTCCGCAGGTTGAGGATCGATTTGACGTTTCTTTCTCAGTATCGCCGCTGAGATCGTGGTTATGATCAAGCCCACGGGAAAGGGTTCAGTAAACCCAACAGCGGCGAAGCTCAGCGGATTGTCTAAAATCGCCTTCATGCCTTTCATCTCCTGAAGCGTCGCATCAATCACCTGCTGCGTCGCGCCGGAGGCCTTCGCTTTCTCGACCATATAGGCGGTGTATTTCTCAGCGAAGTCTGGCAGGAAGTTGTAGTAGACGATTTCCCACGCAAGGACGTAACAGATGCATGAGATGAGTGTGATGAGAATGCCAACCGCGAAGGCCCTGCCGAAAGTGATGTTACCGCCGCCAATGTTTTCGCGGTATGACCGAATGCCGAATGGTACTAACAGCAGGGAAACTACAATGTTCGTGTACCCCACGATCAGGCCCTTGTCAAAACCGAATCGATAGACAAAGGGCATCGTTGAGAACGTCAGCAGCGCCGCGACTGCCCCGGAAATAAGCCCGAAGGTCAAAACAGTTTTCTTCATGAGATTTGTTCTCCTGGTCGGGACGTTCTAATTAACGGGCGGGAAAGTAGCTGTTAGCGGCCCGATTGTCGTCATACTTTAGGATGATTTCGCAGCTTGACAGGAAAAATACGACTTTAGGACCACGTGCGCGAGCGTTAGGGTTAATGAAAACCAGCCGCAGATTAACGCGGGTGACGCGAATCTGAAAGGCTCTACGGTATCAAGCCGATCTCCTTGCCAATCTGCACCGCCTGCGTTCTTCGTTTGGCGCTGAGCTTGTCAAACAGCCGGCTCGAATGCGTCTTCACCGTGTTCTCGCTGACGAAGAGCTTCTCGGCAATCTCGCGGTTGCTCATGCCGTTGGCGATCAGTTCGAGAATCTGCAGCTCCCGACGGGTAACACCCAGCTCACGAAGTTTTCCTTGATTCACGACAAACGGCGCAGAAACGACAACTTCTTTGAATACAACGATCTCTTTCTTGCGCGTGAGTTTAAGCCCCAGCCAGATTCCCAGCCCGGCAAATAACAGAGCAATCAGGCCGCCGTAAATCTCCAGGGAATGCTCGACCACCAGGAAGCGATACTCAATGAGCCTGAGCAGCACGATTAGCAATCCCCCAGAAAGACCGTAGATGAGAATGTGCTTTTTCACGAGCCTGTTCTGAATAAATCAAGCGCGACGATTAGCCGAGCCCGGCCTTCTTCTGCATCGCTCTTAACGTATCGGGAATGAACGACGTGATGTGGTGTGTTTCATCATGACCGTCGGCGAATGACTGGTAGAGTGAAAAGTCAGGCAGTGAAAGACAGCTTAGCGGCGACTGCAGGTTATAGCCGGTATCGATACCGATGGCGCTGTGAGAAATATAGATTCCGTGACGACCTACCCGGCCGCGCAAGGGCAGCAACGGCGTTGGCGTGTGACCAAAGATGCAGGGCTTGCCGCGATAGTTTTTGTAAAACTCCATGTCGCGCATCCAGAGCAAGCGATTGCGGCGCCGTGTCTTTCGGATGTTTGGCGCGATCAAGACCGGCATGTACGTAAATCGCGTAGTCATCTTCGTGGAAGTAAGGGAGCTCGTGAAAGAAGTCCAGATGTTCTGAGGGCACGCTGCTTTCAATCTCGCGACGAGCATCATCGAGATCCTGTTCCCTGGTGATGTTCAAACGTTTTCCCGTGTATTGCTCAAACGTGCGCTCGCCGCCGGTGACGGGAGTAATCCATAGATTGGCGCTGCCCTCGATGAAATCCAGCAACATCTGCTCATGATTCCCGCGCAGGCACAGCACTCGTTCCGGATTCTCCTTCTGAAGTTTCATCACCAGCTCAACGCAGCCGGGAGCATCGGGCCCGCGATCAATCAAGTCGCCCAAAAATACGAGCGTGTCCGCGGCTTCTTCGCGGGGAAGCATGTCCAGGAGACAGTGAAGTTGGGCCGCCCGCCCGTGAACATCTCCGACGACGAAAGTTTTCATGCAGCAGTTCCCTCGCGTTTCTCAAGCGATGCCCTGACCCTTTGCATCATTTCTTTAAAACGCGGGTCGTTGTGTAGATCGGTCCAGTTCGGATCTGACTCAAACCAGAGATAATTGTCATTGCCCAGATCGATGGCCTTTTGCAACCAATTGAGCGCCAGCACCTGCCGGCCCTGTAACAGGTATGCCGAGGCCAGCCAGTAAGCGATGTCGTGATCCTCGGCAGCAACCACCTTCACCCGTTCGGTCAACTGCTTATTGGCCATTTCATGTTTGCCCTGTGCGCTAAAGCAGGTGGCAAGTATGGGACGAATCCCATCCATCTTTGGATGACGTTCGAGTACCTGCTCGAGAATTCGCGCGGCCGCGTCAACCTCTCCACGATAATACAGTACACGCGCCGCGAAATGTTTGGATCATCGGATGGTCAGGCTCCAATTTGGCGCCTTGATCGATTTCATCCAACGCTTCTTCATAACGCCCCTGGTACATAAAGATGCGAGCGCGATTGTAACTGGTCACCACTCGTTCGTTGGGATTGAGCCGAACCATGCGTTCAAAACTGCGCAGGGCGCGGTCGTAGTCACTATCGAGCCGCGCCAGATAACCGCGTGCAAAGTGAACACCGACATCATTGGGATACTCCTCACGCAACAACTCCACTTCCTCACGCGCCCTCGGCTTTTGGCCGGTGCTTATGTAGATGAAGATCATGTGCATGCGCGCTTCCAGCAACTTCGGATCTATTGCCAGCGCCTTATTAAAGGCCGCGAGCGCTTTCTCATGATCGTGCGCTTCACCGAGTCCCTTAAGCACGCGATTGACGTAACAGCCTCCCAGGGCGGAGTGGGCCAGTGCGAATTTGGGATCCAGTTCAGTAGCGCGCTCGAAGTGATTTATTGCTGACTCCAAATCGGCGCGGCTGATGGTGTGATAGATAAACTGTCCCATGCAGTGGCGCCCCCGTAAATACTCCTCTGAGGCCGCGGCGTCAGTGGTTGACCCCTTCGCCAGATTGTCTTTTTCATCCGGGCTTAGCTCAATGCGCAGGCCGTCGACGATGTGTTGGACGATCATGTCCTGAACGGCGATGATGTCGCTGGCGTCTGCGTCGATGCGATCGCTCCAGAGAATCTCGCTCGTGCGCACGTCGAGCAGTTGCACCGTTACTCGCAAATGATCTTTCGCGCGCAGGAAACTGGCAGTGAGGATTGCATCAACGTCCAGTTCCCGCCCCACCTCGCCCGGATCGAATTGCTGGCCCTGGTACTTCACAATCACTGAAGAGGGACGCACGATCAGTGCCCGCACGCGGGCCAACTCCGTAATCACTGCATCAGCAAGCGAGAATTCATAGAAGGCAGTCTCAGGATCGTTACCAAGGTTTTTGAAGGGCATGATCGCTACGCTCTTGCGCTCGCGATCGCCGAAAGTCGTCGGAGTTTCGTGCAGCTTCGCGAGGTTGCGAAATACCGCGCCGCCCTGAAGATCCTCCCGAGGTCTCTGCCGCACCGGTAATACTCCTGAACCAACGCTTGGCCCGAGCCATAGGACTGTCTGGGTTCAAATGACGTGGAGCAACGGGCAAACTGCTTTCGTCGATCACTGCGCCGGTCGACGTCGCCAGCTCGCGTGAAACTGCACGCAGATCGTCACGAAACTGTGATATTTGCTGGTAGCGATCGCGCGGATTCTTTTCAAGCGCACGGTCGAGTATCTGTTGCAGACGATCGGGCACTCGTTCCCCCCGCGCTTCATTGATAGGTACCGGGTTTTCATGTAGCACCGCGTGACGCACATCGATCGCAGTCTTGCCTCTAAAAGGCCAGGTACCCGTAAGCATTTCGTAGAGCAAGACGCCAGTCGAAAAAATGTCTGCCCGGGAATCAACCCGATCGCCGCGCGCCTGTTCGGGAGCCGCGTAGGTTGCCGTGCCGTAGGGAATACCTACTTCAGTTAACTCGGTGTGGTGAATTCCTGAAGTGCGAGCCGCATCGTCATCGAGCAGTTTGGCGAGACCAAAATCGAGCACCTTCGCCTGGCCCTGGCTGGTTACCATCACGTTACCGGCCTTGATGTCGCGATGGATTATTCCCTGCGCGTGCGCCACGGCCAGAGCGTCTGAGACCTGAATAGCGATCGACAGCGCACTCTCGAGTTGCAAAGCCTTGCCGTTTACCAGCTGGCGAACGTTGCGTCCGGGAATATACTGCATCGCGATGAAGTGAACTCCGTCGATGACGTTCAAATCAAAGATTGTGCAGATGTTCGCGTGATCCAGTGATGATGCGAGGCGCGCCTCGCGTTCAAAGCGCTTCACATTGGCGGGTTTCGCCAGCAACTCTTCGGGAAGAACTTTGATTACCACAGTGCGGCCGAGTTTGGAGTCAACGGCTTTATAGACGGTGCCCTGTCCGCCCGCACCGAGCTTCTCGAGAATCTTGTAGTTCCCTAACGTTGATCCAACCATGAGGGTTTGTTGCTTTCGCCCTATTTAACTCCCAACCCTTGTCGTACCGCAACCGACAGGGTTCGTGGGCAGTAAATCTCAGGGTGGGAAGGGCGCCTAACTTTTGGAGTGCGGTGACCTGTCACCGCTTTTGTCCGCGGCGGCTTGACGCCGCAGTCTACGCTAGTTTCAACCGAACGAAGGTTGCGACAAGTCGCAACGACTAAAGCGGTGACAGGTCACCGCACTCCAAAAGTTAGGTGCCCTTCCTGACGTGAGGTGAATGTTCGGCAACAGTTCGTGGACAAACCGACCTCGTTGCATTCTTAGCGGGCACAGGAGTATCTTGGGCCCACAACAAACCGTCTCCCTTACCCGTAAGTCATGAGTATTAGAGCCACAATTTCACGATTGCTTTTAGGGCTCTTGCTGTTGCTGCCACTTTCTGCTTCCTCCCTTGCCCAAGTGAGCGATAAGGAGAAGCAGGAGAAGGAAGCCGAACGAAAGCAACAGATCGAGCGCAAGACTTACGTGCTGGTAGAGGAGATCGCGGGGGCGGCGCCCGGTCTTAAGCTACCGGAAAACCGTTCGTTTATTTTGGCCGCTGCCGCCGATTTGCTTTGGGAACATGATGAACCGCGCGCGCGCAATCTCTTCTGGGACGCACTCAACACGCTTAACTTGATGAACTCAGGCTCGCAAGTCACTAAGGGAGAAAAACCGTCCGAGAAAGAAAGGCAGCAGAACTTTACTCAATACTTTGCCCTCTTCAGGTTGCGCCAAGAGTTGCTGCAACGCGTAGCGCGTCACGACCCTCAGCTGGCGCTGGACATGTTGCGAAGTTCTCGCCAGGCGCCGCTTGAGCCGGTCGCATGGATGCGCGACGGTTTTACTCCGCCGGACGATCGCTCGCTTGAGCAGCAGATCGCTACTGAAGCCGCTGCTCGCGATCCGCAGAAAGCGTTGCAGCTCGCCCGCGAAAGCCTGGCGAAAGGGTTTTCATATCAGCTAATCCCACTGCTGTTCAGACTCAATCAGAAAAACGCGGAAATGGGGACGAAGTTTGCCGGTGAAGTCATTAGTAAACTTCGCGGCAGAAACCTTGCCACTGATCTACAAGGATCAAGCATCGCCGTTTCACTGCTGACGTTTAGTCGCACCCCAACCGGACCGACTCTTACTAAACCTTCGGCGACGAACCAACGCCTGAACCTCGAAGAGGAACAACGGCGCGAATTGGTCGAGTTGATCACCAATGCCGCGTTGACGGAGTTCGGAAATGCGAACCTGCTCTACGCTCTATCTGAAATCCTGCCGGAGATTAAAGAATTTGCCCCTGAACGTTTGGCGCTGCTGCAAAAAAAGCTGACGGCCTTCAATCAAACGCTGAGTAAGGAAGAGAGACTGTCAAATGAATACAATTCTCTTACTCGAAATGGCACGCCCGAGGAATTGCTCAAATTGGCCGACACGGCTTCTGACAATGATCGGAGCTGGATGCAGCAGCAAGCGGTAGTGATGGCAGCGATGAAGGGTCGAGCGGATTCGTTTCGTGAGTTTATCAATAGCGAAATTTCCGATGAGTCACGACGAAAGAGTCTGCTTGATGCCCTTGACACTGAACAGATCAACATCGCCATTGACAAGAGTGACACTGAAGAATTGCAAAAACTTCTGCCGAAGATTCGCCACAAAGAGGAACGGGCTCGGGTGATGAGCGAGCTGGCTATCACGCTGGAGAAGAAAGGCAAACACGACGAAGCATTAACTCTACTGAACGAAGCGCAAACTTTAATCAAGACCGGATTTGAAAACGAAACTCAAACTAACGCCCTGCTCGCTCTGGTTGGCGCCTACGCTCTGGTAGAACCTGCAAAGGCCTTCGGCTTCATTGAACGAACGGTCGACCGCGCTAACGATGAAATGACGAAGCTCCTGTTGCTGGATAAATTCATAAGCACCGGGATAATTAAAAAAGGGGAACTCTCGATGCAGCATTCGGCGATGATCCCCATCGACTTTGCCGTCTTCAAATACGGGAAAAGCGTCGCCGCCCTGGCAAACGCTGATTTCGATCGTACCAGAGCAGCCGCCGATCGCTTCGAACGCATTGAACTGAGGCTAATGGCAAGGCTGCTGCTGGCGCAGGCACTGCTGCGCCATGATGATCAAGCCTCGCAAAAAGAGGCGCAATAAACACTCAGGCGATTTGCTGGGACCGCGGGTGTCCCGCCCGCAACGCGTCACAGGAGCGCTGGTCTTGTTTAATTTCATTTTTCGCGCTTCGCGCTCATTGCGGGCGGGACGCCCGCGGTCCCAGCAAATCGCTTGACGCTTATATCTCGTAAAGATAAAGGCGGCCCACGCGAGCCGCCTTTTGTTAATAGGATTGTGTTTCGTGACGTTGTGTCGTTGCTATTCCTTTACACCCATCTGCCAGAGCATATAGGCATAGTCAAACGCCACCTCGTGCAGATAATCGTAGCGGCCGGACGAGCCACCGTGACCGGCGCCCATGTTTACCTTTAGCAACAACGGATTGTTGTTGGTCCTCATGTCACGAATCCGGGCCACCAGCTTTGCGCCCTCCCAATACGGAACCTGGCTGTCGTTTAGTGAAACCTTCACCAGCATCGAGGGATAATCTTTGTGACCAACGTTGTCATAAGGCGAATACTGCTTCATGTAATCATAGGCTGCCTTTTCGTTGGGATTGCCCCACTCGATGTACTCACTTGTCGTCAGCGGTAACGATGCGTCGAGCATGGTGTTTAGCACATCAACAAACGGCACCTGCGCCACCACCGCCTTAAACAGATCCGGACGCATGTTGGTAACAGCGCCCATTAGCAGCCCGCCCGCGCTACCGCCCTGAATGACCAGACGGTCCCGGGAAGTGTACTTGCCCTTGACCAAATATTCAGCGCTGTCGATGAAGTCGGTGAACGTATTAATCTTCTTCATCATGCGCCCGGCGTCGCGCCACTCTTCGCCCAACTCGCCGCCACCTCGAATATGCGCAATCACGTAAACCGCGCCGCGATCGAGCAAACTCAGGCGATTTGAAGAGAACGTAGGGGCAATCGAGTAGCCATAAGATCCGTAGCCGTAAAGCAGCAGCGGCGCCGAACCATCGAGCTTCGTCTCTTTGCGGTAGACCACCGATAAGGGAATTTTCGTTCCGTCTTTGGCGGTGGCGAAGAGCCGCTCGGATTTGTAATTCTTCTTGTCAAAGCCACCTGGCACTTCCGTTTCTTTGAGAAGCGTGGCCTTGTGCGTATTCATGTCGTAGTCAAACACCGAGCTCGGAGTAACCAGCGATTGGTAGTTATAGCGTAGAACTTTCGAATCAAATTCGCGGTTCTGCGCCACTGACGCCGAATAAACCGGTTCCGGGAAGCTAACGCGACTTGTCTTGCTCGTGCGGAAGTCGAGAATCTCAATATTCTCCAGGCCATTTTCCCACTCCGACAGGACGAGATGGTCTGCAAAGAGATCGAGGTCGTCGATTTTGACTTCCGGACGATGAGCGACGAGTTCCTTCCAATTGGCCTGCGCAGGATCGGCAGCCGGCGCGGTCACCACGCGAAAGTTTTTGGCCCCCTTGTTACTCCGAATATAGAAAAGGTCGCCACGGTGATCGACGTTGTACTCATGGTCCGCTTCCCGCGCGCTGATAATCTTCAAAGCGGCGGTGGGATTATTCGCCGGCAGATATTGCCACTCACTCGAAGTCTTGCTCTGCGAACCCAGCAGAATCACGGCTTTGTCTCGCGAGCGACCGGTGCCGATGTCGAAAAGTTCATCCTTCTCTTCAAAGATCAGGTCCGTCTGGTCACTTCCCAAAACGTGTCGAAAGAACTTGTCAGATCGTTTGGTGACGGCGTCTTCAGTAGTGAAGAAGATGGTTTTGTTGTCTGTAGCCCACGCCACATTTCCCACACGTTCGAAGGACTCCGGCAAAAGTTGTCCGGTGCGCAGGTCCTTGATTTGAAGTTTGTACTGGCGGTAGCCTGTGGTGTCAGTTGAATAGGCGAGCAGATTACCATCGTCGCTGGGAACAAAGGCGCCGACGGCGAAAAACTTCAGACCCTTCGCCATCTCATTCTGATCAAGTACGACTTCTTCTTTAGCATCCAGGCTGCCTTTTTTGCGACAGCTGATTGGATACTGCTTACCCTGTTCCGTACGTGTGTAATAAAAATAGCCGCCCCAACGATAAGGGACGTTGACGTCGGTTTCTTTGATATGGCCGACCATCTCTTTGTAAAGCTTGTCCTGCAAAGCGGCGGTCGGTTTCATAACCGCCTCGGAGTAGGAATTCTCAGCTTCCAGATGGGCGATGACTTGGGGGTTTGATTTTTCTCGCAGCCAGAAGTACTCGTCGATCATGGTGTCGTCATGAATTTTGGTGGTCTTGGTTTTCTTTTCAGTCATAGGTGCTCGAAGCGCATTGGATTGGGCAAAGTTGGAAACGTTGAGCGCCGCCATGATCGAGAGAACTATAATTAAACGCGCTGGGGCATTTTTTTGTCTCTTCATATTTGGACCTCTGCTCAGGGACTTGTTAAGGATGAATGCTCGGGGAGATTAAAGTTTTGATTTTACTAACGGCTCACGGCCGCTAATCATGAACTGTTCAACCGCGAGGGGGATCGCCCCAGCCTGAACCTTTGTATTTGCCATTTTCAACAATACACGGCACGGTCGGATCGCCGCCCGAGAGGGCCAGCATCTCGACGCGATGCGCGCGATCCGTCTGCGCGTCATAGTCAATGAAGGCTATTCCCTTTGAATCGTAATAATCCCGGGCCTGCTGGCAATAAGGACAACCGGGCTTGGTGTAAATAATAAGTGACAACCATTCACCTCCGTGTGCGGTTATTTTAGCAATGTAACGGCGCGGATGCGAAGTGGGCAGTGGGCAGTGGGCGAGGGCTGGGCATGGGCAGTGGGCAGTGGGCAGTGGGCTAGGCGCAGTGCCGTAAGCCATCTCTCAACCCTCGTCTACTGGTTTCTGCCTACTGCCTTCTGCCCACTGACACTGCTCACTGATTTCGGTGCTATACTTTTGCCCCATGAGCGAGCAGACCTGCGAGCCGCTGCAGCCAACATTAGATAACGACTTGCTTGACCCTTACGATCGCCTTGTAAGTATCGAGGTGATGGGCAAGCAGGTGGAAGTGCCCGAGAAGAATCGACTGCTCCGTTGTTTTCAGTTCCTTTCGCTGAAAACGATTTCCTACGGGGATTTCTGTTGGAATGGTGAGTGTACGAATTGCCAGATTTGGTACCACACTGAAGGACAATCCACAAACGACGACAAACCCGGCCTCGCCTGCCGCCTGGAAGTGATCGAAGGAATGACGATTACTTCAATGGCGCCATCCATCAAGCTCGAGGGCATCACAAATAAAAAGGGGTAACAGGGAAAAGGGGAAGAGGGAAAATTGGCCTCTTCCCCTTTTCCCCTTTCCCCTAGTGTCTCGCGTCACGACGATCGTGCCGAAAATCGCGTCGGTCGCCACGTAGATCACGACGGTCCTGTCGAAACTCTCGACGGTCACCAAATACTTCACGTCGATCGGATCTGATTTCTCTCCGGTCCGCACGAAGTTCCTGCTGCGAAGCTCCTTCGCGCCGATCCTGACGATACTCACGCACGTCAGACCTTGTCTCATGGCGATCTTGCCTAATCTCGCGTACATCACCGCGGATGTCTCTGCGGTCCGCGCGAATCTCTCTGCGATCTGCGCGCAGCTCCCGGCATTCGGCGGGTGAAAACCGGCAGCGATTAGTATCCTGCGCCAGCGCCATCGCAGATAGTCCTGCCAGCAAAAGACAAAGTACAAACAATCCTCGTATTAATGTGCTCCTCATCTTATTTCCTCCATTGTTAGGTTCGCGTTCCAGCCCTTGGGCCGATCTCATGAAGTTCGCCGAAAGCAGGAGGAGAGACACAGTCCCACCCTGGAAACGCGCGCACGCGTCTCTTTAGGGAATAGTTTTGGGTTACATGCTTCGGGAATTCCCGTTGCTGAAGGTTAGACGCGCAGTGAATGCGGCTGGACGAAAAATAGTCGAGCTCGTTTGGAGTGCGGTGACCTGTCACCGCTTTGTTAGGTCGCGACCTGTCGCGACCATTGTGTCGATTGGAGTTCACCGAACCGGTGCGGCGTCAAGCCGCCGCAGACCAAAGCGGTGCCTGTCACCGCACTCCAAAAAACTCAATACTTAGGGACACTCGGATCTACATCATTCGACCACGCGGTGATTCCTCCCGCGAGATTCAGTAGTTTGCCGCTGAACCCGGAACGTTTAAGTGCATCAATGGCGCGCGCACTGCGCCCGCCCATCTTGCAATGCACCACTGTCTCGCGCGCCGGATCGATCTCAGACATGCGGTTCAAAACTTGCGCCAGCGGAATATGGATGGAGTTAGGTAGCTTCGCAATCGCCACCTCGTTGTCCTCGCGAACGTCGACTATTTGAATATCGTCACCGTTATCCAAACGCTGTTTGAGCTCAGTCGCTGTAATCTCCGGCATCGGTTGTCCGTTCATGATGGCCTCCTGAATAAATGACACTCTGATTTGTGATGACTGCATTCTATCTACCGGCCAAGTTGTAAAACAAGAAGCCGCTCACTGGGCTAAAGCCGATAGTCCGTTAATGCAAAGTAAGCCCCTCAAATTTCTTGTTGGCTGATTATCGGCTAAACTGTCCTTACTAATTAACGGATTCACTTCCCTCTAACCGACAGGAGTTCCTTATGCGTTTTGAGTATTATCATCCCGGTCTTGAAGACGTTCCCAAACTCTCTGTTGACGGCACTGTCGACAACGCGATTCACTTTTCGCACTGGCAGGGAAACCAAACTCCCGCAGAGCTAAAAGCCGACACGTCTACTGAGATTGCTCTGAATCTCGTCGCCGCTCCCAATCGAAACGAGTTGACTCGCGGCATCGAGCTAGTCACAAACAATCATTTTGATACTGATGGCGTGCTGTCTGTTTGGACGGTTCTCACCGGGGAGCGGGCGCTGGAACTGCGCGAGCGGCTGATCCCAGCGGCCGAAGCCGGGGACTTTTCTGAGTTCAGAAACGAAGCGGCTGTGCGCGCGAGCATCGTAATCCAGGGCTCCGATCAACCGATTCCGGACACCGACTCTCGCTCGCCTCTCGCGTATCAGCTGGCGGGCGAAGATGTAGACGATGCTCGGGCCTACGAGTTAGTGCTCCCCGAGGTCGAACGCTTGCTGACCAGGACTGACGAGTATGAACCACTCTGGCGCAGCGCCTGGGACCAAATCGCCAAGGCTATTGAAAGCTTTGAGCGTGGCGCGTCAACCGTGACGGAGTTTGGAGAAGCTGGTGTTTCACTAGTCACTCTCGCGCCCGATGTGTTTAGTCCGTCTGGTTTCAACCCGACTCGTCATGCGGCGCCCTATACGGCTATCTCACATTACGCTAAAGGGCGGCTTTTTCTGATCACCACTCCATTGAGAGACGGCTGGTCTTATCGAATTGATTACCCTTACTACTCCTGGGCAGAAACCATCGTACGCCCGCGAATCGAGCGACGTGATTTTTCGCCGTTGTTGTTAAGGCTCAATCAGAGCGAGGGCGAAAAAGAAGGCGTTTGGAAGGCAGACAGCAGCGAATTGGCTTCAGCGTTTAAGTTTCTAAGTAACGACGGAACTCTTGCTGCGTCGACGCTCGCACCTGACGATGTGGCACAAGCGATTCGCCAGGAAATGATTTCGGCTGAAGCGAGCGTTGCCGCCGGGTTGTGAGATCTCAGATCGTCTGATGCATGACGTCATCATCATTGGGGCAGGACCAGCCGGACTATCAGCAGCGCTGTGGTGTGATGAACTGGGACTCGACACGCTTGTGCTCGAGCAGAATGAACATACCGGTGGCCAACTGCATTCGATTTACGGTCCAGTAGAAAACTATCCAGGGCTCCGTGCGAAAAACGGGCGCGAGTTTTTCGAACGTTTTTCAGAGCGTGTGGATGAGGGCGAGTTTGATCTCTGGACCGACGTGGAAATCGAAAGCGCTGACTTGATAGCAAAGCGTGTTCGGTTGCGCAGCGGTGAAGAGTTACAGTCAATCTCGATCATAATCGCGACCGGTGTAAGACGCAGACAGCTGGGGATTCCTGGTGAAAGCGAGTTTGTTGGACACGGTATCATCGAGTCTGCCAACCGCGATCGCAGAGACTTCGCCGGCAGGGACGTTTGCGTTATCGGCGGTGGCGATGCCGCTGCTGAAAACGCGCTTTTGTTAGCTGAAGTTTGTCCTACTGTAACGATGGTTCATCGAGGTAAGACTCTGCGGGCACGCCCAACTTTTGCCCAGCAGTTGCAGGGACAGCACTGCATAACAGTTTTTCTCGAGTCCGTTGTCACTGAGATTCTGGGTAACCAGGAAGTGGAAGCCGTAGAGATTTTGCGAAAGGATGCGCTCAAGCCGTTTCAGATGGCCGTGCAGGGGGTGGTTATTCGTATCGGCGTCCAGCCGAATACCGAGCTCTTCCGTGAACAATTGCAATTGGACGACCGAGGTTACGCGTTGGTGAATAGCCGGCAAGAGACTGACGTGGCGAATGTATTTGCCATCGGCGACGTTTCCTGTCCGCTGGCGCCGACAATCAGTAGCGCCGCCGGTGCGGGCGCGACCGCTGCCAAGGTGATTGCTTCGCGTTTAGGTGGGCGTCCTGCATGATCAGCGAAGTTAAAAAATCAGGCAGCGCTGAGCAGTTGCCTTACACCGATACTCATATCTCCGCTTATCCGGTTGAATACATCGCGGGTATTGATCTCTATAACGCCGGAGAGTTTCATGCGGCGCACGATGTTTGGGAAGAACGTTGGATGGGCGAGGTCGGCCAGCGGGAGAAACTTTTCCTGCAGGCAATGATTCAGTCTGCCGTTGCCTTTCATCATCTGGAGATCGGCAGGCCGGGAGCGGCCCGGCAAATGTACACGCGAGCAAAGGAAAAATTCGCGCGTCTGGGAACGAATGTTTTCATGTCACTCGATCTTGAAGAGTACCAGGCGCAGCTCGACACCGCTCTTTCGTGGCTGTTGACAGTGCCGGATCCACGCGAGCTAACTCAGCCAGACTTTCGTGTTCCGCGAATCACTTTGCTGCCTGAAATAAACCAGTTCGATTAGGAGCAACTTTGCGAGTTACAAATCTTAGAGTGGCATTTCTAGCAGCCTGGCTGGGACTGGCGATTTACTTCAGCGCAGTTGTGGCTCCGAGTGCGTTTGGAGTTTTGAGATCTTTCAATCTCGGCAATGCCGGTGAGATTGCGGGTACAATTGTTAGTCACGCCTTGTCGGCCGTGAACAAGACTGGATTGCTATTTAGTTTGCTGGTGCTTGTCAGCGCTCCGGTGATCAGGAAATATTATGGTCGTTGGTCGTTCATCTTCCAGAATGTTCTTCTCATTGTCGTCGCAATTCTGACCGCCGCTGGAGAATGGTTGATTGCGGCTAGAATGCGCGGCCTGCGTTTGGCGATGAACGGCCAAATCGACCAAGTGCCGCTCACCGATCCAAACCGAATAGCTTTTGCGGCGCTGCATGTCTATTCGGTCGCGGCCTTGAGTATTGCAATGATTGCCGCATTGATTGTCATCCTACTTATGATCATATCTCGTGAAGCGACAGTCACAATCTCAACAGAATGAACAACCTCAGCAACAACATCCGCTCCATTGCATTGCTTGCCTCGCTCTTGCTGGCCGCTCTAACCCAGCCGGCGTTTGCTCAAACGATTGCGCCTGCCGCGCCTGCTCCTCCAACCGCTTCGCCCTTGGTGCAATCGGATTTAAGCAAACGACAAGAAGCATTTCAGATTGTGTGGCAGACCGTGAACGACCTTTTCTACGATCCTAAGTTTGGCGGTGTTAACTGGGCTCAGGTTCGCGATCGCTATCAGCCTCGGGTCGCAACGGTTAGCAGTGACCATGAGTTTCACTTGATGCTGCAAGAGATGCTGAATGAACTTCACCAATCGCACTTCATGGTTGTTCCTCGTGAAGCAATTCCAAAAATCCGCATGACTAAGGAGCGGCCGGCCAGAGAGACAGAAGATGCTGATGACAGCAGCGCCGCAGACCTGGAACCTGAAGAACCGCTCGACAGCCTCAGCTACAAACTGACTGATCGCTTATTGACTGGAATAGGAATAGACGTTCGCGTTCTCGGAGGGTCGGCCGTTGTTACTCGAGTTGAATCTGGGTCCTCAGCAGCACGAGCGGGACTTCGTCCGGGCTTTGTTATTAAAAAGGTTGGCAGTCGCTCGCTGGATTCGGTCATTTCTGAAATCGAAAGACACCCGCAGTGGGGCGCGATAATTCGTCCGGAACTTCCGGTCTTCCTGATCGCGGGATTCATTAATGGCGAGGAAAATTCACCGGTGCGGCTTGGCTACATTGATGCCCGAAACCGTCTGCGCACTATCCGCATCAATCGCGAGAGACTCAAGGGCGAAATGTCGCCGGCCATTGGTAACCTACCTGCCATGTATGTCGAGTTTGAGACAAAGCGTTTGGCCGGGGGTGTTGGTTACATTCGCTTTAGTGCTTTCGTGCCTTCACTGATGGAAAAACTCTGCGGTGCGTTTCGCTCGCTGAAGGATGCGCCCGGCATTATCCTGGACTTACGCGGCAATCAGGGCGGTCTGATGGGAATGGTTGGCGGATTGACTGGCCTCCTGGAAACAGAGCCGACCCTGATGGGAACAATGCAGATGCGTGGCGGCCGTATTCCGCTCTTTGGCTTCCCTCAGTCAGCTCCATATTCTGGTCAACTGGTCATTCTGGTCGACGGTTCAACTCAATCGGCGGGGGAAATGTTTGCTAGTGGAATGAAGGAGACTGGCCGCGCCACTTTGGTTGGCGTCAGGAGCGCAGGAAATACTTTGCCATCCGAGATCAAGAAGCTTCCTACCGGCGCTATTTTTCAATATGGCTTCGCCAATTTCGAAACTCAGAGTGGTTTTCGTCTTGAGGGTCAGGGTGTAAGTCCCGACATAACAGTTGAGCTCAGCCGCAAAAATCTGCTTCGTGGCGGCGACCCACAACTCAGCGCCGCACTGAGTGTCTTGAGAGATAAAATTCACGGGGGTGGGAAGCAAGGAGAGTTGATAGCAGACGTCTCCACTATTTCCCCGCCACCTCAAGCGGCCCCAACTGTCGTTGCGCCAGCCCGTGTCGCAATCGACCCGGCAGCACCTGTGCGCGTAGATGATAAGCGATGATTCACCGCCGAGCGTGGGTCTTGTAAACAAATCGGTTAACGTTGCGGACTCAAAGCCAGTCGCGAGTATGCCTTCAGTTAGTTCAATTCTGGATAAGTATCTGGAAGCTAGCGGTGGCCGCAAGGCTCTGGAAAAAATCACCAACCGCGTTGCCACCGGGACCGTCGAGATGACATCACTCGGCGTGAAGGGGACGGTTGAGTTTGTCGAGCGGGCGCCGAACCAATCGAGTGTGATAATAAATGCACCGGGTCTGGGTATCATGCAACGAACCTTCGACGGCCGTCGCGCATGGTTGCAAGACCCGGTTCAGGGCATTATAAGATTTACCGGACTTGGTCTCGAGATGATAAAAGAGGGCGCTGTCTTTAATAAGCCGGCGAAGCTTAAAGAACTTTTTCCGTCCGCAGTCTTAATAGGGAAGGAAAAACTCGGCGGCAAAGACGTTTACGTTGTGCGCATGGGCTTCGAGAAATGGTACTTCGACGCGGAAGGTGGACTGCTGCTTCGTAAGGGAAACATATACTATGACGATTACCGGGAAGTAGATGGTGTTAAGCTGCCTTTTAAGTTGCGTGATGAAGTTTTGGCCAGCGCCGGCATAATTTATCAACTTACTGAAATCAAACATAATGTAAAGATCGACGAAGCAAAATTCATGACGTATCCGAGTTGTTTTTCAATGCCATAATCAACTACTAACCGTTCCAGGGAGAACTACTTCAAGTTGGACATCATCGAAAACATTGAAGATTGGCGGGTCCACTACGCTGCGTGGCAAAGAGACGCCGGAGACAAAGGCGGCCGCGACGACGTTTCGGAGTCGTATCCTTTCGTAAAAAATAAGCGCGCGCCTTTTGCGCCGGCGCGCCGTGCTTTGCCCATGCTAAACCTGGCGCTGATTTCTGCCGCCGGTGCCTATATCGATGGTACGGCTCCATTTGATACCAGCGCGCCGGAGGGCGACCTCAGCTTTCGCGAGATTCCATCTCAGATTGAAGCGGAAGATCTGCGGTTTGCGGCGCGAGGTTATGATCCAGGCGCTGTTGAAAGCGACAGTAATTCGCTGCTACCTCTTGGTCGTCTATTCGAGTTTGAAAACAACAGGATTATCGGCCAACTTAATCCGGTGTTTTGGAGTTGCTGCGGTTTCATACCGAACGCAGCGCGGCTGGTCGAAGAAATGGTTCCGCGACTGGTTGAACGCGTTAAGCGACACGAAGTGCAGGCAGCACTTTTGGTTCCGGCCTCTCGGCTGTGCCATCAATCAGTTTCCTTGATTGCGCGAGCGCTCGAGGCTGCCGATATTCCGACGATGACGCTGGCAGTCGATAAGGAAGTAGTGGCGAGTGTGCGTCCACCTCGCGCCGCTCTGTATGCTGGAAAACTGGGCGCAGTCGCCGGGTTGCCGAACTTCCCTGAACATCAACGACGAATTCTCGATGAAGCGCTCCGGCTAATCGAGCCGATGGATCAACCAGGCATACGCCAGCTCGTTGTAGAACTGGAGAGCCAGGTAGAAGCGGCACGCGGCGAACGCTAATACTCAATCCTTTACTGAGACCACGGTCAGGCCGCTCAAGTCCTTTGCGGCATACTCGCCATCACGAGAACCGTCTGAACAATGTCAATACTCAAACGCCTCTTCCTTCTTGTTGCGGCCCTGGTCGGTCTCATCATTCTCTATCTTCTTTTGTGGCCCGTTCCGATCTCTCCCGAAGCCTGGACTCCTCCACCCGCGCCACCTTTAACTGCGCAGTATGAACAGAACTCCCTCCTCTCAACGACCGAACGCCTTTCGTTAGGGACTGGGACGCCCAGCCCTGGTGCCGGCTTCGGTCCGGAGGATGTTGCCGCTCGACGCTGAAGGCCGCATCTACACCGGACTCGATGACGGCCGTATCATGCGGTTGCAAGCGGATGGAACAAAGCCTGAAGTCATTCGCCAAGACACATGGACGTCCGTTGGGACTAGCGTTTGACCCCGGTGGAAACTTGATCGTCGCCGACGCGATCAAAGGGCTATTGTCAGTCGCTCACGATGGCGCAGTAACAGTGTTGGCCACAGAAGCGGATGGCGTGCCTTTTGGTTGTACTAATGATCTGGATGTCGCGGCTGATGGGACAATCTATTTCACTGACGCCTCCAGCAAATTCCCGCTCACGAACTTTACGGCAGATATACTTGAACATGGCCCAAACGGACGCTTCTTCGCCTATGATCCCAAAACTAAAACAACCCGCACTTTGATGCGTGACCTTTGTTTCGCTAACGGTGTCGCGATCAGTCCGGATCAGTCGTTTGCGTTAGTGGTTGAAACGGGCTCTTACCGTCTTCATCGCTTTTGGCTGAAGGGTGCGAAACAAGGCAAGTCGGAGGTCTTCATCGACAACCTGCCAGGATTCCCGGACGGTCTTTCCTCAAACGGAAGAGACAAATTCTGGGTCGCGCTGGTAACGCCGCGCGATGCCGCTCTGGACAAACTGCTACCACATCCCTTTCTTAGAAAAGTGGTGGCGCGTTTACCGAAGCTCCTTCAGCCGGCGCCGAAGCGCTACAGCTTCGTGCTGGGCCTGGACGTAAACGGTCGCGTGATTGATAACCTGCAGAACGGCTCCCCCGATTGCTACGCCGAAATCGCCAATGTAGTTGAACGCAACGGCGCTCTCTATTTCGGAAGCATCGGCGAAAGCTCGGTCGGGCGGTACCGCCTCGCGCCGCCAACTCAACCGTCACACTAGTAGTCACATTAATCTGGTTGCTTTCCCTGGTTTGGCGGCTTTAGAATGTCGCGATTCAAAGTCACCCCGGGACCGCCAACCTTGCAAATCGTCGTGTGCTGTTTCCAACAGTTCGTGGTCGCACCTGCTTTGGCTTTCGCTCCGTTTGGCTTACCGGCGACGGCATTCTGGATTTATGTTTGTGCGTCGCTGCTACTCATCATCGGCCTCATAAAAATTTTCAATGAACTGCCGCAGAAACACGGCGTGGATAAGATCATGCCGTTTGGCCGACTGTTTTTTGCGATTCCCTTGGCTGTTTTTGGTTCCGAGCATTTCACTCTCACGGCGAATATTGCCACCCTTGTTCCAAGCTGGATTCCCGCACATACGTTTTGGGTCTATCTGGTGGGCGTCGCTTTTCTTTGCGCGGCGCTCAGTATTGCCGTTCTCGTTCAGGCACGACTGGCAGCTGCTCTGGTCGGAATGACGCTGCTGATTTTCGTATTGGTCATGGACATACCAGGCGTCGTTGCGAACCCAGGGAACAGATTCTTTTGGGCTCTGGCCCTGAGACAACTCGCCTTCAGCGGCGGCGCGTTCGCTTTCGCGATGTCGCTGTGGAGCACTCGGCCGATGCAGCCGTCGCGCGCGCAACCGAGCGCGGTTCTGGCCGCTATTCCTCGATTTTTCGTGGGCATTCCCTCGCTATTCTACGGCGTGGAGCATCTACTGCACCCGGAATACGTGCCGGGAATTCCGCTGCAAAAGCTCACTCCCGACTGGATTCCCGGGCGAATTGTTTTGAGTTATTTTGTGGGCGTGATTCTGATTCTCGCAGGCGTCTGCTTGCTTGTAAATAAGAAATCGCGGATGGCAGCCACGTCTTTAGGACTTACGATTCTGCTGACAGTGTTGTGGATTTACCTGCCGATGCTTCTCGCGGCACCCACAGACGTGGTTGCGCTGAACTATTTCTTCGATACGCTGCTTTTCTGCGGGGCCATTCTGCTGTTGGCGAACGCGATTGACAATGAAACCTGAGTCAATAAGCGTTTTGGTTCGCCAAAAATTGCGCGACAAAGCTGAGTATCCTCCGTCCAAACAGTCGCTCCCAAAGGAGCCTCTTTAAGCCAAGCAGGCGGGCTGCCCGGCTGCCGGCTTTCTGGCTGCTGGGCTGCTGGGCTGGTTACTAACTACACAGCTGTATACCTGAGTAGCACCTACCTCTTCTGCAATTCCTCGCAAAACACTATCAAAGAGGGTTTGCTAGGTTTTTGTGGATACGCAGTATACAAGATCACCTAACCTGTTTGCTCGCGACCTCATCTGTTAAGTCTTAATATTTCTTCATTTAGCTCGGCTCTGTGGCCGCGTTTACTCGTGGCACGGGCATTGACATGTACATAGGTCGAACAAAGTGATTTTGATCCGCCACCCCCTCAAGACCAGGCGGATTTACAGGAGACTTAGGACTCCCGGAGCTTAACGATAATGATGAACTTACTATCAGCTGCCACTTCTACCCCCAAGCACGCATTTAAGACCACGGACCTCAGCAGTGCTCTCATGCATAAGCTTTCTCCTGAGCTCATCAACACACTGAACTCCCTGGGCGTCGACCAACGGTACTCCGTGATGGACAACTACCCCGATTTTTTAGCAGGTAAGCCGATGAACGCAAAAAGTTCCACCACCGAGCTCGGCGTGGGCGCTACCAAGCGCTGCATCGAGGAATGGCAGGGGGATCCCACGCGCATCGGTTTGCTGATTGCCGCCACAAACACTCCTGATCAGATGCTTCCCTGTTTGGCTTCGGAAGTCATGGGACGAACTCACGGACTGCTGTCTCGATCACTTCGCACCGTCAGCATGCAAGCTCAAGGCTGTTCGGTTTTACTCAAATCCATTGAGGTCGCTCAGTGGTATCTCGCCGCCAACCCGGGAAAGTTAGCCATGGTCCTGATGGCGGAAGCACATACTCCCTACGTCGCGCCGCTCTTGCGCGACGAATATCACGGCTTTAGAGAAGTCATACGCCTGCGGAAGGAGCAGAAGCTAAATGAATCCCAGTTCGAACAAAAAAGGTTGGATACCACCTTCGTCATTCAATCGATGCTTTTTGGCGATGGTGCAGTAGCGTTGTTGGTTGGCAATGAAGAAGGAAAGCCAAGCTTCGGACCAATCTGTCATTTAACCAATGAAGATACAGACGACGTAAATCTGCTAACCATGAACAGCAGTAGCTCTCACGAATTCCTGAATGGCCGGCCACAATACTTCATGCGACCAAGCGTACCCAGTCGCGGAGCCCACTATGCAGTTAGCACCGTCAAGGACGTCCTGCAACATCCGGACTCACCGGTATCAAACATCGCACAGGTTGACGACTGTCTCATCCACACCGGCAGCAAGAAGATCCTTGATGGTGTCTGTTCGCAATTGCACCTCGAGACCGATTCCATGAAGGTCCAGGGCTCCTACGAAGTTTTGAAAAACTACGGAAACCTGTCCAGCGCTTCCACGGGCTTTATGCTTGCCGAGAAAGAGGACTGGACCGGGCCGACAATCGTGGTTGGCTTTGGAGTAGGATTTACGGCCAGCGCGGGAATCATGAACTACAGCAATTAGCCCAAAATCACAAAGCTCCTGCATTCTCCATCATTGATTCGTTGGCCAGGACATTCGTGATCGTTTGGCTAATCTGTGAAAAATCAAAGGGCTTACCGATAATACCGTTAACCAATCTGTCCTCGCCGGGCGGCGGCTTAGTGCCTGTTCCATAACCCGTAACGAGAACTATGTTCATCTCGGGACGGCGCTTACGTATCTCTCGCGAAGTTTCCCAACCATCCATGTCAGGCATCGCCAGATCAGTAAACACGAAGTCACAATCATTTCCGGCCAGTGTCTGCAGGGCAATTTGCCCGCTTTCCGCAAGTAATACCCGGTGGCCCATCATCTCCAACATGTCCGCCAGGGTCTCTCTTACAGCTGGCTCGTCATCTATTATGAGAATTGAAAGCGACGGGACTTTGGCGACCTCCGCTGCCGTCACGGTGGTAAGTGGCTGCGTTGTAACCGCCGGAAGTGCAATCGTAAACACAGTGCCGGCGCCCATTTCCGAAGTGACGCTTATCAGCCCTTCGTGCCTCTCGATAATGCTATAGCTAACCGAAAGTCCGAGGCCGGTTCCTTGTGCGCCCTTGGTTGTAAAGAAAGGATCGAAAATCTTTTGTCGCACGTCTTCGGGCATTCCTGTTCCAGTATCGGCGAACCGGAGTCGCAGCCGAGTTCCTTCGCGAACGCAGTCTATCGAAAGCAGGCCCCCGTTGGGCATGGCGTCGACTGCATTAACAATGAGATTTACAAAAACTTCTCGCAGTTCCGACGCACTGCCGAAGGTGTATTGCCCGCTTTCGGCTTCCAGCACCACACGATAGTCCAGCCCGCGCAAACGTGCTTCGTTTTCCCAACGCGTGCGTGTGATCTCGATCGCATCGTTCAGAAGACTGGAAACATCCAGCATTTCAAATTCCCTGGCGGGTGACTTCCGCGCGAAGGTCTGAATTCGACGAACGGTGGCAGCGGCGTCCTCGGCGGCTGTTTGAATTATCTCAACGTTTCGCATCAGTGCTTCGTCCTGAGTTTGCCGGCGCAGTAGTTGCGCGCGCCCCAGAATCGCAGCCAGGGAGTTATTGAAGTCATGCGCAACACCGGACGCCAGTAGGCCCAACGCGCGCAACTTGTCAGCTCGCGCCGCCCGTTCTCGTTCCTCTTTTTGCTCGGTGATGTCGCGAGCAATACCGAGTACGCCGGTTATGCGTCCTTCCACAACCAGTGGTGAATTATCAACCCGCGCGTACCGTAGTCTGCCGTCCGCGGATACATAACGCATCTCGTAAGTTTGCGCCTCTCCTAATAACGCCAGCCCAAGCTTGCATCCGATTGCTTCTCGATCAGGTTCAGAGACGAGTTCGACAAGCCGGCGTCCGATAAACTCCTCGCGCCTGAGCCCAAGTGCCAGTAGCGTGGCGCTGTTACACCACTTGAAGCGACCATCCATATCCACTGCATAAATGGATTCGCGCGCACTCTCGAGGATGTTTGTCAGCAACGATTGGTGCTCACGAGCGACTGCCTGCACCTGACGCAATTCCGAAAGATCACGAGCAGTACAGACGGCACTAGTGACTGCGCCCTCCTTGTCGATGACCGGCTCAATGGAAACAAGGATGGGGCGGTCCAAGCGGTCCGGGGTTACCTCAATGGTTACGCTTCGTCCTTCTGCAATTGCCTTCTCCACGGCACAAACAGAATTTTCAGCAGTAGTTCGAAGAACGTCGCAGCACTTGCGGCCTACCAGCGCCCGCGGATCCGAATCTTCCATTGCCGCGCCGGCACTGTTGACCCGCTTCAGGAGTCCGGCGCGGTCGAAAATGAATATGCCGTCGGACATCGAGTCAAACGTGGCTTCCCATTCTGATTTCGCCTTGGCCACCATCTCAAAGAGTTCCGCTTGCGCCATGCCGATCGCTAAACGCTCTGCGACCGATTGCACCAAAGAAAGTTCGTCTTCGGTCCAATGGCGCAAGCGATCAGTCTGGTGAATACAGAGCACGCCGCGGAACAATCCTTTGATTATCAACGGATAAGCAATTTGCGATCGAACGCTCCCCATCTGCGCATGCTTTCTCACAGCATCGCTGACTTCCGGCGAACCATCGCGGAAATTCAAGCTATCGCTTATTACCAACGGTTTTGTCATTGCCAACAGCTGCCGGCCAACCGGATCGTCATAGTTGGCTAAGAAAGCTCCCCGGCTGTTGCAACCAGGTGCCAGATACTCGTGTTCAACCGGTGAGAGCGGATTTTCCGGATCGTAAAGGTGCAGATGAACGCGTGAGGCAGCTAGCGCCTCACCAAGTTCGCGCGTCGCCGTGTTCAGCACTTCCGGCAGACTAAGCGAAGCGCGTATGGCCATAGTTACGTTGTTGACCATAACTTCGCGTTTCGAAGTCTCTTCCGCTCTTTGATAGAGCTGAGCCTGGCGAATAGCGATGCCGGTTTGATCCGCCACGGCTTTCGCCAGATCGACATCCGACTTACTCCATTCGCGCATTTCACGCGTGGTTGACAGAGCAAAAGCGGCAATTACGTCGTCACCAACGCGAATGGCGACGTACATGATCGATCGCACCCCAGCAGGCTTTAATATCCGTTCATACACGTCCGCTATGCGCGGCTCGAGGGCCACATCATTGAAGACAAGAACACCGTTCTCTTCGAGCGATTTGATTAGGACCTGCAGGTCTTCCAGCTCAAACGTCGAGGCAGCCGGCAGTACTCCTTCCGCGTGGTATTCGGCTGCGTTTACTGCCTGACTTCCGGTTTGCTCCTTGATGAACAATGAACAGCGATCGGCGTTCAAATAAGAACCCAACTCCTGAACGGCCGTGCGGAAAATCTCTGTACTGTCCAATGAGCAACGAATGGCTTGTGAGATACGATGCGTCATCGCCTCACGCTGTGACTGTTGGGCCAGCACCTCTTCAGAGCGTTTACGATCCGTCAAATCGCGGCCAACGCCTTGCACGCCAGCTGGTTTTCCGTCCTGATAAGTGAGCCGAGTGCTAACTTCAAGCCGCACACGACGCCCAGCCTTCGCAATGATTTCGAGTTCGTATACTGTCGGGGTTTTTTCGTCCGTCTTTTGCGCAATCATCTGCCGTGCGATGTTTACATACTCCGGAGCGAGCACATCCACGATGTTCATCCGCATTGCTTCTTCGCGAGAATAGCCGGTGATTTCCTGCCCAGTTCGGTTCAGCGAGGTGAAGTTTCCCTGGAGCGTATGCGTGTAAATGATGTCGTTGGCATTTTCGAACAACTCACGATAACGCTGTTCGTTTTCCAGCAATGCCTGTTGGGCTTTGCGATTTTCAGTGGTGTCCGTCGCCACGCCTATTACGCCGGCGAAAGCTCCGGCATCGTCGTAAAGCGGAGAGTACCGGGTCTCAAAAGTTAGTTCCCCGACTTCCACAGCTGCGGAAAAGGCTTCGCCCAGAAGAGCTCGACGAATGTTATCAATTACCTGCGGATTGTCGCGATAGACATCAAAAACCGACTGCCCTACTACTTCGCCGGATTTCAGACCAACCACCTTGAGCCCTTCGCCTTCGCATAATGTGAAAATCCCATCTTTATCGAGGGCGAATATAATGAGTGAAGCACTGCTAACCACCGTGCGCAGTCTCGCTTCAGTCTGGCGCAGAGCTTCCCGCCCGCGCCGGCGCTCCGTAATGTCGCGCATGACAGCTTGAACCGCAGGTTGACCGCGATAAAGGAACGGAATGCCGGCAACCTCTACATCGATTACTTCACCATTGAGCTTAATATGCTTCTGTTCATGGAGCGCAGTCGACGAGCCTAATTCCTCAATGTCGCGAACACGCCTTTTAACAATGTCTCGGTAGTCAGGATGAACCACGTCGAGTATGTTGCGGCCAATCAACTCCTCCGGACTTGATGCTCCCCAAAGGCGTTCGGCCGCAGGATTGACGTAAACAAATTTTCCCTCGGTATGAATGACAATTGCTTCGGGCGAAAGTTCAACCAGACGGCGATAGCGTTCCTCACTCTCTTTTAACGCTTCCTCGGCGAGCTTCTGCTCAGTGATATCGCGGACGACGCCGCGGATTCCAGTGGGACGCCCCTGGCGGTCGCGCTCAATCGTTATTACGCCCTCCAGATATTTCCCTTTTTCTTCTGCGTCTTTCAGATGGTAAGTAGATCGGAACGGCGAATCTGAAGCTGCTTTTCGAGTATCTTCTATGTCTCTCGCCGCCGCCTCGTCGCCGATCAAGTTACCCAGATAGCCGCCAACGATCTCTTCAGCAGGCTTGTCGAAAAACCTGGCTCCCGCCGCGTTGATACTGGTGATATACCCGTCCATATCACGCGTGTAGATTATGTCAGCGGCGTCTTCGACGATCTCCCGATAATGTTTCTCGACACGACGTCGCTCCGCGAGCCTGGCAACTTTCACCAACAACTCTTCATTGCGAAACGGAACCTGGAGGTAGTCATCGGCTCCGGCCGTCAAGCCGCGAATAGTATCTTCCACAGCGTTGCGAAGTCCGCTAATCAGAATAACGGGGATATCTGAGCTGCGAGGATCCTTCTTAATCAGGCGACACAGCTCTATACCATCGAGGACCGGCATCACCACATCGCTGATTACCACATCAGGTTCAAACGAAAGCACGAGGTCCCGGCCGCTACCGCCATCGGCGGCGGACGTAACTTCATACCCTTCATTCTCGATGATTTCAGTGAGCAGAGCACAAAGCTTCTGATCGTCATCGACGATCAGCACTCGACACTTTTCTGGGGAAGCCTGGATCATTTATCTGACGGTCTGGTAGAGGCAGGCTGGGTTGAGACTGAGGCCAGCAATTAAGCGAGGAAAACTGTTTGTTAGCCTTTGGTTTCAGAGACTTTGAAGAAACACTCAGGTGAGCCGGGTTCGGCAAACCGCGGGGAGTATAACAAAGTTGGCAACGGTTTGTCATGGGATAAGAATGGTACAGGAAGGCCCTTTTTACCAACAAATAGTGGGCTTTTCTGCTTTGTTAAAGGTTAAGGGCGCCGTCTGCTGGGCAAATCCGAATCGGCGGTCTTGGCGAAATAACCCGGACGATAATTGAGTTTTAGCTTCTGTGGACGTAGTTCCGGGTTGATGACCTCAATCTGAATGCGGCGATAAGAACCATCTCGGGCCTTATTTGAAGGTGAATAGGCGACCAGATATTGTTCGCGCAGGTCACGCTGGATCTGAGCAAAGGCACTTCTTAACTCCCGCTCGTTGTGCGGAAAATACGCCCGCCCTCCAGTCTGCTCGGTAATTTTTCGAAGAGAGCCTTCATCAACGCCACCCTGATAACTGTCACCGATTCCAATGGCATAAATCAGGGCGTCTGCTTTTTGAGCGCGCTCAATCGCCTCATGTATCTTCATTTGACCGCTGGTGTTCTCGCCGTCTGTGAGCAGGATGATCGTCCGCCGCGTGTTGTCAGCGGAGACTGATAAGAGATCATTCGGACGACGCCCACACGGCGTCCCATATCGCAGTCGAGCCGGCGAGCATCTGGTTGGTGTCTGATATCGGTGGCGTTCCACCCACGACTACGCCGCCACCGATGTATCCGGACGGTGGTACGAATTCGACCCGATCAATCGCGCGACGCAAGCGATCCAGGTTTCCAGTGAACCCCTGTTCAAGTGTGACTTCGCCGGTAAACGAAACTATCGCCGCTTCATCTTTGTCAGGACGCATCACTGCTTCGACGAAGGCACGCGCAGCTGCTTTCTCGTCCGGCAAAGTCCGTTCTTCCGAGCGACTGGTGTCAATCAAAATCGCGATGGAAAGCGGAAGCTCGAGGTTCTGTTGAAAGGTGAAGATCTCCTGCGGCTGACCGTCTTCCAGTATCCGGATATCTTCCTTAGTCAGGTTGTTAATGAAGCGCTTGCTGCTATCGGCAGCAGTGAAGAAAATACTTGTCAGATTAGTCTCAACACGAACGACTTCGTCCGAGTCTTGCAGCGTTTCATCCTTTGCAGCCGGGGTTGCTGTGGGAGTCGGGGAGGGTGCGGATAACGCAGGATCAGTCACGCGTCTGGTTCGCGATTTCTCCGTAACGTCTGTTTGGGCAAACATACGTATTCGGAAGCACAGCGCCTCCGACGAACGGGATTACCAGACAGACCGCCAACACCAGTTTTCTTATTTCTTGTTTGGACATCTTTACGGCCTAACACTATCTGCGATTGCTGTATAGCCATTCTTCGTTCTGACTTTTAAGTCTTTCCGGTTCTCAGCAAGTTTGACGTCAATCTTGCGGAAGTTGCCATCGTAGCGATCGTTAATCGGTTTGTAAGTGACCAGGTATTGAGCGCGCAACTCCTTCGAAATCTTATTGAACGCGCGTTCCAGAGAAAGCATGTCGCCGGTGAAAAACGCTACTCCGCCAGTCTCTTCTGCCAGCGTCGCCAGGTCGCGATCTTTCTTATCCTTGACCGTGCCGGCTTCGACTCCAGGCACAGTTGAAATGAATCCCGCTTTCGTGGAGATTGCGAAGATCGTTGTCTCAGTGCGCTGAGCAATACTAATAGCGTCACGAATGTCGGCGTGGCTGAAGGTGTCTTCGCCGTCTGTAATGACAACCATCACACGTCGGCCGTTCGCTGTCCTTAACTTCTCGTCGCAAAACTGCCAGACTGCATCGTAAAGCGCCGTCTGAGTTCCAGTCTGCTTCACTGCTGACACAGCGCGATCCAGAAGATCCTGTTTGTTGGTAAAGTCCTGGCGCAGATTTATCTCGTGGTCAAACGTGGCAAATAGAACCTGATCCTTGCGTGCACGTGTCACCGTATAAATAAAATTCAGTGCGGACTCTTGTTCAAACTTGAGCTTGCCCGCGGTTGAGGGTGACGTGTCCATTAACACGGCGACGAATACCGGCAGAGACTGTCCCAGGTCATCGGAAAACGTCTCGATCTGCTGCGGAACTTTGTCTTCAAGAATTACAAAATCATTCTTGGTAAGGCCGGGAACGAACTGCCCCTTCTTATCGACCACGGTGATCGGCAGCCGCACGCGCCGGATGAATATTGTCTCGGACTGTTCGCCTTGATCACCGGCGCTTGGTGGCGTGGGGTTGGGCTTCGGTGCTTGCTGCTGCGCCTTAGCAACCGTCGGAATAACGAAACAAGCAAGCAACAATAGCCGCGTGAAAAGATTGGGGAAATTGGCCTTCATGTAGATTAACTGGAGAATTTTGCTGTGTTTTATCTCTCGGAGACTGCGCTTTGATGCCCGCTTGAGTCGGCTCCGTTGCCCTTCGATGTCTCTGCAGGACGCTCGCTTCTACTAACCGATTATAAGACCATACATCTCCGAACAATCCAAACCTGACTTAAACATGACGACCGCGAATGTCCGTCAACTTTGAGCGTCTTCAAGTAACTCCAGAAACTGAGTTAGTTCGGCTGGGAGCGACGCAACAAACGTCATTGGCTCACCAGTCTCAGGATGCCTAAAGCCCAACCGTTCTGCGTGGAGAAACTGTCGCTTTAGTTTACGAATCCGAGCGCGCAGTTGAGCATCGCGGATGCTGTTCTCGCGCCCCCCACCATAAAGTTCATCCGCGACCACCGGATGTTTGAGCCACGCCAAATGAACTCGAATCTGATGAGTGCGACCGGTTTTCAGTTCAACATCAAGCAGAGTAAAAGAATCGTAGCTGCGTCGAACCTTGTATAGCGACAAAGCCCCACGCCCACCTGGCACGATGGCCATGCGTGTTCGATTGCGAGGGTCGCGCGCAATGGGCTGTTCGATGCGACCGCTTTCCTGTTTGACTATTCCATAGACCAGGGCAACGTAACTTTTGAAAACTTCGCGAGCGCGAAACTGATCACCGAGGCTCTCGTGAGCAGCTTCAGTCTTGGCAGCAACAAGTAGTCCGGAAGTGTCTTTGTCCAGACGATGCACAATCCCGGGACGAATGGACCGTGCATTTGAGAGTTGTTGGAAATGGTAAGCCAGAGCATTTGCCAGGGTGCCGGAATTAATTCCCGCAGCCGGATGGACTACCAGCCCAGCCGGCTTATTGATCACGATGATGTGATCGTCCTCAAAAACTATTTCGAGCGGAATGTTTTCGGGAGTGAAGTTGCTTTCCGGCGCAGGCGCTAGTTCGACATCAATTTCGTCATTGGCAGATACCCTGTGAGAAGCCTTGGCCAGTTTACTGTTCACCAGCACGTCGCCTGCTTCAATAAGTCGCTGCAATCGAGCTCGGCTCCAACCGCGGATGTTTTTCGCAAGGTAAGAATCGAGCCGCGCCCCGGCTTCAGCTTCACTGACCTCGAGCGAAACCGTTTCATTGTCAGGTGACGTCTGTATCTCCTGTTTACTGGAATCCATAAAGTGAGATTCTAACCGCAAGCGCGCCAGGAACGCGCAAAGGCCGCAAGGATTTTCCGTAATCAGTTAAGAATCCTCGCGGCCTTTCAGAGCTTAGAGCGGTTGAACAGTCTTTTTGATGATGGTCCCTATCCGTTTTTGCTTTCGAATTCTTTCATGAACTGAACCAGCGCTGCGACACCATCGAGCGGAAACGCGTTATAGATTGAGGCGCGAATACCGCCGACCGATCGATGTCCTTTTAACCCGTCCAGGCCTTGCGCGGTTGCTTCTGAGGTGAATTTCTTCTCGAGCTCTTCGGAGGGAAGGCGGAAGGTCACGTTCATGACCGAGCGCGAATCGTGATCAGCGTGTCCGCGATAAAAGTCGGTCGCGTCGATAGCGTCGTAGATCAATTGCGCCTTCTTTTCATTCTCGCGATGCATGGCACTTAGCCCGCCCTTTTCGAGCAACCACTTGCAAACCAGGCTGATTATGTAAATACCCCAGGTGTTCGGCGTGTTGTACAGCGACTTATTCTCCACATGCGTGCGATAGTCGAGCATTGTATGGAGTCCGTCTGGTATCTGCTTCAAGAGATCATCTTGCATGACAACGAGCGTCACGCCACTCGGTCCCATATTCTTCTGGGCACCGGCATAAATGAGTGCATATTTATCAACCGGGATTGGATGCGAGAGGATATCAGATGACGCGTCGGCGATAAGCGGAACGCCGCCTACTTCCGGTTCCTGTTTCCATTCGACGCCCTCGATCGTTTCGTTTGTTGTTATGTGTACGTAGGCAGCTTTAGAATCCAACTTCAGCTCATCGTTACCGGGAACCCTTGTGAAACCGCCATCCGCCATATTCGCTGCGACGTTGGTCGCGCCGGCGCGCTTGGCCTCCTTCAAAGCTTTTTTGCCCCAACTACCTGTGATGATGTAATCCGCACTGCCCCCAGCCGGCAGTAAATTCATCGGGATCATTGAAAACTGGAGGCTCGCCCCGCCTTGAAGAAATAGCACGTGATAGTTTTCCGGAATGCCAAGCAACTGTCTCAAACCGGTCTCGGCGCGATTGCAGATTTCGTCAAACGTCTTTGAGCGATGACTGATTTCCATCACCGACATACCGATCCCCGGAAGACTCAACATATCGCGCTGAGCTTCCTCTAACACCGGGATCGGAAGCACTGCCGGGCCGGCGCTGAAGTTATATATTCGTTCCGTCATTGTTTTCTCCAAAGCAGAATCGTGAACTTAAATATCTTTATCCTTGACTATTTGCTGTCCCTCTGTTGCGAGCGCATCATGCGACCGGCAACCCGAGTGATTAACGATCGCGGGGCAAGACGCTCACTCTGAGTCATTAGAAAATTTGTCCAGCCCGAAATGATGTGACTTTTCCCCTGAACGATGCCGCGCAAGGCTGTGTCTACCACTTCTTCCGGTGTTTGCGAGACTCGCGCTGGAGGCTTGTGACCGCGTGCTGCTTCGAAGAAATTCGTATCGGTCACACCGGGACAGAGTGCCAGTATCTTAATCCCCTCCGATCGATTTTCCTCCCAGAGCGCTTCCGAAAATGAAAGCACGAACGCTTTCGTAGCTGCGTAGGTTGCCATGTAAGGCACAGGCTGAAACGCCGCAGTCGACGCAACGTTGATTATCGCTCCCTGTTTGCGCTCGATCATGGGTTGCAAGAAACGGTGGGTCAGTTCTACGAGTGACTTGATGTTGAGATCGATCATGTTCAACTCGCGTGCGAGGTCGAGTTTACTGAACTCACCCATCGAGCCAAACCCGGCGTTGTTGATCAGCATGTCGACGGTTAGGCCACGTTTGTTTGCCTCTGCAAACAACTGTGCGGGTGCTTCGGGTTTGCTGAGATCGAGCGCCACGTATTGGGCGCGAATGCTATTCGAACGGCCCAGTTCATTGCAAAGCGTTACGAGCTTCTCTTCTGAGCGCGCGACCAACAAGACATTTCGTCCACGCGCGGCGAGCTTGCGAGCAAAGACTTCGCCGATGCCGCTGGATGCGCCGGTGATGAGGGTTGTATTCATTAAATAACTCTCATAGAGCCTGCCAGCGAAATGTAACTGATTCGCCAGGCACGTAGCCGATTACCAGCAGTTTAACCAGGACCTGATATTTCCTGTCGTAGCTGTCGCTAAGGCGAGCGAGGTAAATGTGTCCGACCTTCACCGGAACTTTTGCCCCGGACGTGCCTTCCGCGAACAGTTGCGTCGCTTCTTTCAGATCCTGCATCGTCTGCGGGCGGCGGTCCTTAAGAATCACGACTTTGCCATCTTCAAGATGAACTGAAGCGAAACCCTGTCCACCACCGACTGTCTCCTCGTAACCATATTCTTTCTTCAGATCATCGCCAGAGCCAAGATCTATAATCGCACCAAGGCGACCACCCTCAATGCCAACCGCAAAGTGCTCCGCATAGTAGCTGCTGTAGTTGATATCGCTGCAACGGTTTCTCACCTCATGCTGCTGGAAAACGTGACCGGCATTGGCGTCGTGGAAGCAAAAGCTTTGTGCCAATGGATCTAAAGCGTAGAGAGTAACAACCCCACCTTTTACGTTCGGCTGAGCAATTACCGAATTAGCTGGTTTTGGTTTAGCCGCGTCCGGATCAGGCATTTCAGGCAGGTCCTGTCCGAAGGCGCAGGCGAAACAGGCAAGCAAAAGTCCCGGAGCTATCAGCAAACGAATTAACGATTTCATTTTCGGTACCTCCTAATGCATAAAACGAACGGACAAGAGGTATGGGTGCTGGTACGCTCAGTTTATCTCCAGAACGTTTAACTCAATGACGTCTGCGCTGCCGGCTCGCAATCTGTCGAGCGTTGCTTGCGACGGTGCATTGTCGAGATTGATGCGAGCCACCGCAGCTTCCGCACCCTCGAAAACTATGTTCTCCATCTCCTGAACGTTGATGTGTTCGCTCTTGATCGCGTCAAGCACTGTAGCCAACACGCCGGGACGATCCAGATGCCGAACAACCAGCCGGTGCGTAGCGGGAGTTTGTCTGGCCAGGTTTACAACGTTGGGGACGTTCCCTGTTTCTTTAAACTCGCGAACAATCCTCACAGTTTCCGCAGCAATGGCCTCCTGCGCCTGATCGGTGGAAGCGCCGATGTGATGCGTGCCATAGAGATTCGCTTCCTTTGCAATCTCGTCGGTAAATGCGGCAGTCGCTGAAGTAGGCTCTCCGGCAAATACATCCAGCCCGGCGCGAATGCCGCGCGTCTTCATCGCCTCCACCAATGCCACCTGGTCCACCACCTCGCCCCGGGCGGTGTTAATGAAATATGCTCCTTCCTGCATCGTTGCAAAGAAGTCGGTGCCTAGAAACGCTTTCGTATCTGAGTTAAGAGCAACGTGAACGCTAACGATGTCAGCATCCCGTGCCACGTCTGTGGGTGATTCTTTGTGTTCAACTCCGAGTTTGGCGGCGCGTTCAGGAGTGAGACTGCGACTCCAGGCGACTACTCGCATACCAAAGGCCTGGGCCCGCGGAATCATTTCCGCACCGATCTTTCCCACGCCCACGAGGCCAAGGGTTCGACCGAATAGCCCGCGGGCTTTGGAAAACTCCTTTTTGTTCCATTCGCCGCGGCGCAGCGCAATTACGTTGTCGGCAATTCGACGGTCAAGTGCCAGGATCAAGGCGAAGGCGAGTTCAGCTACTGCTATCGAATTTTTGCCCGGACAGTTGGAAACGTAAATGCCACGCCGCGAAGCCGCCGCCACGTCGATGGTGTTGAATCCGGCTCCGGCTCGGACCACCAGCTTGATCTGGCCCGCTGCTAACATCGGTTCAGTGACTTTTGTCCCGCGGACAACCAGCACGTCCGGCATTTGCTCGCGGATTGCCTCGGTTAAGGCATCGTCTTTGAGATCCGGTAGGAATGAGACGTCGCAGCCGAGGGCCTGCAAGCCGTCGCGGCCGGATTTTTCAAACTTGTCAGCGATTAGTACGCGCATATGAGTCAACACTTCAATGTTAGTCGTCTCTCAAGAACTTCAGAGTTCAACCTTCAGGTTGGTCGTTTGGAAACTACGCAAGCTAAAGCTTGAACACTAAAACTCCTTGAGCGCCAGAGACGGTAGTCTAAATCTTATGAATCAGTAGTCCGTCGCGCAGCTTCGGCTCAAACCAGGTTGACTTCGGCGGCATGATCTCGCCGGCATCAGAAACGCGCAGCAAGTCTTCCATTGTCGTTGGGTAAAGCGAGAAAGCTACTGCTGCCTTTCCCTGATCGACGAGCCGTTTCAACTCCTGGCCGCCACGCACGCCGCCAACGAAATCGATTCGCTTGTCGGTACGGACGTCTTTAATACCCAGGATCGGATCGAGCAACAAGTCCTGGAGAATACTCACGTCCAAGGAGGCAACAGTCCCCTGAGCAGGCGTGACATCGGCACGCAAAATGAGCCCGTACCACTTGCCGTCAAGGTACATGCCCCACTGCCCCCGCCGCGCCGGCGCTTCGCCACCGCCTTCCGTGACAACAAAACTCTTCTTTACGGTTTCAATAAACTCGCTGTTCGACAGTCCATTTAGATCGCGCACGGCACGGTTGTAAGCAAGTATCTGGACCTGATCATCCGGAAAAATGACCGCCAGGAAAAAGTTGTATTCTTCGTCGCCGGTATGACTGAAGCTCTGTTCCCTGAGTTCGGCGCGAGCCCGAGCCGCGCTCGCGGCCCGGTGATGACCATCGGCAATGTAGAGGAACGGGATCTCGCGAAACTCATGAACAAACCGTACTGCATCAGGTACATGCCAGACGGTGTGCTGAACACCGTCTTCCGCGGTGAAGTCGAAAATGGCATTTGTCATCGTCACTTCCATCACCATGGTGTCTATATCGCGGTTGGCCTTGTAGGTAAGAAACACCGGTCCGGTCTGCGCTCGCAGCGCCATCATGTGCTGCGTGCGATCATCTTCCTTGTCACGGCGCGTGCGTTCGTGTTTGCGAATTAAGTCCTGGTCATACTCATCGACCGAACAACAAGCAACCACGCCGATCTGCTCGTGTTCTCCCATGATCAAGCGATATAGATAGAGACTCGGGATCTTTTCACTGACGAGTGGACAATCTTTGATAAGTTTTTCAAAATTCATTAACGCTCGGCGATAGACTGGATCGCTGTGCGTATCGATGCCTTCCGGCATGTCAATTTCCGGCCGCGACACATGCAGGAAACTCAAGGGATTGTTCGCCGCCAACGCGCGCGCTTCGTCGGTACTAACGACGTCGTAAGGAACACTTGCTACCTCGCTGGCCCGGTTAGCCTCGGGACGCAGGCCACTAAAAGGACGGATGACTGCCACTAATTCCTCCCGGCGCAGCTGCCAACTATAACTGCAGGTCAGCAGAATTTGAGCTGCGCATTATTCGCCAACGCTTTGATTGTGGAGCTTGTTCCTAAAGACTATCCGTTCCCGCGTAGTCTTAGCAAGCTGGAAAATCACAACTTAGCCCACTCTCGCGAACCCTATACCAGAAGAAACTGAAGTGCTTTCGACCGACACGCCGGCGAAGCACAAGTGAGTGTAGAATGAGGCCATATGTCCGATCCGAGCAACTCCTCGCTGGAGAAGGCGCAGACAGAACTGGAAGAAAGACTACGCGAACTGGACGAGCAACTGCGCGACGAAATGCGTGCCCGCGGCTTTGATCCAGCGCAGGACGCAAACCTGGCGCTCACCGGTCCGCTTGCGAAGCTCTACATGGAACGGGAAACTATAAGAGAAGAACTGGAAGCGTTGACTGGTTCACGAAACTCGACGGACGATGGGGATCGATCATGAGAGAAATTGAGCGGATAGTAGACCAACTGAACCGTGCGTTTATTGGAGAAGCATGGCACGGACCGGCGGTCATAGAGATTCTCGAGGGAATTACAGCATCGCAAGCTGCCGCACATCCACTTGTTGGTGGACACAGTATTTGGGAACTCGCGCTTCACATTACTGCCTGGACACGCGCTGGTTCGCGAAGGTTACAGGGCGATCGCGCTCAGCTGAGCGAGGTTGAAAACTTTCCGCCGGTTACAGATGTTGGTGAGCGTGCGTGGGAAGAAGCGCGGGAATCTATTAAGGCGGCCTACGAAGAGTTGCGTGGTGCCATCCTGCTTCTTGACGACTCTCGGCTTGACCAGCCCATCATGGAAGGCATGAGTTCAGTCTACGTTACACTTCACGGAGTGATTCAGCACAGCCTTTACCATGCAGGTCAAATTGCGATATTGAAGAAAGCATTTTCTGAGGGGCAAACATCATGAATGATCTGGCTGAACGTCAGTGTGTTCCCTGCCGCGGGGGAGTGCCACCGCTAGCGAGTGAGGAAATCGCAAAACTGCTTACGCAACTCGACCGGTTGGGAAGTGGTCGCGGAGCACCACCTGCGTAAGGAGTATAAGTTTGAGGATTTCAAGACGACGCAGGCCTTTGTTAATCGAATAGGCGAAATCGCCGAAGAGCAGTGGCATCATCCAGACATTTGTTATGGATGGGGGCGGGCGGAAGTAACCATCTGGACACATAAGATCGATGGCCTAACAGAAAGCGATTTTATTCTTGCCGCAAAGATTGATCAGCTCGGTTAGATGGGGGCGCCGGAATGCCGTCTGTGCCAGTTTTCTTGTAATGAATCCAACAGGGATGTGACGCGTGAGATCGGAGGTTGGGAGTGAACACGTGCTACGATTCGACCATGTCCGACAGCGACAAACTCATTAACTTCATAGCCACCACGGTCGAGGGACTGCGCCAGCGTATTGACTCGATCAGCGAGCAAATGGCCACGAAGGTTGACCTTGCTCATCTGAGAGATGAGATGGCCGCGATGAAGGACCAAATGGTCACCAAAGATGAGCTCGCAGCGGTGAAGGCTCAAATGGCCACCAAAGATGAGCTAAAAGACGGTCTTGCGGCGCTAAGAATCGAAATGGCCACGAAGAGCGACCTGGGACGATTAGAAAACACTATGCGTGGCGAATTTGAGCAGGTGCACCTTCGGCTGGATTCGATTGATCGGCGAGTCGACACGCGCATCGATCAGGTTGAAACCGATGTCAGTCGTTTGCGCAGCGTGGTTTATTTGCTAGTTAAGGACAAGCCCGATATGCTGCGGTTGCTTGGCCGTCCAGATGCCGCTGAGAGTCGTCCGCAAAACTGACTGTTCGGATATTAATTGTCCTCGAGTCAAAGGTTTTGCACCTCAGCTCGATATATCGCTTCCGTTTCTTCGATCATTCGCTTCAGGCTGAAGTTTGCTGCTGCTGCTTCCTGCGCAGCGACACCCAGGCGAACCCTCTCTTCCTTGTCTCCAAGCAACTGCAAAATTGACTCTGCTAACGCCTCGACATTTCCGATCGGAACCAGCAGTCCAGTTTCACGCGTTCTTATTAGTTCACTCGCTCCCTCGGTTTTAGTTGCCACAACAGGGGTGCCGCTCGCCATCGCTTCAGCTATGGCGAGTCCAAAAGATTCTGTGTGCGATGCGGAAACGAATACATCCAGAGCGCAGTAGAGCTCGGCTAAATCGTCCAGCCAACCAACCAGGCTGACTTGCGCTTTTAAATCCAGTTCTTTTATCAATTGCTCGAGCTGGGCCCGATGCTGCTTCTCCCGCGAATGATCAATGCCGGCAATGATGAAGTGTGTCTGTGGAAGTTGCTTCAATAATTGCCGTGCTGCATGAAGGATCTCTGCTTGTCCCTTGAGTGGCGTCAACTCTCCCACGCTTCCCACCAGCAAACTGTCCATCGGTAATTGCCAGCTCTTGAGAAATTGCCGTCGATTAAATCTCACGCTCACCTTCGAAAATCTTGCGGTGTCAATTCCGTTTAGGACCACACTAATTCTTTCCGCGGGCACGATTGCATCGGCCTTAATCCGAGTTGCAACCGCCTGCGAAACAGCAATTATTCGCGCTGCCCGGGAAAGCGTGATCCGATGCAGCCGGCTTAAAGGGAAAAGCACGTGACGGGTAATTATCAAACTCGAGCCTGCGTTTGTACGCATGGCATAGGCAGCGAGTGGATAATCGCGGGCCATGTGTGCATGTATGATTTGAATCTTGTTTTTGCGGACGAGCCGCGCCAAACCTTGAGCGCTTATCGCATCAAGCGAGTTTCGCAAAGGCAGAGTGGTGATCTTTTCGCTTGCCAGCCCAGCCAGCTCTTTGATCAGCGGTGAGTTTGGTCGCACTGCAACATAGACATCGTGCCCCCGCTGAGCGAGCCCATAAGTGAGGTCTGCGAGATGGCGCTCGCCGCCGCCAAGAGACTGAGCTGAACTTATTTGAAGAATTCTCAACTTGGAAATGTGGGCACGATCAAGCTGAACGTCTTAGGCAGACTGAATGTACACAAGAAATCGTTGGGCTTCCAGATAAACTCGCGTCAGACCGTCTGTTCATTCCGGTTGCCAACAAACGACCACTACTCAGCCCCCGCTGCCCGTACCAAACCCAAACAGAGTCAGGGCTCTGTGTTTGCTTACGAGCTAGCCTCAAACTTCGTAAGTTAGAGGAAACTATCGCGAACCCCTTTGATCACTGATCGGCACACCTGTTGCCATTACATTCGTCGGAAACGTTTGCGTAGGGAAACTTGAAGGAGGACGAATTCATGGCGAAGCCAAAACTAATCACAGGTCTTTTTAAGAATCGTTTAGCCGCGGAAGCCGCGGTCGACGCACTTTTGAAGCGCGGGTACACGCGCGACGACATCAGCGTGTTGATGTCTGACGCAACAAAGAGCAAGGAGTTTGCATTGCAAGCACGCACGCATGCAGCCGATGGTGCGGGCGTTGGTGGGGCAGTGGGTGGTGTGGTGGGCGCCACACTAGCAGCCATCGTTGCCGTTGGTAGCACAATTGTGTTGCCAGGACTAAACCTGATTATCGCTGGTCCGATTGTGGCGGCACTTGCGGGTGCAGGTGCGGGTGCTGCGACGGGCGGTGTTATAGGCGCTCTGATTGGCGCAGGCATACCCGAGTATCGCGCTAAGGTTTACGAAGCCGGTTTGTTGAGCGGCGGCATACTTCTGGGAGTGGAAACTAAGTCGGACGAAGAAGGGGATAAGTTAGAGGAACTTCTTGGAGCGCTGGGTGGCGAACACGTTCGCGCTGAGTAAGCGCTAATAACTGTCGCACAGGAGAAAGGGGCTTACGACTCCCGCGAGTCGTAAGCCCTGATATTTAAATAACTCGGACAGCAGCGGAGCGTTCTCCTGCCATTCGTGCTACTTACTGATTGAATCGCCGATATCCTCTATCGCTTCGCCAACCTTGCGCTTCGCCGTGCCGAAGCCTTCCTGCACTTTACCGCCAGTGCGATCGGCGTTGCCTTCGGACTCCAGGTCGCGGTCGTTTATTGCCCGGCCGACAGTTTCCTTAGTCGCGCCCTTTGCCTGATCGAATTTTCCTTCAAGTTCATCTTTGTTTGGTAAACCCATTGAATCCTCCTTTGCTGACCTTGGACGAATAATTTCGCCTTAATGCGTCGGTATGAAGTTAGCAACGCGCGTTCCTCGGAAACAGAAATTTGTTTTTGACGAGCTTGCGAGGACTATCTGGAGTTTACTGGCTAAAAACTGAGCGGAAGTGCGCATATTGGGCGGACGCTGTGTATGGTTGTAGACCGGGCACGCGCGATCTTGAGACGGCTTCAGAAACCTCGAAGAGCATCCGCTTATGAGAATCATTCTTTACGAATCTTTCTCGCTTGTCGCAGATCGGAGGGCGGATTTCAAAGCGAGAGCCCTCGCCCGGCTCGCACACAACCAAAATTTCTCCCTTGTGCCGCGTGATTGCGACCAAGTCCACTTCCAGTCTAAAGTCGTAAAGATTCCTCAAAGATTCTGGAAGCAGTTTCCGCCGGCATGCCACAGCTAGTGTCAACGACCCGGAAGCAACCACCCTCAATTTCGGCGCGCACTCCAATTTCCATCACACCACCGTGAGGCATTGCATCGACGGCGTTGAAAATTGCCCGCTGGAAGCAGGTGCGGAAGAAGTAGTAAATTCAGAGATTGGTCGGCCAGAAGATTTGAGCCACCGAAATAGTTCGGGCGTGTCCCTCTGGAGGAACACGCCCGAATTTTGCGGTTTAATTACCCTTTTCTTAGAACTGGAATCGAGCAGCTAACTGAACTTGTCGCTCGCGGAAAAGAGTGCTGTCGGCGCCCGTAATCTGCTGGAACGTTGGGTTCAGGGTTAGCGTCGTGCCAGAAAGATTGTAGAGCGTCGCGTTCATGTTGGTGACCTGGAAGCGGTTAAAGATATTGAAGCCCTCAGCCAACAATTCAAGCTTGGTACCCTCGGTAAGACTGAACCGGCGCGAAATACGCATGTCAACGTACCAGATATTAGGCTGCTTGAAGAAGTTGCGCGGCAGGCGTCCAAAGCGAGTTGCTCCGCCAGAGCCGTTCGGACCGCTGCCTGGGGTGGATCCACTGAAACCGAATGACGCCGGCGAAATGTTCCCGGAAATGTTCCCGGTCAGACGCTGTCCCGAAAAGGCATTGAATATCGGCGCGATAGTCCAGCCATTCAGAATAGCTTTACCAGCCTTATTGTCGCTTCCTTTCAAGAAGTTGGTGTTGTAGACCATGCTGGCTACAAATTTCTGTCTTCTATCAAAGGCAGACAGACCCTGGTCAGCTGACTGGTCGAAGGCGTTCCATGGCGCATTACCGAGGGTGAAGGTTGCCGAAGTTTGACCGTTGTCGTACGCCCTGGACAAGGTGTAGTTGACCTGGAACTGCAGGCCATTCGTCAGCCTTCGATTCGCTTGCAATACCAGAGCGTGATACTTGGAAAAGATATTGCTGCGAATTTCCGTCAACGCGGCAAAACTCGGAACCGGCCTCGGACCGAGGAATAACGGTGACCTATAGGTCTGGCCGTCGGCGGGTCCGCCAACAACGTTGAGATTCACGAAAACAGGTGCGTTCAGATTTGTATCGACGAAGTTTGGCAGCGAGTTGCCGAAGCTGCCCAGGTACGATGCGGAAACTACAGTGTTCCGGGCGATCTCACGCTCGAGAATAAAGTCCCACTGGTGGATTTGCGGCAGCTGAAATTTCGGAGAAAAGAACTGGACTGCCGGAGGCGGCGTAGGCCCAGCGCCAAGCAAGTTCGGATAAATCGGCAGACAGGTCGTTCCAGGCGCAGCGCAGCCCGGCGGCAAACTGGCGGCGCTGATGATAATCTGTCGTTGTCCCCGGTCGATGCCCACGCCAGTGTTCACCAGCGTGTTGTAAACCGTGGAGTTGATCACTCGACCGTAGTAAATGCCCCAGCCACCGCGCATACTGGTTTTGCCGTCGCCATTAACGTCAAAGGCAAAGCCAATGCGAGGGCCGATGTTGTTTCGATCGTCTACGGTTACACGAGTCTGCGGCAGGAGCGGATTCGCGTTAATCTGCTCTGGATTTCTCTGGTACTCGTAACGCACGCCAAGGTTCAGCGTCAGGCGCGGACTGACCCGCCAATCGTCCTGAAGGAAGTAGTCGAGGTCAGTGGTCTTCATTGTTAAGCCGAGAACACCCAAGCCCTGGTTGAAATTACCTGCATAGCATTGGCCAGCACGGCGAGTAGAACTAATGCATTGACCGTTTGTGCCGCCTGACAGAGCGCGAATTGCACCACTCGTCACGAAGTTAGTGTAGTCAACGATGAAGTCCGAGATCCCGTTGGCGCCGGTGTAGTTAAACTCACCACCGGAGAAGCGGAGGTTGCTGATGATATCCTTCACAAAGTTGATATCGCCACCAAACTTGAAGGTATGGTTGTCCGCAGAAAGAGTCACCGTGTCGGCAATCTGCACGCGGCGTTCATCGGGGAACGCGGGCCGCTCGAGAAATTCCGGCATACCGAAGCTAAAACCGTTTTGGATGAATGTCTGCGGGGATCTGCCGCCGACTGCGGTAGTGGGCTCGCCCGGAAGCGGCGGTTGGCTAAACTGAAATTCGTTGTCCCGTCCCCACTGGAATCTTAACTCGTTAATCAGCGTGGTCGAGATAGTTGAGGCCAGACGCAAGTTTAATGAATCGATGTTTACGCCATCGTCGCCGAAATTGTCTTTGGCGCGGGTGTTGGTAGCCTGCGTCTGAATGCCCGCGGGAGACTTCCAACGCAGCCGGTTGTAGGTGGCAGTAAAGGTGTTGCTGGAATTCAGGTTCCAATCAATTTTCGGAAGGAAGAGTCTTTGATTACCGGTACGAGGTAAATCGCCTGAAAGCCCCTGCAGAAAAGTCAGCGTGTTATCAATTTGAGCTCCAGTCAAGCCACGAGCCAAAAGAGCAGTCCGGGTGGCCGAACTAAGATTGAGGAAGGTCGGGCTGGAAAAAATCGACAGGCCCGGGAAATCGCGTCTCTGCTCATCGTAACTAAAAAAGAAAAACGCCTTGTCCTTGACTATTGGGCCGCCAATTGTTCCACCAAACTGGTGTCTCACATCTTTTGGCTTGAAGCCTTGAGGCGTAAATACTCCATTTACGTTCACCGTTTTGGTTGCCAGCGGGTTGCGGGCGCCCCACTTGTTGTTACGCTGGAAGTAAAAAGCATCGCCGTGAAACTCGTTGCTACCGCTCTTGGTAACCGCGTTCACTACACCGCCGGCAGACCGGCCATACTCGGCCGAGTAGCTGGAGGTGTTTACCTGAAACTCGCGGATAGCGGACTGGCTGACGGAATAGCTGATACGCGTGCGACCGCGTTCTTCCGCAAAAAACGCCTGGTTGTTATCGCCACCATCAATGGTGTTGTTATTCAACAGGCCGGAAATTCCGCGGAAGCTGATCAACCCAAAAGTGCCATCAGGAACGGCGCCCGGCGTCAGCAACGCAAAGTTAGACCAGCGGCGACCGTTAATCGGCAGCTCGCTAATCGAAGTCTGATTGATGTTGCTTGAGAAATCCTGTTGCGAGGTATTGATTACGGGTGCATCCGCTGTGACTTCAATCGTGCCGCCGGAGACAGGTCCAATCGAGAGAGCCGCATTGATAGTCGTCTCTCGACCAACTTCGACCGTAGCCTCCTGAGTGTAAGGACTAAATCCAGATCCGTTGATGGTGATGGCGTAGGTGCCCGGTTGAAGTCCCGGCACCTTAAACCGACCCTGATCATCGGTGGTCGCAGTATCTTCCTTATTCGTTTCGGTGTTTCGCACCGTCACTGAAGCATTGACAACAACTTCCTTATTCGGGTTAGTAACGACACCACCGATGGCACCAGCTACTGTTGACTGGCCAAAGGCGATCGCGCTCATCCCGAGAATAAACGAGAGCACGAAAGAGAGCTTCACAAATTTCGACATACTGGGGAACTCCTTAGGCATGAAATAACATTGAAAGAGTCTGCGCGACCGGTTTGGGCGCAGGTTGCGACCTTGAAACTGAAATCGAGTGCAAATTGAATTTATGTCCCGAAGGAAAGTGACTGTTACCCTGATGATTGACGCGAACTTCTACCACGCCAGCCAGTCTCTGCGCAAGAAAAATACGAGTTAAGTTAGTGTAAATGCACTGTTGCTGCCTTGCTAATGGAGAGATAGTGCAGACTGTCGGCATCACAATTCTTTTTCGCAAGCTGCATGCCGAATGACGGCTAATAGATCGTCAAGGGTTTAATGCCCCCTTTTCAACACTTACCTGAAGATTTGGCCTGTCCTCATCGCAATATTTAGCCAAGATTTTGGATAAAATCGGAAATTTAGGAAATCTACTAAGTGACATTAAACGGCTTTCTAATGCGTGACTCTAAATCCGTTCCACGATCATCGCGATTCCCTGTCCGCCGCCGATGCATGCGGTCGCCAGTCCATACCGTCCGCCTCTTCGATGTAACTCATTCAGAACCGTGATCACCAGGCGTGTTCCGGTTGCCCCAAGCGGATGTCCCAAAGCGATCGCGCCGCCATTTACGTTTGTGCGAGAGCGATCCAAGCCTAACTCTTTCTCAACAGCAAGATATTGCGCTGCGAAGGCCTCGTTAACTTCAATCAGATCAATTTCTGATAACTTGAGACCAGCCTTATCTAAAGCCTGGCGCGTAGCCGGAACTGGTCCAATGCCCATTATTTCCGGTTCGACGCCCGCATACGCCCAACTGACGATGCGACCCAAGGGCTTGATGTTTGGTCGTTTCGCATACTCTTCGCCACAAATAATCAGCGCTGCTGCACCGTCGACAATTCCGGAAGCGTTCCCCGCTGTCACAAATCCATCTTTCGCGAAAGCCGGCCTTAACTTTCCCAGTCCTTCTAATGTCGTTTCCGGTCGCAGATGATCGTCTGCGTCAAAGACCACCGTGGCCCTTCGCGATATAACTTCTACCGGAACGATTTCCTCCGCCAAGTACCCAGCATCCTGAGCTCGTTTCGCTTCCTGCTGGGATCGCAAAGCATATTCATCCTGCTCGTCGCGCGTAATTTCAAACTTGCGAGCCAGGTTTTCAGCGGTTCCCGCCATCGGTGTATTGCAGTAGGTATCGAGCAGCGCAACCATGAGACTGTCTTCGAGTTTGCCCCCGCCAAGTGGGAACCCCGAGCGCGCACCTCTGATAACGTGCGGAGCCTGCGACATCGATTCCATGCCACCGGCCAGCACCGTTTGCGCTTCCCCAAGCTGAATCATTTGCGCGCCCGAAACGATGGACTGAATCCCGCTGCCACACAAACGATTGACGGTCAGTGCCGGACGATCAAACGGCACGCCTGCCTTGAGCGCCACATGTCGCGCGCCATAGATGGCGTCGCCTGAAGTCTGTAGCGCGTTACCCATGACCGTATGATCGATCTCTTCTGGCTGCACATTGGTCGCAGCCAAAGCGCCTTTGGCCGCAGTCGCTCCCAGATCAATTGCCGAAATATCCTTCAAAGCGCCGACATACTCGCCCATCGCAGTGCGCTTGCCACCTAAAATGAAAACATCACGAGACATTTTTTACTTGCCGCTCCCTTGTCTAAAATTTGGTCATGTTAAGAAACAAAAAAGCCTAACAGACCAAAATGACGCGGTCAATTTAGCGTGCGTTAGTTCAGCGTAATCGGAAGCGTGAGTTATTCGGTAAACCGGTGGCGCGCGCGATAGCGGTGCAGCAACTCTTCCAGGAATCCTTCGTACGTAAAAGTAGCGAGGTCGTATTTGGGACGAAGCTTGTAGAGGAGTGGCAGCGACACTCGCCAGGCCATCCATTGCCGGGCCATATCAACCAGATCCCAGCGTCGTCGTAAAAAAGTTTCTACTACCTGGATCTCGGATTCACTGAGAGCATCAAGTTCAGCGACAAATTCTACCGGCTTAAACGAGCGACGCAATGCCGGATCACTTACCGGCGAAGCAAAGACCTGGGCAAACGCAGGAGCCTCAGCCTCACGCTCGCGTACAACCACAGTGCCGGCAACCATGTCGCCCACGCGCTGGTCCGACTGGCTGACAAAGACCGAAATCAATCCAATCGAATAAAACGGCGCCGGCATCATGTCCAAAGTTCGCACCAGATTCCTTACGGCTGCTTCCCAGAACGTGACTGGCCGACCGTCTTCACGAATAACTCGCAACTTAAGCCAGCGTTTGCCTGGAGTTTGTCCATTCCAAATCCACTCAAAGAAAGCGAAGTAGCTGGAGAAGATGAGGAAGACGACCACAATCAAGACGGCTTTGACCCATTTTGGCGCGGCCGTAATTTGGTCACCAAAGCTGGAGTAGTTGGCAATCAAGGTAAACCCGATCACCATGAGAATGATCGCGAGCGCCTGCAAAGAGTGATCGATCGCACAAGCCAAAAAACGGTTGCCGATCGAAGCCAACCCAAAGTGAAGTGGCACGCGCTCCGGCGTTTCAATGATCAGAATGTCTTCAGTGGCGAGCGTTGCGGACATGCTTGAGTTCTTATCAGGTGAATTGCACCCGGATAAACCTTCGTTTACCGACCTTCAACAACGCCGACGCACCGGGTTCCCAATGCGTGGTTAAGTTGCCTATTGCTTGCCGTTCACCGTCGATGGACACACCGCCTTGTTGGACGAGCCGGCGTGCCTCCGCCTTTGATTCGGCTAATCCCACCGTTACCAGCAAACTGGTTAATTCCCAACCCTCAGGTTCGTTGGCGGGAACAACACGTTCCTCGATATCGTCAGGCGTCTCCTTATTGCGGAAACGTCTTACAAACTCTTCCTCGGCTCGCTCGGAATCTTCCCGCGAATAGAAGTCACCGATGATTCGCTTCGCCAGTTCAGACTTGATATCGCGTGGGTTTCGCTGGCCACTCTCTGTTGACCTTTGAAGCAAGCCAACCTCTTCAACCGTGAGATCAGTCAGCAACTCATAATACCGCCACATCAAATCGTCCGAGATCGACATCACTTTCCCAAAGATCTCTGCCGGAGGCTCATCGATGCCGACGTAGTTTCCCAAACTCTTCGACATCTTCTGTACGCCGTCAGTACCCTCCAGCAGCGGCATGATTACAGCTACCTGCGCTTCCTGACCGTATTCGCGTTGCAGGTTGCGTCCCATTAGCAGATTAAATTTTTGATCAGTGCCGCCAAGTTCGACGTCTGCGTCAAGAGCAACTGAATCGTATGCCTGCGTCAGTGGATAAAGCAGCTCATGTAAGGCAATAGGCTTTTCTTCCTCTAATCTTTTGGCGAAGTCGTCGCGTTCGAGGATCTGCTTTACCGTCACGTGGGCAGCAAGACGGATAAAACCGTCCGAACCAAGCCTGTCCATCCATTCGGAGTTGAAACGGATTTCGGTTTTCTCCGGATCGAGCAGCTTGAAAATCTGGCGCTTGTAGGTTTCGGCATTTGCGGCAATTTCTTCGCGGGTGAGTTGCGGACGCGTGGCGCTCTTGCCTGAAGGATCCCCGATCAAACCGGTGAAGTCGCCGATCAGAAAAATCACTGTATGGCCCAATTCCTGAAACGCGCGCAGTTTGCGAATGACAACCGTGTGGCCCAGATGGATGTCGGGTGCGGTGGGATCTGCTCCAAGCTTTACGCGCAAAGGTTTGCCGGACTGCGCGGATTTTTCCAGCTTGGCACGCAGTTCCTGCTCGCGAATGATCTCGGTTGTGCCCTTGCGCAAGTATGCGAGTTGTTCGTCGATCGTCATCGTTTTATCGTAATTCGTGGCTTGCGAATCGTAAATGGAAACCGACTAATCACCGACACACAGAGAAAACTGACCAGGTGCCAGGTTGATACTGATGTAGTTTGACTCGGACTTTATCCGATTAGTAACGAAAGCAGAACCGGGAGCGATAGCGACCGGCCAAGGAGTTAACGGTAAAGCGGACGCGAGCAATACAAAGTCTTTGAAGAACTTGAATATTCGGCCGGTCGCTATCGCTCCCGGTTCTGATTTTGTAATGGCTTGCTAGCCTTGTTCATAGACACTAACTCCAGTTCAACATCGAAAATGCACTACTCCTCCCAGGTTGAGAGAGTAGCGCATCTCAGGATGCCTGCGCTATGCTCGCAGCAAAACTTAGGTCCATGAATTTGCTGAATAAACGCGCAGGCAACAGCGCTCCAGGGGGGAATATGGCAGACACGGAAGTAACGATAGACACTGAAGAGAGTAACCCGCTTGAAGGAGCGCGTCTGGCCTTCATCGGCTGTGGCGTAATGGCCGAAGCGATAATGGCGGGACTGTTGCGGAAACAACTGGTCACTGCCGAACAAATCGTTGGCAGCCATCCGCGAACGGCCCGGCGCGAAGAGCTTTATACAAAGTATGCGACGCGCATGTTTGAAAGTAATCGCGAGGCCGTGCTTGAAGTTCATCCGGGTGAGGCAACAGATGGCCCGCGTGCCGGATCGATGGTAATCCTCGCGGTCAAGCCGCAACGCCTTAACAAGGTTTTGCAGGAACTCAAGGGCGTTATTCATCCCGATCAACTCGTCGTTTCGATCGTTGCAGGCGCCCGCTGCGACGCCATTGCCGGCGAGTTACTGCATCCAGCCATCGTTCGTGCGATGCCAAACACACCGGCACAAATCGGCCAGGGGATCACGGCCTGGACTGCAACGCCGGAAGTGAGTGAAAGGCAGGAGCGTGAAGTCAATGCGATGCTCGAAGCGCTTGGCCAGGCGATGCGTGTTGAAAACGAGAGACAGATCGATATGGCAACGGCCCTAAGCGCTACCGGACCTACCTACGTCTTTCTGATGATGGAAGCGCTGGTTGATGCCGGTGTGCACCTGGGCTTCTCGCGACATGTGGCGCAGGAACTGGTGCAGCAGATGATGCTTGGTTCGATACTCTTCGCGAAGGAGTCGCAGAAGCATCCAGCCGAACTTCGTAACATGGTTACGTCACCGGGAGGAACATCGGCTGAGGCGATCTACCAAATGGAAAAGGGTGGCTTGCGCACCGTGCTTTCAAAAGCAGTTTGGGCCGCCTATCAACGCGCCGAAGCATTGGGGGCGAAACGCAAGACTGAGAAATGATTCGACTCGGGTTCGCTTAAAAGTCTTTGCCGAACCACAATTCATAATGGCGCGGCCGCACGTTGCTACTCGTTAGTGCAGCAGGTGTTTGAATTTCAATGCCAATTTCGCGAAGAGCACTGACGATGTCTTTGACATCAGCCTCTCCGACACTATCGGTCTGGTAATGCCGCAATTCTGAGCGGTTGGGAATCCTCGCTTTGCTGCCGACATTCTCAATCCCCGGTACGATGTAACCTCTTTTTTGTAGCAGCCGGACCACCTCAGTTGCTCGCGCGCGTTGATCTTCATCTCCTATCTGGATGTAGACACGGGCTGCAATTTTCTTCTCGCCACCGCTCTGCTCGATGTTCGTCTCCACCAGTTGCTGAACCTGATTAGCCTGTTTGGTATCCAAAGGTTTCGTATCCGGATCCAGCAGCGCGCGGAGTGCCGTATTGCGTATGTTTATATCTCCTTCCTGTGATTTGATCTTGAGGTCATTAGCCTTAATCTGTTCAGCTTGCTGCTCAAGAGTTTTCTGGCCGCTGGATATTCGCGCATATAGGTTGTTCAGCATAAGCGAGCCGGCGACGAATAAAACGACAAAAACCACCAGCACAACAGCGGCAGCATATTGCGACCAACGTTGAACTAACTCCAGCTTGCCCAGATCAAGTGTGTGCGGCTCGTCTGGAGCAACGGTAGGCAAAGACGGTCGCGCGCGCGCATCATCAGCTGCGGCTTTGTCAGATGGTTTTTCCAACATACGCGTTTAGCCTCCGTTAATCTGACCCTGAGCAATCCGGGCCGTCTTGCTGAGCTGACTTTTGATGAGCCAAAGTATGAACAGCAACAGAAAACACCAAAGAGCGCACAATATAGTTAGTTTCAACGCTAACTCAGTCGTCGCTAAGAGCAGACAAGCGACTATGGCTACCGTCACGAGAGCAAAGAGGGCAAGCAACGTGTAGAGAAGTGGTCGCACCAGTTTTGTGGCGTCGTTGATTCCGGCGATCAGTTGCCCGCCATTGCTGCTGTTGAGCTTGCTGATGGCTTCGCGTCCGGCGTTGACCAGGTCAGCTCTCTTCTCTTCACGAGGTTTTACGTAAGCCAGCGCCTGCCGGAGCCGCTCCTGCGCCAACGAAAGATCGCTGACGTGAGGTAGCGCAAAACCCTGAATGCTGCCGAGGCCAAAGGGTACGTCTTCGGGGTTAGGGACCTTCTCCTCGTTGAGATACACCGGCACCACACGGCGCGTTTGCTGGTTGGCCTTCATCAGACTAACAGCGATGTTTATCTCCTCACCTACGTAAAAAGATCCCTGCGCGTCACGAGAAAGAAGAAACACGTAGACGAAGGAAGACTTCAATGCTTTGGACAACTCACGAGCCCAGTCGGAGCCGTAAGCAATGTCATCGTTATCCAAAAAAACCTCGTTAGGAGGTTCCAATGCCTGCTTAAGTTTTCTTGCGGTCTCAGTGTCAACGCCGGAGTGGGAGAGAAAAAAGTCCCAGTCGTAAATCGACTTTGACTTGGCGTCTGACAATTGTTCTGGCGATGACATAACCTACTCGCGTGCAGGAAAGGCTGTCGATACAGACACAGAATTTTGACGGAGCTGACCTTCCGGGAAATGTCTTTCAGAGGATTCCCGAACGCTTTGATGAGCAAGCGAAAGATACGTCTCAGTCTTGCTCATGTCAACGGATTCGGTTCAGGTTTTCATGGCTCTGCAGCTAAGTCTGTCTTAAGCGGTGACTCTCGTACCACCCGGCGACCAATAACTTCATACTTTCCACTCACGACCAGTGCCACTGCTTCGGGGTAAAGCCTATGCTCTTCGACGAGGATCCGCGCCGCTAGACTTTCTTCAGTATCGCCATCCAGCACAGGCACGATCCTCTGCGCGATGATCGGGCCACCATCCAACGACTGATCGACGAAGTGGACCGTGCAGCCGCTCCATTTTACGCCATGCTCAAGCACTCGGGCGTGTACGTTGAGGCCGGGAAACGCCGGCAACAGGCTTGGGTGAATATTCAGAATGCGATTGCGGTAAGCTTCGATAAAATAATTAGAAAGCAGTCGCATATATCCGGCCAGGCAAACGATCTCGACGCCGCTTTCGTGTAAGGCAGCGACTATCGCGAGATCATGTTCTTCACGCGAACGCCCGCCGCGTTCGATGGCGCGCGTTTCGAGCCCGCGTTCGCTGGCGCGCTGCAGCCCGGCCGCTTTCGTGTGGTCACTAACAACCAACGCAATTTCAGCATTCGGCAGGCGGCCGTCTTCCACCGCGTCGGCCAGCGCCAGCATGTTTGAGCCACGTCCGGATATTAGTATGCCGATGCGTTTTGTCACTACCGGATTGAAACTTCCTGGTTGCCTTTGACGACTCGACCGATTTCGTAAACGGCTACGCCTTGCTGCCGTAAGTGAGATTCGACTGCCGCCTGGTGTGCCGCGGAGGTTACTACTACCATCCCCACGCCCATATTGAAAGCGCGGAACATTTCTGCATCAGAAACACCGCCAATCTCCTGCATGAGTTTGAAAACCGGCAGCACCGGCCAGCTGCCCTTATCGATCTCGACGGCGGCGCCCGCGGGAAGGATTCGCGGAATATTGTCGGTCAGTCCCCCGCCGGTGATGTGCGCGAGCCCTTTGATCATTCCCGAATCAAGCAGTTCATTCAACGGCTTGAGATAACTCAGGTGCGGCTGCAACAGGGCCTCGCCTACCGTCATTCCCAGCGCCTCGAGATGAGTGTCAACTCCGTAGCCCGCAACTTCGAGGAACAGCTTACGCGCGAGCGAGTAACCGTTAGTGTGGAGTCCAACCGAAGGAAGGGCCAGCAGCACATCGCCCGGCGAAATTCCTTTGCCGTCGATTACCTTTTCGCGATCAGCCACCCCGACGATGAAGCCTGCAATGTCATATTCGCCTGCTGAATAAAAATCCGGCATCTCCGCCGTCTCGCCGCCAAGCAGGACGCAACCGTTTTCCTGGCAGCCGTTCGCAACACCGGCGACGATCTCTGCGACCACGTCGGGCAGCAGCTTGCCCGTGGCGATGTAGTCGAGAAAGAAAAGCGGCCGCGCACCCTGCACCAGGATGTCGTTAACACAGTGATTGACGAGATCCCGGCCGACAGTGTTGTGAACGCCGGTGCTGAAAGCAATCTTAAGTTTGGTGCCGACGCCGTCCGCAGACGCAACCAACACCGGTTGCTTCAGATTAGGGAAAGCGCCGTCAAACATCCCGCCGAAGCTTCCGATTTCTGAGAGCGTTCGCTGGTTGAACGTTCGTCGAGCCAGCTCTTTGATCTTATCGGTCGCGCGTGTCGCTGCGTCGATATCGACACCAGCGTCACCATAGGTTATTGGCTTTGTCATTTGTTGCGGTTGGGTCAAGCAGTTCAGAGTTCAAACTTTAGTTTGTGATCTCGGATCCGAGCAAGTCGATTATCAAGGGCAAACTAAAGTTTGAACTCTGAACTGCTTGTTTCATTATTTAGCTGTCTTTGCTTTTGGTGGCGGGCCAAAGTCGCCATAGGCAATGAAGCCGGAACGGGTTGCATCATCCTTTTGGGCCTGGCGTCCAACCCACAGATCGCTCGTCGTCTCCTTCGCAGGCTTAATGACGTAGTCGCCTTCCTTGCCTCGCGTGGTGATCGTTATCTCGCCTTGCAAATCTGTACGATAAACTTTCGCGTTCGCCGCTCGCAGCCGATCGAGCACCACTTGGGATGGATGACCGTAACGGTTCCACTCGCCACACGAAATAATCGCCACTTCCGGTTTCACTCTATCAACGAAGTCCTGGGCGGTCGCATACTTTGAGCCATGATGGGCAATTTTAAGAATCTTCACTTTCAGATTCAGATCTTTGGTCAGCATGCGGTGTTCTGTTTGCTCCTCAGCATCGCCCGGCAACAGCATCGAAAAATCCCCATAGTCCAGTCGCAGGACAATTGAATTCGCGTTGGGCAAATTCCCGCCAGTCTTCAACTGATCTTTCGTAAACAGCGGCTCGCTGGGTGCGAACACCGTCAGACGGACGCCACCGCCCAGATCATATTTTGCGCCCGCCTGCGCTTTCTCGTAATGCGCGCCGCTTTGAGAGATCGCTTCCTTGTACTCGTCGTAAAACTTCGTTATCGAAGCCGCCTTCGACTTACCGGACGGTACGGTTTTGTTGCTGGCGTTCTTAGCACCCGGTGTTGCGGGTTTGTTCTGGGTTACCAATGATTGAGGCACGTCCGGCTCGAGACCGTTATCGATAACATTCAAAACTTTTGTTGTCTTGAAGACTTCGTCGGCGCCGCCAATGTGATCGGGATGTGGATGCGTCGCCACAAAATAATCGAGCTGCTGCACGTTGTAGCGCTTAAGTGCGTCCAGCACCACTTTGCCTTTGCCGGTGTCGCCGGCATCAATCAGGACCGTCTTACCGCCTGGCGAGATTATCAAAATTGAATCGCCCTCAACTGGCCCAACATCAAGCACATGCACCTGGAGTTCCCCGCCGGATGGTGGCGGAGGCCGCAACTTCCAGCGCGGCCAAACATACTTCACTCCCACCACCCCTGCTACGCCCAGCACAACTACCAAAACAGCAATCACGCAGCCGCAACCCTTTAACGATCGCTTCGCCAAAGTTCGTCCTCAAATTTAGAGCTGGCTATTCCGCGAGGGATGCATGCAACTTAGCCGTCAGCACCAACCGCTTCATGATCGCGTTCCCACATCGTTTCCGCGTCGCTGGTAATACGAGTTGGATACTTCTCGTTCCAACAGGCAACGCAGGAAGAGTCGGGACTAATGCCGATCGCGTCAATCATGCCGTCGAGCGAAAGGTAACCGAGCGAGTCTGCTTCGATAAACCTGCAGATCTCATCAATCGACATTTGCGCGGCGATCAGATCGGCTTTGTTGGGCGTGTCGATTCCGTAGTAGCAGGGGCTAATCGTCGGGGGGCAACTGATTCGTAGATGAATTTCTTTCGCGCCCGCCTCGCGCACCATTCTTACGATCTTCTTGGAAGTAGTACCGCGCACGATCGAGTCGTCAATCAGCACTATTCTCTTGCCTTCGATCAAATGCCGCACGGGATTCAACTTGATGCGCACGCCAAATGAGCGGATGGACTGACGCGGCTCGATGAAGGTGCGACCAACGTAATGATTGCGGACCAGCCCGAAGCGAAAATTGATTTTACTTTGCGCCGCGTAACCAATTGCCGCGACGGTGCCTGAGTCAGGGACGGGCACAACCAGATCAGCGTCGGCAGGATGCTCGATCGCCAGGCGTTTCCCCATCTTGTGGCGCGATTCGTTCACCGAATGACCGTAGATAAGCGAATCGGGCCGTGCAAAATAAACGTGTTCGAACAAACACATCGAGGCTTTTTGTTCCGACAGTGGATGTGAAGAACGCAGCCCGTCCTGATCGATTATCAACATCTCGCCCGGTTCAACGTCCCGAACATACTGCGCATCGATGAGATCAAACGCGCAGGTTTCAGACGCAACTACCCACGCGTCTCCCAACCGTCCCAAAGCAAGCGGACGAAATCCGCGCGGGTCGCGAATGGCTATCAACTCGGTGCTCGTCAGGAAGAGCATCGAGAAGGCGCCTTCCGTTTGGCGCAGGACTTCAGGTATTGCCTCGCGAAACGAGCCGGCCCTGGAACGCGCCACGCCGTGCAAAATAACTTCAGTGTCGGAGGTAGCTGAAAAGATCGCTCCTTCGCGTTCAAGCTTGCGTCGCTCCTCGCGCGCGAAGGGGAGATTGCCGTTGTGGCAAACGGCGATCTGGCCGTGCTGGCAAGTAACAAGGAAAGGTTGAGCTTCGCGAATCGAAACTTCACCGGCGGTTGAGTAGCGAACGTGCCCAATGGCGCTGGCGCCAGACAAGCGATCGAGCGAGGATTGATCAAACGCGTCCGCGACGTGACCCATCGCCCGTTCCAGTCGTAACTCAGATCCGTTCGACGATGTAATGCCGCAGGATTCCTGGCCGCGATGTTGTAAAGCGTAGAGCCCAAGATAGGTTAGACGCGCGGCGTCAGTGTGTCCGTAAATGCCGAACACGCCACATTCATCGCGAAATTTGTCTGAGACTATTTCCAGGGATCCCTCTCCGAACGCAAACTGTTAAGTTTGCGAGGGTTTCAACTTCAGACTTGGCCACCGCCGCAAACTAACAGTTTGCGTTAATGCTCTAAATGCGCCCTGAGCTTACTTCGCATTTAGAAACGTTTCAACCCGGAAGCGAACAGCAATTGCCAATACACAAAACATGCGAGCTTCGGTATCATAGTTTCATCAAAACTGACTCGTGAGTTTCCGGGCCTCGGAAATCCGGAAAGCATCGTCGCTCCCCATGAAGCAGTCCAGTTGCAAAGCGGAGAAATAGATTGATGAATCATGCTTGCCTGACTCTTTTCTTAATAACGGCCACTGCGGTGTTGGCAAGCAGGACTCGAAGGGGGGCCGGTTACCGCCTCCGCCAGAAGTGCGACCCAGTTGTACTCCAAAAACTGTTCTTCATGTCATGGCCGCGACGGGCGCGCGAGGACGTTAAAGGCAAAGCGAAATCACGCGCGAAATCTCAGTGATTCCGATTGGCAAGAAAGAGCGAGCGACGAGCGGATCTTTAATGCGATCATGAATGGCAAGGGAAAGATGCCTGCCTATGGCAAAAAGCTTTCGGAGCAGGAAATCGACAGCGCTCGTTACTTATGTTCGTGGTTTGAAGCAAGTGAGCAAAGGCACCGGCAGAGATGCATTTCCAATTTAAGACGTGAAAACAAAAAGCCTTTCGTACAGCCTCTTGACTCTTTTCCTACGTGCCGCATTGGTAGTCGCACTCTTCGCCTCGGGCTGGCTGATTTACAGCAAGCTTCCTCATGAGAATTCACCAAACCTTAAAGTACATAACGGGGAAACGACGCTGCAGATTGTCTTGCGACTGTCCATGAGCAGCGGGAACGATGCGCTCGACATCCCGGTTGAGTTTTATCCTTTCGATATTGTGGCCGCACGCCACGAATACTTTACTGAGCGTCGTGCCGGGAAAGGCTACGACGAGTTTATGAATGAACGGATGAAAGGCCGCGCGAAGGTCGCTACGAGGTTGGACAAACAGGGACAGGGAGTCGTAGCTCTAAGTGGCGGCAGTTGGTGGCTTCATGCTCAGTTGGATGGTGAAGAAAATCTCGAGTGGCGTCTGCACCTTGATGTCGCCGGACCCCGGCAGACGGTTGAACTGACATCGCAGAATATCTACACGCGCACCAGAAGTTTCTGAAAAGCAGAATTCAGAATTCAGAATTCAGGAGTCAGAAGAAAGAAAAAGCATTGGGCTCGACTTCCGATCACTTCCGATCACTTCCGACTTCTGATTCTGAATTCTGATTCTGAATTTTGTATTCTGAATTCTGAGTCCTGAGTCCTTCCTTATGAAAGCCCTTCGAGTCGAAAAGAAGAAACTCGCAGTTAAGGAAGTCGCCATCCCGGAACGCGGTGATGAGGCACTGGTGCGTGTTCACCTTTCCGGTATTTGCAACACCGACCTCGAAATTGCGCGAGGCTATGCCGGGTTCAAAGGAACAATTGGTCATGAGTTTGTCGGCGTGGTCGCAGGAATCTCCGGGCAATAAGTTACTGGGGCAGAGAGTGGTTGGGGAAATTAATGCAGGCTGCGGAAAGTGTGCACTGTGCGCAGCCGGGCGATCCACGTCATTGCGCCCGCCGTACCGTCCTCGGAATAGTTGGACGCGACGGCGCGCACGCTGAGTTCTTACGGCTTCCACTAACAAACCTGCTGCCGGTTCCTGACATGGTGGTTGATGAGCACGCGGTTTTTGCGGAACCGCTGGCTGCCGCCTGCGGCATCATGGAACGCGTCGCGATCACACCCGAGTCTCGTGTGGCCGTAATCGGTGATGGCAAGCTCGGCCTACTTTGCGCGCAGGCAATTGCCTTGAGCGGCGCCAGCGTTTTTCTGATCGGTAAGCATGCTGAAAAGCTACGCATTGCTGAGCGCCGCGGCATTGAAACGGCTGGCACCCAGAGCGGGAGCCAAACGCAAACGCGAGTTTGACGTGGTGGTTGAAGCGTCCGGCTCGCCGTCAGGCTTTGTCGGAGCTCTCGAACTACTGCGACCTCGCGGCACCCTGGTTTTGAAATCAACATTTCAGGGAGCGGGCAAGATCGATGAGATCGACCAGGCGCGACTCGTGGTTGATGAAATTACGATATTGGGTTCACGCTGCGGTAGGTTCCAGCCGGCACTCGATCTCCTTAAGAAAGGCGCGATCGACATCGACAGCTTAATAAGCGAAGAATATCCCCTCGCTGAGGGGGTGCATGCGATGCAACGCGCGGCGAAGCAAAGGGGTATTAAGGTGTTCCTGAGACCCTAGAGCCGGGCACAGAAAGGAAAGACAGAACATTTTCCATTTTTCATTTGACATTTCTCATTTGTCATTTGAAGAACCGAACTCCAGGACAACCTATCATCTGACGCTCACGGCATTCGCCTGCCCCCCAGCAGCAACCGACCTTTACTCACAAAAGCTCCGCTCCAAATGACGAATGAAAGTGTCAAATGACAAATGGAAAATGGGCTTTTGTCCCCTCCCGCCGTCTCTGTCCACGATCTTTGCCCCGCAGCAACCCATTAGTTATACTTCAGCCCTTCCCATAGCGCTTCGGTGGCCACTTCGCTAGTGGCGTTTGCCAGAAGCCCGACTGCAGCTTTACTGAAGGTGGTGTTTTATGTTCGACCTTGTCAAAGACCAAACAACTATTAATGAACGCGTCATTTTGCGGAAGCTACGCGTGTGGATAATTGCTCTCGGAGCCGCCTGCCTGCTGGCTGGAATCGGGCTTGGGGCGATGCTTTCGGGACGTCCAACCGTGGCGCAAAGTGAGGCCCAGATAGCACACGCGCCGGAGGCCTTGTCAGCTTCGTTTGCGGAAATTGCCAAGCGTGTCGAACCCGCTGTCGTCAACATTGAGACCATCGCTGCTGCGACAGAAATCAGCGAAAAAGACAACCCTGATAAAGACGATCAGTCGTCCAGCAATCCTTTGCTCGACATGTTCCGTCGTCAGGCCCGGCGGCCTCAGCGTGGCGTGGGTAGCGGCTTTATCGTGAGTCCAAAAGGCTACATTCTGACAAACGAACATGTGGTGGAAGGTTCGTCGCGAATAATCGTCGGGCTGCAATCTGGTGAAAAGTATCGCGGTCGCGTTATCGGTATCGATAAAGAGACTGACGTAGCGGTAGTTAAAATCGACGCGCCTTCCGATTTGCCGATCGTCACCCTCGCCGACTCGAATGCGGCTCAGGTCGGTGACTGGGTTTTGGCAATTGGTTCACCTTTCGGTCTCGACCAAACCGTGACTGCCGGCATTATTTCCAAGATCGAACGAGAGTCGCCCTTCTTTTCAAACTTTCAGCGCTTCCTGCAAACAGACGCTGCGATCAATCGTGGAAACAGCGGCGGTCCGCTCGTCAATATGCGCGGCGAAGTGATCGGTATCAACTCGCAGATTGCCACTTCTACGGGAGATTACAACGGCATTGGCTTTGCTTTGCCCGCAGGAGAAGCAAACTTCGTCTATCGTCAAATTGTCGCGCAAGGAAGGGTTCGTCGCGGCTATCTGGGAGTTACGCTCGAGTCAGTTAAAGACGAATATGCGCGCGTCTATGGCCTGTGCGGAAGCGAAGGGCGCGATCATAATGGATGTCCAACCGACGAAGGATGGCCAGCCAACCCCGGCGGCGAAAGCGGGAATGCAGTCGAACGACATCATCACCGAATTCAACTCACAGCCGGTGCTCAGCGCACAGGACTTGATTCAGAAAGTTGCATCCACGCCGGTGGGCGAATCCGCTGCCTTCACTTTCCTGCGCGACCGCGACGGTAAACTCGAAAAGATGAGCGCCAATATCGTGCTTGGTGAACGTCCTGAACCACAGCAGTTAAGTGAGCTTGACGAGGAGGGTCCTTCCAAAACAACGCCCAGGGAATCCGAAACGAAAAACGGATTACACCTGGGACTGACGCTGGGTGAGCTTACGCAACAGCTGATCACTGACAAACATCTCGCGGGAGTACGTGGCCTCTACGTGAAGGAAGTTGATCCAAGTGGGCTCGCGGCGGAGTTGCGCGCCCCGAATGGGCAACAGGCCCTTAACGAAGGTGATGTGATTACGCGAATAAACCGCGTGCCGGTTACAACGCTGGCTGATTTTCAGCGCGTCCTAAGCGGCTTGAAAACGGGCGATCCCATAGTGCTGCAAGTGTCGCGTTACGTCAGGGATCGCGTAACGACAAGAATTGTTCAGTTTACTTACCAATAGGCGGGTTCCAGGTTTCAAGTTTCAGGTTTCAAGTTCCGACCTGAAAACTTGGAACTTGAAACTTGGGACTTGAAACTTACTCCATGGCTCAAGCAAAAAAGGCCCTCGCGAAAAGTGGCTCGAAGCAAAACTCCAGACCGTCATCGCGCGCGTCCGTAAAAACCTACAACAACTACATTGGCGGCAAGTGGATCCCGAGTGAATCCGGTGAGGTGTTTGAGAACATCAATCCGGCCGACACTGACGACGTCATCGGCCGCTTTCAGCTCTCCACCAGCGATGATGTAAACGCCGCCGTCAATGCCGCGCAGAGCGCCTTCGACGGTTGGCGCAGTATGCCTGCCCCCAAGCGCGCCGAAATTCTGTTTCGCCTGGGCGAGATTCTGATCCGCAATAAAGATCGCTTCACCCGAGATATGACCCGCGAAATGGGCAAGGTCCTGAAAGAGGCCGGCGGTGATGTGCAGGAGGCGATAGATTGCACTTACTACACGGCCGGTGAAGGGCGGAGGCTACACGGTTTTACCACTCCCGCCGAGATGCCTGACAAGTTTGCGATGTGCGTGCGGCAACCGGTCGGGCTTTGTGGACTAATTACTCCCTGGAACTTCCCGATGGCGATCCCTTCGTGGAAGCTAATACCGGCGCTGGTGTGCGGCAATACCGTCGTTCTGAAACCAGCCGAAGACACTCCGCTGTCAACCTATAATTTGGTCCAAGCCTGCGAGGAAGCGGGAATTCCGCCGGGAGTTGTAAATCTGGTAACGGGTTACGGTGAAGACGCCGGCGCCCCAATCACCAACCATCCGGCTCTGCGTTTGATCTCGTTCACCGGTTCAACGGAAACCGGCCGCATCGTCGCTTCCGCCTGCGCTGAGCGCAATGCCATCTGTTCGCTCGAAATGGGCGGCAAAAACGTCATCATCGTCATGGACGACGCGGACGTCGACCTCGCGATCGATGGGGCGCTCTGGGGTGCGTTCGGAACTTCAGGACAACGTTGCACCGCTTCCTCGCGCCTGGTAGTGCACAAGAAGATCTACAAGCAGTTTTCGCAGAAGCTGGTGGAACGCACCAAAGCTCTCAGGATAGGCAACGGCGCGGATCCCAGGACGGACGTAGGGCCGGTCATCAACGCCGATGCCGTCAAAAAGATCATGGGTTACATCGACATTGGTCAGGATGAAGACGGGGCCACACTCGCCTGCGGCGGCAAGCGTCTGACCAAGGGTGACTACGCGCGAGGCTATTACATCGAGCCCACCGTGTTCACCGACGTCGCGCCCGACATGCGCATCGCCCAGGAAGAAATTTTTGGACCGGTCACAGCCGTGATTCCGACCAAGTCTCTCGACGAAGCTGTCGAAATCGCCAATGGAGTTCGTTATGGTCTGTCCGCGGCAATCTACACCAGCAACGTCAATCGGGCATTCCGGGCCATGAACGATATGTACACCGGCATTTTTTATGTCAACGCTTCAACCATCGGCGCTGAAGTGCACCTGCCCTTTGGCGGCACGAAAGCCACCGGCAATGGACATCGCGAGGCCGGCACGCAGGTCCTGGATATTTTTTCGGAATGGAAATCTATCTACGTCGACTATAGCGGCAAACTGCAACGCGCTCAGATCGATCTGAATCGAAGGCATGGGCTAAATAGATCGCGCGCAATTTGTACTTTGTGTTTTGAACTTAGTACTTTGAGCTTTGTACTTTGCCGTCGCCTTCACAGTAAGTGGCCATGAGTGATCGACCGCTGGACAAAGTACAAAGCTCGAAGTACCAAGTTCAAAAACTGAAAACGGCGCCCTGATACTTCTCGTTCCCGGAGGACACTTCTGTGATTGTTGGCCTGCCAAAAGAGATAAAAGACAACGAATATAGAGTTGGCTTAACGCCCGCGGGTGTTCGCGCTTTGACTGATGCCGGACATCAAGTCAACGTTGAGAAGAACGCCGGAGAAGGCTCCGGCTTTGACGACGCCCTTTATCAAAAAGCAGGCGCGCAGATCATCGACTCCGCCGACGACGTTTGGGCCGGCGCCGACATGATTGTAAAGGTCAAGGAACCGATTGCACCTGAATACCCGCGCATGCGCGAAGGTCAGTTGTTATTTACCTATCTGCACCTCGCCCCTGATCATGAACTCACCGAGCAACTCCTCAAACGCAAAGTCACCGGCATTGCCTACGAAACCATCACAGATCGGCGTGGCGGGTTACCGCTGCTCACGCCAATGTCGGAAGTTGCAGGCCGTATGGCTATACAAGTCGGCGCCCACTACCTTGAGAAGATGGCCGGTGGTCGTGGAATTCTGCTTGGTGGTGTGCCGGGCGTGCCGGCAGCCAGAGTTGTAATTATCGGCGGTGGTGTGGTCGGTACAAACGCTGCGAAGATCGCGGTAGGGATGGGCGCTCACGTCACTATCATAGACAACAATCTTGAGCGGCTACGTGAGCTTGACGATATTTTTCTTTCCAAGATCTCAACCCTGGCTTCCAGCGCTTACATGATTCATGACGCGATCTCGAGCGCGGATTTGATCGTAGGCGCGGTGCTGGTACCGGGCGCGGCTGCTCCCAGACTAGTCACGAGAAACATGCTCAAGGACGTGCCAAACGGCGCGGTCATTGTCGACGTGGCCGTGGATCAGGGCGGATGCATCGAGACGACTCATCCGACGACCCACTCGAACCCGACGTATTACGTCGAAGGCGTTTTGCATTATTGCGTCGCTAACATGCCAGGCGCTGTGCCCAGGACCTCTACTTTTGCACTGACTAATGCCACCCTGCCTTACACACTGAAGCTCGCTAACCGGGGATTCCTTGAAGCAATCAGCAATGATGCCGGACTGAAGGCTGGCGTTAACACTTTCGCCGGTCACTGCACCTATCAGGCAGTTGCCGAAGCGCAGAATCTGCCCTACACATCGATCGATGCCCTGATCGAGGTTACCAGTGCCTTACCCGCCTGAAGCGTTACAAGAGCGGGGCAAGCCCTCGCTCTTTCAATCTCCGTTTAATTAACTTTTTACTAGCTGTTCCTGTTCAGCAATTCTTCAATACACTCGATTAACTTTTTACCCGCGACCGGTTTAGTGAGGAACGCATCGGCTTGTTCGGCAGCGTCGGTGTCTTTTCGCTCCAGCGCGCTCAGCAGGATGATCGGCAGATGAGAGAGTGACGGACTGTTTCGCAGGAAGCGGCAGAATTCATGGCCGCTAAGGTTTGGCATCATCGCATCGGTTACGACAATGTCGATCGACGCGGACATCACTAACTTCATCGCTTCAAGACCGTCAGAGGCGGCGAAGACCTGGTAGCCGGCCCGCTCAAGCACAACCTCAAGAAAGCGCCTCAAGGCCCGATCGTCTTCCGCCAGCAGGACAGAGGTCTGCCGATCATTTTCGGGAGCTGGTCTGAATCGCGTATCGGAGGCTTGTCCTGGGTCATCAATTCCGGAACTCAGCGAAGTCGGGAGTAGCCGTTGGGGCAGCATCGGCAGAATAGGACTGGCCCAAAGCATTGTCAATTACTATGCGGCGTTAAGGGTTGCTCCAGTTTGTTCTTCTCGTTTGGGGTGGATTGCCACTAACAGGGCGAAATGAGGTCAGTACCACCACGCGGTAGCGGGTGGGTCGCTTGATCGCCATCTACAATTGACCGCCCACTCGCAACCCCCTGGTGGTACTGACCTCATCATCTCATTGTTGAAGTTCTTGCCCACGATCTAATTCATCTGTCCATAAACTGTCTCTGCCAAAGCTCGAGATTCAATAACTGAAACACCTGGAGGTTCAAGTCTTCACGGCCCGAAAGATTGGCGTCAATAATTCGTCGCACCTCTTCCGGACGAAACAAACCACGCTTCCTGACTGTCTCCTCCGAAAGCAGATCATCAACCAGCGGTCGTAAAGCTCCGCGCAGCCATGAACGAATGGGCGCGCCAAAGCCCGCCTTCTTCCGCCACACAACCTCACGCGGCAATAGTGTCTCGAGCGCGCGCTTGAGAATGTACTTGCGCTTGAAACCTCGCAGTTTCAGGTCCGGCGGCATCCGCGCTGTAAACTCAATCATCTGGCGATTGAGAAACGGCACGCGCACTTCAAGGTTCGCGGCCATGGAAGTTTTGTCGGTCGTTATCAGGTTTAGACAGGGCAGGAAGGTTTTTAGATCGACATAAAGCAAACGATTCAACGGCGCAGCGTTTTTGACACGAGCAAAGTAACGCCGATGGGCGGCGTAAGCATCCAGGCCCTGCGTCGCCTCGCGCATCACATCGCTATAGAGTTGCTGCTTTGCCTCGTCGGTAAAATAGGTTCCGTAACCGAGGTATCGTTCGTCAAAGTCCAGCCCGGCGCTGCGCGCAAATTTCTTCGCATTGCGCAACGGCGCCGTCAGACGCCCAGGCATTCCGCCGGGTAGCGAGCGTTCGATCGTCTTCATTAATGGACGGCGCACCATGCCCGGCACCGGATCAAACGCTCCCGCAATCTTCATAGCCAGTTGGCGTGGGTACCCGGCAAACACCTCATCGCCACCCATCCCCGACAACATCACGCGTAGCGTTTCCCTGGCGGCTTGCGACACCAGATAACTTGGAATCGCCATGTCTATCGCGGGCTCGTCCATGTGATAGACAAGTTTGGGCAGCAACTCGGCAACGGCCGGCTGCAGCATAATCTCGTGATAGTCAGTATCCAGATGTCTATTCACTCGCCGCGCCCATTCCACATCGTCCGGAATGATGTCGTAGCGCAGATCTTCGGCTTCAATCCCCACCGTGTAAGTGGAAACTTTTCGGCCGCCGCTGTGCTGTTTCATCATGGCGACGATTCCTGACGAGTCGATCCCGCCCGATAAAAACGATCCGAGCGGAACGTCAGCAACCATCTCCATATTCACAACCCGATCGAGCGTTTCAATTACTTGTTGCTGCCACCAGGCCTCGCTTCGCCCTTCCTCAATATTGTCGAAGGACACGTCCCACCACTCATCGATTCTTATTTCGTCCGTTTGAAATGTGAGAACGTGAGCGGGAGGAAGGGTTTTGATTCCCTGAAACAGAGTGTTGGGATCGGGAGCCCACAAGAACGTTAGAAACTGATTGAGCGACTCAGGATCGAGCGCGCGATTTACCAGGCTACTGGCCAGAATCGCCTTAACTTCCGAGGCAAAAATGAATAAGCCCGGTGTGGCGGCGTTGGCAGGCTCGTAGAAATAATATAGCGGCTTGATGCCGACATGATCCCGCGCCAGCGTTAAGGTGCGCTCCTGGTTGTCCCAAACGGCGAAGTGAAACATACCGTTGAGTCGCGGTAAACATTCTTTGCCCCATTCAGCAAATGCGGCAAGTAAAACTTCCGTGTCCGTCTCGGTATTGAACCGGTGGCCCTTGCTCTTTAGTTCTTCACGCAGTTCTCGATAGTTGTAAATTTCGCCGCCGAAAGTCAGTACATAGCGGCCATCGGCGGACAGCATAGGTTGATGCCCGGCCTGGCTGGTGTCGATAATTGCGAGACGCCGGTGGCCCAGCGACGCGCGCCGCCCTTGCTCATCAATGTGGCGCGGACGTCCAGACTCCTTCATCGTCGCGACCACGATGCTCGATTGATTGCAACATCGCACCAATATGTCGCTCAGCATCGAGGCTGATTAGTCCGGCAATTCCACACATATGAAACCCAAGTAATGAGTAATGATTGATGAGTGATGAGTAATGAGGGCAAGCGTCAAGTAGTTCAGAGTTCAACCTTCAGGTTGCTTTGCCTCGCATGAAAACAAGCTAAAGCTTGAACTCTGAACTGCTTGAGCTCATTTCTCATCACTCATTACCCATTACTTCTACTCGTTGTCCGGTTCGCAGCGAGTCCCGGATCCGAAACGTCGCGCGCGTTGTAGCCTCGAGTTCCTGGAGTGTAATCGGAATTGGCTTACCATCGGCGACAACAGCACAGGCCACGCGCGTTTGCTCGGCCTGTCCTTTATCCTGCTGGCGTAGAGTTTCTTTCTTCTCGCGGCCCCCGGCGTAGAGTTTGGCGCTGCGAAAGTCGTCAATGACAAAAGTTTTTCCCTCGCCAAATATCTCAATGTGTTCTTTCGGCAAACTACGATCGCCTTCAGCGAGATAGGCAATCATCCCGTTTGAACCATCTTCGAACTGGAGGGTAATGAACACCGAATCCTCGCTAACGATATGCCCGGAACCGGCGACAGTTTCGGCAAAGACGCTTTTTGGCGGCGCACCGGTGAGGAATTGCATCAGGTCGATGAAGTGACAGACTTCGCCGACGATGCGTCCACCGCCTTCTTTCGGATCCTGCGTCCAATGCTCGCGCGGGATATGGCCGGCGTTCACCCGGTAGACAATCGAGAGTGGCCCCTGACGATTTACAAAGAACTGCTTCGCCTTCGCAGTCAATGGTGAAAAGCGCCGGTTAAATCCAACCAACAATTGCCCTTGAGATACTGACGCGGCGTCGAGCACTCTATTCAACTCAGCATCGTTAAGCGCCAGTGGCTTTTCTACAAAAACATGCTTTCCTGCCTTGAGCGCCAACGTGGCGAGTTCCGCATGCGAGCCATGGCGCGTGGCAATGACAATCAGGTTTGCTTCGTCGTCATTGATTACGCTCTGGGCGTCTGACAGAAACCGCTTGAAGCCGTATTTCGTCCCTGCATCGCGTGCTGAGACGCCTGACGCTGAAGCAATCGAACAAAAATCGGCTCCGGCTGCCTTGAAATTTGGCAACAACATTTTTTGCGCATAACCACCCGCGCCAATTAAACCAACACCAACCCGCCCGGCCGACTGCGACGCCTTTTTGGTTGCAGCATTGTTATCGACTCGCCGGCCAACTTCGCCTTCGGTCCGGTATTCAAGCAACACCGCCAGATAATTCTCATGTGCTTTGCCGGAGATTAGTTGATAAGCATTCGGAGCGTCGTCAATCGGAAAGCGATGCGTGATGAGCGGCTTCACCTCAATCCGTCCGCCGGCGAGCAGATCAAGAAAGGCTTCGATGTTTCGTCCTTCGGTCCAACGTACGTAGGCCACTGGATAATCGTGGCCGCGTTCCTCATAGTCGGGATCGTGGCGACCCGGCCCATACGACAATGAGACTTTCAAGGTCAGCTCGCGCTGGTAGTAAACATTGCGCGGCACATTCATTCCGACCAGACCGACTGCCACTACGCGTCCTTTCAGACGCGAAATCTCGCCGGCTAATTCGACGGGCTCATCCGACCTGGTCGCGGCCGCAATGATACAGGCATCCGCTCCGCGTCCTCTTGACCATCCCATCACTTTATCTTTCGCATCCGCAGGAGCGGCGCCGGCATCAGCACCCGACTGAAGCGCCATCTGAATTCGCGTCTCGTCGATATCAATACCAAAGACACGGCAGCCATTTGCTTTCAGCAGTTGCACGGTCAGCTGGCCGACCAGACCGAGCCCGATGACTACGACTGCTTCTCCCAGCGTTGGCTCAGCAAGACGCACTCCTTGCAAGGCAATTGCACCTACCGTCCCAAACGCCGCCTCTGCAAAACTCAACTGTTCGGGCAAACGCACGCATAGGTTTCTTGGCACCGAAATAATCTCAGCGTGCGACGCGTAATCGGTTCCGGCGCAAGCCACGCGATCTCCCGGACGAAAATCCGTCACGTCCGGAGCGCATTCAATAACGATTCCGGCGGCGCTGTAACCAACAGCATGCGACTGATCAAGCTTGTCGCGCACGCCTTCAAGTGCCTGCGCGACACCTTCAGTTTTCACCTTCTCCCAAACTTTTCCGATCAGCTCCGGCCTCTCACGGGCTTTGCCTAACAAACTTTTTTGTCCTAATTCAGTCAGCGCGCGCTCGGTGCCGGCGCTGATCAAGGAAGCCGCAGTGCGAACCAACACACGCCCAGACTGCACTACCGGAACCGGGACTTCCGCCACCGTCGCTTCGCCTGTTCTTAATTTTGCAGCAGCTGTTTCATCGATTTGAGTGCTAATGAATCAGCGGGGGCAAGCCCGCCTTCCCGACCTCAGAGACTTTCAAGAGTTGCGCGATGACTTCACCTTGAAAGCCTTTCAAGTCGGAATCAGAATTAACTGATGAGTAGCTCGGGGTCAGGAAGGCGGGCTTGCCCCCGCTCCTTCTTTACCTGCCAAAGTCTTTTCAATCAAACTCGACACCCATTCGGCGCGCGCATCCCAGGTTCCGCTCGAAACCGCAGCCTGTCTTCCTCGCGCCGCAGCCGGATCGTCTTCCTGCAAAGCTTCCTCTACCAAGCGAAACCAATCATCGTGCGTGCGTGCAATACGTAACACGCCGCTCATCGATTCATACTCCGGCAGCGGCGAAATTACTACCGGCTTTCCCGTCGCCAGATATTCGCGGACCTTTATCGCCGAACCATAACTCGTAAACGAGTGCGCAGTGTCCCACGGCAACACGCAGACATCAAAACCGGCAGCGTAGCGGGGCAGTTCCTGATAAGGCACCGGGGGCAGGAAATGCGTGTTTGGCAAGGACTCGATCTCAACTCCGCGCGACTTATTGCCGATGAAAATCCACTGCCATTCTGGTCGCTCTTTTGCTGCTCGCGTAATCAGGTCCTGGTCGACGAGCCACGGCTCGATCGCCCCAAAATATCCCAGTCGCGGTCGCGGAATTCGCGCTACGGCCTCTGCGATCTCCAGTTTGCCGCTCCCAACCTGCGACCAGTGATCAAAATCGACTGCCTGTTCAAGAAGAAATGATCGTTCGCGACCACGCTCTGCTTCGGCCAGTAATTTTTGTCCGGAATATAAGATCAGGTCGGCGTTGTCGATCGCGCGTTCGTGAAGTTCTCTGATCGTTTTCAGATCGGTCGCATGATCCATCAGATTTGCATCATACTTGTCCGACACCTGATAGATCACGAGCTGCTCGTCAAATTGGCCGATCATGTCAGCTGCGGTGGGAATCGCGATCCAGAGAATCGGTCTCGTCAGTCCGCCACGTCGCGCCAGTCTGCCAATTTGCATGGCCAGTAGTTTGCGATTTGCGGCGCGCGCCAGGCGCGTTCCAAAGAATGGAATCACAGCCGGAGAAACCACCGTGACACCTTCCGGCGTAGGACGCGCCAGACGAGCATATGAGCGCAGCTTGCGAACAATGCGCGGCAGCAGATCTTTGTTCGAAAGACCTGGCAAACCCATCGAAATTGAGTTTACAAAGAGTACCCGGTTTCCGGCTCTGGCGAAGCGTCGCATCAAGTGATACTTCGAGTGCGGATGGTGATACCACCAATCCTCTCCGGCAAAACAAATGATCGAATGTCCTTGAATCACGTTGAGCTTCGGTATAATTCGCTGCCAATGAAACTACCCGAGCCTGGCGCCGGCGAAACGCCCGATCACCCCTCGGTTACGAGACCGGCTGCGGTTAATCTCCTGGCTCCGCGTTGCAAAGTATTGATTGTTACCTTGGTCTTTTTCATCGCGCTGGGAGTTCGACTCATAAACTGGCAGAGCCACCACGATGAAGCATTGACCGTACAAACCAGTGTCGCGCTCAACTACAAACATCAGGCCCGGTTGATACAGGCAAACGGTGTTGCTTCGCTTTACGATGCCTCATCACCAACCAACAATCCTGATCTGCTGGGTCACCCACCCGGTTATCCAATTCTGCTTTCGGTTTTGTATCGTGTCAGCGGCGAGCAGGATACCGTTACTCAGTTTCTGCAAATAATTCTCGACTCGCTTTCGGTAGTGATCATCGTGCTGATCGCTTTCGAATTCTTTCCGGCCGCGATTGGTGTGATCGCCGGACTAATGGCTGCTTTAGCGCCACAGTTCAGTTGGAATTCGCTGACCCTTTTGCCGGATTCGCTCGCAACACTGCCGATCCTCGTAGCGATGCTGATCATTGTCAAAACACGCCAGGCGACTAAAGTATCCGGTCGTTCAGAGCTGCTTTCAATCCTGATTGCAGGAGCGCTGATCGGCATCTCCGTTTGGCTAAGAGCAAACGCGCTCCTGCTGGCGCCTTTCCTGGCCTTCTTTTTGCTCTTCATCTACAAGCGCGGCGCTCGATTGCGTTCGGCGCTCATCTTAGTCTGCGGGGCCCTACTAATTGTCATCCCGCTTACAATTCGCAACTTCCTTGTTTTTGGCGAGCTCATTCCCGTGTCGCTGGGAGCGGGACAAACGCTCATTGAAGGCATTGCAGATTACAACACCGACGGGACTCTTGGCTTGCCACAAACTGATATGGAACTTATTCGCGGTGAGGCTGAAACCTTCCACCGGCCGGAATATGCAAACTCACTCTTTACTCCTGACGGACCAGCACGCGATCGGGCGCGCCTTGTCCGCGGCTTTTCAGTCGTTCGCGCGCATCCTTTCTGGTTCTTTGGAGTTATGGTTCGCAGGTCCGCCTCAATGCTGCGACTGGAGCGCACACCTTTGCGTCTGACCACAACGAAAACCGGGACCTGGCAGAGTTTATTTCAGTGGCCGCTGCGCATCGTACAAAAACTTTTCATCACGGCAATCTTCCTGCCGCTGGTTCTCCTCGGCGCCGGTATTCTCATCTATCGGCGCCAAGTTCAAAGCCTGGCAATCCTGCTAGTCGTTCCTGGCTATTATTTCTCGACGCAGTCAGCCTTGCATACCGAATATCGCTATGTGCTCGTAATCCACTGCTTTCTCTTCGTACTGGCGGCTGTTGGTGTCTATTCAATTATTTGCCAAATGAACCGCAAGCTTACCAGACTGAAGCCTGCCTGATCGTCTGGCCATCCAGTCCTCGAAGCAGAACTTTAAACACAGTGGTCTCGCTCTGATATGGAGTTTTCGAAACGATCACGAGTTGTGGACGACCTGACAAACCCTCTCACTGGCTGAGCACAGACACTCTCTAAACGAGTTTCATAATTCTCATCCAACGTTCAAGATTTTCTTCCGCCTCGCGCTGAAAAACGTTCGCCCATTGTTCCACCTCGTTTGCTGATGAATTAGACAGGGCTGAACGTAGATGTGCGACCAGCGCGTCCAAATCCCCGAATTCGTACAAGAGCATTCCCCGGCTCTCCTTACCCATCGCCACGATGACCGGAATCCCACACCAGATCGCCTCGATGCGAGATAGGCCATAGCCCTCGTGCTCGAACCCCCGGACGAATACATCACTCTGCCTGAAAATCTGGAGCACCTGCGGATGGGGAATTGATTCCAACACGGTAATCCACTCGCGTCCCTGCAACACCCTGGCTCGATAGTTTTCGTCCCGCACGAATACGCCATCAATCAAAATGAGCCCGACGTTTTCCCCGGTTTCGTTCCGAATTCTCTCGACCGCGTCAGCCACCTGGGCAAAGCCGTAACTGGGGATGAACACGCCCGTCGAGACCACGCGCTTGTCGTATTGCGCGAGGACGGTCTTTATCTCATTCGACAATATGGCTCCGAGTTCACTCTCAGGTATCGGGAGCAGAGCGTTAACTGTACTGACGTTTTGCCTCACACCTATCTCGTCCTTCAAAAATTTGTTGATGCCCTCATTGACTACCGCAAACTCGTCAACCAAATTAACGGACAGCCTGAAGAGCAGTTTCCTTAAGAGCCCGAAGCCTGCGTACCTCGAAGGCAGGGAGCCGTCGTGCACTACTTTTACCCACTCGAAGCGCAGCACGAGTTTCGAGAGCGCCCACAGGGGAACCATCAAAGGGTTCGGATACTCGAGAAGATAATAGAAGGAGTCGATTATTCTGGCCTTGAATCCTTTCCTCAGCAAAAGCGGAATGAGTCCGAGCCGTCTGTAATCTATTGGGCTCACGTTCGGGCTCACCGGCAAATTCTCTCCCGCCGCCCACAGTTCGGCGCCCTTGCCTTTCGTGAATTCAAAGAGGGCCTTGGTGAAAATCGCCACTCCACCGTAGGGCGGCGGATATGGCCCAAGCAAGACAATCTTGCGGTTCATCGTGTGCGCCTGGTCTTCCTTTAGTTTAAAGTTGTGCGAACAGTGCCTGCCCCCGGAATCATGCATCTGGATATTATTGCCAACGCGTTGACGGCCATGCGGCGCAACGATTTATTGCCGGCGGAAGGGACTCCCGAAGTAGTGAAGCTGGAAAGATCTTCTGAACAATTAAGCCCACCACACCGCGAGGGCACACGCGTGTCTGTTGTGGTGCCTTCATACAATCACGCATCTTTCGTCGCGTTGACGCTACGCTCGATCTTCAGGCAAACGTTTGTGCCTGCGGAGTTGCTGGTTATCGATGACGGTTCCACCGATAGTTCGCCGAAAATCATCGACACAGTGTTACACGACTGCCCGTTCCCGTGCGAGTTCGTTGCCAGGCAAAATCGCGGCCTGTCCGCCACTTTAAATGAAGGCTTTACCCGCACCGGAGGAGATTATTTCGCTTATCTCGGTTCGGATGATCTGTGGCTGCCCGATTTTCTACAAGCCCGCGTCAGCCTCCTCGAATCGCGCAGAGATGCCGTGCTCGGCTACGGTCACGCTTTCCTGGTCGACAAACAAAACGCAATTGTTGACTGCACCGCCGATTGGGCCAACTACGCCGACGGCGATGCGCGCGCTATGCTGTTGGAAACAACGGCGCCGATGAGTCCTACGGTGCTTTATCGCCGTGAATGCACTCGCGCAGCAGCATTGGAAGGAGGAGTCCAGATTGGAGGACTACGATCTCTATCTGAGGTTGAGCGAGTCAGGCGAATTCGCTTTCGATCCTCGAATCTTGTCTGCCTGGCGGCGCCACGACTCAAATGTCAGCTGGAATCAGACCATGATGCTGGAAGAGCAGTTGCGATCGCAGCGCGAGGCAGCGTTGAGGTTTGGATTTACGAGCGAGCAGGTCGAACGGCTACAAACCGCAACGCGTTTCAAACGCGCCGAAGATTTCCTGAGACTGGGACAAAAGGCGCAGGCCTGGAGTTTGCTAACCGAGAACCTTAAGGGAATGAGTTCTCCAACCATTGCCGCCAGACTGCTGCTTAGATTGTTGATTCCAAACTCATTCATGCGCGGACGCGCGCGCATCCGGCAGAAGCGGGCTTACGAACGATACGGAAGACTTGACGTCTAGAGA
>CAWEIN010000007.1:0-114762 GCA_963809065.1 Blastocatellia bacterium
AAAAAAAACCTACGCCCCGAAAGCTAATCCCTGTAAACCGGGTATGGGCATTCTAGGGACGAGCGCATCAGCGGTCAAGTTTGAGTCATCCAGCAACTGAGAAACGCTCTAACGGCCGCGAGCGCTTGAGCCCGATGACTTATTTTAGCTTTGACCTCCGCCGGGAGTTCGGCAAACGTCGCTACATAGCCGTCAGGTACAAACAGAGGGTCGAATCCAAATCCATTTGCTCCTCGCGCATGGTGAGCGATGGATCCATGGCACTTCGCCTCGGTAACCGTCAATAATTGCGGCTCTCCGGCTCCGGGCGCCACTTCCCAGCCAGCCAGTGCCATACAACAAATGAAACTAGCATCTCGCCTCGTGTCCCCTTGTCCAGATAGCATCGCCAAAAGCGCTTGGTTACGATCACGATCCGAAAAGTTCTCATCGCCGAAGCGAGACGAGTGGACGCCCGGTCCGCCAGCGAGCGCCTCCACTTCCAATCCTGAGTCATCTGCCAGGGCGCACAGACCAGTCTGCCTGGCGTAACCGAGGGCCTTAAGAACAGCATTTTCTCTATAAGTTTTACCTAACTCAGCGACCGTTGAAACAAGGGGGAATTCGCTAAGATAACGGAGCTTGACAGGTAGAGAATGCAGTTGGTCGTGAACCTCGCGCATTTTTCCTCGGTTGTGGGTTGCGATCAGTATTTCGAGAGGGGGTGGAAGAATCATGGTCTAGATGCAGAATACTAAATGAGTGGAATCGCTTAGCGACCGGGCTGTTGGGGAAATAGCAGAGGCACGAGAGTGCTAAATTGACCTAACGGCGATCTGGTAGTCCTTTCGAGCCCACGCTCGCCGAGCGTCGTTTCGGTTGACGAATAAGGTAGCGTTGCGATCGCCTGATCCAAGCGTTCTGGAGTTTGTGTCTGTCCGTTTTTGGCTAAGAGAATCGCGGAGATAAAATTGCGGACGCGATCGGCATCGTCTGTATAAGTGACAACGGTTCCAGAGGCTGGCGACGAACGGAAAAAAGTCATCCTCCGCAAGGTCTCGGCACTAATTGGTTTGGCGGCGTCTCGGAGTGCGGAATAATGACGAACGTCGGCTGGGGACCCGATTACAATGAATTCATCGCTTAAGCTGGCGGCGAAGTCCCCATGCTGGTCTTCAAATATCTCCAGTTTTTGATCATCCTTCCTTAAGTCCACTGACATTCCTTTTGAAAGAAACTTACGCAAAGCCGCACGATCGCGCACGCCCGCGATGAGCATCGATCGCTCTGCAGTCTCGTCCAAACGTATCGTTAGTAACTCACCGTCAACTGCGCTAAGAAATAATTCCGGGTCGTCGATTCCGTAGGAGAGTAAGGCGGATTTTAGTAAAGAAGAGAAGACGATCGTTGTTAACGCGTCGACTTCTGATGAAACTGCGGTCTTCAGGCTAACCCACGCGGCGGCTGGATTGGCAAGGTTGTAACTTGTTACCGAATACACATCATCAGGCAACGTCTTTTCTATTTGAGAATTAATGTTGTTGGCTGCAAAGGCGGGCTTGAGACGCGCAATAATCGAAGGCTGCAGGCTAATGAAGTATTGATCCTCGATGCCCGTGAGGTAAGTGCGGGAGGTCCAGCCCAAACTACCAAACACCCTCGACGCGCCGTTCGTTATTAAACGTTGGAATTCAGAGTCACCTGGCGCTCGTCCTAGTAATAACGGCAAGCCAACTGCGAGTAGTTTCGCGCTGTTTGCCATAGGAACGTAACCAAAAGTCAGGCTACCTGCTTTTTCAAGCCTGACACGCATTGAGCGTAATTCAGGATCATCCTTCAAACTGGGGCGTCGTCCCTGGGATACTGCCAAACAGTCCTGAACCACGCGTTCACTAGTGCCAATAATGACCAGGCTTCCATAAACCGTCCCGACGATTTGTCTAGTACCTTCCGGAGCAAGCCATTCGCTGTACTCGACGCCCTCAACCGTAACTCGGCGAGAACTCGGACGGCCATAAGTCTTCTCGGCGAGTTCCTTGATAGTTTCTTCGAATGTGGCTCGGATCCGACGTTCAGAAGTGTGAGTTTCGATAAGGAGGGCACCTTCGGACTTGATATTGAGGGAATCTCCTTCTTCCACAGCGCGCAGATCGGTAACGACCACGGCGACTTGAGCTCGGGCGAAAATTACAGACTTTATTGGGCCGATTCCCGTCCAGCCGATAAGTCCTTGCAACCAATGCGATTGAGTCGTGGCCGGCTGAGATTGAACGGCACTCGCGAATGACTGCCAAGCCTGCGTACCAGTTACGGCTTCGACGACGTCGGTTGGCCGGTTTGATTCGAGGTAGAGCAGGGAGTCAGCGGGAGCATACGTGGCCATGTCGACGCTTTTCGGCCGAAACCACCATAGCCATGCGCCAACGAATAATAACGGGAGGATGGCGAAGAGCAGGATCCGGTGGCTTCGTCTCATTGTGTCGCATCCTAACCGCAGGGTTGGAGGACACGCAAGCTAGGTGATAGAAAACGATTTTGGGAGACTAATAGGCACTTCCTGAAACGGCCGAGTGGAGCACGCCGAATTGGGGATTTTGGATTCCAAAAACTAAAGAAGTGCGTTTAAACATTGCAAAATACATATTGACAATGTTTACCCCCGTACGATAGTCTGCTTGGCGACGGCAGTGAGGAAGCTGCCTTGCTATAGGCTCTAGCCTCTTTCCTCGTACCGCAATCACTCGCCTTTAGTAGTACGGAAGGCCAACCCCTCCAGAGAAATTGATTTGTATCTGAATCTGGAAAAGCTGCGCGCAGGCGCGTTTTCTCCCACAGCTCCCGCCTGGATTTTCTCAGAGCCAATGAAGCAGTTTTTGAAAAACAAAACTCAACCGACGCAGATCAACAAGCCGAGCAAGAGTCGACTCTCGAGAGCAATGAAAGCCCGCGCTCGTCTGCGTCAACAGCACAGAATCCGTTCTCTCTTCGTCGCGAGGAATAAATAAGTCATGTTCAATAAAAGCAACGCTAAGAAGAATTTGGTTGGCCTCGATATCGGTTCGAGCTCGATTAAGGCGGTCGAGCTTCAGAGGAAAGGCAGCACGTATCAGTTGATCAACCTTGGCTTTGAGAACCTATCACCTGACACCGTCGTGGATGGTCAGATCATGGAGCTCAATAATGTTTCGAACGTTATTACAAGCATCTTTGGCGAGCAACAAATCAAAACGACAAGAGTAGCCGCAGGTGTGAGTGGCCATTCGGTGATTGTGAAAAACATCGTCCTGCCGCAGATGAGCACGGACGAACTGCGTGAGTCATTCAGCTGGCATGCCGAGGAACATATCCCCTTTGATATTTCCGATGTGAATCTTGACTACCAAGTTACCAGTAGTACTGCTGATGCTTTAAACGTGCTAATGGCAGCTTGCAAGAGCGACAAAATCGCCAACGTAAAGCAAGCCATCCAATTGGCGGGCAAACAGCCGGTTGTGATCGACGTTGATACTTTCGCTTTACAGAATTGTTATGAAGTGAACTATCAACCAAAGGCCGGCGAGGTTGTAGCTTTACTCAATATCGGCGCATCTACAATGAACATAAACATCATGAACGGTGCGTGTTCCGTTTTTGCGCGAGATGCTTCGGTCGGGGGCAGTCAGTACACCAGCTTGCTGCAAAAGGAATTGGGCCTAACCTTTGAACAGGCGGAAGCGGTGAAGCGCGGGTATCCTTTACCCGACGGTATTACGGCTCGCCCAATTCAGCCGATTATCGAGACGGTTTCTGACATTCTAGCGCTCGAAATCCGGAAGACGATGGATTTCTACCGCGCAACGGCAGAAGAACGTGAACAGTCAATTCAGAAGATCCTTATAGCTGGTGGAAGCTCCAAGCTTCCTGGCCTACCCGAATATCTCGCCAAGCGTTTCGAAATCCCCGTTGAGCTGTTTAATCCCTTCAAGGAAATACAGGTTGACGATAGAAAGTTTGACCCCGATTACATGAAAGAGATCGTTCCTGAGATGGCAATTGCCGTCGGTCTCGCCTTGAGAGGAGTGGAAGCGGCATGATCAAGATCAACTTGCTCGAATCAGTTACCGACCGGCCCACCGGAGCCGTATTGGTTGAAGCCAGGGTGACAACCCCTTTGGTGCAGACACTGCTTCTGGCTCTGACAGTCTTTGGTCTCCTGGTCATTGGCATTAGTTACGACTACGTCAGCGCAAACTCAGGGCACCGCGCGGCTAAGGCTGAGCTTGAGAAGCAGCGACACATCAACCAGCAGATGCTTGCTGTAAATAAAGAGCAAGCCGAGCTGGAGAAGAAGGCTCAGGACATTCAGGGTCGGATTGATGCAATCAAGAAATTGCGCGAATCACAGCAGGGGCCCAGCGCAGTGCTGCGGGATATCAAGACTCGGTTTGACGCCGTCCCGGGTCTGTATTTAAAGAGTTTGGAGCAAAAAGATGGCGAGCTCACAATCAAGGGGATCTCGCCGAATGAGGCATCAGTCACACGCTTTAGCCAAAGCCTGGAGTTCTCATCTGGATTGTTCACCAACTTGAATATCGAGACCCAGCGCGAACTGGCTCCAGTTCCAGTGGCTGAAAAAGGTGCTGCAACCGATTCGATAGTCGTGATTCAGCAGCCAGAAGTGGTTAGCTTCACTTTGAAGTGTAGCTACGCCTCGAAGCAATCAGCGCAGCCAGCCGCTAACGCGACCGCGAACCCAGCGAATCAAGTAGCGTTGAAGAAATAAACACTCACTACCACCAGACCCACTAAGAATTGGGGAAGGAACTTAAACAGATGAAAATCGGCAATCTTCAATCAATGCCCTGGTACCTTAAATTAGCAATAACCGTCGCCATAGCCGGGGTTGTCTACGCGGGTTTTTGGAATTTTGTTACCAAGCCCGTCCGCGCTGAGACGAAAACTTTCAATCTTGAAATCGCGGAACTGCTTACCAAGAACGCGCAGGCGCAAATCGCTTCTCAGCGACTAAATGAGTTCAGAGCAGTTTACAAAGCACGAGTGGAAGAGTATGAGGAACTCAAAGCATTGTTACCTGAACAGCGAGAGTTGACGTTGGTATTACAAAGCGTCCAGGATCGAGCGCGCAACAATGGTCTGGTTCTGAGAAAGTTCATTCCCAAGGATGACGTGCAGCAAGAGAACTATAGCGGCAAGAAGATTGAAGTCAGCGTCACTAGTTCGTTCGCCTCTCTTCGTAGTTTCTTCGACCAGCTCGCTCATTACCAGCGGATTGTCTCAATCACCAATTTCGAGCTTAAGCAGTTGGACAAACAATCTTCATCAAAGACAGTGGACGCGACTTTTGACCTGACCGCGTTTTACGTTTCTGCTGAAAAACTGCAAAAGCCAGCCGCTCCTGCTGCCAAACCCGCCGGCGCCAGCAAGGTCCCGGCCGTTGTGGTGCCACCCGCGACCAAGTAACTCATTCGAGATAACTAGATACCGTTCCAGGAAAGTGATCACCATGAAGCAAACGAAAATTCACGAATACGGACTTGCCATACTCTTGACCGTCGGAGTGGCCTGTGGCGCAACGCAAACAGCTAAAGGACAAGCGAAGAGCGAACCCAAAGCCGCGCAGCCTCGCTCGATTCAAAGTGGTCGCGATCCGTTTAGAAAGTATGAACCGCCTCGGCTCATAGTTAAGAAGGGTGGCTCTCTGGTTGCGGTCCCATCGATCCAGGAACGAATTCAGCAATACAAAGCGCAGAAACTCGCCGCAATGAACGCTCGTGTTGCCGCGCCAAAACCGACCACAGCTTTTTTACTCAGCGAAATCCAGGTCGTTGGTATTTCTAGAACGCCACGCGGATATGCGGCGATAGTAGAAGCAAAGCCGATTAAACTGGCTTATGTGATTTATCCCGGTGAGCGGTTCTATGATGGCCAGCTCGTAGCAATTGAAGATAGTCGCCTCGTATTCCGCCGCGAGACTGTGTATTCCGACGGAAAACGAGAGCGTTCGGTTGAAATGAAACCTCTGCGACAGGCCAATGCTGTCGATGCTCTGTCGGCCGCTGCGGCCAAATCGGCCAGTTCGGATTCAGCTCCTGCTGAACCAGAAAAGAAGTCCGAGAAGCCGGCTACTGAAAAGCCTTAGTTCCTCGGTTTCGAATCAAAGAGTTTATTGGTTCGAAACTACTCCACGCGTAGTTGGGTTCAACAGAACCAACAGTAACCAGCCCAGGTAGTTTGACAATTAACCCCGGACGAAGCTGCTTTGTGCGGCGCGCGCTTTTGACTAACCAGTAACGAGCGTAGCGCGTGGCGGTGAGCGTCCAGCAATTCCCTTAAAGGAGGGAAAAGATGGTCTATCAGTCTCGAATCAAGAATGCCACGAGAAGGACTACGCTCGTCCTGATCTTTCTGAGTCTCTGCGGCATCAACATTTTCGCCACGGCTGACCCCACGGCAAATATAGCCATGGGGCCCGCCGCGCAACAGCGCCCTTCTCCTTCGCCGAGCGTCGCTCCCAGCACAACCATGTCGCCAGCGACTGACAAAATCTCGCAGTCTCAACAAGGACGGCAATATGGTCAGCCCGGTTTTGTCGGTGAACCGATTAATTTGAATGTGGTCAACGCCGACATTCGTGACATTCTCAATTACATCACCGAGCAGTATGGCGTGAACTTTGTGATCGACTCTTCTGTTGCGGCGGTGCCGGTGACTGTAAACGTCCAGGACGTACCCTGGAACATCGCGCTTGACGCTGTGCTCAAGGCGAACAGGCTAGGAGTCGAAAGTAACGGCAACATCCTGCGCGTTGCGACAAACGAAGTTCTGGCGAAAGAATCGGAGACGCAGAAGGTAATTAATGATTCGCGACTCGACGCTTCACCATTGGTGACGGAGTTCATTCGTCTGAATTACGCTCGTGCCTCTGGAACTCTGGCGCAAGCCGCGGGTTCAACAGGTGCATTTTCTGGCGGCGCTACAAACCTCAGCTTCAGCGGTGGCGCAGGCGGCGATGCCACAGGAGGCAGTGGAGACCAAGGGCTCCTGCCGATCATTTCCCGCCGACTCTCCCGTCGAGGCTCGATTGAGGTCGACGGCCGCAGCAACACGCTTATCATCACTGACGTTAAAGAAAACATTGACGCCATTCGCCAGCTTGCGGCCATCCTGGATCAGCCAGAGCCTCAGGTTGAAATCGAAACGCGCATCGTCATCGCTCAGCACAACTTCAGCCGCGACCTTGGTGCGCAACTTTCGGCTGGCGTACGTAAACTTAGGCCGCGGTGGATTGGCTAATATTTCGAGTCTGCCCGCCACTTCCACGAGTTCCTCGGGTGGTGGCGGTGGGGAGCGGTAGTGGCAGCGGCATTAATAGTGGTCCGAATCCGCAAGGTGTTTTCGGCGGCCTCGCGGGTACTAACCAACCGATCGGCGCCCTCGGTGCTGCTGCCGCCAGCACCGTAATTGGGCTAACTACCGGACTGTTTGGTACTGCCCAGATCAGCGCGCTGATTACGATGGCGGAAACAAGAGGCGAAGCGAAGACAGTTGCAACCCCTCGCGTTACTGCTCTCAATAATCGTCCGGCGCAAATTGAAAGTGGCTCGCAAATTCCAGTTCAAACCACGCAGGCGGCAAGCGGAACGGCAGTAGTCACCACGACCTTCGTTTCCGTTCCTCTGCGTCTCTCAATCACTCCTCAGATCACTGACGTCGGCACAGTCATTCTCCGTGTAACTATTGAAAACAACACTATCAATACCGGCATTGCCGTTGGTGGTGTACCGGGTATCGACACTCAACGCATGCAGACTGAAGTGTTGGTTCCAGACGGTGGAACCACGGTTATGGGTGGCGTACTGGCGGACACCGAAGGCACAACCCGCCAGCGCACACCTGGACTGGCTTCCATCCCAATCCTTGGCAATCTTTTCAAGCGCAAGCTTGTCACGCGGCAGAATAGCGAAATTCTGTTCTTCATCACGCCCCACATTTACCGGCCAGACTACCAGGGTCGTCCGACTTCGGGTACGGTGAGCAATGGACCAAGAACCACGCAGATTTCGCAGCCAGTGCCTCTGGGCAATCCGCAAAGCAATACGCCAACCCCAACGCAGCTGCAGCAACAGCAAGCTGCTCCCCAGCAGACAGCGCCGCAAGGCCTGAACGCCCCGGCGCCGAATGCTGCCCCTGCAACCACCCCAAGTGCCCGTCCGGGTTCGCTGGGTGGCCAGCGCCCCTAACTACTGAGAAGGACGCCTGTCATGTTTAAGGAAACACTAGAAAACATCATGGAGCGCACCGAGGGCAGCCTCGGTGCACTCATCATGGGCATCGATGGTATCGCGGTGGAACGGCTGCTAAAAGAGGCCGGTCAGGAAGCTAACCTCGACATTGCGGCTGCTGAGTTCACCTCGCTCGTGCGAAACGCTCAAAAAGCTGGAAAAGACACTGGCCTTGGCGAAGTCCGCGAGTTGATGATTTCGCTCGAGAGCGCTGTGGTCATAATGCGACTGCTAGGCAAAGACTACTTTGTGGTTTTGGCGGTTAATCCGGAAGGAAACCTAGGCCGGGCACGTTTTGAATTGCGTAAAGCCGAGCTGCAACTGAAGAAGGAATTTGCTGTCTAGTTTAACGGGCATTAGCAACCGCAATTAGACACTAACTAAAGGCCGCTCCTTCGGGTGCGGCCTTTTCGCTCACTGTCGCCATCGCAGAACTTAAAACGCACAGTCATACGCCAGTTGAAGACGGTGTGGCTACAAGGGCTTAGGGGATTCGTACGTAAGGCATACCTCTTAAGATGATTCTTTGCCGTCGAGAAACGCGGCGAGGGTTCACTTGCGGATTGAAGACAGTACGTGGGTTTGGAATCATCGCTGACAGGTAAGCCGCCTCATTGGCACTCAATACTGATGCTGGTTTGTGGAAATAATGTTGCGCGGCCGCCTCAGCTCCGTAGATACCGTCTCCCCACTCGATGACGTTCAAATAGATTTCAAGAATGCGAGGCTTGTTTAGGGTTCGTTCGAGGAAGATGGTCAGCATGGCTTCCTGTCCTTTGCGAAAGAAAGATCGCCGTGAAGAGAGATACAAATTTTTGGCCAACTGTTGGGAGATTGTCGACGCGCCGCGTTTGAAGTCAGGGAGCGTTGGTAACCAGTCGTCGTTTTCGCCCTCTTTCTTAGCTTCCCTGGCAGCTTCGCGCATACCCTCGTCCCAAGCCTTCTGCAGTGCCTCGTAGTCAAAACCGTGATGCGTCATGAAATTTGTGTCTTCGCCCGCCAGGACTGCTCGTTGCAGGTTTGGGGAGACCCTATTGAGCGGCACCCATGCTTGTTCGCGTCTGGGCGTCTGGCCCTTTGCTTCCGCCTCCTGGAAGCGTGCGTCAATTAGTGAAGTGCTGTAAGGGTTGGTAGTTCGCAGGTGCCAGACACGAATAAACAGGATCGCTTCATAGGCAATCAAACCGATGAAGATGCCGAGGAAGACAAGGAAGGAGATCTTGATAACTTTTCGCATTGTTAATTCGCGCTTCGCTAGCGAGTGCGTTGCCGCGGATCAAGATACTCGCGCAGGCCATCGCCTATAAAGTTGAAGGCAAGCACAGTGAGTGCGATGGCGAGTCCGGGAAATATCAATGCGTGAGGCGCCGCCTGAAGTGTTGATAAATCGCGGGCCTCTTCGATCATCACGCCCCAGGAAGGCGCCGGCGGTGGTACCCCGAGGCCCAGAAATGATAGTGCGGCTTCAGACAAGACCGCGCCGGCCATTCCCAGGCTCGCTTGCACAATCAAAGGCTGAATTGCATTCGGCAGGATGTGGATGAGCAATATGCGAGCGTCACTCGCTCCCAGCGCCCTGGCAGCCTGAACAAAATCATACTCGCGGACTTTCAACACCTGCCCGCGAATCAAACGCGCATAGCCCACCCAGCCGATAATACAAAGTGCAAAGATCAGTTTGTTGAGACCGGCGCCCAGGAAAGCCACCATTGCGATCGCAAGCAACAAGCCGGGGAAGGCAAGGAAGACATTGAAGACGTAACCAGAAATAATCCTGTCGATCCAGCCGCCGTAATAGCCCGCCAACGCCCCAAGCAAGGTGCCGACGATCGCCGAAACCGCTACCACGACAAGACCGACTTTTAGGGAAATGCGGGCGCCAAAAACGACGCGGGAGAATATGTCGCGACCGGTGGAGTCGGTGCCAAAGAAGTATTGTGATGAGGGTGGCAAGTAGCGCAGCGAAAGATTGGTGGCCCCGACATCATGCGTGGCTATCCAGGGCGCAAGGATCGCGACGGTCACGAGAATTGCCACTATGATGAGGCCTACTATTGTTAGACGGTTCATAAGGATAGCAAAAAGTGACGAGTGACTAGTGACACGTCAGCGTATGATTTCAAAACATCAGGTCGTGATTTCAGAACTTCGCTTCGATAAGTTCAGAACTCCCCTTCGGGATATCAGAACTTTGCTTAGGCATATTAGAACCTGCGGTTGGCATCTCAGAACCGGTCGGGATCGAGATTGGGTTGGCATATCGGAACCTCGAGGCTGCGGATCAGAACTTCGGTTGGTCAGATCGGTTGATCTCAGATCGGGTCCGTTTCATCTCAGAAAGAGCATAACCTTTTGGGTATTGGGTCAGTTTGATGTCCGACTAGCTTTAGCTTGTCGGGACGTCGCGACAAACTAAAGGTTGTCGGATAGTTTTAACGAACCTGACCCACTACCACACCTTTTGCCAGCTCAGACGATTAGGTCCTCGTAGCCACTAGGGTCTAGTTCGTCACTTGTCATTGAATTCGTATTCGCGGATCAAGCCACCTGTAAACCATATCTGTCAGCATATTTGCCACGATGTAGGTAATGCTAATGACCAGCACACAGCCTTGAACTACGCGATAGTCGCGTTTGCCGATTCCATCCTCTACCAGAAGCAATCCCAGTCCCGGCCAGCCGAAGATCTTCTCGGTAATAATCGCGCCGGCCAGCAGTACACCGAGCTGTAAGCCCAGAATTGTAACGACCGGAATTAGTCCGTTCTTCAAGACATGCTTGTAGACGACTTTTGTCTCGCTAAGGCCCTTGGCGCGCGCGGTGCGCACGTAATCTTCATTCAACTCCTCAATCACCGAGGAACGCACCATGCGCGTCAAAATAGCAGAGAGTGCGGCTCCAAGGGTTACTGCCGGCAGAATCAGGTAGCTCCAGTCAAAACGTCCTGAAGGTGGTAGCCAATCAAGTTTGACTGCAAACACATAGACGAGTAGTGGGCCAATAACAAAACCGGGCAGGCTGATGCCAACGAGCGCAACGACGGAAGCGAGATTGTCGATCCACGTTCCTTTGTTTTTGCCCGCGACCACGCCGAGGGGAATGGCTATGAAGACCGCAATCAAAAGCGCTGCCAATGCGAGTTCGATAGTTGCCGCATAACGCTCGCGTATCAAGTCGATTACAGGTCGGTCAGTACGGAACGATCGGCCCATATCACCCTTGAGAAGCGCGATCCAGTATTCGGTGTACCGGTTCTCTTGACCGTGCCATTGAAAGTGGCGATCGCCGGCAGCGTCCTTCGGGAATGAAAAGAAGAATGGCGGGCGGTCGAGACCGTGACGTTCGCGAAACTGCGCAAACTGTTCTGGAGTGGCTTGCTCGCCCAGGACTGAAACCGCCGGATCGCCGGGGACGAGTTCAATTAATAAGGTAACTAAGGAGACTACTGTCCAGACAACGAGCAAAAAGATCGCGAAGCGGCGCAGGATCGGGAAGAATTTGTGCTTGAAAAATGAACGCACTCTGGCGTGTCTCTACGAAGGAGATAAGACCTAATGCACGGCGATAATAGCATAGCGTTGGTGAGGCGAAGGAGTTTGGCGCCTTAAACGAGAACGTAGCCCGGAAGGAAAACCAAGAAGAGTGCGTGGCCCCGACAACCGCGCGCTCGCCAGGAAGACCCCCGGGCTGCGTTCTAATGGTTGCAAGCAAAGCGATCTCGTTTGCAACCAATATCAAAGTAGAACCTGTTCTACTAATCTGGGCGCGTACCGATATGTAGCGCCGCAATTCCACCGGTCAAATTCTGATAACTGACTTTCGCAAAGCCGGCAGCCTTCATCATTGCCGCCAGCGTTTCTTGATCCGGGAAGCGCTTTACTGAGTCCGGCAAATATTCATAAGCGCTCTTCGAACCACTGATCCAACCGCCAAATAGTGGCAACAGCTTCGTAAAGTAGATTCTAAAAAGTGAACGCAGGATCGGCACTGTTGGTCTGGAGAATTCCAGCACCGCGACCTTACCACCCGGTTTCAAGACTCGCAGCAGCTCTTGAAAGCCAGTCTCGACGCTGGTGAGATTTCTCAAGCCAAACGCGATCGTCGCTGCCTCGAAGGAACAATCTCCGAACGGGAGGTCAAGCGCGTCGCCTTCGACAAACGGAATGATGGCATCCGACCTGCTTGCCTTCGACTTGGCAATTGCAAGCATTGGCCGGCAAAAATCTACTCCCACGATTCGGGCTTGCCCGCTTTCAAAGAGCGTGAGCGACAGATCGCCCGTGCCACAGGCTACATCCAGAATCCGCGCCTCGCTGTTTGAAAGAGTCGCGAAAAACGTTTTCGCGACCAGACGTCTCCACCGCTTGTCGATGTTGCCCGAAAGTAAATGATTTAAAAGATCGTAACGACCAGCGATAGTCGCGAACATTTCACGGACGCGATGCGCTTGTTCGTTAGTCGTTGCGCGTTCTTTGTCAGACACAGTTAAGCGGATGTCAATAGCGAGATGGTTGCAGGTAGATTGCGAATGATTTGTGATATTACGGTTTTGCCGGCGGCCTGGCCTGAGGTTTCACGTTGGATTCCGATTTCGGCGCGGACTTTGGTTCGGTTCCGGCCTCGCTTTTGGGAGCAATCTCTCCCATGACTTCAACTTTTCCATAACGTTCTATCTGTGCCTTTACAACCTCGGAGTTTCCAAGAACCACTGAAGCAAACGCACCGTCATGAATAAGCGTGTTTGCTACTCGCTGGATATCGGCGGCGGTGACACCGCTTAAGGTTCGCATGCGTTCGGCCACCGAGGGTAGTCCATAAGTGTCGCCGTCAAGCCAGGCGTCTGCTACTCCGTCTGGCTTCGCAAGTTGGTTGCCGGCCAGAGTTACCAACTCGTTCTTTGCCTGCTCTAATTCAGCAGCTGTGACTGGAGAACTCCCTAGCGACTGCATCACTTCTTTTGCTGAAGAAAGTGTCTTTCCGGCAAGAACAGTGTCAACACTGGCACCCATCACGAATATGCCGGGCAACACAAGTGCGCTATGCCGCACGTAAATCGGACTCCTCGCCAGTTCCGGAATGAGCTTAGTCCATCGCTGTCGCGCTATGCTGGCAAGGACTTCCGCTGCCGTTGCATCAGGATCCCGCCGACTAAGGCCACGAACAGCAAGTCTAACCTCAACACTTTGATCGGCTGGCGCATTCACAATCAGCGTGCGTGGATCGGGCACACCAGGTTGTTTAAAAGTAGCTGGTACAAGCTGTTCACTCTTACGCCAAACACCAAGTAATTGACGGAGGGCTCGCATCGCTCGATTGGCTTGCACACCCCCGATGATCGTCAGGGTGGCATTGTTTGGCGTAAGAAATCTATCTCGCGCAAGCATCAGGTCAGCCCGTTCTACCCGTTCGAGCGATTCGACACTGCCTCCGGCCGGCCGCCCATAGGGGAAATCGCCAAACATACGGGCGGCGATGGCTCGATCGGCCAGCATCGTGGGTGAGATGCCGGTTTCTTTGAGGACCTTTATGCGGCCATCCCGCACTTTCGCCAGGTTTTCGGGCGTCAACTGGGTCGTGACCAGCGCCGTTCGCAGGATCTCAACGATCTTCTCAAACTCGTGAGCCTGGCCTTGCATCGTAATTGTCAGGGAATCGTAATCGGTAGTTACATTTAACCGCCCCTGCATCTCGGTAAAGTAGTCGCGGGCAGTAGCATCGGGAAACAGAATGTCGCCCAGCAGAGCCATGCTGCCGCCCTTGCCTGCGAGGTCGAAAGCCGCGCCGCTGTGGACCCGAAGCTTCAGCAGCACATCCTGATCGCCTGGGCGGGACCAAATCAACACCCGCAGTCCGTTGAGAAGTCGGGCGTGTTCTGGTTCCATCGGAACCTGAGCCAGCGCCGCTGCCGGCATCAAAAGCAAGCAGGCAATTATTGCGGCCTTTCTCAGGAAATTGGTCAAAGCTATTCTGTTCATACTCTTGGAGGCCCGGTTCGCGGATATGTTGTATACAAATTCGGAATTGTACTGGGGAGCAAACATCTTAGATGTCTGATATTTAGTCGTCAACCGTTTGGCTTCTGAATGCATCCAACGCCATGGTTTGAATGGTATTGAGCCTGAAGTTTGAGGGAAGCGCGTATCTTTTGGCCACTTGTCGGTAATACTAGTAGGAAGCGATTCCTGCAGAATCGGGTGCCGATTGTCAGATAGAGATACAGACGAACTTTTGCTTTTAGGGGCAGGAACTGGTGATCCGGCGGCTTTCATTGAGTTGTACGAACGGCATCGTGACGCGATTTTTCGCTTCTCTTACAGGATTTCAGGAAGCGTCGAGGAAGCAGAAGACATTACTCATGACTGCTTCCTCAGTTTGATAAGAAAGCCTGGAAACTTTCAACCCGGCCGAGCATCCTTGCGCACCTATTTGCTGGCAGCAGCGCGCAACCTTTGGATGAAACAGTTACGGACCTCGGCCAGGGAGTCAGCGGTGGAGGAATTCGATGAGGATCAGTTCATCTCCGGCGACAAAGAGCCACTCGGTCGTTTGCTTGACGACGAGCTGGCAGTGAAAGTGAGAGAGGCGGTGTCAAGTTTGCCGCCGTTGCAGAGAGAAGCATTGGTGTTGTTTGAGTATGAAGGTTTGGCGCTGAGCGAAGTCGCTGGCATTACCGGCACGGACGTAGGCGCTGTAAAGTCTCGTTTATACCGGGCAAGGGAGGGATTAAGAAATGTTCTCCGTCCCTACCTTGAGACCAATAGGGAATTGAATACTAGTCGGGAAATTGTTACTTTGGAGCGGGCTTGAAATGAGCACCATGGAGCCGGATGGGCTTGAAGAAAACTTTGTTTCTGAACCTGAGCTTAAGAGTTTGCTCGAGCGCTGGATTGCCCCCCAGCCCTCAAAAACTCTCGATCAGCGAATCGCAAACAGTTATCATAGGGAGATGGGCGCTGACCCGGCGACAACTGCGGCAAAGTTCCCCCACAGCCAACACGAGGTAGTAAAGATGAAGGTTTGTTCGACATGCAAAGAAGAGTTCGCGGACAAGTTTGGTTTCTGTCCTGTGGATGGAACTCCTCTAGATACGCTTGTCTCTCAGATGGAAGAGAGCCCGGATAATTCCGCGAGTTGGAGCGCCGCGAGTGCCAGCGTCGCAAGTGCCGAGGCGCCCAACGTGCCCAACGTACCCAGTGAGTCCAGCGAGCCGATTGATTCCGGCGAGCCGATTTTGGCTGGTGCAGGTTCAATGGCGATTGTGCCGCGCGGCGAGTATCACCTGACCATGATTGATGATCGGATTGGTAGGCAGGCTAGCTAAAGAAGTGTCGGATGTAGCCCATGAGTATCAATTAACCTGGCCGGAATTTAAGCGCGATCCATTCGGATTCACCAAACGTTCGTTGGTTGGTTACGGGCAGATGGCGTCGAAGTTCTTTGGGAATCGTAACGTGATTGCAGGCCTGATCGTGGCCGTCGTCGCGCTGGCTGGTCTGGTCGGTATCATGGCTTTGCTTGATCGCGCACAGCCGGGAGGTATTTCAAGAACTGGCTTCGTAACGTTTTCGATCATTGCTGGCGTAATACTCGCCGCTATTTTCATAACCTGGCTTAGCAAGAGCCGCAGCGGCGCTGTATTGGGCGCCCCTGAGGGAGAGTCGAACAATGCAGTCTTAGGGATGGTGGTAGCCTTCTCGTTCTTCCTTTTCCTGGTTGGAGGCAGTGTCCTCTACAACTTTTGGCAGAGAAGGGTAGAGGAGAAACAGAAAGCTGCAGACCAGCTCGTGGTTGAAAACTTTATCGATATTCCCAACGAAATGCCCACGCCGGACGAAGGTACGGCCGGCCTGAACAAAGGCAAGGGAGGCGGAAGTAAGCCTAAGCAAGAGAAGCCAGGCGGCGGCGGCGGCGGCGGACGCCAGGAACAAAAGCCAGCTTCGTTTGGCAAGACCCCTCAAGTCTCTTTAACGGTTCCGCAGGTGGTTGCACCCGATCCACATCCGCCGACGATAAAGAACCCGGCACTCCCGGTCGCAGCAACCCTGGTGGCGGATCCAATGTTGATCCCGCCTGATGCGCGCCAACTTAATTATGGACTGCGTGACTCGAAAAGCACTGACCCGTCTTCGGGTCCGGGCACCGGCAACGGCATGGGAACCGGCACTGGCGGCGGAATGGGCCCTGGTGAAGGCGGCGGTTATGGTCCGGGCCGCGGCGGCAATATTGGCGGCGGTGACCGCCACGACGGGGGTGGGGGGGCCGGAGGCGGCGGAGGTGGTGGAGACCCGAATAGAATCTTCAGCCCTAAAGATGTGACTTCAAAGGCCCGTGTTCTTTCCAAGCCGGAACCGCAATATACGGAAGAGGCGCGAAAGAATCAGGTAACGGGAACGGTGATATTGCGAGCGGTGTTCAGCTCCACTGGACAGGTTACCAATATCAGCGCCCGCGCCGGTTTACCCTATGGCCTAACCGAACGAGCGATCGCCGCTGCGCGTCAAATTAAGTTCACTCCAGCTACCAAGGATGGCCGTCCGGTTTCGATGTACATCCAACTGGAATACAACTTCAACCTTTACTAAGCATCACCTTTAACGAGTTAAGGGCGTCGACTCATTCAGTCGGCGCCCTTTTTGTTCTTTAGAGATTACTGTTAGTTGTTGTCGAATGCGCGGTGAATTCGAAGCCGAACATCCCCTCTCAGCTATTCAACCGTTCAACGAACCGTTTGATTCGCGTAACACCCTCGGCCAGTTGCTCCATCGACGTTGCGTATGAAATTCGCAAGTGACCTTCAGCCCCGAAGGCAGCACCATCAGTAACGACCGTGTGTTCCTCTGTCAGCAATCGATAGGCGAAGTCGGCAGAGGTCTTGAGTTCTCCTCCCAAACACTCACGTACACTTGGAAAAGCATAAAAGGCACCTTCAGGGTCATTACAGCTGAGGCGAGGTATCTCCCGCAACGCAGCTAGCAACCAGGCTCGCCGTGCCGTGTACTCCGCCAACATTTCTGCCACAGATTCCTGCGGACCCTTTAATGCTTCGATAGCGGCGTATTGCGCAATTGAATTGGGATTACTCGTGGAGTGACCCTGGACCGTCAGCATGTCGCGTGTCCACTCGCGAGGAGCTAATGCATAGCCGACGCGCCACCCGGTCATTGCATATGTTTTGGAAAACGAGCCGGCGATACAGAGGCGCGTGCGTAGTTCAGCCGGTAAACTGGCGGCGCTAAAGACTTGAGCCGGAGGGTAGACAAAGCGCAAATAGCACTCGTCTGTGATCACGTAGATCCCACGTTCATCCAGCAGCTCCATGATCCTTTGAAATTGACCGGGTGGGATAACCCTGCCCGAAGGATTACAAGGGGAATTGAGGATGACAAGTTTGGTTCGTGGTGTGATAGCACTCGCCAGCTGGTCGGCGGTCAAAACAAAACCTGTGTCCTCGGTCTCGATATAAACCGGGATTCCGCCGGCGAAGATCACAGCCTCTGGGAAGGTGACCCAGTAAGGCTTCGCCATTAACACTTCGTCGCCGGGATTGATCAAAGTTACGACCGCATTAAAAATCGCTTGCTTGCCACCTGAACTCGCCATCACTTCACTGCGTTCGTAACTTGCACCGAATGTGCTTGCATAGAAATCAATGATCGACTGCTGTAGTTCACGCGTGCCGCCGGTGGACGTATACTTCGTTTTGCCCGCTCGCATGGCGTCCGCAGCGGCGCGCTTGATATTGTCGGGGGTATCAAAATCCGGCTCGCCGGCCCCGAAGTCCACTACGTTTTTTCCCTCCCCACGCAGCGCTTCTGCGGCCTGCATGGCGGCAAGGGTGGACGACGCTTGCATACGGGCTACGTTATGGGAAGTTTCAAACTGAGCAACTGCGTGTTTGGTGGTCATAGAGTTCGTTATGTGATAAATGATCGGAACGGGTTATGGTCTGAAAGTCTTACACAAAAAGTCCACGGTGGCATCCGTTGTCACGAGGGAGCGAAACATTGTTCACCGTGGGTCGACAAATACAGAACCGGGAGCGGTAGCGACCGGGTCGAACACTCAGCTGGACTTCGTCTTGACACACCTTTTACGGCGCCCGGAATTTTAAGTTGAGTCCTTGATCCGGTCGCTACCGCTCCAAGTTCTGAATTTGTGTAGCCATCCGCTTCAGACCACGCAGGAGACTTTTTGTGCAAGGCTGTCGCTAAACTCATTAGCTTTTCTTAACTTTCTGTTTCATGCGCTCCTCGACAAGCGGTGGAACCAGTCCTTTTAGTTCTCCTCCGAGTTGGAAAACCTCTTTCACCAACCGCGAGCTGACATAAGAGTAAGTCTCCGCAGGCATCATGAATACAGTTTCGATGCTTGGTTGCAGTCTGCGATTCATCAAAGCCATCTGCAATTCATACTCGTAGTCTGAAATAGCTCTGATGCCGCGCACGATGGCATTTGCCTTTTGCGCCAGAGCATAGTGGACCAAAAGGCCTTCAAAATCATCGACGCGCAACTGGCAATTGCGCTGCTCGATCGTCTTTAGCACGTTTTCAAGCATGTCACGGCGTTCTTCGATCAAGAAAAACGGCTGCTTATCGGGGTTCACCAGGATTGCAATGATTATTTCATCGAACAATTTGCAGCCCCGTTCGATGATGTCGAGATGACCATTGGTCACCGGATCGAATGAACCGGGATAAATTGCGCGCCGCATGCACAGGGATGGTAAAGGGTAAATGGCAAATGGTAAATAGGTAATACTGCTTTGGCAGGCGGCAAGCAGCCCGACATTTCTTGACGAGAGACGTTGAGACTGACTCCTTGACACGTTTCGGCCTCGGTGTTTCAATAACCTTTGGAACAAACGTGGTGAGTTAAGGCGACTTGCGGCCACGAAAAACAAACGGCTAAACAGCTCGGCGAGTCTTTCGCGTAGAGACTAATCGAATAGGCTTTGTTGGAAAGCCCCGCGTTGTTTAGCGCGGGGCTCTCTTTTTGGTAAATGGTAAATAGATGACCAGTAAACAGACGTTCCACCTGTTGCGACCGTTCACTATTACCATTCACCATTCACCAGCTATGACTAGCTTTCTCGATACACTGAAAGAACGAATCGTTGTCTTTGACGGCGCGATGGGGACCAATCTCCAGGTCCAAAACCTCAGCCTCGAGGATTTTGGCGGATTGCGCTTTGAAGGCTGCAACGAAAATCTCCTTGTCACCAGACCTGACGCTGTCGAGAACGTTCACGTCGCGTTCCTCGATGTCGGCTGCGACGTCATCGAGACAAACTCCTTCAACGGCACGCCGGTAGACTTTGCCGAGTATGACATTGGCGACAAAGCGTATGAGATGAACGTCCTGGCCGCGCGCCTGGCCAAGCGCATCGCTGCCGATTACTCAACTAAAGAAAAGCCTCGTTGGGTTGCGGGCTCCATGGGGCCTGGGCGAAAACTGCCCACCCTCGGTCATATCACGTTCACGGATCTCAGGGATGCCTATGCTGAACAGGTGCGTGGGCTTCTTGACGGTGGCGCCGATCTACTGATTGTCGAGACCTGTCAGGATTTATTACAAACAAAAGCAGCGCTCGCCGCTATCTTTGGCCACTTTGAGAAGCACCGCGTACGCGTTCCGGTAATAGCTCAAGTCACAATTGAAGTCTTCGGAACCATGCTCAATGGAACTGAGATCGGGGCTGCATTAACTGCGCTCGCGCCTTTTCCGATTGATGTGGTGGGCATGAACTGTGGCACTGGCCCTCGGCACATGACTGAAAGCATTCGCTATCTTTGCGAGAATGCGCCGCTGCCCGTGTCAGTGTTGCCGAATGCAGGCTTGCCTTCAGTGGTCGACGGCAAGATGCACTACGATGAAACGCCGGAGACTTTCACGAACCAGGTCATTCACTTCGCCAATGACTTTGGTGTCAACGTTGTCGGCGGTTGTTGCGGCACCACGCCCGCACATTTGAAGTTAGTGGTCGATGCCATGCAGCGCATCACGCCTAAAGCGCGTGAGGCCAAACTCGTACCCGCCGCATCGTCGATCTATTTCCAGCAGCCGTATGTTCAGGACGCGTCTTTCTTGATCGTCGGCGAGCGAGTAAACGCCAGCGGCTCGAAGAAGATGCGCGATCTGCTGAACGCCGAAAACTGGGACGGCCTGGTGGCTCTGGCGAAGGAACAGGAGCGCGAGGGTGCCCACATCCTCGATGTGAATGTCGACTTCGTAGGCCGCAACGGTGAAAAGGATATGCACGAGCTCGCCTCGCGCCTGGTAACAAACATTAAACTACCTTTGATGTTTGACTCTACCGAGTGGGAGAAGATGGAAGCCGGTCTGCAGCACGCAGGCGGCAAGAGCATCCTCAATTCGACCAATTACGAGGACGGCGTGCCACGCTTCTCGAAGGTTCTCGGGCTTGCGAAAGCATACGGCGCCAGTGTGGTGATTGGAACTATCGATGAAGACGGCATGGCGCGCACCGCGGACGGGAAGTTTGCCATTGCTAAAAGAGCTTACGAGCAGGCGACTGGGGAACTCGGTTTTCCGGCAAGCGACATTTTTTTCGATTCCCTCGCGTTACCGATCTCGACCGGCATCGAGGAAGATCGGCGCAATGCGCTCGAGACCATTGAAGGAATCCGCCGGATCAAAAAAGAGCTTTCCGGCAGTTTTACGATTCTGGGAGTTTCCAATATTTCATTCGGACTTAATCCCGCCTCGCGCGTCGTATTGAATTCTGTATTCCTACACGACGCAGTCGAAGCCGGACTGGACGCAGCTATCGTTAATGCCAGCAAGATTGAGCCGTTGAATAGAATCGGTGAGCAGGAGTTGAAGGTTGCTCGCGACTTGATTTATGACCGGCGCGAATTCGACGGAGACGTCTGTACTTATGATCCGTTGACTGCGTTCACAACGTTGTTTGAAAACGTCAAAGCCAAGACGTCGAAAAAAGAATCGAAAGGTGCGACGGTTGAAGAGCGTCTGAAGAATCATATAATTGACGGCGAGAAAATTGGTTTGGAAGACGAGCTCAACAAGGCCCTTGAGACGCATCCCGCGCTCGACATTATTAACAACATTCTGCTCGACGGCATGAAAGTCGTTGGCGACCTCTTCGGCAGTGGCCAGATGCAATTGCCGTTTGTTTTGCAATCTGCTGAAGCGATGAAAGCGGCGGTGCGCTTTCTTGAGCCGTTTATGGAAAAGAAGGGTGGGGCCACAGCTAAAGGCACGATGGTGCTGGCGACCGTGAAAGGTGATGTCCATGACATTGGCAAGAATCTTGTCGACATCATTCTCACCAACAACGGCTACAAGGTTATCAACCTCGGCATTAAGCAGCCGATTGACAACATCCTTCAAGCGCAGGAGGAGCACCAGGCCGACGCGATCGGCATGAGTGGTCTGCTGGTGAAATCGACGCTCATCATGAAAGATAATCTTGATCTCATGAACGAGCGTGGCATCACCGTGCCGGTAATTCTTGGCGGGGCCGCCTTGACTCGTCGTTACGTCGATGAGGATTTGAAGTCAATATATAAGGGCAGTCTTTACTACGCCGGCGACGCGTTTGCCGGGTTGCATACTATGGACAAGCTCGTAGGCGGGAACGGGCAAGTAGAAACAACGACGCACGCGAGAGGACCAGAAGATGCTGAAAGCGGCGACGCGCCTGAAGACGTCGAAGATCTGGTTGGAGAGGAAGCCAAGCTTGGGATCCGCAAAGCCCTTAAGCCACGAGGCGTGGTGAAGATTGTCGGCGATACAAGCCACACCACTCGTTCTTCCGTCCGTCAGGATGTCACGATTCCGAAGGCACCGTTCTACGGTTCTCGCGTTGTCGCTGACATTTCGCTGGATGATGTATTCGCGTTCGTCAACGAGACAGCATTATTTAAAGGACAGTGGCAGTTCAAACAGGGGAAGCGGCCGGCGGAAGAATATGCAACGCTGATTAGCGGCAAGGTTAGGCCAATCTATGAGCAGTTGAAGGAACGCAGCAAGCTAGAACAGCTAGTGCAGCCGCGGGTTGTTTACGGATACTTTCCAGCCCAATCTTCAGGCAACGATCTGATTATCTATAACGACGACGAGAAGACTGAACGGATGAGATTTACTTTTCCCCGCCAGCCTGCGGGAAAGAATCTATGTCTAACGGACTTCTTCGCCGCCCAGGACTCCGGGCGAATGGATGTCGTGGCTTTTCATTTGGTTACCATGGGCAGCCGCGCGACCGAGTACTCGCAGGAACTCTTCAAGTCTGACAACTACGCCGAGTATCTTTATTTCCACGGCTTAAGCGTTGAAGGTGCGGAGGCCCTGGCGGAGCTCTGGCATAAGCGAATCCGCGAAGAGCTGGGCATTGCCGGTGAAGATGCTGCGGATGTGAGGAAGCTGTTCCAACAGCGCTACCAGGGTTCCCGTTTCAGCTTCGGCTATCCGGCATGTCCGGATCTGGAGGATCAGTCTAAGCTGTTTGAGTTGCTTGAGCCGTCACGCATCGGCGTTGAATTAACTGAGGAGTTTCAGCTTGATCCAGAGCAATCGACCTCTGCAATCATCGTTCATCATCCTGAAGCAAAATACTTTTCAATCGAATAAGACAAAAAGTCCAAAGTCCAATGTCCAAAGTCCAAAGTCCTGAACCCAACGTTGAATTGAATAGTTCAACTGGGGGAAAGACAGACCTTGGACCCTGGACCTTGGACTTTGGACTTGCCCCCAATCCCGACGAGTTTGCGGTCTTAAATAGGTTTGAGCGCGCAACCTTTCGTTTCATCCACCGCATGAACCAGGGCGCCTGGAAAAGATTCTGGACCTGGTGCCAGAAGATCTTCGGTGCGGGTTGGATACACATCGCCACTTACAACCTCATGCAGGTCTACGGCCTGGAAAACGTCGAGGCCGTCTCAAGAGATCGGCCGATATTGATCGCTGCTAACCATCGTTCTTTTTTTGATATGTACGTTGTGTCGACAACACTCTTCCGGAATACGTCCTGGCGCAAACAGCTTTTCTTTCCCGTTCGCGGGCGCTTCTTTTACGACTCCGTCCTGGGGCTCTTTGTGAATCTGGTGATGGGTTGGTGGTCGATGTATCCGCCGTTTTTCGCTTCCGGCGAGAACCCGATCATCGAGAAGCGCGCTTTTGACAAATATTCGTTTCGTCTCCTGACTGAACTTTGCAGAAACGGTCGCGGCAATGTTATCGGCTTTCATCCTGAAGGAACACGCAATAAAGGTCCCGATCCTTATTCCTATCTGCCTGCTCAACCGGGAATTGGAAAACTGATCAAGGATGCCGCGCCGCAGGTCATACCTGTTTTCGTCGCCGGGTTGGGAAACGATCTGCCCAAACAGGTGATGGGGAATTGGCGAGGCGGGGAAAAGATCCGGATACACTTTGGTCCGCAACTCGACCTTAGTGATCATCTATCGAAAAAAGATCAGGCGCGGACTTACGTTGAGATCTCCAGGTTTGTGATGAGCAAGATTGCTGAGCTGGGGGAAGCAGATCGCCGAATGCAAATAGAAAACGGCAAACAGCAAACAGCAAACAGCAAACAGTCAACAGCCTGATAAGGACTCACTTTAGATTACGACTACTGCTGGCTGCTTACTGTTCGCAGTTTGCTTGTCAAAATGTCTTTACCTCTAGTCATCGTCAACCCTGAATCAGCCGGCGGCTCGACCCGAGACGCCTGGCCCGGTATCGCCAGCGAACTCAGCACGCATTTCGGATCGTTTACTCCGAAGTTCACAACCCGAGCGGGGGAGGGAATTGAAATCGCGGCTACCGCGGCTCGGAAAGGCGTGAAACTAATTATTGCCTGCGGTGGTGACGGCACAATTTCAGAAGTCGCCAACGGGATTCTTTCCGTTGGCAGCGAAACGGAATTGGGGATACTGCCCAGCGGCACCGGCGGCGACTTTCGCAAGACCATCGGCATTCCTCCCCGCGTCGCGGCTGCCGCACGAATCCTCCGGGAGGGTCAAACTCGCCTGATTGATGTAGGCAAAGTCACGTTAACCAGGGATGATGGCGAACTCGAGTCGCGTTACTTTCTCGGCGTAGCTTCCTTTGGCATGAGCGCAGACGTGATCGCGCGCGTAAAAGAGGGCGGACCCGATTGGTTGCCAACTAAAGGGCCTAAGTGGTTAACCGGTCGACTGTCATTTGCTGTTGCCATGCTGCAAACCGCCGCAAAAAAATCAGCTACTCGCGTGGTGGTTCAACTTGACGACGATCCGGCGCGCCATATGACAGTGGCCAATCTCTGCATTGCCAACGCGCGGTATTTCGGCGGCGGGATGAAGATCGCGCCTAACGCAAAGCTTGCCGACGGCAAGTTTGATGTCATCAGCATTGGAGACCTCGGCGCTGCCAGAATCCTGGCCAACGCGCCGCGGTTGTACGTGGGCGCACATCTCAGCATGTCGGAAGTGGGGCACGCATTGGCAGCTAAAGTCAGCGCGCGTTCACTGGACAAGAATGAGACTGTGGAGGTGGAAGTGGACGGTGAAATCCCCGGGTGTCTACCCGCAACATTTCAAATACTTCCCAAAGCGCTTCGCGTTCGTAGTCCTTTGAAGTAGAGACAAAGGTGCTGATGCTGTTTGAGGCAAGCAGTTCAGAGTTCAGCCTTTAGGCTGCGGGTTTCGTTGGCAGTCGAAAGCACAAACTAAAGTTTGAACTCTAACTGCATCAGTGCCCTAAGAGATACCTCTTGCCAGTAAATTGGAAAACAGGTTATAAATATCGCACCCGAGCCGTTTATAAATAATTCGGTTGGCGCGGCGCCCTAATGAATAGACGAATATTTGTCTTGCGCAGAGAGTGTTCCCTGCATTGCGGGGAGTTGTATAGTTTGCACTCGATGGCAGCGTTGAAGTGTGATTTGCCGAGTATTGCTGACGGAGGATTCGCATAGTGGACAGTCCGCTCGATCAGGAGCGTGCGGCAAACAGCGCCAGTACCTCTCAGCCCGGTGAGACAGTCGCGGCTGGAGCGCCGCCGGCTGGAACTGCGGCAGTAAAGCCTCCTCTCCCGCCGCCGGCGAAGACAGTTGCCAAGCCGGCAGGTGCAGTAGTAGAGAGCGCACCCGAACCAGCCGTAAACAAGATGCGGCGGCGGATTGTTTGGTCAAGCGTGGTCATTTTCCTGGTGACCGACTTTCTCATGTTCCTCCGGTTTTTCCTGCCGCGTTCTATTCTGGAACCGTCCAGCAAGTTTTCGGTTGGCTTTCCTGCAGACTATGCGCTTGGCGTCGACACCAAGTGGCAGCAGCAATATCGCATCTGGGTCGACAAAACGTCCGATCGGATTTTTGTGATCTATGCGCGCTGCACGCATCTCGGCTGCACGCCTGACTGGAAGGCGAGCGAAAATAAGTTTAAGTGTCCCTGCCATGGCAGCGGCTACGATAGCGAGGCGATCAATTTTGAAGGGCCCGCGCCGCGACCAATGGATCGCGCGCACGTCGAACTCGATGCTGAAGGACAAATCGTGGTGGACATAGCCAAGCTTTATAAATGGCCGAAGGGTGAGAAGAACGAGTTCAACGATCCGGGCGCCTACATCCCGCTGTAATTTCGGTGCGAAGTTTCGCGAGGTTTGATGGACGAGAATCCTGACAAAAAAGAAACCAAGCAATTAACTGGCGACGAAAAGTCCAGCGCCGGCCTTCTCGACAAAGTGAAGGAAGGGACCACTGCGCTCAAGACCAGGGCTATCGAAGAGGCCAAGGGCTATAAGGACGTTCAGGAGACTCAACTCTGGAAATCGATCTTCCGCGTCTCGCATGATCGGTCCGATCCGCGTAATCGTTCGCTGGCAGTCCTTTCAAACGTTTTCCTCCATCTACATCCGGCAAAGGTCAATCGCGACGCGGTGCGCTACCAGTACACCTGGGGAATGGGCGGCATTACTTTCTACCTGTTTATTGTGCTGACCTTCACGGGCGTGCTGCTGATGTTCTATTACCACCCGACGAAGGTTGATGCATTTCGTGACATCCTTTACCTCGAGCACGACGTTCCTTTCGGCAAGCTACTGAGAAACATGCACCGCTGGGCGGCGCACTTGATGGTAATCACCACCTGGCTGCACATGTTTCGGGTGGTGCTAACCGGCTCATACAAACGACCACGCGAGTTTAACTGGGGCGTTGGCGTGGTGTTGCTGGTCTTGACCCTGCTGCTTTCGTTTACCGGATACTTGTTGCCGGACGATCAACTTGGTTTCTGGGCGGTCACAGTCGGTACCAACATGGCGCGCGCGACTCCCATGCTCGGCTCAGAAGGTCCTTTTGGTATTCAGCTGGGAATGACTCAGTACAATGACGTTCGCTTTGGGCTCCTGGGTGGATCGATCGTCGACTCCAATGCCTTGCTGCGTTCTTATATCTGGCATTGCATCGGTATTCCGCTCGTTGCTTCGATTTTTATGGCGGTTCACTTCTGGCGAATACGTAAAGACGGTGGCATTTCCGGTCCGGCTCCGGTGATGTTGGAATCAGAAATGAAGGCCGTGAAGAAGAAGTAGGAGAAGTTTCCTGAGGGCGCGGATAGACGTGGCCTCGGACGATATTTCCGGCGCGTCCAGTCGCTGCGAGGCTGGTTAGCTGAATGCGGGACCTGGGTCCCGCTGGCCAAAGCGGCGATTGCATTCGGCGCACGTACCAAGAGTTTTAGATAAGACAAATGGCGAAACTCGGTTTAAGCAAAGGCAAGTTAATAACACTCGGAGTACTTGTCCTGCTGGTGCTTTTTTTGCTTTGGGCAGTAGAGGACTGGCATCAGTTATGGACTATCTCCTCCGCGCCCGACAATATCCCGATCGTGGCCATGCTATTTCTCGTGCCGATTTTTACCTGGATGGGTATCAGGCAGTCGAGAGCTAATGATCGGCTGATAGCACAACTGGAAACAGACCCTGCGCTGGCGAAGACGCATCATCGCAAGGCTGAACCATGGCGTCCGGGCTGGGCACGGGAGATTCACGTCTGGCCCTATCTGGTGCGTATCGAGTTTTTGGTGACGGTTATTGTAACCGTCATTCTTTTTGTTTGGTCGATTCTATTAAACGCCCCGCTTGAAGAGCCGGCTAATCCCAACCTGACGATGAACCCGTCGAAAGCACCGTGGTATTTCCTCGGGCTTCAGGAGATGCTGGTTTATTTCGACCCATGGATCGCCGGCGTGGTGATGCCATCAATCATCATGGTCGGGTTGATGGTGTTTCCTTACGTCGACTCAAATCCACTCGGTAATGGTTACTACACCCTTAAGCAACGCCGCTTCGCAGTCGGTATGTTTGCCTGGGGGTTTTTGATGTGGATTTTGCTGATCGTCATCGGCACGTTTATTCGCGGACCGGGCTGGATTTGGTTCTGGCCGGGACAGACCTGGGATCACAACGCCGTCGTTTTCGACAAGAACGTCGATTTACATGACTGGATAGCAACGAGCCGAATCGGCAAGGCGCTTCACCTGGGATTTCTTTCAAATAACCCGGCCAAATTTATTTTCGGTTTGTTGGTCGTGAGCGGGTTCTATGTTCTTGGCGCCTTGTTCTTCCACTGGCTGATGACGGTGGATTTCAAGAAGCTATCGCTGCGACCATTTCACTGGTTCCCCAAGGATGCGTTTGAGCAAAAGCTATTGGCCCGAACCAGTGTGCTGCAATACCTGACTTTCCAGTTCTTCGCCGTCAGTGTGTTGCTGGCCATGCCGGTGAAACTGATCCTCAGGTTGGCTTTGACTATTAAATACGTTTGGGTAACGCCCTGGTTCAATATCTGAATCTGTTCGAGTGCGGAGGGATGATCCTTAGTGGCAGACTCTACTAAAGATAATGAGTCGTTGGTAAAGAAAGAGCCGGAGCTGCCGGTGAAGGATCCGATCGTAAGCCGTTCCACGAGCGGCATTATGCTGCTCTGCGCTTTGCTGCTAACACTTTCACTCGCCTGGTCTCTTTACGATGAAGCCTTTGGCCAGCGTCCGTGGAAAGGGATGCAGCAGCAGTTTGTCAGCCGCTACTCGAAATATCTGAGAAGCATCAAGTCGCACGCTGGCGACACTGAAGCTCAAGTCAAACAGGATCCGGAGTATCAGACGCTCGACGCGGATGCGCAAGCGGCACTGGAGAAAGTCAAAGCCGACATAGCTGAAATTGATCAGAAGGTAGCGCAAGCGCAGCGTAAGCTCGATGCGGTAACTGACCCCTTTCAGAATCAACGCGGCAAACTTACGGTCATCAACTACGATGCGGAGATTTCATCCGGAAAAGCGAAAGAGAAACACCTGAAGGATGCTCAGGAGTGGAGGGCGAAAGCTGTAGAAGTCGATCTGCCCGCTGATGACGGTTCGAACAAAACCACTACTCAGAAAATGAATTACGAGCAGCTTGAGAAGCTGTTCAACGATTCGCGAGATGAGAAGGCAAAGCTGCTGGGGCAAAAAGCGGACTTGCTCAAGGAACCTACCGAGCTCGCCAAAAAGCGTGACGACTATTTAAAACATCACATGACTGGTCTCGGTCCGACTCAGATCGATGGGCTGCTCAGGAAAATGGATCAGTTTGACTACTCCATTCTTCCGCATCAGATCAGTGTTAATGAGTTTAATATCGTCGACCGCTGCGAGGTTTGCCACGCCGGCGTTCGCGAACCGCTTGACCTGCGGCCCGAAGATCTGGCGCCGGATGGCCCGGGCAAAAAGCCGGATAGTTTTGCACGCGCCTTCGTCAGTCACCCCAATAAAGAAGTCCTGCAAATCCACACACCCGATCGATTTGGTTGCTCGAGTTGCCACTGGGGTAATGGCCGCGCGACCACAAGCGATGTAAAGGGTCACGGGCGGCACAAGTTCTGGCTCTGGCCGATGTTTGAGAAGGAAAATACCGAAGCCGGGTGCCAGCAGTGTCACGCGAAGGACAGGGTGACTCAGGGAGCTGAGACGTTGAACCTCGGTCGCGACCTTTTCTCTCAGCGCGGCTGCGTGGGTTGCCATCGCTATGAAGGATTCGATCGTGAGACCGACTCCTTGAGCGCCACGCGGCAAAGTATTAGTCAGCTCGACGATCAGATTACTGCCAACCAGAAACAGATTAGATTAGACGAGAATCCGCCAGAGGGAACCAGTGACGAAGAGGCACAAAAGATGCTGGCGCACTCGGAGTCGCTAAAAGTGACTAATAGTATTCTGGCGGCGCGGATCGATCAGTTGAATCTGCAGTCGAAATATCTGATGCAGGATCAAAAGAAGGTCGGGCCAAATCTCAAGGACGTGCGTTTGAAACTCCGCAAGGAATGGGTGCCACAATGGCTGGCCAACCCGCAGGGTTTTCGGCCGGGCACCAAGATGCCAACCTTCTGGCGTTTCGCCGAGCCCATGGACACCGGCATGCCGCCCATGCGCGACAAGGATGGTCAGGAACAAATAAACGCGATCGCTGCTTACCTCTGGCAGGACAGTTTCGAAGGCAAACTTCCCGAGCAGCAACGTGGCGACATTGCGCACGGCAAAGATCTGTTTGAAACGCGCGGCTGCCTTGGCTGTCATTCAATCGGGGATGAAGAAAACAAAATTGGGGGTACCTTTGCCGCGAATCTCCAGAAAGTTGGCGAGAAGGCAAACTTCGACTACATCGTCCGCTGGATTCACAATCCGCGCGAACGCTATGCTCCCTATTGCCCCAAAGAGAAGCGCGATCTGACTGAGGACGACTACAAGAAGCACAATCTGCCTTACGTGTTTGATACCGAACTGCACTCGCGTTGTCCAAATGATGGCGCCGAGCTGCAAGTGCAAAACATGACGGTGATGCCGAATTTCCGTCTGTCGGAAACTGACGCGCGCGACATTGCCACTTATCTCTTCTCGTTGTCATCACCGCCGCAGTATGCCGACGCCTCGTTCATGGACAGTCCGGAGCTACGCGAAAAAGGCCAGGCGCTTATCAAGCAGTACGGCTGCGCGGGTTGCCACGAAATCAAAGGCTTCGAAGACGAACAACGCATTGGTAAAGAATTGACGGTTGAAGGTGCGACGCCGATTGAACGTCTGGACTTCGCGCTCTTAACCAAAAGGGCAGAAGAGGGAATCGATCCGCTCAAGTTGCATGCTCCTGCGGAAGCGACGCCAAGTGCAGCTAAGGAAGAAGAGAAGCCCTGGTATAACCACAAGGGTTTCTTCGAACATAAGATCACTGAGCCTTCTATCTATGATCAGGGCAAAGAGAAGGATCCCAAAGATCGTCTACGTATGCCCAAGCCGTTTTTGAAACCGGAGTGGCGCAATGCCTTAACCACTTTCCTGCTTGGCAGCGTGGGCGCGGAAGGCGCAAACGTGCCGCAGTCGCTCTTCTACAATCCGGAGGATACACGCCGGCAGGATATTCAGAACGGTTGGTGGGTAGTCAAAAAGTATAACTGCATGGGTTGTCACCAGATTCAGGTGGGCCAGCGTTCAGTAGTTATGGATCTGCCTTTCTATCAAACGCCGGAGGGCAAGGATCTGTTGCCTCCGCGTTTGAGCAGCGAAGGCGCGCGAGTAGATCCAGCCTGGTTGTTGAAGTTTTTGCATGACCCATCGTTAAGTGGCGAGAAGACTGCGGCCCAAAACGCGGCCATCGACAACGCCGCACAAGCAGCTAAGCCAAATGCTTCTGCTCCGTCCAGCGGCGCCCCGAGCGCTGCTGCCGCTGCGACTTCGCCAGCTGCGGCTAACGCAACGCCAACCGGTGGTCATCTGAAAGCGCAGCCTGGCCTGGATCGAAACGGTGTGCGACCCTATCTGAAGTTTCGTATGCCAACTTTTAATTTCTCGCCCAATGAGCTGCAAACTCTGGTGCGCTTCTTCATGGCTATGTCCGGCCAGCAGGAGCCATACATTAAGGAACCGCTGCAGCCGCTGACGGAGCAGGAAAAACTCACCGCGCGGCAGATGTTCACGTCGGGTACGCCGTGTTTGAAGTGTCACATCACCGGCGATCCAACGCACGACGCGAAAGCGATTGCGCCAAATTTCCTTTTGGCCGGTGAACGTCTCAAGCCTGAATGGACCTTCCGCTGGCTGCTCGATCCATCGCAGATCAGTCCGGGCACAGCGATGCCGACGGGATTGTTTAGGAAGGAAGGCGAGCGTTGGGTTGTTAACCTGCCTAATCCGCCGGCCAGTGCTAATGAATATCACGACGACCACGCGCGCCTGTTGGTTCGTTACATGATGTTGTTGACGCCTGACGAGCAGCGGCGCTTGCTGGCAACCGCGCCCGTAGCTCCCGCAGCGGCGGCCACTCCGGCTCAAAAAGCCCAAATAAGATCGAAGAAGAAGGGCGGGGAAACCACGCTAAATAGATCACGGCGCGCGCGACGTCCGACGCTGGTAGAGAACCGCAGCTTGAGAACGGCAACGCGGCCGGCCGGTATGTAGTGGTGCGGGGATGATCGCGGCGGGTCTACTTCCCAACGCCTCCCGTGCTAGAGTTAATAGAAAGTTATCTTGATTTGGAGGAACTGAATATGTTTATGAAGCAGACTAAAGTCTTGCTGATTCTGACGATTGTGCTTTCGCTGTTGGCACTGGCCTCGGCTTGCGGCCCGAAGACAGACACGAATACTCCTACTCCTGAAGCCGGCTCCACTGCGAAAAAGTTTGCGGCCAAGGGAAATGAAGGAACGATCAGCGGTGCTGTGGCCTTCACTGGCACGCCGCCCGCGCCGAAAAAAATCGCTACGGATGCTGATCCTGCGTGCGGACAAAAGAATCCCAATCTGGCGACCGAAGACAACGTAGTTACTAACGGCAAACTTGCCAACGTACTTGTCTACATCAAAGAGGGAACGCTTGCCGATGGCACTAAGATTGGCGATTGGACCTTTGACACTCCGGCGACCGCGTTGACTCTGGACCAGAACGGCTGCCATTACAAACCACACGTCTCGGCCGTCATGGTCAATCAAAAGTTGAATATCACCAACAGTGATCCGACGCAACACAACATCCATTTCACTCCGAAGAACAATCCCGATTGGAATCAGTCGCAGCCCAACGGCGCTGCGCCGCTTTCGCATTCATTCGCGCGTTCGGAGATTCTGGTGCCGGTTAAATGCAATCAACATCCCTGGATGAAGGCTTACGTCGCTGTCCTGAAGCATCCATTCGCAGCTGTCACTGCGGAAGATGGCAGCTTCAGCATTAAGGGTGTACCGCCGGGAGCTTATACCGTGGTTGCCTGGCATGAAGGTGGTACTGCGGGTACTGAGAAGACTATGCAGGTAACGGTTCCGGCTAGCGGCAGTGCGACCGCCGACTTCGCTTTTGGAGAAGCTGCAACCGCTTCCGGTAACCCGAGCCTCCAGATGATGCCGGCTCTCGACGTTCCCATGTTGGGCCGACACTGAGGATTTTAGATTTTCGATTTGCGATTGCGGAAATAAACCCTTGTGAGGATCTCTGCAATCGCAAATCGGCAATCAGCAATCAGCAATATGACTCGAGGTGTGCATCGCTTCGCGCTGCTGCTGGCTGGCGCTACGTTTTTTCTGATCATCGCCGGCGCGTTGGTAACGAGCCACGATGCAGGATTGGCGACATCGGACTGGCCGCTTTCTAACGGCCAGTTCTTTCCCAAGATGGTGGGCAATCTATTTTGGGAACACGGGCACCGAATGGTGGCCACCACGGTTGGATTTTTGACAGTTTGTTTTACGGTCTACCTGTACTGGGAGCAGATCTGTAAATGGCTCTACCGGCGCGGGCTGCTCCGTACAGCACCCGCGTACCGCGGCGAGCCGCGTCGTTGGGTGCGACGCCTGGGTGCGATTGCCCTCGGGACAGTTATTGCTCAGGGACTGCTGGGCGGATTGACAGTAAAGCTAAACCTGCCGCTGCTGGTTTCAGCGGCGCATGCGACGCTGGCCCAGCTGTTCTTCTGTATCACTGTTAGCCTGGCGGTTTTCACTTCGCGCAGTTGGATTGAAAGCCGACCCACAATGGAAGAGCAGGGAAGCCCCGCGGTTCGCTACGTTTGCATTGCGGCAGCGGCAACGATCTTTCTACAGTTGATAATTGGCGCCACGCTGAGGCATTCAGCGACCTGGGACCAGCCGCTGCCGACCGATTTGCTTCTGACGCACATTGGCGGCGCGATTGCAGTGACTCTTTTATTAGGGACCGCAGCGGCGTTGATCTTGCTGCGTTATCGTGATGAAAAGTTTCTGACTCGTCCGGCGAAGATAGCGCTGTCTCTTTTAGCGGTACAGTTGTTCCTGGGAATTGCCGCGTACATTACGCGAATGGCGTCACCGAATGATCCGCAGCCGTTGAACCCAATGGTGGGAATTACGGTGGCACATGTAGCTTGCGGAGCCCTGGTATTCGCTACCACGATAGTTTTGACGTTGCGCACTTTCAAGCTACTGCGAGCCGGCGCTCCATTATTTGAACTTGCAACTGCGGAACGGTCTTGAAGTTTAGAGTTCAATCTTCAGGTTGTATCTGATGAGACAAAGAGCAAGCTAAAGCTTGAACTCTGAACTGCGGCAAGCGTTCACTCGGCTTGTTATTTAAATCATGGAAGAGTTTGCAATAGATCTTAATTCTGCGGCAGTAGTCCGACTCGAGCGGCTCAGTGGGCGCGAGCGTTTCGCTGCCTATCTCGAGCTTACCAAGCCGCGCATTACCTTTTTGATCGTTCTCACGGCCGCCGCCGGATTTGCCTTAGCGTCCCAGGCAAGAATTGACTACTCGGGTCTGGTCCGAGCGATGGTAGGTATCGCCTTGTTGTCGTCAGGAATCGCAACGATCAATCAATACATGGAGCGCGATCTCGATGCGCTCATGCGCCGCACGGCTAACCGCCCATTACCGTCCGGCAAACTACTTCCATGGGAAGCTCTGGCTTTTGGCGCCGGACTGACTGTACTGGCCGAGCTCTACCTGGCGGTCCTGGTAAATCCTCTGACGGCCGTGCTGGGCCTGACCGTGATTGCGGGTTATTTATTTGGTTACACGCCGCTCAAAACGCGAACTTCACTGTCAACTATGGTAGGGGCGTTTCCCGGTGCCGTGCCGCCCTTGATTGGCTGGGCCGCCGCACGTGGAACTGTGGGCCTTGAGGCCTGGGTCTTGTTTGCAATTCTGTTTCTCTGGCAGTTCCCACATTTCCTGGCGATTGCCTGGATGTACCGTGAAGACTACAGTCGTGCGGGAATTCTCATGCTGCCCGTTGTTGAACCTGACGGCCGCGTTACTGCGCAACAAATCGTTGTCTATACAGTGCTCCTGTTGCCAGTAAGTTTGCTGCCGGCGGCCCTCGGTATCTCCGGCAGAGTATATCTTTGGGGCGCGATCGTTTTGGGATTGCTCTTTCTCTTCAGCAGCGTCCGTGCTGCCTTCTCGAAATCGAGACAGGAGGCGCGGCGGCTATTGCTGGCGTCGGTAATCTATTTGCCGCTTCTGTTCATTTTGATGGTTTTAGATCGGTAAATCGTTAATAGTTAATGGGGAATGGTCGATCGACTATTCCATTTGATTCGACCAGTAGATCGTTTCCGACTATTTACTATTCGCGCTTTACTATTCACTTTCATTAAGGAGTAACCGATGGGACGAGTTCTTGCGGTTATCATCTGGATCCTGACTCTGGGTTCCGTGAGCCTCTTTTTCGTGAAGAAGTGGTGGTTTCCTGAAGCCATCTCTTCACACGCGGCCGCGCTGGATCGTCAGTTTGTGTTGACCATCATCGTCGTGGGCATTGCTTTCACTGCCGCCCAGGTCGGTCTCGGCTACGTGGTTTGGAAGTATCGAGACCGTGGTCCTAATGACCGCGCTGTATACACCCACGGCAGCAATCGTTTGGAAGTGGTCTGGACAGTGGTGACGGCCGTCATCTTTATCGGTCTCGCTGTCATGGGCCAGAGCGTCTGGGCTTCGCTCCACTTCAATAAGGCTCCCGCGGGCGCCTACACGGTTGAGGTTGTGGCGCAGCAGTTTCAGTGGAACTTCCATTACGCCGGCAAGGATGGAATTTTTGGGCGCACCGATCCAAATCTGATCGATGATTCGGCTACCAATTACATCGGCCTGGACGAAACCGATCCAAACGCAAAAGATGATATGACGCACACCGTGATTGCCGTCCCTGAAGGACGGCCGATCGAGTTGATCCTTCGTTCACGCGACGTCATTCATAATTTTTGGGTGCCGCAGCTGAGGTTCAAGCAGGACCTGGTGCCGGGAATGAATATCCGAGTTCACTTCACGGCCAACCGGCCCGGGAAATATGAGTTAGCTTGCGCCGAACTCTGTGGCCAGTTCCACTACCGCATGAAGAGTTTCATGCTGGTACTGCCAACGGCTGAACATGAGGCTCTAATGGCGTTGCCTCAGGACCAGTTTCAGACGCGCATTACGGAACTGTTAGCGAAGTACCAACTACCTGCTTACCAACAGTAAAAATGTTCTTGGATTGTTGATTCGGCCCAACTATTAGGAGAATCAGAGATGTCATCTGAAACGCACGAAGCAGTGCATCGTCACGAGGCACCGACAAGCTTCATTCGTAAGTACATCTTCAGCCTGGATCACAAAGTAATCGGTATCCAGTACATCATCCTCGCCCTGACCGCAGTAGTCGTCGGCGTCACGATGTCGGTGCTGATGCGGCTCAATCTATCGTGGCCGGGCACGAGTTGGTCGATCCTCGGAACACTCTTTCCGACTGGTGCGCCCGGCGGCATCATGAACCCCGACTTCTATCTGTCACTGGTAACCATGCACGGGACGATCATGGTTTTCTTCGTCCTGACCACTGCGCCGCAAGGAGGTTTCGGTAACTATTTCCTGCCCATTCAAATTGGCGCGGAAGACATGGCGTTTCCGTTTCTGAACATGATGTCGTTTTGGGTGACGTTGGTTGGGTTCATCGTGATTCTCGCCGCAATTTTCGTTGAGGGTAATACCACAATTGCCACTTCAGCGTTGGGGGTGTGGCTAGGTGGCGGCAGCGGCTCGACAGTGGGGCCGATTGGTGGCTGGACCGGATACGCGCCTTTAAGCGCCGTCGGGGTAGTAGCTGGTCCCGGGCAGGGCGCGGGCATGAATCTTTGGATCGTCAGCATCGCCATCTTTTGTATTGGCTCATTGCTGGGAGCGCTGAACTTCATTACTACCCTGCTCAACATGCGCACGCGCGGTATGACCCTGATGCGCATGCCCTTGACCTGCTGGGCCTGGTTCACCACCGCAGTTCTCGCATTGCTTTCATTCCCAGTGCTGCTGGGCGGCGGCATATTGCTTCTGCTCGATCGCACGGTTGGTACCAGCTTCTTTGTTCCGGGCGGGCTGGTATTCGGATCTTCAGTGCTTAACACGCACACCGGCGGTTCACCGATTCTCTGGCAACATCTGTTTTGGTTCTTCGGGCATCCGGAAGTTTACATTGCCATCCTTCCCGGCATGGGCGCGACTTCGCACATTCTCTCGACCTTCGCGCGCAAGCCAGTCTTCGGCTATCGGGCCATGGTGTTTGCGATCTTCGCGATCGGGTTGCTTGGGTTCTTTGTCTGGGGCCACCACATGTTCATCAGCGGCATGAGCCCTTACTCGGCGATGACCTTCTCGATCCTGACCTTGTCGATCGGCGTTCCTTCCGCAGTTAAGACATTCAACTGGCTGGGCACGCTGTGGGGTTCGAGAATCCGCTTCACGACGCCGATGCTGTTTGCGATTGGCTTTGTGTCACTCTTCGTGGCCGGCGGTATAACGGGCCTGGTGCTCGGGCAGACCTCGCTGGATCTGCCGATGCACGATACTTACTTTGTGCCGGCCCACTTCCACCTGGTGATGGGCGTAGCTTCGATCTTCGGTATGTTTGCCGCGATCTATTTCTGGTTCCCAAAGATGTTTGGCCGCTTCATGAGCGACCGGCTGGGCAAGATCCATTTCTGGCTGACGTTCGTCGGCGTCTACTGCATCTTTGTTCCCATGCATACCATGGGAATGGTTGGCATGCCGCGGCGCTATTCGCAGTTTACCGAATACAGATTTCTTGATTCGATCCACCCGCTGGTGATTTTCGTTTCCATCGCCGCGATTATCACGGCACTCGTTCAGCTGGTGTTTTACTTCAATCTGATTTGGAGCGTATTCAAGGGGAAGAAAGCGGGCGACAACCCCTGGGAAGCAACTACGCTCGAATGGAACACCTCGAGCCCGCCGCCGCATGACAACTTTGCCGGCGTGCTGCCGGTGGTTTACCGCGGGCCGTATGAATTCGCCGTACCCGGGGCGCCAAACGATTACGTAATGCAAACTGAACCCGACGCGAGCACGGCCACTGAAGGAGTAGGCGGTAATGGCCACAACGGTCACAAGCACTAGGCCACTGGCCAAAAAGGGAATAGGGGGTGGACCGCTCGGACGTGGTCCGGGAGGGAATGGTGCGCCTAAGCCGAACGGCGATCGCCCTTTCCTGGATCCATCGTCTACAAGTCGTTATCGCCTTGGTACGTGGGTGGCGCTGGCTTCAATCTTAATGTTGTTCACGGCGTTGAGCAGCGCTTATATCGTACGAGCCGCTTCCTCGAGCGATTGGCAGCCTCTGGCGATGCCGCGCATCCTGTTGCTAAGTTCCGTGCTGCTTCTTGTCAGCAGCGGCACTCTGGAAACCGCACGCCGCAAGTTAAGGCAAGCGGCTACCAGCGCCTATAAGTCATGGTTGTTTTTGACAGTGCTTTTGGGAGTTGGCTTTCTGGCTTCGCAGTTATTTGCCTGGAGGCAACTTGCGAAACAGGGCGTTTACATTGCCAGCAATCCCCATAGCTCGTTCTTTTACCTTTTTACTGCTGTACACGGAGTGCATTTGTTCGGGGGTCTGGCGGCGCTCGCCTACCTCTCGCTTCGGAGTCGCGTGCCGCAGGAAACATCGGCTCTGACAAAGGCCCAGGCCAAAGCCGACGCGGTAACGCTCTATTGGCACTTCATGGACTTTTTGTGGCTCTACTTGTTTGTGTTGCTCTTTTATGTGAGGTAAAGCAGACAAACCGCCAAGGCGCCAAGGTCGCCAAGGCGGAGGCGTTTTGAGGTCGGTTCAATCTTTGCGCCTTGGCGTTAGTAACCTTTTCTTTTGGAGGTGACAGGTGAGTACTGAAGCACGCGCAGTACATTTTCCGGCGGAAGACTGGGGCGGGGGTGTGCACCCCTACCGTGTCGGTCATCGCAAGCTCGGGATGTGGTTGTTCATTGTTTCCGACTCCTTGACCTTCTCGGCGCTATTGATAGGCTACAGCTATTTGCGGGCCTCAAATGTTTGGCCCACGCCGTTTCCGTTTTATCCGAGCATTGTCTTTTCGTCAGTCATGACCTTTTGTCTGCTCTCATCGAGCTTGACGATGGTCTTCGGCGTTTCGGCCTCGAGCCGTGGCGACAAGGCGCGCGCGCGCAAATGGATTCTGGCTACGATGTTTTTTGGCGCCGCGTTCGTTATCCTCCACCTCATCGAATGGAATCACTTGTACAGTGAAGGACTGCGGCCCTTTAGTTTGCCAGAGCACTGGGTGCAGACCTTCACCACCTCTGACGGGCAATTGCCCTCGCCGCTGTTTGGCGCAACCTTCTTCACAATCACCGGCTTGCACATGTTTCACGTTGCCACCGGGATCATTTACCTGGCAGTGGTAGCCGCACGCGTCAAGAAGGTTAATCACGAAGATATCGAAATTAGCGGTCTCTACTGGCACTTCGTAGATCTGGTCTGGATGTTTGTGTTCCCACTGATTTACATCCTGTCAGTGGATGTTGGTGGTCATTTGGCTAAGTAGGTCGTTCGCTGAACATTTAAGCGGAGGAGTCGAGCATGAGCGCACACGCTGAAGAGCATTTTGCCGGCAGTAATAAACTGTTTACGTCAATTTGGGTCTGGCTGCTTGCTTTGACGTTGATAGAGATCTTCCTTGCTTACAAGCCAATGCCGATTCACTTCATGTTGACGATTCTGCTTGGCCTCTCGATTATCAAGGCGGCGCTGATTGTGGCCTACTTCATGCACATGAAGTTTGAGCGCTTGAGTCTGATTCTTACCATCGTGCCGATGCTGGTGGTCTGTATCTGTTTGCTATTCGTGTTCTTCCCCGATAGTTTCAGATCGGCTGGCTTGCGTTATCAGTTTAAGGAACAGCCACCTCCGCCCCCTGCGGAGGCGCCGGAACATTAATGCATCGAGCTTATGAACGCTCTGACGAAACTAAAGCCCGCCCTGTTGGCGCTGGTGGCCTTCGCTTTTCTCGCGGCGTTTAGTACGACAGCCTTAGGGCAATGTTCGATGTGCCGCTCAGCGCTAGCCGGCTCAAGCAACGCGTTCTTTGTTCGCAACTTCAACATCGGCGTGCTGGTGCTGTTGGTCCCGCCGGTGACAATATTCTGCTCGATCTTTGTAGTGCTTAAACGTTACAAAAAAACGGACGACGAAGACCAGGGAGACAGGGAATCTTGAAAAGGCGGCCCCAGCTCGGCGCGCGGCTTTTGCTGCTGGCCGTATTGGTTGCGCCCGCGCTCGCTGCGCCGGTCCATAGAGCGGGCGATTGGATCGTCATTAATCCGCCCGATGAGGGCTTCTCGGTTCAGCTTCCCGTGAAGCCTGAGGAGCAGACCGATCGCAGTACGTTTGAGTCCAATACGTATAAGATGCGGCTCTACACCAGTAATGATCAGGCGAGCGGACTGCTGTACATGGTTGTAATGCAGGAGTTTCCAGACCTTTCCGCCGTCCTTACACCGGCTTTAAGATTCGACAAATTCATGGACGGTTTTAAGGAGGGCTTCGCGAAGTCGTTAGCGGAGTCAGCCGGAATGAAGGTCGACGTCCAACTTGATCGGGATCTTAGTTTGAAGGGCGCCTCCATTGGACGGCAATACATTCTTTCCCTCGGAGAAACGCGCGGATTACTGCGAGCCTTCGACGCCAATCCGCGCAACTACGTGCTGATGGTTTTGGGTGGTGACGAAAAAAAAGCCGAAGTCAATCGTTTCTTCGATTCATTCGAAATCAAAGCCGCTCCGCCACCGATACCGCAGCCACTGAAAACAAACCCGAATAGTTCAGACTAATCTTATGGCTGAGGAGAATCTCCTGCGCATCGACGTTGAAAAGCGGACTACTCGAGGCCGGGTGTGTCCGCGTTGCGGTGGAAAGATTATTCCTTCTGATCGCGCCGTCTATCAAAATGCGGCGGATCCGAGCGGGGCCTATCCCATCTGGCAGTGTGAGAGATGTGGCTACGAAGAAATGTCTGAACGAAAAGCACCCGCAGGTAAGGCGAAACATTGATGAAAATGTCTTGCAGTCTTTTAGCAACGACGGGCCAACCTGAATGGAAATGAGCGAGACAGGATTTATGAAGCGTGAAGCGACTTTACTTAACCTGGTATGCATTATTGCCGCACTTGGCTTTCTGGCGTTGGCAGTCGCAAATGCGTTGCTCTCTCCAAGTTTTCTGACCACCGACAACCTGTTCGTTACCATGGTATGCATGTTGATTGCCTTGATGTTTGCAGTCAATCCGTTGCTCTACCTCAGAGATGAAGGCCGGCTGCCGATTCCGTTTCAAAAACGCCGAGTACTTAAAACAGCGGCAGTCGACGCGAGTGGGCGAGCATTGCCGCCATCGGCGCCCCTACTCGATGCCAAAGGGCGCGCGGTTCCTCCTGACGTCAAATCGATGGTGGCAAATATGAAGCAAAAGCAGCCGTAGCCTGGAACTTGTCTTAATCCCGCCGTGAATGAAATCGACAAACGCGTTTTGAAAAGTTTTGAACTCTGGAAAAGAGAGAAGCTCGATCTGCATACTCTCTTTGAGGCAGGCGAGAACGATCCTGACGCGCGCACTGCAGTTTTCGACTCAGTTGAGCGTTTGGTATCCGAAGGCCTGCTTCAGGAAGAGGGTAATGATTTCTATTCGCTCACTGAAGAAGGGAAGAGAAGCAGTAATGAGTGATGAGTGATAAGTGATGAGTGCTGGTACCGAGTAGGGAGTGATGGGTTAAGCCTTTCAAATTCCAAGCTTTTACTCATCAATCAGTACTCATCACTGAATACTCAGTACTCATCATTCATGACTGTGTTTCCGAATGCCTGAATACATTTCATATCTTCCGCACATCAATGCGACTTTGAATTCAACCAGCGCACTCTTGTTGCTCGCCGGGTTCAGATTCATAAGGCTCGGCCGCATCCAGGCGCACCGAAACTGTCAGGTCACCGCGGTAGCTACCTCAACGCTCTTTCTCGTTTCGTATCTCACTTATCATTACTTTCACGGCGCTACCAAATTTTCCGGACAGGGCCTGGTTCGTCCGTTGTATTTCACAATCCTGATAACGCATACGATTCTCGCGGTCGTTATTGTGCCGCTGATATTGGTTACTTTGTATCGGGCAGCTCGTGGAGATTTCATCCGGCACCGCACGATTGCGCGTTGGACGCTGCCGCTTTGGCTATACGTTTCGGTAACAGGTGTAATTGTTTACCTAATGCTCTACCAGATTTATCCTTCGTAATAATTGGATGTTAGGGCCGATCAAGTGATTTGCCCGGTAGCGTGGGCGTCCTGCTCGCAACGCGCCGAAAGGCGCGCATTCCTGGGAAAGCTTTAAATTGTTTCGCGCTTCGCGCTCATTGCGGGCGGGACGCCCGCGGTCCCAGCCATCACTTGATAGTTATGAGCGAGTAATGATCGAGAACTCGGACACTCCTGAAACATCGATCCCGGCGGTCAAACGCGTGCGTGCGTCCGGCCCAATTTTGATTCTTGCGATCCTGTTTGTGGTGGCCTCTTTTCTGACCTGGTACTTCACCTGGTTTGGGCGTGATCTTTCTGATTCTGATATTTCAAAGTTTTTGCTTGATGAGAAGCATCCGCGACACGTACAACATGCGCTGCTGCAAATTCAACAACGTATAGAGCGCGGTGATCCGAGGGCTAAGCAGTGGTACCCGCAACTTATCAAGCTTGCCGGTAGTCCGGAGACGGAGTTCCGTTTGACAGTCGCCTGGCTGATGGGCGCAGACAACCACTCGGAAGAATTTCATAACAGCCTTAAGGGATTGTTAGCAGATCCCGAAGCAATCGTCCGTCGTAATGCGGCTTTGGCTCTCGTCAGGTTTAACGATGCCAGCGGGCGAGGTGAACTGCTCGCTATGTTGCAGCCATTCACGGTGATTGCGCCCGCTGCGGGCGTGCTGCAAAGCAGCCTATCCAGCGGCGCGCAAATAAGTCGTGGCGCGTTGCTGGGGCGCATTCTGGAGCCTGACAACGAGGTTATTGAACTCCGTTCACCGCTCATTGGCAAAGTCGATCGGCTGCTTGCCGCCAGCGGCGCCAACCTTGAAAAAGGTGATGCAGTGTTAACCATCAAGTCTGACGAGCAAAGCATCTGGGAGGCGCTACGCGCGCTTGCTGTGGTGGGTCAGCCAGAAGACCTTGGCCTAATGGAAAGCTATATCAGCGGCGCCGAACCGGTAAGCGAACGACTGAAACAACAAGCAACTCTTACAGCTAATGCGATCAAGCAGCGTGCTGTGGAAAAGAAATAGTTACCGAGATCATCAGATCACTATAGAAGGAAGGAACGAGTTACCGCGTGCGAAGTAGAAGCCTTCGCAGCGCCCAAACCAGAATCCCCCATGCTTACACATCTCAGCGTCTTTCTAATTACCTTATCCGGTCTGGTGCTTGAGGTCGGACTCACTCGCATCTATTCTGCCAGCATCTGGTACCACTTCGCTTTCGTAGCCATTTCGGTAGCGTTACTGGGATGGGGCCTCGGAGGCTTCACTGTCCATGTGTTGAAGCGAACCAGGCGATTATCAATGAACACTGCAGCCCTGGTGACTCTGCTCTACGCTGCGGCAATCCCTCTTTGCCTCTGGTTACTGGTTCGGTTTCCGTTTGAGCTTGACCGTTTGCCTCTTTATTTTTTGGCTCCGCTGCTGCCGTTCTTTTTGGCCGGCATGGCGTTATCGATAGTTTTTGATCTAAACCGTGCTTCCTCCGGTTCGTTGTACTTTGCTGATCTGGTGGGCGCCGCGCTGGGCGCGGTGCTGGTTACAGTGCTGCTGTTCGCCCTCGGTGGCGAGGCAGCTTTGTTGGCAGCGACGATCGCGCCTGCGATAGCGGCGCTTTGTCTATCGTTGGTACCAGACCCCGCAGCAGAATCGTCCGAAACGAGAAAGAAGCGAGCCGGACTACTGCCACGCGCGATTCGCATGCTTGCTTTGGCGGGTGTTGTTCTAACTGTGGTTGCTGTGTTTTCAGCAGTCAAGCTCGGAACGTTTCGCGTCAAGCCGGGTACGACGAAAGCCATGCGTAACCAAATGGACGCCAACCCGCAAGCGCACATTGCCCAAACTGGGTGGAACGCTTACTCGCGTATCGACGCTGTGGAAGGTGTGGCGCCAAGGCATGTGGCGCGTCTCTATATTGACTCGGATGCGTGGACAAGTATTTACGAGTGGGATGGACGCCTCGAAAGCGCAAGCGATCTACGTAACTCTTACCGGGCCCTTCCATTCCGGCTAACACCGAATGCGGAGACGCTGGTTATCGGCCCCGGCGGCGGTGCAGACGTTGTCTCCGCCCTTTCATCCGGCAGTCGCAAGGTAACCGCGGTTGAGTTAAATCCCCTGATGCTTAAGTTTGTGCGGAGCTACGGCGCGCGTGCAGGCAATATTTATGACCGGCCTGACGTCGAAACAATCCAGAGCGAAGGGCGAAATTTCATCAGTCGCACTGACCGGAAGTTTGACATTATTTTTATGGGCTTCGTTGATTCGTGGGCTTCGGTCGCCTCAGGCGGTCTGTCACTTTCGGAAAACTACCTGTACACCACTGAAGCTTTCCGCGCTTATTACGATCATCTAACTGACAATGGAATCCTGGTAGTGCTTCGTTGGGAAACCGACATTCCCAGGCTCGTGACGAACACTGTAGCGACCCTGGGCGCAGAAGCAGCGGGAAAGCGAATCGTTGCGTTGATGGAAGCGCAAGGCGCGCCCAATGAGCCCAGGCAGATGCTCTTCATGCTGCGCAAGCGTCCTTTTACTGAAACGGAGACTGCAGATATTCCCGGAACTGGACACAAGCAACCGCTGTCATCCTGCCCGGAGTGACCGCGCCGCCATTGATTGGCGATGTGCTGGCGGGAAGGAAGACCCTGGTTCAATACGAAACCGAGTCGCCGCGCTTTGTCAGTCCGGTTTGGGACGACAGTCCATTTTATTTCGCCATAGAACGGCCCTTTCGTATGCCCGCTGCGATTGCCCAGCCGCTGCTTAAGTGGTTGCTCCTTCCCAGTATCGCTATGCTCGCGCTCTTTGCCGTACTTGGCAGACCGCAGCAGGCGAGCATTGGGCAATACAGCGGCTCGGTGCTTTACTTCGCCGCCCTGGGTTTTGGCTTTATCGCGGTGGAGTTAGCGTTGTTGCAAAACCTGACACTGCTGGTCGGTCATCCAATCTATACGCTCTCCGTGTTGCTCTTTACGCTGTTGGCGATGGGTGGAATTGGAAGCGCCATCAGTTCAAGTGTATCGATGACTAAGGCCTGCATCGTGGTGGCTATCATTGGAGCTGTTGAGGCTATCAGCCTGCCGAAGCTGGTGCCGATGCTACTGTTCCTTCCGCTCTGGGCGCGAATTGGGATAGCAATGTTGCTCATAGCGCCGCTCGGGCTCGGGATGGGCATTCCGTTTCCTCGCGGTTTGCGCGAGACGGGCCGTGGATCCCTTCCGGCGCCGCCCTTCTATTGGGGCTTAAACGGCATCATGTCTGTGATCGGATCAGTCACGACTGTTTTCGTTGCTTTGATGAGCGGCTTCCAGGCTGCAATGCTGATGGGTAGCGCTTGCTATGTGCTTGCGGCTCTGGCTTCGCGGCAGGCGTTCCGTCAATCGCCAAGCTAAGTTAACCGAAACTCAACCCATGATGTTTCTGGCTCCAGCGGAGCCAAACGTCTAGAGACTTCGCGAGCAACAACTGTCTGGCGCTCCAGCGGAGCGCAATGTACTGGCAGATGAACACGTCAAACCATGCATTTCGCTCCGCTGGAGCGAAGAACCAAAACAAAAGGAGTCTATAAACATTGGTCCCTCTGGGACTAAGCGAGTAGGTTTAGAAGCTTTTGTTCAAGAACAAGAACGTGCGACTTAGGCGGGAGGTGCGGGCGGAAGGTCGGGCAACGTAATACCGTGCACCGCTTCCCAGTCATCGGTTGGCACCATCTCGATCGCATCCCAGGGGCAGCCGTCGAGGAATGCTCCGTCCGGTCCCTTACTAATGCACTTCTGGCAACCAATGCAGAGATACGGATCTACCTCAATTCGTCCAAATGGCGGATGATCTTCATCCGGCACCCAGAACATGCAGGCTTCGATCGGACAGTATTCGATGCAAGCTGGCGATCCGGCGCAACCAGTGCAGCAGTCAGTGGTGATGGCCAGAATTCGCGGACGCTTCTTGCGAGCGGCCTTGCCGTCGCCTTCTGACATTGGGCGATGTTTTTCTACGATATCGAACACGCGTTATTGATGCTCCCGTTGCGAGTGATGATGGCCCGACTCTAACATAGCTCTGCTGATTTCCTCAACGATTTGTGTCGGTTGTGTGATTTGCTTGCTGCCCAAGGCTCAAAGGTTTACAAAGGCTAAAACGTAACCCGAAGAGCTAAAGGAGGCACAAGCATGGAAACAGTAGCCGGAATTTTTACATCGCGCGCCGCAGCGGAACAGGCTGTCAGAGAAATCAATGCCCTGGGGATTCCGAACGACAGAATTGCGTTGTTGACGCCTGGGATGAGTGACCAAACCGTCGAGCGTGCAGTACCCACTGAAGATACCGAACAGCCCGGGATGGGTGCGGCAATGGGTGGAACGGTAGGCGGAGCAATGGGTGTTGCCGGAGGCGCGAGTTTGGGAGCAGCTGCCGCCAGCTTGTTGGTTCCTGGAGTTGGTCCGGTAATCGCCGGCGGAATTCTTGGCGCTGCCCTTTTGGGCGCGGGCGGAACGGTAACGGGAATCGCAGCAGGCCAGGCGCTCGAGAAAGAACTCGAAGCGGGTTTACCCCACGACGAGCTATATCTCTACGAAGACGCACTGAGGCAAGGCCGCTCGGTTGTAGTGGCGTTTGTCGATAATGAAGGAGCAATATACTCCGTCCGTAATACGCTTGCAGGTGCCGGCGCGGAGGGTATTGACGAAGCTCGGGAGAATTGGTGGATCGGACTGCGAGACGCTGAAGAAGCAGAGTATGAGGCAGCAGGTCGGTCGTTTCAAACAGATGAAGCCAGCTACCGCCGTGGCTTTGAGGACGCATTGAAAAAGCGTGGCAAGGCGTCGGAAAGGCCGGATGATTTCATCGCTTCACCAGCCGGACCTGACAACGAAGCCTTTCGCCGCGGCTATGAACGTGGGCTGAGATATCAAAAGGCTTTGCGGGAGAAATATAAAGTTTGAAGGACGTGCTGCTTAACCTGGTTGTGCTGTTCGGAATACTCGGCTTGAGTGCGATCATCACAGCCTGGTTTGCACGCACGATGTACATTCGCTGTCTAAGCTGCGGCACGCTCAACGCGCGACGGCGTACGCAGTGTCGGGCCTGCCAGAAAACATTCTAATGGCGCGTTCTCGGTCGTACCGGGCTATTTTTTCGTTCGCACTGCTGATACTTTTTCACACCGTTACAATGTCACAACATCCTCCTGAGTCCACGGTTCCCGCCGCATGGCTCACCCACGCCGAGAAGACGGATTATCGCGAAACACCTCGTTACGCCGAAACTATTGAATACTCAAAACGACTCGATCAGGCGTCACCGCTAATAAAGTTTCAAAGCTTTGGCAAGAGTGGCGAAGGACGCGAGCTACCACTATTGATCGCGACGGAGGGTGACACCTTTACGCCTGAAGCGGCGAGCCATGCCGGCAAGGCAGTGATTCTTATACAGGCCTGCATCCACGCAGGAGAACCCGATGGAAAGGACGCTGGTCTGGCGTTGTTGCGAGACATTGCAATTACCAAAACGCAGCCGGGGCTCCTCAAGAACCTGGTCGTACTATTCATTCCGATCTACAACGCTGATGGACATGAGCGAGTAAGTCCTCATAATCGGATAAACCAAAACGGGCCGGTGGAGATGGGTTGGCGCACGACCAGCACCTATCAGAATCTCAATCGCGACTACATGAAGGCTGATACGCCCGAGACGCGCGCGTGGTTAGCATTATGGAACCAGTGGAAGCCCGATCTCTTTATTGACTGTCACGTGACTGACGGCGCTGATTATCAATACAACATCACTTATCAGCATGAGCATCATGCCGGCATTGCCCCGAGCATACTGGCCTGGGAAGAGAAAGTAATTGATAAACGGGTCGCCCCGGCGAGCGAAGCTGCCGGAAACGTGGTCTCTTGGTACCTGGAGTTCATTGATAATCGTGACTTGCACAAGGGTATTCGAGACTTTAACGGTAGCCCGCGCTTCTCGACAGGCTATACGCCTCTTAGAAACCGCCCTGGAATTCTTATCGAGACGCATATGTTGAAGCCGTATCGGCCGCGCGTCATCGGCACTTACGACTTCCTGCGATTTGCGTTGGCAGAAGTCAGTCGTGATCCGCAGAGCTTGCTGAGCGCAGTTCGGGAGGCTGATGAAAAGACATTGGTCGACGGAGGCACCTATGATCCGTCGCGCAGTTATCCACTCGACTTTGAGTTAAGCGAGAAGAGCACGCCTTACAAATTGAGAGCGGTTGAATCTCAGTCGGAAAAGAGCGATATCTCGGGAGCGCAACGCGTCATCTTTGGAACCAAGCCAGTTGAGCTAAGCGTGCCGCTGTTTAACGATTTTCGCGTGAAGAAGTCGGTAGCGCCACCCCTCTACTATATTGTCCCCGCCCAATGGGCGAATGTAATCGAACTCCTGAAAGCACACGGGCTGAGGTTCCAAACTACAAAGGAACCGACCACGATCGATATTGAGAGCTATCGCTTTGTTGACGTTAAGTGGGCTGGGGGTCCTTTTGAGGGCCGCCTCATGCCGTCCTTTAAAGTCGAAGTGGTTCGAGAGCGCCGAACGTTCCCGGCCGGGTCAGTCATTATTCCGCTGGCGCAGGAAGCAGCGAAGGTTGCAATCAACCTCCTCGAACCGGAGGCGCCGGATTCTTTAGTCCATTGGGGATTCTTCAATGCGACGTTTGAGCAGAAAGAATATGGCGAGGACTACGTGGTCGAAAAACTCGCGCGCGAAATGCTGGAGAAGAATCCTGCTTTGCGTGAAGAGTATGAGAAGAAACTGGCCAGCGATGCCGCCTTCGCTGCTAATCCGCATGCCAGGCTCCAGTTTTTCTATCGGCGCTCGCCTTATTGGGATAAGCAGATGAACCTCTACCCGGTCGGTCGTATCGTCAAGGAATACTAAGTTTCAAGTTTCAAGTTTCAAGTTTCAAGTTTCAGAGTCCAGGCAAAGGGCTGAGACTTAATCGAAAACCCCAGCATTCGAATCCTGAAACTTGAAACCTGAAACTTGAAACTTGAAACCTGGAACTTGAAACCTGGAACTTGAAACTCTTTAGAGTGTTAACGCGTCCGGGTGTTCTGAAATTTCCTCAACCGCACGACTCCGACTGCGAATGGTGACTACCGCTACCCCGGCAAAGATCAGCGCGCAGGCTACGATTGTTCTCGAGTTCCAGCTTTCACCCAGGACCAGCGGTGCAAGTCCAAACGCCAGCAACGGTTGCAGATAAATGTAGACTGCGACAACGCTGGGCGACACGCGTGTAATAGCCCAGGAGTTCAGATAGTAGGCACCGACAGTAGGAACGAGAATAATATAAGCAACTGCCAGGAATAACCCTACCGAAATCGTTTTGAACTCCGCAGTATTCCAGGAGAAAACTGCGATGGGTAAAGTAAACAGCGCGGCTATTTGAAAAATCCAGGTGATGACATTGAGGGCGCCATACCGACGAAAAAGATTTCTTGAAACGGCCAGGTAAGCGCCGTAAGAAAAGGAGCTGGCGATGAGCAAAAGATTGCCGAGCGTCGTTTGGGCGCTGAAGTCCGCCCGCAAAGGATCGACCAGGTAGATAACACCGGTGGCGGCCAGCACGATGCCCAGAAAATGTCGCAGAGAGGCCTTGTCGTATCCGAGAGCTATGCTTACGACGAGAGCGAACACGGGAATAGTGGTTATAAGTAAGGTTGAATTGATCGCAGTTGTCAGCGACAAGCCTTTAACAAAAATGAACTGATTAAGAGCGACTCCGAGTAGGCTGGAGAGAACCAGCCAGGCAAGAACTCGGCGAGGCAGTTGCGGTAGTTCACCGAGCTTTCGTCGTAGCAAACTGAAGATGAGAGTCGCGCCAAATATACGAAAGCAAACCAGGCTGGTGCTGGACATCGATCGCATTGCAACCTTGCCCAGTATAGGCCAGCTGCCAAACATGACTTGCACCGTCAGCAAAGCCAGGTGAGGCGCGATAGCGTGATCCTTGAGCGATGGTTTAGAGGTCATTAGCAGTGCGAATAAAAAGTTGAGTCGCAGCAAAAAAGGATCGGCAGCTCCGATCCTTTCCTAAAGTGTGACCCGAATAGTTTACCAGTCTCAGACAACCAGAAAGAGCGGGTTCTCAAGAATCTTTTTGAAAGTTTGCAGGAACTTCGCTCCCGTCGCGCCGTCAACTACCCGGTGGTCGCAGGACATTGTGACGCGCATCATTTGACGAATGACCAGCTCATTGTTTCTAACCACCGGCTTTTGGTGACATCGCGCCGACCGCCAATATTGCTGCTTCCGGTGGATTAATTATGGCGGTGAATTCGTCAATGCCGAACATTCCCAGATTGCTGACGGAAAAGCTCGCACCCAAATATTCCTCGGGCCGCAGCTTGCGATGGCGGGCACGTTCCGCCAAATCGCGCACCTCGGCGGCGATTTCGCTGAGTGACTTCTGATCCGCCGCGCGGACAATTGGCGTTATTAATCCTTCATCAATCGCTACAGCAACGCCGATGTCAGGCGTGCTCATAATATCTCACCACTTTGTCCTGAAACGAGGCATTGACCTGAGGATGCTGCATGAGCGCAGCTGCGGCTACCTTAATGATAATGTCGTTAATGCTGATCTTCAGTTCAGGATCGAGCTCGTTAATTCCTTTGCGCATTTCAGCCGCACGATCCATTTCGATCTCAGTGGTCAGAAAGAAATGTGGCACCGGACCCAACGAAGTCACTAAACGTTTGGCAATCGTGCGGCGCATCTCGCTGGCCGGCTCGTCGCGGTATGCTGAGGCTTGTGCGGTCGCAGACTTTTGGAAAGGGCTGGTTTCGACTGCTCGTAGATGTCTCGTTGGGGGTTGGGCGATCGTGGTTGTGGATTTACCGCTGATAAGTTGCTCGACGTCGCGTTTAATAATTCTGCCGCCGGGACCGCTACCACTCACGGAACGCAAATCAATTCCAGATTCCGCCGCCATGCGCGCTGCCAAAGGAGATACAATCAGACGGCCGCTCGATGACGCTTCGGTTTGCGCGGTCGTCTGGCTTCCATTTCCGGAGGCGTCTACGGAGACACCGGGGACTGCAGCCTCTGGCACAGCAGCCGCTCCAGCAACGGGCTCTTTTGATTCTTTCGGTGACTCAGTAGCAGGGGTGGCCCTGGGCGATTGACCTGAACCGGACTGAGCGATCAGCGCTGAAATGTCTTCGTCAGGTTCACCGATGATTGCAATCAATTGGCCGAGAGGCGCCGATTCGCCTTCCTGAATCAGAATCTTGCGCAACACTCCGCTGCCGAGTGCCTGCATTTCCATAGTTGCCTTGTCGGTGTCAATTTCGGCGAGCGGTTCGCCCATCGACACCTTGTCGCCCTCTTTCTTCAGCCAGCGAGAGAGTTGTCCCTCTTCCATCGTGGGCGAAAGCTTGGGCATGATTACCTGGGTTGCCATTCAATTAGTCCTGACTCGCTTTTATAAATATGCAACTTCGCGAACTGCAGCGACAATCTGGTCGACATTTGGGATTGCCAGATCCTCAAGATTCTTGGCGTAAGGCATTGGCACGTCGGCCCCTGAGACGCGCTTGACCGGAGCATCGAGATAGTCAAAAGCCCGCTCGTTGATTTCCGAACTAATCTCTGCCGCAACTCCGCAGAATGGGTGCGACTCTTCGGCAACTACCACTCGATTTGTTTTCTTTACCGACTCAATGATCGTACCGATGTCCAATGGTCGAATGGTGCGCGGGTCAATCACTTCGCAGGACAATCCCTGTTCTTGCAGAATCTCGGCGGCCTTTAACGCAATTGGAACCATTAGTGCCCGCGCCACGATGGTAGCGTCTGTTCCTTCGCGTTTTATGTCCGCAAGCCCGAGGGGAATAGTAAAATCCGGATCGTCAGACACTTCACCCTTCTGCCCGTACATTCGCTCCTGTTCAATGAAGATCACCGGATCGTCATCGCGAATCGCAGACTTCAACAGACCCTTCGCGTCTGCCGGCGTGGAAGGCATGACCACCTTCAGCCCAGGGAAATATGCGAACCATGACTCAAGCGCCTGTGAGTGCTGGGAAGAAACCTGGAATGCCGAGCCGCCCGGTCCCCGGAATACGATGGGGATCTTATATTGCCCACCCGACATGTAGAGCATCTTGGCAGCGGAGTTGATGATCTGATCAGTCGCGAGGATCGAGAAGTTGAAAGTCATAAACTCCACGATCGGCCGTAGTCCGGCCATCGCCGCGCCCACACCCAGACCCGCGAAACCTAGTTCTGTTATCGGTGTATCGATGACGCGTTTCGGGCCAAGTTCCTCGAGCAATCCCTTAGTAACCTTATAAGCTCCCTGATACTCGCCAACTTCTTCGCCCATCAGAAAGACGTCTTGATCGCGGAGCATCTCCTCGCGTAAAGCTTGATTGAGCGCCTCGCGCATGGTTACCAAAGCCATTTAATGAGTTCCTCTTATTACGAAGCTCGTCCCTGAGTTAACTTTTGCCCGTATCGATAGGGGTAGCATAAACATCGGTGTGCAGTTCTTTCGGATCGGGAAAGGGACTTTCTTCAGCGAACCGCACCGACTTCTCAACTTGTTCTTTAACTTCCGCTTCGATTTTTTGAAATTCGGAATCAGACAAGACACCCTCTTCTTTCAAGGTCGCAGAAAAAAGCTTGATGGGATCGCGCTCCTGATGCCGCTCGATCTCGGCACGAGTGCGATAGTTTCCGGGGTCAGACATGGAGTGTCCCATGAAACGATAGGTGCGAACCTCTAGTAGCGTGGGTAGGTATTCCTTACGGGCACGTTCGACCGCACGCAGGGTCGCCTCGCGCACGGCCAACACATCCATGCCATCGACAAACTCGGAAGCAATATCGTAGGCATAAGCTTTCTGCGAAATATCATGCGACGACATCGCGCGGGCCAGCGACGTTCCCATTCCATATTGATTGTTTTCGCAGATGTAAATGCAGGGAAGCTTCCAAAGTTGCGCCATGTTGAGGGACTCGTGAAAGGCGCCCTGGTTGACTGCCGCTTCGCCAAAATAACAAAGGGTCACCTGATCGGTCCCCTTATATTTGGAGGCGAAAGCTACGCCAGTCGCCAAAGGGATTTGTCCGCCGACAATAGCATGTCCGCCAAGAAAATTTACTTCCTTGTCAAACATGTGCATCGAGCCGCCCTTGCCCTTGGAACATCCCGTCGCTTTGCCGTAAAGCTCAGCCATTACGGACTCTGGTGTCATGCCCTTGGCGATCGCATGAGCGTGCTCACGATAGCTGGTGAGAACATAGTCGTCTTTGCGGATTGCCGAGATAGAGCCGATGGCAACTGCTTCCTGGCCGATATAAAGATGACAAAAACCACCAATCTTGCCGGCGCTATAAATCTCGGCTGCCTTCTCTTCGAAGCGACGAACGAGAAGCATCTGGTGATAGATGTTGATCAGCGTCTCGCGATCAAGGCCAGCAACCCGGCTCTTTAACGACTCTTTGACTTGCTGGGAACGCCCGGCAGCCGAAGTCTCAGACGATTCTTCATCCAACACACCAGTGGCGCTCGTATCCTCAGCACCTACCCGGGAGGACTCTGGCGCACGTTTTCTCATTTCGTAGTTTGACTTTGCCACGGGCCGCTTTCCACTGTTGAAACCACCCTTAAGGACAGTTTTCTAATCGAAGTTCAGATTTTGTTGTCTTCAAAACAATGTCAGGGATTATACGCGAGGATTGTAACGAGGCGCAAAACCAACGTCCTCAAGAAAGCGCCAGGCATACTTTGCGGAAGAAGTCGGGAGGGTGGACAACAAAAGCGCACCTCGAAAACGGACGAGGTGCGCTTTAGGAAAGGGAGGTCAAGGCCCTACCTGAAGGCGTCGATTGTGTTAATAGGACTGTTGGCAAGAGTAATGACGGTTTTGCGCAGGTGCTTGTTGCTTTGCATCTTGCGAGCGGCTGCGGTCAGCAGTTCTTCAGTAGTTTCGCCTTCTTCCGGATAACAGGCCACGCCGATGCTTAGACCAAGTTGCACGAAAGTGCCGGTGCGCACTGAAAATCTCTGCTCTTCAACCGCGTTCCTGATGCGCTCACCAATGTCAGCGGCCATGTGTGTCGAGGCCATGGGCATTATGGCGACAAACTCGTCACCCGCATATCGAGTTAGAATGTCCATTTGGCGGAGCTCTTTTCTGATCACCGCGGCGGCACTGGCCAAAACGCGATCACCAATTGCGTGACCATACTGATCATTGATGCGTTTGAAATCATCGATATCCATACTAACCACCGCCAGCGATTCGTTAGTCATCCGCTGACACTCTGCGATTCGCTGTTCAAGCATCATGTAGAATCCGCGGGCGTTTGGTAACTCAGTAAGCGGATCAGTGAGGGCGCTTTCTTTCGTCTTCTCGAAGGTTAGGGCATTGTTGAGGGCGCTGGATGCATGCTGACAAACAGATTCAAGCAAGCGGACATGCTCTGTGGTATAAGAAGTCCTGCTCTTCGAATAAACCGTTATCGCGCCGAAAGCACCATCCTCGCGCAACAAAGGCGAAACCAGCACGCCTCGATAAGTTTTGGCGATATGTTCAGGGATTCCCACTAAATCGAGCTCTGGCGACGCGTTACACATGGAGCGAGCATTTGCGATGACCCAGCCTGTGATTCCTTCGCCGATAGTCATTCGCCGGTATCTAAATGAATCGGCATCTTCGCCGGCTGCGTGAGCTGCTGCGGCTTTTCCGGATTTTTCATCAACCACAAAAATAATGCAGGTATCGAACGGTACAATTGCCCGCAGTTTGTTGGAGACGAGCGTGACAGTGTCATTCAGATTGAGGGAGGAGCCAATAGTCTGCGCAATCTCATGAAGCGCAAATACTTCTCGTTGAGCTTCAGAAATGGTTCTGAAGCCAACATCGTCGTTAACTTGTGTTCCCAACACACTGGAGGCCAGCCCGGCATCCGGTTTTGTATTGGTCAGATAATCGGGGACAGCAATTTCCGAGTCGACCTGCTCCTGAATATCCTCGGCGGCGATTAATCGATCGAATTCCTCTACGTGCTTAATAAATACTTCGACCACGCGAGGATCAAAAGCGGTGGTCGACATGTTTCTCAGGAGGGCGAGCGATTCTTCGCGGGTCATTCCCTTCCGGTAAGGACGGTCACAGCGAGTCGCGTCGTAAAAATCCACGACTGAGATGATTCTCGCAACCAGCGGAATGGCTTCTCCGCGCAACCCCTTCGGGTAGCCACTACCATCCCACTTCTCATGATGGTAGCGAACGATGTCTTCAACCGGATAAGGGAAATTAACGCGCCTGAGAATGTCACCACCCACAGTCGGGTGAATTTTCATTTTTGCAAACTCGGCTTCGGTAAGCTTGCCTGGCTTGTTCAAAATGTATTCGGGCACCGCCAACTTGCCAATATCATGAAGCAACGCTCCGGCGAAAAGAGCTTGCAATTCTTTACCGCCAACATTGAAAAGCCTGCCCATCTCCGAGGCGTAAATCTGCGTCCGGCGAACGTGACCGTGAGTCGTCTGGTCCTTTGCGTCGATCGCAATTGCCAGCGACTCAATTGTGTTCATGTGAATCTTCGCCATCTCCTCAATGTGCTCGCGTTGTCCGGCCTCTGCACGTCGCACTTCGTTCAGTCGCTTCTCATTGAATCGATACAAGAGATGCATAAGACCTGTGATCAACATGCCAAGAAAAATGAAGGGTAGGCCCGCGCCGTGTAATGCGGCATAGAAGAGGACGGCGGAAGCGGCGCCCGCAACTTGAGTAGTCAGAGTCCATACAATACTTTCCTGACAGGGTAGGACCAGAGGCTCTCCGTCAACGACCTTGAGGAAATAGCATGTGGCCAGTGTGCTCAAACAGTATTGCAGGACGGCGAGGATGCAAAGCGGCACCAGGACAGCATTAACCGGGAGAGTTTGGCCCCCTCTTAGAAGGGAATCATCCGCGAAGATAGCCACCAGCCAACCGTAACAGGACGCCGAAACGAAAGTCGAGATAACCGCAATAGCGGTTGTAAAGAAGGATTCCTTCTTACTCGAGAGTCCATAGGTAGAAACGAAACCGACAATCGCGGCGAGCAGTGTGGCCGGCCCTGCTGTGGCTGCCGGTGGCACTGCATAGAGAATGATTGCCAGGAAGACCAACGCATCAGCCAATGATTTTCGGCTCTGACTGACACCAAAGGTGCTGGTGATGGAAACTGTGAAGCGACTGGCGGCGAGCGTCAGGCCCAGAAGCACTAACCATGAGAGCATGCCGGCGCTCGTTAACAGTGGTAATTCGAGTGTAGACACCAGCGCGGAACAAACCAGTAATGACCCGAGCGCCGCGATGCCAATAAGGAAAATTTTGCTTTTCCAAGTCCTTTTGTCAGTCATTTCGATGAGAAGCCCCCACTTGGCAGGTTAAAAGAGCCTGGACGTGAACCGGCTTTCTGGAGCGATGGAAAACTATCAGGTAACTTTGGAATGAGCCTGGTGTGGCGCTAACGTTATTGGCTATTCGCCAACGCTGTTTAGCACTGCAAACGATAACTTTTCCAGTAGGTTACGTCAAGTACCAATGATGGGCAGCAAACGGCAGGTCGAAGAGGGCGAGCCGTAGATCTAACGAGTCGCGGTCGAGCTCAAGCTAAACCCGCGCCTGTGGGGCTACTCAGCAATTGTGAGGCCAGTTCCTTTGGGTCTGTAGTTGGGGTCTGGCAGGCGAAATGTTCACACAGGTAAACGGTAGCTTTTCCGTCAATTTGGGGCCGCTCGCGGACTAGGGGCATAAGTTCCGCCGCCCTGGTATTGCTCGGAGAAATCAACGCGATGACCTTGTTCGGCAGATAGCGGCTCCAGAGCTCATCCAGTAGGGCATGAGTTTCTGCCTGATCCAGGTCTCCCACCAATGCAATTTCCTTCGGGGTGCCCACATAGAAATCGAGCGCGCAGAGCAAGCGACCAAATCCAGCCGGGTATCGCTGAACGGTCGAAGCCATCAATCGCAGAATAGTGCCTGATCTTCTTTGGAAGTCAGCATTGTCAGTGAGGAGTCCGATCCTTAGCAGAACTTCGGCTGCGACAGAATTACCAGATGGCGTCGCATTATCGAAGAAGTCTTTGGATCTAACAATAAGGTTTTCATGGCTCCGCCCGGTATAGAAGAAGCCGCCGTCCTCATCGTCCCAAAACTCGTCGATCATTACCGTTGTGAGGCTCACCGCTTCTTCGAGCCACCTAAGTTCTCCGCTAGTCTCAAAAAGAGTCACTAACCCACTGATGAAAAATGCGTAGTCCTCGAGGTACGCATTGAGCTTTGCACGACCATCTTTGTAAGTCCTTAACAACAGTCGGTTAGCTCGCAGATTGTCCAGTAAGAATCGAGCATTCTTCTTAGCGACCTCTAAATAATCCGGCCGGTTGAGAATCGCCGCCGCTTCCGCAAAGCTTGCCAGCATCAAACCATTCCAGGCCGTCAGAATTTTTTCATCTCTGGCCGGCTTCACCCGTTTTTCTCGCGCTGCAAACAGAATTTCGCGGGACCTGGCGAGAGCTTCGGAAAGTTGCTCTTCCGTCACCTGCTGCGAAGCTGCGACCGCCGGCAAGTCTCTCGTGATGTTAAGAATGTTTGCTCGTTCAAAGTTTCCGGCATCAGTCACATTGTAGTAACCCATGAAGATAGCGGCGTCACGTTCGCCAAGCAGTTCTGCAATTTCACTTTTGCTCCAAACAAAAAATTTACCCTCGACTCCTTCAGAATCTGCATCCTGGGTGGAATAAAAACCGCCGCCAGAGTGCGTCATCTCACGGACGACATAATCCAGAATTCCTTCAGCCACAGCGCGCGCGGCCGGATCATGACTAACCTGGTAGTAATGCAGATAGAGGGCGGAAAGCAGAGCGTTGTCATACAGCATCTTCTCGAAGTGTGGCACCAACCAACGCGCATCCGTGGCGTAACGATGAAAACCACCACCGAGTTGATCGTAGATCCCGCCTTGAGCCATCTGAAGGCAAGTGTGCTCGACAATTTTCAATGCCTCCTGGTTCGCGGTTCGATAATAGGTGTGAAGCAAAAACTCCAAGCTCATCGCAGGTGGAAACTTCGGTGCGCCGCCAAAGCCGCCGTTCGTTGAATCATAAGATTTTATGATTCCGCGAAAGGCCGCATCCAGTAATTCGGTAGTTAGCAGCTCGTTTGACTCCAGCGCCGTCGCCGCGCGCCTTAACTCGCTCAGTACTGACGCGGCTGTCTCCTGAACATCTGCCAGGCGTTCACGGTATGCATCAGCCACACTGATGAGCACGCGCGGAAAGCCCGGCATGTTGTAACGATCCGCGGGAGGAAAATAAGTTCCCGCATAGAACGGCAACCCCTCAGGCGTCAAGAAAACCGTCATCGGCCAGCCGCCGTGATGTGTCATCATCTGCACGGCGCTCATATAAATCTGATCCAGGTCCGGTCGCTCTTCGCGGTCGACTTTAATGTTGACGAAGTGCTCGTTCATCAACTTGGCAATCGCCTCGTTCTCAAAAGACTCGTGCTCCATCACATGACACCAGTGACAAGCAGAATAACCAATGCTTAACAAGATTGGTTTCTGCTCGCGGCGCGCAATCTCGAGAGCTTCTTCGCCCCAGGGAAACCAATCGACCGGATTGTGAGCGTGCTGCAGGAGATAAGGGCTGGTCTCGTTGATAAGATGGTTTGTGAATGCGTGTTCAGTCACTAAGAACTCTCAACTTCTTTTAGGATTTATCCGATTCTATAGTGTCACGCAGAAAGGTCGAAGTTCCAAACCGGGCAAGCTCTTCGGGTTATGTCGTGGTTGTTTCTTCCAGAGGAACGAAGCAGCTCGCGCTCGGAGACCCCAACCTCGCGATCAATCCTTAAACCAGTAAGGGGTTTGTTTGGTCCAGGGATTACCAGGATAGTGTTGATGGAGGAAGTCGTAAGCCGCCTTCGACCACTTGCCCGTCTGTTTATCAGTGCAGCTGTAACGAGTGGATTTAACCGCCAGGTGGAGTGCTTCGGGAACGCGGGGATCGGTAGGGTGGCTGGTGGCCCATTCAATAACCTGCCGGCAAAGATAGTTTGGCGCCGCCCCGAATGAAGCAAGGACCGCGTACTCTTTCTCTGCAGTAGCTCGTTGCGCGGCGGTCAGAAAGTTTGGGGTTGACTTAGCCGAAACTGATCCTGAGTTCTTATTATCGCTTCCACTGGTTTGGCTCTTCGAAAGTGCGGCGGCACACCACCAATTATCGCGGTAGGAATCCTGCTCGTTAAGTGGAGTTCCGCGACCGCTTCCAATGTCGATCACGGGCTCTAGTCCAGGGAATTTCAACCAGGCGTAGATAGCGGAAAACTTCTTTGCCGCGGGGTCAGGCGCGCCGGTGTATTGATTGAGAAGGGGCGCCATCTCCGGCACCAATAGCTTCAGACTTGGGGCCAGTGTGGTGGCTGTGGCGTGGTTACCTAGCAACACGGCTCGCAACCAGGTTGCCTGGGTAAGGTCACGGCGTAAGTGGTCGGGCAAGTTTTTATTGGTAGCCGCTTCGGCCAGCAACGCGACCGGCAGGCTTCGATTCAAAATCTCACCAGCGTCGGAATCTAACAGGGCTTTGCCTTTGATCCGTTCAGAATCGCTTCCCAACTCATCCGCCTCCACGGGAGTTTCAGTTCCATCCTCGTCCCAACTGAAACCGGCAGGTATGCGCTGGGCATAAGTAAGGAATTCTTCAAGGTTGCTCGAAACCATCATGCGTTGGTGGAGCATCAAGTTGACAGCGGACGCGTTGAAAACTGCGCGATGTTTTTGGAGCAAAGTGTCAAGTTTGATGCGGGCGTCAACCGATCGGCCCGCGGCGATGTCGAGCCTTATGCTGTGGAATGAAGCTGACGGGAATGCGGGTGACGATACTGCGATCTTCGCGGCGGCCTGCTGCAGCGCGGCCGCCTTGGAATTCTGTGGATCCAGTTTTGAAAGTGCGAGGATAAGCCAGGGTACCGACGACGTTGCTTCCCATCGCGCCAGAGAATGATCCAGCGCTTTTGCGTCAGCGGATTGGAACGTCACCACCCAGTCAGTTAGGTCATCGGTGTTAAGCACGGCCGGCCTGGTAGTTACCTTCTGATGGTGAGCTTCGTCGTCTCCAATGAACTGGTCTAACAAGACTGTATAGTCCCAAAGATCTTGTTTCAAATTCGCGGAACCATGATCGTCCGTCAGTGAAAGCGCCAGTTCGTGCAACCTTTCTTCCGGATGCAACCTGAGGCGAACAATACTTAGCAGTCGTTTGGAAGCGGCGTGAGAATTCTTCAGTCGCTGATCGGCAAGGATCTTGTTCAATTGCTGCTCAGCTTCAGTGAGCACCTCATTCTTGCTTTCGTCCGGACCAAGACTCGCTTTTCGGAGCAGCGTGCGGGCTACGAGATAGGGAGCGCTGCCGCGCCAGGGGGATTTCGCATCGAGAGTGATCGAGTCGAAGAGAGATTTAGCTGCTGCGAAGTTACCCGAATAAAAATTCGCGGCAGCTTTTTGATACTGGCGATCGGCACGGAGCAATGCGTCGGCGTCGGCCGGCAGGTCGGAGGGAATGTTTTGCCCTTCCGAGCAGTTGGCGAAGACCCGGTCCTGGGTCTCAACCCACTCTTTAAGCGGAGCGCTGTCCGAAGCAAATTTGGAGATTCTGGCCTCGAGGGTCGTCGCCGCCGTTTCAAACGCGTCGTTCTGGCAGTTCAAATAACTTTCATACTCGTTTGGCTTTTCGCGTTTGCGAAAAACTTCAATCTTTGGAGCCGTCCCCACTCCCGAAACTTTCTGGCGAGCGTCAAGCCACGTCTTCACCGCTTGCTCCTCGCCTGATTCCCAACTGTGATTCAGACGTTGATGCCAAAGATCGACGAGCGCTTGCTGTTCAGTTTGATTAAATCGTTCGCCTTTAAAATATCGGTAGGCCACGTACAAATATGAGCGCGCATACTTCCATTTCACCGGGCTAAAGCCCGCGGTGAATGAGAGAAAAAACCGAATGCATCACTAGTTCTACGGAACCTGTCTTCGGTTTGCCAGCGTTCCTTTGCTATACTCACGGACACTGAATGGTCATTCATTTTTGACATTGAATCCAGGCGAAGCAGGACGAATTGATGGAACGCGAAACTTTGGAAATGGATGTGGTTTTCGTCGGTGCCGGTCCCGCAAATTTGAGCGGCGCTCTTCATCTCGCCCGTTTAATCAAGAACCACAACGAGGCGGTGGCGAAGGGTGAACGGCCGGGCGAGGCGCTGGGCGAGATTGAGATCGGTGTTATCGAGAAAGGCGCTTCGGTCGGCGCGCACATTCTTTCCGGTGCGGTCATGGATCCACGCGCGTTGCGTGAGTTGATGCCTGACTTTGTCGAACAGGGCGCTCCGCTTGAATCCACGGTCAACGAAGACTACTTCCTTTATTTAACGAAGAACCGAGCCATCCGTTCTCCGATCACCCCACCGCCGCTGAAGAACCATGGTTACTACATCGTGTCGCTGAATCGCCTTACGGCCTGGCTCGGGGAGAAATGTGAAGAGGCGGGCATCAACATCTTCCCGGAATTTCCCGGAGCTGAGGTGCTATATGACGAGAACGATGGGGTTGTAGGCGTGCGCACCGGCGATAAAGGAATTGATAAGGAAGGGAAGCGCAAGCCTAATTTCGAGCCCGGCGTTGATCTGCTGGCGAAGGTTACGGTCCTTGGCGAGGGCCCGCGCGGTTCGCTCACGAAGCAATTGGTTCAGCGCCTCGGTCTCGATGCCGGACGCGAGCCCCAGGTTTATAGCATCGGCGTTAAGGAGCTCTGGGAGTTGCCGGACGATCGCTATCCAGCCGGACGTGTGACGCATACGCTGGGCTTTCCATCTGATACCCAAACTTACGGCGGCGGCTGGATCTACGGAATGCAAAATCGGATTTTGAGCATAGGGTACGTAACAGGTCTTGACTACAAAGATCCACTGCTCGACCCGCACGCAGAGTTTCAGCGCTTCAAACAGCATCCGTTTCTTACAAAGTTGCTTGAAGGCGGCAAGATGATTCGCTATGGCGCAAAAACGATACGCCGCCGGCGGCTATTTTGCGATGCCAAAGATTTACGCAGACGGAGTTTTACTCGTCGGCGACTGCGCGGGATTCCTCAACTCGCAACGTTTGAAGGGAATTCACTCGGCCATCAAGAGCGGAATGCTGGCGGCAGAGACCATCTTCGAAGCCTTGCTGGCAAAGAAGTACTCAGCAAAGCAGTTGCAACGTTATGAGCAGTTGGTTAACGAGAGCTGGATTATTCCGGAGTTACGTAAGGTCCGAAACTTTCATGCTGGTTTCAAGCATGGACGCTGGTTGGGAATAATAAACACCGGGTTTCAGTTCTTCACCGGAGGCCGCGCCTGGGGTTTGTTTGATCGCACTAAGGCGGAAGCCGGTCATGAAGAAATGAAGAAGCTCTCGGATTATGGATATGTCGGCGACAAGATCGAGCAACGGTATGACGGACTCAAGTTCGACGGCAAGATTGCTTTCAACAAACTAACGGACGTTTACCATGCGGCGGTAGGACATAGCGAGGACCAGCCAAGTCATTTGCACGTGCTGGATACAAATATTTGCGCGACGCGTTGTGCGGAAGAGTACGGAAATCCCTGCCAGCGATTTTGTCCGGCGGCGGTTTATGAAATGGTTGACGATGGCAGCAATGGCAGACGGAAATTACAAGTGAACTTTTCCAACTGTGTTCACTGTAAGACCTGCGACATCATGGACCCCTACCAGATTATTAACTGGGTCACGCCTGAAGGCGGTGGCGGGCCAGATTACAAAGGGATGTGAGCGATAGGAAATCGATCTGTGACTTCAGATCTGAGATTTGAGATCTCAAATTTGAGATCTCAGATTTGAGAGTCTATTCTTCAATTCCATCGTCAGTCTTGCTAAAGTTCACGCGCCCCTGCATTACTTCTTCCAAAGCAATACGCGTGTTCTTGTGTTTCAAGGCATCGATGTCGATGCGGGGGCGGGCGCCGCGCTGCAGTTGTTTGCTTCGTTTGGCGGCGAGAATAATCAAACGATATTTCGAGTCGATCTCCGGGGTTTCATCTGCGGTTGCGTCAGTCTCTTCTATTAAGGACATTACGGTTGCTGCTCCTCACGTTAGTAACAAAGTTTTATTAAAACAATCATTGGGTCATAAGTCTAGCCAGATTGCGAGTTTGGTATTTCATCTTTGGTAAAGGCCCCGACAACCCGCCGCACTTTCGCTTCCTGACGACTAAGCCGAGCTCTTTCGGCATGAACTATGGCGGTCATTTGATTCGCCGCTCGATCTAAATCGTCGTTGAGGATTACGTACTGAAAAGCCGAGTAGTCCTTCAATTCCATATGTGCGTTGCGTAAGCGCAAGTCGAGTTCGTCCGGCGAGTCGGTGCCGCGCGCTTGCAACCGTTGTTTCAAAATCTCGAAAGACGGCGGCAGGATAAATATGCTGACCGAATCCGCCATCAGCGAGCGAACACTGGCAGCCCCTTGAACGTCCACTTCCAGAATGATGTCGTGGCCCTCGGCGATTTCGCGAACCACTTGCTGTCGTGCAGTTCCGTAGAGTTTGCTGTGCACATGCGCCCATTCGAGGAACTCGCCGGCATTCACCATCGCTTCGAATCGTTCCCTGGTGACAAAGAAGTATTCCCGGCCGTCCTGCTCGCCGTTGCGCGGCGCGCGTGTGGTGAAAGAAACAGAGTAACTAAGATTAGGTACCTGCTTCAGCACGCGTTGAATCAACGTGCCTTTACCGCCACCGGAAGGAGAACTCACAACGAAAAGAATGCCTCGCCCTTCGTTTGTTTCGGTGGCGACTTTGGCTTGGAGACCTCGCTCCTCTGGTTCATTCGACATTCTGGACCTGTTCGCGAATCTTTTCTACTTCCGCTTTGATAGCCAGGGCGGCTTCTTTAATAATCAGATCAGTTGATTTAGACAAGGTGGTGTTGGCTTCGCGGTTTAGTTCCTGCAGCAAGAAATCCAGCATCTTCCCGGTTTCGCCCGACGAGTTCAGGGCCTCGCGAAACTGCGCCAGGTGACTATGCAGTCGTACCATTTCCTCGCTCACGTCGCTTCGGTCTGAAAGATACGCAACCTCCTGGGCCAGTCTTCCCGGATCTATTTCGACGAGTTGACCGTTGCGGTTCAACAGCTCGCCTATCCGTTTCTGCAAACGAGCACGATAAGCGTCAACCAGGCCCGCTGCCGCGTTTTCAATAATGGGAACCAGGTTCTCTATTCGCTCGATTCTTTCGGCCATCTCTATGCGCAGGGCTTCGCCTTCCTGGGCTCGCATCTTTTCCAGTTGATCAAGCGCCTCGGCCAGAGCCTTTTCGATTCCGGCAACCACGTCGTCGCTTAGACCCTCGCGAGAGGGCTGGAGGGCGCCAGGCAGACGGGCCAGGACGTTAATGTCCAGTTCGCCGCCAATGTTGAATTCCGATTGCATATTGCGTAGAGCGTTAACATAGCCGGCGATCAACGGGCGATTAATTTCATAGGCGGTCTGGGCTGTTTTCTCGTAATTGATACTGACATCAACTCGGCCGCGGGAAAGCCGCGTACTAATCTGCCGCTTGATGACAGGTTCCAATGAAGACAGCTCGCCGCTGAGACGCAGGTGTACGTCAAGAAAGCGATTGTTGACAGTTTTCAAATCAACAGAGACGGCGAAGTGCTCACCGTCTGCCGATCCGCGTCCATATCCGGTCATTGATTTCATAAATTAATACGTACTTTGAGCTTGGTGCTTTGAACTTTAGGTTTTGGTTTTTGGTCTTTCGCCTTTGGTCTTTGGCCTTTGCTTTTTTTCGTGGTTCAGTCTCGAACTCAAGGAGCTTTCACGCTCGGCTTCTAAGAACAGTGCACAAGCACAAAGTACAAAGCACAAAGTTCAAAGTACGAAGTTAAAAGTTCAAAATACGTAAGACCAAAGTCCCAAACATCCAGGAGCAGTTTTACGTCACGCTAACTTCCTCTTCTTCATCAGCAAACTGTAGCTCATACAAACGTCGATATTGGCCACCCTTCGCCAGCAACTCAGCATGACTTCCCATCTCAGTTATCCTGCCGCTTTCCATTACCACGATGGTGTCAGCCCGCCGAATGGTTGAGAGCCGATGTGCGATAACAACGGTCGTGCGGTCGCGTACCAAATTTGCGATCGCCTGCTGGACGAAACGTTCCGACTCCGCGTCGAGGGCAGAAGTTGCTTCATCCAGAATCAGCACCGGTGCGTCGACCAACAGCGAGCGCGCAATGGCCAGTCGTTGCCGCTGTCCGCCCGATAGAAATGTGCCGCGTTCACCAACGATGGTTTCATACTTCTGCGGCAGCTCCATAATGAAGTCGTGCGCAAAGGCGATGCGGGCCGCTTCCTCGATTTCAGCCTGCGTTGCATCAGGTTTTCCGTAGGAAATATTGTGGCGGACGGTATCGTTAAAGAGCACGGTCTCCTGAGTGACTAAAGCTATCTGCCGCCTCAGGCTGGAGATTTTGGCTTCACGGAGATCGATGCCATCCCAATAGACGCCGCCGGACACCGGGTCATGAAAACGCGGCAAGAGCTTCGTCAGGGTAGACTTGCCGCCGCCCGATTCTCCCACCAGGGCCACCATCGATCCTGCCGGAATCTCCAGGGTCACCTCGCGCAGAACCGAACGCTCTTCATTTGCATAACCAAACGAAACATTTTTCAACTCAATCGCGTGAGTCAAAGGTGCGAGATCGCGCGCCTCTTTCTTCTCAGGCAACTCGGCGTGCTGGTCCATAATTTCCCAGACGTGATGTGCCGCGGCCAGCGCCTGTTCCATGCTGTTCTGCAGTCGGGACAGTTTTCGCATCGGGTCGTAGCTGCGAAACAGAAAGAACAGGAAGGTTACGAATTGCGCCGCGTTCATGCGGCCGGAGACAATCTCGCGTTGGCCAAAGAAGAGCAAAAAGACGATGAAAACAACACCGATCATCTCGATCGTGGGAGGCGCAAAACCTGAGATTCGGGCGGTGCGTAGATTGGCGCGAACTATTCGCTGCGCCACGGTCGTGAAGCGGTCCAACTCGCGCGCCTCACCGCGGTAAGCTTTCACAATAGTTTGGTTGGATAACGCTTCCTGGGCGGTATCAGTCAGTTCCTTGTTGCCTTCAAAACTTTCCCGCGAGAGATTGCGTAGCGCTGTGCCAAAGCGAGCAGTAAGCACTGCAACCACGGGCGCAATCAGGAGTGAGCCTAAGGTTAGTCGCCAGCTGTAATAAAAAGAGGCAGAGAGGAAAGCGATCAAAGTAAAACTTTCGCGCAACATGTCTCGCAAGGTGCTGGTGACTGACACCTCGATGGCGGCTGCGCTGGTGACCAAACGCGATACCAGATAGTTAGTACGGTGACGTTCAAAGAAACTCGCGGCCTGGTTGAGCAGGTGACTGTAGAGATCCTGACGCAGTTTCAGGACAGCCGACTGGCCAATGCGGGCCATCAGAAAGGTAGAAAAATATTCGGCGACGCCTTTGGCGAGTGTAAACGCGAGCAACAGGAGCGAGATTGTTCTCCACGCTGCCAGTCCGGAGTTGGGAATGAGATGTTGGAGTCCGAAGAGAGTCTGCGTGCGTTGACCGCTGCCCCTGGTTAGAGCCTGATCGAAGATGGGAACAATAAGGGAGCCAATCGCGATTTCGAGCAGTCCCACCAGGAACATCGCAAACGTCGCCAGCGCAAACGTTTCCCAGTGAGGCTTGATGTATCGAAGCAGTCTCTTAAGATCGCGCATCGGCAGTTGCAGTTACTATGAGCGAACGGATTCTAAATGATTCTCGCCGCGAAAGCTTGAGCAGTCCTTGGAAGGTTAGAAAACAGTTGTAAAACTAAAGGAAAACTATACGTATCCGTGCGTAATGGCGTCAAGGCGGAGTAAATTAAGGCACTCAGATAGTTTGGAACGACTCAAGTAGTTGGCTGGGACCGCGGGCGTCCCGCCCGCAAACGTGCGCGAGGGCGCGAAAACAGATGCGGCTATTTCCCAAAGACTTCGCGCCTTCGGCGCTTTGCGGGCGGGACGCCCGCAATCCCAGCACCTTACTTGCGCAGACGCTACGGCATTGGCGTTTGCGCCTGATCCACTCGGCTCGCCTCTTGTTATCCGGAGAATATCAATCGGAGGCCCAACATCGTCCCCCTCCTCGTCGATCTCCATCTGAATAAGCCGTTCAACGCCAATGACGGGTTCGACTCGCGCCAGAAAATCCATGCTGCCTTTCTTCCGACTGAAATTTGAGATGGCATTGGTCTTCCCGATGGCCAAATGAGTGCAGGTGTCCGTCGTTTTCACGCAGCTCTGTGTCTCACCGGCCGTTATCAAAAACGCTCCGGAAGGAGACTTCCGGTAATGAAAGTCAACTCCGAGGATGAGGGGAGTTTGACCCTGAATGCCCACAAACAGGAGTTGGAGAATCGTGGGCTTGGTCGGTATACCGTCGCAGCGCATTCTGACTTTTCCCCCTAAGCATGTCGTTGAGAGCGTCCTCTACAAGAGGAACGGCCATCTCGACCTTGCGCTGAATAGTTCCTGGCCGCCGCGATGCCTGAACGATGATGGACGCAACATCCACTTCGCCGCAGGGACCGCTGCAGCCAAAATAAAACCCCTCGGCTTTTTGAATCTTGCACACCAGCGTGGAGGTCACCCCGACTAGATCTCCCGAGGGAGCAAACTCTGAAATTTTGCGTTTGCTGTCCGCTCCAATAACGACTTCATGCGGCCCGAGCGCGGCGACTATGGATGTTTGACCGTGAACGTTGGGGACAATAAGAACAAGGCAAAGCAAAACCGGAAGAGCGGCGCGTAGCGTCATGGCAGGCTTATATCACTAATTTCCGAGGGCAACAAAGTTTGCTCTGTCAGAATTCATTGCTGAGTTGCATGCCGAAGCTAGCAGACAAGAATTCGGAGCAGTGCCAGGACTACGGAACGCTATCAGCATCCAGTTAACGACTAAACCTTGACCAGGCAGGTTGCTTTCTACGGGCGTTGCTGTTCATGAGGTGGTAACGCCTTTTTTAGTTTGGACATTACCGACACCAAGCTTTTCTTAGACCACACCCCAAAACTGCGCTATACTCCTTCACGATTTCCCTAATACCGCTAAGGATCGAGAGAACTTGGGACAACCATCACAAGTAGCGAGCAAGTTTGCCGGAAAGAGACTTCTGATTGTTGACGACGAGACCGATATGCGGTTGCTCCTGGCGGAGTATTTTCGCCGTCTTGGCTTCCAGGTAGAGGAGCGCGAAAGTGGCGTGGCGGCGCTGGAACCCGCTACTAGCGGCAGGTTTGACTGTTTTATCTTCGACGTTTCCATGTCTGGCATGTCCGGTTTCGAACTGTTGAAACGCGTCAGGGAACGAGGGGTGCAAACCCCCACGCTTTTCCTGACGGCGCACGACGCGCTCGATTACAAAGTGGCTGGATACGAAGCGGGCGCTGACGACTATCTGGGAAAACCCTTTAGTCCGCGCGAGCTCGAGCTTCGAGTGGAGGCCCTGCTGAGACGCACCAGTACGGTCCAACCGGACTCGGACGGTGAGCGAGTGCAGGTCGGTGGTCTGGTAATCGACAAGCGACGTCATGAGGTGATCAGGGAAGGCGAGCGAATCGATCTAACGCCGCTCGAGTTTCAAATTCTGGAGTTGTTGGCCTCAGAACCCGGACGCGCCTGGTCTCGCAATGACTTGCTCGACAGGGTTTGGAGCACGGAGTATGAAGGTTACCAACGCAACATCGATCCCCACATCAATCGACTGCGCAAGAAGTTAGAAACCGATCCCAAGAACCCGCGCTACGTGCTTACCGTTCGCGGTGTCGGATATAAGCTGAACGAAGCTCCCTGAGCCGTCCATTCTTAAGCAGTGTCATTACCTCCAGCAAAAACAAATCTTACTCAATCGAGAAAATTGCGGCTGTTGCTCTTACGACCCGATCGCATTCGTAACCTACCGCTTAGCGCAGAATTGTGATTTCGTTGCTCAGGTAATCAAAATGTGGATCGTTTTTACAATACTGATGGTGCTCTGGATTTTCCTGAAGTTTGTTCTGGGTAAGGGCGGCTACATTCACATGATTGTCGTCGCGGCAATTTCGATCGCAGTTGTCCAACTAATTGCGGAACGTAAGAACCGATACCATAAGGCATCGGACAACTGATAAATCGCTGTGGGTCGACTAATACAGAACCGGGAGCCGTAGCGACCGGGTTCAACGCAATGTAGATTCGACTAACGTTTTGTGATTCAATCCCAGGTTTGTTCGGGATCACTACTGCGACAGCATTAATCACGTCAGCTACATCCGTCAGCCCATGGGCCTCTGCCAGCGCGCAACACCCAGCCTCGTCATAGCCAGCGCATACGCCCGGACCTGGAGGTCCCTCCTCATCGCATAGTCCAATGTCGCAACTTGAACCCGGTTGCTACTGCTCCCGGTTCTGTATTAGTCGACCCATGCCGCTTTGTTGAAGCTAAGGCAAGTGGAACCCAGTCGCTGTCGCGATTCGTCAGGTAACGGCTAAAATCCGGTCGCCACTGCTCTCTCTTTTGTTTTTGTCCGTCCCGCACAGGCTTGACCCTGCTCCTACCCCTCGGCAACAATAAAAGCCGCAGTTGCATCAACTAATTGAGACTCTCTCGGCAAGGGCCAGGTATTAGCTATAACTATTCACAAGGAGTTGCATTTATGCCTTCTCGTCCCATTTCAGCGCGAATCGCCGTTCTGAGTATTGCTGGCATGCGCCTCGGTTTCTGCTACCACGATTTTCGCCCAAAGCGATGTTCCGCGACGCACAATTGCTGTTACCTATCCGCTTGATGAGACGATTGAAGTTAAGTTTCGGGGCACAACTTTGCTGCCGCGCTTAAAGGGCGAAGCGAAAGTGAAGCGCGCCGGACGTAGGGGGACGCGCGTTGAGCTGGCGATAGATAATCTGCCGCGCGCCAACGAACTGGGCGGGATCTACACGACCTTTATCCTGTGGGCCATCTCGCCTGATGGGCGGGTCGATAACCTTGGCGAGATAAAGAGGGGCGGCAGTGCTTACATCGCTTCCAAGCTCGACGTCACCACACCACTTCAGACCTTCGCGCTGATCGTAACGGCTGAGCCTCACTTTTTGATGAAGGTGCCGAGCCGCATGGTGGTCCTGGAAAACATAGCACCGCTGCGACCAGGGAAGAGTCAGGTTGAAACGCTCAACGTCCAATACATCGGCAACTCAAGTGACTATTTCAGAGATCCGCGTGTGCCTGAGATCGCTTCGACAGATTACAAAGAGATTCCGGTCTCACTACTCGGCGCGCGCCAGGCGGTAAATCTTGCTCGCTTCGCGGGTGGCAAACAAGATGCCCCGGAGGAACTGCAACAGGCTGAAGACGATCTGCTTGCGGCGGAGAAAGCATTGAGATTCAATCAACCGACAGCCGAGGTGGATGTACTCGCGCGTAAAGCGACATCTTCCGGAGCGAGGGCTGAGGAGATGGCAGCGTCTCGTCGTGCGGCGCGCTTGCGACGCGAGGACATTCAGCGTCGTGACGACGCGTTGCGCGCCGCGGAAAAGACAGCGGATTCAGCTCAGCGGGAAATTGAACAACTGCGTGCCGACCTCGATCGTGAGCAACGTGCCCGCGAGTCAGCTGAAAGAGATGCAGAGACGGCCAACCAGCAGTTGCGCGAACAACGTAGCGAGGTAGCGAGGTTACGTGACGAACTTCAGACCGTGCGTTCGGAAGGCGAAGCCGCCAAGATTAATCTCGCTCGCATCGAAGGAGCGAAGCGCGCTGAAGACGATCGCCGTGAGGCGGAAGCCCGCGAACAACAGAGGCGCGCCGCTGAAGTGACCCTGAAGCAGACGCTGGCCAAGTATGGAACTGTGAAGGAAACGCCGCGAGGCTTTCAGCTCTTGTTGCCCGAGTCGATTTGGAGTGGGCCGCGCGCCGCGGTCTTAGTTTCCGCGGCGGCCGCCAAACTTGAACCGCTGGCGGCGCTAATGGCGAGCAATCCTGACTATCAGATTGTGATCGAGACTTATACGGACAGCAAAGGCGATGAAGTATCGCTACAGCAACTAACACAGGATCGGGCCCGTCAGTTATCGGAACGATTTCAAGCGGCGGGAGTTGACGCGTCACGAGTGCAGGCCAATGGGATGGGTGCCGCAAATCCGCTAGCGGCAAACACGACTCTGAGCGGCCGCGCAAAGAACCGCCGCACGGAAATTACGTTCACTGTGCAGCCGGCGTCGGTGAGCAGCAGGCAGTAGGCAGTAAGCAGTAGACAGTAGGCAGTAGCAGGAGTCGGACCGCTCTGACGTTTGCTCGTTCTTAAATGACAAATGAAAAATGTCAAATGACAAATGGAAAATCAGCTTTTTCCATCTAACATTTCTCATTTGTCGTTTCTCGTCTAAGACAACCACTACTCCCAGCTCCTGCCACCCGCAGACTGCTCCTGCCTCCTGACTTCAAATGTCCCCACTAGAGGTCCTACAACTAGTCGGTTACTCAATTGGCGCAACTTTACCGCTTTGGATGGGAATTCAACTGATTTCCCGTCGCCGTCGGTTGAGTCCAATTGAGCGCGTCCTCGTTGCCCTGGCGCTCAGCATGTGCGGGTGGCACAGCAGCAACCTGGTCGTCACCTTGCACGGACTCTTTGGGTTTGGTTATAGCCCCGCGATAGTCACGGCGCTGCGTATCGCTGACACGATTGCGGTCATCTGCATCGTCTTCTGCTACTCCTTCCTGCTGCACGCGCACATTTATCTGTGGGCCGCCGCAGCGGAACGAACGCTTAAACAAAGCGAGAAGATCCGGATCTACGCCTCATACGTCCCTCCGCTGTTCCTCCCGTTTGCAATCTATAAGATCTGGACACACCAATACGCGCCCATGCTGCAACGGACTCATCTTTTTGTGATTCCGATGGCCGTCTGGATTACTTATGTGCTGGGCTTTATCGCCGTCACGGAACTGTTGATTGCAAAACGGACGCGAAACCTGAGCGAGCAGCGGATCATGCGCACGCTCGCCGCGTCGTTTGTGTTCATCGGCATTGTGATTCTAGCGGCGCTGGCGCTTGGTCTTGGTGAGGGCACGCAACTCGGTCTGTACCTGAAAACGCTCGCGAACCTGGGATCGCTCCTGCCTTCAGCGCTGCTTGCTTACTACATCTATCGCTATCGTTACCTGGAGTTGATTATTGAAGAAAGCTTGATCGTGGCGAGCTTCGCCGCGGTCGTGCTTACGATCTATATCTACGGCATACGAACCATCGGCGACTGGGTGACGTCGCATTATGGTGTGCGTGCCGGCGTGGTTGAGGCACTTTTAATTTTGGCTCTGGCACTGGCGGCCGCGCCGATGCGAAGTTGGCTGGCTCAGCGTTTCCACAGGTTGTTTGAACGCGAGGCCGCGCTTTACCGTCAGATAGTTTCGCGTATCAGTTCGCACGCGGGACGCTATCAACAGTTACCCGACCTGCTCGATTTCGTTGAGCAGCAGACCACCAGTGCTTTAAAACTCCGCCGGGTTCGCATCCTGGTCGGCTATCGTCGAGGCCTGCCCGGGATTGGCGATACCCCGCAGAACAATCGAGATGGGCTGGACTCGGAGGGCGACGCAGTGGGTGCTTCTTTGGTGACGGCTTACGCTGCCAACGAAGCCTGGGTTGAGCAGGTTCTGGATTTATCAAGCCGCGATGATTGGGCGCCGGTCGAAGGCGATCCACTGCTTGAGGCTCACGGTTACACTATTGCCTATCCGCTTCGTCGCGAAGAAAACGTTTCCGGCATTCTATTGGTCGATGCGCCTGCGGCAAGTTTGACGGAGGACGTTCGTTCGGTTTTGGAAATACTTGCCGGACAAGTGGCTATAGCAATTGAAGACAGCCGGCTCGCCGAAGAAAATGCGCGTCTCGAAAGGAAACTCACCGAACGCGAGCGCCTTGCGATTCTGGGACAAATGGCCGCGACTGTCGCACACGAGATCAAGAACCCCCTCTCGGCGATCAAGTCTATTGCCCAGGTCATGGGAGAAGACCAAAGCATCAGTAATGAGTACTCGCGCGATTTGAGTTTGATTGTCGGTGAGACTGACAGACTTGGCCGGAGTGTCACACAACTCTTGAGCTTCGCCCGAAAAGAGTTACCGGCTGAAATGCCATCTCGATCGGAACAACTAATTCAATCTGTAGTCAGGTTATTTCAAGTCACTGCCGAAACGGAGGGAATCCGGCTAACCACAAAGATAGAGAAGGATGAAGACACTCGAGGGTTCCGCTGTCTCGGCGTTAAGGGTTGCACTCTCGAATATCCTGCTCAATGCTTTACAAGCGACACCGCCGGGTGGGGAGGTGACTATCAAACAATCGACGGAGGGCGAGGATCTTGTCATTTGCGTTCAGGATGGTGGTCCTGGAATTCCAGACGATCTACGGCAACGAGTTTGGGAGCCTTTTTTCACCACCAAGCAAAGAGGCACCGGTTTGGGTTTGGCGATTGTTCGCAAACGCATGCAGGAAGCGGGAGGAACTGCCAGGCTCCTCTCGCGGGTTAATGGTTCGGGCGCGAGGTTTGAGTTGCGCGTGCCGTTGAGGAAACCATGAGCTGACATGACCTGAGCGAACGGTTGTGAGTAATAACATACCTGGCCAAGTTACTTCATGGTACGGTGTTCCGATTTGAAAGCGTCCCGGTCGCTACGGCTCCAGGTTCTGGTTTTGGTAACGACCTCATTGGAACTTTCCGCTCACCCCGGCGTGTTAATGAGCGATTGCTGGCCCATCGCAATTGATTGTCGAGTATGTCGGCAGTGCGTGCCGAGCACATGCTATAGCGCACCGCTCTCCTTAATCTCAAACGCTATGAATTTCCTGAAGGAGATAATTCTATGAATCTGCGTCGAAGTTTATCAACCGCACTGTTTATGTTTTTGTTTGCTGTCGTGGCTGTTTGCAGTCAGCAGGCCTTTGCCCAGTCGTCGAGCACCGTTACTCAAAGCGACAAACAGGAAGACGAAACCAATCTCGATACTCAACTTTACCTGCTGGTTGCTACGAACCAGGAGGTAGCCGACACGAAGTTACCTGCGGCTCTTGAAGCGGTGGTAAAGCAACTGCGGCCTTCGCTGCCGTTCAAGAATTATCGTCTGGCGGCGACCTTAATAAACAGGGTTAAGAATAATGGACGCCTCAACCTCAAGTGGGTGGGCGGCCCATTAGGGGTATCGACGGAGCCGTCAATTAACCCGAGTTTTAATGAATTCAAAGTGAACAGCGTCAAAGTGATCACCGACTCGAAAGGACAGTCGGTGGTGCGGATGGAGGGATTTGGCTTCGGCGCGAGGATTCCCATTCAAACCAGCCCCGTCGCTTCCACAGCGTCAGCGCCGGTTTTCAACTACGAATCTACCGGTCTGAACACTGACATCAGCATGCGTGAGGGCGAGCCGGTCGTGGTTGGGACGCTGCACGTCGGCCCTTCAGGCGACGCAATCATCCTGGTCATGTCAGCGAAACGCTCAAAGCAGTAGACAGTAGGCAGTAGACAGTAGTCAGGAGGCGAGAGCAGAAGGCAGAAGGCACTAGGCAGAAGGCAGAAGGCACTAGGCAGAAGGCGGAAGGCAGACAAAGTAGTAGACGAAGGCCAGAGGTCCGTTTACTTCTGCCTCTGCCTTCTGCCTTCTGCCTTCTGCCTTCTGTTTTCCTTCTGCCTCCTGTCTTTTGGCACGCAATGCGCTAGGGAAATTCACCCGTAAGGTTCTAAACTGATCGGAAGGGTGAAAAGAGACAAGTTGCGACTATTGATTGTGGATGACGAGGAAGCCGCGCGCTACGGCATGCGGCGCGCGCTGACGACTTTTGGTTACAACGTTTCCGAAGCTGATTCAGCCGAGGCAGCCCGGATTCTGGTAAAACAGCAGGAACCGGATTTGATGCTGCTCGACGTCAATCTTCCGGGAATGAGCGGCCTTGAGTTTCTGAAGGAGCTGCAGGAAACAAAGGGATCGAGCAGTGAAAATGCTTCAGGTGACGGAAATTCAAGTGGCCCACTGGTAATCATCATTACCGCCCACGGCTCAGAGCGCATGGCTGTGGAAGCAGTCAAGACCGGAGCCTACGATTATCTTTCAAAACCTTTTGAACTGGATGAGCTGCGGCTGGTCGTCAAGAATGCAGCCGAGACGATCGCGTTAAGGCGTGAGAATGTTTCGCTGCGACGCCGGATTGAAGCCGAAGCATCGCAACGTGGCACGCTTATCGGCGACTCGGCCAGTATGCAGCGCGTGCGCGCGATGATTGATAAAGTCGCCGAGACCGACGCGACGGTCCTGGTTCGGGGCGAATCCGGTACCGGCAAAGAATTGGTTGCGCGCGAGATCCATGAAAGAAACAGCGTCCGTAGCAAAGGGCCGTTTGTAGCAGTCAACTGCGCTGCGCTCCCTTCCGAGCTTATCGAGTCAGAACTGTTTGGTCACGAAAAGGGCGCCTTCACCGGTGCCGCGGGCCAGCGCAAAGGCAAATTTGAACAAGCCAACGGCGGCACTTTGTTTCTCGACGAGATTGGCGACATGAGTTCCAACGTGCAGGCAAAACTCCTGCGCGCATTGGAGGAGCGGCGAATAGAAAGACTGGGTGGCAATGAGTCGATCCCGGTCGATGTGCGCATCGTTAGCGCCACGCATCGACCGCTCGAGCAGGAGATCGCTGCCGGACATTTTCGCGCTGATCTGTTTTACCGTCTGCGAGTAGTAACAATCGATATTCCGCCGCTGCGCGAGCGTCGCGAGGACATACCACAACTCGCCGAAACGTTCACACAGGCTGCTGCTGAACGTTACAACCTGCCGCTGAGACAAGTAGGACAAAGCGCGCTTCGCAAATTGGTTGATTACGATTGGCCAGGGAATGTGCGTGAACTGAAGAACACGATCGATCGCGCTGCGATTATGGCTGAAGGCGAGGAGTTGCGTTCAGAAGACCTTCCGGACGAAATCATGCCGGGTGTTCAAAAAGCAAAGGAAAGAGATGAACAGGCTTCCGGTGATGGGCTAAGGGTTCCATTCACTGCTGACTTTCGCGAGGACCGGCGCGAATTTGAGCGTCGCTACATCAGCCGCTGCCTCGAACATACCCAGGGGAATGTGACGAAGGCTGCTGAGATTTTGGGAATGCACCGCCAGTCGTTGCAGCACAAGCTCCGCCAACTCGGCCTCGGCCGCCGCTATGTTTCTGTCGGCGCGGATGCGCGAGAAAGTTCCGAAGAATGAAAAGATTCGGAAACCGAAGAGCGGGGGCAAGCCCACTTCCTCGACCTGAGAGATTATTTTCATGACTATAACAGGATTAGGCTTCAACCTGATTAGACTGTTGAAAACTCTCAGGTTGGGAAGGGCTTGCCCCCGCTTTAATTCCTGTCTATCGTTAAACTTCCACACAACATTCGAAGGGGGACTATGAAAGCACGTATCGACGCAATCATTCAGCGTAATCAGGCAGAATATCTTGAACAACTGACCCCGCAAACTGATCCACTCCTGCGCGAGATGGAAGATTATGGCGGCGAGCATGGCGTTCCCAGCGCCGATCGCGAGGTGGCGCTGTTCTGTGAAATTACAGCACGGGCAGCGAACGCGAAACGATGTCTGGAAATAGGGATGGCGATTGGTTACACGTCTCTGCATCTGGCGCGCGCAGTGGGCGAAGACGGTTTGGTAGTGACCATCGATCCCAGCGACGAGATGATTAAGGCGGCCGACGCTTATCTCACGCGCGCCGGCTTGCGCAAACGCGTACGCATCGAACGTGGTAAAGCGCTGGACGTTATTCCGTTACTAAAAGACACTTTTGATCTGATATTCATCGATGCGGTGAAGGAAGAGTATGCCGACTATCTGCGCTTGTCGTTGCCGAGGCTGCGTAATGGCGGCATCGTCATTGTTGATAATCTTCTTTGGGGCGGACAGGTTGCTGGAGAGATCCGTTCAGCCGATCAGGAAAGTTCGACAAACGCACTTCGCGAATTCAACAAATACTTCATTAACCATCCGAAGCTGCGAGCGGTAGTGCTGTCAGTTGGTGATGGTTTGGGGTACGCGGTTAAGATTGCCGCGGAAGGCCAGCATCGTGGGCACGGCGGCGAATAGTTTTTTGGAGTGCGCTGACAGGTCAGCGCACTCCAAATAGCAGCATGATTCTTAAGGATAACGCCGAGACACGAACTGAGGCGGCAGGAGTAATCGCTGCCGGCGGCGTAATTGCTTTCCGCACCGACACCTTCTATGGCCTGGGCGCCGATCCATTCAACTCTCGTTCAATTCAAAAAATCAGACTCCTCAAGGGCAGGGAAGACGCGAAGCCAATCCTGTTGTTGATTTCAGATGAGAGTGAGGTCGATCGCTTCATTCAGCAGTCTGAATTTTTCAAGCTGGTCGCACGCAAGCACTGGCCTGCTCCCTTGACGCTAATAGGCGTATCGCGGCCTGAAGTGCCGGCTGAGTTAACTGCGAGTGCGCACAGTCTTGGAGTCCGCCTGCCGGACGACGATAACGTTCGCGCCCTGGTACGCGCCTGTGGCGGTGCGCTAACGGCAACGAGCGCAAATGTTTCAGGACAACCGCCGGCGCGCAACGCGAGGGAAGTGGAGAGTTATTTTCCGTCGGGCATTGATTTGATCGTTGACGGCGGTGAAGTTACTGTAACTGAAGCTTCGACTGTTTTGGATGTCAGCAGTTCGGAGCCGCGGCTGGTTCGCGAGGGCGCGATCTCGCGCGACGAACTCAAGGAATTGTTGTAGCGCTTAATGACTTGTTTTCGCTTTCATCTGTGCCACCTTCTGTTCTCGTGTCTCCGTGGTGAATCTTACTCGGCAAACACACACCACAGAGGCACAGAGGACGCAGAGGGGGCACAGAGGTTTTTAAAACCCCACCCTTCCGTATACTCGTACGAGATCCATTTTTACTGCGTGTTTTTCTTAAACTTCTTCACACTCACTTAACTCAATCTGTCTTAGAATCAAAGAGTCGATCCCGGCGCTGAACTCTCCTGGCATGCTGGATTGGAGTCGTCTCATGTTTCTTATTCGCATCTCCCTATTTGTCGTTATTCTCTGCTCGCCATTGGTCGCTTCAGCTCAATCCGGAAATTTTGAAATGGTAAAGGTTGGGGACGGTGTGTACGCTGCAATTCGTACTGAGCCTCCCGGATTAACAGTGAACGGCAACAGCGTTTTCATTATCAACGATGATGACGTGGTTGTAGTCGATACCACTCTAACCCCCGGCACAGCGAAGGAAGAGTTAGCGGCACTGCGTAAGCTCACCTCGAAGCCGGTGAAGTACGTTATCAACACACACTGGCATGACGACCACCTTATGGGTAATCAGGTGTATCGCGAGGCCTTCCCAGGTGTTGAGTTCATCGCGCATGCAGCCACGCGCGATTATCTTCCGACCACCGGTTTGAGCAATCGCAAGGGGGCCATGTCCGAGCAGGGATACCCCGGCTTCGTTGGCTTCCTCAAGAAACAGTTGCAGGAAAACCAGAGCGTATTCGGCGGGCCAATGGATGACGAAGAGCGCACCACGTACGCGAGCGACATTAAGATTGCTGAGCGATACATGGCTGAGAATCCTGGTGTTGAGATTGTCTTACCGACAATTACGCTGGCGGATCGGCTCACGTTGTACCGTGGCAATCGCGTTATTGATGTAAGGTATCTTGGCCGAGGTCATACAAGCGGTGATCTTGTCGTGCACTTACCGAAAGAGGGAATCCTAATCACAGGCGACCTGGTGATTTGGCCGGTTCCCTATGTAGGCAACCCGCAATCGCATCCTGGCGAATGGGCTGTAACGCTGGAGAAACTCATGGGTTTGAATCCAACCGCGATAGTCCCGGGTCACGGACCAGTCCTGCATGACGATAGCTATCTAAAGTTGATGGTGCGACTATTTGTGTCGATGAAGCAGCAGGTTGAGGCGGCCGTCGTGCGGGGAGAAACTCTCGAGCAAGCTCGCAAGAGTGTGAACCTTGACGAGTTTCAGAAACTGTTCGCCGGCGAGTCCCGGATCAGAAGAAACATCTTCAGCAACTACGTTAAAGGCGCCGGCCTGGCTGCGGCCTATACCGATGCAACTGCAACGAAGTGAAATCTGAGATCTGAAAATTGAGATTTGAGACTAATTCGTCACCGTCAGATCTTTTACAAAACCCCAATCGCCGCTGGCGTTAACTTTGATATTGCCTACTTTCTTCTGCGCAATAACGATATTCGCCTGATACCAAAGCGGCACGACGGGCACGTCGCGAGTGACAATCTCATCAATCTTTGCGTACAAGCTCTTCGCCCTTTCTCGATCAAAAGTATTAATAGCCTCTTCGATTAGGGCATCAAGTTCCTTGTTGCTATAGCGACTGCGGTTCCTGGAAGCACGCGTCTCGGTCGGTATCTCAGAGGTTGCGAAAAGGTCTTTGTAGAAAATCGGATCCTGATTGCCGCCCACCCACTGTCCGTAAAAAATCTGAAAGTTTCCACGGCGCAATTCGTCAAACAGGGTATTTAGTTCGGCGGTTTCAATACTTACCGGAATGCCGACGTTCTTCAAATAGTTTTGAATGACGCCTGCGTAGTTCTTCGCCGAAACACTGCTGCCGGAGACTTTGAAGACTACGGGCTTCGCAAATCGCATCTGCGGCCCATCCCCATCCGGGTCTTTCAGCCCCGCTTCGTCCAAAAGTTTCTTAGCCATTGCCGGATCGAATGAATAGTGCGGACTGGCATGATAGGCCCAGGACTCTTCGGGCAGGATTGAATGGGCGATCTTTGCCTGGCCCAACAGGAGGTCGCGGATTAACCCTTCGCGATCGATTGCGTAAGCGAGTGCCTGCCTGACCCGAACGTCATTGAGCGGAGGCTGGCTGCAGTTAAGCGTTAGCAGGTTCAGATTAGAACCCGGGAACTGAAGCACTTGTAGTTTCGGATCCTGACCCAAAAGATTGACAGCGTCAGGCAAAAGACTGGTGGGCAGCGGCGCGATGTCTACACGCGCGGAACGAAGCTCAGCCTGGAGTGCGTTCGTGTCAGAAATCACGCGCACCCGCACGAGTGGTATGTGTGGCGCACCATCCCAGTAATCCGGATTCGCCGCCAGGTCGACCACCTGTTGCGAGCTGTCGTAACTAACGAACTTAAACGGACCGGTTCCCAGCGGCTGATCTTTTTGAGTCGCATAACCGTCCTTTGGAATCATGGCGACGGGCACCAGATTCGGAAGCAATCCAGTCCACGGTTTTGTAGTCGTTACCACCAGCGTATGCGGGTCAGGCGCTTCCACGCTCTTTATGAAACTCTTTCGGTCTGCTCCGGTGCCTTCGTAGAAGCTGGCCGACTTCGCGAATGTACTCGAGAAAACGAGATCGAGCGTGTACTTCGCGTCAGCCGACGTGAAAGGACGGCCATCGTGAAACTTCACACCATCACGCAGAATAAAGGTGAACGTGACGTTATCCGGAGCTCGCTTAATTTCTGAAGCGAGCTCGCCGACGTAGTCAAACTTCTCGTCTTTCTTCACCAGCGAGTTGAACATCAAGGTGCGTACGCGCTCGCTCGCCGCGTCCACTGATGGGGAGCCAATGGGATCGATAGTCCGGATGTTATCCCCCAGAGCCATTACAAACGGACCGCCGGTATGATTACGCCGGCAGCCGGCCGGCAGCGATAGTGCGAGCAAAAGCACCAGTAAAAGAGAAGCAAACTTGCTCGCGCTCATTGGATTGTTCCTCCGTACTTATAGTTCAGCTTCTCGTTGAGAGCAGTCGTCTCTTCAGAGAGGCGCTGGAATGCGTCGCTGTCGAACGCCGGCGCTGGTTTAACAATCGACTTCATCGCCGCAATCCGTTTGAGTGATGCTCGCAAGCGATCCTTGGGCAGATTGCCTTCCCGCGCCTCTTTAAGAAGGGACTGATAGCCACGACGAATCGTATCGGGGTGCGCGCAGATAAGCATCATGTCGTTGCCCGCAAGAAACGCGCGCACTACAGCCGCTTCGATCTCGCAATGCTTGGCAATAGCTCCCATCTCGAGATCGTCGGTTACAACGAGATGTTGATAACCGAGTTCTCCGCGCAGCAGGTTGGTGACGATGTTGCGGCTGAGCGATGCCGGTTCCAGCAGGCCGCCGGTAACACCCTTGACGATGTCGATATTAGGAAAGCCGCCGTGACTCACCATTACGCAACGCACGCGATCGTCCTTGCGTTGAAAGAGTTCTATATAAGGTGCGAGATCCTGGGCCATCAGGTCTTCGTGTGACAGACGCACCATTGGCATCTGCTCGTGCGAGTCGACTTCGCCCGCGCCGATTCCCGGAAAATGTTTGAGACAACCAACAATCCCTGTTTCCTGCAGACCGCGCAGATAGACGGTAGTGTAGCCAAGCACTTCGCCGGGTGAACGTCCGAATGATCGCGAGTAGAGTCCATTCGAAAGCAGATCGCGTTCGTCAGTCATGATTGACATTACCGGCGCGAAGTTCATGTTGAAACCCAGTAGTCGTAGTGCTTCACCGGTGATTCTGCCAAGCGCCCGCGAGCCGGCCAGATCGCCGTGCGCTCGAATGGTTCGCGCCGAAGGCATGGGCGTAAAGATTTTTCGCAGCCGGTCAACCAGCCCGCCTTCCTGATCAACTCCGAGAAGCGGATCGGTAGGCAGGAGTTCGCGCACATCATCGAGCAGCTTGCGTAGTTGCAGCGCGCTCTCGACGTTGCGTCCAAAAATAATGACGCCGCCGGGTTTTACTTCCTCAATGAGAGCCCGTGTGTCGGAGTCGATTTCAGTTCCGGCAAGACCGATATAAAAGAATTGTCCGATCTGTTGTTCAAGAGGGAGCGACAGGAATGATTCCAGTGACATCTTCAAAAAGTTTAGGCGTAGAACGGCTTTTGTGCCGCGCTAATATGATTTCAGAATCAGAATAAGATTGCAGTTTTACTATAAGGCAAAACAAACGCCTCGGCCAACGAAAAGATTGGTACCTGCCCCGATGCGGAGTGAGGTCAATCGCCACCCGCTACCGCGCAGTGGTACTGACCTGACCACGCTATGAGTGGCAGTGGCCTCAGAGGAGAAGCGCGCAATCGGTCTTACTTATTTATCTTTGCAACCTTAACGTAGTATAACTCCCTTCATGCCGCGCGAAATCACTGACAAAGAATCAATTCTTGCCGCGCTTAAATCGCTTGAACTCACCTCCGAGCTCTTCATAGAAGTAAATGGAAAACTCAAGAATGCCAACGACCTGGAAGTGATCGTTGAAGGGAAAGTGAACGCGGCCGGGAAGCGCGTCGGCCCATACGTTCGTCTGCTTACCTATGACAGCGGCGAGGTAATAATGCGGCAGGGCGAATGGGGTGGAAACACCTTCTACCTTTCCGTGAAAGGTGCTTTGGATGTTTTTATCGAAGAACTAAGTGGCGAGCAGCGCAAGATCAGCCGCCTGGCTCCCGGCGAGTTGCTTTGGAGAGATGGCGGTGCTCGCAGGCGTCGAGCGGAATGCGACCATCACCGTGCCAAAACATGAAACGGCGGTTGTGCTGGAGGTTACCAGACCGGCGCTTCGACTACTCAGAAAGCTGCCAAAGTTTGGCCAGGAACTTGATGAGACTTATCGGGCCCACGGCCTCGGCCGCGTGTTGGAAGATTTGACTGAAGAAGGCAGCGGCGCGGCGAACGAGTCGATTGTTCGCAAACTGCGCGAGATTGGTAAGTTCATGGTCTACGGCAAGCACCATGTGCTTTGCCAGGAGACCAACCCGATCGAAAACATCATTCTGATCAAAAGCGGTTGGGTCAGGCGCGTGCGCGGCGTGCCGCTCGATCCGGCTTCGGCGGGAGTTGCAGTCGGCATGGGCCAAACAATCGGCGTGGATTTTCTGGGCGCGGGAAACTGTCTCGGACTTGAAGGCACTAACGAGCGTGAGACCTGGAAATACAGCGCCTCGGCGATGGCCAGAACGGAAGTGCTGGAGATTCCGCTGGCGCAGCTGCGGAAGCGATCCGCGACTTCGTGAGCAGATTGTCGCTGCCTTCGCCGCCTTCTCAACGGCCGACGACAATCCGCCTTCGATCGAAGCAGTCGAGGACCTGCGCGCCATGGCCTCGGCGGAGGCGGAGATCACAACCGGCATCATTGACGGCTCGAACCTGCTGGTGATGGATATGGATCTCTGTGTGAGATGCGGCAACTGTTCACTCGCCTGTCACAAAGTGCATGGACAATCGCGCTTGCTGCGCAGAGGAATAAGCATTACCCGACCCGTATCGATCGGCAGTGAACGCACGCAGCACGTGCTTTCACCGCAAGTCTGCATGCATTGCAAGGATCCGGAATGTCTCACGGGCTGTCCCACCGGTTCCATCTTTCGCGATCCGCGTGGTTATGTAGATATAGATCCGGCCACCTGCATCGGTTGTTTCGATTGCGCCACCCAATGTCCCTACGACGCAATCACGATGGTCCCAAAAAACGGTGAACCGGTCGTGACCTTTGATCTCATGGGCACGTTGCGTCGGACCTTTAGCCTTTCGACTCCGCCCGCTGCTCAACTGACACCCGCGGACGACGTGGTTGCGATCAAATGCAATCTCTGCGAACACACCCCGCTCAATCCGCCAGGCGCACCGCGCCAGGCGTATTCCTGCGAAGAGAATTGTCCTACCGGCGCGCTCTTACGTGTCAATCCAGTTACGTATTTTACTGAAGCTGAAAAGATACGAGGCCTCATCTTCCGCGACCAAACTCAGGCCTTCGGTCGTAACATTCACAAAAGTGATCCGATCGCTAAGGCCTTTCACATCGGCGGGGCTGCGCTGATTCTCGTCGCGGCTGTGGCGGCGATTTGGGGGTTAACAGAGCGCGGATTTGATGGCGTTCTGGCGGGAACGTGGCTGACGATGCGCTGGGCGACTGGTTTGGTCGGACTGTTTGGCGTGGTGGTGGTCATGACTTACCCACTGCGTAAACAAGTCTACCGTCGCCGCGCCGGCGCGCTACGCTACTGGATGCTGGCCCATGTGTACCTTGGTGCGCTGGCAGGTGTAATTCTACTGCTGCACTCGGGCAGTCACACCGGAGGTATTTTGACGACAGCGCTCTACCTTGCGTTTGATGTAGTTATTATCTCGGGCCTGTTTGGCGTTGCTTCTTATATTGTCGCGCCCAGGATTATGACCACGATCGAAGGCGAGCCTCTGCTGGTCGATGATTTGATTGCGCGCCGTTTGGAACTACAGCAGGAACTCGATGAACTGTTGAAAGGCAGCGAAGGGTGGCTGAAGGAGGAGATTGAGGAACGGGTCATCAGGAAGTTCTCAAGATTTTCTTTCTTGATGCGGCAGTTCATGCGTCGCGAGCCCTTGACCGCGCTACTGGCCAACGCGCGCCGCGCTTTTAGGGAACGACTGACGCGACTTGCAACCAGCGAGGAGCGGGCGATTTTGCTGCGCGCGGTTGAGGCGAAAGTTACCATGCGGCGTGTAGACGCACTAATTTACCTGCACAAGCTTCTTAAGGTCTGGATTGCGCCTCATGTGATCTCAACGTCCATCATGCTGGCGTTGATGGTTGTTCACGTTATTCAGGTTATCTATTTCGCAGTGAAGTAGATTTGTGGTTTATGCCGCAGGCAAATAAATACATCATCATTCGCGAGGATTTAGTTCAGGACCCCGTGACGATCATCACGGATGGGCTCCTCATCGGGCGACTGCAGGAATGCGAGCTGCTGCTCAACCATCCTTCAGTGTCGCGAGCACAGGCCGGCATCAAGTTAGTTCAGGACAGCTATTTCCTGTTTGGACTTCGCCCTTCCAATCCCGTAAAGCTCAACGGAAAGCCGGTTGAAGAGAACGAGGCATTGGCCCCTGGCGATGTTCTCGAATTGGGTCCGTTTGCACTGGAGGTAGATCTGACTGAGGAAGCCCTGGTGCTAAGAGTCTCATTGCAGATAGGAACGGTCATTGACACCAGCAACCTCAGCAGTCCGGATCTGGGAACGGCCAAACTTGAACCGGTGCTGGCGCCAGGAGAAAAAAAGGCCCACGCGAAAACGCGTGCAGCTCCAATTCAGGGCGACAAGGCGCTGGACATTTTTTGGGACAAACGAATTCGTGAGGCTGGGAAGTTAGTCCGGCTTTCGCCGCTTTTTCCCAGGGGCCAAAGACGCTCCGGCAAAGCGGCGTTTAACTGGACTCCAACAACCGATTTAAGACCGCATTGGCCTGTTTCCTTTCTTATTTGGGGCGCGGTGGGCGTCGGTTTACTTTCCGTGGCGGCCGCTTACTGGTACGCGAGCGCTTACGCGCCGGGCCCAGTTGCGCGGGCGCACGCGCAGTCTCATCTTACTGTTTTCCCGCCGATTGCGATCAGAGCCAATGGTAACTCCTGCACCTCCTGCCATTCTTTTTCCGGAACGATGGAACAGAACTGCGCTCAATGTCATAACACGGAAGTCTTTGCCGCAACCATAATCCAACCACATGCTGCTGCTGGAATAGGTTGTATCTCTTGTCATGCCGAACACCGCGGCACAGAGTTCCATGCCTCGCAGGCGGCGCTGGCTACATGTAGTGAATGCCACAACAATGCAAATCAGACTGTCTACAACGGTCGCAAGGTCAGCACACCTCATGGCGGCACCTTTGGCTATCCGGTGGTTAACGGGAAGTGGACCTGGAAGGGATTGAATGAAAGCGATTGGACGTCAAAACAGATCGCTGTGGCGCGCTTGCCAGAGGACACCGACGACAAATGGAGCAGCAAACAATTTCATGCGCTTCACGTTCAACGAGTTCGTGCCAACGGCCTGCCGGGAAATCAGAGCGGCGAATTATCGTGCTCAAGCTGCCACAAAACTTTCAACCCGATCGATCGAGAGACGCCGCGGACAACTTGCGCCACCTGCCATAACGGCCGCTGGAATCAGCGACAAACCGCGTGCTAATTGCGGCCGACAAACCCAATTGCACGATCCTGTCACGTTCAGCACGTCAAAGATAAACGTCATTGGAATCCGTCGTTGATGGCGGCAGATGAAGCAGGATGCAGGAGGCAGGCTCTTGTCATCGGCCCAGCAGTCAACTGGCGTCGTGAATGACAAATGAAAAATTTCAAATGACAAATGCCAAATGCTCTTGGTCCTTCCTGCATCCTGCTCCTGCCGCTTAACTTACCGGCTTGTGGCACGGCAACAATCATTTGAGCCAGCCACTTTTCCTTTAAGCGCAGGTCGTGCGGCGATAGCTTTGTCGTGGCAGATATTGCAGTTCGTATGATAGGCCACTTCATTTGTCAGTTTAGTGGGAGTGGTCTTGCCTGCATACGTCACAGATGGGATCGTCGCGCTATCGTCGCCTGCTTGCAGATGACACGCCCGGCAAGTTTTGACCGGCTTCGCATCAGCAGCCTCCAGCAATTTCGCATGTGAGAGCAACATCTCTCTCTGAAGTTTTCAGTGGCGCCACCAGCGCTGCTGCCGGCTGATCGGTGTGATGACATTCGACGCAGTTCAAAACGCTCTTGCCGTCGATGCTGTAGGTTTTTGTTGCGTGGTTCTCGTGATTGAAAGGAACGTCACCATACTTGTCTGACTGGCTGTCCTTGCTGAGGACCACTTCTTTAGGCTGTGTCTTGCTTTCTTTGGGGATGTCCTGAGTTGTCGTAGATCCCGCACGACTACCAACTACCACTACGGCCATGCATCCCAACAACCCGATCAGTAACAAAAGTTTTCTCATCGAATAACCTTTCGCGGAAGCTCAAAAACTTAGACAGAAAATTTTATGAATACTTGCCTGGAACCAGCAGGGGAGGGCAGCACAATCTTAATTAGCGAGCTGGAAGGTGTCAAACTTTTTAACCTAATCGGAGTGATGTGGTTTAAAACCAGGTGCCTCCTCCCTGCGGATTCTGTGATCTGTGGTGAGTGTTTGTCGAGCAAGTCCACCACAGAGGCACCGAGATCACAGAGGCGGCACAGAGGAGGCATCAACATACACCCAGGCGCGGATTCCTGATCGCAGTGTGACCGCTATGCGTTTGCAGGCGTCGACTTCGTACTTGTCCGCATTTTCGAATTTCATCGGCCGTGACCTGAAACACTGTTCCAGTTATCTCATCGGAATCACGTCCGGTGAATTTAGCGATCGTGTGAATCGCCTTTCCGCTGACTGCGATCACCGCTGGGATCTTCGATCTTCAAAGGCGATAATTCGAATCCCGGCAAGGCATCGCTGGTACCAGATAGCAGCCGACCAAACGTCGCCCTCTGCACGGCCTCAAGCTGCAGCGTGCCATAGGAAAAAAGAAACTCGGTGGGTGTTTGGTCAGACACAGTAGTTTTAGGGAGTGTCATCACATCGGCATTTTGAAACTTGCGGACGTGTGGCAGCGGCGACAGTCTTTGAATGCCAGATCGCCACCAAACGAACGCTGGCCATTGTGACAACTCAGGCAACTCTTTCCACGCGCCGAAGCAAAATGCTCCAGAGGTTGCGGTGAACTTACCTGGCGGGATTGCGGCAAACCAGCAGTCAGCAATGACAATCGGCACAAGCCAGGCGTTGTCCGCTGCCATGTTTCGCATGGCTGAAGGCATAACGAAAAGCGCGCGCGTTGGTTGAAGTTCGCGAGTATGCCTTCTGGTCGTGACAAACTCCGCACGACGCAAGTTCCCGACCTGCCGATGACTTACTGCTGGGCGTGTGGCAGGTGTAACACTGGTTATGGGCTGCCATGCCCGTGGGAATGGTGAGCGCCGCGGCGCGTCCACCGCTGCGACTATGGCAGGCTGCACATCCACTGGCCGGTCGGGCGGCGCCGTTCATGTGTTGCGCGTGATCGAATTTGACGTTGAAACTCTCATTGAACTTTGCCGGGAAACTTTTCAACGGCGGGTTGCCGCTGTTCACGTCTGTATGACAGATGACACACATCGGAACGGCCGCAGATACAAACTGCCCGGTGTGGCAACTGACACAGGCCTTGTGTCCTGGAAAAATCGGCGTTGCAGAGTTGTCTTTGCGCTCATGACATGAAGTGCAGGCGAGTGATGCATGACGCTGGCTCGTGTGCTTGAAGCTTGAATAGTCGAGCTGCGGACCTTGTGGTGATGCGGCAAATACGTCGCTATGCACCATCTGTGTTTTCTTTGCCTCAGTGGTAAATAAAACCCGAGCTAGACTCACCACAGAGACACAGAGAACACAGAGGATGCACAGAGAAAGGCGGCTCATTTCACGTTCTCTCGCTTAATCGCCTCACGGCCGGCAATCAAATAGTGACTGGAAGGTGGATCACGCCGGCCTACATCTGACGTATGACAATACTTACAGACGAAATCACGATTCTTGTCGATCGCTTCCAACTCTTTACTTACGTCCTGACGCAGGCCGTCTTTGTTATGACACTCGGTGCAGGCGGTGATGGGCACATCCGGTTTCAAGCCGCGCAACGTCGAGGACTTGGTAATGTTGATATGGCAGGTAGTGCATTCCGCCACGTGCTGTTCGCGCGCGTGGCGAAACTTCATCGAGAAACGGTGCAGCGCGTCGATGGTGACCTCCGGTTTGTCCGCAAGCTTGTGACAGCCGCCACAGTTATCGTTGGTGGGTGGTTGTGATTTCCAATGGCAATTGAAACAGAAGGCATGACTGAGCGGCGCGTCCTTGAAAGTTGCCGCATCCGGAACAAAGGAGTCGGGCCAACCGCTAGCCGGAGCGGCAGGCACCGTGGAGCGCGGGCCGTGACAAATTTCGCAGTTGTTGTAGTGCTTCGTCTTATCATCAGCGCTCGCACTAATGAACGAAGCCCGTACGAAAGGATGACTTTCATCAACAGCCGGACGTCGAAAAATTCTGGCGATTACGTCCTGGTGTTTATCGTGCGGAAACTCAATCACAAACTGGCTGGGAGAGGCCGGTTTACGAAATGCGAAACGTGCGTCGTCCCGTGGCGATACCTTCGAGTGGCAACCGCTGCAAATTGCCGGCTTGGCGCCTTTGAAGAATTGTTGCCGATGACAACTCACGCAGGCAGCATGACCGGGAAAATCTGCAGCGTCGGGAAACTCTCTTACCTTTTTCCAGTTAGCGGTTGGAATCTTGTGGCAGGTATTACAGGCCCCCTGATGTTTCTTAGTGGCGTGGGAGAATCGCGAATAGTCGATTGCGGGTTCGGCAGAGCGTCGCACGGTTGGTTTGCGCACGCTTCGCTTTTGCGCCAGAGCGGCGTTGTGAAAATTAACAACGGCTAAGCACGCAAGAGATCCGACAACGAAAACCGTAAACAGAACTAAACGACCGCGCGCCTCGCCCCAGGAGGCGCGAGATGTTAATAGCCTGGCCGCCTCTCTTTATTCTTAAAGCTCCGTAGGAGCGCAATCGCTTCTTCATTGCAAGCGTTCTTCTAACGGGTTTCGCTCCTATAACGAGGGGGAGCATCGCTATGCGTTCGTATCTAAAAACATCTCGCTCCGCTCGAGCGAAAACAGAGTTTCCACTGTCGCACTTCGAGCTAATCATCTGTCACAAACCGGAAGCGGCTTCTCAACCGCGACGCATCTCACGTTCTTCTCTTGTCGATTCATTATTAGAAAGGGCTTTTCAAACGCACGGTCGTCCTGCTTCACCTTAACCTCGCAATTCCAGATCAAGCTCGTGGTTCCCAGTTCGGCGGGAAGAATGTTTGAAAGCGTGTAGGTTCCAGGTTCAAGGTCAGTGAAGTAGGCCGTGCCGTTTCTGTCGGTCATGACCGAGAGTACTTTCGCTCCGCTAATAGCTTCCGCCTCCTTTATGGTGCCTTCGATTCCGAGCGCATGACTCTTGTAGAAACCGTCTCGAAGCCTTTCCGGAAGATTGGTCGTCAACCATTTGCGCGCAAGCTCAGGGCTGCCATATTCCTTTGCACCTGCGCTTAGTGCGGTTTGAAACTCGGGAACCGCGTCCGGCCCCTCAACGTCGGTCAGGCTGAAGTTCGCGGCAGTAGACCGATTCGCAATCGTTTTCCTTTAGCCAATTAATCAGCCGTTCGCTGGCGCCGGCGGCGCGGTAATAGCAGTCGCGCGAGACGTAAGGTCTTTGCATCATCCCGTCAACCAGACTCTTGTTTTGTTCCAGTGAACCTTTGATGAGAAAGAAGCGCTTGCGCGAAAGTCCTTTGGTTGCGTCTCCGGTCTTTACCCGCACTCTTAGACGCAAAACTGTGCCGGCGCTGTGAGTCGCAGGCGGAGTTTGCCCGACACAAAAATAAGCAACCAGCAGCAGAGCAAGAAGAGGTCGCGGAACTACGTAAGGGGGTTTTCACAAGAATCACAAAAGGGTTTACAAATTCGGACTACGTGGAAACTTCAGGAAGGGCAATCGCACCCCGCGCACAAAAACCTGATCCGAACGAATGGCGGGTGCGGGCGCAAAGCCGTTAGCGCCGCCTGCACTGATCAGGTCATCCTGATCCACCCCGTCGCCACTGATTCCAATTCCGCCAACCAACACGCCATTCTTGTAGATTGGAATGCTGCCGGGAAAGATCTGGATGCCATTGGGTAGATTTGGAATCGTAGTGCAGGGAACATTCGCACCAGCGATGGCTGCCAGCAAGTTTGTCTGGATCAAATCTAACTGCAAGCCAACATTGAAAGGGCTCCATTCGCTAAGCGGCGTGCTAAAGGGTCCGGCGGCCGTATCGTTAATTCCATCCGGAAAAAATGGCCGATGCAGAAAGCCGCCGGCGCGATCCGTAAACGCAACCGAGCCATCGAGCCGCAAGCCATCCGCTGCGGCGCGAGCGACATAACTGCCGAAGCCGGTACCATTGAGCAACGTTGCGGCGCTGGCGTTTGAATAGAAGGCAGCGGTCCTGGCCTTTTGTACTGATACATCGAAACCAAAAACCGGCGCATCGAGTTGACGAAAAATGCCGAGCACCTTACCGGAAGCGTCCACTACTGCTATCGACACGCGCGCGTTACTGCCAAGCGGTTGGCGGATGGCGGCCCGAGTGATGTTTGCCTGTTGTGCGGCCTGCGCGATTATAGTTTCCACATCGGCTGCGGTTAGTGCGTTTGGACCAGCCGGCACAGTGCCGCCGACAAAAGGAAAGAAGCGTGTATCAACCTCGCCGCCAATGCCCCCAACGTTGGCCGGAACGAATGCCGACATTTGCGCGCTGCGAATCGGAAACGCGCCCGGCACTACTCCGGGCAAGCTCCCAAACGGAATAGTCCCGGCGACGGAGGACTGGCAACATTCGAAAAAGGCAACCGAATACCGTCGACGAGAATATTGTCTGCACGTATCAGTGCTGGAGCTTCGAAGCCGCGCACCGCTGAGGCAGCGATCAGTTCTTCAAACGGCTGGTCGAAATCGGCTGGATCACGATCTACGGTGTAGATTCCGTCTCCTTCAATACCGACTCCGCCCACTGCAACGCCGTCTTTGTAAATCGGCAGCCCACCAGGATCTGCCGATAAACCCAATGGCAGCGCCGGCTTCTTAATGTCGGAGCAGGGAAGGGATGAAAACTGCACGCCATAAAGCGGACCACCCGAGCGAAACTGGATCCCGGGTGGAAAGTGTTCCTGAATAATGAATCCGGCTGTGCGCGTGGTAAACGCGTTGCCTGACGTGCTGAAGATCGAACCGGTTCCGGCCTTGGAAATGGCTGCCAGGGACGCCGGCACCACCGTGCCTTCCAGGCCGCGACCGATTGTGCCCACACTGCGAATCGTGGTGCTCGTGGGCGCCCCTGTCATAACAAATACGCCCAACACGTTTGCCTCGCGATCGGTGATAGCGACCGTCACGTTTCGATTGAGCGAAACGGCCGCCGAAACTGCCTGGCTAATAATTGTTTGCACGTCACCTATTGATAAGTTCCCAGCTGTTACGGCCGGCACAATCGCAACAGGCGAGCCAGGTGTGGGCACGGCGCCTGGGTCATCCGGGAGACCACCGCCAACATGGCCTATCGCCACACGAACACGATTACTTGAAACTCCGCGATAACTGACCCGCACCAATACGTCGCCCACGTCATCCATGCCGCTGGCGAGTCGAACAACCAGCGACACTGCCCAGGGTTGATCCGGAACACTGCCGAGAAACTCGACCGGCAACTGGTAAACGTGATGGGCTGAATCCTCAGCTTCAACAGTAAGATCGTTCACGTCATCGCCGGACTGCAGGGTCAGATTCATCGTGAACAACATGATTCGAGTTTGGTTGTCGTTACCAAACTTCACAGGCGCAGTTACAGAGAAAGGCTCACGATGTCGTGTTACGGATTCAAAAGAAATCGCGCGCGTCGAATCTTCGTGACTAATGAGAACCGGAGCGGCAACCTGACCTAAAACGGCTTGCGAATGGATTAGTGAAGCTGCGAAAAACACACTCAGGGCGAGCGTGCGCAGCATGCGGATGCGGAGATGTGAACCTTTGACCATCGCGGAAGTTTCAGCGATTGACAGTCGAAAACTGCTGCCAATGTAACATAAAGCATTTGCTCGCGTCGTTCGCGTTTTTTTGTGTGTTAGTAAGCGAACAAAGAGTTAACGCTGAAAGCGTTGGCTAATATCAGCCCAGGGTTTGCTTTGAAACCCTGGGTCAAAAATGTAGGAATAGATTGTTCGCAACCCTGAAGGGGTTGCGCGCTTTTGCGGTAACGAACGCCGGCGCAACTCCTTCAGAGTTGCGCCTTCACGAAACCAGATGCGTTTTCCCAGGGTTGCCAAAACCCAACCCTGGGCTGAAATTTGCGAACGCTTTCAGCGTTATCACTTCAAATCGACTTTCTCTTCACTGCTTAGCCGGTGCTTTCTGGTTGATGAAGTCCTGGAGTTGTTTGGTTAGTTCGGGCGAGTTAAGTTGCCGGAGCTTGTCGAGGTGGGCGAGGGCGGCCTCTCGTTGGCCCAGCGAAGCGCGGGCGAGACCGGCGAAGTAAAGCGCGTCTCGGTGGTTTGGCGAGAGCTTCAATGCATGTTCAGCATAGACGACGGCCTCTTCGTACTTCTGTTCACCGTAAAGTGCTTCGGCAAGAAGTTCGTGGGCCGCTGCGTTGGCGGAATCGCGTTCGACTCCGCGGCGAAGGAACTGAGCGGCCTCGGCGTAGCGCCCTGCGAAGTTGTAAACAAGTCCCAGGCGCAACAATGCCGGTGTGTATTCAGGATCGATCTGAAGCATGCCACGAAAAGCTTCCTCTGCCTCCTTGAAATGTCCCGCATTCAACTGTTTCTCGCCGGCAGAGTTGTAGGCGCGTAACGCCGCATTGAGCGTTTCGTTAGCTTCCTTCTCGTGACCGAGTTTGATTTGCGCGAGCGCAAGGTTGAAGAAAGCCTGGCCGTAGTCCGGATCCACCTCACAGGCGCGCCGGAAGGACGTTGCCGCTTCGTCGAAACGGACGGCGGCGAAGTATGCGCTTCCGAGGTTGTTATGCGCGGCGGCCAGCTTCGGATCAGAATGGATGGCCTCCTGATACTCCTTCATCGCGCCTTCAAACTGGCCCTTCGAAAAGAGCTCGAGACCACGTTCGTTGTGCCTGAGGGCATTTTTCTGCTCGGGCGTAAGGGCAGGGATAACGCCGCGTTTCGCCGCGTTCACATTGTCCGATGGGAAGTTGCTGTCCGACTTTCCTTCCTCGAAGCGTCGCTGCTTCGTTTCCTCCACGGCGCGCCTCGACAGGTCCTGCCGGTGCTCCATGAGGGTTTGTAGCGCCTGCGGAGATGAAGGCTGTTGCGCACAGGCTTGCGAGGCCGAAAGAGCGGAAGCGGCCGAAAGAGTGCAGGCGCCGATCACGCGGCACGCTGTCGTTCTGGTCAACATCATGGGCCTCCGGGACTCTGCGGCAGTCCGAAAAAGTATATAACCTGTCCTACCTTCGGCAGCGAAATGGCTCGATGGTGATTATACGTCCGACGCATCCCGCGGCAAATTATCTCGCTCGCATCGAGACGCAGCCAATCTAATTTGAACGGGCGCAGCCGGACAGGAAGAGAAAGGACAGCTGTTATGAGAGTGAACGGCATACAAAGGATTAGCGCCCGCCTGCCGATATCGGGTCACGGAGACGACCGATCGATGCAGCTTGTATCCGACATGTCCTTAACACCACTCCTCCCACTGAGACTCCCTAGTGGTCCTTCCACATAGGCGCCCACCCCGCACCTGATGCCAAACACCCTGTTCGGTGCCGTGGTCGTATTAGGCTGCTCAAACAAGCGCATGGCGGAGTCCGCGAGATTCACCCCCGAGTCACCCACCACGAGAATCCCGTATTGGCCATTGTCATTGAAGACGTTGCCAGCCACGTCGGCATGGGAGGCTTGTTGGATGGTGAGTCCGTTGCGCCGGTTCCCGCTTAGGGTGTTGCCAATGATGCGGGCGGTAGAAGAGCGCAGCACCTGAATCCCATCACCGCCGTTGTTTTGGATAACGTTCGGCCGCGGGACCTTGTCGTCCGTGTACCACACGCCGATGTGAACCGACGAACTCCCGAGCACCAGGATCCCGTGTTGCGTGTTGTGTTGGATCGTGTTGTTAACGATGCGCGCAAAGCTGTTGTGGGAGACCTCGAGACCCGCATTTACGGAGTGCTGGATGGTGTTGGTGTCGACGACCGCCGTTGCCCCTCTGTTGATCGCGATGCCGAAGGAGCCCCCAGTCACGATGAAGCCTTTAATCGTCACCTCACGCCCAAGTACCTGGATCGCCGGTCGACGTGCATCCGCCGCCTTGATCGTGGCCTTGTGCTGCCCATCGAGGGTGATGCGGTGGAGTTCTGCCTGGATCAGGATATTCTCTTGACAAGTACCTTGCACCAAAACGACATCCCCGGGTTTAAGCCTACTCAGCACCGGCCCTACGGCGCCTCCCTTATTGCAGTCGACATTAAGCGTTGTGGCACCGATCTTCGGTGCCGCGGTGAGCACAAGGAAAAGCAGAACTATGAGATTTAAACGCATGCTCCCAATTGACTTCTAGCGAGCAGGCGTTTGAGACGTACTAATCTTTGCCCAACCCTGCTGCGACCATCTCCTTTGCCTTAGCGACGGCTTGTTCATACTCGGCCCGGGAGCCGAACGACCTCACGAGCCCGTCGCGCGTGTAACCAGAAGCCAGAAAGATCGATGCCAAGAATCGCGAGATCTAATGTCTTGAACATATGTACCTCCTGTTCCAATGCAGCCTAACGCCGCGCTTTGCGGCTCGGCCTTAATGAAACTGAACGTCCGTCACTGGCTCAAAGAGGGTCTTGAGTCTACGTCCTTTTCCCATTCGCCGAGCCGCCGTTTGAATTTAAGAACCAGTTCCGGATGTTGAGCAGCTAGATCATTTCGCTCAGCTAAATCAGTCTTCAGATCGAAGAGCAGAAAATGTCTGCCATCCATCAGAAGTTTCCAGCGGCCCGATCTAACGGCCTTCTGTAAACGATCAGGACGCACGATTCTCCAAAACAGCTCGCGTTCGACCACACGTGACTCTCCGGTGAGGCTCGGAAAAATGTTGATGCCGTCGAAACGAAAGCCCGGCAGTACGACCGTTCTCGTAACTGCAACGATCGAAGGCGTCAGGTCCATCGTGATCGCCACTTGGTTTGAAATGTTTCCCGCTGGCAGTCGACCCGGCCAACGCAGAATTAAGGGCACGCGGATACCGCCTTCCCAGAGAGTGCTTTTGCGGTGACTGAAAGGCGCGTTACGCGAAAGCCACTCGCCACCGTTGTCGTTGGTGAATATCACTAACGTGTTTCTGGAAAGCCTATGCCGAGCGAGCGCGGCGAGAATTTTGCCGACACCTTCATCTGCACGTTCCAGCATCTTTACGTAGTCATGACGCGTTGCGGGTTTGACGTCGTCAGGACCCTGATTAAGCCGCATATCGCCTTTTTGGTTTGGGTTTGGTACTAAGTTCGGAGCTGTCAGTCGATGGCTGGGCGGCTGGAATGGCCAGTGAACAGCGTTGTAAGCGACCTCAAGAAAGAAAGGCCCAGCCGCGTGGTTATCGACAAAGCGTATGGCGCGTTGGGTTATTTCATCCGTCAAGTACTCGGGGACTTCGACCGGTGTCGTGTTTTCATAGAGATCGGGCGTGCCATCGCCTCGCTTGTGAGTGTAGTAATCGACTGCGCCACTGAGGAATCCGAAAAACTCATCGAATCCGTGAGCATTGGGACCGAACTCGGGTTTGAAGCCGAGATGCCATTTGCCGACGAGACCGGTCGCGTAACCGTTTGTCTTTAGCAGCGCCGGCAGAGATCGGCCGGTTACCGGCAGGCCACGATCTTGCTCGGCTGATTCCAAAGGCCATTCAAGACCCACGCGCTGTTGATAGCGGCCACTGATGAGCGCGGCGCGAGTCGGTGTACAGTTCGCAGCGTTCGCATACGACTCCGTTAGGCGGACACCTTCGCGGGTCAGTCGATCCAAGTTCGGGGTCCGCGCATCGCGCACACCATAGCTGCCGATATCGCCATACCCCATGTCATCCATGATGATCAGAACGACATTCGGTTTTTTGAATTCCTTCTGCGGGTTCTGAGCGACGAGGTTTGCACTTGTCGTACTCAATCCGCATACGAAAGCTGTGAGTATCAAGATTCGGCGCCACATAGATTTTTTCCTGGCGGACAACGGTACAAGACAAGTCGGGCCGTCACTACTTACACGGAGCCAGCGGTGGTGGCTTACCGAGTTCGTGGCTGGCGGGCTGCCCGGCGTCGTACAGATTGAGCGCCAAGGCCCGCCGTCCACCGGGCACTGTGACGCGCCCGCGGTGAATGCCGCCGGCCGGCAAGATGAGGGAGTGGCCGGCGACAAGTCGGTGGCCGACGTCCGGCGTCTCCATGCACTGTTCGCCATCGACAATGTAGATCGCCTCTGGACCGGGATGAGTGTGGACAGGCGTCGTCGATCCGGGCTTAAGCATAGTTGATATTACTCGCATCGAGTAACGGTCCGGGGCAGGGAGCACAATGGGGCCGATCCATGCGATGTGACGCCCGCCGTGATGCTTCTTGGTCTTAGCTTCGACAGTCATAAGCCACACGGAGCCATGTGCCTCGTCGGCGACTCCGTTAGGGCCGGCCACTTTCTTCGCGGCATCCAGCGAATCGAAGCGATCGATGTGCCAATAGACGGGTTTGGTTCGAGACCCCACGAGGCGCCTGCTCGCCAGAATCGTGCAGCCCTCCTCCCCACGCCGCTCCGGGGAATCTTCGGTGCACTTTACGGGTGGCCGCTGCCCTACAGGCGCTAACGCGTAGGCCGCCAAGACGATGAAGATCGCGCGAATCATGTGCCTCTCCTCTCTTGCGTGGCCTGGCCCGCTGGGACGAACCCATCGCCAATGTCCGCCTAACCGCAGAGGATTTCTTAACGAAGAGCATCCTAACGAATAGGATTCTTTCCGAAGTCTCGCCGCGGGTCAAGGAGCGATTGAGGGAATTAAAGAAGCCGATAGAGGCGGGACCGCGGCGGCACTTTGGAAGGAATTCAGTTGGACAAAAGCGCGGGTGGAGCTATGGAGATTGAATAGCGTGGCGGTGGTGAGTGGAGTGCAAAACTAAGACAACCGAGCCGGGCGAAAGCCAGATTAATTGCCACTCAACCCTGATCTGTTCACTCAGCTTGAGACCTTCCAAGCAAAGTTATTGTTTCACGATTGAGTGGTGGTGAAAGCAAAGGGGTCGGCGTTGCGCTAGCAATGGTCGCAGATTGCCTTCCTGCGCGGCAGTAAAGGAATGTCACTCAGTATGAGGTGGGCCGGAATTGCACTACCGGAGGCGACCAGTTCGTAACCACAAAACTAATTGCCTCACTCGCAGGCTTATGTTACAAGGCAGACGAGCTTTCCCAGTTCCCCTGTGATGTTAAAGTTCCTTAGATTCCTTCTCAGTTTGATGTTGCTGCACGCGCTCGGTGCAGTGGTGTTGGGCCAGCAGCCGGGACGCATTAATGGGACAGTGCGTGTCGCTTCAGGTGCCCCGGCCCCGAACGTAACCGTCATTGTTACTAATCAGGTTAGCGGTAAGTGGAAACGCGTGCGTAGTAACACCGACGGCAGCTACGCTTTGCGTTTGCAGGCTGGAGCTTATCGTTTGCGAGTCGCGCCGCCAAATGTGGCGAAGTTTGATAAAGACAAAAACTATGGTGAGTTTGCCATTCCAAGGGGTGAAGCGCTCGAGAATGTCATTGTCGAAGCCGGCAAAGACACGGTAATAGACATTCCGCTCGATCAGGTTGAACTCAAAGAAATACCGAGAGAGGCGGGCGACAAACCAACCGGCAACGCGGGCAGGGAAACGGTTCCATCAGAACCGCAAACGGATCAAACCCGACGTGAAGCGCGCGATCGCTGGCGCATTGGTTTTCCCGAATACGATCGTTACGGAGATCGCGGGGCGCGTGGCCGCGATATACCTTTCAAGCGTGGCCGTTGGTGGGATCCGTACAACCAGAGTGTGTTGAAAGGCGACTACCCGATCAAGGGCAACGAGCTCTTCATGATTCTTTCGGCAGTCAGCACTACTGGAGTTGAACAGAGACGGGCACCGACACCTTCCGACGTGAGCACTGACGAACCGGGCAGCGGCGAATTCTTTGGTCAGCCGGAGCAGTTTGCCGCCAGCGAAACCCTTCAGCTTAGCTTCGAATTATTCCACGGCGATTCCACATTCAGGCCACGTGATTGGGCGATCAAGATCTCGCCGACCTTCAGTATCCCCAACTATTTAAACGCTCGCGAGAATGGAGTTGTAAACATTGACGTCAGGCGCGGCACCAACCGTACTGATACGCATGTCTCTCTTGAAGAGGCGTTTGCCGAAGTGAAGTTGTGGGACGTAAATGCAAATTACGATTTCGTTTCGGTACGTGCCGGCATTCAGCCGTTCGTCTCCGACTTCCGCGGGTTCATCTTTTCAGATAACAATCTCGGCCTTCGTTTCTTCGGTGCAGCCGACAACAATCGCATTCAATATAACGCTGCCTACTTCTCGATGCTGGAGAAGGATACCAACAGCGGCTTGAACCGCTTCGACACGCGGCATCAGAACGTTTACATCGCCAACGTTTTTCGGCAGGACTTCATTCGCAAGGGCTTCACCATTCAGGGAAGTCTGCATTACAACGACGACCGGCGCAGCGTCGAATATGATCGCAACGGGTTCCTGGTTCGTCCGGCATTGATTGGCGATGTTCGTCCGCATGCTATCAAGGTTGGCTATCTTGGGCTCAGCGGCGACGGACATTTGGGCAAACTCAATCTGACGCACGCTTACTATTATGCGTTTGGGCACGACGATCGAAATCCGATCGCTGGTCGCCGGGTAAAAGTGAGATCAAACATGGGAGCTTTTGAAGCGTCAGTCGATCATGATTACCTGCGGTTTAAGGGTTCATTCTTCTTTGCGCAGGGCGACGCGAACCCCACGGATGATAAGGCAACAGGCTTCGACGCGATTTTCGATGATCCGAATTTTGCCGGCGGCCAATTCTCGTATTGGAATCGCAACGGCATCCGGCTCACCCAGACAGGCGTGGGGTTGGTGCAACCCAATAGCATCCTGCCGAGTTTGCGCAGCAGCAAAACGCAGGGACAGGCGAACTTCGTCAACCCTGGCATCTTTATTTACAACGGCGGAGTTGATGTTGAACTCACGCAGCGCATCAAAACGGTCTTCAATGTCAACTATCTTCGCTTTCATCGCACTGAACCTTTGGAATACGTGCTCTTTCAGAATCGCATTCGACACGACATCGGCTGGGACTATAGTTTGGGCGTGGCCTACCGCCCGTTTTTAATAAACAACGTGACCGTCACGTTTGGCGCATCGACGCTGCAAACCGGCCGGGGCTTCCGCGATATTTTTACTGACCGCTCGCGCAACTGTCCTCCAGGAGTAGGGGATTTCTGTGAGCCCGATGTGATCAATCCCAGCAAGCCGCTGTATTCGCTGTTTGCGCAGTTGAAGCTGGTGTTCTAGATAGGTCAAGGGGGCCGCTTTGTTTACCGCTTAGTTCTTAAACTTTCAGAAACCACCACAGAGGCACAGAGGACACAAAGGTGGCACAGAGAAAGAGAATGCGGAGGACAAAGAATGTATTCCCATTTGAATCAGTTGACTCACGAAGTCATCGGTGCGGCGATTGAGGTTCACAGGAAACTTGGCCCGGGCCTGCTGGAATCAGCTTATAGAAGATGTTTGTGTCACGAATTAACCTTGAGAGGCGTCAAGTTCGAAGATGAATATCCCTTGCCATTGGAGTACAAAGGAATTCGCCTCGAATGCGGATACAGAGTTGATATCCTTGTGGACGGCCTTGTAGCTGTTGAAGTGAAATCGATTGCAGCTCTCGCTCCGATCCATGAGGCGCAGTTGTTGACCTATCTTCGAGTTGGCGGATGGCGACTGGGCCTGTTGATTAATTTCAATGTCGAGGTACTCAAGAATGGCATCCGGAGAAAGATAATGGGCTACGAAAACTAATCTCTGTGCCACCTTTGTGTTCTTTGTGCCTCTGTGTTGGTTTTTCGTTTGAAATTATGACTAGAACCGGATTTACCCAAACCGTTGTCCTGATGTTCAGCTGCGCGCTGGCTTTCACGGCTGCCTCCACGACGGGGAACCCTAAAACGGTGACAGCTGTTTCTTGGTTAGACACTGCAAATCAAAGTCCGACAACTTTACCCAAGCTCGACGGCTGCGTCACCTGTCACGGCCAGATCGAGCCGATGCATAAATACGGCACTACCGAAACGCTCGACGCCCTCAAAGACGGCAAGGACGCCGTCGGACTCACTTGCACCGGCTGCCATGGCGGCAACCCAGTGCCGCGCAAGACCAACGACGATCCGAAGTCGATCCAGCAAATCAAGAACGAAGCGCACGTCCGCGCGAAGTTTCCCAACCTGTGGCAACGCGATGGCAAATACTCAGGTGCCAACCCGGAACGCACTAACACTTTGCTGGCCCGCGAGAGTTGGGAGTTTGTACGCTTCATCAATCCCGGCGATCTTCGTGTTGCCGCGAAGACCTGTGGCGGCAGCGCCTGTCATGATCTGGAATCGAAGAACGTTGCGCGCAGCATGATGACGCACGGTGCGATGTTGTGGAGCGCGGCGCTCTATAACAATGGCGGCTTTCCCTTGAAGGATGGGCGGTTTGGTGAGAGCTATAGCGAAAATGGCGCGCCGCAAACTCTAATTCAAAACCCGAAACCAACAACTGAAGACTCACGCAGCAAGGGATTACTCGAATTCCTCGATCCGCTACCGCGTTGGGAGATTTCGCAGCCGGGCAACGTTTTGCGCGTCTTCGAAAGAGGAGGGAAGCGGCGTCTGGAAGTTGGACTGCCGGACAAGGATGAAGATCCTGGTAAGCCAGATAAAGGACTAAGCGCGCGCGGCTTCGGCAGCGCTCAGCGCACTGATCCGGTTTACCTCGGTCTGCAAAAGACGCGCCTGCTTGATCCCACCCTAAACTTTCTCGGCACCAACGATCATCCCGGCGACTATCGCTCGTCCGGTTGTTCGGCGTGCCATGTCATCTACGCGAACGATCGCGACGCTTCGCATTCAGCTGCTTATCACGACGCTGGAAACTCCGGCCGCTCGCAAACCAGCGACGTCAATATTCCCAAGAATGAATCGGGACATCCGATCACGCATCAGTTCACTAGTCAGATTCCTACGTCGCAGTGCATGACCTGTCACATGCACCCCGGCACAAACATGGTGGCGACGTATCTCGGCATGACCTGGTGGGACAATGAGAGCGACGGCGACAAGCTGTATCCGAAGGAGCAACACGAACCGTCGCAGGACGAGGAGCGCGAGAAGCTCGATCGCAATCCTGAAGGAGCCAGCCTGCGTGGTCTCTGGTCCGGGCTTGAGTTTCTGGAGCGCACCGGCACTCCGGAGTTCAATTCGCAGTTAAAGAACACGCAGTTTGGAGATTTTCATAGTCACGGCTGGCTGTTCCGCAAAGTGTTCAAGCGTGATCGCAAAGGAAATCTGCTGGACGCTGACGACAAACTCGTCTCTTCAGAGGATCCTGACAAATTCAAAAAAGCTGTCCACTTAAACGACATTCACCTCGAGAAGGGAATGCACTGCGTCGACTGTCACTTCCGTCAGGATTCACACGGCGACGGCAATCTCTATAACGAACCCCGCGCTGCCATAGAGATCAGTTGCGAGGACTGTCATGGCTCGATTCGCAACCGCGCGAACTTGTTTACCTCCGGACCAGCAGCGGCGACAGCAACGGGCCAGGCAGCCGAACGGCGCAAGTCGCAAAACCAACCGCTTGTGGGCCAGGACCTGACTCGTGGAATTCGCGTGCGAGATGAGACGGGCACCCGAATTCCGCTCTTTCAAAGGATTACGCGCGATCGCAAAAAGAAGGATGAGAGCGGCAAAGACATCGAGCTGAAAACCGGTGACATCATTCAAAACTCGATGGTCGTCCCCGGCCGCTGGTGGCGCGTAATTCAAACGGTCGACACGATTACGCCCGGCACTCGCGACTACAACGAGAAGTCGCGTTACTCGAAGACGATTCGCAAAGACAACGCGAGTTGGGGCGATGTGCCGGCAGACGATAAGGCTCTGGCGCACCGCGATACGGATATGACTTGCGTTGCCTGTCACTCGTCGTGGGTGACGAGCTGTTTTGGTTGTCACCTGTCTATGCAAGCTAATCGCAAGATGCCGAACCGGCATAACGAGGGCGGCGATTCGCGCAACTTCACTCAGTACAACTTCCAGGTGTTGCGCGACGACATCTTCATGCTGGGACGCGATGGTACCGTTACCGGCAATCGTGTCGCGCCGGTTCGTTCTTCGTCGGCCGTGCTGGTCAGTTCGCAGAATCAAAACCGCGAGTGGATTTATTCGCAGCAGCAAACGACTTCGGCGGAAGGATTTGCGGGACAAACTTTCAATACTCACGTACCCCACACCGTGCGCGCGAAGGAAACGAAGGGATGCACCGACTGCCACGTCTCGGCAAAGAACGACAACAACGCCTGGCTGGCGCAACTGCTTCTGCAGGGAACGAACTTCGTCAACTTCATGGGCCGCTACGTCTACGTAGCTGCTGACGATGCGTTGGAAGTTGTAGTGGCAACCGAGCACACGGAGCCCCAGGCAGTTTTTGGCAGTTCACTTCAGAAGATCGCATACCCTGACAACTACGAAAAATTTGTGAAAGGCGGAAGTGAGCTGAAGACCGCGTACGAACACGTCGGGAATCCGCGCGTATTGCAGGTGCAGTTGCGCGGCGAGTATGCCTACGTCGCTGCGGGCGAAGGAGGTTTGCGCGTTTACGACGTCGCGCAAATCGATCAGAAGGGTTTCTCTGAACGAATCACCACCGCGCCCGTTTCGCGCTTTGGCCAAAAGTTTTGGGTGAAGTCGAAATACGCGACTGCGGTTGCGGCGCCGACCACCCTGGCAGTCGATCCGGCGCGCTGGCGCATGAAAAGCGATGGCACGATGATCGATCCTGAGAGCGCAGCAAAGTTGACGGGCGATGCGCGCCGGCAACTAATCAATGAGGAACAACCCATCCATCCGCTATACGCTTATCTTTATATCGCCGATAAATACGAGGGATTGATTCTGGTCAACGCCGCGACGTTGCTGGATGGCGATCCTTTGAACAACTATTTGAAACGCGCACTCGATCCGGCCAGGTATCCTAATGGTGCTTTCAATCCAGCCGGTGCGCTTGATGGCGCAAACAACATCACCATTGCCGGCCACTATGCTTACCTGACTACCGCGCGCGGACTGGTTGTCGTTGATATCGACGATCCTCTCAACCCTCGTATATCCGGACAGATCAGCGACGCGGAATTGAAAAACCCGCGAGCCGTCGCGGTTCAGTTCCGCTACGGTTTTATCGTTGACGATGACGGCATGAAGGTGCTTGACCTGAGCTCGCCCGGTTCACCCAAACTTGTCCGCGGAGCGATAGTTCCCCTGGGCGATGCACACGATGTTTACGTTGCTCGAACGTATGCGTACGTCGCCAACGGCAAAGAGGGAGTCGCCATTATCGATGTAGAGCAGCCTGAAACACCTCGACTCGATCAGACATACAATGCTGAAGGCCGTTTAAACGATGCGCATCAGGTGAAGGTCGCTATGACGAACGCGAGCCTCTTCGGCTACGTCGCTGATGGCAAGAATGGTTTACGGATACTGCAGTTGACTTCGCCCGAGACGATGCCGGAATACGCCGGGTTTAGTCCGCGACCGAAACCGGTTTTGATTGCGACGTTCAAGACTAAAGGCGACGCGTTAGCCATTTCCAAGCCACTCGATCGCGATCGTGCGGTCGATGAAAGTGGGAATCAGATTTCGGTGTTTGGGCGTCGCGGTGCGCGGCCGTTTAACCTGGACGAGATCATGCGCATGCTGCGAACTGATGATGGGAAGGGGAATTGGTTCGCGGTAAGCGATACGCCTTCGACTCAGCCGGCGCCGCCAGTGAAGTAGTTTCGACCGTATTTGGAATTCTCTGTGCCTCCTCCGTGTTCTCCGTGTCTCTGTGGTTAAAGAGGCCAAACCAAACACTCACCACAGAGGCACAAAGAACACAGAGATTGCACAGAGAAAACTGTCATACCCTTTCAGGCTCCTATTCGAAAAGAAATCCTCCCCATGCTCCCACCTCTTCCTGACGGCTGGCGAACGCAACTCGAAGAAGAAGTCGGCCAACCTTACTTTCAGGAACTACAACAGTTTCTCGAAGCTGATCGGAAAAAGTTTCAGGTGTATCCGCCCGAAGCAGACACCTTTCGCGCGCTGGAGCTGACTCCTTACGATGAAGTCAAAGTCCTGTTGCTGGGCCAGGATCCCTACCCGGGCCCAAACCAGGGCCATGGGCTTTGCTTCTCAGTCAGGCCTGAGATCAAGCCACTTCCGGGATCGCTGCGTAATGTTTATAAGGAACTCTCAACCGACATTCCCGGCTTCCGCATTCCTAACAACGGCTGCCTCGAACCCTGGGCCAGACAGGGAATACTGATGTTGAATGCGGTGCTTACGGTAACAGCGCACAAGGCTAACTCACACAAAAACCAGGGATGGGAACAATTCACCGACGCGATCATCAGCAAGGTGGCTGAGAAAAAGGACCGCGTGGTGTTTGTGCTTTGGGGAAACTATGCCCGGGAAAAGAAGAAGCTGATTACGGATAAGCACCATGTGATTGTCGAGGCCGGCCATCCTTCACCGCTCTCTGCGAAATTTTTTCTGGGCCAGAAGTCGTTTTCACAGATCAATAAGGCATTAAAGGAAGTTCACAAACCCGAGATTGATTGGCAGATTCCCGACGTCTGAGCCTACTCCATGTGCACAACAGCCTATACGCGTGTTTTATTGAATGCGAAAAATGAGGAAGGCGATAAAGTCGTTGGTGCTGTGTGAAATAATCGGTCCCCAAAGACTTTTGCCGTATCTGAGGATAATCGCCATCACGACACCGAAGATAAACACAAAAATTACACTCTCGACCTTGAGAAGGTGCAGTGAAATCCAGCCCGGAAGATGCATGCCCAGGAAGAGGAGTGAGGACAATAAATTTGCGACCCAGAATCCCCATCGTTCCTCAAATTTCTGCAGGATAAAACCACGATAGGGAACTTCCTCTATGAACCCGATCAGCAAGGAAGTGCCGATGACACTATTCCAGGTAAAAGACTGCAGGGTTGGATGTGGAATACCAAAGCGCAGCGTACTCCCGAGGAAATTGATCAGGGTTAGTACAATTCCGATGATCACGCCTCGCTTCCAGTTTTGTTTTAGCCTGAGGTATTCAATTGGATGAACGTGATCGATATGGCGCAAGTACAAAAAAACGGGCAACACCCAGACGAGCAATCTAAGTGGTATGTTTACGAGTGCATAGAGTAAGGTTGTCTTTCCTAAAGATTGCATCCAGGGATAAATCCAAAATACAAATCCCCACATCCAAAATGCGTGAAAGACAATCAGATAGACTAAGAAAGGGGCAAAGCTTTTCTTTGCTTCGCGCATCTGTTCGACGAGTAAGTTACATTGGGCCAAAATTAAAGCGTTTCAGTTACATCAACCGCTCGCGCAATTTTCGCAGCAGTTCCTTCGCTTCTTCAGACGACAACTTTTCCGGATCAACATTGCGAATTTCTTCAACCACCTTTTGGTTCGCCAGGTCGAATAGCGAAGCCTGCGCGACTGCCTTGCGACGGCCGGCCCGTCTCGCTGCCGCGTCCAACGCGTCACCTCCCGGAGTCCGCTGCGCAGATTCAAGGCTGCCGGTCAGAGTAGCGCCGGCTCCCTGCGCGGCGGCATGAGCCTCCGCAGTTCGCAGCGCCGCTTGCGCCGCAATTGCATCCTCTTCAGCGAACACATCCAACTCATAACGCTCAAGTCGCGCCAATACCTCGCGCGCGTTGGCGAGGACTGTGGGCGGCAAGCCGGCTAAACGCGCCACCTGGATGCCGTAGGATTTTGACGCGCGACCTCGCTCGAGCCGGTGCAGGAAGACTACTTCGCCTTCTCGTTCCGCCGCGGTGATTTGATAATTTTGTGCGCCAGGTAGACGCTCGGCCAGTTCGGTCAGCTCGTGATAGTGAGTCGCAAACAAGGTCTTGGCTGCATGCTCCGGCGAGTCGTGAAGATACTCGGCAACGGCCCAGGCGATTGAAAGCCCATCGAAGGTCGCCGTGCCGCGGCCAATCTCATCGAGTAAAACGAGGGAGCGCGGGGTGGAGCTGTGCAGGATCGCGGCTGTCTCGGTCATCTCGACCATAAAGGTGCTGCGCCCACGCGTCAGATCGTCCGAAGCGCCCACGCGCGTCCAGACGCGATCGAGCAGAGGCAAACGCGCCCGCTCTGCCGGGACGAAGCTTCCCATCTGCGCGAGAATCGAAATGATTGCCGTCTGCCGCAGCACGGTGCTTTTGCCGCCCATGTTCGGCCCGGTAATGATCAGCAACCGATCAGTCGAATTGTTCAGGTAGACGCTGTTCGGCACAAACGGATCTTCGTTGAAAACTTCAATCACCGGATGGCGGCCCTGCACAATCTCAATTTCATCGCCGCCATGAATTAAGGGTTTGACATAACGCCGGCGGGCTGCCGTTTCCCCAAGTGAGGCTAACGCGTCGAGAGCCGCCAGCGCGCGTGCCGTTCCCTGTATACGTTTTGTTTCAGCAGCCACTTGCCGGCATATGTCCGCAAAGAGCGTATTTTCAAGTTCGATGATGCGTTCTTCGGCGCCTAATACTTTCTTTTCCCAGTCGCGCAGTTCGGGCGTAGTGAATCTTTCAGCGTTCGTGAGAGTCTGACGACGTTCGTACTCGGCCGGAACTCGCGCGGCGTTTCCCTTCGAAACTTCAATGAAATAGCCGAACACGTTGTTGAATTTTATGCGAAGGTTACTGATACCGCTGCGCGTGCGTTCGGTCGCTTCAAGAGTGGCAATGATTTGTTTGGCGTTGCGACTGATGGAACGTAATTCGTCGAGTTCTGTTGAATAGCCCTCACGAATAGTATCCCCCTCGCTAATCTTTGCCGGCGGATCATCGCTGATGGCCTTAACAAGTAACGCGCAAATTTCCGGAACTTCGTCCGCACTCTCCGACAGAATTTGCAGCAGCGAAGACGGCAACGCAGCCAGGTTCTCGCGAATGGCGGGCACCTGGTAAAGCGACCGCAGAATTGCATTTAAGTCTCGAGGCGTCGCGGAACCAAAACTGATGCGTCCGACTAGACGCTCCAGGTCAGCAACATCCTTGAGCAGCGACCGCAACTTGTCTCTATTGATCTGCGACGCAAACAGATCCTGCACCGCTGCCAGTCTTGCTTCAACTTCTCCTTGCTTTACACACGGCCGCAGCAGCCAGGAGCGCAACAGTCTTGCGCCCATGCTCGTGACCGTCTCGTCTATCACGCTCAGCAGTGTTCGCCCACTGGCGCCACCCAGCGATTCGACCAGTTCGAGATTGCGGACGGTCACCTGGTCCAGCACCAGGTGATCCTGCGGCTGAAAATAGGTTAGACCCGTTATGTGCGCCGCTGCAGCCCGTTGCGTTTCCTGCGCATAACGCAGGCACGCGCCCGCTGCGCGCACAGCTTCATCCTTGCGCTCAATTCCGTAGCCCTCAAGCGAACGAGCCCCGAAATGATTTAGTAAGAGTTCCGCGCAGTCTTTTTTTTGCCAGAGCCAGTCTTCGATTGGACTCAGAGCGGCATCGAGAAACTGACTGCGGTGAGGTTCGTGGGGAACGTTGTAACGCAAACTGTTAGTTTGTGACGATTCGCCATCGCTCAAGCTGCCGGGCTCCGAGTTATCCTGAAACCTAACAGTTTGGGTTACGTCGCCGAGAGGCAGGGGAGCGGTTTGCGCTTTTGCTGAGAGACCGGCATTTATTAAAGGTGCGAGCGAGGTCGGAAAAAGAAGTTCGCGCGGCGCATACGATTCCAGATCGCCACGAATCTTGTCCCAGGCGTCGGCGCCGCTCTCCTGTGTTACACGAAATTCTCCGGTGGAAATGTCCAGAAAAGCCGCGCCCACCGTGTCTCCCGAGCTGCACACCGCAGCCAGAAACACTGCTTCGCGGGCGTCGAGCAGTTGCGGATCGATCGGCGTGCCGGGAGTAACTATCCTGACCACTTCGCGTCGCACGAGTTTCTTTGTCTTTGAAGCTTCCTCGGTCTGTTCGCAAATCGCCACGCGGTAACCTTTGCGCACCAGCCGCGCTATGTAGTTTGCCGCCGAGTGATGAGGAACGCCGCACATGGGAACAGGATCGCCTCGTTCTTTGTGTCGCGCTGTTAGTGTTATTTGCAATTCGCGGGAGCCAGTTACAGCGTCGTCGTAAAAGAGTTCGTAGAAATCGCCGAGACGGAAAAACAAAAGCGTCCCGGGGTGTTGCTGCTTCAGTTCGTAATACTGGCGCAGCATTGGCGTTTGTGGGGAAGTCGTCATAGGGAAATGCTATTAAGTTATACGAATGAAGGCGAAGCGAAGACTACATCCGCGAATGATAGTTGTGCAAGGCGCGATGAGAAATACGACGATCTCCAGCTCCGCAAGAAAATTGGCTAGCGTCAAGTGATTTGCTGGGACCGCGGGCGTCCCGCCCGCAAACGCGCCAACGGCGCGCAGTCTTTAGCAAGTTCGTATACATTTTCGCGCTTCGCGCTCATTTGCGGGCGGGACGCCCGCGGTCCCAGCAGTTCGCGTGAGTGATTTTAGTTTGAATCAAACTATGTTAGTTTCCTGATTTCGTGAACAGCAACTCACCAAATCTTGATAGCTCCAACGCTGGCGCCCTGGCGCGTTCACTCGAAGAACACCTGAAAACAATTCAAGCTCTGATCGACTCGCGACTTCCGGAAATTGCCGCCGCCGGTGGCGTCATCTGGGAAGCTCTAAGATCCGGCAACAAGATTCTCCTTTGCGGAAATGGCGGCAGCGCTGCTGATGCCCAGCACATCGCAGCCGAACTCGTAGGCCGTTATGAACAACAGCGGCGTGCCTTTCCGGCGATATCGCTAACTACCGACACTTCTGCGTTAACGGCGGTGAGCAATGATTACGGCTACGAGGAGGTCTTCGCGCGACAGGTGGAGGCGCTAGCCGTCGCCGGCGACGTTCTGATTGCGATTAGTACCAGTGGAAAATCTCCCAGCATAGTTAAGGCTGCGGATCAGGCGCGGGCACGTGGTTGCCGGACCATAGCGCTAACAGGCTGCTCCGGTGAACCTCTAACTGCCCACTGCGACCTCGCTGTCGTCGTCCCCTCCGATCGCACGTCCAGAGTCCAGGAAGCCCATATAACTATTGGCCATCTTTGGTGTGAAATGCTTGACCGAGCGCTTGAAGAAGGTTAACGGGAAACCACTTGACATAGATTATCGATGCATTTAGGCTCTGGGGCGCATTCAATTGGTCATTTTGTAGCTCGGTGATTTCCCCAGAAGTCACTCCACTTCACAAGTCGGTTTTGGTAACGCGGGATTTTGGGCGTCTCGGTACGCCGTATTTCAGTCTCGGGAGTTTGATGAAGTAACTTTTGCGGGCCCTGCTACAAAACAGAGCTGACGGGTTAGATCCTGCCGCAAGTCTTCCTAATCCCTGTTAATACAATCGATGTTTCCCCAAAAAGCCAAAAACATCGCGGAGATCGACTCAAAAACCTACCCTTTAGGTGAGAAGATCGAACATCCTGCCGACGAGGCGAGTCTGGCACTGGTGGCATTGAGTCACACGCCGGTTGAGCGACGCCTTTACGCCGCGATGCTGGCGGCGATCAATGGCGCCAACGAGCAGCCTGAGAATCATTTGGCCGACGACCGCCCACCGGTTTTCACCGTCAGGGCGCTAATGGATCTAACAGGTATCGTTAGTCTGAGCACGATTCGCCGAGGCCTCGAAGGATTGGTGACGAAGTTCAGTATCGAACGCGAAGTCAAGGCTAACGGAAACGGCACTCGCGATCACACTTCCGCGTATCGTGTCTTCCCGCCTGAGCAAGTGATTGCACGACGCGAAGCCCGCGGGATGAAGTCGTATGCGAAGGGAATTGACAGCGGGTTTGGCGGCCGCGCTTTCGAGCGAGTTATCCAGAGAGTGGTTGAGAACAAAAATCTGAGCCGTCGGGAGGCGCAGGTAGCGTTGTGTTGTGTCGAAGGACTGACCAACGCCGAGATCGGTTTGCGCTTAATGGTGAGTGAGCAGACGGTGAAATTCCATCTGCGTCACATCTTCATCAAGTTTGGAGTGAGGAGACGAGCGGAGTTGATATCGCGGCTATTGCTATAGCGCAAGCAGTGGCCAGTAGCCAGTGATCAGTGGCCAGCAACTGAAGAGTTGCGTTTGAAAATTAAACGCTGCCTCGCATATGAGGTTTCCCTTCGGGGTACCGTGTGTGGACATTTCGTTAGAAATGAAAACATACCAGGACACAAGTGTGTTCGGCAGCATTGTTTCTTTTGGGCAACCGCTGCGTTCTTGGTTGAATGATTGAAAGAGGATCACGGGGCATGAGGTCGGTACCACCACGCGGCAGCGGGTGGGTCCTCTGTTTGGAAATACTGAACTTGTAAGAGGTCGATCCAGCAACCCACCCGCTACCGCGCGGTGGTACTGACCTCATTTCTGGAGGGCAATGAGCAAAGTCGCCAGCACAAAAGACAAGAAGAAGAAAAAGAAGAAAAAGACTGCCCTCGTGATCTGCAGGGACCGTAAGGAGTTCTGGACTACCCAGACTCAATTCTGGCAGTGGGTGAGAGAGGGCGTGGTTACCAAAACCCACGATAACCCTTTAACCGGAACCTTCAAGCGAGAACACGAGGAACTACTCGTACTCTTAAGTAATACCGTCTTAAACCTGGCCCACCCTAACCACATGCGCGAGGCACTGCTATCGCGCCGGGTTGGGCTGGCGAGAAAGTAATGAGGTTTTTATGAGCAAGAAAAAGTTTGTGAGCGGCTTTGCCGTAAAGCTTTTGGTAGCGGCAGCTTGCCTTGCCGCTTCGTTGTCCGTTAGTGGTCAACAGGGAACCCAGCCAACGGCTGACAAAGCGGTCCCACCTGTAGCAGTTGCTCCAGTCGCCGCCGCCACCACGAGTAAGACTCCCGCGACCCTGACCACGAATGACGATGACCGCTACCGCATCGGTCCCGGCGACATGCTGGATATTCGAATTCTCAATCGTCCCAACCTTTCGCGCGATGCTGTTCGCGTTGAGGGCAACGGTCTGATTCGCATGCCGCTGATCGACGAAGAAATTCATGCGGCCTGCAAAACTGAAGGCGAGTTGGCGAAGGACATCGCCGAGAGGTACACCAAGTTTTACCGCAAGCCGCAGGTTGATGTCTTTATCAAGGAGTATCACTCGCGGCAGGTAGCGGTAATTGGGGCGGTAAACGAGCAGAGCCGATTCGAGTTGCAACGGCGCATTCGCCTGCTTGACCTGCTAACTTACGCCAAAGGCACTTCGCCCAAGGCAGGCCAGACAATCAACATTGTGCACGCCCCGCGAGTGCAGGCCTGTCAGAAGGCGGGCGAGAGTGCGGACGACGCGGGGTTTTCCAGTTATAAGCTGAGCGAAACGCTGCAAGGCGACCCGCGAGCGAATCCCTTCATTGAAGCCGGCGACATCATCACGGTGCCCGAGGCCAACCTGGTTTATGTAGTGGGTAACGTCTATACGCCATTGACCATTCCCTTGAAGGAACCAATCACGCTTTCGCGCGCGGTGGCGATGGCTGGCGGTGTTAAGCAGGACAGCAAGAAAGATAAGGTGAGAATCGTGAGACAGGAGCCCGGCGCCGCCACGAGTAAAGAAATCGTGGTGGACCTGACGGCGATTGAGAAGAAACGCGCAGACGATATTGCGCTGATGCCCAACGACATCATTGATGTCCCGACCTCCGGAAGTAAGACGTTTTTGCGTAGTCTCATCGGCACGGTCGCGCCTTCCTTGTCCCAACTTCCAGTGCGTGTAATCCCGTAGATCATGCGGAATTTTAGAGGCCGAATTTATTTAGAGGATTAAAGATGAAACCGTCTGGTGAATTGATTAAGGCTGAGCCCAATCATAAAGCAATCGACGCATTGAGTGAGGCTTCGGGCAATCCACGCTCCTACAATTACGGAGTTGACCTGAATGCGGAATCCGAAATACATCTGCTCGACTATTGGCGCGCCGTGCGCAAACGATTGTGGCTGGTCCTTAGCATCATGGCTTTGATCACGATGCTTTCAGTAATATATGTCGCACGTAAACCCGACATCTATCAGGCCAGCGCCCGCGTCCAGGTAGACCTGGAAAACAGCGGTGCGCTCGTAGGTAAGACGCCTTACGTTTTTGGCCCAACTAACGATCCCGTCTACTTTAATACACAGCTTCAAATACTCATCAGCCCGGGCTTGACCCGGCGCGTTGTAAAGGCGCTCGACCTGGAACACAACCCCGATTTCTTCAAGGGAAACTCAACTCAAAAAAGAACAACCTGGCAAACTATCAAAGGAATGATTGGGTTCGGTGGTAAGGTCCAACCGGAAAACAACGCGCGGCCAAAGGATGAATTGCAGCTTCGCACGACCGCGGCGACGGCCTCAGCGCGTGACGATCTCGTCGAAGCCAAACGCCTTGCGCCGTATGTTGCCGCAATCCTCGGTGGCCTGAAAGTTGAACCGGTTAAGGAAACGCGTGGCTTATACAAAGAAACGCGGCTGATTGACATTTCTTTTACGCACACCGACCCGGAGGTGGCTTCGAAAGTAGTCAACGCTATCGCCGAAACCTATGTCTTCAACAACCTCGAAAAGAAGGGCGAAACCAACACGACCACGGGAGAATTTTTGCAAAAGCGCATTGCGGAGCTGCAACAGCAAATTCGCACTGACGAGGAGAAGTTGGTCAACTACGCGAAAAACAATCAGATAATTTCACTGGATGCCAGCCAGAATACAGTTGTCGAGCGACTCGCAGGACTCAACCGGCAATTACTAGAGGCCGAAAATCAAAGGATCCTTGCAGAGTCTCAATATAACGCTGCAAGAGTGCCCGGTAAGGCCAGCGCCCTCGCTGACGTCGACGCGAAGCAGGCAGACGAACTGGAGGCGAAACTGTCAGATTTTCGGCAGAAGCGAGCGCAACTAATGGTGGATGCCACCGAAGAAGCCCCGGAAGTGAAGGAGATCGATCAGCAAATTGGCGAACTCGACCGGCAGCTTAAAGATATTCGCAACCGCAAAAGCAATACGCTTCTGACAAACCTGGAGACTCAGTATCGGCAAACTTTGGCGCGCGAGCAGGAATTGCGTAAGTCGTTTGAGAAGCAACGCGGAGAGACCCTCACGCAAAACGAAGCTGCAATCAACTATCGGATCATTCAGCAGGAGATTGAAACGAACAAGACGCTGCTTGACAATTTGTTGCAGCGTTCCAAAGAGAACGACGTAATCATGGCGAGCAAGCCAAATAATATTTCCGTTGTCGATTACGCCATTGCGCCCGAAGGTCCCGTGGGACCAAATCGAACTCGCACAGTCTTTATTGCGCTGTTCCTGTCGCTCGGACTTGGAGTTGGGTTTGCACTGCTGCTCGAATACCTCGACGACACAGTGCACTCCACTGATGAGGTAGAGCGCTTGCTGCATCTACCCGCGCTCGCCGTGATTCCCTCAGCGCTTAGCACCGGCAAACGCCGGTTGCTATCAGGTTCGGCAGCGCTTCAGAAGCGAAATGGCAACCCCTCTGAGAATCCGGAGTTGTTGATGAATGTGGACGGCCGTTCGCCTTTGGCCGAGTCGTACCGGCATCTGCGGACCTCTGTCTTGCTTTCAACTGCGGGGGGGGCGCCGCGGTCATTGCTTGTGACTTCGAGCTTGCCGGGAGAAGGAAAGACGACTACCGCGGTGAATACAGCGGTAAGTTTGGCCCAAACCGGAGCCAGCGTGGTCATCATTGACGCCGACATGCGGCGACCTCGCCTGCGCTCAATTTTCGGATTGTCTGATCGGGCCGGCTTGAGCTCAATTTTGTCAAATGAGTTGTCTGAAGCGGAGGTGGTCGCGATGGTTTCGGACGCAGGAGTACCTGGTCTGCATGTCTTAACTGCCGGTCCGATACCGCCAAATCCGGCTGAACTGTTGGGCTCCGATCAAATGCAGCGTTTGATGATGCTGATGCAGTCAAAGTTTAATCACGTGGTGGTTGATTCGCCGCCCGTGAGCTCGTTTACCGACGGCGTTCTGATTT